>CAWHUL010000013.1:0-157872 GCA_963832365.1 uncultured Acidobacteriota bacterium | reverse complement strand
CGCACAAAAGCTGCTTCCGGAGGATACCGATGACTACTGATGACCTGAAGCGACAAGTATTCGATGCAATTGAGCGCAGAAGCGAGGAGATTATCGCTGTCGGCGAGGGGCTTCGCCGTCATCCTGAGCTCGGGTTCAAAGAGGTGAAAACCGCCCGCGTCGTTGAAGAGGTTTTCGGAAAGCTGGGGCTCAAGCCCCGCACTGGGTTAGCGCTTACCGGAGTTCGGGCTGAACTTCCGGGTGGTGCAGGTGACGGTCCGACATTTGCCATTCTCGGGGAGCTCGATGCCTTGATAGTCGCCGGGCATCCGGAAGCCGATCCGGCAACGGGTGCGGCGCACGCCTGCGGCCACAATGCGCAGATCGCCGGACTCCTGGGCGCTGCTATGGGCTTGGTAGATTCCAAAGTGATGCAGCAGTTGGCCGGGCGCGTGGTGCTATTCGCCGTGCCAGCGGAGGAGTATGGCGATATCGCTTGGCGCGTGAGCCAAGTCCAAGCGGGCCGGCTTGAGTTCATCGGAGGCAAGCCCGAACTCCTTCGCCTCGGCCACTTCGACGATGTGGATGTCGCTATGATGATTCATACCACTCCTCAGCCGGAAGACGGCAAAGTGTCGGTGTCTGCCTCCAACAACGGCTTCGTGGCCAAAACCGCCCGCTACATCGGCCGGGCGGCTCATGCAGGCGGCATGCCCCACAAGGGAATCAACGCTCTCAACGCCGCCCAGATCGGGCTTATGGCTATCAATGCCCTGCGAGAGACCTTCCGGGACGAGGACAGTATTCGCGTCCACCCCATCATTACGCAGGGCGGCTCGCAGGTGAACGTAATTCCCGCTGATGTGCGTCTGGAGACTTTCGTGCGCGGTAAAACGGTGGAGGCGATTGTCGATGCTGCTAACAAAGTGGACAGGGCCTTGCGCGCAGGAGCGCTTGCTCTGGGAGCCAAGGTGGAGATCGAGACGTGGCCTGGTTATATGCCTATGAAGTGCGACCCTGCTATGCAGGAATCTCCAGGCCAACGCAGTTGACCTGCTCGGCAAAGAACATTTCCGCATCACCGGACATCGCTCTGGCTCGACTGACATGGGGGATCTGTCGCAGGTGATGCCCGTGCTCGATCCTTTCATTGGCGGAGCCTGCGGCACGGGTCATGGCGCCGACTACCACATAGAAGACAAACACTTAGCTTATGTCGGCATGGCCAAATTGCTGGCGGCCATGGCGGTGGACCTACTCGCGGAAGGGGCGCGTGGAGCTAGAGAGGTGCTCGCTAAAGCCAAACCGCCGATCACGCGGCAGGAATATCTGGCATTCCAGCGTAAAACTACACGGCGTGAGCTGTACGAGGCATAACGACCAGGCAAGCCGCGATGGAAACCGTGACTCAGAAAGAAGCGGAACCGGTGATGGACATGGATAGGCAGATGGCACCGCTGGCGCCGAGGCTGGTCTAGCGTAACAAGCAGCTCGTTGGTTCCAAGCTGGGAGGCTGATTCTGGCATGACGCTTCAAGGGACAACAGCGCTGGTGACTGGCGCGGCGCGAGGAATTGGCAGGGCTATCGCACTCCGTCTGGCACGCGAAGGCGCAGCGGTAGCGGTTAACTATCGCGAAAGCCGCGACGCAGCGGAATCGGTAGTCGCAAAGATCCGGAATACAGGCGGTTGCGCGCTGGCAGAAAGTGCAGATGTGGGAGACATGCGTGCCGTTGTGGAAATGATCAAGCGGGTAGAGCACGAGCTCGGCCCTATCGCGATCCTGGTGAACAATGCCGGTATCTTTCGCCGTGGTGATCTCTTGGATTCCGATTACTCGCAGATGCAAAGCATGCAGCGCACCAATGTAGATGGTCTTATTAACACAACCCGCACGGTTGTCTCCGGCATGCAGACACGTCGCTGCGGGAGGATCGTGAATATAACGTCGACCGCTGCTCATGCCACAGCCCGGAGCGGGATGGATTTCTATTCAGCGACAAAAGCAGCGGCCTCGGTTTTAACGAAACGCTTTGCTATGGAACTTGGTCAATATGGCATTACGGTCAACGCGGTGGCGCCCGGCTTTGTGGTCACAGATATAACGTATCAGAATCGTACTCCGGAGCAGGCTGCGGCCATCATTGACGGTCTCTCGGCTCTAACCATGGTGCGCCGCTCGGGTACTCCGGAAGACATTGCGCATGCCGTGGCTTTTTTGGTTTCGCCTGAATCCGGCTTTATTACCGGACAGATTCTCACAGTGGACGGCGGACGCTTGGACTATATTGGTCATCCCTGAGCCTATCCTCGTGACCTAAGCGCTGAAAAATGGCCATTCCATGCCGCGGATCACAGAAAGCGCCAAGCGCAGCGGTCATAAGAATCCCTTTAAGACCCTCCTTATTCGGGATCGGGATCGCGAAAGCGTTCTTAAATATGCTTCGGCTGACTTGCACTTGGATGGCACAGACGTCGCCCTCCCACACCTCAGGCAAAGGCAGGTGCTGGGAGGACGGCGTCCAGCCACGGGAGGCCTGCACCGCACCAGGAGCTGCGAGCGTCACGGCAACAGGTTCGGTACAGCCGAAAGAGGGTCCGAGAATTTGGCCGAACGGTGATTCTAAGTCCCTCTTTGAGGCCGTGCGGGCAAATTGGCTACCCGACGAAGATCATCGTCATAACTGGTGTTTTTACGCCTATATGCGCGCAAATATCATCTCCGACAGAGTAAGACGGCGCGGCGCTGAAGGAGTCTGATCCGGGTATCCGACATCAACATAAGTGACGATCTTTATGTCTTCAGGAATATTGAAGTGCGCGTTTAGTCTCTCGATCATCTTGTCCGTGAAAGTCAACCAGCAACCACCCAAGCCGTAGGCATGGGCGGCAAGCACTATGTTCTGCGCGGCCGCACCGCAGTCCAGCAGGCGATTCCTTACAGGATTACGAGGATTCGCGTTGTAAACACGCATATCCTGCAGCAGAACCACATGAACCGGCCCGCCAGGTATATCGCTTCCCGCAAAAAGCCCCGGATCGTTCTTCTCGCGTACAACAAGATAACGGATGGACTGGAGATTGCAAGAATGCGCAGCCCACAAACCCGCTTGCATCAACTTGTCGATGATCTCGTCGGGAACATCCTGGTCTGTCCAGTGCCGCACAGAACGGCGCTCATAAAGGATCGCCTCAAACGCCTGAACGTCAGCTTCGCTTGGCTTCCTGGGCGCGAACCTACTTAAATCGACTTTCTTTCCGGCTTGGCTCTGCTCAGCGAAGCAAACGAGTTCAGCCGCCCACTGATAGTCGGCAGTATCCTTTGGCAAGCCCTTCTCTTCCCATATTTGAATTAAGGCCTTTACCCTGTTCGTCTGGGACTCTGAAAGCTGTTTCCCGGAATGCATCGCGGCATACGTCTGAATTTCCAAAGTGTGGTGCACACGTTCTCTGAAACGCGCCCTAAACTCGACGGGTTCCAGCGCCAAGTATTCTTCCCTTGTAAGATCAAACCTTGTCACAGGCTCCATATAACTCCTCTTTCATTAAGGTCAAAATTGGTACCGCGCCTAACCGAAGCGAAAGGTGGCCGTAAAACGCTGCTCGCTTTTAGCGACTTCTACGCAACGAACCACCGTTCAGAAACGCACTGAATACGAGACTCACGGCGAGGCTCTTTTCTCCCACCGAAGCATTGGCCAACGGCCCCGTCAACTTGCGCGTGTCACTCCAATGTGCACACCTATGTTCGGGGTTTGGGATGGAAATCGCAGCAGTCATCGCCTAATGCGCGGCAGGATGGCCGCTCCAAGTCGGCGTTGAAGCCGTCATACAGGACATGGTCAATCGCGCAATAAAGATATCCCAGTCTTCGGCCTTCTTCTCCGTATTGCGCCCAGACGCTATCCATGGGACAAAAGGTGATCTTCATGGGATTGTTGGCGTCACGCTCCCATCCGTTTCCCGGCATATCGCGCACTTGCTTGTATGTTGCGAAACAGTTGGGGTCCATTCCCCGTTCTAGGGCTTCCTCCTTCATCGACTTCAGCCGGGCTTCCCCAAACCTCTTAATCGCCGCCAGGACAACCTCCTTGCCACGATCTTCGCCCAGAGCTGCCACGATCTCTTTCGACATAGAGTAATGGAGCAGTGCCAAGAGCTTGGCCATGCGAGTTACCGGATCCTCGGAACTTCGAATCATAGTGTCTGTCCTCTTTCTTGTGCTTGAAGCAGCCGTTTGCCCTTGCCTGATTAGTTACTTGAGTTGCACCGCAGTTCCTGCGTGCCGGTCAAATCTCCACCGCGATGTGGGAGTAACAGGGAAGGCGATTAGGCCGTGAAATCTTGTATTCATAGCGCACCTCGGTGGCAACGTAGTCGCAAATGCGTACTACAGGCGTTGCCGCACCAACGGAATACATAAGAAGACGCCTACAATTACCATTGCACTAAGGCCGAGAAAGCCAGACTTGAGCGTTCCGGTCCAGTTGTACAGCAATCCCATGCCGTAAGGCGCGATCGATGCAATAACATAAGAGACTCCGTTCAAAGTGCCTGTAGCCGTCGCAACCTGGCTTGGAGTCGTAATATTTTGTACCAGCACAAACGCAACAGGACTTGTGACGGAGCAAGTAGCCAATGCGAGTGAGAGCACGCCAACCGCAACCATTCGGCTCTCTGTTGTCATGGCGATCACGAGCGCCACCCCATAGACTAATAAGCATACTAGGGCAAAGACCGCTCGGCGATTGAGCTTATCCATAATAGGGGTAAGCACCAGGACCAAGATTGTGGCGGAGAGGAAAGGCAGCGCCGATAGCATTCCCATCTCTTTCCAGGAGAACCCCAGGGTCACCTTCAAATACGAAGGGACCCAAGAGGTAAAGCCCCATAGTCCCGCGTTCGCGATCGAGTAAACCACAACTATGTACCAGAAAGTCGCAGATTTCAAAAAGCTAAACTCCATCTTCCTGCTGGTTACAACCGCAGCTGGCCCCCCGCCTCCAGCAGCGATATACTCTTGTTCTTCTTTGCTAATGATCGGGCTTTTAGACGGATGATCATAAACATGGCGTACTGTCAGAAAGAGCGGGACCAGCCCGATCGCGGCGACGATGTAAAAGCTGCCTCGCCAACCCACCTGGTAAATCCATAGTGCCAAAACCGGAGAAGCAATGATCTGGGCAATCTTAATTCCGACATACCACACGCCATTTGCAGTCGCCCTTTCATTCTTGGGGAACCATGCCTGAACAAGTGATGCAACCGCCGGGCCCAGCACCGATTCTCCCACGCCTAGCAGGCCGCGGCAGATCAGCATAATCCGAAGTGAAGGCACTGCTCCCATGATCGCCATTAAGACCGCCCAGCAGAACAGTCCCGCTATTAGCGTCTTTTTGGCGCCAAAGCGTTGTACGAAGGGACCAGCAAGGAAACAAGTGACGCCATAAGAAACCAGAAATACGGACATCAGCGAACCTTGCGCGGATTTATCGTTGGCAATACCGAGCGCATTGGTGAAACCACGATCGGCAATAAGCACCCCGATATTCGAACGATCCATGAACGCGACAACGTAAGCCAAGAAACAAAAACCCGCAATCCAGTAGCGTTTCTTCCCGATCGAGTGTGCAGCCGCCGTTATGGTTTGTTTCACAGCGTCGGTCGTTGTCTTTTCAGTTTCGGTCTTGGTCAAATCAGTCATGTGCTCACCCCTCTTTGTGGTCCGCCCCTTCCTCTGCGAGCAAGCGCAAAAGGCTTAATGTGTGTTCACCGGCGACGCGAGTCCATCGCTGCGGCTTTTCGCTTCCTGTTTGGCTTCGACGGAGAACTATCTTTTTGCCTTCGTTGGCGCCGTGAAAGCAGAGTTCTACCCCATACGCCGTTTTGCGAAGCGCGAAGTTTGCCGGGACAATATACGAATATTCCCCATCATGCAAGATTGCAGATAGTACATTTCTCCATGATTTCGAGGATCTTATTGCGCTCCGATCTTATTGCGCTCCGATACTTCGGCTGTTCCTTCTCTTCTACTTCTCCTGAAGTACTGTGATTTTGGCAACCGATTCTGCTCTGAAAATGGCCAATTGTAAAGGGCTATTTACAGAACTTTGAGTTGGCCAAAGATTTAAGTCAAATAGCCTAGACGTGAAGAAGTATTGCCGCGCTCGATGCTGCCAGCGGGCATACCGCATCATTTTCACTGTTGGCCCGCACCAAATGGGATCTTCCGTGCGGCGAGGAATCTCGTTCTAGGATGACGAGCCATCCGGAAGTTATTCGTTTCTGCCGCAACATCTACTCATCCGTGTTCGCTTTGTTTACAGCACTGACGGGAGCGGAGGGCCGCGCTTTGGTGTGGGACGCAGCCGCCTATGAAGGAGTTCTCTGTGGGCAACACTCCCATGTTCCCTTCAGCAGTCTAAACGATCTCAATTACGACGACCTCGCCAGATCTGAGCTTCTCACGTAGTTGACGGACCAGAGTGGCCCGGCGCTGGCGCAGCCTGTCGAACTCCACATCGAAGTGACGGACATAGCAACAGAAGGGGCAGTCACCTGTAAAGTCCCGGTGCTTTCGGCAGCGCAGGTCGAGTTGGAACTGGATTCTAGGCATTGTCTAAACCCACACCTTTTGGAACAGCTTAGGCAGCCGGAAGCGGCTGACTGTTTTCTTGTACTTGCGGATGGGTTTGCAGCGACCCTTTTGGACAGGCCGTTTGGCACTGTTTAAGGATGCGTGAAACGCTCGCCCTGGAGATCGAGAAGGTTTGGGCGATCTGACTGATGCTCTGGCCATGGATGCGCTGCCGTAGGACTGCGGCATGGTCGATATCGAGTGGGCGGCGCCCGATGTGCCGGCCTTCGAGTCGAGCCCGGCGCATCCCAGCCCGGACCCTCTCGACAATCAGTGATCGTTCCAACTCGGCGATGGCAGAGATGATTACGACAACGGCGCGGCCCAGTGGTCCGCCGGTGTCGAGGTTCTCCCGGAAGCTGATGTACTCGATGTTCAGCCGGTTCAGTTCATCCAGCACTTCCAGGAAGTGACGCACGCTCCGGGCCAGACGATCGCAAGCCCAGACCAGGACGACATCGAAGCGACCGCGGCGGGCGTCGGCCAGCATCCGGTCTAACCCGGGCCGCCGGGCCCGGGTGCCGCTAATGCCGTGATCGACATACTGCTCCACGATCTCAAGCCCACGCTGTTGGGCCATTTGCTGAAGATCGTGAAGCTGGGACGCGGGATTCTGGTCGAGAGTCGAGACCCTCATGTAAAGCACAGCCTTCTTCATTATTAGAGTTGCTCCAGTTCACTGAGTTCATCGCGAAGGGCGTCGATGGCATCGTGCAGGAAACGGAGGCGCGCCGGGTTGGACTGCTCCTGCTGGGCTTCCAGCAGCCATTCCACCTGGAACAACTGCATGGCGCCGCGAACGCGGCCGATCTGCTGGCGCACTTGGGAACGAGTTGGACAGGGACGGAACGGACGGAGCGGACGGCGACGGCGAGTGTGTTTCATGGTGTAGCCTCCCTAAAAGTTGGCCCGTCGGTTGGGATGGGCCTAAATTATGTCGTTATATCAACGGTATGTCAATAGCTTATTTTATTCGGGTGACTCTACCAAAGGGTCGGGAGGCAGATACGTGCATTTTTCTTTGGGGAAAGCCCTCATCTGGGTCAACTTCGATCGTCATGCTCTGTTGAACCTGGTCCACAAACTCGGCGGTACGTTCATCGCCAACATCGATGACATCCGTCCCCAGTTCCGTACCGATCAGAATGCCTTCCTGTCGCAGAACGCAATCTATCAGGGCACCCTGGTTCGGGACAGCGGCCAGACCGCCGGCTCCACCATCGATCAGATGGATACGCAGATGACGGCCGTCAGCGGCATGAAGGAAGCAGCCAAACCCTGGTACTCCGACCAGATCCTGCCCTTCGATATCACACTCGCCGGCACCAACGAACAGGGCGCGGCCACGACCATGAAGATCTTCGGCGTCGAGATCCTGAACGAAGGCTCCGGCGTGTCGATCGACGATGCCGTGACCGAGATGCAGGCGACCTTCGTCGCCCGCTTCGTCGAGCCCTGGCAGGCCGTGTCGCGGAAGCCTTCATTAAAGGTACGGTTTATACCCTTTACACTGAGTGCTCCGCGACGAATAGAAAAATCTGTCTCGCGCGGGAGCAAGAGACGTGTGGCTTTGCGATGCTGGAGCGCACCACTTGGATAACTACTACCTATAGCGGCGTCGGCTAAGTTGGTACCAAGCTAAGAGCCCGGCCGGGTAATCAGTTCCATGGCCAGATCTTGTGATTGCCAGTTGCGAGTACCGCAAATACTTGTGGATTTTGTATTACTCACACTCCTGGTCCAGTGAATGCCAGGTCGAGAGTTTACGCGGCGCCGCTTTCTAGAAAGTACCCGGCTGGCTCCGCTGCATCCAGCGATGGATCTCATCACCTCTGCTAACCATGCTATGTGTTTGGGGGTCTTTGTTGTAGTTGGGGAACTGCTTGTTGGGTCCCGCCGATGATGGCGGTCTTCTGGTCTTTCAGCCTGGCTTTAGCTGTTCATTCCCAGAGAAGGGACTGGGTTGGGAAGTTGGTCTTCTTTATATGGGGGCGGGTAAGAAGTAGAAGAAAAAAGAAGCCCTGGATTCCTGCCGCCGCCCCGCCGCCGTTCCCCTTCCGGGAACGGACGTGATATTTCTTCTGAGCTGACCGGTATTTTGTACCAAGTAGAAAGTTAGTGTAGCGCCTCGTTTGAGGTTTGTCCGTAGTCGCCGCCGCGGGTGTGGGGATGTGGGAAACGCATGGCGTTTTCCACATCCCCATGCCCCGGTTGCTTCGGCAAGATTGCCTTGGGCGCCGGTGGCCTGTACCCCAACGACGAGTGTGGACGCACCTCGTTGTATTGCACTCTCCATTGCTCGATCACTGCCTGTGCCTCCTTCAACGAGTAGAAGATTTCCCCGTTCAGGCACTCATCTCGAAACTTGCCGTTGAAGCTTTCGCAGTATCCGTTCTCCCACGGACTGCCCGGTTCGATGTACAGCGTCTTGGCTCCCACCGCCGATAACCACTTTCGTAACTTCTGGGCAACGAACTCAGGCCCATTATCCGATCGTATGTGCTCCGGCACTCCGTGGATCAGCATCACGTCGGCCAGCGTCTCGATCAGGTCGTAGCTGTTCAGCCGTCGAGCGACCCGCAGTGCCAGGCACTTCCGCGTGTACTCGTCGATCAGCGTCAGCACCCGCAACGTCCGTCCATCCTGCGTAAAGCGCTGACGAAGTCGTAGCTCCACACGTGGTTCTCATGTTCCGGTCGAAGCCGCACGCAGGAGCCGTCGTTCAACCACAGCCTGCCACGCGGTTTCTGTTTCTGCGGCACCCGCAACCCTTCCCGCCGCCAGATTCGCTGCACCCGGTCCCGTCCCACATTCCAGCCCGCCCATTGCAACAACACCGTGATCCGGCGATAGCCATAACGGCCATATTGGCTGGCCAGCTCAATGATCGCTCGTGTCAGCGCATCCTCATCGTCGCGCTGCGTCGTGATGTATCGCTGCGTCCCTCTCCACTGCCCCAACAGCCGGCAAGCACGCCGCTCCGATATCCATACTGCTGACGAGCATGTTCGACCGCGCAACGTCGCCGTTCAGGGCTTAGAAGTTTCCCTCCGCCACGTCCTTTAGAATCTGTTTCTCCAGCGACAACTCCGTCACCAGGCGCCGCAGCCGTGTGTTCTCCTTCTCCAGAGTCTTCATCCGCGTCGCCTGTTCGAGCTTTAACCCACCGTATTCCTTGCGCCAGCGATAATAGGTGTGCTCAACGATGCCCGGCCTCTCGGCAGGCTTGCGCCGAGTGTTCCGGCCGTTGCTCACGGCTACTTCAACCTGACGCAGAATCCCGACGATCTGCTCCGGCGTGTATTTCTCTCCTCGCCATTTTCCAGCTCCTCTCGTAACAGTGTCTCTCTCATTTTCCACTGGTACAAAATTCGCCGGTCACGTCACTGTTGCAACGTGTTAACTACAGAGACACCAATAGCGTATTCAGTGACGTAAGCGTCAATCAGTGTCGTCGGCTGCAGTCTTATGGTGCTGCAGCTACCATGCGTTCGTTTCATCTTGCACTGGCCGATGAAACGACCGGCTCAATACTCATTTATACGGCAGCAGAACCGTACGCTTGAGCAGGTTCTAGCTAATCCAGAGACAAAGCACAAGGCTCGTGGAGTGTCCGTCGAGCGACGCTGGTAACTCCGATATTCACCTCCGTCCCCCTTGCTGACGTTTTGCTTAGTTGGGAACCTAGGATCATTCACTTTTTTCTGGATCACGGAGCCGATCCGATAACCGAGGCAGACCGGCTCGATCCATTTGTCTCCGAAAAACCGGCTTCCGTCTTGGATCGGAAGCACGAACTCCGCGGATGGTGACTCGTTCGAAACCCGATCGTTGCAACCTCCCAGAAGCGGACTTCGGGACCGTATCGAATCCATTGCTACGGGATCGAGGGTGACAGGTAGGCGGCGCTGCTTAGGATCAGATTCCGCGGGATTGTTAACGGAACGGTGTGTGCGCTGTCGAAGGCCTCTGGGGTAACAAAGCCGCTGGACGGGACAATCCACCTCAAAGGTTCAGCAGGTGCAAAACCGAACCGGGGCTGCGATCGCTTGTGCTGCCTTGGTCCGCCACGACCCCGCGCTGCAAGACATAGAAGCGAGTCGCAATCGACCATACGAAATCGAGAAACTGCTCAACCAGGAGAATGGAGATATTGAGATCCTTCTGAATCGCCTTGATAGCACCGTCGATTTGCTGAACGATTGAGGGCTGAATACCCTCCGTTGGTTCGTCGAGGATCAGCAACTTCGGGCGCGTCACCAGCGCTCTGGCGATTGCCAGTTGTTGCTGCTCGCCTCCGCTGAGCACGCCGCCCTTGCGCTGGCGCAATCGCGCCACGGTCGGAAACAGATCGTAGATATGCTCCGGGATCGAGCGCGGCCCGCCATTGCCGCGGCCAGCAAGCGCAGAGAGCCCTACACGGAGATTTTCTTCCACGGTAAGGTGGGGAAAGATTCCGCGTCCCTGGGGAACATAACCAATTCCTCGGCGTACACGTTCAAATGCTGGTTTCCCGGTAACGTCGCGGTCTTCGAAGAGGACCTTGCCGCCGGATTCCGGATGCAGGGCGACGATCGTCCGCAGCAGCGTAGTCTTACCGGCTCCGTTCCTGCCCAGCAGCGTGACCGTTTCGCCCGGGCCCACGCTCAGGTCGATGCCATAAAGGACAGGGCTCATGCCGTATGCCGCCGAAAGGCCCTCAAGCTTCAGCATGCCCATCCTCCTGCGGCCTCCCCAAGTACACGGCGGCAACCTGCGGATCATTCCGGATTTCTTCCAGTGTGCCCTCCCTGAGGAGTCGACCCGTTTGCAGGACGGTAACCGGCGCGTCCAACTGGGCGATGAAAGCCATGTCGTGGTCAATGACCAGCAGACTATGCCACTCCGTTAGCCGGCGGATCAGATCCGCCGTCTGGGTCGCTTCCGCCTGCGACATCCCGGCGGCTGGCTCGTCCAAAAGGAGCAGGTCGGCATCGGACACGACAACCATGCCGATCTCCAGCCACTGTTTCTGGCCATGCGACAACCGGGCCGCCGAGGAGTCCCGTTTTTCCTCTAGTCCGATCAGGCGCAGCACCTCTTCGGCGCGGGTACGCGCCTGCTGGCCGTAATCGCGCGTAAGCGTCGCCCACCAGTCGCGATTCCGCCGCGCGGCCAGTGCCAGGCTCTCAAACACGGTTAGATTTTCCATGATGCCCGGAGCTTGAAATTTGCGACAGATACCCCGACGCACAATCTGGTATTCGGCAAGATGGGTTATGTCGCGCCCTTTGAAAATGACTCGTCCGCCAGTGGGTTGTACCCGACCTATGATCGCGTCGAGCAGCGTTGATTTCCCTGCTCCATTGGGGCCGATCAGCACCCGAAGCTGTCGGGGCATGATTTCCAGGTTCATGCCGTCTAGTGCCTTGAAGCCGTCGAACGAGACGGTCAAATCCTCGGTACGAAGCAGGGGTTCACTCATTCTGCACCTCGCACCTTCAAGCCGTGTTCCGAGACAACGGTTCTTTTCGACCCCTCGGCACCTGTGGGAATGGAGGCCGAGCGCGGACCCCTCTTCCAGAAGGCCGATTTCCCCAGATCCTTGATCCCGGCCAGACCCTCCGGCAGCACCAATACCACAATCACAAACAGAGCTCCCATCACGATAAGCCACAGGTTCGGCATTTCACTGCTGATCCAATCTTTTCCGAAGTTCACCAGCAACGTGCCGGCAACAGCACCGAGCAGGCTCTTGCGCCCGCCGACTGCGACCCAGACCACCATCTCGATGGAAGGCACCACGCCGATCATTGCCGGCGAGATCACACCGACATGCAAGGCGAATAGCGCGCCGGAGATGCCGGCGAACGCTCCACCAATGGCAAAGGCCACAACCTTGTATGAAGCTGTGTTATAGCCCAGAAATCGCATGCGGTTTTCGCTGCCACGGATGGCGTTCAGGATCTTTCCGAAATTTGTGCCGACCAGCCATTGGCTGCATACGAAGGCGGACACGAGCACCGCAAGCGTGATCCAGTACAGTGCCCTCTGGACCGGTGTATCGTTCAATTGGAATCCCAACAGAGTGCCGTAGTCGGTGAGACCGTTAAATCCTCCCGTGTACGGCTGCTGACTGATCAACAGCGTCGTGAACGCCAGTGCCAAGGCCTGCGTGATCAACGCGAAGTAAACGCCGCCAACCCTGCGATGAAAGACCAGCCACGCCAGTCCTGCCGCGCCCAGCGTTGGTAATACCACAACGGCAGCCAAGGCAACGCCCGGGCGGTGGAATATGTTCCACCACCAAGGCAGATGGTCCATGCCGGTCCAAACCATAAAATCCGGCAGTTCGTCTTTACCGAGGGTTACCAGCTTCAGGTGCATAGCCAGCGCATAGGCCCCCAACCCGAAGAAGACTCCTTGGCCTAAACTTAGAATCCCGCCCCACCCCCATACCAGCGTGAGTCCCAGCGCCAGTATCGACAAGGCGAAGAACCGGCCCAGTAGTGAAAGACGGTAAGGGGAAAGAAAGTAGGGCGCTGACGCCAGGAACAGGAGCAGCACCCCATAAGCTAGGTTTTTTGCGACCCGCAACTCAACTCTCCTCCAGTGCTCGGCTACGCATGTAGATGATGCCCTTGGGTCGGAATTGGATGAACAGCACAACCATCACCAGCAACATCACATCGGCAAAGCTCACGCTGGTGAAGATCTGCACGGAGGAAGAGAAGACCCCCACTAGCAGCGCCGCCAATACGGTCCCCAGCAGACTTCCCAGTCCTCCGACGATCACCACCAGGAAAGCGTAGACGATATAGCTGGAGCCGATTGTCGGGGTGACCGGCGATATCAGCGCCAGGGCCGATCCGGCCAATCCCGCGATACCGGAGCCCAGAGCGAACACCGTCAAATCGACACGAGCGGTGTTGACGCCATGGGCTTCCGCCATCTCGCGGTTCTGGTGAACCGCACGCAGCAGCAGCCCCCAGGGCGATCGCGCAATGAACAGCGCCATCAGCCCGAGAACCAGCAATGCCAAACCGATGATGAACAGCCGCACATGAGGCAGTTCGACTCCGCCTATGGCGGTTGAGCCACTGAGCCACGATGGCGCAGTAACCTCCACTCCGATGGCACCAAACAAACTGCGCGCGCCTTGCTGCAGGATCAGGCTAATGCCCCACGTTGCCAGCAAAGTATCGAGCGGCCTTCCGTACAGGCGACGGATCACCGTGAGCTCCAGTAAGCCGCCCAGAAACGCCGCTCCAAGAAATGCCGCAACCAGCGAACACGGCAGCGCAGCCCGACCATGCACCACCCGGCCAACCATGAAGGAGATATACCCTCCCGCCATCAGCAATTCGCCGTGAGCCATATTGATAACGTTCATCACGCCGAAGCTCAAGGCGAGGCCGAGGGCGGCCAGCAACAGGATTGATGCCAAGCTGATACCGTTGAACAGCTGGCCCGCAAATACCGCAGTGTCCATAACTCCCTTCTTGCTTCAGAGCCTTATTGCGAGGCGCGTTCCTGTTGCGGAATCGCGCATGTCTTTCCCGGGAAGCTCAAAGGATCGTAAGGATCAGGCAGCAACGGCTGCTTCGACTGCCACAGGATTTTGAACTGGCCGTCGGGCTGCAACTGCCCCACGTACGCCGTCTGGTAGAGGCTCTGGTTGGGCGCGAACTTGATCTTGCCCATGCAGGAATCCACCCAGTCCAGTTGCACGGCGGCCTTGCGCACCGCGGCCGGATCGAAGCTGCCCGCCTTCTTCACCGCTGCCGCCCACTCGATCACGTCGACATAGCCGTGAATCATGGGATCGTCAAGGGCCGCGGTCTTGCCGAACTTCGCCTTGTAGGCTGCCACCAGTTTCTTGTTGGCCGGCGTTGAAAGGCTCTCGAAGTAGTTCCAGGCGGCATAGCTGCCTGCGACCACCGTGGTCCCCATCGCCTGCGCCTCCTGCTCGGCGATGCTGAACGACATTACCGGCAGCTTGGCGGGCGTCATACCGGCCGCCGCCATCTGCTTGAAGAACGACACGTTGCTGTCGCCGTTCAACGTGTTGAAGATGATGTCGGGTTTGGCGACCCTGATCTTGGTGATGATGGAGCTGAAGTCGGTACCGCCCAGCGGCACGTATTCTTCACCGGCGACAACACCCTTGCCGCTGACGATGTGCTTCTTGAGGATCAGGTTTGCGGTCCGCGGAAAGACGTAATCGGAGCCCAGCAGAAAAATCTTCTTGTACCCCTTCTCGAAGGCCCAATCGAGCGCTGGCAGTATCTGCTGGTTGGGTTGCGCGCCGGAATACATAATGTTGGGCGAACACTCGTTGCCTTCAAACTGAACCGGGTACCAGAGCAGAGAATGGAAGCGCTCGAATACCGGCAACATGGCCTTGCGGCTGGCGGATGTCCAACCGCCAAAAACGGTAACCACCTTCTGCTCCTGGATCAGCTTCTGCGCCTTCTGCGCGAACATAGCCGGATCAGAGGCGCCGTCCTCGATCACCGGCTGGATTTTCTTGCCCAGCACGCCACCCGACGCGTTGATCTCGTCGATAGCGAGTAGCGTTGCGTTCTTTACCGTGACCTCGCTGATGGCCATTGTCCCGGTCAACGAGTGCAAGACGCCGACTTTGACCTGATCATCGGCTGCCCAACTCGGGGATACCATGATTGTGAAAATAGCCGCCGTCAAGGCAAGCAACCAGACGGAAGGCTTGCGGAACTGGTTGAACAACAATCGTGTCAAAGTCTTTCCTCCGTGCGAAATGTTGGACGATGGTCGGAACGTCAACTGGATACAGGCACAACGCCCTATTGTGTTGACTACATAGTCAACAGAGCAGAAGCCTATTGGCGCACTGGATAGGTTGTCCAATCAATAATTGCTATTGCGATAATCAATGTTCTTTTCATAAATTTCGGTTATAGACGCGATAGCCAATTTCTTTCTTCTCTGCGCGCAACCCCTGTCGCATACTTCGCAACCATTCCTGAGACATGCGAACACCGGCACAAACACAGCGCGCATTTCGAGTGGGAATCGCTGGACCAGTAGGTTCGGGAAAGACAGCTTTGGCAGACCGGCTCAGCCGCAGGCTCTGGCCAAAGTACAGTCTGGCGGTCGTAACCAACGACATTTACACGAAAGAGGATGCCGAGTTCCTGCTGCGCGCGGGGACGCTTCCGGCAGAGCGCATCCGCGGCGTCGAAACGGGGGCTTGTCCGCACTCCGCGATTCGCGAGGACGCTTCCATGAACCTGCAGGCCATCGCGCAACTGGAAGACGCGCTTCCCGGACTCGAACTCGTGTTCGTCGAAAGTGGCGGCGATAATCTCGCTGCCTCGTTCAGCCCCGAACTGGTGGATGTTTGGATCTACGTCATCGATGTCGCCGGGGGCGACAAGATTCCGCGCAAAGGCGGCCCTGGCATTACGCGTTCCGATCTGTTGGTGATCAACAAAATCGATCTCGCTCCCTACGTCGGCGCCTCGCTGGAAGTCATGGAGCGCGACTCGCGCAGGATGCGCGGCGAGCGGCCGTTTCTGTTTACGAATCTTCGAGACGAGGTAGGTCTGGATGCTGTTGTCGAATGGCTCGAGCAAAAGCTCAACCTGCCGAATAACGCCCGCCGCACGCTGATCGACGCTCATGCGCCGCTCGCCGCGCATCACCACGGTAGCGAGCAGCATCACCATCATCATCACTAAAAGATTAAAGATCGATGCCGGAAAAACGAGAACTCGATCGCCCTATGCAAGTGGAGAGCGGTGCGTTCCTCCGGCTGTTGCACCTGGCCGACAGCGCCTTGCCAATCGGAGCGCTCGCGCATTCCTTCGGATTGGAGTCGCTGGTGCAGGCGGAGCTGCTGACGCCTGCGAGGCTGCCGGATTTTTTGTGCGGCTACTTGCAGGAAGCGGGCATGCTGGAGGCGGTCTTCTGCCGTGAGGCATATCGGTTGATCGGCTTGAGTGACAAGCGAGCTTTCTTAAAGAGATGGATAGAAATCAACGACCGTCTGGGCGCGCTGAAGCCCGCGCGAGAGAGCCGGGCCGGCAGTGCTGCCCTGGGCGAGAACCTTGTCGCCGCCGTGCTCGGGGTGACCGAATGCCAACCGCTACGGGAGGCGTTTGAAGCCGTAAGGCGTGTGCGCGGCGCTGTTTATCACTGCACCGCATTCGGCTTGGCCGCCGCAGCGCTCGGGATCGACGAAGAGTGCGCCGTCCTTGGATTCTTGCATCAGGCGACCGCCAGTCTGGTTTCGGCATGCCAGCGGCTGCTTCCCGTCGGTCAAAGTGAAGCGACGCGAATTCTCTGGAACCTGAAGCCTGTGATGATTGAGACCGCCGGGCGAAGTCATGATTGCGGAATCGATGAAGTCTCCTGTTTCATGCCACTGCTCGACTGGGGTGCCATGGAGCACCCGGCTCTCTCAACCCGGTTGTTCATCAGCTAACGCAATGGCCAGCACGCGAACCATGCAGAACGAGCTCTCTGTCGCCAGTCCACGAGCTGGGCACCTTCAAGCTTCACTGACGCTCGAGTTCGAACGATTGGCCGGGCGTACCGTCCTTACGGCAAGCAAACAAGAGCCGCCACTTCGGGTGGTTCGCGCCTTTCCGTTGGAGGATGGCGCGGCACTCGTCCATCTTCACAACCTGTCGGGCGGGCTGCTCGGCGGCGATTGCATCGAGCTTGAAATGCGGCTTGGGGCAGGCGCGAGCGCTCAAGTAACAACCACCGGCGCAACCCGCGTCTATCGGCCGCGCGCAGAGGCCCCCGCTACGGTGCAGACCAATACCATTCGCGTGGCGGAGGATGCGCTGCTCGAATATGTGCCCGACCCGATTATCCCCTTCGCGCATGTCCGTTTTTGCCAGCGCACCACCATCGAACTTTCTCCCGGCGCCGGCTTGTTCTGGTGGGAGATCCTGGCCCCGGGCCGCGAAGCATACGGTGAGCTCTTTGCTTACGATAGCGTGGAGCTCTCGACGGAGGTGCTGGCGCTCGGTCGCCCCATCCTTTGCGACCACGTTCGGTTACAGCCGAAGAAGTATGCGCTGGAATCGCTGGCGAGGCTTGGCCATCATCGCTACTGGGCTACCTTTTACCTCTGCCGCGTAGGACTGGAGCCCGGCTTCTGGCTGGATGCCGAGCAGCAACTTCGTGGTATTGCACGGGGACTGAATAGTCCTGGTGAAGCGCTTTGGGGAATCAGCACGCTCGTAGCCCACGGGCTCGTAGTGCGTTGTGTCGCGCGCGAGGGCCACTCGATCCTCGTGGGATTGCGAGAGATTTGGCGGGCAGCAAAGTTGCTCATGTATAACCGGGAACCCATTCCGCCACGCAAGGTGAATTAAAGCACGGCGGATCGGCAGCTCAACTTCGGAGGAATAGCTTGCATCTCACGCCTCGCGAACAGGAGAAGTTATTGGTCGTTGTGGCGGGCGATCTTGCCCGTCGCCGCCAGGCACGCGGACTGAAACTCAACTACCCGGAAGCCGTTGCAGTCCTGAGCGTCGAGATCATGGAATCCGCGCGCGACGGCAAGAGCGTCGCCGAGATCATGTCTTTGGGCACAACAATCCTCACGCGCGAGCAGGTGATGGATGGTGTCCCGGAGATGATTCATGAGGTTCAGGTCGAGGCGACGTTTCCCGACGGCACCAAGCTGGTCACGATTCACGATCCCATCAAATAGAAAGGTGGAGCGCCTATGAAGCCCGGCGAGTACTTTCTAGAATCAGAGCCCATCGCAGCCAATGGCAACCGGCGCGTCGTGCGCGTGCTGGTGAAAAACAGGGGCGATCGACCGATCCAGGTCGGCAGCCACTACCACTTTTTCGAAGCGAACCGTGCCCTGGAATTCGATCGTGCGGCAGCCTATGGCATGCGGCTCAACATCGCCTCCGGCACCGCAGTGCGATTCGAGCCGGGCGAGGAGAAGCACGTCGAGCTCACGACGATCGGGGGAGCGCGGGTCATTCACGGATTTCATGGACTGGTAGCGGGCGAGCTCGACGCTGACGGTAATCGCGATCGCGCTCTGACCCGGCTCCGGGAAGCAGGCTTTAACGATCATCAGGAGAAGACCCGATGAGTCTTCACATTCCACGCCGCACCTATGCCGATTTGTACGGTCCTACCACGGGAGACCGCATCCGTTTGGCCGACACCGAATTGATCGTCGAAATCGAGAAAGACTTCACCTCCTATGGCGACGAGATTACCTTCGGTGGCGGCAAGGTCATCCGCGACGGCATGGGCCAGAGCAGCCTGGCGGCGCGCGAGAAGGAACATGGCGCGCTCGACCTGGTAATCACGAATGCGGTGATCATCGATCACTGGGGCATTGTGAAAGGCGACATCGGGATCAGGGACGGACGCATCGTCAAGGTCGGCAAGGCGGGCAATCCGGACACCATGGACGGGGTTGATCCCGATTTGGTGGTAGGCGCGGCCACCGAAGTCATCGCCGGCGAGAACCTGATCGCGACGGCCGGCGGCATCGACAGCCACGTTCACTTCATCTCGCCGCAGCAGGTCTATGAGGCGATCTCGAACGGCATCACCACCATGATCGGCGGTGGAACTGGACCGGCCACCGGGACCGCCGCCACCACCTGCACCCCGGGAGCATGGAACCTTGCGCGCATGTTGCAAGCAGCCGAAGCTTGGCCGATGAATTTTGGTTTTCTCGGAAAGGGAAACGCGGCTTCTCGCGAACCTCTTGCCGAGCAGATCGAGGCGGGCGCCTGCGGGCTCAAGTTGCACGAGGACTGGGGAACGACTCCAGCTGCGATCGACGCTTGCCTCTAGCGTGGCCGACGAATATGACGTTCAAGTCGCCATCCATACCGACACCATCAACGAGGCGGGCTTTCTTGAGGCCACGGTCGCGGCCATCGCGGGACGCGCTATCCATACCTATCACACCGAAGGAGCGGGCGGCGGCCACGCGCCCGATATTATCCGCATCGCATCGTTCCCGAACGTGCTGCCATCCTCTACCAATCCCACTCGCCCCTATACGGTAAACACGCTTGCCGAACACCTCGACATGCTCATGGTGTGTCATCACCTGAACCCACAGGTGCCTGAGGATGTTGCTTTTGCCGAGAGCCGCATCCGGTCCGAGACTATCGCTGCCGAAGACATCCTGCACGACATGGGGGTGATCAGTATGCTCTCAAGCGATTCACAGGCGATGGGCCGCATCGGCGAGGTGGTCACGCGGACTTGGCAAACCGCGCATAAGATGAAGACGCAGTTCGGCCCTCTAACGGAGGATTCGGCGCGAAACGATAACCATCGCGTCATGCGCTACGTGGCGAAGTACACCATCAATCAGGCGATCACGCACGGCATGGCTTCCGACATCGGCTCGATCGAGCCGGGCAAACTGGCCGATCTGGTCCTGTGGAAACCCGCCTTCTTTGGGGTAAAGCCAGAAATAGTAATAAAAGGCGGATTCATCGCCTGGAGCACGATGGGCGACCCCAACGCTTCGATTCCCACGCCGCAGCCGGTTCTGTACCGGCCGATGTTTGGCAGTTTCGGCGGAGCAACGGCCGCAACCAGCGTTACCTTCGTCTCACGGGCGGCTTTTGCAGCCGAAATCGCGGCAAAGCTGGGCCTGAAGCGGATGGTCGTGCCGGTCCAAAACTGTCGGCGAATCGCGAAGAAGGATATGATCCACAACAACGCCACGCCGGACATTTCCGTTGATCCTGAGACCTACGAAGTGCGCGTGGACGGCAGGCTGATCACGTGCGAGCCCGCCCGCGTGCTGCCTTTGGCGCAGCGTTACTTTCTGTTTTGATCACAGGTCCTGTGCTGCCAAACCTCATGATTTGCAGATCACGGTCCAGAAACCGCATTCTGGGAAGCCAGAGGCTAGTTCCCAGAAGCGGCCTTTCTCGCAGAAATGTCGCAGAGCACAATCCAGCTGTTCCTGTAGCGCCGTGGTCATTTCGGGATGTGCTCGCCTGCACTCGAGGAAAGGCCGAAGTGCGGTTCGCACCTTTGCGCCGAAAGCCACTGCAAACGGAGATCCGGTTATCGGATCGGCTCCCTGATCCAGGAAAAAGCGGATGATTTTAGGTTCCCAACTAAGCAGAACATCAGCAAAGGGCACGGAGGTGATTTCCGCACCATTGGCTACGAGCAACTCAATGAGATCAAGCCTGCGCAGCGAAACGGCGTCCTCCAGGGACGCATTTTTCGACGATTGGCTTTTCTCCTGTTTTGCAATCAACTCGACCTGGCTGTGAAATCCAGTTTCAACCGCGACCTGAAGCAAAGATCTCTTTCTTGCGTTTCTCGCGGCGGGTATCTCGAGAGGCTTTCCCGCAGCGATCCATTTCTCGATGTCATACAGTTTTCCAGCGCGGCACAAGCTAAGGAGCTCTTTCGCGCCGTTGGTACCCGTCGTGTCAGCCATGTTGCTAGCGCCCGCAGCTTTTCAAGCAGTAGATTTTACGCTGCAGGATGTTTGCGGTGCACACGCGCAGACCTGGCATGAGGCGTTAGGCTGTCAAGATCCTTTGGGCTCGTTGCACTGCCAATCACACGACCTGAAAGGTACAAAATGCTGCTTAAATATGACCGAGAAGAGCTCTACCAGAAGGTTTGGGAGCGCCCGATGCTGAAGGTAGCCGAGGAGTATGGCGTCTCATCTGAAACTGGCCCACGACGCATGCCGTCCCGAAGAAGCCCCCGCTGCTAAAGCTCAAGGAGGTTCCGGTAATCTACCGCTCTCAGCAAGCGGAGCAGAGACGGGCGAATGCACCCGATCCGAACGATTTCGAGCTTGCTGCAATTGACAAGCCGCTGTCGTCAGGGACGCTCAACCCGCCACCGCTCGATCCCCAGTTCGGGGGTCAAATTCACGTTCTGATTCGGCGCGCTGCAACCCTTCTGGGGAACAAGAGCCGCAAGACCGATGAGGGTATTTTGTTGCCGCGTGAACCGGGCGGACTTGCGCACCGCGATCGTGCTGCGGCGCGAAGAAGAGGAGCGAAACCGACGCGAGTTGGAGCAAAAGAGGCGCGAGCAAGAGCGGGCGGAATTGCGTAAGCAGATTGAGGCAGAGGAGAAGAACCTGGAGCAGTTCAATGGGCGCGTTGATCGGTAGATCAAGAGACTGCGCAACTTCCAGATCAGCAGTCAAGATGCGAAACGTTTGGGTCATTTTTTTTAGCCGTTTTCCCATCAATCGCCCCAACAATGGGATCACCATTTGTGTAAATAGCTCCTGCGATTTCTTGTAGCAGGAATTTGCAAGATAAATATCAATAACGCAATAGCTGAGACAGGAAATGCGATGGACTCGGCGCATGTAACGATAAGTTCCAGTCGGGTTCCCGTCTCCGTCTGATGCGCGAGCTGAATGTTGCGTGAGCCTGCAATTTCAATCGAATCGGATTTTTGGACACTGCGGGATAGCCGGTCTGATCGCTTTCGCTTTCGACTCCGACTACCTGCTGAATGCCACGGAACTACTCTAGGGAAACTCTGCGCAAGTTGCTGTTTTCAGTGTGAGCGGTTGTGAGACACCAGGAGTACGGTCGTTTCGTGGGGAACGGGTTGCTTCGTACTGCCTGGCAGGCCGCGCTGTTCGGCGCGAAGCCGCGTCGGCGGTGGTTACCGGGCCGGCTCGGCCAGCAGCCGGCGGCGCACCGTGAACAGGTTGATCAAGGCGCAGGTGACCAGTAGGCGATTGCCGTTCTTCTTGAGTCCCCGGTAGCGCACCTTGGTAAAGCCAAACACTCGCTTGAGGGTATGAAAGACGTGCTCGACCCGGCTGCGCGTCTTCGACTTCACCCGATTTTGCGCCCGCTCATAGGGGTTGCTGTAGGTCTTAAAGCGCCAGCGCCGGTGGGTGAGATCTTCCGCCTCCGGCGCCAGTTGGCCAATCACCGCCGACTGGCCACGATAGCCTGAGTCGCCCCACACCTTCTGCTCGCGGCCATGCAGTAGCTCGGGCAGCAGATGCGCATCCGCCACGTTGGCCGAGCTGACCGCCGCCGCGTGAATCAGCTTGCTCGCACTATCCACGCCCACATGCGCCTTCATGCCGAAGTACCACTGGTTGCCCTTCTGCGTCTGCCGCATCTCCGGATCGCGCCGCTGCTCGCGGTTTTTCGTCGAGCTGGGCGCCTGGATGATGGTCGCATCGACGATGGTGCCGGTGCTGATGCGCACCCCCCGGCTGGCCAGGTGCCGGTTGACCTCCGCCAACATCCTCCGCCCCAGATCGTGCTCCTCCAGCAGATGCCGGAATTTGCAGACCGTGGTCTCATCGGGCACCGGCGCCTGCCCCAGATCAACGCCCACAAAGCCGCGCATCAGCGGCGAGTCATAGAGCGCCTCTTCCAACGCCGGGTCCGAGAGGTTGAACCACTGCTGCAGAAAATACATCCGCAGCATCGGCTCAATCCCTACCGGGCGACGTCCCCCACCGGCTTTGGGATAATGCGGCTCCACCAGCGCACACAGCTGCTGCCACGGCACCACCTGCTCCATCTCTTCCAGAAACTGCGCCCGCCGCGTCTTCTTGGTGTACCGCTCAAAGCCTGTCATCACCGCCAATGTCCTCTGCTTCATCGCTGCCCTCTCGCAAGCACTGTAACCAATAACCCTGTGCAAAGCAGAGAACTAAATCAGAGTTTCCCTGAGCTTGTTTTCTCCTGCACTCCCGGCGTTGGCTTCGAGTTTTAATGCACGGTAAACAGAAAGGCATGTGTAAGATCGGCGACTTTTTGCTTGACATGCCAACGTGAGTTCCTGCTTAATTGTGCTGCTATCACCAACGTATCGGAACGTGTGGCACCTCATTTCGGGCTACTTGTCGTAATGGGTGCGTTTACCCCCTGAACGCTGCCTGCCCCTTCCGTTGGGTCCGTCCTTTTTCGCTGTCCAGATCGAATTTTCCGGTTGCAGCTCGCTGGAGGAATACGTTCATTGCCTTTCAGCCGAGAGCCCCAGGACTGCAACATTTCTGAAGCAGTACGGAGCTGCCCTATGAACCGCAAGAGCCATTCTTTCGCCGCTGGAATTGTCCGTCCTTTGTGTTCTTTGACGATGCCGCCCGTATTGCTGCTGATACTGCTGCTGGCGGCTGCGGTTGCGCAGGCACAGACCGTCACCTTTGCCGGCGCGCAGAGCCTCATTTATTCGTTTCCCCTCTCGCGACGTCGAGCATGGCATTCTTAAGCGGGATATCGATGTCGGGTTGGCTTTCCTGCCGCCGGAGTCCGACGAGATCGAATCCGAGGCATTGGCGTCAGACGAGGTCTTCCTCGTAGTATCGAAAAATCACCCACTGGCTCAAAGGACAGAAATCACCAAAGCGGAGTTGAGCGAACTTCCTCTCGCGATCCATAGCGTAGGCCACAGCACGCGCCGGTTGATCGACATCTATTTCGCGAAAGAAGAGATATCTCCCAACGTTCTAGTGGAAATCAACGATGTGCCTGCAATACTCGCCATCGTGGCGAGCGGCACAGCGGGCGCGATCGCTTCGCGCAGGGCAGGGGATGGATTAGACCTTCATATGATTCCGCTTCCCGGTGTTCGCCTGTTCTGGACTGCGGGCGTTCTGAGGCTTAAGGCAGCACCGCTCAGCGCGGCGGCAAAGGCGTTCGTGAAGTTGGTAAAGGCTCATCTCTAGCACAGGGTAGTGTTGGTATTTTTCCGCCCGCGGATATCGATACAGCGGGTTAGTGCCAGCGATCACCTGCGGCTTGATCGGTTTTCTCGTAGAGCGTGGACGAGGTTGGTTATGCAAGCTGTGAAGTTTCCCTTTGGCGAAGAGTTTCTTGAACTCCGGTTGAATCTGCCGGCGGAGGTGCTTCTGCCCGAGCTGGTGCCTGCCGTCCCAGATGCGCTGGCGGCGATTCGCCGGGCAGTGGCGCAGCCGATCGGCTCGGAGCCCCTGACCAGGCTGGCGCGCGGCAAGCACTCGGCGGTCATCGTGGTCAACGACATCACGCGTCCGGCGCCCAGCGAGAGCATGCTGACGGTGATCATGGAAGAGTTGACCGCGGCCGGGCTCGATCCGGCACACGTCACCGTGATTATCGCGCTTGGCAACCACGAGATGCCGACCGAAGACGAGATACAGGAGATCACCGGCTGCTGGCGCAACCGGCTCAAGATCGTCTCGCACGATTGCTACGACGACAACCTGCTGATCTACGCCGGCGAGACCGCGCGCCATCTGCCGGTTTATATCAACAGGTACTTCGCCGAGGCCGATCTCAAGATCACCACCGGACTGATCACCCCGCACCAGTCCGCCGGTTTCAGCGGCGGCCGCAAGTCGATCATCCCCGGCATCACTGGAATAAAGACGATCTCCACCCATCACTCCTTCCCCATCCGCCCGGAAGTTCCGGTGATGGGGATCATCAAGGGAAATACGTTCCATGAGGAAGCGGTTGCCGCCGCCCGCCTGGTGGGCGTCGACTTCATTGTCAACGTCATCAAGAACTATCGCGGCGAGGTGGTGGAGGTGGTGGCCGGCGATCTGGAGGCGGCGCACAATCGCGGTGTCGAGATATGCGAAAAGGGCTGGGTGCGCAAGTTCGACAGCGGTTACGACGTCATCTTCGTCAGCCCCGGAGGCTACCCGAAGGACATCGACCTGCACCAGGCGCAGAAAGCGGTCTCGGTGGCCGAGCAGGTGGTGAACCCCGGCGGCACGATCGTTCTGATTGCCGAGTGCCGCAAGGGCATCGGCAAGTTTGGCGCAGTGCTTAAGAAGGCGGATTCGGTCGATACGGTCATTCGCAACTTCTACGAAGAAGGGTTCAGCGGCGAGGGCCACTCCTCGAAGGCTTACATGTTCGCTCGCGCCTGCAAGAAGTGCCGCCTGCTGGTCGTCTCCTCCATTGCTCCCGAGGAGCTGTCGGACATGTTCATGACAGGCTTCCGCTCGCTGCCTGAAGCGGCCAAGTTGGCTTTGAGCAACTACCGCCAGCCCAAAATCCTCTGCATTCCCTACACCGGCGAGTGTATTCCCGTATTGGCAGAAATCGCGGTGAACGCCTGAAGCATATCAATCGGTACGGCACCGCCCATCCCCTACGTTGCGCTCGCATGCACAGCCACGGTGTAGCCGCCATGGCCGCGCGCTCCGGCTGGAAGGAGAGCGCCATCGGAGGCGATCCGGTAGAGGGCGTATCCGCACTCTCCTACTAGAAACCGCTCCATGTCTTGAAAGCTCGCTCCGGCCGCCGAGTTCGTGTATCGCTGGAGGGTCTCGAAGTAGAGGATCGGGCGAAGCCGCAACAAGGTGCTGCGCCCCCCTTGCATGACCTTGAGCTCCATTCCTTCCACGTCGATCTTCATCAGGTCGATGCGGTCGATGGCACGCTCGCGGATGAAGTCGTCCACGGTGATGACGGGAACGCGATGCGTACCTGCGGAAGACAGCAGGGCGTTGCCGGGGTTCCCCTGCTCCTCGGCCCACCACAACTCTCCGGCGGACTCCGCAACGCCTGCGGCGATTACCTCGGTTCGGGCGGCAAGTTCCGGGTTCAGTTTGAGGTTCTCCCGCAAACGAGCGAGATTCGGAGGTCCGGGTTCGAAGGCGTAGACCCGCCCCTCGGGGCCGCATCGGGTGGCGAGAACCAGCGCGATGGCTCCGACATTGGCGCCGATATCGAAGCATATCCATCCGTCGGTGTTGCGTGATTCCAGGAAGGCGCAAAGCGGAGGCTCGTATCGGCCCGACCACATGATGCGCTCGACTTTGTAGCGGGTATCGATATTGACGGCGATGCCGGAATAGTAGTCGGGAAAGACGAAACGGAGTCCTTCGGGCGCGGCTTTCCGCAGGTTCGGATGCGAATTCAACAGCGCGGCTCTTACGCTCTGTGGGCACGCCTGAAGAAAGGCTTGCTTAATTGCCCGGCTGACCTGTGCCATTGTCTCTCCCGGTCAACTATTTGGGGTTGATACGTGCCTGATTTAACCACAGGAGGGAAGCGGGCGTATAGCATGTTTGGCGGTCGGGCGTAGGGCGAAACATCTAGGCCAACTGCCGATGATCCGCGTCATCTTTACAAACGTTGGGCAAATATTGCTGAGGTATAGGCGGTCTTCGTATAATCAATCACAAGTTCCTCATTTCAAGCTGCTGGACGTGAAGAATATGCTGCCTGGTTTCATTCGGCGCTCCCGATATGTGCTCTTTTATAAGAATTTTGCGGCGGAGCCGGATTTTCTGCTCTGGAAGCTCAAGGGGTCTCCTCGTCCCAGGGTGCCTCATTTGATCAAGCAGAGGACTGTGCGGGAGTACGCTCAGCGATTCCAGCTTCCGGTGCTGATCGAGACCGGAACGCAATTTGGACAGATGATCCACGCGATGAGGAAGGATTTTCGCGAGATCTACTCTATCGAACTGGACGAGAACCGTCACGCGATGGCAGTCAGAAATTTTGCCGGACAGCCGCACATTCATCTGCTGTGCGGGGACAGCGCAGTCGAATTGCCCAAGCTGCTTGAGTCAATCCATGAATCCTGCCTGTTCTGGCTTGACGGTCACACGCACGAAACGCCGATCATGGACGAACTGCAAGCGGTGTTCACCCACGGCCAATACAAACACGTCATACTGATCGATGACGCGCGGTGCTTTGACTCGAGCAAGTATTACCCGACGCTCGACGCCGTCAGGGAGCTAACCGCCCGGTACTATCCCGGAGCGACCATAGACGTTCGCGACAACGTCATCCGCATACACAGGCCTTAATGGCGATGTTGCTTTGCGGGTGCTCCCAGATGATCGGCTTGCGGCGTGACTGGCAAGCCGCCTTCAGGTAAGGCCACCCGAAGAACACCCATCTCAGTCCAAACCGCTGGGTCGAAGACCCACCTTCCGCCAACATCACCACCCGCAAGAATTTCGCTCTGTGCACCGCCAAGTAACAAACTCTGAGAAGGTGTTTTCTTGTTGGGCTGCTGGATGGAGCCTCTCTCAAGGCTCGCGAATGCATCTATGAACAGTACGAAGGGGAACACCGGGAAGATTCTCCCACGTCTGGAAATATCTTCTCTCGGAACCTTAGGTGTTGGCCCTTGCTTTGATGGCGAGGCAGTTGCTTGAGTCAGGGCGGGAGGGATTGTGACGTCAGGGGCCAAAAAATGGGGTGCGATCTGGTTGGTTGTTCTGGTGGCCTTCTGCGTCTGCTTTGCCAAACACGGTGCCGCGAGGCAACTTCCCTCGAATGATAAGGTTGCGCCGTCGCTGGTTGAAATCGTCGAGCGCCTTGCCCAAGCCCAACAGCAGAACCACGAGGCGGCGCGTTCTTACACGGTTGTGAGGAATTATGAGCTGGTGAATGGCAGTAAGCCGGAGAGCAGCTCACAGGTACAAGCCGAGGTCAGTTACTCTCCTCCGGGCACCAAGGAGTACGCTATTCGCGCCACCACTGGAGGCAGAGGCGAGCGGGTGGTTCGCCGCGTGCTGGAGCACGAAGCGGAGATGGCATCCTCCTGGAGAAAGGTGGCACTTCTCGAGGAGAACTACCACTTTGCATTGCTGGGTGAAGAGACAGT
Organism: uncultured Acidobacteriota bacterium; assembly: GCA_963832365.1. Classification (GTDB taxonomy): domain Bacteria; phylum Acidobacteriota; class Terriglobia; order Terriglobales; family Acidobacteriaceae; genus CAWBRT01. The sequence goes on along the minus strand of CAWHUL010000013.1, from coordinate 129,699 downwards.
TGCTGGACATGAGTGTTTTGTCCTGAGTCTTACACCACGCAGCGATTATAAGGACCTGATTCGCGGCCGGGCGTGGATCGATGCCGAGAACTTCAACGTGCGGCGCATCGAAGGCGCTCCCCTCAAAACCCCCTCCTGGTGGGTGAAGCGTCTGGAAATCACCATGCAATTCTCCCAGGTGATGGGGATGTGGTTGCAGACTGCTTTTGTCGCCAAAGCGGAGGTTCGCTTCTTCGGCGAGCAGACGCTGACGGCTCAGGACGTGCAACTCCGCACCGGTGAACTGGTTGGCTCCGCAACGAAGTCGGCGGAAGGGACGCAGAGCTGGCAGCTCAACGGCGCAGGCAACTCACCTGCAATGGTCGGAGCGGGCGTTCTCTCGATGCCTTGGCACGAGGTCCGCTAGCAGGCTGAAACTCATTTCTGAGGTGTCATCCTGAGCCTACGAGTTTTCAGTAATTTGCCAGGAAGAGCCCACGTCAGCCAAAAGCGGGCGGGACGTGGGGCACCCGCGTTGGATTCTAGTCCCGCTGCCATCCCCTAAAGCTCGCCCAAGAACCGGTTGATCTCCAAAATTCCAGACTGAAGTGGGGCCTTTCGCCCCTCGTCCTTAGATAGATACTGGTCGTCCCATTCTATCCAGGCGAAAAAGGTCAAAATTGAGGCACTCTGCGGTACTTAGCTGATTGCTGCCAACCAGCAGCGCTGCTATTGTTGGCGCATGCGCAGAGTTCTGCTTTTCTTCCTGTTCAGCTTGCTGGTAGCGCAAGGTGCCTTGGGGCAGGCGCCAAGGTTGGCCGACGAGCGCGCACAAGGCGTAGGCGTGGACCAGGAAGGCGAGCAGTGGGCGCGCACCACGCTCACAAGAATGTCGCTGGAGGAAAAGGTCGGCCAGATGTTCATGATCTGGGCGCGCTCGGCATTCATCAACGTGAATGGTCCCGAGTATCAGCAGTTGCGCGACACGATGCGCAGGTTCCGCATCGGAGCCTTCGGCGTGACCGTCCCGTCGGACGGATCGCTGCTGAAGAAGAGCAGTCCGTACGAGATGGCGGCGCTGACCAACCAACTGCAGCGCGATTCGGAGCTGCCGCTGATCTTTGCCGCCGATTTTGAGCGCGGCCTGCCGATGAGGCTCAATGGGGGAACGGTTTTCCCGCACGCCATGGCTCTGGGAGCGACGCACAGCAAGGATTATGCCTTCCTGTTCGGCAGAATCACGGCCGCCGAAGCGCGCGCCGTTGGGGTGCACTGGAACTTCTTTCCCGTGGCCGACGTCAACTCGAACCCGCTGAATCCGATCATTAACACACGCAGCTTTGGCGAAGACGTTGCGGAAACCGGCGAATTAGTGGCCGCCTATATTGCCGGGTCGCGGGGAACGGGGATGCTGACGACGGCGAAACACTTTCCGGGACATGGCGACACGCATACCGACACGCACTTGGCGGTGGCCAGCGTGAGCGGCAACGCGAAGCACTTAAACGAAGTGGAACTGGCGCCGTTCCGCGCCGCCATTGCAGCCGGCGTGGACAGCGTCATGATGGCTCACGTAACCGCTCCCGCGCTGGACGACAGCCAGCGGGTGGCAAGCATTTCGCCTCGCATGATCCGAGAGATATTGCGGGGGCAGATGGGATTTCGCGGGCTGGTGGTGACCGACGCAATGGACATGGGCGCGCTGATGTCGCTGTTCGGGAAGCTTCCGCCAGCGGGTGCCGCGGCGCGGGCGGCAATCGAGGCCGTCAAGGCCGGCGAAGACATGATTGTGGCTCCGTCGGACCTAGAGAATTCATATAGAGGTGTGCTGGAGGCGGTGCGAAGCGGAGAGATCGCGGAGAGCCGGATCGACGACTCGGTGTTAAAGATTCTGCGGGCCAAGGCGGGGCTCAAACTGCACAAATCGCGCCTGGTGGATTTGAATGCGGTCGCGGAAACAGTCGGCAGGCCGGAAAATCAGGCCATCGCGCAGCAGATAGCCGACGCCGCCGTGACCCTCGTGCGCGACAACCAGCGGGTGCTTCCGCTGAGGAGTTCCGCTAACGGCGGTGACGATGTTGTGGCGGTAATCTTCACGGACGACGCGCGCGGCGATTCCGGCCGAGCATTCGAGCGGTTGTTGCGCGCCCGGCTGCCGTCGGCGACGGTGTACTACGTCGACGAAGCCGGCGCGGCATGGCTTGCCCCGGAGGTGCTGGCCGCCGTGCGACAGGCCAAGGTGGTGATCGCGCCGATCTACATCGTCCCGGTTTGGGGACGCGCGGCACGCGGATCGGGCGGCGGACTCGGCATGGAACAGAGCAGCGAAGACCTGCTTAAAGCGATGCTGACAAGCGCGGGCGCAAAGACGGTTGTTCTGGCCATGGGAACTCCCTACATGGCAAGCGATTATCCGGAAGTGCAAAACTATCTTTGCCTCTACTCGACGGTCACGGTATCGGAGATCAGCGCGGTGAAGGCGATATTCGGTGAGATTGCGGTGCGTGGGACGCTGCCGGTGTCGATTCCTCGCATTGCCGCCCGCGGCGCCGGTTTGCAGCGCGGCCTGAGTTGGAGGCTGGAGAGGGTTGGCCAACCCCGCGAGGGAGTCGGGCGTCCGGCCCGGTGATATTTGGGGTATACCGACGGGAATTGCTCTAGAATGTAGTCGGAACCTGCTTACAATTTCATACGGCTGCGACGCGGAACATGACGTAGTCCCGGCATTCATCTGAAGAGGCTCGCAAATGATGAGAAGATCGGTTTCACTCGTGTTGGCGATTCTGGCACTTGCCTGTTTTGGCTTCGGGGAGAGCGACAATAGCGGGCTTGCCGAGTTGCAGGCGCGCGCGGAAAAGGGCGAAGCGCCGGCTCAGTTCTTGCTGGGACGGGCCTACTTGTTTGCAACCGATGGGCTCAAGAAGGACGAGGCCGCGGCAGTCGTCTGGTTCCGCAAGGCGGCCGAGCAGGGACAGAAGAACTCCGAAACCTTTCTTGCGTGGATGTACGAAGAGGGGCGCGGCGGATTGGCGAAAGACGATACGCAAGCCGCAGTCTGGTATCGCAAAGCGGCCGACCAGGGCGAAGCAAACGCTATGCGAAACCTGGGTCTGATGTGCCTGGATGGACGCGGGGGATATGCGAAAGACGAAGTGCAAGGCGTGAGTTGGTTTCGCAAGGCGGCTGAAAAGAGATGACGAATCAGCGCAAAACTATCTCGGCCTGATGTATCAGAAGGGCCGGGGCGGCTTGCCGCAAGACGTGACCCAGGCGATCTTTTGGTATCGCAAAGCCGCCGATAAGGGTTACGCCAGCGCGCAAAATAATCTGGCAGTCATCTACCTGGGGTCCGATCCGGACCTGCGCAACCCTCGCGCGGCCCTGGACTATGCCCAAAAGGCCGTAGCTGCATTCAAGTACAATCCGGTGTTCCTGTCCACGCTGGCCGCAGCCTACTATGCGGAAGGACACTTCGAGAAGGCGGTGGAAACGCAACATCTGGTGATCGCGCTGGTTCCAGACGGGCAGAAAGCCGATCACGAAGCCAGGTTGAACATGTACGAGCGGGCACTGGCGGTAAGCAAGCGTGAAGCAAAGCCGCGAAGCGCTTTCCCTGTCTCCCAATAGCGGCCGACCCGTTCAAGCAAAGAAGATTGAATGGGCTGCCTGATTCATCTGATTTCTATCGTTACCACATTAGCTCCGCCTGCGGCTCCCGCAAATGCGGGCCACCGACCCGAAGCGGGGTGTAAGACAACTACCCCACGTCAGTCCCAATCACCCCAGCGAGCGAGCTCGCCGGGGACCCCGACAAAAACGGGACGGGACGTGGGGCACCCTGAAAATGCGGGCAAAGCGCACTGCGAACTCACGGAACCGCTCTAATTCGCGGTTGCGGGATGGAGCTTCTTTACCAGGTTCGCAACATTGGCGGCGAAATGCCGTATGGTTGCGAGGCCTTCTTCGTCGTTGAGCGCCTCGCCCGGCATTCGGCCAAACACCATGTTCCAATAGGTCGATCCCGGCACGATCATGTCGTTGATCAGGAAAAACATCAGCATTTCCTGCAGGGTGAGCGTCTGCCCGCCACGGCGCGCGACCGCAATAGGCCCGCCGACCTTGCCCGCGAGGAAGTTGCCGTTGTTCCGGGAAACGTAGCCGATCCGCTGCAAAGCGCACATCACGTCGCCCCGGGCGGTTCCGAAGTAGACCGGAGTGCCCACGATCAAACCTTCGGCTTGCTTGATCTTCCCGATGATCTCGTTGAGCCCGTCGTCGAGACCGCACTCGCCTGTCTTGGAACACTTCAGGCAGGCGATGCACGCCTCGATCTTCTTGCCTGCCAATGAAACAATCTCGGCCTCAACGCCAGCCTCTTGAATGACCTTGACGCACTCCTGCAACAGTTGCGCGGTGTTGCCGTTTGGTTTGGGGCTGCCGCTGATTAAAAGAACCTTCATGCCTGCTCCTAAATATTGGTTTCAGCACAGATGCATCCCGGAGCGATCAACCTTCATGGGCGCACCTTTCGCGAAACCGGTCTGGACTGCTTGAAATCGCCGATCGCCGGGGCACAGTCTTGAATGGATAGATAGCAGTATTCTGACATGAACCGCCGGGCACGCGTACGGAATTCTTTCAGTGTGCGGTGTTGGAACATCGGCTCATTCATGTCGTCGGTTCTTCGTCCCCACATTTGCCAACGGATGGCAAATATGGACCACCAGCCCCCACGTCAGCCCAACAGAGGGGCGGGACGTGGGGCTCCCGGCGACGGCGTAATCAACGTCATCAAGACATCGTCAAGACTTGGGTTGGATCGAAACCAGCTCCACCTCGAAGATGAGCGTTGAGTCCGGCGGAATGTCAGCGCCGGCGCCGGCTTCACCATAGGCAAGAGCCGATGGAATGAACAGTTGCCACTTCGATCCGACCGGCATGAGTTGAAGCGCTTCGGTCCATCCCTTGATGACCCGGTTGACCGGGAAGGTCGCCGGCTGGTTGCGCTTAAATGAGCTGTCGAATTCCTTGCCGTCGATCAGCGTGCCGCGGTACTGGCAGACGACGGTATCTTCAGCGGTGGGCTTTTTCCCGTCCCCGGCCTTCAGTATCTTGTACTGTAATCCGCTGGGCAGCGTCACCACTCCTTCTTTCTTTTTGTTCTCAGCCAGGAACGCCTCACCCACCTGCTTGTTCTTCTCCGCTATCTGCTTCATGGCCTGTGTCTGCTTGGCCCTCATCTCGTTTTGCAGTTCGGTGAGAGCGGCACGGATCTCTTCTTCGTTCATTAGGGTCTTGTCGCCGGCCAGCGCGTCCTTGAACCCCTGGACGAACAGAGCAGGGTCCACCTCCAGAGATTGCAGCCGCATCTGGCGGCCGATATTCGACCCCAAAGCATAACTATGTTTTTCCAACGGCGTCTTGAGCGCGGGGGCATCCTGCGCTGCGGCGGCCCCGGTTAGCAGGGTTATCATTGCAAACACAAACATCCACAATTTAATGCGCCATTTCATTGCGGCTCCTTTCGCTATCAGGCACTTTCGCACATTTAGTGGGAACATGGCAAAGACCGCGCGGGCAGGTGGTGAACTGCCACAGCTAAGTATGCATCCAAGCTGTGGGAGAGCAGCAAAGGTGTCGAACTCCGACTTAACCTCAATCCTATTCATACTCTTGCTTCTCGTGGGGCTGGCACACCTGCTCGGCTATCTTTTTGTAAGGCTGCGGCAACCTAAGGTTGTCGGTGAGATTTTGGCCGGCGTCATACTCGGCCCGGCTCTGGTCGGACGCTTGCCGCTGGCCTCGGGACTGATGCAAGCCGCTGAGCATCACGGAAACATTCTGAACTTTGTCTACTGGCTCGGCTTGCTGCTGCTGATGTTCCTCTCCGGGGCAGAAATGCGCCACCTGTTCAGCCGCGAGGAGCGCCGTGAAGTTGGCTGGCTATCCATCGTGGGTACGGGCATACCGTTTCTGCTTGGCCTGACGCTGGGGCCGTGGCTGATTCGGCCTGCGCTGGCGGGTCCGAACGGCAACCGCATCTCGCTGATTATCATTCTGGCCGTCGCCGTCGCGGTGACTTCGGTCCCGGTGGTCTCAAAGATCTTCGCGGACCTGAACATTCTTCACACACGCTTCGCGCGACTGGTTCTCGGTGTGGCCGTTCTGGAGGATATCGCGCTATGGTTGGCGCTCGCGGTAGCAACGGCGACGGCTGGAAAAGTCATGCTCAACCCGCGAGAAATGTCCTATCACCTGATCACCACGATCGGATTCTTTGGGTTAGGGCTGACGATCGTTCCCCGGATCGTAAAGCGAATCAACAAGTCGCGGTTCAACGTTTTCGCGAGAAGCTCGCCCGTGGCCTATGCGATGGCGGTTCTGCTCGGGTACTGCGTGGTCGCCGGGGCGCTCGGTGTCAGTGTGGTGTTTGCGGCATTTCTTGCCGGATTCGCCGTGGTGCACAAGAAGCGCAGACTATTCTCGGAGGCGCTCGACGCTATCGGGAAGGTATCGTTCGCGTTCTTCATTCCGGTGTACTTCGCACTGGTAGGAATGAAACTCGATCTGGTTCGCGGCTTGTCGCTGTGGATGATAGCCGCGTTCATTCTCGGAAGCTGCGCCGTCAAGATTCTTTCCGTATCCTTGGCGGGACGATTCGCGGGATTCCGCGGGTTGGATCTGATCAATCTGGCGATTACCACGAACGCGCGCGGCGGACCGGGGATCGTGCTGGCCAGCGTGGCATTCGACGCCGGGATCATCAGTGCGAAGTTCTACACGACGCTAGTGCTGGCGGCCATCCTCACCTCGCAGATGGCCGGCGCGTGGCTGGACTATGTGGTGCGCAAGGGGTGGCCGCTGCTGACGCCGAATGCCACGACGGAATCGGCCCCCGTCTCCGCCGAGGAAAGTCCGTCCGTCGCCTAGCTGCGATGAGTCGATGCCAGTGCGGTTATCGTTGGCTCCAAGTGCGGCCACCATCGGCGGTGGTCCAGGTGGTGGCATCGTCCGCGTCGACCGTGCCGTGGAGCGCGTCGTCAAATGCAATCCGCGTGATGATTGGAGTCGCCGGTCCGTTGGTTGGCAGCGCGACCCGGGTCCAACTCGCACCGTCATCCGTAGAGTGAAACAGACTAGCCTCGGAGCCGCCGGCCCACACGTCGTTGCCGACAACCGCGACTGCGTGGAATTGCGCGTGCGCCGAAGCGAGCACGGTTTGCCAATCGTTTCCCGCAATCGCGCGCTGCAATGCGCCCGCGGGTGAAATTCGCCAACGTGGACGCGGCTTCGCGGCCGACGCCTGGCGCTGTGCTTCGCTGGCGGTACCCATTGCCTTCATCGCTTGCGAGCGTGTGGCCAGGGAGTCGCTCTGGTTGGCGCCGGGTACAGACGGCGCCGCCTGAGCACGGGAGCCCGCCTCGCGGTTAGCTCCAGGCGGTGTCACCACAACCGCCCCACTGAGCGGGGCCGCCGAGGGCGACACGGCTTGAGCAGACGCCTGGCTGCCACCGGCAACGAAGTCAGGCGAATTTTTTCCCAGCGCCGCTGATGAAGATGAAGAAACGGTGGCCTTCTGCCGTGGCGGTGCCGCTTGCTGGTAGGGTTCTGCCGTGGCGGTTGCGGCTTCGGGCGGCTTGGCAGCGGCTTTAGCCTTGTCGGAGAGGGGATCGGTCTTCTTCGCCTGCTTCTTCGGGAAATTAGCGGCTGGGGCAGGGGCCGCCGGCGTCGGTGAATCAACCACCGGGGCGCTTGCGTCGCTGCGCGTTGCCGACAGTTTGGCTTGCTCCGAGCCGTGGTGCTGGGCCTGGTAGATGAGGCCAACGCTTCCCAGAACGACGGCGGTGGTTGCAACAGCGGCCCAATTCATCCACCGCCGCCAACCGGGAACCGCTGGAACAACAACCTGTTGCGTGCTCTCGGGCGCGGGGAGCGAGAGGCGCGCCACCTCCCGGCAGTGTGCGCAGGCAGCAAAGTGGGCGAGCAGGTGTTCACGCTCGCGTGCGGTCACTGCGCCTTCCTGGAAGGCGGCCAGCAGGTCCGCATCCGGGTGCGGCCCGGCGGATTGCCTGAGGTCTTGCAGCGCTTGCTTCACCGGCTTTGGCAGTGGTTCCATCACGGTTTGGAATCGTCTCCTTTATAGAACGGGCGAAGGACACTTTCTTGCTCTATTGTTTTCCGCACATCGATTCTTAGGTCGCCAACGTCGGCGTCGTTTATGCACTCGTCCGCCTGCCTCGGGCTCATTCCTTGAGCAACCAGTTGGTTGCGAATGCTCTTCCGCAGGACTTTGGTCAGGCGGTCGAGCTTGCGGCTGATGGTGGACTCGTGTACCCGGAGTTGGCCGGCGATCTCCGCCAGGGTTTGCCCGTCGAGGAAGTAGGCTGCGAGCATAAATTTTTCTTCGGCAGCGAGTGTGGCGAGCGCCGATGCCGTTGCCCTCTCCAGGCGCACGTCGGGCCCAGGGTCCGATACCGTGGGCGCCGCCGCGAAGGCGACACCGGATTCGGTCTGCTCCTCCAGGCTGACGGTACGCTTCTGCTCCCGATAGCGATTTACATATTCCTGCGCCAGCACCGTCCGCAGCCAGCCTTCGAGCGAGCCACGTCCCATGTAGTAGTTCAGCTTGCTGACGCGTGCCCCACCTGCGGAGGGAAGCCCGTAAAGATTCGCGTAGAGTCCGTCGGCGAACTCGCGCGCGGTGGCTTCGTCATGGGCAATGCCCAGGGCAGCGTCATAGAGTTTGGCCCGGTAGCGGTTCAGGAATTCGTCCCATGCCGCCGCATTGCCGGCGGCGCACGCCCGAGCCAGCGCCAACTCCTCGACCCGCAGGAGTGCAAGCAACGCAAGCGATTCCGCGTCGTCCGCGCCGCTTGCGTACTTCGCCAAAACCTCTGCGAGAATGCCGGCAAACTGCTGCGCGGAGATGGCGAAGCGCCCGGCATTTGCCTGCGCGTACAAGCGAAGCGCGGCTTCCTCCACCGCCGGGGAGAGCAAGGCGGAATCGCGGAGTTCCGGCGACGCAGCACCGTCGAGCGAGGCGGAGTGAACGCCGGCCGGATTGACGTCCGGGGACATGAGTACGGATGCTATCAAAATTCTCTGGAAGATTCCGCGCAAGAAAACAAAGTGTGCACGTTCTTAGGATGAAGCCAAAAAAGGAGGCCACCCATGGCCATGCGCACGGTACTTGAACAATTCCAGAGCTGGTTCATTTCGAAACATCATCGCCGGACTCTAACGCCCGGTTCTTTTCTGAGATATAGCTTCCACAAACCCGGGCTGGTCGCGATTCTGTTGTTGATTTCAATGACCTGCCTGCAAGCTGCGGGACAGCGCAAGGATGGACAGGGGCAGCGCTCATATCCACCGGGAGCCGCCGGCTATAGCGTGTTGGAGCCGATCACGAGCGGCAATCTGACGATCTTTCCAGTGACGGCGGAGATCAACCATGAGACCGCGCGATTCATCACCCTCGATGAAGGCGTTCGCGCCGGAACGGTCGTGGTGACCGAGCAAGGGCAAGTGGCAGGCATGGTCCGTCCGGGATCGGCACGGCCCGTGCGCGGTGGCGCGGAAGTCAACCGGCTCGCGCTTTACAACAAATCAGGCCGCCCATTGCTTCTGCTTGCCGGAGAGATTGTTACCGGCGGGAAACAAGATCGAGTCATCGGGGCAGACCGGATCGTACCATCCGGTCCGGACGCGGTAGACCTCAGTGTCTTCTGCGTTGAACCGGGCCGCTGGGTTGGCAGCAGCAACAACTTCGGTTCGATGAAGTCGCAGATGGCGCAGCCCAGTGTCCGGCGTCCGGCGATGGCCGCCAAGAACCAGGCAATGGTGTGGGATCAGGTCCGCGAAAAAGCCGGCCGTATGAGCGCCAGCGTCCCAATGGCTCCTGCGTCGGCCGGCACGACCTCTTACGCCAAGGTCATGGCGGACGATGCCGTGCAGGAGACGGTGGACCGCGTGGCAGCTCCCATCACACACGATTACGAAGCGGTGCTGCGCCGCCTGAAGCAAAAGAAAGCCGTCGGCGTCGTCGTAGCCGTCAATGGTGAAGTCATGTGGGCTGACATCTTCGGCAGCACCGAGCTGCTCGAAAAATACTGGCCCAAACTGGTTCGCTCCTACGCTGCCGAGGCGGTTACCACCGGCGTCGGCAAAGTCTCGCACCCGATGGTGAGCGCAAATAGCGCACAGCAGTTTATCGACGAACTCGACGGCGAGAAGGAAGTGGCTGAAACCACTGCCGGGGTGTTCCGACGGGCAGAAATCACGGGCGACGGCTACAAGGTATTCACCCTTACCTCGCTGCTTCCGAAGATGAACTTCGAAGTCCACATCACCAAAATGAATGACCACCGGGAAATACACGCACGAAAACAAATCAGGTGAATGAACGAACTTCCCAATTGGCTCGAAGGTGGGACAGGCCCCCACGTTAGCCCCAATCACCCTGGCGAGCGCTGCTCGCTGGGGTCCCGACGGGCGAACGTGGGACACGCCCGCTATTCCCGGTCAATCCATGTGCTCTCGGAGGGTTGCCGCCCTGGTTCACGCGGGCGATTCACTCCGCTGAAAATAGCCGCCGCCGCTCTGGTTTCGGCTTGAGTCAGCTCTGCTTTCGCGCTAGCCTGCACGCTCGTTGCTTGACGTAGTAACCCCTCTTTGCCAACACCAAAACCATAAGGAGCTGCTGATGTTTACTCGCATCGTTGACTGCGCCTGCAAACCGGGCAAAGCGAAAGATCTATGCCAGACGATTGAAGGAAAAGTGCTGCCCACCATGAAGAAGCTGCAAGGCTTCAAGGACGAGGTCGTACTGATTTCGCGATCCGATTCGGACCGCGTGCTGGCGATAAGTTTCTGGAACACCCGTCAGGACGCCGAGCGCTACCAAAGCGAACAATTCCCCCAAATAGTCGAGATGGTTCGCAGTTTGTGCGAGACCGATCCCGAGATCGAGACCTACGATCTTGCCCTTTCCACCTCACACCAGGTCACTACCAAAGCCGCATAAGACGACGGCAGTCCGTCGCCAGACCGGGGCCACGCCGTGCGCGTGGCCTTTCCTCTGTGTGCCGAGCATGTTTGACAGCTTGGAGGTGAAAGTCCTCTACCCAGCCTGATGGAGGTGAAGGGTTAGCGAAGCGCAAGGGCGTCGTCGTGAGATGGGGTCTGAAAGAAGCGTGGAGCAAAGGTGCGAACCGATGAACAAGAACCGGATGATGAGGCCTACGGCAGCGGGCGAGCGGGCAAAGGATCGCGAAGCCCATTTCCATCAAGTCTGCTGGTGGTAAATCCGGCGGTTGTGCACTGAAGGCGGTTGAGCTTACCTCGGGAGACCTGCTTCGTGTCGTGGAATCACGACTGAAGGTGAAGTGATTCACCTTGATCGCGCGGCAGGAGTCAGCAGAGGGCATAGTAGCCATGCGAATGGCGAAGGCCCGAACGGAAAGGGAGCGGCGAGTAGTCCGCGGGACTCGATGGGCGACAAGCGGCAGAAGAACCAGCTACAGATGGTGCTGGCCTTCGCTGTCGAGGGGAGGAGTGAAGCTCCGAAGACTCGGCGGGAAGGGACCGAATCGTCCACGGCGAAACGCGAGTGCGAAAGCCCGGCTATCCCAGAGCAAGTGATGGAGGAGGTCTGCGGGCGGGAGAACTGCCTGCGGGCCTTGAAGCGAGTGAAGTCGAATAAGGGAAGTCCGGGAATCGATAGCATGAAAGTCGATGAATTACCGGGCTACCTGAAACAGCACTGGCTAGCAATCCGTGAACAACTGTTGAGTGGAAACTACGAGCCGCAACCAGTAAGGCGGGTGGAAATCCCCAAGCCGGATGGCGGGGTACGTAAGCTTGGCATCCCGACGGTGCTAGACCGGTTTGTCCAGCAGGCGGTGATGCAGGTTCTGCAAGGCAGATGGGACGGGACGTTCTCCGAACATAGTCACGGGTTCCGGCCCGGACGCAGCGCCCATCAGGCGGTCAGGAAGGCACAGCAGTATGTGGCCGGAGGCCGCCGCTGGGTGGTGGACCTCGATCTGGAGAAGTTCTTTGATCGGGTGAATCACGACCGGCTGATGAAATCGGTGGCACTGCGTATCGCCGACAAGCGGATGCTGCGGTTGATTGGAGCATTCCTGAAAGCGGGCGTGATGGAGAACGGGCTGGTGAGTCCGGTGGATGAGGGAACGCCGCAAGGCGGGCCGTTATCCCCGCTGCTGTCAAACCTCGTGCTGGACGAGTTAGACCGGGAGTTGGAGCGGCGTGGTCATCGCTTCGTGCGTTACGCGGACGACTGCAACATCTACGTTCGCAGCGGCGGAGCGGGGCGGCGCGTGATGAGGAGCGTGACGTGCTTCATCACGAGACGGCTCAAGCTCAAGGTTAACGAGTCCAAAAGTGCGGTGGCGAGGCCAGTGGAGCGAAAGTTTCTGGGCTTCAGCATCAGCAATGCAAAAGAGCCGAAGCGGCGTATCGCGCCGAAAGCTCTGCTGCGTTGCAAGCGGAAGATACGGAAGCTGACGCAACGGACGCGAGGAATCAGTCTGGAGCGGATGACCAAAGAACTGGCCAGCTACTTGCGTGGCTGGAAGAGCTACTTCGGCTTCTGCGAGACGCCTTCGGTGCTGAAGAGTCTGGATCAGTGGATCAGGCGCAGGCTGCGATCCGTGATCTGGAAGCAGTGGAGAAAGCGGCGTGCAGGCAAACTGCTCGCTCGGGGAGTGGGTCGAGAGCTGGCAGCACAAACGGCCCTCAGTGCTTGCGGTCCGTGGCGTCTGGCAAACAGCCCAGCCCTGAGCATGGCGTTCCCCATCGCTTACTTCGACTCACTGGGCCTACCATGTTTGTTCGCGGGATAGCTCAACCCACCGAACCGCCGTATGCGGACCCGCACGTACGGTGGTGTGGCAGGGGAGAGCGGGCGACCGCTCCCCCTATGCCGGTTTGACGCGTCCGACGCGGAACCAACGCTGCATCAGACTTATGCGGCGTTGCGATTGCGATGCGATGGGCCGCGAGAGCAGAATAGGCCGGGCAGCACTGGGGGCGTCACATTTCCACTAACCAAACCAACCCGTCGCCATCGCCGGAACTACGGGCCATGCTCCAGACAGCGGAGGGGCACACGCAGGTGCGCATTTCCCGCATCAAAAAAGTTCCCGCCTTCGACGCAGCCCCATCGCCGATACCGCCAGCACGATGGAGCACAGTCCAATTGGAACAAATGCCAAGCGAGGGTTTCCCGCCAGATCCCATAGGGCTCCGCTGACGAGAGCGACAATCACCGCTCCCCCATAGCTCACGGTGAACATTGCCGCCGAGGTGCGGCCAACGTCCTCCGGCGCACACAGCAGCGCCGGCAGGCTCAGTCCCAGAATTAGCGCCGAACCGCTGCAGAAGCTCAACAGTGCGGCCCACACGACGGTCCACTTGCCGACGGCGAAAACCAGCCCGAGGACGCTGACGAGTCCAACCGAACCAGCGACGATATAGGGCCACGCACGCCGTTCCAGCCTGCCGGCGAAGATCAGCAGCAGAAACGAGCCGGGAATCTGCCCGAAATTCAGCGCTGTCACCGCCCTGCTCACCAGGTCGGGGCGTGCGGCGTCCACCAGATACACGGGAAGAAATGCGTTGGCAGCAAAGTAAGCCGCATTGATGCTGCCAAACATGATCCCCAGCCGCCAGACCAGGCTGTTTCTCCAATCCGGCCACCACTTTGCCCGTGCGGTCGAAGAGGTGTCCCCGGCGGTCAATGGTCCAGGCATGCCGGCTGGGCGCGGCGCCAGGAATGCGACGATGACCGCCGTCAAGCCCACCGGGACCGACCAGATTGCCAGAGACAGCCGCCAGTTGCCATGCAGCCAAGGCAGAAGCAGTGGAAGGGTGACAAGTGTGGGAAGCAGCTGGCCCATCATAAGTCCGTTCGAATAGGTCGCCGTCCCAAAGCCGACGCGAGCGGGCATCCACTGGCGCACGATGACCGGCATCGACGGTTGAATGATCGCTACGCCGCAGCCCATGACTGCGGTGGCGGCGAACAGAGTTGTCGCGTTCGGGCTCACGCCGCGCAGTGCGGCACCGAGCGCCACGGTCAGCAGTCCTCCCACGAGCGTCGGTAGGGTTCCCAGCCGGGCGATCAACAGCGAGCCGGGGAGGGCGGCCAGCGAGAACAACGCCACCGGCAGACTTATCAGCAGACCGACCGCAGTTGCCGACAGATGCAGATCGGAGCGAATCAGCGGCAGCAGGGGCGGGACGGCCAGGATGGTGAGCCGCAGGCACACGCCGGAGAGCCAAAGCACTCCAAGGGTAATCAGAGCATTTCTTGATGTCTGGATCGTCATCTTGCCATTCGTGAGACGCCTTGCGAGATGCGGGAAGAATCTATTCTAGCGAATCGACTTCTGGCGGCGGTCGAACGAGAGGATCATACTTTCTGGAATATCAATCATTCACGGAAATAGTGCGGAGTCATTGCCGCCAAATCTGGACACCTTAGGAACTCCTCTAAGGTGACATAAATCCGTGCCGAAAAACAACCTGAGCTGCTGGATTCAAATCTAACGTCAAACGGAATGGTGGACTGGTTTTGGCCGCCATTCCCGGCACATCTCTCCCCCAGGTGTTGCTCAGTGGCTACCGCACAGGTTCTCAGCGAACTCGATCAGGCTGCGATGATGCGCTGCGCCCTTACGGTGCGGCCAAGGCTGCGCGGAATCTCCGTGGCCACGCGGAGCGGCGCGATCGGCTTTATGCTGCTATCCTCGCTGTTCCTGCCAATGGCGCAAAGGACCGTTGTGGTGCTGCTTGCCTGCACCTTTGCCATCTATCTGCTCTCCGTTTTCCACCAGGAGCAGCGGTTGGCTTCGGGTTTCAGTGTGGCGCTGGCGGAGGTAAAGACGCTGCGGCGTTTTGCCCCTTCCGAAGGCTTTGACGCCTGCATCGAGTACAGCTTTGCGGCGGACAATGGCAGAGAGTATCGCGGGCGTTCGCGGGGTGTATGGAAACGCCTGCCCCCGCCGCAGTGGCTGGTTCCGGTGGCCTACAATCCCGATGCTCCGGACGAAAATCAGCCCTTCGCTACCTTCTGGTTTTTTCAGTTCGACTACGACGGAACCGAGCTGCTGTAGGGAATTGCTCTAAACCTGATTAGCGGAAGGTGTACCCCGCAAAGGAGCCGGGCTTTGAGCCCGGCGGTGACATGTGGGGTGTAACGCCTATGGAATTGCTAAAATTCCGCTCTCAGGCACCTTGCTTCAACTCGTCCTTCCCCTCGAAACCCGTGTAGCATAGAGTTGTCACGGGTTCGTGCTGTATGTTCCAGTACATACCTCCCTAAACGCGAAATGGGCCTGCTGAATTTTCATAATGCTCTCATCCTGTTCGTCGCCGCCATAGCGGCGGGAATCATTAATTCCGTTGCCGGAGGCGGCAGCTTCGTTACCTTTCCAACCCTGCTGCTGACCGGGGTTCCGCCCATCCAGGCCAATGCCACCAACACGCTGGCGCTGATTCCGGGCGCGATCGCCAGTGCCGGAGCCTACCGCCGCGAATACGCCAAGGAGCCGTGGCAGACGATCGTCCCCCTCGTAGGAACCGGTGTTCTGGGCTCGCTGCTTGGCGCGCTGGTTTTGCTGCACACACCACAGCAGATGTTTCTGCGGCTGATTCCCTACCTGCTGGGCGGCGCCACAATACTGTTCATGGTCAGCGCGCGGATTTCGCGTTGGGTGCGCGGTCGCACGGCCCACGGCGGCAAGCGTACGCTGTGGGGCTGGATCTGGACGCTCGGCCTGGCCATGTGCATTGCGGTCTACATAGGCTATTTTGGCGCAGGCGCAGGCATACTGACGCTGGCTCTGCTGGCGCTGATCGGCATCGAGAGCATCCACACTATGAACGCCTACAAGGCACTGCTGGTGGGCATCGGCAACACCATTGCGATGGTTGCTTTCGTCGCTGCCGGAATGATCTACTGGGCGCAGGCAGGCATCATGCTGTTCGGCGCCACGCTGGGTGGATACTTTGGCGGATACTTTGCCCAGCAGGTGGACCCCAAGTACGTGCGCTATACGGTGATCGCCACCGGCTGGGCCATGACACTGTACTTTTTCGCGAAATACGGCTTCTGAAAGGCAGACGACTGCCTTGCTGTGCCCGGCGAAGTGTGCAATCGCGGACACTGAGAACAATCTTGATGCTGTTCACTTTTATAGGCTTTGCCGCCGGCGCGCTGACCACCCTGGCTTTCCTGCCGCAGGTGTTGCACACTTATCGCTCGAAATCCGTCGATGGCCTTTCCTACAGCACGTTGGTCACTTTCAGTGTGGGTGTGTTGTTGTGGTTTATTTATGGCGTTTACCTGCGTTCCTGGCCGATGATCCTGGCCAACGGGTTGACCCTTATGCTTCAGCTTCCACTGCTGTTGATGAAACTGCGTTACGGCAGGCGCGGGGCGTGAGCCACAATCGGTTGAAATCCGATGCGCCAGAGCGGTTTCAGGACGGTGACCTGAAGCCGGACTTTCAGAGGATTTACCTTTGGTGGAACGGGTCTGGCAGCTTTGGTTTGACGCTGACGGCTGTTGCACGCTAAAATTATTTGGTTTGCCTGTACTGCCAAGCCCTGTCTGGGGCACCCGAAGCTGGCCGTTTCGGCCCTTCAAGAGTGGATGCGCTCGGAGCCGCCGGCAATTTGACGCCGGCCGCAGGTGGGTCCCTTCTCCGGGAAGTGCAAGCGTATAGAGGATTTCAGGAAACTTCGCAGGCCTGTTTTTCGCCTCGGAGTGGGAAGAATACTGGAGGTATTGTTATGTACGCGGTGATCCGCGCCGGGGGGAAACAGTATCGCGTCTCGCCCGGAGACGTTTTGAAAATCGAGAAGTCGGTTGCCGGCGAGCATGGCATCGACTTCGAAGTGCTGGCCGTAAGCGGCGAAGAAGGCAAGATCGTCAAGTCGGAAACCGCCAAAGTTACCGGTCAGGTGATTGGTGAGGGCCGCGCCGACAAAATCCTGGTCTTTCACTTTAAACGCAAGAAGCAATACAAGAAGCTAAACGGACATCGACAGGGCTTTACCGAGGTTCGCATTGCCGAAATCAGCTTCGACGGGCAGAAGTTCTCTGCCCCGGAACTGCCGGCCAAAGCGGCGAAAAAGGTGAAGGCCGAGGCTCCCAAGAAGAGCGGACGCACCAAGGCGGCAACAAAATCCAGCTAGTAACGCGCCCGCCGTGCGGCCTCGCCGAAGTGTATCGGTGTTGTCGCGCGGGTTCCGGCGCATACGAGAGTTGAGTTATGGCACATAAAAAAGGTTTAGGAAGCTCAAGGAATGGACGCGACTCCAACGCGCAACGGCTTGGCGTGAAAGCCTTCGGCGGGCAGGTCGTCAGTGGCGGCACCATCATCGTTCGGCAGCGCGGCACGCGCATCAAACCGGGACTCAACGTCGGCCGGGGCAAAGACGATACGCTGTTTGCCAAGATGGACGGGCGAGTGAAGTTCGCCGATCGCGGCCGCCTGGGCAAGTTCGTGGCGGTGGAAGCCGTCGAGGCAGGGACCGCGTAAGCCGTTCTATCCAGTCGATCGCAGGTCTCGGCGCTCGCTTAGGCGGCATCGCTCATTCGCGCAGTTGCAGAACGGATGTACCGGCTAACGCCAAGCGAGTTTGGCTTTTCGGTGCACTGAAGCCTCGTCATTCGAGGCTTTTTTCTTTCCTCGGCACGAGGTTCGCGGGGCCGGAGTGGGTTGCGTAAAGCGAGAGGGAAAAGATCGCAATGTTCGTAGATGAAGCCCGAATACGAGTGGCCTCCGGTGGAGGAGGCAACGGCTGCCTGGCTTTTCGCCGCGAAAAGTTTGTGCCGCGCGGCGGTCCTTCGGGCGGTGATGGCGGGCGTGGCGGCGATGTCCTGATGGAAGCCAGCGAGAAGCACAACACGCTGGTGCACTTCCGCTTCAACCCGGAGTACAAGGCGCAGCGCGGACGGCACGGCGAGGGCTCGGACAGAACCGGAGCCGAAGGCAAAGGCATCGTGCTGAAGGTTCCGGTCGGCACATTTCCGCTTCAACCCGGAGTACAAGGCGCAGCGCGGGCGGCACGGCGAGGGCTCGGACAGAACCGGAGCCGAAGGCAAAGGCATCGTGCTGAAGGTTCCGGTCGGCACCATCGTTTACGACGACGAGACGGGCGCGCTGGTGCACGATTTTTCCGTGCCGGGCGAAAGCATCGTCATTGCCCGCGGAGGCCGTGGAGGTCGCGGCAACGCGCGCTTCGCCACTTCGACGCACCAGGCTCCGCGTGAGTTTGAGACAGGCCGTCCGGGTGAAGAGCGGGTGCTGCGACTGGAGCTGAAGCTGCTCGCCGATGTGGGCCTGGTCGGGTATCCCAACGCCGGCAAATCGACTTTGATTTCGCGGATTTCCGCGGCGCGGCCCAAGATCGCCGACTATCCGTTTACCACGCTCCAGCCGAATCTCGGCGTGGTGGCGCTGGGCGAGGAGCCGGATATGGTCAGCTTCGTGGTGGCCGATATCCCCGGGCTCATTGAAGGTGCCAGCCACGGCGCGGGTCTGGGAATTCAATTTCTGAGGCACGTGGAGCGCACACGGTTGCTGGTGCACCTGATCGACGTCTCCGACAGCAGCGGGCGGCCCGACCCGGTGAAAGACTACGAAGTCATCATGGACGAGTTGGCGAACTTTGGCGCGGGTCTGGAACGGAAGCCAATGATCGTGGTGGCCTCCAAGATCGACGCCGCCAATGCCGAGAAACTCGCCAAGCTGAAGCGTTTCGCCAAGCGCAAAAAACTACCCTTTTATGAGATCTCCGCCGTGACCGGCAGTGGCATCAATGCGCTGGAATGGGCGATGGCCAACCGCGTCGAGCAGGTTCGCCGCGCGAACTCCGCGCCGGAAGCCGAATTTGCGGTGGACCTTGCAGAGCCTGTCCCGACGAGGGCGAAGGCCACGCGGCGGGCACGGAGCCTGTCGAAAGATTTATCGCGTCAGGAAAAGAGCGCGGCGACAGTCGCACCCCGGTCGAAACGCGTAGCCACGCCAAGTCGGAGCGCGGCGAAAAGTGCGGCTCCCAAGCGGCGAAAGCGTTCCGATCTCACTCAGGGTCGTTGAGCCTGTTTCACATTCTGGAAATCTCCATTGGGCATTCTTAGGCCGACGAGCCACATCTGAAGTATTCTGATAGGCCAATGAAGTATGCTGTAGGCCGGAGCTCGACGAGGTATTTGCCCGAACACTCATGAACATCGCACTCTACGGCGGTACCTTCGATCCGGTGCATCTGGGGCATGTTGCCGTGGCGCGAGCCGCAGCAGAGCGGTTCAACCTTGGCCGGGTTTACTTTGTGCCCGCCGATATTTCCCCGCACAAGCAAAAGCAGCCCCCAACCGCCTACTATCATCGCTATGCCATGCTGGCCTTGGCGCTCGCTGGAGAGAAGACTTTGCTGCCCTCGCTGCTGGAAGCGCCGGAGATCGTGCAGGCAGAGGGCAAACTTGCCAGCTACTCGGTCGATACGGTGCGTCGTTTCCGCCAAAGACTGGGCAAACGAGACAAGCTTTTTTTTCTGATCGGGATCGATGCCTTTCAGGATATTGCGAAGTGGCACGATCCGGTGGCTTTGCTGCGCGAGTGCGAGTTCATTGTCGCCAGCCGGCCCGGCTTCTCGCTTGCCGAGGCGGCGATGGCTCTGCCGGAGGAGATCAGGCCGAAGCAAGATATCACGAAGATCTTCCAGCAGCGTGAGGTCTCCGGCCCGCTGGTGCTTTCCGGCGCGGTCATCCACTTTCTGGGGGGAATCTATAAACCTGAGTCGTCGACCCAGGTGCGAAACGCCGTGCGCGGCAGCCGCAGCCTGGCTCGACTGGTCTCCGAACCGGTTGCCGATTACATTCGCAAGATGCACTTATACCGTGGTCAACGACCGGAGCTTGGCAATCCGGAGCTGCCACCGCCCCGCGCGTCGCACGCGCACCATGCGCCGGAGACTGCGCCGGCTGGGAGCCTGCACTCGCCGCCGGCGGCGATGAAGACCCGGCATTAGCTAAGGGTGCGATTAGCGCCAGAGTACCTGTGCGCTCGGCCGTCAACTGACGATTGAGGTTGACTCCGGAGCACGGGCGTTGTAGAGATACCAGAACCGAAACAATGAACAAACACGACATCAAGCAACAGGTTTTGATCGCACTCCTGGCCGCCAAAAGCAAAAAGGCCGAAGACATCAACGTACTCGAACTTGGCAAGGAATCCAGCGCCTTCACCGACTATTTCATGATCTGCAGCGGCAGTAATCCGCGGCAGGTGCAGGCCATTGCCGAGGAGGTGGACCAGAGTCTCTCGCAAGAAGGGCTCGAGCCAAACCATCGCGAGGGTTTCGACCAGGCGGAGTGGATATTGCTCGACTACGTCGACTTCGTCGTCCACATCTTCTCGCGAAAGTCGCGGGGCTTTTACGATCTGGAGCGGCTTTGGAAATCGGCTAAGCCGGTTGACGAAAGCCAGCTGAAGGCCCGCACACCGGCCAAGGCTCCGGCGAAGAAGGCGAAGAAGAAGGTTGCGGCAAAGAAGACGGCTGCCAAGCGCCCGGCGGCCAAGCGTGCCGGCACCAAGACGGCCGCCAAAAAAGCGGCGCCGCGACGGCCGCGCGCCAGGTGAAGCTGCGAATTGGATGGATAGGCAAGACCAAAGACCCATCCATTGAGGCGCTGACGAATGAGTACGTGCGGCGCCTGCGCGGATACATCGCAGCCGAAGCCAGCGAGTTCGCCTCTGAAGAAGCAATGCTGAAAACCCTGGGCAAAAGCTCGCGGGTACCGCCCGTGCTGGTGCTGTTGGACAGGCAGGGCAAGCAACTCGCGAGCGAGCGGATTGCCGAACTTGTCGGCGATTACCAGGACGGCGGCACGCAGGAACTGGTCTTCGCCATTGGTCCCGCCGACGGCTGGAGTCATACGGCACTGACGGCTGCCGACTTCAAGCTCTCCTTTGGCCCCATCACTTTGCCGCATGAGCTGGCGCGTCTGGTTCTGGCTGAGCAGTTGTATCGGGCGTTCACGATTCTAAACAAACATCCGTATCACTGCGGGCACTGAGGTGCTGCTCACGGCCCGCGAATCTGGTCTACAATTCTGAATGCCACCCCGGCGCTTGCTGCGCTGCTGTGTGGGATGAAACCAACAACGGTGGGAGCCGAATGAACGACGTTCGACGCGGATTGATCATCGTGAACACAGGCCCGGGCAAGGGCAAAACCACGGCAGCCATGGGCACGGCGTTGCGCGCCCTCGGCAACGGCATGCGCGTGCTGATGCTTCAGTTCCTGAAAGGGTCGTGGCACTACGGCGAACTGGATGCCGCGGAAGCCTTCGGCGACCGCTTCGTGATGAAGCAAATGGGCCGCGGCTTTGTGAAGGTGGGCGGCGCGGAGACCGATCCGGAAGACATTCGCATGGTCGAGGAGGCCTGGCAGGAAGCTGAGAAGGCGATTCTTTCGGGCGAGTGGGACTTGATAATCCTCGACGAGATTAATTACGCCATCGGCTACAAGATGCTTGATCCCGCAAAAGTAGTGGAGGTGCTGAAGCGCAAACCGGAGATGGTGCACGTCATCTTGACGGGCCGCAATGCACATCCGACAATTGTTGATCTGGCGGATACGGTGACCGAGATGCGCGAGGTGAAGCACGCCTACCAGAAAGGCGTTATGGCGCAACGGGGAATCGAGTATTAGAGCGGTTTCGCGAATGGTCAACCAACAACGAAGAACCGGAAATTTTCCTCTATGAGCTGGTTTAAGCGGCAGACTACACAACCGTTGGAGACGTCGGCTAAGAAGACAGCCAAGACCGAAGGGCTGTGGGTGAAGTGCGAGGGATGTCACCAGATCACCTGGAAGACCGATCTGGAGGAGAATCTTAACGTCTGCCCGAAGTGCAATCGGCATTTCCGCATCGACGTCAAAGCGCGTTTGGCGCAGTTGTTCGATGACGGCAAGTACGAGGAGTTCAGCACCAATCTGGTTTCGACCGACCCGCTGAAGTTCACCGACCTGAAGCCCTACGCGGCACGCCTGAAGCAGGCGCAGAAAGACACCGGGCTGAACGATGCAGTCATCAACGCGCGCGGGTTGCTCAAGGGCCGCCCGGTGATCGTTAGCGCCATGGCTTACGCGTTTATTGGCGGCAGCATGGGCGCGGTCGTAGGCGAGGCGCTCACCCGCGCGATCGAAGCCGGACTGGAGGAGCGCAAGCCAGTCATCATCGTCTCCGCTTCCGGCGGTGCGCGCATGATGGAGGGCGTAGTAAGCCTGATGACCCTCGCCAAGATTTCATCCGCCCTGGCCAAGCTCGACGATGCGAAGATTCCTTACATTTCGGTGCTGACCGACCCAACCACCGGCGGAACGACCGCCTCGTTCGCCATGCTCGGCGACCTGAACATCGCGGAGCCGGGCGCTCTGATCGGTTTCGCCGGTCCGCGCGTGATCGAGCAGACCATACGGCAAAAGCTCCCCGAGGGATTCCAGCGAGCCGAGTTCCTGCTGGAACATGGCATGGTCGACGCCGTTGTGCCTCGGCGTGAGATGAAGGACTACATTGCTCGCGCACTCGATTGGATGGCGCCGATCAAGAGCGCCTAGCAGTCTGCTGAAAAACGCGCCAAGGGTCCCTGCATGCCTTATAGTTGCGCGTTGTGGGGCAGAGAAGCCGGTTGACCGGCTCTGCCAAACGAATCAAACTAACAACACCACTAACAAAGAACCGGGAACTTTCCTATGAGCTGGTTTAGGCGGCAGCAGTCTACACAACCGTTGGAGACATCGGGCATAAAGACAGTCAAGACCGAAGGGCTGTGGGTGAAGTGCGAGGGGTGCCGTCAGATTATCTGGAAAAAAGATCTGGAGGCGAACTTCCACGTCTGTCCGAAGTGCGATAAGCATTTCCGCATCGACGCCAAGTTGCGTCTGGCACAGTTGTTCGATGACGGCAAGTACGAGGAGTTCAGCACCAATCTGATCTCGACCGACCCGCTGAAGTTCACCGACCTGAAGCCCTACGCGGCACGCCTGAAGCAGGCGCAGAAAGATACGGGGCTGAAGGACGCGGTCATCAACGCGCGCGGGTTGCTCAAGGGCCACCCGGTCGTCATCAGCGTCATGGTTTACACGTTTATCGGCGGCAGCATGGGCGCGGTCGTCGGCGAGGCGCTCACCCGCGCGGTCGAAACCGGACTAGCGGAGCGCAAGCCGGTCATCATCGTCTCCGCCTCCGGCGGCGCGCGCATGATGGAGGGTGTAGCGAGCCTGATGACGATGGCCAAGGTTTCATCGGCCCTGGCCAAGCTCGACGACGCGAAGATTCCCTTTATTTCGGTGCTGACCGATCCCACTACCGGTGGTGTGACCGCCTCGTTCGCCATGCTCGGCGACCTGAACATCGCGGAGCCGGGCGCTCTGATCGGTTTCGCCGGTCCGCGCGTGATCGAGCAGACCATAAGGCAAAAGCTTCCCGAGGGATTCCAGAGAGCCGAGTTCCTGCTGGAGCATGGCATGCTCGACGCCGTGGTGCATCGGCGCGACATGAAGGACTACATTGCCCGCGCACTCGACTGGATGGCGCCGATGAAGAGCGCATAGAGGGCTGTCGCGAAAATCCGTTGCAAACTGGATAATTCCTCGGGACTGTCATGTTGAGCGTAGCGAAACATCCCAGGAAACTTTCTCACCCAGAGCGGCTCTAGGTTTTGATAGATACTCCAGCTACATCTCAGTCCCGCGCCGTGCTAGGATTCTTCGCTCGCTACGCTCTCTCAGAATGACACCCTAAAAGAGGCCATTTGAGGCGCAAAAAAGCAGATCCTTCGCTTTGCTCAGGATGACACTTCAAGAAACTATCGCGTTAAACCCACGCCCCCTTCGAAGCAATAATTGTGCAACCAGTTCTATACTGAAAAGAGGAATGCTTGCCTATCAGACTGCCGTCGCAGAGCTCTACCAACTCGGCCACGAGCTGCACCAAACCGCGTCGTACAAGTTCGACCTGAGGCACATGCGGGTGCTGTCGGAGGCCCTGGGTTCGCCCCAAACCAAATTCCCATCGGTGCTGATTGCGGGCACCAATGGCAAGGGTTCGACGGCCGCGACGCTGGCCTCCATCCTGCGGAGCGCGGGATACCGGACAGGACTTTACACCTCTCCGCACCTGGTGCGCATCAACGAGCGAATTCAGATCGATGGCAACACCATCAGCGACGCCGACTTCGTCGCCGGCTACGAATGCGTACATGCGGCGGCGACGGAGCTGGTCGGTAAAGGGAGGCTGCCCTGGCATCCGAGTTTTTTTGAGACCATGACGGCCCTAGCCTTCAGGCACTTCGCGCGGCAGCGTGTCGATATCGCGGTGGCGGAGGTCGGCATGGGCGGCAGACTCGATGCCACCAACATCCTGGAACCGCTGGTGTGCGTCATCACCGATATTGATCTGGACCACCAGAAGTTTCTCGGCAACACCATTCGCGAAATCGCCGGGGAAAAAGCCGGAATCATGCGTCGGGGCCGTCCGCTGGTGACGCTGCCACAACATCCCGAGGCCAACGAGACACTCGGTAGGGCCATGGAAGAAACCGGTGTGATCGCAGTGAACGCGGCGCGTTATGTGGCTGCGATCTCACCACGCTCCGGCGAATTGGTGCACCACGAGGGAACTCATACCAGTTTTGCCCTGTGCATCATGGGTGAGGAAGTGGAGATTGAAACGCCCTTGATTGGGCGGCACCAGTTGCGCAACCTGGCGCTGGCAATTTCCGCCGCGGAGGAGTTGGTTAAGCAGGGTTGGGCGATTTCTCCACGGCAGATCGCGGAGGGCATTCGCCTCACGCGCTGGCCGGGACGTTTCCAGATTGTGCCCCCGGTAGCCGATGGTTCGCGGCCTGAAATGGTGATCGATGTGGCGCATAATCCGGCTGGGGCGTGGGCGCTGAGGGCGGGACTTTCGGAGCACTTTGCCGCCGAGGGCGCGAGGGAACGCAAACTGATTATGATTTACGGCTCCATGCGGGATAAGGCCATCCGTGAGGTCGGGCGCATTCTGTTTCCGCTGGCGGAAAAAGTGGTGCTGACCAGGGCGGGCGGCAATCCACGCGCCGCCACCACCGCGGAGCTGGCAGAGGCGGTCGGTGACTGCGGCACTCCGCTGCTGGAGGCCCCGAACGTGGCGGAGGCTCTGCGGCGGGCGCTGGTCGAGGCGCAACCGTTTGGTCCACGGGCACTGCTGGTTATCACCGGCTCAATTTATATCGTGGGGGAGGCCATGCAAGCCATGGGAGTCCGGCCCTGACAGCCTGAGTTTCTGTTGGGATACATCTGCCGCGAACAGCCCTAAAGGACGACGAGGGTGATCCCCCGGTTTCCGCGGCCCCAATCGCGATCCTGTTTCAGCTCGGGAAAGCGCTTGAGCAGCGCCCATGCGGACTCGTCAGAGACGCGGAACTGCTCCCCCGGAATAAACTCGCGGATGGTTCCGGCGCGCTTGTAGCGATCGAGCACCTTCCAAACCTCTGTGCGCAGTTGCCCGCCGACCCCGCTCGATCCGTATCCGTGAATCAGCTTCAGCACGGCAATCCGCTCCTGTCTGGCGGAAGCCAAGGCGTGATCCAGCCGCAGCAGACCGATGTCCACCGTCGGGTGATCCTGTTCCAGATTCACCAGTTTGAGAGCGAGAGGCATATTCAGGAACAATCTTAACCTGCCGGGCGGGGCCCGAACAGTTGTCGCGAGTACTACGGCGCCAGCCAGCGCTCGAAGTGCTCCACGATGCGATGGTAGAGGTCAGAACGCGCCGCCAAACCTCCAATCGCGTGTGCCTTACCCGGATAGAGTTGCAAATCGAACTGTTTGCCGGCGGAGATCAAGGCATCGACCAGTTGAAAAGAGTTCTGCACGTGGACATTGTCATCGCCTGTACCATGCGCGATCAGCAAACGGCCGTTCAACTCGTGTGCCGACTCCAGGATCGAGCTGGTTCTGTATCCCTCCGGATTTTGCTGGGGCGTGCCCAGGTAGCGCTCAGTGTAGATGGAGTCATAGAGGCGCCAGTCGGTGACGGGAGCAACGGCGACCGCTGCCTTGAACCTCGTGGAGCGGGTGAGCGCATAGGCCGCCAGGGTTCCGCCGAAGCTCCAGCCCCAGCATCCTAGTCGGTTGCGGTCCAGTTGCGGATACTTTGCCAGCACTTGATCGAGCGCCGCGAGTTGATCCTGCAACTCCACGCGTCCGAGGCTTCCGCGGCCGGCGGCGGCGAACTTCTTACCGCGGTTTCCGGTGCCGCGATTGTCGACCTTGAGTATGGCGAAGCCGCGTTGCGCCATGACCTGATCCAGCGGGCTGACCGTGCGCCACGCGTCGCGCACCAGTTGCTCGTGCGGACCGCCATAGGTGTTCAGGATGAGCGGGAACTTGCCGTTGGCGGCCATGGGGCCGGATTTCGGCAGCAGCACTACGCCATGCAGCAGACTTCCATCCTTCGCCTTGAAGTCGACAAACTGCGGGGTGAGCGCGTCGGTTTCGTCCAGCCCCTTGGATTGCCAGATGTCGCTGCACTTGGGGATCCCGGCGGCCGGGTTCGCGTCGCACAGTTGCATGCGTGGAGGCATGGTGAGCGCCGAAAAGCTGTCGAAGAAGTACTGCGCGTTGCGCGGCATCCGGGGCTTGTGTACTCCGCTATCCGGCGTGAGGCGGCGCAGCCCTGTGCCATCGAGACTTGCGCGGTAAAGGTTGGACTGGCGCCAATCGTCTTTATTCGCGGTGAAATAAACCGTGCCGGACTTTTCATCCAGAGCGCAGAGGTCGAGCACCTCCCAATCGCCGCGCGTGACCTGTCGCACCAGCCGCGCAGAGGTCGAGAGCGGATTCTCGCCATCATATTCGTAAAGGTAAAGATGCATGTGCCCATCGCGCCAGCTCGGCCACAGAAACCTGCTGCCCCGCTCGAAGAAGCGCAACAGGTCGTTGACCGGGATGTACAGGTCGTCGGTTTCATTCAATATGAGACGGCTCTTGCCGCTCTCGATGTCGATGAAGTACAAGCTCTCCCGGTTCTGCGCGCGGTTGAGCACCAGCGCCCACACAACCTTCGGGCTTAGCCAACCGAAGCGCGGGATGTAGAGATCCGTCTCCACCTCGCTGGTAATGCTCAACCATTTCGAGTGGCCGTAGAGATCGACCACGCCGATGCGCACGCTGGGGTTCGCCTCGCCCGCCTTGGGATATCTCTGACGATCGATCGCCGCATCGCGGGAAAGCCAATCGACAAGCGGATACTCGGGCACGGCGCTCTCATCCATCTGGAGATAGGCAATGTGTTTGGAGTCCGGCGCCCAGAAGTAGTTGCTGCGCACATCCAGCTCTTCCTGATAGACCCAGTCGGCCTCTCCGCTCCAGACGGAAGCGCTCGAGGTTGTCAGCCTTCGCTCGGCGGTTGCGCTTGTTGGGGCAGGGGAGTGGTCCGGCGGCGAATCTGGGCGAACGAAGAGAGCGTGATCGCGTATGAAGCTGATATAGCGGCTGTCCGGGGAAAACTTGGGGTCGCTCGCCATGGGTTCCCGACACGCGCCGTAGTTGGGCGCGGGGGAGCAGGGCAAAGCGGAGCCGGTCAACTCGGTCGATTTCCCGGTTTGCAGGTCATGGAACCACAGTTGGCCCGAAGCGTCGAAGAGCAGTCCCTTCGAATCCGGCGCCCAGTGGTAAGCGGCGACACCATAACGGTCGCGATTCTCACGCTCGCGCTCGCCCAGCTTGGCCTTCGGCGCCAACAGACTGGCCAGCGGGCCTGCGCCAATCAGCACGCGGCCTTGGCCGGTTGCCGGGTCCAGGGAATAGAGTTCGTCCCGGCCATCGGTCGAATTCGCGCGCACAAAAGAGAGATGCCGGCCATCGGGACTCCACTCCACGAATTGCGGAGCGCCGGCGTTGGCGGCTGGCTCGCGAAAGATGTCCTCAATGGTGAGCTGCTTCTTCCCGTCCGGGAGCGCGGAGGACGCTCGCTGAGGAAAGCTTGCGGTCGCAAGCGAGAGAAGAACGGCAACGACTCCGAAAAGCAAGCGCATCAAGCGGCAGCTCCTGCGAGTGTGGGATGCTACCCCCGGAATTGCCCCGGAGAGAGCAGAACGCGGAACTGTATAGTTTAGCCCAGCAGTTTGCAAACCGCTTGGGTGCCGCGCTTACCGCATTAAGGTCCAGATGCGCAGCAACTCGTAGAGAGCGACGAAGATACCAACGGAGAAATAAAGATTGCGGCAAACCTTGGGGGAGGGCACGGCTGGCAAGAACAGACCACGGCTGCGGGCCGCGGCGACCAGCGTCCGGTCCTGCTCCGTAATGAAGTCGGCGAGCGGCTGGTGGAACAGCGCTACCAGCAGACCGAAAACGAGCTTGGCAACCTCGAGAATCATTCCCAGCAGGTTACCTGCTGCGGGCTCCTCGCTCAATACGGCAAATCACGTAGATTTCACATTTGTCCGGCCTGGCACGACACGTGCTAAAATTCCATCTAGTCTCCCCGATGAATCCTGACCTCACACAGCTTGTCGAGTTGCAGCAGGTTGAGAAAGTAATCTCGAAGCTGCGCGCCGAAATCGCAGAACTGCCTAAGCATGTGCAGGCAATAGAAGCCAAGCTGGCGGACGCCAATCAGCGCGTTGCCAAAGCACAGGCGGCAATCAAGGCCGATGAGGTGGCGCGGCGCAAACACGAATCCGACATCAAGGGTCACAACGAACGCATTTCGAAGTTCCGCGAGCAATCCCTGGCGGTCAAGACCAACGACCAGTACCGCGCTCTGATGAACGAGATCTCCTTCGCCGAAGAGGAAATCCGCGAGCTGGAAGATAAAATCCTCGAGACAATGCTTGACGCCGACACCCGTCAACAGGATTTGAAGAAGGCGCAGCAGGATCTGAAAGAGGAATCGGCCGCGATCGAAAAGGAAAAAGCGCATGCTCGCGCCAAGATTGCCGAAGCGGAAGCTCAGCTCGGCGGGCACACCGCGCACCAGAAGAAGCTCCGCTCAGGCGTAGACCCCGATCTGCTGGAGCGCTACGACCGCCTGACGCGCGCGCGCGGCACGGCCTTGGCAGAGGCGCTCGCGCAGCACTGCACCGCATGCCAGGTGCTGCTGCGTCCGCAGGTTTTCAACGAAGTGCGCATGGAAACCGGCACCGTCTACTGCGATTCTTGCAGCCGCATTCTCTACTACGATCCCACGCACACGCCGGAAGCAGCACCCGTTGTCGATGGCAAAGCAGCGCCCGTGAAGCATGCCTGGTTTTACGTCGAACAGGAGGGCCAGGGCCGCTTCCTGGCGGCGACCAACTCCAAGAGCGGGTGCAGCCTGCGCATCTACGACGCCCAAAGCGGACGCTCGCTTGAACGCCGCAGCGAAAAGGGCAAGCTCTATCAGGAGGCGTTTGCCGCCTTGTTGCACGAGGCGCGCAACCTGTTCGTCCACGATCCCAAGCTGGTCGAAGAATCCAAAGAGCAGTTGCCCGACGAAGCGCTGCTCGACCTGCAACGGCAACTGCCCAGCTAGGGGCGCTGAAAAACTATTCTTCGAGGTGTCATCCTGAGGTCGCGCCGATTTTGCGCGTCCGAAGGATCTGCTTTGCTTTCAGGGCGCGGCAAACAGCAGATCCTTCGCTCTGCTCAGGATGACACCTCGGAGATTTCAGGGACATACCTTCCGGATTCCGGCCTATAATCAGCGGCATGAGCATCAGCGAACGTGTTCAGAAGGAAATGGTCGACGCCATGCGCTCCAAGCAGGAGTTGCGGCTATCTACGCTACGCATGGTCAAGGCCGCGCTCAAAAACAAGGAAATCGACAAACGCTCCAAACTCGACGAGAACGAAGAAATAAAAGTTTTGTCGATGCTGATCAATCAGCGCAAGGACTCGATCGAGCAGTTCACCAAGGGTGGCCGGCTTGAACTCGCGAAAAAGGAACAGCAGGAGATTGAGATCATCGAGGGCTATCTCCCCAAGGCAGTGGGCGAGGCCGAGGTGACGGCGGCGGTCAAGGCCGTGATCTCCGAAATGGGCTCCCCTACCATGAAGGAGATGGGCGCGGTGATGAAGAGCGTGATGGCGCGCTTTGCCGGCGCACGCGTCGACGGCAAACTGGTCAGCGAAACCGTGAAGCGCGAACTGACGGCGAAATAGGATGCGTCCGCGATAGGTGTATTCGGAAAGAAACCGGGTGCCCCATTCTAGCGTCGTGCGGTTCGACGCTAGGGTGGGGTAGTTGACTCTTCCCCGCACAACTGAACATTACCTTGCAAACAAAAAACCCTCCCTAGCAAAAGCGGCTAGGATGGGGCACCCTGTCTTGGATTCACCGCTTTCCCACTGGCCTGATCTTCACCACGGTGCCCTCAGGCAATGAGCCGTCGCGGAACTCGACCCTGCCGTTCACGACCAACCCATTCACCTCGCGCAGCGGATCGGCAGCGGGCTGCGCCGTAGTTAGGGGCGCTTGTGTTGTGTGCCCGGTTCGGGAGTCCATCGCCCGGTTTGCCAGGCCGTCGGCCTCTCGGTTCTGCTCGCGCAGCACGTGCCGTATCTGAAACGATTCGAGCCTTCGGATCAGTTCTCGGGCCTCGTGCGCCATCTGCTGAAGGGTTTCGTTGCGCACTTTGTATTCGCCGCGCGTCTGCTTGACCAGCAACTCCGAGTCGCTGACGACTTTCAGCGCCTTGTGCCCGTGCTTGACGGCGTATTCGAGGGCCGCCAGCAAACCGGAGTACTCGGCGAAGTTATTGGTCTGCACGCCCAGGTAGTCGCTCAGTTCGGCAATCCGGCGTCCGGCGGCATCGTTGATGGCCACGCCGTAGCCGGCCGGTCCGGGATTGCCTCGCGAACCGCCATCGATGTAGGCAACGATGC
This sequence comes from uncultured Acidobacteriota bacterium, assembly GCA_963832365.1. Lineage (GTDB taxonomy): Bacteria > Acidobacteriota > Terriglobia > Terriglobales > Acidobacteriaceae > CAWBRT01. The sequence continues at coordinate 98,766 of CAWHUL010000013.1, read as the reverse complement.
TGTCGGCGGATGAGGCCGATTCGTTGGCGGACGGGAACAGGTCTTCGCTGACGGCGGTCTTCTTCTTGGGAAACCTGCGGAAAGGCATAGAAGCTAGTTTCAAGTTTCAAGTTTCAAGTTTCAAGCGTTAAGTTTCAAGTGGCGTGAGCGATCCGGGCTAGTGCAGTACCAGAGATACTGTAACGCTTTCGCGAACCCGCGTGACGCCCTCAGAGAGTAGTTCTTCCGCAGCCTCCTAAAGCGTTTTCAGATAGGCGAGCAAATCCTCGACTTGTTGATCGGTGAAGGTTTTGCGGAAGGACGGCATTTTAGCTTTTCCCAGCAGGACTACATCTTGCAACCGCTCGTCGTTGACCGGCATTCCGCTGGGTAAGTAGGGCTTTTTGCAGAGATTCTTGAGGCTGGGTCCATGCGTGCCCCAACGGGTGTAAGGCTCGTGGCAGCGGATGCAGTTCTGGTCATAGAGGTAGCGTCCGCGGGCCTGCTGTGGACTCAGTCCCAGTTCGGCATCCGACTTTCGCCGTTCCATTTGGCAGCCAAGGGTTTGACATCCAAGGATCAGCAGCAGCGCCAGCGCCGGACAGAGCGATTTCCATGACACGAATTTCCGTCTCCTGGAACCATCCCGGTCGGGGTCTTGGCCCGTCGGCCAGTGGCTATCGGTGACCGGGCGAATTCTGTTCAAAGCAAGTCCACCGGAGTAACATCATAGACGATGAGCGTGGAGATCAAGCGCGCCTACCAAAAGCCTGCGCCCGGTGACGGCGTTCGCGTGCTGGTGGATCGGCTTTGGCCGCGCGGAGTGGGAAAGCAGACAGCCGCCGTAACCGAATGGCTGAAAGAACTGGCGCCGAGCAATGAGCTTCGCAAATGGTTCCACGCGCACCCGGCGTTGTGGTCGAAGTTCCGCTCCGATTACATGAAAGAGCTTCGGGCTCCAGAAGCGGTTGCCGATCTGAACAAGCTCTACGGACTGGTTACGGACAACCGGACCGTAACCCTGGTGTACGCTTCGCGCGACGAACAGCACAACAACGCCGCAGTGCTTCGTGACTTGATCAATGGCGTGCGCAAACCCCCAAGCAGTTCGGGCCCGACGAAGGCGGCAGCGGCCCCGAAGCGAGCTCGCGCCCGCCGATGAAAACCCTGAAGTCCGGGAGGTGACATGATTCTCCGCAACGAGAATCAAGGCTACGGGCCAGCTTGCGGGCAAAAGATGTCCGCCTTCGATGCGATTGCCTCGGTGCAGAAGAATGATTTGCTGCCCTGCTGGTTCGTCACCCAGCCCGACCATGCGCATCTTTCCGGCATGATCGCTGCGGGCTTTGACCGCCGGCGTTTTCCTGAGTTGACTGCCGATGTGGTCGAGGCGATTGGCCTGCACGATGAGGGATGGGAAGTTTTCGACGGATCGGCCCCCGAACCGTCTCCGCAGACCTTTCAGGATGGGCACGCTGTCCCCTTCATTGCAATCCCTCCAGACCAGTTTCTTCGCGCCTGGGGGCGCTCCATCGGCAAGGCCGAGCTGGTCAGCGCACTGGCGGGTCTTGTTGTCTCCAGGCATTTCCAGTCGCTTGGCCGATTTGGTTTGGCAAAGTTCGAAGCGCAACCGGCCGAGTGTTCCAAGGTACGGCAATTTCTTTCCGATGAGCAGGCACGCGAACAGCGTCTGCTGAGCCAGCGTAGCGTCGGCCCTGAGGTACTGGAGCGGTTGGTTGCCATGCTGCAATTTTGCGATCTGCTGTCTCTGCACCTCTGCTCCAACGCGCCGCAGCCGGTCGAGTTCCCGCAGGATTTTGGCGGCGGCCGCATAGTTTTGCGCCGGGAAGAATCGCGTGCCGTGCTTTCTCCTACCCCGCTGGCCTCGCCCATGCGGCTCAGCTTTCCGGTATTCCTCGCCGGACGCGACCATCGTGTGGAGGCAAGCCGCACTGTGGAAGTGCAATTGAGTTGATGCCGGTCGAGAGCTTTAGAGCTGCTGACTCAGTGTCCCGGTGGACCTTCCATCAAGGCGGTCACGATCTCGTCGATCGTCTCCGACGCCTTGTGTGAATTGAGCAGATGGTTGTTGACGATGATCGAAAACGCCAAGCGGTCGCCTTTCTGAGTGGTGAGATAGCCGGAGAGAGCGTTCACGTGGCTGAGTGCGCCGGTCTTGGCCTGCACGCGTCCCAGGGTGGAGGCGGTGTTAAATCGCCCACCAAGCGAGCCATCCATTCCGCCGACAGGCAGGGTATCGAGGTAAGTCGCCCCCCAGGGCTGACGGGCGATGAAACTTAGTAGTTTGACGACTGCGTGTGGGGTCACCAGGTTTTCGCGCGACAGACCCGACCCGTCATAGAACACGTATTCATCCGGCTGAATGCCGGCCAGATACAGCCAGTTCCGCATCACTTCCAGCCCGCCTTCGACCGTGCCGCTGCGGCCGCGTTCGCGCCCCAGTAACCGCAAGACCAGTTCGGCGTGGAGGTTCTGGCTCACTTTGTTAGTGACCTTGAGATCCAGCACCAAAGGCATCGACTGATGTTCAGCCAGCACGTTTCTGAGGGGCATGAGCGGTGGAACGACCACATCGGTTCCGCCTCCGGCAGAAGCCATCGCCGTGGCGTGAAACGTATAGAGGCTCGACAATTCCGCGTGCTGTGTCCGCACACGTCCGTAAACCGCGATGCCACGCTTCTCCAGCACGCTGCGCATCAATCTGGCGGTAAATTCCGCCGGGTCATCGATGGCAAGCGACTCTGTCGCCCCGGGATCGCCGAGCGGTATTGAGCCCCAGAAGTTGAGCTGATTTGAACCGGGCTCGCGATTGATGAAGAGCTTACGAGGTTCAGTGCCGGCGGGCGTTGTGGTCACGCGGTTTTCAATGCGGTAATACTCGGCGAAGGGCGCAATGCTGACGTAGGCGCGCTCGCCTATGTGATCGGCCGGCATTACGGTGATGAATATGGCGTTGTCATTGATGGTGAGCGCCGAAACCGGTGCGCCCCATCCCCAAAGCAGGTCATCCTGAGCCCAGCCTTCGCCATAGCGCTGCAAGATGAAGTAGGAGTCGTCGGCCACCAAATCGCCGTCGATCACCTTCAACCCTCGGGCAAGTAATTGATCGGCAAGCTCTTCCAGTACGCGGATTGGCGGCATCTTGCGCTCGGTCCGCAAATCGTAGGGGAGGGTCCGGCCGCTCAGGTTGGGGTCGCCGCGGCCAACGATCACCAGGTCGCCGGAAAGTCGGCCATATCGATCCAGTGTTCCCGTGCTCTCAAGCGTCGTGCGGAAGCGGTAATCAGGTCCAATCAGGGCAAGTACCGCACTGGTGGTGAAAAGCTTGGTGTTGGAGGCGGGTATGAACAGTTTGTCGGCGTTAAGAGAGTAGACGGTTTTTCCGCTGCCGAGGTCAACGGCCTCGATTCCCCAGACAGCCTTGGCCGCGTCGGGCTTGGCAAGCAGTTCTTCGATGCGCTTCTGTGTGCTCTTTTGATCGGCGGCAAAGACCTGCAGCGACAGCAGAATCGTGAGCAGAAAACAGCAAAACTTGCTCGCACGCAGCATAACCAGACCTGCACGATTGTAGCATCGTTCCTGCGTTATCGGCGGGAAGCAGCAGCCGGAGGCCCAGGCCCCGCGAAGGCTTTTGTTGCTGTCGCTGGGGATGAGGGCGCAAATCCTTTTCGCTCCTCCACTTATTTGCAAAAAACACAAACCATGGTGGCTGCTCCTGAGGGTAGAATTCGCACATGCGGCTACCGTTTCAATGGAATCTGGGCCGCCGGTCACTGGAACTCGGCCGGCGAACCGTCGTCATGGGCATCGTCAACGTAACTCCGGATTCGTTTTCCGACGGCGGACACTTTCTCTCTCCGGAGCATGCACTGGAACGCGCTCTGCAATTGCTCGCCGAGGGCGCCGACATTCTCGATCTTGGCGGCGAGTCGACTCATCCGGGCGCGTCCGCTCTGGGCGTGCAGCAGGAGCAGGACCGCGTGCTTCCCGTCATCGAGGCCGTCAAGCGCGAACATCCGGAAGCCATCATCTCCATCGACACCTATAAAGCGGAGACGGCAGTCGCCGCCGTGCAGTCGGGAGTCGAGATCGTAAACGACGTCAGCGGTTTGATGTGGGATCGAGCCATGGCCGAAGCCATCGCCGGACTCGGCTGCGGCGCGGTGCTGATGCACACGCGCGGCACACCCGAGGAGTGGAATTCGCTGCCGCCGGAGCCTGACCCGGTTTCCTTGGTGCTTCGCGGACTGACCAACTCGGCCGGGCTGGCCGGTCGCGCAGGAATCGCCAGTGAACGCCTTGTGCTCGATCCGGGCTTTGGTTTCGGCAAGCGCTTTGACGAGAACTATCCGCTGCTGGCGCACCTGGCGGTCTTTGCCCAACTCGGGTATCCGCTTCTGGTCGGCACTTCGCGCAAGGCCTTTATTGGCAGAACCGTCGCCAGCCGACTCGCTGAGCTCGGCGTCTGGCATCCCACCGCTGAAGTGCCGATGCTGCCGCCGCCTGAACGTCTCTTCGGGACACTGGCGACCGTGGTGGCCGCCGTGCTGCACGGGGCTCATATCGTGCGCGTGCACGATGTCCGGCCAGCCGTCGAAGCCGTTGCCATAGCGGACGCCGTGCTTGCCGTCTCGTAAGCGGTTCGGAGAAAAATGCCACAACAAAAGACAAGAAAAGAGTGCTGGCGGGCAGCTCTCGCGCAAGTAGGCGCAGCCTGCCCGATCTAACTTCTGAGACATCCTTTGAAAGATATCTGTCAATCTCAACTGCGAATCAGTGATTGTCTTCTATTTCCAAGTTAGATTCGACTGACAGGAGGGCTCAACAATGGAAAGGCTCGGACACGTGCGGCACGGCACGTCGTTGCCGGCGTTGAGCACCTCAGCCAACCAGGAGGGCTAATGAACTCATTCGGACGAATTATGCTTTGGTCAGTAATGTTCAGCCTGTTGTTGTACCGTCCGGCGAACGCGCAACTAACTCCCTCTCCCGCGGACACTCAAACGGATACGTCGAGCTCGTCTTCGCGAAAAGCGCCTGGCTCCGAAGATGCCGGTTGGCACTTGGATCTCAGCCCTTACCTCTGGTTCGCGGGGGCTCACGGCACAGTGGGGGCGTTAGGGCGCGACGCCAGCATTCATGCCAGCCCGGGCGATTTGCTTTCCCACTTCGATATCGGTCTGATGGGTGCAGCGGAAGCCCGCTACAAGCGGATTCTGTTGAACGGCGACCTGCTGTGGATCAGGATTTCCGACAGCAAAGCCTTGCCCTTCCCCGGGCTCGGTGCGGTTTCCGCCGACGTGCGGCTGGGCGAGCTAGTGTGGACGTCAAAAGTAGGCTACCGCGTGATCGACCACAAGAAAATAAAAGCCGATGCGAATCTGGGAGCTCGCTTCTGGCATTTGGGGCAGAAGTTTAATTTCAACCCGTCCGCACTAGGCTTGAGTTCGACGTCCTCGCAGAACTGGGCGGATATTCTGCTTGGCGGACGCGTTCAGCTTCCTGTCGGAAAGAAGGTCACCGTCGATCTGCTGGGCGATGTGGGCGGCTGGAACGCAACTGCGAAACTGGACTACCAGTTTGCGACAATACTAAGCTACAAGCTGAGCTCTAGATGGACCCTGGGCGGCGGATATCGCTACCTGTTCGTTGATTATCATGGAGACCATTCTTCCGTAGTCAACATGGTTACCTCCGGCGCTCTGATAGGGGCGACGTATCGTTTGAAGTAAATGGGCAAGATTCGCACAAAGGCCCACAAAATTCCGCGAATTTCTCAGCGGCCTTGGCTTCCTGCTTGCTGAAGGTCAGTGTCGGAACGGGCATTCTCGATTCAACCACTAACGGATTGCCAACTCGCGCTGAGATGGAGGAACTCAATCTGTGGGAAGAAGCGGTCGTCACCGGCGAAACCGTTGATCGCCGCGCCATCCTAAAACTGCTTTTGCGAGTCGAGCAGGATGGTGACCGGGCCCTGGTTGACGAGTTCGACCTGCATGGAAGCCTGAAACTGGCCAGTCTCGCAGCGCAGTCCGCGCGTGCGTATTTTTTCCACGAAGTACTCGTAGAGCTGGCGGGCGCGTTCGGGGCGGGCGGCGTCGTCGAATGAAGGCCGGCGTCCGCGCCGCACATCTCCGTACAAGGTGAACTGCGAGACGGCAAGGATTGCGCCCCCGGTCTGGGAGACGTCGAGGTTCATCTTGCCATCGGCATCCTCAAAGATCCGCAGCGTGCAGATTTTCTCCACTAGGTAGTCAGCATCGGATTCAGAGTCGCTGACCGAGACCCCGAGCAGCACAAGGAGCCCGTTGCCGATGTCTCCAACGGTCTGGTTCTCCACGATCACCCGGGCGCGGCTGACGCGCTGCACGACGGCTCGCATGCGATGAGCATATACAGAAAAAGCGGCTAACGTCATGATGCGAACCAGAATGGGCAACTTGCAGACCTTAGCGCCAGCCGGGGCCACAGCCATAATCCCGGCTCCAGAGCCATTTCCGCCGTGAGCTGGCAGAATTACGGATGCCCGCCGCTGCCGTCGGAGAGCAGGGTAGAACCGAAGACGTTGACCCCGGCTTGGTGAGCGGGTAGGATGTCTGTTTGGAGTCTCCAAGCCAACCGACTACGAACGGCTACGCCGTGCAGGTCTGCCTGCGCGACTCCAATCTGTAACCCAGCTCGGGCCCCGATAGGGTATGCTTTGTGTGTGCTGGGAGATTCTGTCTAAGTTCATTCAGCAGGAGGCGTCGCGGGAAATGGCACTCGTTGAAGAAAAAGTAAAGCAGATCATTGTGGAACAGTTGGGCGTGGACGAAGCCGAGGTAACCAACACTGCTTCGTTCGTAGACGACCTCGGTGCCGACTCGCTGGACACAGTCGAGTTAGTGATGGCCTTCGAAGAAGCGTTCGATATCGAGATTCCAGACGAAGACGCCGAAAAGATTCGCACCGTTCAAGACGCCGTTGATTACATCGGCAAACATTCACAGGTAAAGAAGTAGGCATTCGGCAGTTCATCATTGGCTTACCCGGCGTAGGGCATTGCAGCCCCGGCAGATGCAGGTTCGCGCAACGTCCCGCCTGCGATGATCAATGCGCCGGGAGCATTGAAAGTTTTGTGATTTTGTCACCCCGCTTCAGGGGGGAAGGAGAGAAGCTTCAATGGCTTCGGTAGAGGAAAAAGTAAAGCAAATCATTGTGGAGCAGCTCGGTGTCGATGAAGGCGAGGTGACGGCGACCGCGTCGTTCGTCGATGATCTGGGCGCTGACTCTCTGGACACCGTCGAACTGGTCATGGCTTTCGAAGAAGCGTTCGACATTGAGATACCCGACGAGGACGCGGAGAAGATCCGCACCGTCAAGGATGCCACCGATTACATCGGGCAGCACGCGAAAGGCAAGTAGGTGAACCGTCGAGTTGTAGTTACCGGAATCGGATTGCTCTGCGGCGTGGGAAACAACTGCAAGGAAGTGTGGGCGAGCCTGCTGGCCGGCAAGAGCGGCGTGGCAAGGATCACTTACTTCGATACCTCCCAGTATCCATGCCAGATTGCGGCTGAAGTCAAGAATTTCGATCCGCTGAACTTCATTGAGAAGAAAGAACTGAAGAAGATGGGGCGCTTCATCCATGTCTGCCTGGCAGCTACGGATGAGGCGATGAAGGCCTCGGGCTTGACGGTGACGCCGGAAATCGCGACCCGCGTTGGCGTTCACATCGGCTCGGGTATCGGTGGCTTCGACGTCATCGAGCGAGAGCACAAGGCGCTGCTGGAAGGCGGCCCGCGCAAGATTTCGCCCTTCTTCATCCCAGCTTCTATCGTGAACCTGGCGGCCGGCCACGTCAGCATCCGCTACGGCGCAAAGGGCCCCAATGAAGCCACCGCGACAGCCTGCACTACCAGCGCGCATTCCATCGGTGATGCCTTTAAAATCATCCAGCGCAATGATGCCGACGTGATGATCGCCGGCGGTACCGAAGCGGCCATCACGCCAATGGGCGTGGGCGGATTCTCGGCCATGCGGGCTCTTTCTACGCGCAACGACGAACCGGAACGCGCCTGCCGTCCTTGGGACAAGGATCGCGACGGATTCGTCATGGGCGAGGGTGCAGGCATTCTTGTTCTGGAGGAGTTGGAGTTCGCTAAACGCAGGGGTGCCCCGATCGTGGCCGAGTTGGTCGGCTATGGCATGAGCGCCGACGCCTATCACATCACGCAGCCTTCCGAAGACGGCGACGGCGGCTATCGCGTGATGATGAACGCAATCTGCGATGCCAAGTTGAGCCCCGCCGATATCGGCTACGTCAACGCGCACGGCACCTCAACTCCAATGGGTGACATTCTTGAGTCGCGTGCCATCCGGCGCTGTTTCGGCGAACGCAAGGTCCCCGTCAGTTCGACCAAGTCGATGACCGGACACCTGCTGGGCGGCGCCGGCGGCATGGAAGCCGGCATCACCGTTTTGGCGCTGCATCATCAGGAGCTGCCGCCAACCATCAACCTGGAGAATCAGGCTCCGGAAACCGAAGGCATGGATTTCGTGCCGAACAAGTCGCGCAAAATTTCGTTCGACTGCGCGCTCACCAATTCATTCGGTTTCGGTGGAACCAACGGCTCGCTGGTGTTTAAGCGCTGGAGCGAATAGCTCTGTCTTTCCTTCCGAAGGCACGGTTCATCCGTGCCTTTGATTTTTTGGACCTGCATGTGACGGGGGAAAGACCCGCACACATCGCTGTCCGTCCTATGCCTGTACCTGCTGTCAGGCCCACGGCTCGCTGATCGCGATGAATGAGGAAACCAAACTGGCAGATGTCCCCGCGGAAACGCCTTTCAGCCTGAAGCAGCGCATCGCTCTGCGAGTGGTGCCCTGGCTCACTCGTGCCCTGCTGATGGTGCTCGGTAGCACGCTGCGCTTCGAACACAGTTGGGACGGCGATCCTCCTATACCGCCAGAAACCGATGTGCCTCCGCCGGGAGCGATCCTGCCTTTCTGGCATGCATGCATTCTGCCGGCGGCCTACTACTTTCGCGCGCGGGACATAGCCATTTTGATCAGCGCCAGCTTTGACGGCGAGTTGATCACGCGGGTCGTCGCTGGCCTTGGCTATCGCGCCGTTCGCGGCTCCAGCACGCGCGGCGGGGCGCAGGCTCTTGTCAGCATGCAGGAACAGGCAGAGCAGGGCGTTTTTACAAGCTTTACCGTTGACGGCCCAAAGGGTCCGCGCTTGGTCGCCAAGCCCGGACCATTGTTGCTGGCGCGCAGCACGCAACGGCCAATCTACTGCTTTCATCTCGCTCCGCGCCGCGCCTGGCAACTGGATACCTGGGACCACCTGCTGATTCCCAAGCCGTTCACGACGATGCATCTGCGTTGGTCGAAACCCATTGTGGTGCCCGCCGGCGCCGGCCCTGAGGAAATGAAGACCCTTTTGGGGCAGATGCAATCAGCGCTGGAAGACGTCCGTCTTGAGGCTGAAAAGCGGGCCAAAAGCTAGAGCAGTTCCCGGCCAAGCTGCGTACAGTCTCACACGTTTGGGAAATATTGGGGAACCGCTCTAGTGGCGATAATTTCAGATGCCACGCTTCTTTCGCGTCGCCGTCCGGTGGCCGCTGCTTGAAATAACTTCGTTGACAATCTCATGCCAGAGTGACTAGAGTCGGAACGACTCAGAGTTAAAGCAATTCATATCGCTGCCCCATGGCAGCGAATTGCTCTTTACAATTTTGTGTTCGCGCGTCCGCAGACGCCCAAGGCTGCGGACTGGGAAGCGGGTGAGAATCCCGCGCTGCCGCGCAACTGTAAGCGAGTCAAGAGCGAGTGCCAAAGCAATCACCGCACCGCTTGAGAACCGCCGGCCACTGTGCACTTGCAATCCGCATGGGAAGGCCGTTGGGTCTGGAATCCAGTGGACTCCGGACGTACTCGCCAAGCCAGGAGACCGGCGCGAACACCGACAAGAACCCCTTTCGCGTGAAAAGGAGGATTGTTATGCGAACGATCCGCGCGTTGTTCCTTCCGGTATTGCTTGGCGTCGTCTTGGTTTTTCAGCTTTCCGCCTCCGAAATCAAGATTCAAATTGTCGATCCTCATTCCGCTCTGGTTGGCTCGGCCCGGGTGACGCTGTACCGGCAGGAGAAAGCAGCGCCGATTGCTGTCCGCTCGTCCACTGCCAACGGAGTTGCCGAATTCCAAGACTTGCAGCCGGGACGCTACCGCGTACAGGTGCTTGCGCCCGGATTCGCGCCGGAGACGCAGGAGATCGCGCTCGAGCAGGCGGCTTCACTGACCGTGCATCTGAAGCTGGCCAACGCCGAGCAGACGGTATCGGTCACAGCGGCGGCGACCCCGGCAACCGGCGCAGAGACCGGCAGCGATGTCTCGTTGATTGAAACTCCGGAGTTGCGCTCTCTGCAGCCAACGTCGATGGGAGAAATTCTGCGTTTTGCCCCAGGTGCGGTCATCAGCGATGCGGGTCAGCGCGGCGGCCTTACTTCGCTGTTTGTCCGTGGTGGGGAGTCCACCTACAACAAGGTGATCATCGACGGCGTTCCGGTCAACGAGCCTGGTGGAACTTTTGACTTCGGGGTCGTCTCCCTGCCGCAGGTCGACCGCATAGAACTGCTGCGGGGCAGCCAAAGCACGCTTTACGGTTCGGACGCAATGACCAGCGTCGTCCAGGTCTTTGGCCGCACGGGCACCACGCGGGTGCCACTGTTCACATTCGGGGCAGATGGCGGGACGTTCGCAACCGCCCACGGGTACGGTTCGCTCTCCGGCGCTGTGAAGCGTTTCGATTACAACCTGTTCGCGGACCAATTCAATACCCAGGGGCAAGGCGTCAATAACGACTATTCGAATTCCACCGAGGGCGCCAACCTCGGGTATGCATTTTCTCCCAAGGTGCAATTGCGTTTTCGCACGCGCCATAGCACCAGCCGTACAGGTGTCCCGGGCGAATGGAACTTCTCGCAGGGAGTCCAACTACCTGCCGGAGATTCCAACCTGCCGCCGGATACCAATGCCTTCTCGCGGCAGGATAACTTTCTGGCCTCGGCCGAGTTGAGCGTTGCCGCCGGTAAGCATTGGTACCACCGCTTCAGCGGGTACGAATACAATCACCGCGATCTCTTTCAACAGGGAGTGCCACTGAACCCTCTACGCGTGGATGCCTTCGGGTTCCCGATCGACTTTACAGACTTCGATGCCTCAGGCCATGCGATCACATTGAAGAATACAAATGACTATAACCGCGCTGGGTTCAATTACCAGGGCGAGTACTGGGCCCGCAATTGGGCGCGCACGATCTTCGGCTACGAGTTTGAGGACGAAAATGGCTATTTCGGGGATCCCAATAATCCTCCGGTAAGCCATGGACTGCGGCTTAACCATGCCGTTTATGGCGAAGAGTTGATCTCCTGGAAACGGCTCTCGGTGCAGGCTGGAGCGCGCTACGTGCACAACGAATACTTCGGCAACCGGGGTGTTCCCCATGTGGCTGCCAGCTATCTGCTCGTCCGAGGCGGCGATATATTTTCCGGAACGCGGCTGCGCGGCAGCTACAGCGAAGGCATCAAGGAACCGAATTTTCTGCAGACGTTCGGCCAGCAGATCTTCGGCATCATCGGCAATCCCAATCTCAAGCCGGAACAGAATAACGCCTTCGAGGCAGGCCTGAGCCAATCCTTCCTCAAAGGGAAGTACTCCTTCGACGCAGCTTACTTTAATAATCTGTTTAGCGATCGAATCGACACCAACGCAACCTTCACGCAATACGTGAATGTCAACAAATCGATGGCGCATGGCGCGGAGCTGACATTTCAGGCTAGGCCCACGGCACGCCTGCAAGTACGCAGTGCCTACGTCTACGATTCGACACAAAACCTCTCCGGCCCGCAGGCCGGATTACCCTTGCTGCTTCGCCCTAAACATTCCGGCAATGCTCTGGTCAGCTACACGCGGCCAAAATTCGGGGCGACCTTGGGAGGTACGTTTATCGGGCGACGGCGAGACTCGGATTTCTTCGTGCTTCCGGTGCCGCTGACTCACGTGGACGGTTACGCTCGTTTGGACGCCGGTGGCTGGTACCAGATCAACCGCTATGTGACAGCGTATGCCAACGTGGAAAACTTTCTAAACCAGCACTACGAGAACGTGCTTGGCTATCCTACATTGAGCGCGAACTTCAGGGCTGGATTGAGATTTAGTCTGGGAACGGAATCGCCTGCAACGCATTAATAGGCAGAGGGCGATCAGGCTTTCTTTCGCAGCAGGTCTCCCGGGTCCGTTGCCCGCTGCTTTCTCAGGCCGCGCAATTCGTTAACCTGCTGGTTGTCGAGCGCATGCTGGCGTCCCAGTTGGTGCGTCACCAGGGAGATGCGGGCGAAATGCTCCACGGTTTCCATGTGCAGGTAGGCAGTAAGCAGGTCTTCGGCGTAGGTCACCACGCCGTGGTTCGCCATCAGGATCGCATTGTTGCCGGCGATCAGGGGAGAAAGCCTGGCGCAAAGCTCTGTGCTGCCAGGGCGTGCGTATCCAGCCAGGGGAACGCGGCCGAGGGACAATTCAACTTCGGAAATCAAGGGTTCATCCAGGGCCAAGCCTGCGGCCGCAAAGCCGGTCGCGGTGGGCGGATGTGCATGCACGACGGCGTTAACATCATCGCGCAATTGGTAGATGAGCAGATGCATACTGAGTTCGGTGGAAACCTCGCGCGTCCCCGCCAACTTGCGCCCGTCCGGGTCGACCAAAAGGAGATCTTCCGGGCGCAACATGCCCTTGGACATGCCGGTCGGCGTCACGAGAATGGACTTGCTGCTTACGCGCACTGAAATATTGCCATCAGTGGCCGCCACGAAATTTTTCTCGTGCAGCAGTCTGCCGATTTTCAATACGTCGTGTCTGAGTTTTAACTCGATCATTTTCGGCCCATGCTGCGGCTGAAGCGTCTCGTTCGGCGATATAGTACCCTAGCCCGCGCCGGTTGGCCAAGGACTTGCGTGTGTAAAATCTGAATTCAGTTCCACTCCAATGGAATTCCCAAGCACGCCCGCGGTTGCGCGCCTTGTCCGGTGCACCTTCTATAATCGGGCCGTGCTGGTCACCGACTTTGATTTCCCTCTCCCCGCCGAATTGATTGCCCAGGAACCCCTGGCGAATCGCGCTGCAGCCCGCCTGCTCCACCTGTTGCGTACTACGAACAGCTTTGAAGATCGCGCTTTTGGCGATTTTGCAGCGCTGCTGCGACCGGGCGACCTGTTGGTTAGAAATAACACTCGGGTGCTACCCGCCCGGCTGCTCGGGCATCGCTCCGGCGCCGTCGCCCAGCCTCTAAGCCCGAACAACCCGGCGGCGAAGCAGTTTCTGCAGGGCCGGGTGGAGTTGTTGCTCACCCGGCAGGTCGCCGCCGAACCCCAGACTTGGCAAGCCTTAGTACGTCCCGGCCGCAAGATCGGCGTGGGTGAGGTGATCACCATCGCGAAAGGCGAAGTACAGCTCAACGCCGAAGTGATTGCACGCGGCACCTTTGGGGAGCGAACGGTGCGGTTTGCGCCAGTCGACGACTTTTTTCAGCGGCTGGACACCCTCGGACACGTGCCGCTGCCGCCGTATATTGATCGTCCGGACCGTCCCGAGGATCGCGAGCAGTACCAGACGGTCTACGCCACCCGTCCGGGTTCGATCGCGGCGCCAACCGCGGGGCTGCACTTCACGTCGGAAATGCTTGAGCAACTGCGCGGCCGTGGCGTGGAAAGCGCCGAAGTTACACTGCACGTGGGCCTGGGAACCTTTCAGCCGGTGCGGACCGAAGTGGTGGAGCAGCATCGCTTGCACACCGAGCATTACGAAATCTCTGCCGAGACTGCCGGACAGATCGAGCGCGCCCGCCGGGAAGGCAGACGAATCGTAGCCGTAGGGACGACCACGGTTCGCACCCTGGAGTACGCGGCCAGCCGGCACAAGGACGGACACATCGAGCCGCAAACAGGCGAGGCCGACATCTTCATCTATCCCGGATTTGACTTTCGCGTGGTTTCGGCGCTGCTCACCAACTTCCACCTGCCGAAGTCGACGCTGCTGATGCTGGTGTCCGCCTTTGCCGGCCGCGACTTCATCCTGCGGGCATATGAGCATGCGGTGCAGCAGCGTTACCGTTTTTTTTCCTATGGCGACTGCATGCTCATCGAGTGAACCCACCGCGAATCTGGCCTAGCCGATTCGCACTGTGCCCGCCAACGCCGTCAGCAACCCGAGCACGATGTAAACCGTACCGGCGACGTGGCGCTGAACCCGCGCAAAGCGCCGATTGCCGCGCAAGAGGTCTCCCAACCACCCCGCTAGGAGCGCATAGGACCCGTCGGTTATGGCGCCCAGCACCACCAGCGTGATGCCAAGCAACAGAATCTGAGTTGCGACAGACCCTCGCTCGATCCGGACAAACTGCGGTAGAAAAGCGAAGATGAACAAGGTTGTCTTTGGATTCAGCAGATTCACCACGATCCCATGACGGAATATTGCCGGCAGCGTTTCAGGCTCGATCTCCTGTCCTTCGTTGGCATCTTCCTGGCTGCGGAGTTTTGCTATTCCCAGATAGATGAGATACACGGTGCCCATGAGCCGCACGCATTGGAACGCAATGGGCGATGACATCAGCAGAGCCGAGAGGCCAAAGGCTGCAGCCGCGACGTGGCACAGGGTTCCCACTCCGATCCCGAGCGCTGACACGAGCCCCGCACCGCGCCCCTGGTGAATACTGCGCGCAACAATGTAAAGCACCGCCGGGCCAGGGGTAAGCAGCAGCACAAGGGCCGCGCCGACAAAAAGCGCATATAGAGACGGGTCAAGCACGCAGGCGTGAAATTCTCCAATCGATATGATTCTGTGCCATTCTCACGATTTAGCTGGAGTTCCGCAAGCAGAGATACCCTTGCTGGCCCCATTGCGGGCCGCGAAAGGAAGCTGGCGGCTATGCTAAACTGCCCGCATGAGCAACTTAACCATGGGCCGTCCGGAATCCTCCGAGTATCCTCCTTACGCGGCAGCTTATGTGAATCTTGTTGTGGGCAGCGATATCCTGTCTGCCCTTGCCTCGCAGCTTGAGCAAAGCACGGCGTTGTTGAAGAATGTCGATGATCGCCGCGCCTCCGAATTTTCGTATGCTCCCGGCAAGTGGACGATCAAGCAGATCTTGGGACACATCATCGATACAGAACGCATTTTCAGCTATCGCGCGCATCATGTCGCGCGCAATGATGCGGTTGTGTTGCCGGGCTTTGAACAGGATGACTACGTGGCCGCCGGTTCTTTCAACGAGCGCACGATGAAGAGCCTCATCGACGAATTTCGTATCGTTCGTCAGTCCACAATCGCTCTCTTCCAGAACCTGCCACAGCAGGCTTGGACGCGTCAGGGGAACGCTAACAAATACAGCGTGACCGTTCGCGGCGTGGCTTTTCTTGCCGCCGGACATGAGTTGCACCACGTAAAGATTCTGCGGGAAAAATATTTGCCGTAGGCGTTGGCGCGGGTCGGCCTGACGCGGCGGCGCTTCCGCGATTCGCGCCTGCCTGATTCCTGCTAGAATTTTTGTTTGCCACCGAAGAAGACATCCTCGAAGGCGTCCCTGCCGCCAGAGCCGGCAAAATCGGTTGTCGCCATGCTTCCTGACGCCGCCAAGGGCCGCATTTTTCTGATCGATGCCATGTCTTTCATCTTTCGCGCCTATCACGCCATGGCGCGGCAGCGGCCCATGTCGACCAAGACGGGCCTTCCCACCAGCGCAACTTACGTCTTCGTCAACATGCTCAACAAGCTGCGCAAGGACTTCGCTCCCGAGTACATCGCGGCGGTTTTCGACGTGGCCGCTCCCACCTTTCGCGACGAGCAGGCAGCCGGCATGCCCACGTTGCGCAAGTATGACCGCGAGAGCGGCGGGTACAAGCAGGTGGCCTACGCCGGCTACAAGGCGCAGCGCGTGGCCATGCCGGAAGATCTGGCGCAGCAGATCCCTTATATCCGGCGGGCGCTGGAAATCTATCGCATTCCGATCCTTGAAGCCGCCGGGTTCGAGGCCGATGACGTTATCGGCACCTTGGCGCGGTTGGCCTCGGCGCAGTCCTATGCGGTGTACGTCGTCTCCAGCGACAAGGACATGCTCCAACTGGTAGACGAGCGCGTGTGCGTGCTGAACCCTCCCAAGGACAATCTGATCTGCGATCGTGCCAAGGTCGAGGAGATTCTGGGCGTTCCGCCCGAACGCGTCATCGACGTGATGGCACTGCGTGGCGACTCGATCGACAACATACCGGGCGCGCCGGGCATCGGCGACAAGGGATCGGTGGAGCTGATTCAGCGCTACGGCTCGCTCGATAACCTGCTGGAGCATGTCGACGAGATTGAACGCAAGACCTACCGCGAATCGCTGCAGCACAATCGCGATGCCGTGTTGCTCAGCAGGGAACTGGTGACCATCGACCGCAATGTGGCTGTCGAGTTCAACCCGGAGTTGATGAAGGCGCAAACCCCCGATGTGCCCGCGGCGCGGCAATTGTTCACCGAACTCGAGTTCACTTCACTGGTAAAGGAGTTCCTGGGAGAAAGCACCGCGATCGGCGAGACCGACTATCGTGAGGCGAAGTCGGCCGGCGATGTGAAATCGGTTTTTGCCGCCGTGCCCGCCGGAGGCGCACTGGCATTCGCCATCGAAGCGGCAGCTCCCACAGAGATTGAAGAATCTGCTCTGGCCGATGAAGCTGCTCTAGTGACTGAAGAGGCGGAAGAGAAGGATGAGTCGCCATCGCTGTTCGCCGCCGCGCAAGGGATCGCAGCCGTCGCGCTCAAAGTATCCGAAGTCGCCGCGCAAAAATCCCAGAGGATAGCCATTTCCGCGCAGCCCGGCAGCGCAATGGTCGTTCAGCTTAATAATGAAGAGTTACGATCGGCGCTGACCGCGGAAGTTCACGAAGGAGTGCCACTGGCGGTTCATGACTATAAGGCGGCGATTCATGCAGTGTGGCGGAATGTCGGGTTGGAAGGCGCGCGGGATGACGCCATGCTTTACGCCTATCTCCTCGACCCGACTTATTCGTCCTACCGCTTGAAGGATGTGGCGCTGCGCAAGCTGAGCCTCAGCCTGACCAGTGAAGTGGCTGAAGCAGCAGACGTGACGGGGCGATTGACCTCGTTGTTGCGCAAGGAAGTGGAGGAAGCGGGACTCACGGAGGTTTACGAGCAGATCGATTTGCCGCTGGTACCCGTGCTGTTCCGCATGGAAGATGCCGGCGTCAAGCTTGACTGCCAATTGCTGGCCGGCCTTTCGCAGCGGCTGGCGCGCGACTGCGCCGCCAAGGAACGCGAAATCTTTGAGAAAGCGGGCGTCGAGTTCAACATCAACTCGCCCAAGCAGCTTGGAGAAGTGCTGTTCAACCGGCTCAACCTGACCAAGCCATTTAAGTATGGCAAAGGGCGCACGATTTCGACCGCCCAGGATGTGCTGGAATCGTTGGCCTCCGAGCACGAGGTGCCCCGGCTCGTGCTGGATTACCGCCAGCTCTCGAAGTTGAAGTCGACCTATGTCGATGCGCTGCCCGTGTTGTGCCGGGCCGGAACCAGCCGTCTGCACACCAGCTTCAACCAGGTGGGGACGGCGACCGGAAGATTGTCTTCCAACAATCCGAATCTGCAAAACATTCCCATCCGCACCGAACTGGGCCGCGAGATTCGTGCGGCGTTCATCGCCGAGCCCGGCAACGTGTTGCTGGCCGCCGACTATTCGCAGATCGAGCTGCGGCTGCTGGCGCACTTCTCCGAAGATCCGTTGCTGGTCGAAGCCTACCGGCGCGGTGACGACATCCACACGCTCACGGCCGCGCAGGTCTTTGGCGTGCCACCGCTGATGATCGACGCCGAACACCGCCGCCGCGCCAAGGCCGTGAACTTCGGCATCGTCTACGGACTCTCGCCATTCGGACTCTCGCAGCAGCTCGGCATCGATACCAAAGAGGCCAAGCGCTTCATCGACGCCTACTTCGAGAAATACAAGGGCGTAACCGCCTTTATCGAAAAGACGCTCGCGGATGCGCGGCGCGATGGCTTGGTGAAAACGCTGTTCGGGCGCGTGCGACCCATCCCCGATATCCTCGGCAAGAACGCCAACCTGCGCGGTTTCGCCGAGCGCACGGCAGTCAACACCCCGTTGCAGGGAACTGCAGCTGATCTCATCAAGCTGGCAATGATCCGCATCGACCGCGAACTGCGCGAACGAAATCTACGCTCGCGGATGCTGTTGCAGGTTCATGATGAGCTGGTCTTCGAGGCCCCTGAGGCGGAAGTGGATGCCCTGCGCGAGCTGGTAAAGCGCGAGATGGAACAGGTGCATGCGCTGCGAGTCCCGCTGGTGGTAGAGATCGGAGTGGGGCTGAACTGGCGCGATATGGAATGAGGGCTACAGCGCATTCCTTATTGATGTATCCAATATTTGCAAGGGAATGTCATGGCGACCGGAGCGAAGCGGAGTGGAGCCACCCTTTGTTTTTCGGCAGAAACAAAAGGTGGCTCGACTTCGCTCGCCATGACAGTCTGATTTCGGAATACACCAAACGAAACTGCTCTAGCTACCTCCTCCGCGCCGCCACGCGATGTGCAGTCCCTTGCCCACCGGAGCGACCGTCCAGATAAATCCCGGCAACCCCTCGACCATCGCCCGGTATTCGGCGACCTCTTGCGGGTGCGAGAGAGCGTTATCGGCAAGCAGCAGAGCATCGGAGGTCAGCCTGGGGAGCAGCATCTCCAGTTGCGCGGGGGCGCTGACACGGTCGGCGTCGAAGAAGATGCAGTCGAAATGCGGGGGCAGCGAGCGGACAATCTCAGTCGCGTCGCCCTCGATCAGTTCGACCAGTGAGAGCAATCCGGCACGTTCCAGGTTCTGACGTGCCTGCGCGATCTTTTCGGGGAAGCGTTCGATGCTGACGAAGCGCGCATCCGGCGTGCGCCGGAGGGCTTCGGCAATCCAAATCGTGCTATAGCCGTTAGAGGTGCCGATCTCAAGCACGCTCTTCCGCCTGGTTGACTGAAGCAACAACCAGATCAACTCCGCCGTCGGACGATCGAGGTTCAACAGCTTGTAACGCCGCTCGCTGACGCGCTGGTCATTTTCATGGCCCAGTTGCTCCAGTTCCGCCAGAAGCTGCTCAATCGCCGGTTCGAACATGCCGTCCTTTTTTTATCGCGCCCACATCATTTCTCGCCCCACATTCGCCCAAAAAGGCGGATGTGGGCCACCTGATTTTCACCTGAAGATGAGACTTAAAGCGGCGAATACGGGCACCACGATCCACGACTATTCCCTGCCGGTCTCCCGGCGGTCGCCGACAGCCCGTTCGATTGCTTCAGAGATGGCTGCGGTATGCTTCCGCATGAGTTGCTCGGATTCGGCCTCGATCATGACGCGCGCCAGTTTCTCCGTGCCGGAGTAGCGGACGACGACGCGCCCATTGCCATCGAGCTCGCGCTCGGCCTCGCCGATGGCGCTGGCGACGTCCGGCATTTGAACGAAAGGAATCTTTTCGCGCACGCGGATATTGCGAATCACCTGCGGGAAAACCTTTAGGTCGGCTACCAGTTCACTCAGTTTCTTCCCGGAGCGGCCCAGCACTTCAAGTACGCGCAGCGCCGTCAGCAGACCATCGCCGGTGGTCGACTCACCATCCATGAACAGAATGTGGCCAGACTGTTCGCCGCCGAGTTTGGCCCCGGTCCGCAGCATTTCCTCCAGCACGTACTTGTCGCCAACCTGTGCGCGCAGCATGCATATGCCGGAGCTTCGCAGCGCCTTTTCCAGGCCCATGTTGGACATGGTTGTGGCAACCACGGTGTCGTGCGCGAGTCTTCCGCGCGCTTTCATGTCGCGTGCCGCGACCAGCATCACGGCGTCGCCGTCGACCACTCTGCCTTGCTCGTCGGAAAACAGAGCACGGTCGCAGTCTCCGTCGAAGGTGATTCCGCATTCGAAAGTGCCGGCGGAGTTGCGCACCTCGGCGGCAACGTGCTCGGGATGCAGTGCGCCGCAGCCGGCGTTGATATTGCGTCCGTCTGGCGAGACATGCAGAAAGCTGGCTTCAACACCGCTCTGGCGAAACAGCTCCGGCGCAACCGCCGCGGCTGCGCCATTGGCGCAATCAATCAGCACGCGAAAGCCGCGCAGCTTGGCGGAATCTACATTGGTGGCGAGCCATTGCACGTAGCTTTCGCGCAGACCCGCGACCTCGGACAACGGCGCGGCGGACGCGTCACCGTTATAGACTCCCGTGAGATCGTCGAGATGGCTGAATATCTCCTGCTCGATTTCGTGCTCGATGACGTCGGCCAGCTTCATGCCATCGCGGCCAAAGAGCTTGATGCCGTTATCCATCCAGGGATTGTGAGACGCGGAGATGACGATTCCGGCCGAAAATTTCCGCGCGCGCGTCAGGTAAGCCACGCCGGGAGTCGTCATGACGCCTGCATTCACGTATTCGGCTCCCGCCGCTCGCAGACCGCCAGCCAGGGCCCCGGCAATCCCGGTGCTGGATTCGCGCGTGTCCTGGCCGATCAGCACCCTGGCTTGCCCGGCGCCGAAGCGGCGCAGCAAACGAGCACCCAGTGCGCGGCCAATGGCAAAAACGGTACGCTGGTCGAGCGGGTACTCTCCGGCAACACCGCGTATTCCGTCGGTTCCAAACAGTTGTTTCATGATGGCCCGTGTTCCTGACGATTATTCAACTTTACCTTCGGATGGCGACTTCTGCGTCACGACGGTCACTCGCATCGGTTGGGGGTTGCTGATCTTTACCAGGGGATCTGTCGTGTAAGCATTGGTCGTAAACGTGGCACTGCCGATTACGCCGGTGGCATCGATCGGATCAGTAAAGGCATTTTCAATCAGCGCGACGCGAAGGCTCGGCCCGTCGATCATCACCGTTGGCGGCGCAACCGTGGTTGCCGCGATGTGGAATCCGGAAACCAGCGTGCCGGTGATTCGCGCGCGCACGGGAACCAGACGTTGTTCCGGCCGGTCGAGGCTCAGGCGAAGCTGCGCCGGAATAATCTGTTCGATCTCAGCGCCTTTGGGCATGCGGATGGAATTAGCGCGAATGGGATACGTGCGTTCGCCCTGAGTCGCACCGGAAAGATCGATCACCGGGTGGATGTTCATCTGCCCCAGTTCGCGCAGCACGCGCGCCGAACCGCGGACGCGGAGTTGCACATGCGGAGCAACTTCGGAGCTGAACACCAAGGCTTTCGGGACCTGGTAGAACTCGATCGGAACATTCATCAGCACTTCCGCCTCGGGCTCACGCGCCACCGTCCACCACAGCAGCATGGCAACGGCCAGCGAAAGCACTTTGAGTCCGATATGGCGGGTGAATAGCTGGCGAACGAAGTCGAGCATCTTACTTTTCGACCTCCGGCTGGCTGCCATCGGGATTGCGGCCGATCTGCTCGAATTGTTGGTCGAGTTCGGGAGTGGCGGATTCGGAGCCGTCCGCTGCGCCGGGACGGACGAGGTGCCGCAATAACTCGCTCATGCGTTCCCGCAAACGCTCCGGCGATAATTCGCGTTCGATGTTCCCGGCAACCGCCAGGCTGATGCCGCCGGTCTCCTCGGAGACGATGACGGAGATCGCATCGGTTTCCTCCGTGATGCCGATGCCTGCGCGGTGCCGCGTGCCAAGTTGTGTCGAGAGCAGCGGATTGATCGACAGCGGAAGGAAGCAGGCGGCGGCGGCGATGCGGTCCTTTTTCACAATGACCGCGCCGTCGTGCAGCGGCGCGCTGGGTCTGAAGATGGTAGCCAGCAGATCGTAAGAAAGCTGTGCGTCCAGCGGGACCCCGCTTTCAATGTACGTGCGCAGCCCGATCTCGCGCTCAATCACGATCAACGCGCCGGTCTGGTTCTGCGAAAACAAGTTTGCGGCCAGGATAATATCGTCGTAGACCTCGCTGACGCTGGCCTGACCCGAGCGGCTGAGAGTAAGGCGGCGGCCAATACGCGCCAGCACCTGGCGAATCTCTCCTGCAAATACGACAATCAAGGCGAAAATTCCGTACGGCAACAGCGTACCGATCAGCCAGTCAAGCGTGCGCAGATCGGTCTTGTGCGCCACGTAAAACGTCAGCACCAGGGCTCCGACCCCGACCAGCATGGGCGCCGCGCGCGTACCCCGAATCAGCAAAAGAAACTGGTAGATGAGTACAGCCACCAGCAGTATGTCGACAACCGCCCACACAGACAAGGACGCCAAGCGCTCCGAAATGTTGGTGAGCAGATGCATGCGATATACCCACAGCGCAACGTGCTTACACCCCATTGTAATGCAGTATGCCGGGTCTTTTCTCAGGGAAACGACCCTGATCCGAACTCGTAACGTCGGCCTCCAATCGAAGCGCACGGACGAGGCACACAGTCCAGGCCGGGGCATCCGGCATCCAAATAGAGACGTTCACCTTTCCTGGAGGCGCTGTTCCCAGGGCTCCCCGGTGCGCGCCGTGGTTGCCGTGCCGGGTGGAATAGGACTTGATGATTACCGAATCGTTTCCGACAAAGCTACCCGATCCGATCCGCGCGCTTTACCCGTTCCGCACCCGAATGGTGCACGTTGCGGTCCCGGTGGCAAAACCGGCACTCAACGGCGAAGTCCCGGTGGCGCATAAGCCGCACCCCGGGGAATCCGCCGGACCCTATGAACGGATGAGCTTTGTAGACGAAGGGCCGGAAAATGCGCCTCCGCTGGTGCTTGTTCATGGCAATCTGACGTGGTCGTTCCTGTTCCGCAAGCTGATCGCGGAAGCGCGCAGACATCACCGGGTGATTGCCCCTGACCTGGTTGGCTTCGGGCTTTCCAGCAAGCCACACAATGCGGCATACCATACGCTGGAGCAGCATACGGAGAACCTCAGCCAGCTTCTTGCCGAACTCAAGCTGCCAAAGCTGACGTTGGTGCTGCACGGCATGGCCGGCATAATCGGCTTCCGTTACGCCGTGCGTTTTCCCGAGAACGTAACCCGGATCGTGCTCGTCAACGCGTGGGTGCATCCGCACGCGGCCGATGCCGCCGAACGGCTGCCTTTCTTGCCTGCCATGGCTCGCGGCAAAATGGGATTCATGCTGCGGCACTGGACGCTCACGTCCTTCCCGGCGCTGCAATGGGCGGCGGCGAAGACGCTGGAGCAGCCAGTACGCGACGGCTATGGTTATCCTTTCCGGCGGAACGATCAGCGAGCGGCGCCGCTGGCTTTCGCACGCATGTTCCAACCCGACGCCCGCGAGTCGCAACTTGCGGCCATGCGGGAACTGGCGACGCAGGTCGCGAAGCTGCCGGCCAAAGTGCAGATTCTCTGGGGACAACAGGACCCGACGTTTCGCAGCAAGCTGTTGCCTTACCTGCTGCGCGATTCTCTGCCACACTGCGGCGAGCCGGTATTTGTGCCGCAGGCGTCGCACCTATTGCCGGAAGACGCTCCCGAAGTGCTGGCTGAAAATGTCCTGGGGACCGGCCGCACACGAAGCAGCGAGCCGCTGTTCAAGATACTTTGAGGAAAAGCTCGTACACGGCGGATTCGAGACGAACGAAGCGAAAAGTTGCTTGATACTCTTGCTGCGTAGTGTGGCGTTCCAAAAGTTTGTGACATAACCCCGGAGTCATGCTGAGCGCAGCGAAGCATCCCAGAAACCTGTCCGATCCCGCGCTGCTCCGGGATTTTGGATGAAATCCTCCGGCTGCAATTCAGCTAAACGCTGTGCTGGGATTCTTCGCTCCCCTGTGGTCGCTCAGAATGACACAGTTAGTATTGCGCGAATTTCACTTGTCCCACGGTTCTTCCGGTTCAACCCGCTCTACGCGGGCACTGAAGCCTCCGCGTGCCACTCGCCCGCGCACTTGCTGTCCGGGGGAAAGCTGCGCGCTGCTTGTAACCAGATTGCCCTGCTCGTCAAACACCAGGGCGTAGCCGCGCTCCAGAATGCCGAGCGGCGAGAGCGCCTGCAACTGGCTTCCGAGGCGCTGAAGTTTCGCCGTCCGATTCTCGATCAGGTGGCGCACCGCGCTGCCTAATGCCGTAACTCGAACCGCCAGTTCGCGACGCATGGCGCTCAAGCGGTTTTGCAGCTCCTGATGCCGCAGCCGGGCACCGGCGACGTCAACACGTCGGTGAAAGGCGCGCATCTGCTTCTGCTGGGCGGCCGCCAGGCGAAAAGCCAGCTCGTCAACCCTCTGCTGGCGACGCGCTATGAGCTCCTGCATGCGGGCGAAGGCCATATTCTGCGCGAGCCGCGTGAGCCGCTGCCGCGCCGTGAGCAACTGGAAACGGGCCCCGCGTCCGAGACGCGTGCCCAGACCGGCGAGGCTCTCCTGCAGTCCCTGCTTGGAGCGTATGACCAGCTCCGCCGCGGCTGATGGCGTCGGCGCACGCAAATCGGCCACAAAGTCGCAAATGGTGAAGTCGGTCTCGTGTCCCACGGCCGAGATTACCGGCAAACCACTTTCGGCGATGGCGCGCGCCAGCGATTCATCGTTGAACGCCGCCAGATCCTCGAACGAACCGCCGCCCCGGGCAACGATGATGACATCGGCCAGCCGGTTGCGATTGAAGTGTCGTACCCCGGCCGCGACCTCGCGCGGCGCGGCTTCGCCCTGCACCTGCGCGGGGTAAATCAACACGTCGACCGACCCGTGACGGCGGCGCAGGATGTTGAGAATGTCCTGAATGGCGGCTCCATGCGGAGAGGTCACGATGCCGATGCGGCGCGGCAGCACAGGGATTGGTTTTTTGCGCCCAGTGTCGAACAGACCTTCGGCGGCGAGCTTCTTCTTGAGCTGCTCAAAGGCGACTTGGAGGGCGCCTACCCCGACCGGCTCGAGGAATTCGCCGATCATCTGCAACTCGCCCCGGCCTTCGTAAATGCTGAGGCGTCCGCGGGCAATTACCCGCAAGCCGTTCTCCGGCTTGAATCGCAACAGGCGCGCCTGCATGCGAAAAATCACAATGCGAAGCTGGGCCTCGCCATCGTTGAGCGTGAAGTAGAGATGACCGGAGCCGGCCGGACGCAGGTTGGAGATCTCACCCTCGACCCACACGTCGGTGTACTCGCGCTCCAGACGTGTGCGCAGCGACGAAATCAGTTCGCCGACCTTCCAGATGTGGCGCTCGGGAACCGACTGAAATTCAAAGGCGAATTGCGAGGGTTCACTCATATCCGGGTGTTCGCAGAGCCGACAGGGCGAGTGTAACTCAATACGATGCAAGCGGGCAGGGCGCCATGCGGCGATGCTGAGTTGCGCTGCCAGCCGCGTTCGCTGGCGCTATTGTCGCTCAGTGCGACTAAAGTAGGGGATTTAGCATAGTGCGGTACAGGACAAAGTGGTGTAATCTCTGCAGCGCCCAAGGGGGAAAAGTGAAAAAGTCGTTGCTATTTGCGATTGTGATTTTTGCAAGTCTTGGCTTCGCTGGGGCTTCTGATTGTCCAGTGCAGGTTGTGAAGTTTAAGCTGTTAGACATTGACGTGGTTGGGGCCCTTGCTGGTGCTGACTACCATACGACGTTGGAAGTTAAGAACACAAGCACCCGTACTGTGACTGGGCTGGCGTGGGAGGTAACGTCATTTGATGCTGTAGACAAGCCGCACAAAATGTATGATTCGTGGGTTTGGGCTGTCGATTTGAAGCCGGGAAAGAAGCATCGCCGGTGGCTACTTCTCCGCCAATCAGCTCCAGAACTCCTAGTTGGTAGTCCTCAACGTGGAACAGTGAGGCTCGCTACGGTAAAGTTTGAAGACGGTACTGTTGACGAGGTTCCTTGTGATTTGCATTACGTTAAGGGGAAGTAAGCAAAAAGAGAAGGGCGGCATGGAATCAATTCGATGTGCTGGACTTGATGTCTGAGTGCCGAGGCACAGATACTCGTTGCGGCTTTGGCTGTTTACGACCGTAAGTTGCCGGACTTCATTCGACCATTCGGCTGTTTGAAGCCTAAAAAAGGGTGTTGGTACGATGAAGAAAGTGTACTTCCTGAAAGAAGTGCCACAGAAACCTGCAGTTTATGCTCTTTATGGTACAGGGCGGGGTCGGTATGTCGCATACGTCGCGTCACAGGTGCACTCAGGACTCGCTTAGAGCAACATCTCCGTAACAGGGACAGCAGCGTGGCTACAGGAACTTCCGCTGTTGGGATAAATCCGGACTACATCACGGAGGTAAGCTGGTGGACAGCGAAAGGCTTCGAGGATCGCGATGTCCGTGAGGCCGCAGAACAGGTTGCGTTTGGCGTGCTAAAACCTGCTCTCAGGAGCCGCCAGGACATAAGGAAAAAACCCGACGATAAATTCCAAGAAAAATGGAAAGGTCTTTTTCGGCCTGAAAAAGCCACGGGCACTCTCATCGTCCTCTCGCTTGAAGCCCTTGAGATGCGGGTGGCTGCGCTCGAACGACTCCTTGAGATTGGCCCGGTTAAAAAACTGGCACATCTATAGCACGTGAGTGAACGGGGCATGAATGCAACGCCTGTCGGTCCGGCTTGCACACCAGCGCCTTGGCTGCTAACTTGCTTTTGTGGAGCATAGCTGCAAAAAATGTGCTGCAACGGTGGCGGACGGGGTGCCCTTCTGCCCTAGCTGTGGTGCGCCACAGATACGAGTGACGCTCGCCAGCGAGGAACTTGACGGCCCGGCGCCGGGCGTGACCGGCGAAGAACCACCCACGGCCGAAGCCGGCGCTGCGCTGCGTGCAAACGCCTTGTTCAGACAGGCCGAGGCCTCTCAAGCAGCCAAATACGAGCGCCGCATCGTGATTTATTCGGCGCTGGCGGCGGGGTTTGCCGCCGGACTTGGCAGCCTCGTCCCGTTGGTACCCTTTATCACGCTGTCCATGGTGGCCGCCGGGGGAATCGCCATCACGCTTTACAAGCGCCGGATGCCCTATGTCTCCGTGCCTCCCCGGCGCGGCTTCCGCATAGGGGCGCTGGCCGGTTTCTTTGGCTTCCTGCTCAACGCCGGCATGAGCGTCTTCGGCATGTTCAATGCCGAGAACCGCGTGGCCCTGCGCGAAGCCATGCAGGAGCGGCTCAAAGAGGCCCTGGCGGTCAATTCCGATGCGGCGGCGCAGCAGATGGTAAAGAACCTCGGGGACATGGTCTCCACCCCCGGCGGGCTAGCCGCGGTGTTTGCTTTTTCGCTGTGCCTCTTTGGCTTGCTATTTATCCTCCTGAGCGGACTTGGGGGCGCAATCGGCGCAGCCTTGTTCGGCAAGAAGATGAAGAGCTGAACAATTTCTGAGTTGCATCCTGCGCTGCGGTGTCATCGTGAGGAGGTTCGCGGCTTTTGCGAACCGACGTGACGATCTATGCATTTCAGCCGTCGACTTAGGGGGCACCAACCCTAATAGCGCACCCGTTACGCCTTAACTGCCAGCTCCGCGACGTGCCTCCGACGCCGCTCCAGGTAAAGCGGAAAGGCCTCAGCCAGCTCGTAAACCTGACGGCGGATGCGTCCCAGAACATCGGCATTGGTCCGGTTGTTGAGCGCCTCGGCAATCCAGCGGCCGATCTGCCGCATTTCTTTCTCTTTCATCCCGCGCGTGGTGAGCGCCGGGGTGCCGACGCGGATGCCGCTCGGCTTCATCGGCGGGTTGGCGTCAAACGGGATGGCATTCTTGTTCACAGTGATTCCAGCCTCGCCCAGGGCCTTTTCGGCTTCGCTGCCGAACATGCCCTTGCTGAAGACGTCGACCAGCATCAGGTGCGTGTCGGTTCCGCCGGAGATGATGCGGAATCCCTCGGCAGCCAACGTTTCGGCCATAACCTTCGCGTTCACGACGATCTGCTTGGCGTAGACCTTGAAGCCGGGTTCCATCGCTTCCTTGAAACAGACGGCCTTGGCCGCAATGATGTGCACCAGGGGGCCGCCCTGCGCGCCGGGGAAGACACTGCGGTCGATATTGGCTCCCATAGCGGCATTCGCCAGAATCAACCCGGCGCGGGGGCCGCGCAAGGTCTTGTGCGTGGTCGAAGTGACGATCTGGGCGTGCGGCACGGGCGAGGGGTGCACGCCTCCGGCGACCAGGCCGGCAAAGTGCGCCATGTCAACCAGGTAAACGGCTCCGACCTGATCGGCGATCTGCCGCATGCGGGCGAAATCGATGATGCGCGGGTATGCCGAACCGCCGCCGATGATCAGCTTGGGTCGCTCGCGCTCGGCGATCTTTTGCAACTCGTCGTAATCGATCGTCTCGGTTTCGCGCGCAACCCCGTAGGAGACGATGTGGTAGGTCTTGCCCGAGAAGCTGAGTTTGTGCCCATGCGTCAGGTGGCCGCCGTGGGCCAGATCAAGTCCCATTACGGTATCGCCCGGCTGCACGACAGCGGCGTAAGCCTCCATGTTGGCCGAAGAACCCGAGTGCGGTTGCACGTTGGCATACTCGGCGCCGAATAGTTGCTTGGCGCGATCGCGGGCGAGATTCTCGACCACGTCGGCGAACTCGCAGCCTCCGTAGTAGCGCTTCGCGGGGTATCCCTCGGCGTATTTATTGGTGAACACCGATCCGGCGGCTTCCAGCACGGCTTCGCTGACGAAGTTTTCCGAAGCAATCAGCTCCAGGCCATCGTGCTGGCGGGCTTCTTCGTTGGCGATTGCTTGCGCAATCTCGGGATCGACTTCACTCAGTTGGCGCGACATTCGGTCGTTCATGAGGGCAGACTCCTTCACCGGAAGTACCTACTTTACCCCTTCGGCGTGGCGTAGCCAAGCAGCCCTTTCACCGGGCGCGACAGCCGATCCGCTAGTTACCGCAGCATTTCAGCAACCCGATCTCGCGGAGGTAGCGCAATACGGCGGGGTGGATCGACTCACGGCTCGGAGCCGCCGCAACCGTATTGGCGCTGGTTGTCTCCCCGGCCTGCGGCAAACGGGCCGCCATTGCCGCTTCGCCGCTGTGCAGGGCACTGGCAATGCGGTAGGCGACATCGTCCGGCAGATCGGGCCGGGCCAGCACAAAGCTCCAGGAGCCAACCGACTCGATGGCCGCGCCCTGTCCGGGAAAGCTCCCGGCGGGAACCGTCAATCGGCGCAGAAAGGGATGTTTCACCAGAATGCTTGCTATCTCCCGCGCATCGGGAGAGATGAAGCGAGCGCCGTGTTGCGACTTGGCGACCGCCAGGAACCCCGGCCAGCCCAGTCCGCCACCCCACAAGGCCGCCGCGCGGCCATCCGCAACCATCGCCGGACCATCGCCGGCCCGGTCAAGGTAGATGGCCTTGAAGTCGCGATCCTGATCGAGTCCGATGCCGTCCAGCACGTAGCGCGAAAGAATCACCAGGCCCGACCCGCTGGCTCCGAACGCGACTGGCTTGCCGACAAGATCGCGAATGGTGTGATAGGGGCTGTCGGCGCGCACCACGAACATCCCGGCGGTGGAATACATCGCCGTGATGATCTTGAGCCCGGTTGGCTGGCGGCCGTCCCCGACAGGGCCTCTTGAACTACCTCGCCCTGAACCAACGCGATATCGACCTGTCCGGCTTTCAGCAGAGGAACATTTTCGGTGCTGCCCTTGGTGTTGCGGCAGCGCACATCCAGCGACGGGTCAAACTGGTTCACGATGGCGGCGAAAGCTTCGCCGTAGACCGGAAATCCGCCCCCAGGCGTGGCGGTCGCCAAGGTCACGATCTGCCGGGAGGGCGCGGCCTGCTTTGCGACGAGAAACCCAGAGGCGGAGATGAGCAGGGCAATAGCAGCAAGAACAGTTAGAGAACGGCTTGGCATGATCTTTCTCTCCACGGGATCCAAAAAACCTGGCGCCTGCTATATGGGCTCGGGTTTTACCTCGATCGGCCCGGGCGTTTCCAACCCCGCCAGTTTTTCCAGCCGCTGCTGGTGCCGGCCGCCCGCGAAGCGCGTACTTAGCCAGACATCGAGGATCGCCATGGCTTTCTCTTCGGCAAGAATGCGCGAGCCCATGGTCAGCACGTTGAGATCATTGTGCTCGCGCGACATCCGCGCCTCGTATTCGCTGGTGATGTTGGCGGCGCGAATCCCCGGAGTTTTGTTGGCGGCTATCGCCATGCCAATGCCGCTGCCGCAGACGAGAACACCGCGCTGCGCCGCACCCGAAGCAACACGGCACGCGACTGCGTGAGCAAAGTCCGGGTAGTCGCAAGAGACGCTGGAAGAGGTGCCGCAATCCTCGACGGCATAGCCCAGACGCTCCAGGTGAAACTTGAGCTTCTCTTTCAGTTCGTAACCGGCGTGATCGGCACCCACCGCGATTCGCATAAGGGGATTCTACCTTGGAAAATCGTAGTTGTTGCTCGCAGATAATGCTAGAAATTCTCGCCGCAGTCCATAAGTTTTTGCTCGGAACGGCCCATCCGGAGCCGAAGATCGAATCCGGTTAGTTCTGAACTAATCCTTGAAGCTGCCGATCTTTGGTGTAAGCTGGGGCGCAACGCAAGATCGCAGATCAGCAGGAGCGAATTCGAGACCCGGCGGACGCGCGGTTTCGTGTGAATGTATGGTCATTTCAAAGGAACCGAAAAGCTACGAATTTATTCGCTTCGAGGCAACCGCCTCGGTAGCGCACATTACGCTGAATTTCCCCCCATACAACGTGCTGACCGTTCCGATGATGAACGAGTTGGCGGAGGCCATCGAGAGCCTCGATGGGCGCAGCGACATCAAGTGCATCCTGCTCGATTCCTCGCAGCCCATGTTCTCGGCCGGCATCTCGCTGGAGGACTCCAAGCCTGAGCGGATATTCCAGACACTCGATGCGTTCACGCGCGTCTTTCAGGCTTCGAGCGAGCTGGCGAAGCCGCTGGTCGTGGTGGTGAACGGAGCGGCTATCGGTGCCGGCTCGGAGCTGGTCGCGTTCGGCGACATGGTGATTGCGACACCCCTGGCGCGATTCTCGCAGCCCGAGGTGAAGATGGGGGCCTTCCCGCCGTTTGCGGCCATCATGCTCCCACAGGTGATCGGTCCCAAGCGGGCCTATGAGCTGATCCTCACGGGCGAGGCCATGACGGCCGAAGAGGCCCGTACCCTCGGATTCGTGAATCGGGTGGTCGCCGAGAAGGATTTGCAAGCGACCGTCAGGGAGGTGCTCGCGCGCATAACCCAGTTCAGCAGCCCGGTGCTGGAGATGGCCAAGCGCGTAATCTCGACGACCGCTGGAATGCCGCTGGCGCAGGCGATCCGCAAGTCGCAGGACATCTATCTGAATCAGTTGGCGTCGCTGGAAGATTCGAAGGAGGGCCTGCAAGCAGTAATCGAAAAACGCAAGCCCGTGTGGCGTAATAAGTAGCGATGGGCCGTGGTTCCCACTATGCACCGCCTTTGCGTATTGGTGGGGTGGAAGCCGATTAAAGATCGTGGGGGTACCGATGATTACAAGCAAGATTTCCGCTGACCAGGTACAGGCTTTTGTACACCAGTACTGGCGAGTCCTGATGGACAAAACTCCGGGCGAGATGGAGAAGCTGTACACATACGATTCGACCATCTTCAATCCCTTCGCTCAGCGCACTGAGTCGGGACGCGTCTCGGCCGCACGCAAGGAGCGGGAATACTTCGAAAACCAAACGAGTTTCCGCGCCGAAGTGACCGGTCCCATCGAGGTGAAGCTGTTGTCGGATAATGTCGCCGTGGCAACCTATACCTTCCGTTGGAGCGCAGCTGGGGTGATGGCAGGCCTGGCAGGCAAACGCACCGACAAGGCGGTACGCAATGGCCGGGCAACAGAAGTGATCGCTCTCGATTTCGAAGGCCGTTTGCGCGTTGTGCATCAGCATCACTCCGACATTTGGCGCGATGCAAAGCCGGGGGTTTAACGACCGGGGCCGCATGCAATTGTGAAATTGGCCCTGCAATCCGAAATCCAGCCAAACGATTGAACGAAGCAGGTTTGACGCTCATTTCTCCAGACTGCTAAACTCAAATCTCCGACCATGGAAGTGGCGGTCCTGGGCAACTGCTCCTGACCGTCCACATCAGAACGGCAGACCCCCAAAGGCAGCAATCTTGCGTGGGGTCTCGAGGACCAATCGTGCGCTACACCCGGCAAGAACTGAAGCAGGACAAGTTTGCAGAATCGGCGGCAGAGGCCGCCCATTGGACAATCGCTCACCGCAAAACCATCATCAACGGCGTGATCGCCCTTGTGGTAGTGGTGGCCGTCGGCATTGGCATTATCTGGTATCGCGACCACCGCCAGGCAGCGGCTGCACAAAAACTTGGCGATGCCCTCGTCACCTATAACGCCCCCGCGCTGGCCGGTGCGCCGGCTCAGGGAAGTCAGATGGTGAGCTTCACCAGCTCCTCCGAGCGGGCGCTCGCCGCCAGGAAGCAGTTCTATGCAATCTCCTCTGAATATGGTTCTTCGCGCGCCGGGCAATGGGCCCACTACTTTGCAGCTCTCTGCGAAGTGGACCTTGGCAATTACGCCGTGGCTGAGGGGCAACTGAAAGACGTTGTTAAGTCCCGCGATGCGGAATTGTCGTCGCTTGCCAATCTCGTGCTGGCTTCCGTCTACCGCAATCAGAAGAAGGACGCGGATGCTATCGCGATTTACAAGGACTTGATCGACCACCCGACACTCAGCGTGCCCAAGACCACCGCGCAACTCGGCCTCGCCGATCTCTACCAGACGACGCAGCCCGCTGAAGCCAACAAACTCTACGAGCAAATCGCCAAAGATGATGCCAAAGGTCCGGCAGCCCAGATCGCGGCACAGCACCAGAAGGCCACCGCGCCGTAACTCATAGGGCGCACTCTTGGGTCTATAGGTTTCGGACTTCCGGGTAGGGCACACACGACAGGGCGGCCAAGAGCGGCCCCCGCCGTGCCTGGTGATGAAGAAGACGCCGCCTGCTTACATCCGTTGAACAATCTCAACCCACTCCTGCTCCGGCATCGGCGGCTCGCTCGCGGTGCGGATGTTTTCCAGGAGCTCGCATTTCCGTGTCCCGGCAGCACACGCCATGGCTGCGCACGTTCGGGTCGAGGCCAACCCTGCGTCAGCCGTAGCATTCTCACAGTTCGTCACCGTTGTTCCACTTTCTGCGCTGGGAAGCGTGTATCTTGGGCGGTTTTACCGAGGAGGTAACTTGATGAAGAATTTTCTGTTTGGCCTTGGATTGGGAATCGGACTGGGCGTTCTTTTTGCCCCGATGAGCGGGGAAGCAACCCGCAATAACCTGAGTGAACGTGCCAGCGATGTGGCCAACTCAGCGCGCGAAACCTACGAGCATGGACGCGATCGCGTGCAGCGTGGCGTGGAAACCATACGCGGCACAGCCGAGCGCGCCGTGGGCCAGGCTCGCGCCAGTTTCAACGAGGCTACCGGCACCGACATCTAAATCCTCTAGCCATCTCTGCCTGCCGGGCATCTGGCGAAACACGCACAATGAGGGCGAGTGCCGGTGAGGGCGAGACGTCGATTGTGTGCGACTTTCGATTCCGCGCCGGGTAGTCGTCGGAGGCTGCCCCGGCGCGCCATTTCGACCGACCGGACCAGGATCGCCCGCCCGAGGCGGTTGACACTCGCAAAACGCCCCAGTATTCTTATGTATTGCCCAGCAGGGAATTTTCCCTCTAAAGGCGGTCGCGAGGATTAGCGAAGCCTGAAGCAGCGTATGGCTTCGGGGATGGGGGTTCTTCGGCGGATCGCATCCGGCGGTCCCGAGTCTAGCCTGCAACTCTATTCGCTTCATACGGTTATAGACATCATGCTGATCCGTGTAAAAGATCTGGAACTCCGGCGTCAGGATTTTGCCGAGGAGTTGCAGCCGGGTACGATTGATTATGGACGGGAACTTCAGCAGTTCGGCGTCATGAAGGTGAACGGTCGGGCCGAATTGATCCGCGAGCACCACGGCGGACGTGAGTACGTCTCCGACATCCGGCTGATTGGAGAGTTGAGTGGCCGCTTCGAAGTGAGCTGTGCACGCTGCCTTGAGCCGGTGCCCCAGGAGGTAAGCCGTTCGTTCGACCTGCTGTACCGTCCACTTGGCGTCGACCGGCGCAAGGAAGAAGTCTCTATCAGTGAGGCCGAGACCGAAATCGGCTACTATGAAGGCGAAGGGCTGGAGTTGGAAGACGTTCTTCGCGAACAGGTATTGTTGGCCGTCCCCATCAAGACGGTTTGCCGGATCGACTGCAAAGGTTTGTGCCCACGGTGCGGTCAGAACCTTAATGAGGGAAGCTGTACCTGCCCGCCACAGCAGGAGGACCCGCGCTGGTACGCCCTGCGCGATTTGAAGAGCCACCTGCAGTAGCATTTTTCCCGATCAGAGCGTGATGTGCGCCGATCGGGGCCGCGGCGGCGAGCCGCACGATTTTGGCCGGAGGATACTAGTCCGGCACTCACGGCCCGGCGCGACAGTCGCCCCGGGGACACTGAAAGGTTTAAAAAAAATGGCAAATCCCAAGCGGAGACACTCCACGCGCCGCACTTCGATCCGCCGCTCGCATGACCACCTGACGGCGCATTCACTTTCCGAATGTCCTAATTGCCACGAGCGTAAAATGCCGCATCGCGCCTGCCCAAAATGCGGGTACTATAAAGGCCGCGAAGTTATGGAAGTCGAGAAGGCAAGCTGACGTTCCGTGGCATGAATTCACCTTTAACAATTGCGGTTGATGCAATGGGCTCCGACCGGGCTCCGAAGCCGGAGGTCGAGGGTGCCATTCTGGCCGCCAGACATTACGATGTCCGCGTGCTGCTGGTGGGCCAGGAAGAGGTGATTCGCGCCGAGTTGGCCGTGCATCCCTCCGCCCAGCAGTTGCCAATCGAGATCGTGCATGCCAGCGAAGTGATCGGCATGCAGGAAAAGGCGGCGCACGCCGTCAAGCAGAAGCGCGACTCCTCGATGCGGGTTGGACTGCGTCTGGTGCGTGAAAACCTGGCCGCTGGCTTTGTTTCGGCCGGCAACACCGGCGCGGCCATGGTTACGGCCAAGCTGGTGCTGGGAGTTCTGCCCGGGGTCGACCGACCGGCGCTGGCTGCGGTTTTCCCCACGGCGGCAAGCACCGCCTCGATCATGCTCGACGTGGGCGCCAATGTCGACTGCAAGCCCCACAACCTGGAGCAGTTCGCGATCATGGGCGAGATCTACTTCCGCACCATGTTCGCCGGACGCTTCCCCCAAGCGGATTGCCCGCGCGTCGGCCTGCTCTCCATTGGAGAAGAGGAGACCAAGGGCAACGAACTCACGCGCGAGACCTTCAAGATATTGAAGACCATGCCCATGAACTTCGTCGGCAACGTCGAGGGACGGGACCTTTACAACGGCAACGTCGACGTCATCGTCTGTGACGGGTTCGTCGGCAACGTAGCGCTGAAGATTTCCGAAGGGCTGGTCGACACGGTTCGCGCCATCCTGAAAGAATCTTTGCAGGCAACGATCACCCGCCAGGTGGGATACCTGCTGGCGCGGCGGGCCTTTCAGGACTTCAAGAAGCGCCTCGACTACTCAGAATACGGTGGCGCGCCGCTGCTCGGCATTAAGGGTGTGGCGATTGTCAGCCATGGCTCATCGAACAGCCTGGCGATCAAGAACGCCATCCGGGTGGCCGCTGAATTCGCTAGGACAGATCTGAACACGAAGATCGAGCAGCAGCTTCAGATCGCCGGGGCCTTGGGACACACCAATCACGCGGCCGCCAGGGAGCCACATCCTTCGATTTCCGGCTGAGCCGGGAATTGCTCTGGTAAGGAAAATTCAGCCGTGAGAATCGCAATCGACATCCGGCAGATGAGTGATTTTGGCGTGGCCACCTACACTCGCAACGTGGTCCGCAATCTCGCCAGGATGGATCACGTCAACGAATACTTCCTCATCGGCATCGTCGAGCGGCTGAACGAAGTGGGCGAATTGCCGCCCAATTTTCATTGCGTTCCCTTTGAGGGCCGCGACGGGAATACGAGTGGTTATTTCGATTTCCGCCGCACGGTGCGCAGCTTCCAATGCGATCTGATCCACTTTCCGCAGATGTTCTGGCGCCCGCGCCTGGCCGGCTGTCCCTACGTCGTTACCGTTCACGACCTGCTCGACTACATGTACCGCAACAATTCGCAGTCTGGTTTCGCGCGTACGGTGCGCTTCCACTTGACCCGGCGCGTGCTGCACGGAGCGTCAAAGATTTTCGCAGTTTCCAATTTCACCAAGCAGGACCTGACGCGGCTCTTTGATGTGCCGCCCGACAAGATCGAGGTGGTTTACAACGCGCTCGACGACCGCTTCCTTCTCGGACACGCGACAGCCGACGATCGTGCCATGATCGCCGAGCGCTACCAGGTGAACTACCCATTTATTCTGTATGCCGGTCGGATCAGTCCGCACAAGAACATCGTGCGCATCATCGAAGCGTTCTCGGCGCTGAAATCGGCGCTGGCCAAGAACGATTACCTTCCCGATCTCAAGCTGGTCATCATCGGCGATCAGGTTTCGAAGCATCCCGACCTGCGCAGGGCGGTGATCAAGAGCGCCGTGCAATTCGACGTGCGCTTTCTCGGCTTCGTTCCGGTTGACGTGTTGCGCATCTTTTACGACTTGGCAAAAATCTTCGTCTTCCCGTCGCTCTACGAAGGTTTCGGACTGCCGCCGCTGGAGGCCATGGCGCACGACACGCCTGTAGTGGCGTCCAACGTGTCCGCGATTCCGGAGGTACTGGGAAACGCAGCCGTGCTCGTCAACCCGGAAAATGTTTTCGAGATAAGCCGCGCGCTCTATCGCGTGCTGCTCGATCAGTCTCTGCGCGCAAGAATGAAAGCCGCAGGGCGGGATCGAGTCCGCCGCTACTCGTGGCAGACATCCGTGCGCACGATCCTGGACGTTTACCAGGCGGTCGCGAACCAATCCGCTGCTGCCGCCAGCCGCTCCTAGCGCGGCTGCTGCCCTCACTTGCGGCCTATCTCAAAACGCGAACCGCCGCCGGCAAACAAGTGATAAGGCGATTTCACGACAATTACAAGCCCTGTCTGGCGGCAGCGCGACACCGAGTGGGAGTAGGCCACCCACCCAGCCTCAGAAGAACGGCGTGGATGTGTGGGACAATCGGATTTCAGTTCTGGGAGCTAGCCCCGGCGCTCCTCTTCACCGCCTTCTCGACTAGTTTGATGCATCCATACACGATTGCAAAATCCAAACAACCAACTGGCACAAGACCTGGGGCCGGGTAACTCTTGTTCGTCCAGGGAGTAAACAGGATAAGAGGAACGTGAAAAAGGATCATGGTAGCTATCGTTACCCAGAACCACACGCTCCGTCTTAAGTCCCAGAACACCTCAATAGCAACCAGAATTATTCCAGCGCAAAGCCATGCGGCTCTTCCTCTTCCTGGGTCACCTAGGTAGATGAACAATAAGAATAGGGGCGATGAGCATAACGCCGCCGCTAAAGCCGATTTCCAACTCAGCTTATCAAAGCGATTGTTGGAATCGCTTTCCTTCGATTGGGCTTGCCCATCCATGCCTTGCAATCTCCGTATGCACTCGACAGATCAGAATTGCGGCGATTGTGATCCTTCTCACGCTGCACACTGTACTCCGAAACAGGGCCGAGTTTCCAGCGCGACGTGCTAACTGTTGTAGACAGGCGTTCTCACCACTTACACATGCATTTTTCAGAGCCATAACCGCTTGCAGTGTCATCCTGAGCGGAGTTCGGCGGTGCCGAACGGAGTCGAAGGACCCCTATCGTCATATGCTATAGGGGTCCCTCGACTTCGCTTCGCTCCGCTCGGGATGACAGCGGCAAATGATACTTGGCTATCACCGGGTGCCCCATTCAGGGCCGGGCTCGGCTCGCTGGGGTGGAAGCCCGCAGTTGGCTTGGGTGGGGTAGTTGCTCTTGTCTCCCCCATCCCGCCCGCGAATGCCGCGCAACGCCCCTTATTTTTGCCATGCAATCAGCGGCATCTCGAGTGGGCTCAGCGGGACGGAACCGCGAGGCCGTGCGCGCGGAGTGTAATGATTCGCCGGACGATCGGCAGGAACCGCGCCCGAGTATCGATAGACTCCGGAGGAATCCGAGAGCGCGCGATCGAGCGTCATCGAAGCCTGAAACGGCCGGTCGGAGTTCAGCGGATCGGCATACAACTCAACCTGCACATCGTTGGGTTTGAGTCTGCCGAGGTGTACTTGGACGGTGTAGAAATACTTGCCTTGGCGACTGTCGATCAGCGCCGGTCCAAACCACACATCGCGCCACCGCGATTCCATCTCACGCTGCCAGGAAACAAGCTCCGCAGCCGCTTTGCCCTTGTCAGCCGCCCGTTCACGATACTTCGACGCCAGGGGAATGTAGTGCTCTTCGGTGTACTGGCGCACGCTTCGGTTGGCCGAAAAGAAAGCCGTGAGGCGGGCCATGCTCTCGCGTATTCGCGCCACCCACCGCCGTGGAATGCCCTCCTGGTCGCGTTCATAAAAGCTTGGAATAACCTCCTGTTCGAGCAGCGCGTACAAGGCCTCGGCTTCCACCGCGTCCCAAACCGGATCGTCGCCGCGATCGTGGCCGTCGCCGATGGCCCATCCCACCTCCGGCGAGTAGGCCTCAGCCCACCATCCATCCAACTCAGACAGGTTCAGCCCGCCGTTCGCCAGCACCTTCATTCCGCTCGTGCCGCTTGCTTCCATGGGACGGCGCGGCGTGTTGATCCAAACGTCCACACCGGCAACCAGTTCCTGTGTCAGCCGCATGTCGTAGTCAGCCAGAAAGACCACGTGGCACTTCACCTCGCTGCGGCGAATGAATTCATTCCACTGCTTGATCATCGTCTGTCCGCCCATGTCCTGCGGATGAGCCTTGCCGGCGATGATCAGTTGCGCCGGGCGTTGCGGATTGGTCAGGACGCGAATCAGCCGCTCCGGATCGTGCAGCAACATATTGGGACGCTTGTAGGTCGCGAATCGCCGCGCAAACCCAAGCGTCAGCCGCTTCTCGTCAAAAATGCTTGGAGGCTGCCTCGATTTCCGCGCGAGGTGCTCCCTGGTATGCCCGTTGCAGGGCAACCCTCTGCCGCGTGAACTGAACCAGGGCTTTGCGGGCCGCTGAGCGCAGTTTCCAAATCTCTTTGTCGTCTACCGAGTGAATCTGCTCTTCGACGTGTTCCTGGGAATCCCGCCATCGATGCTTGCCGCACTGTTTTGTCCAGAGCGAATCGGCTTCCGCCGAATCCCAGGTCGGAACGTGAACTCCGTTCGTCACATGCCCGACCGGAACTTCAGCCTCCGGCCAGCGCGGGAAAAGGTTCTGAAACAAGCGCCGGCTCACCAACCCATGCAGGCGGCTGACCCCGTTGACCGCGCCGCTGCCGCGAATGGCAAGGTACGCCATATTGAAAGGTTCGGAATCATCGTCGGGGTTGCGGCGGCCCAGGGCCAGAAAGTCATGCATCGAAATCTTAAGCCGTTGTTCCGCGTAAAATTTGAAGTACTTCTTCATCAGCTCCGGCGGGAAGCGATCGAAACCGGCTTCGACCGGCGTGTGCGTGGTGAACAGATTCCCCGCGCGTGTCGCCGCCAGCGCCACCTCGAACGGTTGATTGCACTCCTCCATAAAGGCCCGTGCCCGTTCCAGCACGGCAAAGGCCGCATGGCCTTCGTTCAAATGACAGACCTCGGGATGCACGCCGAGTGCTCGCAGCAGCCGCCACCCGGCGATGCCGAGCACTGCCTCCTGGCGCAATCGCACATCCGGTCCCCCGCCATAAAGCTCGGCGGTGAGCGCCCGATAGGATGGCAAATTTGCCGGGTCGTTCGTGTCCAGCAAGTACAGCTTTCTGCGGCCCACCTGCGCTTCCCACGTTCTGATCCATAGGTCATAGCCCGGCAACATCACCTTGAGTCGCAACCAGTCGCCCTTCCGGTCGCGCAGCGGCCTCACCGGCAACTGGCCGGGATCGTTGAACGGATAGAGCGCAAGTTGCGCTCCCGTCGAGTCGATCTCCTGGCGAAAATAACCTTGCTGATACAACAAGCCGATCCCGATCACCGGCACGCCCAGGTCGCTGGCGGCCTTGAGCTGATCGCCGGCCACGTTCCCCAGACCTCCCGAATAAATCGGCAGCGCTTCGCTCAGCATGTACTCCATGCTGAAAAAAGCCACGGTCTTGAGCGGCGAATCCGGATGAGTCTCTCTGGAACCAGGCGTCCGATGCTTCCAGCTCGCGTTTCTTTTCGAGCAGCTCGTCAATCCGGGCTCGAAAAGCCTGGTCGGACAAAAGCCGCTGCAGTTTGTCGCGGGACACCGACTGCAGCACCAGCCATGGATTCTCGGTGTGTTCCCAGAGCTCCGGCTCCAGCTCGCGCCACAGCTCGTCGGTCGAGTGGTTCCAGGTCCAACCCAGATTCAACGCCAGCTCCGCGATTGGATCGGAAAGCCTTTCGGCGGACACATTCGTGTAGAGAGGATCGTCCATAGAGCTCGTTCAACCCCTCGTTCAAACTTTCGATGCGCTCAACGCACGCGCGACCATCTCCTGCGCCTCTTTCTGGATGCGCCCGAGGTGCTGCTGGCCGAGAAAGCTCTCAGCATAGACTTTATAAATTTCCTCCGTGCCGGACGGACGAGCGGCGAACCAGCCATTCTCCGATATGACCTTCACGCCGCCGATTGCGTTGCCATCGCCAGGCGCGCGGGTCAGGACCTTTCGGATTGGCTCGCCGGCGAGCTCAGTCGATTGAATGTCTT
Organism: uncultured Acidobacteriota bacterium; assembly: GCA_963832365.1. Classification (GTDB taxonomy): domain Bacteria; phylum Acidobacteriota; class Terriglobia; order Terriglobales; family Acidobacteriaceae; genus CAWBRT01. The sequence goes on along the minus strand of CAWHUL010000013.1, from coordinate 58,056 downwards.
CCGGCGATAGCTTGCCCAAAATCGTCTTTTGCTCGCTGTTCGCCGGCGCGTCCGTCCGTTCATAAACGGGGTTACCGAAACGGCGCGTAAGGTCGGCATAGACCTCCCCGGGATCGTGTCCGAGACGCGCGGTGATCTCCGCCGAAAGCAGTGCCGCAATTAACCCATCCTTGTCGGTCGTCCAGACCGTGCCATCGCGACGCAGAAACGACGCCCCGGCACTCTCCTCGCCGCCGAAGCCCATCCAGCCATTCACCAATCCATCGACGAAAAACTTGAAGCCTACCGGCACCTCGTAGAGCTTGCGGCCCAAATCCGCCGCAACCCGATCGATCATGCTGCTGCTGACCACGGTCTTGCCGACGGCTGCCGCGGCGTCCCACTTCGGACGCTGCTGGAACAGGTAGTGAATGCACACCGAAAGATAGTGGTTCGGCTGCATCAGACCGTTGCTTCTGGTCACAATGCCGTGCCGGTCGTGGTCGGTATCGCAGGCGAACGCGATGTCGAATTTGTCTTTGAGCGCGACCAGTCTCGCCATCGCAAACGGCGAAGACGGGTCCATCCGTATCTTTCCATCCCAGTCGACACTCATGAAACGGAACGTCGGGTCAACCTCCGGGTCCACCACTGTCAGGTCAAGCCGATAGCGGTCCGCGATCGGTCCCCAGTAATGCACTCCGGCGCCGCCCAGCGGATCAACGCCCAGCCGCAGGCCCGCTCCCCGGATTGCATCCATGTCGAGCACGCTTCCGAGATCGCTCACGTATTCCTCGACATAATCGTGATAGTGCGTGGTGGAAGCCCGCAGCGCTCGCTCGTATGCCACTCGCTTGACATCCGTGCAGTCCGGACTCCAGTGACGCATTTGCCCGCTGCTGAATGGAACTTGTAATGTCGGAGCCCGCGGGCCCGCCGCTCGGCGGGTTGTACTTGAAGCCGCCGTCCTCGGGCGGGTTGTGCGATGGCGTGATGACGACGCCGTCAGCCAGCCCCTTCTTGCGATTGCGGTTGTAGGTCAGGATCGCGTGCGAAATAGCGGGCGTCGGCGTGTATTCGTCCCGCATGGAATCATCGTCTCCACGCCGTTGGCCGCCAGCACCTCCATGGCGCTGGTAAACGCCGGCCGCGACAGCGCGTGCGTATCGAACCCGATAAACAGCGGGCCGTCGATTCCCTGGCTCGCGCGGTAACGGCAGATAGCCTGCGTGATGGCCAGGATGTGTGTCTGGTTGAACGACCGGCTCAGCGAAGACCCGCGATGCCCCGAGGTGCCGAAGCTGACGCGTTCGGCGGCAATATTCGGGTCGGGCCTCTCGTCGTAATAAGCCGCCAGCAACTTCGAGACGTCGACCAGAACTGAATCGGGAGCCGGCTTGCCGGCCAACGGACTTACGTTCATCGCTGTCCCCTCAGTCGAACGAAGAAAATATCATTCGCTCTTCTCGACTACTTATTATGCCGGAAATATAGCCCGCCGAGAGCACAGGGCAATTTCCCCAGCTCTGGTAGCCACATTTGCCGCCGTTGGCTATGTGGGGTGAAAGTGGGGGCCCCAGGTCCCGCCCTTCTTTTGGGCTGACCTGGGGTTGTTTCCTGTGCCGGGTGGCCCATTCAGCCCGCTATCGGCTTGAGTGGGTAGTTCGCCGGCATCTCCCAGCTCTGGTGGCCCACATTTGCCGCAGTTGCTAATGTGGGATCGCGAGGAACAGATAACATCACGAAGATGATGACAAGGTACTTGGCGGCCCAAGTCTTTCCGCTAAACTTGTAGCGTGCTGACGCGCCACCTTGAATTCAGGCCTGAAAGCGATGAGCAGTTCTTCGAGCAACTGCCGGCGTCCCCCGCCGTCTTCGCGCTTCGTGGCGAACAGGCTGGCGCGGAAGCCTACATCAGCAAGACTGCCAATCTGCGACGACGAGCGCGGCGGCTGCTCGCGCCGCCAGCCAAGCCGAGTGCCGCAAGCCCTGATTCCATCCCGCCCGATTTGGGGACGGCGAAGCCCGATGCCACCACTCGGCGGCTCAATCTGCGAGATCGCGTGCGCTGGCTCGATTACTCGCCCACGGGTTCCGATTTTGAATCCGGCTTCCTGCTCTATAAGCTGCTGCGGCAGGAACTTCCGCAGGCTTACGAAAAGCGTCTGCGTCTGCGGCCTGCGCCGCTGCTCCGTCTCATTCTGGAGAACCGTTACCCGCGCCTTGTGGTCACCACTCGCCTAGGCGCTCTCCGAGGGAAGTCCGCCTACTACGGGCCGTTTCCAACCCGTGCCGCTGCTGAAAAGTTCGCAAACGATGCGCTCGACTTCTTCAAAGTGCGGCGCTGCCCTGAAGAGCTGGACCCCGATCCGGCCTTCCCCGGCTGCATTTATTCGGAGATGAAAATGTGTCTCGCGCCCTGCTTCCGGGGATGCACCGACGAGGTCTATGCCGCCGAGGTCTCGCAGTTGGAGCAGTTTCTTTCGAGCGGCGGGCGTTCGCTGTTGTATGCCGTGGCTGCCGAGCGTGACCGTGCCAGCCAGGCGCTCGAGTTTGAAACCGCTGCGGCGATGCACTCCCGCTTCGAAAAAATTCAGGCGCTCACGCGCGAGTTGCCGGAGATCGTTCACCGCCTCGACCAACTGCGCGGCGTCATGATCCAGCCCTCTGCCCAGCCCGGTTCGGTGGCGCTATTCAAGATTGAAGCCGCGCAAATTCTCGATTCCGTCACCTTCGCCCCGGCCAGCACCATCACGATCGCCGCCGAGGGGACCGACTCATTTGGCCGTGCCGTGGACTGGAAAATCAAAACGCCGCACTCGATGGAAGCTCGCGCCACTGAGGCGCTCGCCGCGGCCTCGCCCGCCCAGGTCAAATCGGGCCAGGAACTCATGGAGCACCTCTCGATTCTTAAGCGGTGGTACTACCGCAGCTCGAAGGTCGGCGAACTGTTTCTGGCCGATGATAAGGGAGAGCTTCCGATGCGGCGCATCATACGCGGCATTTCGCGCGTGCTCAAGGGCGAAACCCCACAACCCGATCTCACCGAGATGGCACGCGATTACTGGATCAATCGCGGCCGCGAGGCGGAAAAATAATCATTTCAGATTGATTCATTTCAGATTTCAGATTGAAGATTTCAGATTTTCAGGAATGACGTTGCAGCCGGCTGCCCCGTTCTAGCGAAGCTAGGGCGGGGTAGTTGATGTTCTCGTCTGGTGCCCCACGTCCCGCCCCTCTTTTGGGCTGACGTGGGTTTCAGTTCAGATTTCAGGAATGACTTTGCCGCATCGAACAAACATCCCCCGCAGTCGCTTTCAATCTGAAATCTTCAATCTGAAATCTGAAATGGTTTTTCTGAAGATCACCCGAATTCCCCGCCGCCAGTGCTCGTCCAAGCCCAGCAGCTTCCACTCGATTTCCGGCGAGAGATGCCGCAGCAGGCAATCCGTCGTCGGATGCACGTGCAGCGATGGCGCGGCCATCAGCAGCAGCGGAGGCTGCGGCGAAATTTCGCGTCCGGAGAAATAGCCAAAGCGCTGGAACTCGCCGCGCTGCTGGTGCCAGCGCACGCGCGCCCAGTAATCGAGCCCCTGCAATGGAAGGTGCATATCCTCTTCCGCTTTCAGCTCGATCACTACCAGCCGCCCTTCGCGGGTCACGCCCAGCAGATCGATCATGGCGCGATCGCTGCCGGTAAAGGCAGGCACTTGCGAGTAGACGACCGTCGGGTCAAGCCGCTCGTCGAGCACGCCGAGGTCGCGCCTGACGCTCGCCTCCAGCCAGCGCTCCGGACTGCTGCGATGCAGCGTATGATGCCGGTCCGCCCCATCGCGCATCGCCGCAACTCGCTTCACGAAGTCGTGGAATCGAGGCTCGGTATCGCTGTCCACCGCGATCTCCGGGCCAACCGTAGGCGCTTCGGTATCCGGAAACAGCAGGACGGGCTCGGTGCGAAAGGAACCCGCGACCTCGCGCATTGTGGCGCGTGCAAATTCCAGGCCGTGATAGCGGAACGAAATTTCGGCGGCGGAAACGACCTCGATCTCCGCTCGCGGCAGAACCGCCTGAACCCGCGCAATTGCCTCGGCAAAGCGTGCGGCGGCCCGCTCGCGGTCCGGAGCCTGCACCAGCCGTGTAGAAAGGTTCCCGGCATCGCGCGGGTCGAGTTCCTCCAGGGTTTCGGCCCGCTCGTCGAACTCCGAAAGCTCCCACCGGGCCAGCGCGTGATTCAGATGCGCCAGTCGAAGCCGCACCACCTCGGCCCTGCCGCGCGGCACAAACAATCGCGCTCCGGCCACGTGCATGCGGTCGGCCTGTCGTTCGCGGCAGTGCTCCATCCACAGCACCGCGGTCGCAATAATTCCGTCGACCGCCGACTGCGCCTCGCCCGCGCCGACGCCCACCACCGCCATCGCCGAGCTGCCGCGCCGCAGGATGCCCCTCACATAAGCCGGCCCGAACGAATGCTCCAGGTCGGGCGCCGAGACCATGTTCTGCAACTTCCATCCGGGGTTGGACTTCTCCAGCATGCGCCCCAGCAACCGCTGAAACCCCGCGCGGGCAATGCGTTTCGCCGTCGGTGCCCGGCGCTCGCGGTCGCCGCAGATTTCAAGCCGCGCCGGCTTCGTCTGCCCAAAGCGCAGCACTTCCAGCTTGAGCACGCCGTTCTTCGTCTCCGCGCCGATGACGCGCCGCACGATGTTGCGCTCCTCCGACCATATCTGCAACACGCAGCGCTCGCCCTCCGCGCGCAGCGAAAACCGTGCCGTGCTGAAGTCGAACAGCACCTCGCCGCCCTCGATCACCAGCGCCGCCGGCGCGTCGGCGATGATCGCGTTCAGTTGCTCGGAGACGAGTTGGTAAAGGAGGCAGCATTTTCAGTAGATACTCGCTAGCAGACCTTCCCGACAAGGCGACTTCACAGGACTAATCCCGCAGTACAAGCAGGATAACTTCCAGTGTTGGCGACGACACAGTCAGCCGCGAATGAATTGAGGTTGGACCTGAGTAGAGTGTCCCCAACAGCACGGCAATGATCGCTGGTTTCGCTGCGTGGATGAAAATCCGAGTAAGAGATCGTAAACAACATTATCAAAGGACACCATCAGTGTATACCGAGTGTGAATCATGTCAGCTTTACCGTCGAGTAGCGTTGAGAAAGCAGTGGAGTTTTACGTTCGTTCCCTCGGTATGAAATTGATTGATATTTCTGAGCGGGGCGTTGCTTTTAGCGAGAAAGTGACGGGCATTCCTGGCGCATCATTGCGGATTGCCTATCTGACCGTCGCAGATTTTAAAATTGAATTGATTGAATATCTTACGTCGCGAGGAGAAAAACTCGACACCCGGACGTGCAACATTGGGAGTGCGCACGTTTGCTTCAACGTTGATGAACTTGACGCCATGTACGCGGAAATGTCGGCAAAAGGGGTGAAATTCATTTCCTCACCTCTAACGATTCCGGCAGGTCCGAATCGGTGCGCGAAGGTTGTTTACCTGGAAGATTGTGATGGAAACACGTTTGAATTTATCGAAAGACCTAAATCATAGGATTATAGGCGGGTGGCCCATTCAAGCCCGCGGTTGGCTTGAGTGGGGCAGTTTACGTCCCTGCCAGATGAAAAATGAAATTCCCCACCCAAGCTTCGCTTGAATGGGGCACCCCAAAGCGTCGTTTCCGGCGACGGCGAGCTCAACGCTCGGCCTTGACGAATAGATGCGCTTTCCCTAATTTCCCTTTGCCGGGACAGTGATTTCTGTCAGGTAGGCTTCCTGACGAATCCAATGCATGATGGCTTCGACCACAGGCGCTTCGACGCCATAGTAGCCATGGGCACTGTACGGGTCGCATTCACCCGACGCTGCCGACCGACCACCATTGACCGTAATCAGCGGAAATTGTGGGGAGAATCCTTTTACGCCTGAGTAGGCAGTCTCACGGCAGCCATCGAAACGATGATGAACAAATAGCACGCGTTTGCCTAGTTTCTTGACGCCCGTCGTGCCGGAGCCTTGCACGGTCGATGTCAGCACAAGGCCGTCAATTCGATCCTTCAGGCGAGAGGCAACGGAAGACGCGGAAATTGTGCCACGGCTGGTACCTACCAGAAAGATGTGTGCTGCCGGCCAGCGGCTCTTCAGGCTATCGACGACAAAACCGATATCCATAGCATGTTTGTTGCCCAGGCGAAAGCCATCATCCATACCAGAGCGGGTATCGGAAGGAGCATCGATAACCGCGGTGGCAGCCCCGAGATCGACAAATCGTTGTCGTTCACGAACCAGGAAGTTGCTTTCACCGAACTTGATCTGCCCGTTCTCCCTGCGAAGATTGATATTGCCCTTTGCGCCGGGAAAAAGAATCAGCACCACATCTGGGTTGACCTTGTCCGGCATGGTGAGCACGAAAGATTGGGTGACCCCTTGGCGTGTTGGTATCGTAACCATTTCGTCGGCAGCGAACAATGCGGACGAGATGGCGAGAATCGTAAACAGTAGAATTCGAGGCATGGCAACTCCATATCCCGAGAACAATAATGCCAGCGTGTCACCCGTATCTCAAGAACGATAGTTCCAGCGTGTCACCCGCATTTCAAAAACGAATTTCAATGTGTCACCCTGAGGAGCGTCCGTTAGGACGCGACGTGAGGGTCTATGTATTGTTTCGCTTTCTCACCTTCGCGCCGCAAACTGCATAGATCGTCACGTCAGTTCGTCCGGCGAACCTCCTCACGATGACACCCCAAACTCAGTCCAGCGCCTTCCTGATCCATACTCCCACAACTTGGCCGGGTGGCCCATTCAAGCCCGCTGTTGGCTTGAGTGGGGTGGTTTACGCCCTCCAGATGAGCAACGAAATGCCCCACCCAAGCTTCGCTTGAATGGGGCACCCCAAAGCACCGTTTCCGGCCATATCGTCGCGCAACGCGAATCGCCCCTGCCCTCCTATGGGATAATCATCAGATTGCCCGCCCCTCCGGAGTCTTACAGGGTAGCTGGGGCATCCAATCTGGTGTGACTATGGATACCAATACGATTAACGACAAGCGCTTTTTCTTCCAGAAATACGGCCTCAACCCGCCCGACGTGCAGCGCTACCTGGCAGCGGCGCTTTCGGCCGGCGGTGACTACGCCGACCTCTACTTCGAATACATGACGGCGACCTCGCTCGGCCTAGACGAATCGATGGTCAAATCGGCTTCGCAGGGAATTTCCGCCGGCTGCGGCGTTCGCGTCATTGCCGGCGAGCGCACTGGCTACGCCTACACCGACGACCTCGCGCCGGAGAAGATCCTGCATGCGGCGCGCACGGCTGCCTTGATCGCGCAAGGCCCTTCCAAGGTTCCCGTAGTCGATCTGAAGGAGCATGCGGCTCACAATCTGTATCCAGCGGCGCCCGTCGATTCCGCGGTCGGAGAGATGGTTGAGCTCATCCAGCGCGCCGACCGTGCCGCCCGAGCCTACGATCCCCGGGTCACGGAGGTGCGCGCCAGCTACGCCGAGGAGCTTCGCCGCATTCTCATCATCGGTTCCGACGGCACCTTTGCCGAAGACGTGCAGCCGATGTCGCGGATGAGTGTATTTGTCATCGCCCGCTCTGGCGAGACCTCGGCTCGCGGCACCGCCGGAGGCGGCGGACGCCACGGCATGGAGGCGTTTCTGACCGAAAAGACTCCCGAGCACTTCGCCCAGGAAGCGGCCCGTCAGGCCATCATTCAACTGGACGCGCGCGAGTGCCCGGCCGGCGAAATGGAAGTGGTGCTGGGACCGGGCTGGCCCGGCATCCTGCTGCACGAAGCCATCGGCCACGGTCTCGAAGCCGACTTCAACCGCAAGCAGACCTCAGCTTTTTCCGGCTTGCTCGGCCGTCGCGTGGCCAGCGACAAGTGTACGGTCGTCGATAACGGCACCCTGCCCAGCCGTCGCGGCTCGCTCAACGTCGATGACGAAGGCAACGCCACCAGCAACACGGTTCTGATCGAAAATGGAATTCTCAAGGGTTATCTCAGCGACCGGCTCTCGGCCAAACTGATGGGCTTGCCGAACACCGGCAACGGACGCCGCGAGAGTTACGAGCACATTCCCATGCCTCGCATGACGAACACCTACATGCTGGCCGGCGAGGATTCGCCCGAAGACATCATCCGTTCGGTGAAGCACGGCGTCTATGCCGTAAACTTCGGCGGCGGGCAAGTGGACATCACCAATGGCAAGTTCGTCTTCTCCGCCTCCGAGGCTTACCTCATCGAAGACGGCAAGGTCACGGCTCCGCTGAAGAATGCCACCCTGATCGGCAACGGCCCCGACGTTCTCACCCGCGTCAGCATGGTCGGCAACGATCTCAAACTCGATGAGGGAGTCGGCACCTGCGGCAAGGATGGCCAGTCGGTACCGGTTGGCGTTGGAATTCCAACTCTAAAGATCGACCGCCTCACCGTTGGCGGCACCGGGGGTGCACAATGATTACCAGACAATCGCCTGAGCAGGCCGCACGTGCTTTTCCTTGGGAATCGCAGGGGAGCGCCCAATGAACACCCAGACCGAGACACCGACCGCTGCCGCCTCGCAACTTGAATTGAAAGAGATTGCCTCCGGCGTGGTGCGGCGCGCCATGCAGTGCGGCGCTACCGCCGCCGAATGTGTCATTCGCGACGGCACGGAATTTTCCACCGTGGTCCGCCTTGGCGAGGTCGAAACCCTGAAGGAATCCGGCAGCAAGGCGCTTGGCATCCGTGTTTTCGTCGGTCAGCGCGCGGCCAGCACCTGGACCAGCGATCTTTCGCCGCAGGGCTTGCAGCAGATGATCGACTCCGCCCTGGAATTGGCGAAGGTCACGACCGAAGACCCATTCGCCAGCATCCCCGAGGCTTCGCAACTCGGCTCCATCAAAGGCGAACTCGATCTCTATTACGACGACGTTAATTCGCTTTCCGCCGCCGATCGCATCGACTATGCCCGCCGCGCCGAACGCGCCGCGCTCGATTTCGACCCTCGAATCTCGAACTCCGAGGGCGGCACCTTCGATGTCGCCACCGGACGCAAGGTGCTGGCCAACTCGCATGGCTTCCTGGGCGAATTCCAGCGCTCTTATTGCTCGGTTTCCGCCGTCCCCATCGCGCGCGACGAACAGGGCAACATGCAGCGCGATTACTGGTACTCGGTTGCGCTAACCCTGGCCAAGTTGGAGTCGGCTGAGTCGGTCGGCCAGACGGCGGCCAAACGCACCCTGCGGCGCATCGGCGCCCGTAAGGTGAAGACCGCCCGCGTTCCCATCATCTTCGATCCCCAGGTCGCGCGCTCCCTGCTTGGACACATTTTCGAGGCCGCGAACGGCGAAAGCATCTATCGCAACGCCTCGTTCCTCACCGGCAAACTGGGCGAGCAGATCGCGGGCGAAAACGTCACCGTGATCGACGACGGCACCATGCGCGGCGGCTTCGGCAGCAGCCCGTTCGACAGCGAAGGCGTGCCGACCCGGCGCACCGTTGTGGTCCAGAACGGCGTGCTCAAGTCGTACCTGCTCAACACTTACGCCGCCCGGAAACTTGGCCTTGCCACCACCGGCAACGCCTCGCGCGGGCTGGCCGGAACCCCAGGCATCGGCTCCGGCAACTTCTTTCTGGAGCCCGGCGCAAAGACTCCGCAACAGCTCATCGCCGACGTCAAGGACGGCCTTTACGTGACCGAGTTTCTCGGCTTCGGCGTCAACCTGGTGACCGGCGATTTTTCGCGCGGCGCCGGCGGACTTTGGATCGTCAATGGCGAGCTAACCTACCCGGTCGAGGAGATCACGGTCGCCGGAAACCTGAAGGAGATGCTGCGAAACATCTCCGAAATCGGCAACGATCTCGAATTCCGCGGCTCGGTCGCCTGTCCCACCATCCGCATCGACGGCATGACCGTCGCCGGCGAATAGGGTACTTCATTTCAGATTTCAGATTGTTGATTTCAGATTTCCGGCAATCTTAAATCTGAAATCTTAAATCTGAAATGTCTCAACCGGAGTAGAATGTGCTCCGGAGACCCTGAAGGCCCGCCCACGTCCCGGCCGCATGGGGTGACATATGCCAGACCCGCTTCCAGAGCCGTTTTCTCTCCAAACCCGCGAAGAGCGCCACTGGACTCCGATTCTGATCGGGATTGGAATTGTCATTGTCGTGCTCGCCGGGATCGTGATTCTCAATCGGCAGGCGAAGAAACCGGTGTCCGTCCCCGATCCCTACGCCCAGAAGTTGCAGGTTTCGGGAGTGCAGATCAGCCGGGCCAACAATTTTGTGGGCGCCACCGTCACTTATCTGGATTGCCGCGTGACCAACACGGGCGACAAGACCGTCACTGGTGCGCGGGCCGAGTTGACCTTCCGCAACCGGCTCAACGAGGTTGTGCAAAAAGAAGTTGTCCCCATACGCGTGCTGCACACCAATAAGCTGGGCGGATATGCGGACGTTGTAGATCTCAGCTTGGCCCCGTTTTCCCCAGGGCAGACGCAGGGCATCCGCGTCGTGCTCGAGCACGTATCCAACGACTGGAACTGGAGCTTTCCCGATCTGCGTTTCGTAAATCTCAGCTATCAATAATGGCTACCGGCGGTGTTTTTCGGGCTTCCAGTTCACAGATGTTGGATTTTCGCGTTCGCGGTCCCGTAATTCAGCATCTTTCAACATGGAGCGCTTTGCAGCGGCCAGCTGGGGGGCGGCGCGTTTTAGTCTGCTGTATACTCGACTAACCTCTTGGTGCCGTGCGGCACGGCACGGCGAACCGATTTAGTTGTCGGTTTTCATAATCAGTTGTGCTGACTGGAACGTCTTAATTCCGTCCGTACTTGTCACGATCCTCGGATTATTTTTGAAACGACCGGGTCGCACAAGCATGGACCTTGGAACGAGGTCCGCTTGGAACTGCTATTCATACGTGCGATATTTATTTTTGTAGTCGGACTTGCCTCTTACTTCCTGGAGCCGTTCGGCTTGTCTCGGTTGATTGACGCGCTGGTGGGCGCCTTGATTGGAGGCGCCGTTGTCCTGTTCGAGATTCGCCTCCGCCGCGTCAGCCTGAAACGGCTGATCGGGTCCGCAATCGGCAGTGTGCTGGGGATTATTGGCGCTTACCTGTTCTGCGCGGTGATTCGCTACAGCATTCAAAACGGTCCCACGCAGAGCTTTCTGCAACTGACGGTCATCCTCATCATGTCCTACGTCGGTTTGATCGTGGGCGCCAGCAAGGGAGATTTGCTAAACCTTTCGGCGCTCGGCGGAATCTTTGGCGGGGAGAAACAAGGGCGGCGAAGCTACAAGATCCTCGATACCAGCGTCATCATCGATGGCCGCATCGCCGATATCGCCGAAACCGGATTCCTCGATGGCGTGCTGACGATTCCATCGTTTGTCCTTCGCGAACTGCAGCTGGTTGCCGATTCGGCCGACTCGTTGAAACGTAATCGCGGCCGCCGCGGACTCGACATCCTGCAACGCATTCAGAAGATCACGACCTTGCAGGTGCAGATCGTCGAAGATGACTTCCCGGCCGTTCGCGAAGTCGATATGAAGCTGATCGAGCTGGCCAAGCTCTACGAAGGCAAAATCGTCACCAACGACTTCAATCTCAACAAGGTGGCGCAGCTCCACGGCGTCGCCGTGCTGAACATCAACGAGCTTGCCAACTCGCTGAAACCAATAGTTTTACCCGGCGAGATCATGAAGGTCTTCATCCTCAAGGAGGGCAAGGAATACAACCAGGGCGTGGCTTACCTCGATGACGGCACCATGGTTGTGGTCGACAATGCCCGCAAGATGATCGGCAAAACCGTCGATATCTCCGTGACCTCGGTTCTGCAAACCACGGCCGGCAAGATGATTTTCGGCAAATTCGACGAACGCGGCATGAGCAGCATGGCGCGTCCGGAACCAAGGCCTCCGGACCTTCGCAAGAGCAATCCGCAACCATCGCTGCTTCCAGACAGCCCGGGCGCCGGTTCTTCCTCGAATGCGGTCACGCCGGCGAACGGAACCACCGAACCGCGCTAGTAGGCTGCTCAAAAACTCGTTGGAATGTCATCCTGAGCGAAGTTCGGCGAAGCCGAACGCAGTCGAAGACCCCTACTTGGCGAAGGGGGGTGTTCTGCCGGGCCCAGAGTTGGCGCAGTTCGCAGATCTGGGATTCCAACTACTCATATCTGCCGGGCCTTGGTGGCCACATTTCCGGAGCCGCAGGCGAAGCTAATGTGCGGTTGTCGGGTGCCGCGTCCTAGCTGGCTGCTGAAGTACGTGCCCCAGGTTCCTGCCCGCAGTTGGCTAACCTGGGGTAGTTTCCTGCTTGAGTGGGGGAGATTCGTCGTTGCGCATTATCGGACATAGACAGCTTTACCGGAAACGTGTTTTTAAGGCGTTTTAAGCACGTTTAAGCGGCTCTTTTCGCTGAAAAACACTCGAAAAAAGATTACCGAGATGACAACAGCTAGCGACGGTGTTTGATTTATTAATGTGACAACAGCGAGCGCCAGCCGGGATGATTGTTGAGGGCTAAATTCCCCCCGCCGAACACAGGATTTGAAAGTTCTCCGTCTGGCCTTGTATACTGCTGGCCCCTATGAAAGTAATGGTAATTATTCCCGCCGCCGGCCTTGGCACCCGCATGGCGTCTTCCACGGCCACTGCTCAGGGCAGGGCCCGCAGCAAGCAATTCGTGCAATTGGAAGGCGTTCCGATCCTCATCCACACGCTCCGCAAGTTCGCGCAGACACAGGAAGTCAGCGAGATCTGGGTCGCAATGCGGAAGTCCGAGTCGGAGCTGTTCCGTGAGGAGGTCCGCAAGCACGACCTTGGTAAGAAGGTGCATATCGTCGAGGGCGGGGAACACCGGCAGCAATCCGTCGCCAACGCGCTGAACGCGTTGCACGCCGCCGAGGACGATATCGTGCTGGTCCACGATGCGGTGCGTCCCTTCGTCACCCCCGAAACCATCGCGGCAGTTATTGCCGCCGTAAAGAAGCACGGCGCCGCAATCGCGGGCGTGCCGGCCGTCGACACCATCAAGCAGGTCGAGCGCACCGCCGATGGAGCCGTGATCACGGCCACCATCCCGCGCGAGATGATCGTGCAGGCGCAAACGCCGCAGGGGTTCCGCTTTGGAGTGCTCAAGAAGGCGTTCGATGACGCCACCGCCGAAGGCTTCCTGGGCACCGATGAGGCTTCTCTGCTGGAGCGCCTCGGGCAGCCTGTCCACGTGGTGATGGGCTCCGCGCACAACATCAAGATCACGACCCCGGCTGACCTCGAATTGGCCGAGTTCTTCATCTCCCTGGAAAATCACCGCAAGGCGGGCATTTCCGGTTAGTGGCCTTATGCGAATCGGTTACGGTTGGGACTCACACGAATTTAAGACGGGCATTCCGCTCCGGATCGGCGGTGTTGAACTGCCGCACGACAAGGGACTCGCCGGCCACTCCGATGGCGACGTGTTGCTGCACGCGCTGACCGATGCGCTGCTGGGCGCGGTTGCGGCAGGCGACATTGGCGCCTTCTTTCCGCCGAGCGATCCGAAGTGGAAGGGCGCGAACTCGGTTATTTTCGTCGAGGAAGCGATGCGCCACGTGGAAAAAGCCGGCTATGCGGTGACCAATGCCGATACCACGCTGATTCTTGCTGCTCCGAAGATCGGACCCCACGCCGCACGCATTCAACAGCGCCTGGCCGAATTGCTCAAGGTGGATTCCAACTGCGTCGGCGTGAAGGCGAAAACACCGGAGGGATTGGGCACCGATAACGCCGCGATCGCCCACGCCGTGGTGCTGCTGGAAAAGCGCCGCGACAGCCAGCATGACATGATGATGGAGGCCGTCGAAGACCTTCCCCAGGAAGTCGTGGATGAAATGGTCGAGGACGTACTCGAATCTGTCAGCCCTGCCTCGTCCAAGTCCAAGAAGATCAAGTCATATCGAAACTGAGTAGTGGGTCGGTTTGGATAATGCTTGGGAAACGGCCCACGTCAGCCCAACATCGGGGCGGGACGTGGGGCACCCGTCTTTCAAAAAATTCAAAATGACCCACTACCAAACTGAGGCATTGAGGTTCCAAAGGCGGGGCGCCGCAACTCATCAGGACCTACTGAATCAGTCCGAAGGTCATCCCCAGGAGCAGCAATCCAATCAAGATCAGCAAGAGGCCGAAGGCTCGCTGCATGATCGAAGTCTTAGGCTTGCCGGTGCGGCCTGTCCGTAATCTTTCGCCGGGACTGGTTAACTCAAGGGCGCGGCCCAAACGGTCCAGTATCCGCCGCATCGCCCCCGGGTTAATGCACTGCAAGAACCCCTGGGCAATCAGTAGAAAGATAAGAGTCAGCCATACAGTCCTGACAACGAAGCGCATGGGCGGGATTTTAGCACGCCCGAAGAGTAGGGCCGGCATCCAACTGTTGATGAGCCTCGGCACCCAGGTAGCTTGGCTGTTTGTGCTGGCCATCCCCATCGCCTGCATCGCGTGGACGGTGACGCACGAGGAAGTTTTCCGCGAGCCACGCGACTACTGCAAGCGGCGCAGCCAGGACGCCGGAACCATTGCACGCCGCAAGTTTTATTATCTGTTTACCTGCGAGTACTGTTTCAGTCACTGGGTTACGTTGTTCTTCCTGACACTGACCCGCTACAAGCTGCTGTTCGACGATTGGCGAGGATACCTCATCGCGTTCTTTGCACTGCCCTTTATCGCCAACTTTTACATGGGGCTGTACGCGCAGACTAAGCTCGAAGCGAAGAAAGACCATTTCGGGGCCAAGGTTATCGAGCACGAGGCAGAGATCAAGAGTCTGGAAAAAGAGCGGAAGATGCAAGAGGCAAACGAATGGCAAGAGCCCGCCGCCTGATGTTAAGAGCGTGTTCAACCCGGGGCAACTGATCCCGGTTAACGCCGAATGGCCGAAGAACGCATCAGAAAGAAACTACCCCAGGTTAGCCAACTGCGGGCGAACCTGGGGCACCCGGCTAAACACCGTCACGGCTGGCGCTCACCGTTGTCACACTGGTAAACAAAACATCCATTAGTACAGGCGCTCACTTTTGCCATATTAGTAACCGTTTTTCGAGTGTTTTTCAGCACAAAAGCCGCTTAAACGTGCTTAAAATGCGTTAAGAACACGTTTGTCTATGTCCGATAATGCGCAACGCTGAATCCGGCCCCACTCAAGTAGGAAACTGCCAGGTTAGCCAACTGCGGGCGACTGAGGCACCCGCGCCTTGTGCATCCTGACATTTCAGACTGTCACATACCACAAGGGACGCGACGCTACGGCCGGGTCTTGGCGATCTCCGGCGTGCGCTTGGCGGGAACATTGAGGTGATGCGTAGTGAGCGCATCGCGCAGAATTTCGAATCCCTCCTCGGGCGAATCCACGTATTGGAACAACTGCACGTCCTGTGGAGAGATGGTTCCGGCATCGGCCAGCGCCTCCAGGTTGAGCACTCGACTCCAATACTGCTTGCCGTAGATCAGCACGATAATCTTCTTGGCGAGCTTTTCGGTTTGCGCCAGGGTGAGGATTTCAAACAACTCGTCGAGCGTGCCGAAGCCTCCGGGAAAGACGACGAGAGCCTTTGCCAGATAGGCAAACCACAACTTGCGCATAAAGAAGTAGTGGAACTCGAAGTTCAAATCCTGACTGATGAAGGGATTGGGCATCTGCTCGTAAGGCAGGTTGATGTTTAAGCCGATGGTGTGTCCACCGGCCTCGCGCGCTCCCAGATTGGCGGCTTCCATGATGCCTGGTCCGCCGCCAGTGGTGACGACGAAGCGATGGCGTTTGGAGGGAATGGTGCGACTCCACTGGGTGAGCAGGAAGGCCAGACGGCGCGCGTCCTCATAATAGCGGGCCATGTCCACGGCGACACGGGCGCGTTTGATTCTGGCTTGCTCTTCTGGAGCGGCGAGAGCAGCCGAGCCCGGCTTCTCCAGCAAATCGACGGTACGCTCAACCGCCGAAAGGCCCTCCTCGGCTTGGACACGACTGTGAAAACGAGCCGAGCCGAAGAAAACGACGGTGTCCTGAACATTTTGCCGGCGAAAACGCGCCAATGGCTCGGCGTATTCCGACAGAATCCGGAGCGGGCGGCCATCCGGACCTTCAAGAAACTTCTTATTCTCATAAGCGAGTGGAGCCCGGGTACTCTTCAGATCGTTTAGCTTATCCATAATTGTTTTCTTGTCCCTCTCCGCTCCTCCCCACTAACGCGTGAAATCGGCGCGTGTCGGGGACCCAGCTTCCACCCCAACTCGCGCAACTACGGCGCGTGTCGGGGACCCCGGCTGAAGCCTTCAGGCGCGCCCATTCAAAGAACCGTCAAGGAATTATATGTAGCAGGCTCTATTTTGTGCTGACCGGATCCTTGTAGTGTATGGCTTGCCACACTCCAACCCAGATGTCGAGAAGGCCAATCCCAGTTACAATCCCGCGAACGAAGTCTATGCTCAGGAGCTCACGGATGCGGGGATAATTCAGGATCAGACCATTGTCGCTCCAGGCACGCGTCCAGGGCACAATGACAAGGATCATCCCGAGTTCCACCCAGATCATCACCTCGACGACCAGAAAAAGGCGAGTTGCCCAGCGGGGAAGTCCGCGATGAGACACAACCGCAACGGGAGCCTGCAATAGATTGGGCCCGGATTCTTCCGGGGTGACACCACGCTCAAAGCCTAATGGTTGATTGCCCACGCTATGCTTGGATGAGATTTGGGGCGCCCGGGAACTCGATGAAAGCGGGACCTGGGAATTTTCCGGGCTCTTGTCTTCAGGTAAGCCGATGGGTTCACCGGAGCCGGGGGTGTATGTGGGGTCCATATAGCAGCATATTACATTCTACGATTTCAGGCCCCGGATGCGCTCGGCGACGTCGCGATGATCGATGTTGGAAGCGTACACCTCAAGAAAACACTTCAATGCTTCCGGCTTCTGTCCGGCTGCTTCATAGGCCTGCCCCAGTTCGTAATAGATGGCGGTCTTGACCTGCTCATCCGGCGCCGCCAGCAAGGCGCGCTGGTACCATTTGAACGCGGCTTCGGGAACTCCCTTCGAAACCAGACACTGCGCGAGCCATGTGTAGGCCTGAATAGCTTGCGAGAATGGCTGTCCCTGGTCGATGGCCTGACACACTTTTTGAAACTCCCCGATCGCTTCCTCGACCAATCCCATGTCTTTGAAGGCGAGTCCGAGACTGTAGTGGGTCTCCGGGTCTCGATCAGCGGCCGTTCCCGCCTCCATCTCCTGTTTGAATTCCTGGAATACATCCGAGAGCAGCGGATTGATGCTGTCGACCGAGGCTTGACTTGGTGAATCGGCGGCAGCCGCGGTGGGCGAGGCCGGGGCGGAATTGATCTCCACCTTTGGAGCTGCCGGCACGGGCTTCGCGCTTGCCGCCGAAGGCGCCTCTACGGCAAAGTCGCTCCCTAAAGAGGTTTCCAACTGGCTGACAAAGTCGGCAAGATTGGACGGAATCGCCGCAGCTCCGGTTGCAGCGCTCGAGTTGCCAGCCTCGACCGGTAGCTCTGGAGCCTCGAACGTTGGTAGCTCAATTTCGATTTCCTCTACCGGACCAGGCGGCGTGGCTGCCTCCGGAGTTTCGGCAGGGCGTTTAGCGGTAAGCTGATCGCGAAGAGCGGGCAGTTCCGGGTTGCGGGGATCGACCTCCGAGAGATGCTGAATGGCAAATTCGGCTTCGCGCAGCAGCGACTCCGTGAGATAAAACCGAATCTCTTCGACAATCTCCCCGGCCTTATTCGAGTCAAGACGCGCTGCCTCCGAGACCTGCTGGGCTGAGACCTGCTCCCACTCGTCGGAGAGATCTATTTCCCCCGCGCCACGGATAACCGCACGCCCAGTCTCGTCTTGCGCGGCCATTGCGGCGTCGGCTTGGGCGCGATATTGGGATGCCATCTCAGCGTATTCGCTCGCCTGCTCCCTCTTGCCGGAGACGGAGAGAACCTGATTCGCTTTCTCGCAGCATTGAGCGGCGTCGGCGAAGCGCTTTTCCCGTGCGTAGAGCGAAGCAAGATGCTGGTTCAGGCGTAAATCGAAGGGAGCGCCGGCTAGCGCGGACTCCAAGGATTCAATGGCCTTTTCCGATGACTTACTGTAGTTCTGGAACAACTCAGACTCGGCTAGGGCGGTTCGAATCTCCTCTTCCAGCTCTTCGGGATACGATTGCCCGGTGGGAGCGGCTGCCTGCGCGGTGGTCAGCAAGTCTTCCTCGCCGGCCGTACCGGATGTTTCCAGCCTCATCAGGAGCTGCCGATAGTTGCGCTGGTGGGTCTCGTCCTGGGGCTCCAATCGCATCAATTGCTGATATATATCGCGGGCGCGTTCCAGGTTGCCCTTCTGAACCGAAGCGTTCGCGATCAATTCCAGGATCTCGGTACTGTGAGTAGTGTCGCCGGTGTTCTCCAGGAGCTTCTTCAGGTTTTCCAGCGCATTGGGGTCTTCGCGCAAAGGGGCGATGCAACCCTGAAGCTTCTCAACAAACCTACTGGTGAACGACGGGTCGGGGAATTCCGTAAGAAGCTGAAGTGCTTCGGCTACGCGGTGATTGGAGATCAGATAATCGCAGCAGGAGGCGAAAAAATCGGGTTGAGAGAATTCGACCAGCAGCTTCTTTGCGACCGGCACCGCCTTCTCGATGTTGCCCGTTTGCAGGTAAACCTTGGACAACAGTTGCAGGCCCGATTCGGTTGACTGCAGCGCGGGAAGATTCTCCAGGAACTCCTCGGCTTGCGCCGGATTACCGCGTTGCAGCGCCAGCCGGCCTTTCAGCTCCAGAACCTTAGGATCATTCGGGAGCATTGTGGCCAGACGGCCCAGAGCCTGCTCGGCGCCATCGAGGATGCCCCGGCGCAGAGAGTTTTCCGCAAGCCGGAGCAGCAGATCGGAAGCCTGGTTGTTCCGCGCGAGGCGAATATACAGATCAGCGAGCTTGGATTGTAAAGAAAGGTTCTCCGGGTCGAGTTCAAGAATCTTTTCGTAGAGCTGGGTTCCCTCTTCCATCTTCCCGGAGCGCAGCAGGGAATCGGCGGCTTGCATGTACTGCGAACGCGCATCGTTGAGGAGGCCCTGTTGCCGGTAGAGTTCCCCAAGTTTCAGAACGTATTCAAGGTTTACCGGATTCAGCTTCGACAGCTTTTTGTACACCGCAATGGCCCTCACCGTGAAGCCGGTACCGGCATATGATTCGGCGACTTCCTGGAAGCACTCGGTCGCCTCTTCGACTTGGCTTAACCGGGCATAGAGGTCGCCCACGGTGTTCAAGACGGTGATATCCCGCGCATCGTGCTTGAGTATCTTCTGATACTCGGAAATGGCGTTGCTAAGCTTATCTTGCTGAATGTAGCGCTCGGCAGAAGCCAGAACCTTCGTCTTGTTAAATCCGAAGCCTAGCATTATGTTTCACTCGCAAGGTGCTCTCAAGCCCCAGAGACAAAGTTGGCACGGCGCACTGAACAGGGCAATGGAACCATGCTAAACAGTATTACAACAAGCATGCCGTCACGCCAGAGAAAGCCGTTGGCGACCTAGTGCCAACAGTTCATGTACGCACCGCCAAGCCTATTGCCTCATAATCTTATCGTCAGGACAGCGAAAACACGACCGGCTTTTCCTACAACCCTTCCCGGTTTCGCCGGGCGTGCATTTCCGTCTCGATCGCCTGCCGCTCGCCTGCCGAAAGGAGTTTTTCGAGGGCGGGGAAAATCACGTCCTCTTCCATAGCCAGATGGGCTGCCATGTGTAGTCTCAAGCGGTTGGTGAGTCTCTTAAGCTCGGGCGCGAGTTCGATCAACTCAGCCGGCTGCGACTGCACAGTCTGCCAGAGCGGAACGAGCGATTCAAGAAGCTCATCGATGGCTTGATGCTGGCTCACCATGGTCTCCACCGCCTTAGCAACGAGGTCGCTGGCGGGAACCGCATGGCGCAGGCGCGGGGAAATCGATTCGTTTTCGTCGGCCTCGTGTACCGGGAGCGCAATGGTGAAATAACGCACAATCGCCTCGGTGGCGGCGCGGATCTCGTCGGAGGGTGCCGCGGGACTATCGGCAATACGCACGGCCATGCCGGTGAAGTGGCGGATGCGTTGGTGGCAGCCCAGCAGCAGAGCAGCCGGACCTTCAAGGGCAACGGCTCCGGAAGTTCGCATCTCATTCAACATTGTTCCCATTATCGTTCTTGCCGGGATGGTTTTCCAACTCGGCGGACAAATGGTTGCTGCCACCAGTTCACAAGCGCCCCGGAATTGGCTACCCTTACAAATGTGGTGAGCGATAGCGAAGTTCAAACCCGGTGGATCGGGGCGGACAGTATTCTTTACGCTACGGCGCATCGGCCGTGGCCGCTACCGGAGCGGCAATGGGCGATGACCCACACTTGGCACGATCTTCTGTTTGCGCACTTTCGGGTGGAACCCGCAACTCTGCGACGGCTTGTTCCGGAAGCGCTCACGCTTGACGTCTACCGAGACCAGGCGTGGTTATCGATCACGCCGTTCTGGATAGGCTCGCTGCGTCCGCCGGGAGTTCCCCCGATCCCAAAGCTGTCACGTTTTCACGAACTCAATGTTCGCACCTACGTCTCTTACCGGAACAAGCCGGGGGTGTACTTCTTCAGTCTGGACGCTTCCAATCTTTCGGCGGTCTGGGGTGCTCGCATGTTCTACCGGCTGCCTTACTGGCACGCCAAGATGCATTCGGAAGGGAAGCAGGAGATCCGCTACGAAGCCCGGCGGCTGCATGGACCCAAGGCCGCCGACGGCATGCCGCAGTTCCGCGCGGTCTACATGCCGGTTTCGCCGCCGCGTGCGGCGCGCCGGGGCAGCCTGGAAGAGTTTCTCACCGAGCGCTACTGCCTCTATACCTGGAGCCGCAACAAACTCTATCGCGCCGAAATCCATCACCTGCAATGGCCATTGCAGGAGGCCGTGGTTCAAGTCGGACTCAACACGATGGCCGAACCGCTTGGCTTGCGGTTGCCGCTTCGTCCGGATCTGGCGCAATTCTCACGCCTGCTGAAGGTGCTGGTGTGGGCTCCGGAGAGGCTTAAGTGAGCGGGAATTCACCTTATGTTGGCTCCGGGACGGGCAGGTGTGTCGTACCCAGCAGGATCTGGAACAGGAGCAGCCAGCGGCGCAAGTTGCTCGTCATCAGGAAGTTTTCCTTGACGTGTTCGTAGCCGTTGCGTCCCAAACCGGCGGCAAATTCCGGATGCGTGAGCAAGTAGCGCATCTGGTAGGCCGTGCCTTCCACCGAGTGCACCAACACTCCCGTCAACTTGTGAATGACCTGCGTCGGAATTCCGCCGACGGCGCCTGCGATCACCGGTTTCTTCTTCCATAGGGCTTCGGCCACGGTGAGCCCGAAACCCTCCTTGATCGATTTCTGCACCACGATGGTTGAAATGCGCTGCAAGGCGTTGATTTCCAGCGCCGACCACGGCGGCAGATTGAGGATGATGATGTCGGGATCGCTTCCGGCCTCATCCTGCGCTTCCTTCAGCACAACTGCACCTTCGGGATCATCCGAGGCGCCGCCTCCGGCGAGCACGAGTTGGCAGTCGACGTACTTTTTGGCGAGCTTGTAAGCCTGGATCACGCCCACGGGGTCCTTCAGCCGGTCGAAGCGCGAGATTTGCGTCACGACCGGCCGTTTGCGATCGATGCCGAAGTCGTCGCAGACTTTGTTGAGAAAGGATTCGTCCAACTCCTTATTCTTTTCCGAGAGCGCATCGATGCACGGATAGAACAGGTACTGCGGAATCGAAAGCTGGCGGGCAAAGGAAGGCGAGGAAAAGATCGTTGCATCGTACTGATCGACCATGGGTCGGAGGAATCCCCAGACATCGGGATGAGGGTTGGACAAATCGATGTGACAACGCCAGATCCATTTGCCGCGCGTGTTCTGTTTGCTGGCGATGAGGCCAGCCGGTTGAGGATCATGGATGACGACAAGGTCTTCGACGAACTCCATGCGCTGGCGGTTCTGCTCGTTGTAGTTTAGAAAAATCTCCTTAACTTCTTTCGTCAGGTTGAATTCGCCGCCGTGCAGCGCGTTGTGAAATCCCTTCGTGACTTCGAAGAAATCATTGCCGCCAGTGATGACCTCCCACTTGGTGGAGACCTCGAGTTCATTCATGAGCGGGATCAACTGGTTCAGAATTTCCGCCACGCCGCCGCCCACCGCAGTCGAGTTCACCATCTTGAGCGACTTGCCACGCAGACGTTGTCCCAGGTAGCGCAACTCGTCAATGTAAGCCTCCCCGATGATAGGAACGTAGTCTTGCAACTTGGGCGGCGGCGCCGGTGCGGGTGGCGTCTCGCTGATGCGCGGACGCTTGCGCCTTTCGCGGAATGGGGCTGCCGTGGCGGTCGCGGCGGAACTCTCTGTGCTCCCGGACGCGGCGTATTTTTCCTG
Organism: uncultured Acidobacteriota bacterium; assembly: GCA_963832365.1. Taxonomy (GTDB): domain Bacteria; phylum Acidobacteriota; class Terriglobia; order Terriglobales; family Acidobacteriaceae; genus CAWBRT01. Next base: position 35,641 of record CAWHUL010000013.1, on the reverse strand, counting down.
GATCTGGTGTTCCATTGCGCGCTCTTGCTCCTTCCCACGATTTCGCTTCGTCAATACAATCCCCAAGGGTTAGCGGGTGCTATTGCGAACTGGATGTCGCGAACAATCTGCCGGCGCACATCCTGAAGCGTTGCGGTGTAGATATCGACGTGGTTCAGGCGGTCCGCCAACGGCCCCATGTCCATTTCCTTTTCCAGCCAAACGGAGAAGTCGTTGGAATTCAGCTTCAAGCGCAGGCGAGCGTCGATGAAATGATAGTGAATGGAGCTCAGGCTGACTTTTTCGAGTCCATCGGCGAACTCCTGCAAGTTGCGGGCGACAACCGTGGTGGGAATTACAATCGTGTCGGAGGCGCAAAAATAGAAGGGTTCCATCGACGCGCGCTCGCGGGCGCGCGGATTTGCCTTCAAATAATTCTCGATAATGGCGATAATGCGTTCTCGCAAAGTCGGAATCGACGTGAATTCCCGGATGTCCAACGAAGCCAAACGCTCGGCCAAGCCGACTTCGTTGCAGGCCTCGAAGGCCCAGTGCGCGAAGTCGTTCGAAAAACCTTCCCTGATGAAGTGATGTTCCTGCAAGGTGCGGAATGTATGCTGAAAAATCGAACCATCGGGGCAAACGTGCAGCCCTTCCAGTAATTCGCCCAGATTTCTGGCCTGCTCACGCTCTATACGAAGCAGATGGGCAGCAGTATTGAAGTAGAATGGCGACTTCGCCCAACGTTGCAGTTTTCCGGACGGTAGTTGTGCAGTTGCCACCCGATATTTCCTCCCCGAATCCGGCTTGGCTAGCGCTACCACCGGAGCTGTTCTCTCAATGCCTTGGGGCCGATGGACGCAGCCCAACCAGCAAAAGCGAAGCGTTAGTTGGGAACATCAACGTTAGATGCGGGCCGAGAGTACTTAGATTCGGGCAGAAAATCGACCGTTGGTCGAAGTCGGAACAAATGATCCAGGTGAGACTCGTGTTTTCCGCGCCAACAGCGAGACTAGCTGTGCGACTCGTGTGCTCCGTCGTCGCGCGGACGGTCTGGGCGCGCTCGCGGAGGAAACAGCAAATACGAAAGAGCAACCGCGGCGAGGATCATCCAGCCCAGACTCTCTCGCGCCGCTGCCCGCTCGACGTGCATGCTGCCAAGTGGAGGATAAAGTCGATGGGCAAAGACGACGGCCGCTGTCAGCGATCCCAGAACGCTGACGATGACTCCAAAGCGTGCCGCTAACAGTATGAGAACAAAAACGAATCCAAGAGGTACAAACGGGCGGTAATTTGAATGGGAAAAAAGACCCGCGAAAACGAGAGCTGCTGCCAATGCCAGAAACAGCCCGGCCAGAGTTCGTAACGTGTTTACAACCTTACTCCGCAATTAATACCACCTCACAGTCGGCATAAATTAAGAGCACTCCGATGCACGTTAGTGCCACCCGTGTACCAACAACCTACTAACACTGCTATCAGTAAGATGACATGAATTCAGGGTCACGCCGCAAAAATCGAACTCTCGCCAGCGTACCTGGATCGAGAATAGGTGCCCATGGGGAGGTATTTGTATTACCTTCAAAAGCGCCGTTTGCTCATTGGCTGGGTTAAACGTATGTGAAGGCCCAGCGGCAGCCATCGAAAAGCAGCAGTCGCTTGGGGTTTCGCTGGATTTATATCCCGGCTGTTGTCAAAATTAGAAAGGATTGGAAAGGCCCGCTTCTCACCGCCTCTCTACACATGGCAAACGGAACCGAAGGGCTGCTGCTACAGCTATTTACGATATTCGTATGGGCGAAGGTGTTCGGAGAGCTGTTTGAACGCCTCTACTTGCCTGCCGTGCTGGGAGAGATCCTGGCCGGTATCGTACTCGGTCCTTATGCCACACAGTTTGTTATCCCCACGCCCACGGTCTATTCCATTGCCGAAATCGGCGCAGTGTTCCTGCTTTTCACCGTGGGCTTGGAGACGAGTCCCAAGGATCTCATCAGTGTCTCGCGTTTATCGCTGCGGGTAGCCGCCGGCGGAGTGGCCCTGCCTTTCATCGCCGGCTTCTGGTTGCTGCGGGCCGACGGACAGCCAGTCCACGAGGCGGCCTTTGTTGCCGCCGCCATGGTGGCCACCAGTGTCGGAATTACGGCCCGCGTGCTACGTGACTTGAATGTGCTGAAACTCCGGGTATCACGCATCGTGCTCGGCGCCGCGGTGTTTGACGATATGCTGGGCATGATCCTGCTGGGCATCGTGGTGAGCATAGCTACCGGCGCGGGAATCCGCTGGCTGCATCTTAGCCTGGTGATCGCGGAGGCCGCCGGGTTTGCGATCTTTATGATCCATTTCGGTCCTCGTCTGGTGCGCCGCATTCGGCCTGGATTGCAGCGAATGCAAACTCACGATGCTCCGTTGGTGCTGGCGCTTGCCATCTGCCTTGGGCTTTCCGTGGTGGCCACCAAGATCGGCATGGCCGCCATTATCGGCGCTTTTTTCGCCGGCTTGGCATTCGCCGACTTCTCGCCGGAGTGGAACCTGGAACCGCGCGCGCAGGCGATCAACCAGTTCCTATCGCCATTTTTCTTCTTCACCATGGGATCTCGCCTGCAACTCTCGGTCTTCTCGCGAGAGGTGGTCGTTATGGGGTTGTTCATCTCCTTGCTGGCCATCATTACCAAGATGCTAGGCTGCGGCTTGCCCCTCATCCGCGAGGGCTGGATGACTATGCTGCGCGCAGGTGTCGGCATGACGCCACGGGGAGAGGTCGCGCTGATCGTGGCGCTCATCGGCTTGCAGATGAACATGATCTCGCAGAGGAGCTACGCCCTGGTGATTATGATGACGGCGATCACCACTATCATCCCGCCTCCAGTGCTTCGCATATTGTTCCGCGAAAAACTCGACGTGCCCGATCCAGCCGACGAAGCCGGCAGCGAGGCCCAGGAGTCGCTGGATGGCCGCATCGGATAACCGACCCATCATTCAGACAGGTTGTCGCTACAGCATTGGCAGGCCCCGAGGTTTAGGTCCGCGCGGGAAGCTGTTGTCAATCCGTGCGACTTCGGCATCGGTCAGGTGAAGCTTTCCTGCCCCCGCGTTTTCGGCCGCATGCTCGGCGGTTGAGGCCTTGGGAATGGTCAACACAGACGCGTGCCGCAGCAGAAATCGAAGTGCAACCTGTCGTGTAGTTGCGCCGTGAGCGTCCGCGATCTCTTGCAGCACGCGGCCTCCAGCGCTGCCTGGCCCGGGAAATTCGCCGTGACCGAATGGACTGTAGGCGACCACCGCCACGCCATGGCTTTCGCACCAGGGGAGGACGGCATGCTCGATGGCCCGTTCTTTCAAGTGGTAGAGCACCTGATTACAGATCAGACGTCCTTCGCCGGCAATGCCATGCACCTCTTCCAATTCGGACACGTCGAAGTTGCTCACACCCCAGGACATGATCTTGCCCTGGCTTTGGAGCTGTTCGAAAGCGGCTATGGTCTCCTCCAGGGGATGGCTGCCCGACCAGTGCAAGAGGTAGCAATCCAGCCGGTCGGTCTTGAGGTGCGCCAGTGAACGCTCGCAGGCCGCAATGGTTCCCCGGCGGCTGGCGTTGCTGGGAAGCACCTTCGAAACCAGAAAGACCTCGTTACGCCGGCCCGCAATAGCCTCGCCGACGATTTCCTCGGCGGCGCCCGAGCCGTACATTTCGGCGGTGTCGATGTGCGTGGCCCCAAGGTCGAGGCCGCGTTGCAAAGCGGCGATCACCTGCTTGCGATCGCCGTCTTCGATGTACCAGGTCCCTTGGCCGATGACCGCCACCTCACGTTTGCTGGGACCGAATTTACGTTGCTCCATCCTTTACCTCCGCGCGCTGGCGAACAGCTTCGGGTGCCCCGTGTTCGCCCTCGGTTGGCTAAGTTGGGGTAGTTCTCTCACACTCCATTGGCCGTCTTGGGTTTCACCGCGTCGTTGCCGGGGCGAATCAAAATCGGCATCCCGCAAACAGCCTCCAGCAGATGCCGCGCGGCCGCGATGTGCTCGGCGGAACGGGTGAGCTCGCGATAACCGTCAGCCCGAATCAGCACGAAGCCATCGCTGCGCTCGACGCGGACTCGCGCAATCGACTGATCGTGAGCTTCGTCGAGCCGGTCGGCGAGCCTGAGGATTCCGGCGAGTGCATTGACAACCGCACGCGCCGATACAGGTAGGCTGCTATAGCTGGGTTGCGTTCCGGGCAACGCCCCGCGATGGTAGCGCCCAACCAGCCCCGCTATGCTTAGGTGCTGCGGCGTCCAGCCCGGAGGCGGCTCAAGTTTCACCAGCATTCGGTGCACCCGCTTGTGATGCGTCCGCATTCCCGCGCCGGCACCAACGTCATGTACACGCGATGCGACCGTCAACAATTCTTTGGCGGTCACGCCTTCGTATTCCTTCACCTTCAGCACGCCCACGCGGCGTAGGCCGTCATAAAGCTGCAGGCTCAAGCGCAAAACGTGTTTGGCATGCCTCTGATCGTCATCGAGAAACGCCGCCCAGATCTCAAATCTCTTCAGCACCGCCCGGCGTAAATCGTCGTCCTTCGGCAGTCCATCTCTCCATTGCCGCCAAAGCGAAGCCGGACCGAGCGTTTTGCCGCGGTAGGCCCGAACCCGTTTTTCCCGCTCCGTCGAAATCACCCGGTTCCAACGCGACTGTTCTTCTTCGTCGCCAAAAGCATGGATCTCCCGCGCGGTGGCCCAAAGCACGTCGAGATCGTGTATATCACCCAGTTCGTCCTGGATTGCTTTCAGATCCCCGCCCCACTTCTCGTGATGACGCGGCAGAAAATTCTCGATGACGTAGCGGAATCTTTTGACTCCGATGCGAAGCTGATGCAGCGCGACCTTGCTGCGGTTGCGCAGGGCGGTCGAGTGCAGATGCCGCGCGTCCTGCCATTTCTCCAGTGCCAGCACCTGGAAGACATCTTCATGGCCTTCGATCTGGCGGGCGCGAGCCTCCAGCACTTCAGCCCAACGAAGCCATTGCCGCGCATCGAAGCCGGCCAGCACTTGCGCCGCCGCCGCCTTGAGATGCTGCTCACGCGATAGGCAGTGGGTCATCAGTTTGCCGCCGGCACTGTCGTCTTTGCCGCTCAGCTTCTCTATCCATTCCATCAGCACCTGGCAGTCGCGCAGTTCTCCCAAGGCGGAGAACACGACTTTACCGGCTTTGCGCATCTTGGTCCAGGCCGGGTCGGGGTCTACAGCGCGAAAGCTCTCGGCCATCGAGCGGCAACGCCTGAGCGCCACCCGCAGATCGTGAACCGGATCGGCGGCGAAATCGGCGCGCGTCTTCTCGACTTCGGCCACTACGCGTTCCATCCAGTAGCCGATGCCGTGTTCGCGCTGCTCTTTCGCTTTGGCGGCTTCATCCATAGACGAGGATTGTAGGCCAGCATCCTCATCGTAGCAATTGGATGGCACTATGGGTGGCGGGTCAGTATTGAGGGTCACCATTCTTCTGAATCAAAGCAATCGAGGGGTGCTGTTTAAGACGGGTGCCCCACGTTCGCCCGCTGTCGGCTAACGTGGGGTAGTTTGAGGGCTCAAGACTGAACCCAGGCCGTTCGACGGGTAGTCCATCCTACCCCGGCTGTGGGCAGGGTGGGGCCGTTTCCAGTGCAGACTTGGGGAGCAGCCACGGCCATTTGAAAATTCTAGTGCAGTCTTTTAGAGATTCGCTCGACCGCGCAATCGACTACGCGCTCCAGTTCGGCGCCGTACTTCGCCGCCCGGCACTCGCGCAAACGGCGCTTCGCCCTGCTCGCCGAAAACCAGGTCGGATCGCGATCGATCTCCAGCGGAGCCACCAGTTGCAGCACCCGGCAAAGATAGGCCTCGACTGTGGTTTCGCGTGCACGGGCGCGCCGGAAAGGATTGCGCTTGTGGTGCAGATATCGCGCGAATGACGATGGCTCGATCCTGCCGCGCACCCCGGCCTCCTCAAAGGCCTCGCGGGCAGCTGCGGCGGCAGCGCTGTCATCGCCATCGACTCCGCCTTTGGGAAAGGTCCAGCGGCCGCTGGCTGTCCGCACCAGCAGAAACTCAACTTCGCCTTCGCGATCCACGCGGTAACAGACGGCCGCAACCTTTGAGGGGGTTGCGGGGGCATTCCACTCGTAAGAAATCAGGTTCGTAGCCAAGGGCCTGTGTCCTATGTCTCCCAACGGCGAACGCCGGGAGAGTCCGAGGTTTCGTGGGTTACTGCAGAGGAGCTTCCCAGGTTCGGGACTTGCTCGCTCCTCAAATGGAACTGTACTGTTCGCCTGTTAGAACGACATGAAAACGAGGTTAACGCAATATTAAACCCTTCGCGGAATCGGAAACCCCAATAACCATCGTGGTTCCCTGACTTGCGTCGGCGAGCGTCCATGGGGGTCACAGACTGAAGTTGGGCCTCCCAAAATCTGCCGCATTTACTAAACACCGCAAGACACATGTTTCATCGGCATTTTATTCCGTTCATGATTGGTGCGCGAGGTTGATAGCGGCAGGCCAAAGCGCCTTGGGGGTGGATAAGTATCTTGGATTTAACCACTTAAGAATATCCAGACAGAATGCTACTGGTTTTGCGGTTAAAAGAGTGTTAAAAGAGCCAGAAACCTCCACCCGCGCCGACACAGCCACTTACGGGGTTGCACGGCTCGCTGTATGATGGTTCTGCCTGATCGTAGAGGTCGTTTCCAGACCAGTTTCGCAAAATAGGTTAAATACCATGACACCCGATCCCGGGTACACCTGCTCTGAAACTGCTCGAGCCAGAGCCTTGCTTGTGGTCCTGACGCTACGATCCAAATGGCTTCTCGCATGACGACCAACACTCAGGTTATGCCCGTGATAAACGACGAAGGACCCGCGTCGACGCCCGACTCGACCCCCGCGGAACCGAAGATTGGACTTATCGATCTCGATGATCCGTCCTACTACGTCAATCGGGAATTAAGCCTGCTGGCCTTCCAATGGCGAGTATTGGAAGAGGCGCAGGACGCCTCCAATCCGCTGCTGGAGCGCATCTTTTTCCTTTCCATCGTCGGCTCCAATCTGGACGAGTTCTTCATGGTTCGGGTCTCCGGGCTGATGCGGGAGGTTGATTCGGGGATCTCCGACGAAGGGCCGGATGGCATGAGTTCCATCGAGCAGTTGGAAGCGATCCGCAAGGGCGTTGCCTCGCTGCTCGTCGCGGCGCAGCGCTGCTTTCGCAGGCAATTGCTGCCGGCCCTGGAGTCAAACGGCATTCACCTGCTGGAATACGCTCAACTCACCCCGCGGCAGAAGGCCAAGGCGGACAAGTATTTCGATGACACGGTTCTTCCGGTGCTGACTCCTCTGGCCTTTGATCCAGGTCATCCCTTCCCCCACATTTCTAATTTGAGTTTGAACCTTGCCGTACTGATACGGGACGACCACGGCGAGGAGTGTTTTGCGCGCGTCAAAGTGCCGGACACGCTGCCGCAACTGGTGCCCATCGAGCGTGCGCCGCGGCGCAAGAACGGGAAGGTCACCAACGAACAGTCATTCCTATGGCTGGAAGACCTGATCGCCGCGAACCTCGGCAAGCTGTTTCCCGGCATGCAAATGGTCGAAGCCAGTCCGTTCCACATCACCCGCAACGCCGATCTGGAGACCAAGGATGAGTTGGACGCCGGAGATTTGCTGGAGGTGATGGAAGAGGGCGTCCGCCAGCGCCGCTTTGGAGCCGTGGTCCGGTTACAGGTGAACACCGGCATGTCTCCCAGCATGCTCAAGATACTGGTGACCAACCTGGAGATCGAGCCGGAATGCATCTATAAGCAGAACGGTCCGCTCTCATTCGGACGATTGAAACACCTGGTCGCACTGAACCGGCCTGACCTCAAGTGGCATCCTTTTGTTCCCAACGTGCCGGCGGATTTGGAACCTGAAAACGAGGATGACGACATTTTCTCCGTCATCCGCCAACGTGACATCCTGCTGCACCAGCCCTTTGATTCCTTTCAGCCGATCGTGGATCTGTTGCAGCTTGCGGCTGGCGACCCCGGGGTGCTGGCGATCAAGATGACCTTGTACCGCGTGGGACGCAACTCTCCCGCCGTGCAGGCGCTGCTCGAGGCCATGGAAGATCCCAAGCAGGTGGCTGCCGTCGTCGAACTCAAGGCGCGCTTCGATGAGGAGAGTAATATCGGCTGGGCGCGAGCTTTGGAGCAACAGGGCGCGCACGTCATCTATGGGCTTGTCGGTCTGAAGGTCCACTGCAAGGCCATGCTCATTGTCCGCCGCGAGGGCAACAGCATCCGGCGATACGTTCACCTCGCGACCGGTAACTACAACGCCGTTACCGCGCACCTTTACACAGATCTCGGCTTGCTCACCGCGGACGAGGATCTCGCTGCCGATGTCATAGACCTTTTCAATTACCTGACCGGCTACTCCGCCAAGACCGACTATCGCAAGCTGCTGGTTGCGCCGACCAACTTGCGAAAAAAGTTCGCGCAATTGATCGAAGGCGAAATCGAACACCAGCGCAACCACGGTAACGGCCGCATGATCCTCAAGATGAACGCGCTGGTCGACAGGAAGATGATCCGCCTGTTGTACAAGGCCTCACAGGCGGGAGTGAAAATCGATCTGCTGGTGCGCGGCATCTGCTGCCTGCGTCCGGGAATCCCCGGGCTCAGCGATAATATCCGCGTCATCAGCATCGTCGGACGCTTCCTGGAACACAGCCGCATATATTACTTCCGCAACAATGGCGAAGAGCGCATTTACCTCGGCAGCTCAGACCTGATGCCGCGAAATCTCAACCGGCGGGTTGAACTGTTGTTCCCCATCGAGGACGGGAAGATGATTCGCCACCTTCACGACAACGTGCTCGGCACGTACCTGGCCGACAACGTCAAGGCGCGTGAAATGAAAGCGGATGGCACCTACGTCCGGCGGCAGCTCGCTCCGGGCGAAGAACCCATCAGCGCCCAAAACGTGTTGCTGAAGAAAAAGCCTTTCACGTCTAAGGCTTAGGCGCTTTTTAGAGCCCGCGTTCGCCGCCTTTTCGGTCTCTATTGCCATCGTTGGATTCGAAAAGCTGCCCCTTGAATGGGGCTACATCACGTGTCGTAGGTACGCGTGATAGAGCTGGCTTGTGCCCTGCAATACGCGACGACGTGCCGCCCGTCACTGCGAATCTCCAGATACACCATACAGTGTTAGCTGGAATCCCATGGAACCGATCACGCAAACCGCGCGCATTGAATCGCTCGCCGGTAGTAAGCTCGCGAACTGCTACCAGTGCGGCAAGTGTACGGCCGGCTGCCCGGTCGCTTCGCGTATGGAACTGGTGCCGAATCAAATGATCCGGCTCCTGCAACTCGGTCGAGACGATCTGGTATTGAATTCGCCTTCGATCTGGGCCTGCGTATCGTGTCTGACCTGCTCGGCGAGGTGTCCGAAGCAGGTTGATTGTGCCGCCGTGCTGGATGCGCTGCGTGAGTTCTCGCTGCGGGAAGGCGAGGTGAGTCCCGAAGCGCAAACCGTGGTGGCCTTCCAGCGGGCGTTCCTCGACAACATCAGACGCAACGGCCGTTTGAACGAGTTGGACCTGATCGCGCGCTTCAAGATCGATGTCCTGTTGCACACGCGGCAGCTTGCGTTTCTTTTCAAGGATGCCGGGCTGGCTCCGCAACTGATGTCGCGCAAGAAGCTGCATCTTGCATCCGAACGCGCGCGTGATTGCGAGGTTGTCGGCCGCATTTATGCCCGTTGCACGCCATCCCCTGCCGGGGCTCCCGCGGAGGCGGTCGCCAAATGAACATCGGCTACTATCCCGGATGCGCGCTTCACGGCTCGTCCAATGACTACGATCAGTCGCTGAAAGCCTGCTTGGGCGCGCTCGACGTTAGCCTTCAGGAAGTGAAGGACTGGATCTGTTGCGGAGCGACGGCGGCGCACTCGCTGAACCATAAGCTGGCACTGGCGCTTCCCGCCAGGAATCTTGCTATGGCCGAACGCGACGGCTTCAAGGAAGTGTTTGCCCCGTGTCCGCTGTGTTCGATGCAGCTCTTGAAGGTGCGCAAGGCGGTCGCCGACGATAGCGTGCGCCAGGAGCTATCGCAGATCGTCGAAGCCGAGATTCGCGGAGATGCAGAAGTCCTCAACCTGATTCAGTTGTTCGAGAACATCGGGGGAGAGCGCCTCAAGACGGCCGTCAAGCAGCCATTGGAATCCATGACGGCGGCTTGTTACTACGGCTGCCTGCTGCTTCGCCCGCCCGATGTCGTCAAGTTCGACGACTTCGAGCAGCCTAAGTCCATGGAAACGCTGTTAGCGGTGCTCGGCGCCAAGACGGTCGATTGGAGCTACAAGACCGAGTGTTGCGGCGCAGGTATGACCATGGCGAGCGAAGACACGGTGTTGGAGCTGGCTTACAAGATTCTTACCAACGCGGTCGAGCACGGCGCGAACTGCGTCGTCGTTGCCTGCCCCATGTGCCACGTCAACCTTGACATGAAACAGGCGGCAGTGGAACGCAAGTACGGCAAGAAGCTCGGCTTAGCGGTGTATTACCTGTCTGACGTGGTGGGGCTGGCTTTGGGCTTGTCCGGCGAGCAGTTGGGCATCGACCGGCATTTTGTTACACCCGCTCCTACGAGTGCAAAAACGGCAGTGGCCGGGGATCCCGGAGCTTCCACCCCAGCGGTTGCGAAAACGGCAACCGTCGGGGACCCCGGATCGGAACACTAGATTATGTCCAGAATCGGTGTGTTTACGTGCTGGTGCGGCGAAAATATCGCTCGCACGGTAGACGTGGATGAAGTCGCCAAGCAGGTTGGCGAGCTGCCCGGTGTCGTCTGCTCCTTGAACTACAAGTACATGTGCTCGGACCCGGGGCAGAGCATCGTGCGCGAGAAGATCGCCTCCGAGCATTTGGATGGCGTCGTCGTCGCCTCCTGTTCGCCGCACATGCACCTCAAGACCTTCCGCAAAGCCGCGCAAACCGCGGGGCTGAATCCCTACCTGGTGGAGATGGCCAACGTCCGCGAGCATTGCTCGTGGGTACACCATGACCGCGGAGCCGCCACAACCAAGGCGATCGACATTATTCGCATGTCGGTGCAGAAGGTGCGCAACGACCGCGCACTGGCGCCGATCAGCGTGCCGGTGACGCGCCGCGCGATGGTCATCGGCGGTGGAGTCGCAGGGCATACAGGCGGCGCTTGACATTGCCGACGCTGGCTACGAAGTGGTGATGGTGGAGCGCGAGCCTTCCATCGGCGGCAAGATGGCCGGCCTTTCCGAGACGTTCCCGACCCTGGACTGCTCGCAGTGCATCCTCACGCCGCGCATGGTGGAGGTCGGACAGCATCCGCGCATCAAGCTTTACAGCTATTCCGAGGTAGAAGCCGTCGAGGGCTTCATCGGCAACTTCAAAGTCAAGATCCGGCAGAAGGCCCGCTACGTTGACATCAGCAAGTGCACAGGTTGCGGCGACTGCTGGACCAGTTGCCCGATCAAGAAGAACCCCAGCGAATTCGATTACGGCATGGGCAATGCGCCCGGCGATCTACATTCCATTTCCGCAGGCGGTGCCGGCGCGTCCGGTGATCGACAAGATTAACTGCACGCGGCTGAAGCGCGGCAAGGGTTGCGAAATCTGCGCCAAAGAAGTGCAAGGCCGGGGCCATCGACTTCAACGACCAGGAGAAGTTCGTCGAAGAAAGCGTCGGCGCCATCGTAGTTGCCACCGGCTACACGCTCTACAGTATTGGCAAAGGAGCAGGACAAGAAATCGCTCAGCGGCTACGGCGAATACGGATACGGCAAGTATAAGGATGTGATCGACTCGCTGCAGTTCGAGCGCCTGGTATCCGCCTCCGGGCCGACGAACGGCGTGCTGAAGCGGCCGTCGGACGGCGCGATTCCCAAGAACGTGGTGTTCATCAGCCTGCGTCGGATCGCGCGACAACGCCAAGGGCGTCGCCTACTGCTCCAAGATTTGCTGCATGTACACCGCCAAGCACACCATGCTCTACAAGCACAAGGTGCATGACGGCCAGGCGCACGTCTTCTACATGGACATCCGCTCCGGCGGCAAGGGCTACGACGAATTCGTGCGGCGCGCCATCGAGCAGGACGGCGCGAACTACTATCGCGGCCGGGTTTCCAAGATTACCGAGGACAACGGGAAGCTGATCGTGCGCGGCGCGGATACGCTGTCGGGAATGCCGATTACGGTCGAAGCCGACCTGGTGGTGCTGGCCTCCGCCATGCGCCCGGCGCCCGGCATCGAGGAGCTTGCCCAGAAGCTGAACGTGGGCTACGACGAGCACGGCTTCCTGATGGAGTCGCACCCCAAGCTGCGGCCCGTCGAAACCAATACCGCCGGTGTCTACATCGCCGGCGCGTGCACGCGCCCAAGGACATTCCCGAATCGGTGGCGCAGGCTTCGGCGGCGGCCAGCAAGGTGCAGATTACGCTGGCGGCCGATCGACCTGTACGCGCGAGCCGGAGATCGCGGGCGTCAACGAACAGACCTGCGCGGCCTGCTACGCCTGCGTCCGCGGCCTGTCCCTATCACGCCATCGACCGCGCCGAAGTGCGAACCGGGCGCGGCGTTTTCATCAAGAACACGGCGCGGGTGAATCCCGGTCTGTGCATGGGTTGCGGAACCTGTGTTTCCGTTTGTCCTTCCAAGAGCGTTGAGCTGCAGGGCTTCACCGAGCAGCAGATCTACGCGATGGTCGAGAGCATGGCATGAACGATGTGACCCAATTGAGCCCGGAGTTCCGAAGACACCTACGAAGATCCTGGCTTACGTTTGCAACTGGTGCACCTACCTGGGTGCCGATCTGGCGGGAACGACGCGGCTGGAGTATCCGCCGAACATCCGCATCGTCCGGCTGCCCTGCACCGGCCGCATCGATTTCAACTTGCTGATCAAGGCTTTCGAAGTCGGCGCCGATGCCGTTCTCGTCTCCGGCTGCCATCCGGGCGATTGCCACTACACTTCCGGCAACTACCATGCCCGGCGGCGATGGATTCTGTTCCGCGAACTGCTTGACCTGCTCGGCTTCGACCTAGAGCGCATCCACTTCACCTGGATCTCCGCCGCCGAGGGCAAGAAATTCCAGCAGGTGGTTACAGACATCACCGAGAAGACACGGAAGCTCGGGCCCGTACACGGAGCTTTACGCTGCGGCTCCAGTGAAGGAACTGCCACAGCCATCTCCCAAGCCCTTCCAGTCGAAGACCTTTGCCACCGAGAGCGACCTGCGCGTCGAAGCCCGCAAGCTGCTGGCGGAGGGTACGGTGAAGGTGGTGATCGGCTACGGCGAGCGTGGGCCGGTGCTGGTGACGCGTCCCGAGGATACGGACCGGCTAGTCTGGAACAACGGCTGCACCGCGAACCTGGCGATGTATCTCAAGCGCAAGGAAGTGAAGGCGCTAGGCAGGCCGGCCATCGTGGTCAAGGCCTGCGATGAGCGCTCGCTGGTGGTGTTGGAAAAGGAATCGCAGTTCGAGCGCAAGAATTTGCACGTCATCGGCATGGCCTGCGAGGGCATGGAGCAGCCGCGTTGCGCCAACTGCGCCGTGCGAACGCCTCGCTTCGCGGACACGACGATCGGGCAGACTCCCCGATCAAACGCCAACTCCGCGGCCAAACAAGCTGGACGCGCTTATGGAACTGTCGCGCGGCGAGCGCATGGCCTTCTGGGTGCAGGAGTTCGATCGCTGCGTCAAGTGCTACGCCTGCCGCCAGGTATGTTCCATGTGCTACTGCGAGCGCTGCATCGTGGACAAGAACCAGCCCATCAGCATCGACCCGGCGCCGGGAACCAAGGGAAATTTCGCATGGCACATCGCGCGCGCCTTTCACCTGGCCGGACGCTGCATCGGATGCGGCGCGTGTACCCAGGCCTGTCCGGTGGGGATCGACCTCGGACTGCTGAACATGCAGTCTGGCCCGAACCGCGAAGAAGCACTTTGGTTATCAGGCAGGTGTTGACCCGTCGGCGGAACTGCTGATCGGTGCGTTCTCGCAACAGGACAAAGAGGAGTTCATCGGGTGAGCGAGCTAATCACGGAAACCAAGCTACGGCAGCTTGCGGGCGAGTGGATCGACGGCGGCAAAAGGGTCGTCGGACCAGTTCGAATCAAGGATCGCGTGCTCTACCGGCCGCTGCAGTCGCCCGAGTCCCTGCTGATCGAGTCCACTCCCGGCGGCGTGCGTCCCGCCAATTCCATCAAGGAGTTCTTCTTTCCCAAGCAGGAGACGCTTTACCAATACCGCGTCCGTGGCCGCAACATTGAATTGATCGAGCCCGCGCAGGAGTTTGCGGAGCAGTTGGTGATCGGCGCCCGTCCATGCGACGCAGCGGCGCTGCCGATTCTGGACCATGTATTCAACTGGGATTTCGTGGACGATTTCTATAACCGCCGCCGGGCCGCGAGCACCATCGTAACCGTTGCCTGCAGCGCAATCGACGAAGCATGCTTCTGCACCTCCGTCGGCCTCGCTCCGGACGACACGCGCGGCAGCGACGCGATTTTGTTCTCGCTCGGCAGCGGCCGCTACGAGGTGCGATGCATCACCGACAAGGGCCGGGCGCTGTTCTCCGGCAAGACGGAGACTTCAGCGGAATCGGGGAAGGCCGCGCAGGCTCCCGAGCACAAGTTCGATCCCGGCAAGATTCGAGCTTTCGTCGACGGCCACTTTGAAGATCCTCTTTGGGCCGAACACGGGCGAAGCTGCATGGCATGCGGAGTTTGTGCGTTTTCGTGTCCCACGTGCCACTGCTTCGACATCGTGGACGCCGGTCCAGTTGCCGGCAACGCCCGCGTCCGGACCTGGGATACATGCCAGTTCCCGATCTTTACGCTTCACGCTTCCGGACACAATCCGAGAGCGCTTCAACCCGCGCGTCAGCGGCAGCGCATTCTGCACAAGTTTTCAATCTATCCAGAAAAGTTCGGCGAGATCCTCTGCACCGGCTGCGGTAATTGCGTGCGCAACTGCCCGGTGGGTCTGGGCGTGCTGAACATGCTGACTGAGATTCAACATGGACAACATCTATAAACCCGAACTCATGGAAGTGATCGCCGTCCGGCAGCAAACCATCGACGTCAAATCGGTTGCCCTGCGCTTTCTCGATCCCGAGCGTGCCAAAACGTTCTCGTTTCAAGTTGGCCAGTTCGGCATCTTCTCCGTCTTCGGATACGGCGAATCGACGTTCAACATCTGTTCGAGTTCGAACTGGAAAGACCGCATCGAGTTCTGCTTTCGCAAGGTCGGCCGGGTTACCGAGGCTATGTGGAAGGTGGAAGTCGGAGATGTTATCGGCTTCCGCGGACCCTACGGGAACGGTTATCCGTGGGATGTGTGGAAGGGACACGATCTGATCTTCCTGGGCGGCGGAATCGCCATGCCGCCGATCCGCTGCGCCGTTTGGTATGCCTTGGAAAACCGCGCGGACTTCGGCGAGATCACGGTCGTCTATGGCGCGCGCACGGTAGCTGATCTGGTTTATGTGGACGAGTTGGCGGAATGGGCGAAGCACGAGCGCGTGCGAGTGGTGACCTGCGTCGATCCGGGCGGCGAGACCCCGGACTGGAAAGGCCAGATTGGGTTTGTTCCTACGGTCTTCGAGCGTGCGCAGGTATCGTCCAAAGACCCCGTGGTGCTGGTGATTGGACCGCCCATCATGATCAAGAACACAATGCCCGTGCTGCAACAGATGGGAATCAGCCCGGCATCGGTTTACACCAGCCTGGAAAACCGCATGAAGTGCGGCGTGGGCAAATGCGGGCGCTGCAACGTCGGCTCTCACTACGTCTGCAAAGAGGGTCCCGTGCTCACCATGGAGCACCTCCAGCAACTGCCGATGGATTACTAAGGGGCGGCAGCCTGATACACATCGACACCCGGGTCAGCGCAGTTTGATGAACTCGGTTGCGTTGGCAAGTGAATGCAGCGCGGCCTTGTTGCGGACAATCAGAGTCGTTCCTTTGCTGCGCACGATGTGGCGCTTCTTGAACTCCATCAGCACCCGGGTGACGGTCTCGCGCGATGCCGCGATCATCTGTCCCATCTCCTCGTGGGTGAGCAGGAGCCTGACGTGTGGTTCCGGCTGCTCTGCTTCTCCGGAACGAACCATCCAGTCCAGCAAAAGCTTCGCTACCTTCTCGGCGGCGGACTGTGCCATGTTGAACGAACGCAATTCACGGCACGCCGTACTGTACTTCTCAGCTAACTGCTGGTCGACGCGGAAGCAAGCTTCGGCGTGGCCGGCCAGAAAGCGCAGGAAATCGTCCCGCTTAATGAAGTTGATCTGGCAGGACTCGATTGTTTCAGCGGACACCAAATAAGGATGGCCCGAAATAGTCGCACTCAAGCCGAGTATATCTCCCGATTCGGCGATTCGCATGATAACCGTCTTGCCTTCGGCCGAGGAAAAGGTAAGCTTAACCCGTCCACGGCATAGGATGAAGACGCCTCGCGGTTCATGGCTCTCCGCGAACAGAACTGCGCCCCGGGGGAAAACGGTTGTGTATCTCAGACTCTCAAATGCCTGGAGTGCACGCGCTGGCAGATCGCAGAATCTTCGATCGCCTTTGATCGTGCAGGCGGTACAGCTTTCAATAATGTCGAACCCGTATGGTGGCATGGTCGTACCTTACCTTGCTCAACGCTGCTCGATTGAATGAATGCAGCTACTTATAAATAACGAATTCATATTCCGCTCAAGTGCAATGCTCACATCGCGATGTGACACTTTTGCTTCGTCAGGGTGAGTATTCGAGCCGCTCCGGCGAAGATCCGCGCCTGTAAGCCACTCCGCGCCGTTCCGCCGCAGGCGGTCAATCGGCACAACTATCTTTCTTCTTTATGGCCCGCCTGAGGAAACTTTTCTCCCCGGCCTTGGTTATCAGTAATGGAACTGGAGCAATTGCATAGTAGGTAGGTGGCGTCGAAGGTCGGTTCAAATGATGAAGATTGCGGCAAAGCAGAAGTCCAGCGTCGTGCGGCTAACGATAGGCTGGCGATACGTGATAGCGCTCATCTCCGGTCCCATGATCGGGATTGCCTATTGCCATGCGGCGCAGCGAGACGAACGGGACGGATACTCCAACACGGCCGCACTGGAGTGGCGTCGGGCCGCCGAACTGATGGCACCGATCCCTCCCGCCGCCGATCGCTGCTGGCTGCAGTGGGAACGCATCATGCACTTGCCCCGCAGACTGGCCGGACCGATCGGCGCCCGCCTTGACGCGTCACACGCGCCACCTCTCCCGTGCCCCACTGCGGTCAATGGCCAGTGTTACGCGCATTCCCAGAGCCTGATTCTCGCTAAAATAAAGTGAGGCACCCTGCCAGCCTTCGCGGCCTTGCCTGGTGCCTCACGGAACAAACAACGAGAGAACCCCATCGCTTACAAACGGCTAGTCTCCTTGCACCGTTGCCTTCTTCTGCGGCGTTTGTGGCGTTAGCGTGTCCGTCTTCTGACTCTTAACGGCGAATAGCGTGACAATCATTCCCAACACACCAAGGCATCCAAGCATGTACAGTCCGCTTGAGAAGTTAGTCGAGAACTGCTTGGCCCAGCCGAGCATGTAAGGACCGGCGAAGCCGCCAAGATTGCCCACCGAGTTAACAAGCGCAATGCCCGCGGCGGCGGCTGGGCCTTTCAGGTAAGCGGAAGGCAGCGGCCAGAACGGCGGATTGCTGCCGTTAATGCCAATCGTGGCGATGCAGAGCACCGCAAGCGAAAGCGTGGTACGTCCGGCCAAACCGGCTCCCCACAGGCCCGCCGTGATGAGCACAAAAGCTATAATCAAATGCCATTTACGTTCCTTGCGGCGATCGGAACTCCAGCCGAAGGCCAGCATGGCGATGCAACCGATGACGTAGGGAATGAGCATGATCCAGCCGGTCTGCATGTTCGTGTAGCCCTGCGCCTTGATGATTTGCGGCATGAACAGTCCGAGACCGTAATTGGAGCCGGTGCGGGCGAAATACATAATGCATAGTGCCCAGACCATCGGACTCATCAGGGTCTTTCTCACGCTAGTCTCGGTCTTCTTTACAGAAACCTGTTCACGATCCGCTTCCAACTCATGCTCCAGCCAGCTTTTCTCGGCCTCGTCGAGCCACTTTGCGTCCCTAGGCTTATCCGGCAGGAATAAGTACACAACGATGGGCAGCAGCAGCGCCGGCGCTCCCTCCATGATGAAGAGCCATTGCCAACCCTTAAGGCCGAGGACTCCGTTCATCAAATGCATGATCCCGGTTGAAATCGGCCCCCCGATGCCAAACGAAAGCGGAATCGCCAACATGAAGTAGGAAATAATTCGTGCCCGGTAGCGTGCCGGGAACCAATAGGTCCAGTAGAGAATCACCCCAGGGAAGAACCCCGCTTCGGCGATGCCCAGGATAAACCGCATAATCAAAAAGCTTCTGGGTCCTTGAACCCAGGCCATGGCGATGGCGACCAAACCCCAGGAGAAAAGAATACGGGCGATCCATATTCGCGCGCCGACCTTGGCCATGATCAGGTTGCTGGGAATCTCAAAAATGAAGTACCCCCAAAAGAAAATGCCCGCGCCCAATCCATACATGTACGGACTAAGCCCTATATCTTTATTCATCGTCAGGGCGGCAAAGCCGACATTTACCCGGTCAAGGTACGAGACGATGTACAGAAACACCATTAACGGCGTCAGCCTCCAGAAGACCTTGTTCATGACCTTCTGTTCATTGACGACTAGTCCCACGTTGCCTTGTGCCATGGTGATCTCCTGAGCTATGCGTCCCCAGCTTGCACGGGAAGTTTGCTCTGTCTACGTTTGATAGCTTACGTGCAGACATTATCGGCTTTTAGACGCGCAATAACAATCGCGAAAACAAAATCTTACACGTGAGTGCCAGCCCGTCACCGACGAGGCGCCAGACCCGCGCGCTTTTGCCTCAGTACCAAATGGGCTTCGGGACGGCAAACGACATGGGCCGAGATTTGACAACCGCCCTCTTCGGCGGTAGCGTTCGTGGAGATCGCAAATTTGAAAGGTGAAACCCGGGAAAGCGCGCTGTCCGTGATCAAGGTTACGGCCTCGCCTGCTGCTGTTCCGGACGTGCTCTCAACTATGAAAAACGATGGTAACGGTAAGACCGGTCTCCGCAAGGGGCTGACGAGCTACGGCGATTTAGATTTTTCTCTGTTTTTGCGCAAGGCGTTTATCAAGGGCGCAGGTTATACCGATGACGTTCTCGAGCGTCCGATCATCGGAATCATCAACTCCGGAAGCGATTACAACCCCTGTCACGGCAATGCCCCGCAACTGATCGAAGCCGTAAAGCGCGGCGTCATGCTCGCCGGCGGATTGCCGATGGTATTCCCGACGATCTCCATCCATGAGAGCTTCGCCTATCCCACGAGCATGTTTTTGCGCAACCTGTTGGCGATCGACACCGAGGAAATGATTCGGGCGCAGCCGATGGATGCGGTGGTCATGATCGGCGGCTGCGACAAGAACGTCCCTGCGCAGTTGATGGGCGCGGCCTCGGCAGGCATTCCGGCGATCTCGCTGGTGAGTGGAGCCATGCTGACCGGCGGCCACCGAGGGGTTCGCGTAGGCGCTTGCACCGACTGTCGCCGCTACTGGGGAATGTATCGCGGGGATCAGATCGATGCCGCCGAGGTGGAAGAGGTCAATAATGCTCTGGTGGCGAGCGTGGGTTTCTGCTCCGTGATGGGCACGGCCAGCACCGTCGCCTGCATGGCAGAGGGGCTTGGCATGATGATGCCGGGCGGAGCTTGCCCTCCTGCGGTGACAGCCGACCGCATGCGAATTGCCGAGGAATCCGGCACCCAGGCCGTCAAGATGATCGCGCAGAAACTTACGCCCGACAAGATCATGACGGGAAAGGCGTTCGAGAACGCAATGCGGGTCCTGCTGGCGATTGGCGGCTCGACCAACGGCATCGTCCACCTGACGGCCATCGCCGGACGGCTTGGCATCGCCATCGACATGGACGGGTGGGATGCGATGAGTCGTGAAACGCCCGTATTGGTCGACCTGAAGCCCTCGGGCCAGGGATACATGGAGGACTTCCACAGGGCCGGAGGCATGCTCGCCTTGATGCGCGAGTTGAAACCGTTACTGCACCTGGACGCGCTCACGGTTAGCGGGCGCACTTGGGCGGAAGAGCTGGAGAAAGCCCCGGCGCCATTCAAGCAGGACGTGATCCGGCCGCTGAGCAACCCCATTTACAAGGTGGGCGGAGTTGCCGTTCTGAAAGGCAATCTCGCGCCGGGCGGGGCGCTCATCAAGCAGTCGGCGGCTTCGGCCAACTTGATGGAGCACGAGGGGCGAGCAGTGGTGTTTGAAAACAATCAGGACATGGCGGACCGGATCGACGATCCGAACCTCGACGTCAAAGCCGACGACATTCTGGTGCTGAAGTGCATCGGTCCGATTGGCGCGCCTGGAATGCCGGAGGCGGGTTATCTGCCGATTCCGAAGAAGCTGGCGAAGCTGGGCGTTAAGGATATGGTCCGCATCTCCGACGGCAGGATGAGCGGCACGGCGTTCGGCACCATCGTCCTGCACGTGATGCCGGAGTCGGCCATCGGCGGACCTCTGGCGCTGGTGCGCTCGGGCGACCGGATCAAGCTCAGCGTTTCGGCGCGTTCGATTTCACTGCTGGTGAGCGATGCCGAGCTGAAGCAGCGCGCGGCTGTCTGGGTAAAGCCTGAGAGGAAAGACCACCAGAGAGGCTACCGCAAGTTGTTCTTCGACTCGGTGACGCAGGCCGATCAGGGATGCGACTTCGACTTCCTGCGCTCGCCTGAAATCAAGGAAACGGTGCCCAAACTGCGGGTGACACAGAAGGTCTCCGGCTGAGCGAAGCGGATCGGGCGTAGCAACTTACTGGACATGCGGGTGCCCCATTCAAGCGAAGCTTGGGTGGGGCTTTCGTTCGCCATGACCGTTGCCATGAGTTTTCTGCTACTCTCGCGGCTCCGCTATGACCGGACCGGAATAAGGATAATTCCTTCTTACGTAACGATATTACCCACGTGCGATCCAAAGAAATACCCGATACTCAAGCTGGTAGGCACCCTTGTTCGTGCGGTTGAGCAGAAATCGGAAGGGAGGATGCTATGCTCGCGCCAATCTCCGCGCCTTGCCACTTCCTTTCTGATCGTTTCACACCGGAATCGGATTGGCACCATACAAGCGCTTGCAGATATTGACCGGCTTGATCCATTGCATCTGGAATTGAAATCATAGTACCCATCCTCCGACATGCCATCGCTGCCTCTCCGCCCCTCGGTTATTTCTTCCCCGGCTTTGTATCCTTCGTCGGTTCGGTTGCCCCGTCCAGCAGGCGCAGCCCTTCGAAGGCGTGCGGACCAATCAGCCCCGTATGCGCGTAGATAAAAAGTTTTGCCCGGCTGTCGGTAATGTCCAGGTTGCGCATCGTCAACTGGCCAATGCGATCCATCGGCGTGAACGCGCCCTCCATGTTCTTTTCCATCGTCAGGCGCTCCGGCGCATACGTCAGGTTGGGACTCTCGGTATTCAGAATCGTGTAATCGTTGCCGCGGCGCAGTTCCAGTGTCACCTCGCCGGTGATTGGCTTGGCCACCCAGCGCTGCATCGTCTCACGCAGCATCATCGACTGCGGATCGAACCACCGGCCCTCATACATCAGGCGTCCCAACCGGCGTCCCATGTCGCGGTATTGTTCCAGGGTGCCTTCGTTGTGAATTCCGGTAATCAGCCGTTCGTAGGCAATGAACAGTAATGCCATACCCGGCGCTTCGTAAACGCCGCGGCTCTTCGCCTCGATGATGCGGTTCTCGATCTGGTCCGACATTCCAAGGCCGTGGCGTCCGCCGATTGCATTTGCCTCCATCACCAGGTCCACTTCGCCGGCAAAGCTCTTCCCGTTCAGCGCCACGGGCAGTCCCTCGGCAAAGCCGATGCGAACTTCTTCGGGCTTGACTGCAACGTCGTCGCGCCAGTGTGCCACGCCCATAATCGGCTCCACGATCTTCATCCCCTTGTTGAGGAACTCGAGATCCTTCGCCTCGTGCGTGGCGCCCCAGATATTGGAATCCGTCGAGTAGGCTTTCTCCTTGCTCATCCGGTAGTGCAGGCCCGCTTTTTCCAGCAGCTCAGACATTTCCTTGCGCCCGCCGAGTTCGTCGATGAACTTCTGATCGAGCCAGGGTTTGTAGACGCGCAGATTCGGATTGACCAGCAAGCCGTAGCGGTAAAAGCGCTCGATGTCGTTGCCCTTGTAAGTGCTGCCATCGCCCCAGATGTTGACTTCATCTTCCTTCATTGCGCCCACCAGCATGGTGCCGGTCACGGCGCGTCCGATAGGCGTGGTGTTGAAGTAGGGCACCCCGGCGGTCGAAATGTGGAAGGCCCCGCACTGTAGCGCGGCCAGTCCCTCGCGCACCAGTTGCACACGGCAGTCGAGCAGGCGAGCCTTCTCCGCGCCTAATTCCAGCGCCCGGCGCGGGATGTCTTCATAGTTCGACTCGTCGGGCTGCCCCAGATTCGCCGTGTAGCAGTAGGGGATCGCGCCCTTCTCGCGCATCCAGTAGATTGCCGCGCTGGTGTCCAAGCCTCCCGAGAAGGCGATCCCAACTTTTTCTCCGACGGGGATAGATTGCAAGATATTGCTCATGAACTGTCCTCTTCCGTTAGGTGCCCGGATGGCGCCTTCCTCGTGCCATCAGGGACGAACCGTTCCATGAAATCATTCATCCAAAAGATAATTCAAGATGACCTCTTTACTTTAGCTGGCCTGCGCAAAAAAATATATGCTTCGCTGCCTACCGCTCGGTTGCTCTACCCTTGCGCCGTGATGCCGGCGCAGGGTTGACTTTGCCCTGGTGCTGTCATGTTGAGCGCAGCGAAACATCCCATGAGACTATCCCGACCCGTGTCGTTCTGGGTATCCATAGAATCCTCTGGCTGCATTCCACCCCTGCCTTATAGGGATTCTTCGCTCCCGCTGGTCGCTCAGAATGACACACTAGAGTTGTTATGCGGGTGCCTATCGTTTTCAGAATGGGGCTTGCTCTTGACGTAGTCGTCTATTCCTCCGGCAGCACCGGAAGCGTTGCCGCGTTGACCGCCGCCGGATCGTCGCGCAGCTTCAGATACAAAAGCGTTCCGTTCGGACGCGGCACGGCAAGCGTCGGGCCGGCGAATCCGACAGGCACCGGCACGGCATGCGTGAACGCTGCGTCGGAGGCAACCGAGTCGATCAGGAACAGGTTCGCCCCGAGCAATGTGCATTGCTTGTCCGGACTATCCGGGCAGCGTATCTCCTTGAGCGTGGGAATCCGCACAAGCGTTGCCAGCGGTTGCCAATCGCCCGCCGCGCCGTTGGCGTCAACCGGACGAAAGCGCAGCGGGCCGAATGCCGAGGGCCCAAAGCTCTTGAGCGGATCGAGCACGGCCAGTGCGGTCTTGGGGTCCTGCAACGTCAAGTTGCCGTCGGCGAAACTCAACGACACATGGAACGAATCGTCTTCCGCAGCGACTTCGATCTTCGCGCTGCGAGGAAACGTCGTGGGAGTTTCCGCCTTGAGGAAAAATGACAGTCGCCCGTTCTGCGGAAGATCGTCCTGGTTTGCCAGCCGAATGGCTGAGCGGGCTGCGCCCTGCGACATCTGTACGCTCTTGCCGATGAGGGAAACCTTGGGCCGCGCCGATTCAACCGTGGTTTGCAATTCCAGAACCCGGCCATCCTTGAGCGCGACGTGCGCCAGGAGTTTCTGGTCCGGCTGCAAGGCCACCGCCGGAGCCGCACTCGGCGCCGATAATTCGAGTTCGTCCTTCTGTTGCGCGCGCTTCAGTCCCGCCGGAACGAAATGAGTCCCGTTGACTTCAAGGCCGGCCACCTGGTCCAGCCGCGTTCCTTTCAGCACGCCCTGCTGGTCGCCAGCGTGAATCACCAGATTGTCGAGGTGCCCAGCTTCAGAATAAGCCTGGAGTGGAAGTTCATCCGGCTGCGTCAGGCCGTGTTTCTTTATCAGCATCGTCAGCCGTCCCGGAGCGGCGTCTTTCAGCGGCACCTTCACCTCAAGCTCATTCGGCTTGCTCAGCTTCCAGACGGCCTTGGCGGTTTTGCCGTGCTCATCCTTGATGGAGACCTGCTCGACGCAAGCGGCATCGTCGGCTTGCGGATGCAGCACGTCCTCGCGTCCCACCACCAGGGCATTCGCATCAGCCGCCGGCATCGTCCACTTCGCCGCATGTGCGCTGCGCAGATGAAGCGCAGGTCCGTCGAAGGCTTCAAATCCCCAGTAACCACGCACCGTTCCCGTCAACTCCACATCGAGGCTGCCGGCGTTGAGCGTGTGCGTATCGATCACGACTCCGCCGCGCGCGGCATCCGCATGGATAGGCAGATCCGTGATCTGGCCGGATTTCCCCTTCACGCGCAGAACCAGATCGTGCGCGTACCCGGTGGAGAACACCAGCGGAGCACCATCCAGCGGCAATACCAGCGCAGGCCGTTCGAGACAAAATACCTGCTTCGAATTCACCGGACGCAGCGGCGGAAACTGCGCCGCTTCCACCGCGGGCAGACCCACCACCAGAACCGATTTTGGCTTGCGAAAAGACGGAGGATTGTTCAGCCTCAGCTCCACCACGTCGCCCTTCCATAGCGTCAGAGCCGGAATGTACTGGAATTCCGCCGTATGCAGGTTTTCCAGGATTCGCGCCATATCCATAACTGCTCCGACGTAGGGGCTGTAGGCTCCTCCTCCAGCCTGTTTCGTCGTGCTGAGCACGCCAATCAGATCGGAGTTAGGCCCGGAGGTGAGTGCGGCCACCATCGATTGACTGTGACCGTCTTCCAATACAAGTTGCCCGGTGTTTTGCATCAGGCAGGGGGCCTGCTGCGCGGTGGGCTTATCAAAGCATTGCTGATCGAGCTTGATGCTCAAGCTGCGGGCGAGCAGCACGGAGCGCTCATGCAGCGCCTCGGGTTCGGTGTTGGATGTCTGCTTGATGATGTCGAGGTATCGGTCAAGGCGCGAGCGGTCGAGACTCGCCTGGTCGAGGTCCTGCGAGGCCCTCACGAAGGCACCGGGCTTGCCGCGCACGCTGGAACGCAGGGTGTTGAAGTCGCCTCCGGTCTGCGGCGCCAGCAACAACAACGCCTGCTGCGCGTCCTGGGGAACAGTGACGAAGATTCCACCCTGCCGCACCTGCGTGGTCCAGGTTTCGGCCCGGGTGAACCAGTTTTCCGGCGGCGGATTGGTCGAGCCCCTCAGGAACACAACCACCAGCAAATAACGCACGGATTGGCTGGAAGGCAGCAGCGGGTGAATCCACAACCGGTCGCCGGGCTGAAGGTTTGGCACCTGCGAAACCGGCAGCGTTTTCTCTGCCCGCGTCACCTTCAACTCCAGACGCGGTCCTGACAGATCGAAGGCGGCGTTATCGGCGCGTACGAAACTTTCCCCGAAAAGGAAACTGACAAGAATGACAAGAACAAGACGCAAGTAACCGGATTTGGGAAACATACTCCTATTTTACGAGCTTCTTGGGGCTTTGGCAGCCCGCGCGCCCGCGGAGGCAACGGCCACATGCGTCTCCCCGGCGCATCCGCGGCATGAGCATCTTGTATCACTCCGACGCACGCAGCAATTCAGAGCAGCCGGAATTGGGGCTATGCGGCCCGTATTTCCGAAGTTGCCGCCGGCTTCTCCAACTCGCGTTTTGGACGCCTCGCTATGAGCGGCAAAACTAGCGAGCAGAGCATCACGATCGCGATAACGTGAATCGCGGTGGTGTACTGCCCTGTCGTCTGCCGGACACGGGCAATCAAAATCGGCGAAGGAATCGCACCGGCTGCCCAAGCCAGCAGTATCCATCCGTAGATTCCGCCCATGTATTTTGCGCCAAAGAAATCCGCCGTGAACGACGGCATGGTGCCGAAGCCACCACCGTAGCAGAGGCCGACGACGGCCACCGCCGTGGTGAACAGCGCAGCCGTGTGCAGGTGCGGCAGTGCAAAGAAGACGACCACCTGAATCAGGAAAAGCAGCAGGTACACCCGGGCGCGTCCGAGATAGTCGGAAACGGCAGCCCAAAAGATGCGTCCCAGTCCGTTGAAGATCGAGATCACCCCCACAATCCCAGCGGCGGCCACAGGCGTCAGGCCAACCAGTTGCTGCGCCATTGGCGAGGCTTGGCTGATAATCATGATTCCCGCCGAAACATTCAGAAAGAGCATGACCAGCAGCAGCCAGAACTGCCACGTCGCCATCGCCTCTTTCACTGTGAACTCATAGGTTGTAGCCGCCTTCGCGACCGAGGAGCGCGCCTCCCATCCCTCGGGACGCCATCCCTGAGGCGGGTTTTTGTAGAACTGAGCCGTAATCACTACCAAAAGCAAATACGCGATGCCCAAGGTCAGAAAGGTCGCGGGCACTCCCTTCGCCAGGATTTCGCGGGCCGCAATGGGGCTCATCACCAGCGCGCCGGCGCCATAGCCGCAAACTGCAACGCCGGTCATCAGGCCGCGACGATCCGGGAACCATTTCACCAGCGTGGCAACCGGGCAGATATAGCCCATCCCCATGCCAACACCGGCCAGGGCTCCATAACCGAAATAGAGACCGCCTAGCGAATGACGCGATGCCGCCAGGGCGGCAGCCATGTAGCCCAAGCCGTAAAGGATACCGGCGACTGTCGCTACCCGGCGCGGTCCCACGCGGTCTTGCCATAATCCACCGATCACCGTTCCCACGCCGAGGAACGCAATCGAGAGTGTAAAGTTGAGCGAGACCTGAGTGAGCGTCCAGTGTTCAGTGCCGATCAGCGGCTTGACGAACACGCTCCAGCCGTACACCGCGCCCAGACATATCTGCATGATGACCGCTGCAACAGCAATTCCCCAGCGGTTCGGAAGACGATCCGTAGCCATAGTTGTCTCCTTCACAGAAAATACGATGCCAGTACATGTACGCAGCTATGACCGTTCTCTTCCGATCGGTTTTTCAGTTCGCGGTTCTGCCCACCTCCATGTGTCACTGCCCTATGCTGCCGGTTGAAGAGCCTGCCGGGGCTGAATCCTCTGCGACCCCGAGTAAATGACAAATCGCCGCCCGCGCAGGAAGCCGATCAGCCCCATGCCGAACTCACGGGCAAGGTTCACCGCCAGATCGGAGGGCGCGGAGACTGAAGCCAGCACCGGAATTCCAGCCATCAATGCTTTCTGCACGATTTCAAATCCGCCGCGGCCGCTCACCAACAACACCGAATCGCTTAACGGCAGACGATCGTTGGCCAAGGCCCAACCGATGACCTTGTCGACGGTATTGTGACGGCCTACATCTTCGCGAAGCACGACTAGCTCACCGTGCAAGTTGAACAACCCGGCGGCGTGCAAACCTCCGGTTCGTCCGAAGATCGCTTGCGAGGCGCGCAGTTGATCGGGAAGCCGGCAAAGCACTTCGGGGTCGAGTTGGAAGTCCGGGTTCGGCGGTTCCATACGCTGTGCCCGCACGGCGTCAATCGAAGCCTTGCCGCAAACGCCGCAACTCGACGCAGTATAGAAGTTGCGCCGGATAGCGTTGGAATCCAGCGCCACGCCCGGTGCCAAGTCCACGCGGACGCGATTTGCGCCATTCTGTTTCTCGTCCGGTTCATGCCGCGTGGAGGTGATCTGCCCGCGACTTCTGATCAGGCCTTCGGTGAAGAGGAATCCTGTTGCCAACTCGAGGTCGTGACCGGGGGTTCGCATGGTGACACTGAGAGCGGCGTCTCCGATGCGTATCTCAAGCGGTTCTTCGCCGACCAGATAGTCGTCGACGCGGCGTAGATATCCCTCGCGCCACTCTTTCACGCCAGTTACGGAAACCATGCGCGGAATCGCCATCCTGTACCTCTCCGCAGCCTGCTGGAGTACAGATTAAGCGCGCTCGGGATTTCCAACTCATGCCGTTTGCGGGGCAACGGGTCTTCGCGAAACCGGTTCATGAGTGGAACCGGAAGGTGAGGATCGGCTGTTCGGCGCACGACGGCGTGAACCCTGAGCTTCGTTCACGAGCGGCGCAACTGTATCGCTCTACGAGATTTAGAAAGAGAGGTGGCGAAAAAGGTTTCCCCGATTCGGGAGTAGCGTCCAAACGGCGTATTCCGGAGTCACGCTGGCTAAGTAGCTGGGTGTTGCGGACAATGCACCGGACCCTGCCCATGCGTGGGCCCGGTGCTCGGACTGCATCATCATTCCGCGTTACGGTCCTAAAAGTTCGCCGCATTGCGCTGAGTCAGGCGCATTGCGACATTTGTCGCGACCGCGTTCACCATCCGCGGGCTCACCAGGTTGCGGTAATCGCTGTATGCCATTCTCAGCAGCTCCCGATGCGATCCTGCATTGAAGGCAATCTCGTTATCCTCGCTTAGCGTCTCATCAACGTAAACAGGCACGTCATAGAGATTCCCAAACGGCGGCATGGCACCCACTTCACAATCGGGAAAGATGTGGGCAAACTGGTGCTCGTGGGCCAGCGAAACCTCCTCCGCGCCCAGAGCCGTTTTCAGTGCACGGAGATCCACATGTTTGGAGCCGGGCACCACCACCATCGCCAGCGCCCCATCGACAAGCACCATCACCGATTTTGCGATCTCCTTGCCCGGTGTGTGCGTCATGGCGGCGATAGCGGCGGCAGTATAGGCGGTGGAGTGGCTCACGATAACGTAGCGAATCTTCTTCTCGTCCAATATCTCTTTCAGTCGGTTTATCGGCATAAAACCTCCTCTGAATGCTGAAGCTGGATACTCGCGGGTGGCCGGAATAACGAGGGTCGCACGGAAACGATCCACGGCAGGGCTGCAAATGGATGCGGTGGCTCCGCCGGAGCTTGCGAACCAGAAACGGTTTGAGTTTGCGAACCAGAAGGGGACGATCCCTGAATGCCGTTGCCGCCGATTTTCGCAGCTCACGGCTATATGCGTTCAGAGTTTCCGGAATTATTCGAGGATCACGGGTAGCTGACGTGAAGACAAGAGCTTCCGCCGCAGGATCGCGCAGCGATAGCGACTTTGGCCGTGCGCACATGCTTCACCACATCCGGCCGGGCGCGTTTGCGGATCGTCCCGAAGGAACGAATCCCGTCAGAGTATGGCACCAAGACTCGGAGAAGGAAAGCGAATCAATCCCTTAATTTACCAATTCACTCTGTTCGCTCTGCATCGAGGCGGGGAACGCGATGAGCTTCTTCTCACCCTTGTAGTGCTGCTGCTTACGCGCATACATGCGCTGATCCGCGACCGCCAGCAATTGCTCCGCGTCATTTCCGTCGATGGGCAGGAAGGCGGAGCCCACGCTGACCGAAAGCGTCGGCTCTCCGCAGATGCGCATCCCGGCTTCCATGGCGGATTCATTCATGCGTTCGGCCCTGGCGGCTGCCGCATCGGCCTTCAATCCGGGCGCGATGATCACAAACTCGTCACCGCCCATGCGGCCGACGTAGTCATAGGTGCGCGATGCGGATCGCAGCAGTTGGGCGAATAAATGTAGCACTTTGTTGCCTTCCAGATGGCCGAACCGGTCGTTAATCTGCTTGAAGCCATCCAGATCACAAACCATGATTGCCAACGAGTTGCCTTCGCGTTTGCAGCGCGAGATTTCCTCGTCCAGATGCACGAACAGGGACCGCGCATTGGGCAGCCCGGTCAGGTAATCGGTAGTCGCCGAGTTTTCCGCTTGCTTGAAGCGCAGCGCGTTTTCCATCGTAAGAGCAACTTTTGCGCTGATCGCCAGCAATATCCTCAGGTTGTCCCGGTTGAATGCCTCCGTGCCCGCACGGTACAGCGTGAGCACGCCAACGGTCCCGTTGGGACTGTTGAGGGGCACCGATACGGCGGATGTCAGCTCCGGAACACGGCTTCGGTCTGTAAGCGACGCGAATTCCAGAGCCGGGTTCCCGTTGAGAATCGGAGTTCGCTTTTCGGCCACCCACCCCGAGAGACCCTGGCCAACAGGGAGGGTGAGAGAAGAGAGCACCCGGAAGTGGTCTCCCGCAATATGCTGGGGTAGCAGCTCATTCTCGGTTTTCACATACACAGCAATTGAATCGTAGGGCACCAGGCGGCGCAAACGCACCGAGAGCAGCGACAAAGTCTCGTCGAGGCTCAGCGAGTTCCCAAGATCGTGGCTGATCTCATACAACATCTGAGCCTCTTGCCGGGCAGCAGCAATAGAGGTCAGGAAGTTCCCGTCGGTTTGCATCGCGCTTTCATAACTGTTATCCCCCGCGATTGCTTCTCGCTGGTGCCTGCCCATGGCCGTGAGATCCCGCAGACGATGGTAATTCTCCTTAAGCGCCGCCGACCACTTTGGGATCAAACTGCGTGCCTGCCAGCGTCTCCACCTGCCCCAGCGCTTCAGTCACGGGCAATGCACGGCGGTACTGACGCTCGGAGCACAGTGCATCCAGACAATCCACCACGGCGAAGATCCGTGCGCCCATCGGAATCTCCTCACCCTTCTTGCCGAACGGGTAACCCGTACCATCCCACCGCTCGTGATGCGCTTCCACAATCGGAACCACCGGGTAGGGAAAGTTCACGTGGCTGAGAATCTCCGCTCCGATCAGCGGATGAATCTTCATTTTGTCGAACTCTTCCGGAGTCAGACGGCCAGGTTTGTTGATGATCTGCTCGGGAACCGCCAGCTTTCCGATGTCGTGCAGCAGTGCAGCCGCTCCTAGCGCTTCCATTTCCTCGTCGCTGAGAGACATCACCTTGCCTATCTCCATCGAGTAGGCAAACAAGCGTTCAAGATGTCCCTGGGTACTCTGCTCCTTGGCCTCGATGGCTAGAGCCAGGGCCTTGATGGTACGCAAGTGCAAGCACGACATCTCCTCGGCTTGCTTGCAGCGGGCTTCCAGTTGATCGATCGAGCGGCGATAGTAGAGAGAAACGGAATAGACGAACGCCAGAATGGCGATGCCAAGGTGACAGGCGGAATGAATCCATTGACCCCAAGTGGCAGAGATAACGGCGGCCCAGAGGCCCAGTATCCCTACGCTAACCGATAAACCGACTAGTAGCTTTGTCCGCATTAATGATCAGGTTCCCGCCTCTCCGAATTGTTGCATTACTTCGATTACTTAGGTGTTGCTCACTTGGGCACTGATACGAATCAGTCCAACTTCAATTATGAATTGGCCCACCCTCTATCAATGCACGAAGCTTTCCAAAACCGAAAGACGGCAATTGCTTGAGTTTTTAGGCACCGGGCAGCGACTGGAAAAACCGGAATTGAGACAAATTGGCGCATTGTCCAATCAGGTGCGTCAAGGTGTCCCATTTCGCGAGTTACTTTTGAGTTACTTTCGTTACCGGTATGTAACATGCTGACGATTGGATTGGCGGTCCCTTTGGGATACTGTTGACTGAGGCGCACGCGGCGAAAGCGTGTGTCGCTTGGGACTTCAAGTTCTGAAGGCTGGGCAGGCAAGGGATTGGCATGGCAAACGACAGCAACGAAACTCAGTTCATCGTCGCAAGCCCGTGCATGCAGAAGGTGTTGCAGCTTCTGCCGCGCGTTGCCGCCAGTACCGCCTCGGTCCTCATCACCGGAGAAACCGGAACCGGCAAGGAACTAATTGCCCGCGCGGTGCACTCGCATTCCACACGCCGCAACCGGCAATGGGTCGCTATCAATTGCGCGGCCATTCCGGAACACCTCCTCGAAAGCGAACTTTTCGGATATGAGAAGGGCGCCTTCAGCGGGGCCGAGAGCAGCAAGAAAGGCTTGTTTGAGTTGGCCGACGGGGGCACGATCCTGCTGGATGAGGTAGGTGAGTTCGACTCCAAACTGCAAGTCAAACTGCTGCGTATTCTGGACGGCGCGCCTTACTATCGGCTCGGCGGCAATCGCAGGATCACTGTCGATGTCAAGGTCATCGCCGCCACGAATCAGCCGCTGGAGCAGCTCGTCCAAACGGGCGCATTCCGCCGCGATCTCTACCATCGATTGAGCCAGTTTCACCTGAAGATTCCACCTTTGCGAGAGCGGCCGGAGGACATCATTGCCCTCGCCGACCATTTCCTGACCAGGCTTGCTCCCGAAAAATGCTTCTCACAACGAGCCAAAGACCGCCTACTGTCTTACCACTGGCCGGGGAATATACGCGAATTGGAGAGCGTGGTGCTTCAGGCAGCAACTTTCCGTGAGGAGCAAGAAATTAGCGCCGACTCCCTGCCGCTGGAAAGGGAGCTTACGGCTGAACCGGTTGGTTGGGGGGCGTCCCGATTGCGCGTACGCGCAGCAGCAGCCGGGGCGGCGCCCGGGTTTGACGTTATTTCGGTGGCCCCCACGGAAGGCCCTGTACCGCAGGCCGGTATGCATGATCTCAGCACTCTGGAACGGCAGGCCATCGTCGATGCGCTCACTAAGTCCGGTGGTCACCAGGGGATCACCGCCGGGGAGTTGGGCATTTCCCGCCGGACCCTGAGCCGCAAGCTGAAGCTCTACAGCATCGATCCGGTGCGCTCGCACAGCAAGCCGCAAAGCGATGTCGCCGAACTCGGAGACGAGCAGCAGTTGCGCTTCCGCTACAGTGTTGAGATTCCCATGGAGATTGCATCCGGCGGCGAACGTTTTCAGTTCAAGAGCAGGAACGTGAGCTGCGGCGGAGTGTGTTTGCAGGGTGCGTACCAGCTTCCCAAGATCAGCGGAAACCTGTCAATCAGCTTCCGACTGCCCGAGTGCAACACTCCAATCGAAGCAACCGGCAGAATCGTCTGGACGGATCGTGAGGGCACGGTTGGCATTCGCTTCACCAACGCCTCGCAGCACTCACAAATTGCCCTCAATCAGTGGCTCAAAGAAAAACAGGAAGCAGAGGGCTGGCTGTAGCGGCCCGCACCCTCACAAGTTCGATCAGACCCGGATTGGTAACTGGTGAGAACGCCTGTTATCACCAACTATTGCTGCTTGCTACGCGCTTCGCGCCACCACGCTAATACCGAGATTAAATCGGAGTTCACATCCGGATAACGGAAATTCTTGAACTGCCAGTGTCCAGTCTGTTTTGAAAGCTCCGCTATAACATCGGGTTTATCAGGCTTCCACGAGTTGTCATTTGACGAATTTCGCCAGACTTCGACAAAGCATCTGTCGCCCTTGAGCTCGATTTTGCGAACGTCGTAGTGGTCGGCTGGGTCTTGGCCACCGACGAACGGGTCGAAGTCAATTCCAGCAATTTCGCCCTCATACCGTCGTTGAGCCTCAGAATCGACTTTCAGTGCTCGAAGGAGCGCAGGGTCGAAAACTATAGCTTTGCGCTGAATTGCAATGTCCGATGCTGGGTAGTTCAGGCGCTTTTGAGTAAGCGGAACATACCAGCGGTAAAAATCCTGCGCAAAGTGCCGACACGACGAAACGTCTCTAAGATGGAGCGTGTCCTGTGCCATCGCTGCAATCGACATGGTTGCAAGCGCAACAATCCAGACCAGATGAAGAAGGCGAGTTTTGCAAGCCATGCCTTCGCATCGTACAGTATGTGAACGTAATTGGCGATAAATTGATTGGATAAGGACGAAGGCTTCTAGCGACCTGTATGTTCGTTGTTTGAGGAACAAGAGCATCCGGGTCAGGAGAAGCCTTCATGATTATTGTAGGGTGTGATTTCCATCCGGGTTGGCAACAAGTTGCTGTTTTCGATGCAGAAACGGGAGAGATTCGGGAGCTAAAGCTGGAGAACGGCGACGGAGAAGCCGAGCGCTTCTATCGCCAGCTGAGTTCGCCGGCCCTGGTCGGCTTTGAAGCGTGTGGCAATACGCAGTGGTTCGAGGATCTTCTGGAGCGGTTGGGGCACGAAGTGTGGATCGGAGATGCAGCCCAGATCCGAGCCAGCTACGTGCGCAAGCAAAAGACGGATCGGCGGGATGCGGCACACATCCTGAAGCTATTGATGGAGGATCGCTTCCCGCGGTTGTGGAGACCAAGTGCCGCCGAACGCGATCTGCGGCAGTTGCTGATCCATCGGCACAAACTCGTCGGCATCCGGGTGCGGGTCAAGAATAGCCTGCATCACCTGATGCTGAACAAAGGCGTGCAGATGAAGCGCAAACTGTGGAGCCAGGCGGGCCAGCAGGCTTTGCGCGAACTGCCGCTGGAAGGCTGGGCGGCGCAACGCAGGCACGACCTGCTCAACCTGCTCAGCGGTCTCAATCAGCAGATTGCTCAGCTTGATGGGGCGGTCGAGCGTGCTGCTCAGGAGAACCCGCGAGCGCAGTTGTTGATGACGCAGCCCGGCGTGGGGCCGATCACCGCCCTGGCCTACGTTTTGACCATTGGGGATGTCAGTCGATTCCAGCGCGGCAAACAGGTAGCGAGCTATCTTGGCCTGATTCCGAGCGAGAAAAGCTCAAGCAATCGGCGGCGACTGGGATCGATCAGCAAGCAGGGGAATTCGTTTATGCGCATGTTGCTGGTCGAGAGTGCGCAAGCAGTAAACCGTCTGGATGAAGGGTTTCGCCAGCAGTACAAGCATCGCTGCCACCGCATGGCCAAAGGAGTGGCCAAGGTGGCGGCGGCGCGAAGACTAGCCGTGCGACTCTCTGGATGCTACGTACCAACACCCGCTATCCAGAGATCGCTCGCATCGAGAGCAGCCCGCGTGAAGGCGTGGTCGGCGCAAGCCAGACCGCGAAATTGAATGAGCACTCTCGCATCCAGACTGACCGGTGCAGAAGACGGCGCTACGCGCCTTGGAAAACGACAAACGTTTCCCACTTCCGCACCGATCCGGCGGCTGGATGTTCGCATGGAAAATCATGGTCGCAGCGCAACCATCGCTCGCGCTCACCGCCGGCTCGCACAAGATCACGCTGATCAACAACGAGTTCGGGATCAAGGAGTCGTTCATGGTCGACATCCCGGCCGACAAGACGGCGATCTCGATCAAAGACTACTCGGACCGCCTGCCGAAGTAGCCGGCTCTGCCGCTGCGCCACTTCGTCACCGCGGGGCACCTTGCCTCGCCGGCCTTTACACATTGAATCGCGCCGGCGCACGCTCGTCTCGATCGACGGCTGGGCAAGCCCAGTCGGAAGCGCCGCCGAATGGCGGTGCGGTTCGAATAGACGAAGGAGCGCGCCATGAGACAGCTTGGATTCATCGCTATCGTTGCCGCGGCCATCGCGGTCCCCCGGTTCGCCGCCGCCGACACGCCGGGCATTCACCCGGCCTACTTGCACGCGCTCGACGATCTACGCGTCGCGCGCGCGCACCTCGAGCGGCCGGCGAACACTGTCGTCAAGTGGGACGAGAAGGTCGCGATCCACGAGATCGACGAAGCGATCCGCGAGATCAAAGACGCTGCCCTCGACGACGGCAAGAACCTCGGCGACCACCCGCCGGTCGACGTCACGATGGACTGGAAGGGCCGGCTGCATCGCTCGCTCGAGCTGATCCAGAAGGCACACGCCGACATCAATCGCGAAGAGGACAACTACGGCGCGCGCGGCCTCAAGCACCGCGCGATGCAGCACATGGACCTCGCGGTCGGCTTCGTCAAAGCGGGCATCGTCGATGCCGAGGCGACCGCGCTACGCAACGATCACCCGGCGTATCTCAAGGCGCTGTCCGACATAGGCTTCCGCCCGTCCTG
>CAWHUL010000012.1:0-334448 GCA_963832365.1 uncultured Acidobacteriota bacterium | reverse complement strand
CTGCTCCTCCACTTCGCAGGGGAGGAGGAGCCCTCTTTTCTTAGCGGAGCAGCAAGATGGGCAGCACAAAATCTACGAATTCGAATCTTTCCGGCTTGATGTTCAAGAACGTCGGCTTACTTTTAACAACCGCGTAATTCCACTGCGTGCGAAAGTATTCGATACACTCTGCGCGTTGGTGAAAGATTCCGGACGATTGCTGCGAAAACCCGAGCTCATGAAAGCCATCTGGCCTGACAGCGTAGTTGAGGAAAACAATCTTGAGCACAATCTGTCCGTCTGCGCAAGGTACTCGGGCAGACTCGAGCTGGTCAGAAATTTATTGAGACCGTACCTCGCCAGGGTTACCGCTTTGTGGCCGAGGTTTGTGCCGTGGACGATGCGGGCATAGGTGCGCCTCTGATTGTGCACCCGGTGGAGCAATCGTTCTCCTTCATAGAACGCGAGCCCCAACTGCAGCAACTCCAGATGGCCTTAAAAAAAAAAGCACAATCCGGCAGGCGTCAGATGGTCTTTGTGTCCGGAGAGGCGGGAATCGGCAAAACCACTCTGGTCAACGAGTTTCTGTCGCGCGGCAGACGCCGGACAGAAACTCTGGATTGGACAGGGAGAATGTCTGGACCACCACGGGGCGAGAGAAGCGTACATGCCCATACTGGAAGCCTTTGGCCAGATTTGCAGGCAGCCAGATGGCAAGGCGGCGGTGGAGGTGTTGAGACGGCGAGCGCCAACCTGGCTGTTCCAGATGCCCGCTGCCGTTAATCCTGATGAACGGGCTTCTCTGTACCATTCGCTCGTTGGGCTAACTCAAGAGCGCATGCTTCGCGAAGGCGTCGATGCGCTACAGACGATGGCGGCGGAACGGTCGCTTCTTCTTGTGCTTGAAGACTTGCAATGGAGCGACGGCTCGACTTTGGATTTTCTCTCACGGATTGCCCACGTGAATACTGTGTAGTTGCTTGTCCTCGGCACTTATCGGCCTGCTGAGGCCAGGAATAAATCAAAGTCGGTGTACCACCTCGCGCAGCAACTAAGGTTGCGTGGCTGTTGCCAGGAGCTTCCTCTCAGTTTCCTCACTGAAGATGGTATCGCAAGTTATCTGGAGAGTCGGGGGCTCAAGCCTCGCGCTCCTTCCCTTGCTCATTTGCTCGACCCGGCGCACAGAGGGCAACCCACTGTTTGCGGCTACACTGGTAGATTCCTGGGTCTCGCGAATGGTTTCCTGCGGGAAGATGACAGCCGCTGGGTATTATGGAACTCTTGCCGAAGATATGGTCTTTGAGTCTCCTATCCTTGCGTCGTGCGATCGAAGAGCAGGTTGAACAATTGCCCGCGAGCGAACAGGAAATTGTGG
The DNA here is from genome assembly GCA_963832365.1 of uncultured Acidobacteriota bacterium. Lineage (GTDB taxonomy): Bacteria > Acidobacteriota > Terriglobia > Terriglobales > Acidobacteriaceae > CAWBRT01. The sequence goes on along the minus strand of CAWHUL010000012.1, from coordinate 333,094 downwards.
AGGCAGCCAGCGCTGCCGGTGTGGAATTCTGCACAGCAGTCGTCGCTGGGCGCTGAACACGGCAGATGTGGAGACGCAATGTGCGGCGATGGCGCAACGTGGCCAGCTGTTCGCAACCTGCGGGCAAGCCAGCTGGCCGGATGGGACCATTCATGAGCGTTACCGTTTCATTCACAGTCTCTATCGGGAAGTAACATACCAAAAGTTACCAGCGGGGCTTCGAGTGGGCTGGCATCGCCGGATCGGTGAACGATTGGAGCAAGCCTTCGCTGGGCAGGAGGACCGGATCGCAGTGGAGCTTGCGGAGCATTTTCAGCAAGCCCGCGATGCCCGCCGCGCGATTCACTACCTCAAGAAAGCGGCCCAGCAATCTCTGGAGCGAGGTGCCCCCGTCGATGCCGTCTTTCATCTGACCAGTGCTTTGGGAATGCTGCGCCGGATTTCGGAACAGCAGGAGCGCACGCGGCTGGAGTTGGGATCGATGCCATCCTGGCCCCGCGCTCGGCGCCAGCAAAGGGTTGGCGCGTTGAAACTGAGGCTGCTTTCCGCCGCGCTTGTGAACTGGCCCGACGGCTGGGGGAGGAAGACATCAATTCCCAATCATTTTTGGATTCGCAGTAATGCTGGAGATGCGTGGCGAGTATCGCAAGGCACAGGAGTTGATGGAGAAGCACCTTCCCCACCAGGAACTTCGGGGCGGATACACGGTGGAAGGCCTGGACCTCTTGGCGTGTTCCAGGTTTCACCAGGGAGCTTTTGCAGATGCGCTCGAGCACGCCGAACGCGGTGCTCGGGTTTACTGCCCACAAAGTCACTCCGCTCTCTCCGGCTCCCTCGGGGAAACATCCCGGCATCGATTGCGAGGTATGGATGGCACTCTGTCTGTGGTTTCTTGGTCAGCCCGACCGTGCACTGGCCCAAAGGCCAACATGCCGCGTCCCGGCCGCAGATGCTGCATACTCCTACGGTCAGGCAGCCGTTTGGGCACAACTCGCTTTTCTGCACCAGCTGCGCCGTGAAGAGAAGGCAACCCGTTCTTGGGCACGGCGCACAATCAAACTTGCGGCTGAACAGGGGTTCCTGTATCGCAAGGCAGTGGGGAGGATTTTTCATGGCTGGGCGCTGGCACAGCAGGGTGGATTTTCTCGAAACAAGGTATCGACGAACTGAAGGAAGGCATCGCAGCATGCCGTGCGTCCGGTGCTGAACTGGATCGTCCCTACCATCTGGGGTTGCTGACTGAGGCCTACTTACTCGCGCGGGAACGTCGCAAGGCTACTGCCACTTTGCGTGAAGCGATCGAGCAGGTCGAGAGTACGCACTCCTTTTTCTACGAGGCGGAACTCTGGCGCTTGCAAGGGACCTTACGATGGACCTTCGTATCTGATCACGCTGGTGCAAGGGAATACTTCGAACGCGCGAGGCACATAGCGCAGGCGCAGCAGGCGCAGGTCTTCCGAGTCGCGCTCTGCGATCAGCACGGCAAGATTGTTACGCGAACAGGGAGCAGGTCATCAGTCTGCCGAGCTTCTTGCATCGCTCGATCGCTCATTTGTAGGGGTACAGGAAACCCCCGACTTACGCGCTGCGCGTTTGGAACTAAAAGCACTCGGAAAAATGACAAGTAGTGCAAAGAAACTGGCGGCTTAGACCGGATTCGCGGAAGGTGTGTCCGGTAAAGTAGCCGGGCTCTCAGCCCGGCGATGATCGTGCCGGATACACTGACTCTGAATCCGCTCTAGCAACCTTCACGCGCTAAGTCGGAACCGCATGGGCATCTAGGTTTGGATCGGAGCAGATGCCCTCCTCTCAGACCAATCGTTTGGGACTTGCGCAGAAACCACCCATTACGGCGAGACGTTGTCGCCCATGGCGGATCGTTTCCGCAAAGGCCCGTGTTGACCGGATTACTGGGAAGCCCTCCATTCTCGCTACCCAAACCGTCCGATGTGTTTCAACCAAGTAAAACACTCGTTCTCCCGGAGTTCAGTAACCTGGACTTTTTCCCACGGCAATAAACCTCCGTCAACGATTCGCGGTGGGGTGGACCAGCTTTCGGGAGACGCTTGGCGTCAGGATTCGTCTTAGGCAAGACGCCGTGCCCCGATGCGTAATCACGCCTTGAACCAGCTGAGGGTGACATGAGGCCCCTCAGTTACTGTGGGGAATATTGTGGGGATTTTGTGGGACCAGCAAATGTCGCATGTTGCCAGCAAAGGACTTACGCTGTCACCTTCCGTGCGAGCCGCTTATGCTAACTACTTTATTTGTTAACCGCTTAGAGCTGACGCCCGCTGATTCGTAATCGACAGGTCATCGGTTCAAGTCCGATCGTCGGCTCCAGGAATCTTCATCAATCCTCGGCAACGTGCTCGCTCACCGGCGGGCTTTGCTTTTGTTGGCGAGGTGAATTCCGTTCATCCCCCTCGCTCTCGCGTTCGCCAGGTTGTGACTCAATTGCTCGCTCGAAACGTGCACTGTGACTGATGCATTAATTTGTTCCAAGTGTCTGATACCAGACGGACAAAGCCAAAACTTCGCGCGGATAATTGAAAAAGAATTTAGTGACATCTTGTCAACTTTGGTCAGACGGAAAAGGTCTCGATTGTGCGAGCAATTCAGTCCGCGGCTTCGGCTACCTGTCTTTATTCATCAGGTCGCCCCCAATGGCCTGACCATAGCTACGTGCCTGATCTGTCGAAAAGTGTCCGCCAGCCCTACGCCCGCGGGCTTGAGGTTGGTGGAAGCAGTTCACAAGTGCAGAGGACTAGGTTATGACTGCTGAACTTGATGCTGGGAATCAATTCGAGCGAAAACTGGCCGAGCAGTCTGGTCGAACGCTGATTGAATCACGCTGCAAGCGATGCGGAACAATCCTGCTGGGCTCCGTCATCTTCGATGATTTACTGGGCCAGGAACAGCGGCATGCCTTGCAGTGTAAGCCGGGTGTAGGTACCCAAGGGTAAGTATGAGTTGTTACGAACCGAGTCAGGCCACAAAAGAGAAATTGGCGAAACTGTACCACAACAAAGGCTCCGCGCCCTGCGGAGAGTGCAACCTCAATCGCCATATTTGCTGCCGTCCACGGCTTGATGGCACCGCCTGTACTTGCTCATGCCCTCAGGCGGAAGCCCTGCGGCAGCGTCTTGCGAGAAGCAGAAGGCAGCCCCAATCAGCCTGATCGGGTGCCCCACGTCCCGCCCCGCTTTCGGGCTGACATGGGGTAGTTGCCTCCCGCTTGGTGCATATCGGCCGCAGTTAGCAGATGCGGGATGCACAGCCAGTTCGAAGTAGTTCCGCAACAGCTCCTCTTCTGGTGCAATTCTCTCTCAGAAATGGATTCCGCACAGGCAGGCGGCAACTTTCCCCTTGCGCAAGATTTGGGACATCACCATAATCTAGATACGACCGCTACGGAAGCTTTTGTGAATCGATACGCACGATCGGATGTGCTCAGAATCCTGCACGTCACCCCGCGTCAGTTCAGCGGCTGGCAAAAAGCCGGACTGATTGCGGACGGGGAATCGTTTACTTTTTTTGACCTCCTGCAACTGAAGAAGGTGCGTGACTTGAGGGCCCGCAAGGTCCGTCCCGCCGTCATCCGCGAATCCTTGCTCGCCATGCGGCAGCAAGCCGCCGGGATGGAGAACCCGCTGGTCGAGGGGGGAGCTTTTTCGGTTGGCTCACGCGTGGTGTTCAGGCATGAAGGCAGGTCGCTCGACCCCATCGGCGGACAGTTCTTTATGGAGTTCGAGCCGCCTGGAAAGCTGCTTCCAGGACGCGCCGTGAAGCCGATCAGCCAGCTTGACACGGTGACCGAATACTTTGCCCGCGGCATTGCGCTGGAGGAAGATTCCAACAGTGCGGCGCTGGCGATGGAGGCCTACAACAAAGTTCTCGAACTCGAACCGAATTACGGCCCGGCTCACATCAACCTGGGAACGCTCCATTACAACCAGGAGGAGTTCAGCAAGGCTGAGCAGCATTACCGGGCGGCGATTGCGTGCGACTCGCGCTATGCCCTCGCATGGTTCGATTTGGGCAACGTGCTGGATGAAACCGGACGCATCCTGGAAGCGATTCGAGCCTATGAGACGGCTGTCGCGTTGGCCCCCACCTATGCCGACGCTCACTACAATCTCGCGCTCGCCCATGAGCGCAACCGCGAGCCGCGAAAGGCGCTCAAGCACTGGCGCAGCTATCGCAAGCTGGATTCCAATGGACCGTGGGCTGTGCACGCCTACAATCAAATCAAGCGCATCCTCAAGGCGGACAGACTCAAACTTGTTCGCGAGCGCTAATCGCTCCCAAGCTACACCGCACGCGGGTGTCATCGTGAGGAGGTTCGCCGCTTTTGCGAACCGACGTGACGATCAATGCATTTCACGAGCGTCACCCTCTTCAGCAACGTTGGTGTTCAGTGATATAACAAAGTGATCATTCCCGAGTAGGAACTAAGCGAACAGGAACCTTTTGCCATGATTGTAATGAAATTTGGCGGCACCTCCGTGATGGACCCCGCCGCGATTCAACGTTCGTGCAGTATCGTGCAGGGGCGGATTGACCGCAAGCCCGTGGTAGTCGTCAGCGCCATGGCCAAAGTCACCGACCAGCTGTTAGCCATGGGGCGAGCCGCCGGAAGCGGCGACCGCGAGCAGGCTTTGCAGCTTTCGCAGGCTCTGCGCGACCGTCATCACGACACTGCCCGTCAGTTGCTTGGTCCGGCGAGCTACGACCAGTTCCAGGCCACGCTGGAGCAGGAGTTCGACACCCTCGACGAGCTGCTGCGAGGGATTGCTGCCGTAGGCGAAATTTCTCCCCGAACATCGGATTACGTCGTCGGTTACGGTGAGCGTCTGTCGAGCAAGATGTGCGCTGCCGCATTCTCCGCCATGGGCGTGAACTCCGCACTGGTGGACGCCCGCGAGGTGATGATCACCGATGGGCAGCACACCAAGGCCGTTCCCCAGGTCGAGGAGATTGATGCCCGCACCCAGGCGATCATGGGTCCTCTGCTGGACGAAGGATGCGTGCCCGTGGTCGGCGGCTTTATCGGCGCGACCCGCGAGGGCGTACAAACCACGATTGGCCGCGGTGGCTCCGACTATTCGGCCGCGCTCTTCGGTGCCGCTCTGAATGCCGAGGCCATCGAGATTTGGACCGACGTGGACGGCATGATGACCACCGATCCCAATATCTGTCCCGATGCCCACCGCATCAAGATCATCAGCTTCAAAGAGGCTGCGGAGCTGGCCTACTTCGGCGCCAAGGTGCTGCATCCGGCGACGGTTCTGCCGGCCATACGAAAAAATATTCCGGTGCGGGTGCTCAATTCGCGCAATCCGGCAAATCAAGGCACATTGATTGTCGCCGACGCGCCGCATTCAGAGGCGACCTTCAAGGCGATTGCGGCCAAAAAGGGGATTACCATCGTCGACGTGACCGCGACCCGCATGCTGATGGCGCACGGATTCCTGCGACAGATCTTCGAGGTCTTCGATCGCTATCGCTGCCCGGTCGACGTGGTTGCCACCTCCGAGGTCAGCGTTTCCATGACGGTCGACTCCACTCAGGCTCTGCCGAAAATCACGGCTGAGTTGCAAAAATTTGCCGATGTCCACCACAAGGAGCGCAATGCTATTGTCTGTCTCGTGGGCGAGAACATTCGCGAGAAGCCGGGCATCGCAGCGCAGGTTTTTACGGCGCTCGATAACATCAACGTGCGCATGATTTCGCAGGGCGCGTCGGAAATTAACATTACCTTCGTGATCGATGAAGCCGAGGTGCCGGAGGCGATCCGCCGGCTGCACAAGCATTTCTTTTCGGCGCCCGATCCGGAGATATTCGACTGATTGGGCAGGTGCGGGAAGTCCCGTTAGTTCGCTGCCTAAGTTTTAGGATGTCATCCTGAGCGAAGCGAAGGATCTATGTAGTATTAGGAATCAAATACATAGATTCTTCGTTCGCTGCGCTCGCTCAGAATGACAATCAAGAATTGTTATGCGAACTTCTGCCGGGTGGCCCATTCTAGCCCGCAGTTGGCTAGAGTGGGGTAGTTTAGTTCCTTCGAGAAATTCTACCCACTAGCGGCGGGACATTGGAGCACACATGAACTTTGTACTTCTCGGAGCGGGCAAGACCGGATCGGTGGTGTCCGGCGTCGCCGGTGAGCGCGGACACCAGATGAAGATCATCGAAATCGATGAGAACCCGAACGGGGCTGCGCTCACGCGTGCTGCCCTGGCCGGAGTAGATGCGGTGATCGATTTCACCGCGCCGCATGCCGTGCTGAAGAACATCGAAGCCTGCACACGTGCGGGCACAAATATGGTAGTGGGAACCACCGGTTGGTATGACCACATTCCGGAGGTGCGCTCGTGGGTGGAGCAGGCAGGGACCGGCTTCCTCTTTGCTTCGAACTTTTCAGTGGGAATAAATGTATTCTTCAAGGCCATCGCGGCCGCTGCTGCCGCTGCCCTGAAGCACGGCTATCATGGCGACATCCTGGAGCGCCATCACATCCATAAGAAGGATGCGCCCTCCGGCACCGCCGTCACCATGAGGCAGATTGTGGAAAAGGCTTCGGGCAAACGGCTCGAAATCCGCTCGGAACGCGAAGGCGAAGTGTTTGGCTTCCACCAGCTTACGCTCGACTCCGCAGCCGACAGAATCGTGCTGACGCATGATGCCACCAGCCGGCGCGGCTTTGCCGAAGGCGCAGTGCTGGCAGCCGAGTGGATTCGCGGCAAAAAAGGATTTTACGAGTTCAAGGATATTTTCGATCAGCTCTGAATTGGCCGTAGCCGCGCAGATTGCGCTTGCGCTGACCGGTTTAGGCCGGGTGCCCCACGTCCCGTCCCGCTTTTGGACTGACGTGGGGTGGTTGCTCGTTGGGGCTAGTGGCCCACAAAGCAGAGCTTGTGCAGAGATATACCTTCCGCGAAACTGGTCTCGCGCCGTAAAATAGCACAGGCTTAATAATGGGGGACTCACATGAATCTGCGTGGATGCGGCACAGCACTGGTAACTCCATTCCAGAGCGACGGCTCGGTTGACGAAGCAGCATTGCGCTCGCTGGTCGCCTGGCAAGTCGAATCGAAGATCGATTTTCTGGTCCCCTGCGGCACCACCGGCGAAACGCCGACGCTGACCAGGGAAGAATGGATTCGCGTGGTCGAGATCACCATTGAGGTCGCCGCCGGACGCGTGCCGATTGTTGCCGGAGCCACCTCGAACTCCACCAGCGACGCTGTCGAGAAGGCGCGGACCATCGCGGCCGTCAAGGGCGTGGACGCAATCCTGACTGCCTCGCCCTACTACAACAAGCCGACCCAGGAAGGCCAGTATCAGCATTTCAAGGCCATTGCCATGGCCGTCGATAAACCGCTGGTGCTCTACAACGTCCCCGGACGCACCGGAGCCAACATAGAACCGGCTACGGCGGCACGGCTGGCGCAGATCGAAAACATCATCGCCATCAAGGAAGCCAGTGGCAACATCAGCCAGATGGCCGACTTGCTCAATGCGGTGCCGGAATCTTTCCTGGTCCTGTCGGGAGACGATGCGGTCACACTACCGCTGATCGCGATTGGCGGTGTTGGCATCATCTCCGTGGTCTCGAACCAGATTCCGCGCGAAATGGCGGAGATGACCCGCGCGGCGCTCGCCAATGATTGGGCCAAGGCGCGCAAGCTGCATCGCAAATACCTGCCGCTAATGCAGGCCAACTTCATCGAGTCCAACCCGATGCCGGTGAAGGCCGTGTTGGCGATGATGGGCCGAATGGGCGAAAACTATCGCCTGCCGATGGTGCGCGTCAAACCCGAAACCCGCGCCAAGCTGGAGAAGATCGCCAGCGAAGCAGGATTACTGGTCCCGATGGCAACAGCCCGCTGACAGAACCGGTGCACCACGTTCGCCTGCCCCTCGTGGGGTGTCATCCTGAGCGCAGCGAAGGATCTGCTTTTCTTTTTCGACGGCGGACGTCCATTCGAGCCCGACGGTGGCCCATATTTGCCATCTGTTGGCAAATGTGGGGAACTCGGAACGCCCGAGACGTAAACGCCCTTTCTCACTCAACCCGCCCGCGCCACAGGCTTGCACGCGCACTCCTTTATCATCGCGTACAGCCGTTCATAATCATCTGCCATCCGCGATGCACTGAAGCGCCCTTCGACGTGAACTCGGCATTCTCGCGGGTCGATTGAATCCACGCGCCCCACGGCGTTCACCATCCCGTCGAAGCCACTCACCAGGAAGCCGGTCTTCCCATCGGCAACCACTTCCGGCAGTGCGCCTTTAGCGAATGCCACCACGGGCGTGCCGCATGCCATGGCTTCCATCGCCACCAGCGAGCTGGTTTCGGGCGCCAGTGTCGGGATCAGCAGCGCGCGGGCCTGTCCGAGCAGCTCGACCTTGCGTGGAAACGTCGGCGACTCGATCAACACGGCCATGGAACCAGCGGCATCAAGTCTGGGACGCACCTCGCGTTCAAAGTATTCGCGATGCCAGGAGAACGGATACACCGAACCGGCGAGCACCAGCTTCATTCCAAGTTCGCGGGCAACGTCGAGCGCGAGGTGTGTTCCCTTCTCCGGGCAGATGCGGCCCACCCAAAGCAAGTAATCCTCTTTCGCGTCGACGAAAGTGAATCTCTCCAGCGCGATTCCGTTCGCAACCACGCCCAGGAAATTCGGCAGATCACGAAATTCGCGGGCCTGCGATTGCGAGACGCCATTGAAGAACACGTTCGACGCAACCGACTCGAACAGCTCCGGCGGATAGAAATTTCGCGGCAGATGGAGCGTGGCCAGCACCGGACAGGGAACCCGCGCAGCATGTCGCCAGAAGTGGCCGCTCTTGTCGTGCACCAGCGAAAATCGGCGTCGCCCGCAGAGACAAACCACGGCTTCGCTGTGTTCCCGTTCGCGCAACTCGAAGCGGTCGGACTCCTTCGGCGCGACGCCGGTGTTCACCAGTTCGCCGCTGACGCTCGAACCCTCGCAAGCCGCGACCACCGTAGCCGCACCCCGCAGCGCGAGTTCGCGCTCCAGACACCACAACATCTGCTCTGCTCCGCCGCAACTGCCATCGGAAACCGCCAGCATGGGATAAGCCACAAACAGGATCGGATCGGGAACTTCAGAAAGCATAGATGGGCAACCGCGCGCCTTCAGGTTCGGATGTCCGCCGACCGTCGCGAGTTGCTGCCAGTTCCGGCACTGCGAACTTCTTCGAACTGCTCAAGAAACGAGACGAACGCCTGGCAAACGTCCTTTCCAGTCATCGACCACTGCCATCGCTCGTAGTTCAGTTGGCCCGAATGCGGAGGAACCGAATAGTCATAAGCGGGCAAGGGCCGCACGCACTCTCTCTCCGGCGAAAAGAATTGCAGGAAGTCGCCCTGCGAAGCGTATTCGCTCCACATCGCGCGCTTGCGCTCAACCTCGCTCTCGGTCGGGCAAACATTGATTTCCGTGCCATTTTCCCGAACAAATCTTTGCGGCTCCAGACGCTCGGCATCGGCTTTGCAAGCGCGGTTGTAAATCGGCGCCTCCCAGGCCGGCAGCCCGAATTTCCTAGAGGCAAGCGACACCAGCAGGTTGCAGCTGTCGTGGTCCGGATGACCTCCTTCGTAGGCGAGGGTCAACAGCGCCTGCGGTTGCAGCCTTTCGATCGCGTCGGTGAGTTCCCGCCAAGCCGCGGGCAAGTTGCGAAACAACTCCTGATCTACCAGAATGTCGGATGCCGCGCCGTCACTTTGCTGAGGATTGCCGCCGTTGCTCCTGCCGTGGTAGCCGTCGGAGACGAACTCGACACGCTGGACGCCTATCCTTGCCAGCGCCCGCCGGGCCTCCTGCTGGCGGAGCGTGGCGTAAGCTTCGCGAGAGCCATAGCGTCCCCAGAAATAGGGATCGCGCGGAGCCCCGTCCGTCATGAATCGCACGATGGGATCGGCCATTCTTTGCAGCAACGCGCCGTAGGTCACGCATTCGTCGTCGGGATGCGCCAGCACCAGCAGAGAGGTCCCGAACAAGGAAGAGATCGCGTCCATCGATAATTAAGATGCCGATACCGCAGGGGAGTTTTCAGCTCTCAACCAGCTCTCGACTCCCCCAGCGATTAGATGAGCTACATGATTTTGGCAAAGCGGCGTCCGGCTTCTTCGACGTTGGCTCGGCTGTTGAACGCGCTCAAACGGAAATAGCCCTCGCCGCAGGTTCCGAAGCCGCTCCCTGGTGTTCCCACCAACTGGGCTTCCTGCAGCAGCTTGTCGAAGAAGTCCCAACTGCTCAAACTGCCCGGGGTCTTTAGCCACACGTAAGGTGCGTTGATACCGCCGTAGGCCTGTATCCCCAGCTTCGTCAGTGCTTCACGCACCAGCTTGGCGTTCGTGAGGTAGAACTCAATGGTTTCTCGAGTCTGCCGTTTGCCTTCCGGCGAATACACCGCCTCCGCGCCTCGCTGAACGGGATAAGAGACACCATTAAACTTGGTACCGTGTCGTCTATTCCACAGCGAATGGATCGATGCTTCGCGGCCATCCCGCGTCTTTCCCTTCAGATCTTTCGGAATAACGGTGAAGGCGCACCGAACACCGGTGAAGCCGGCCGTCTTGCTGAAGCTGCGGAATTCGAGCGCGACCTCCCTTGCTCCATCGATTTCATAAATCGAATGCGGAATGGACGGGTCGGTAATGAATGCCTCATAGGCGGCGTCGTACAGAATGATCGAGCCGTTCTCATGCGCGTAGTCGACCCAACGCTTCAGCATTTCCTTGCTTGCAACCATGCCGGTCGGGTTATTGGGATAGCACAGGTAAATCAGATCGACGTGCTGCTTGGGGAGGTCCGGAACGAAATTGTTCTCCGCTGTAACCGGAAGATAAACCAATCCGCCGTAGCGGCCAGTGGCGTCTGCCGGACCTGTGTGACCGGCCATCACATTGGTATCCACGTACACCGGGTAAACAGGGTCCGTGACGGCGACGACGTTACCTGCTCCGAAGATATCCAGAACATTTGCTGAATCGCACTTTGACCCGTCGGAGACGAAAATCTCATCCGCGTCAATGTTGGCTCCGCGAGACTGGAAGTCGTTTTTGGCAATGGCTTCGCGCAGAAAGTCGTAGCCCTGCTCGGGTCCATAGCCACGGAACGACGACCGCACGGCCATTTCATCGACGGCTGCATGCATCGCTTGAATCACCGCGGGGCAAATCGGTTCGGTAACATCCCCAATACCCAATCGGATAACTTTTGCGGAAGGATTTTCGTCGCAGAATTTCTTCACACGGCGAGCAATTTCAGCAAACAAGTAGCCGGCAGTCAGCTTGAGATAGTTGTCATTGATATATGTCATGTTCAGTCATTCTCTTTGTTGCTCACGCGAATTCGTTCGTTGAGCCTCGCCAAATAACATTACGCGCTTCAAGATACCATCGCTTTCATCGAATCTAATTGGCGCAACGCCTCCCGGCATCACAACATTGACGGTCTTCGCACCTAACAGCCCCAGCTCCCTTGCGGCACTCGCAACGGCCGTTGCGCTGCTTCCGGAGGACAAAGTAGGTCCCTCGCCACGCTCGAAAACACGCGCGGCAATGCTATCCGGACCAACGAGCGAAGCCCACTGCAAATTAATTCCGTTCTTACACGGACGTCCTTCGCCTCGCACTCCGGGGCTTTCGGTACTATTCGCAATGGCGGTCAACCGGGGCATCCAATCCTGCGACCCGATTTGCTCCATCGAAGGCAGGAGCCGCTGGTCTTTCAGGAAGGTTACACAATGCGGGTTTCCAACATTCACAAACTGGCTGCACGCCCACGATGCCTCGATCTTTTCGAGATCGAAGACACGAATGGTGCGGTGACCTTCAAACTCAGAGACGCCGACGTGTTCGGGAGATGCACCAACCGCGGAGAGTCCGTAGGTTGGGACGCCCATGTCGATCCAGAATCCGTTCCGCCCGTCTCGTACAGCCGCTTCAATCCGCGCCTCGACCAATGATGCCGGAGGCTTATAGATGCGTACAACGAAAGCATCCGTGCGATTAGCCTGTCCGGTGTCGACCAGAAACTGGGAGAAAATCGTCAGGCCGTTTCCGCTGCGTTCCGCAAGTGTGCCGTCTGTGTTGACGATCAGCATGCCAAAGGCGCTTTCGTCGGGGAACGGTCCAACGAGTAATCCGTCCGATAGGAATCTCTTGCCCTCGGAAGCATTCGGCCGGGCGCAGATGCGTTCGATCGCGCGAACCGCCCATTGCCCGCGCGCCATGGCGGCCTCAGCGGCAGTTTGAGGAATTTCGGCGAACCGGCCAATCTCCTTCGGCGAAGCGACAAAGTAGGTATTGCCACGGGCATCGTAGAGCTCTGCCATGTTCACCCTTAAAGCGTCGCGGCGATCTCACGGATGATCGTCACGTCGGAAAATGGAATCTTCTTCGTCAGCGGGCGACCCCGCGAATCACGGATGGGTTGACCCGACGGGTCTCGTTCAAGAACGACCTGATAGTCCTCGTGGCCTTTTCCGGCGACGACTAAAACGTCCCCCGATTGCAGCGCGGAAAGGGCGCGTTGCAGGGCTTCACGACGCGGACCCGCATCCACCACGTTTGTTGCCCGAGTCGTGCCGGAGAGCACCTGTTTTCGAATCGCATCCGCGTCTTCCGTGCGGGGATTGTCATCGGTCACCCAGACGCAATCGCCAAGTTCTTCGGCAATGCGGCCCATGATAGGCCGCTTCGTCGTGTCGCGGTCTCCCCCGCACCCGAACAGCGCGTGCAGCTTTGATTTCGCGCCGACGTGCGGACGCAAACTGCGCAGAACGTTGTCCAGCGCATCGGGAGTGTGCGCGTAATCCACGTAAACCGCCGCCCCGTTAGCAAGAACCGCGGCAAGTTCCAGGCGCCCCGGCACGGACGCGAGGCGTGAGATGCCGGTGATCGCGCGCTCCACCGGTACGTTTGTTCCAATCGCGAGCCCTAGCGCACAGAGAATGTTCTCCGCTTGAAAAGATCCCGCCACCGGCGCCTCGACCTCATGGAATTCGCCGAACACCGACATCTTCAGCGTTTGGCCCTGTGCATGGGGAATTCGCTCGCATACCACAAGGTCGGCATTGTCGCTTGCTTCGCCACCGGGTGCCGCTTTTGCATTCGTTGGGGTGGCGTAGGAGATGACCCTGGTGCCCCGCGCCCTCATTGCCGATGCGATCTGCAAACCGCATTCGTCGCTGAGGTTGATGACTGCAACGCCGTCAGTCTTGAGCCGATCCCCGAAGAGTCTCGTCTTGGCCTTGAAATAGGCGTCCATCGACACATGGTAATCGAGATGGTCCTGAGTGAGATTCGTAAAACCTGCCGCGTCAAAAGTGACCCCAGCCAGTCGTTGCTGATCGAGTGCGTGGCTCGAAGCCTCCATGGCAAGGTGCGTGACGCCGTGCACACGCTCCAGTTCAGCGAGGATCGTATGAAGAGTCTTCGCATCATACGTTGTCAGTCCCGCTTCAAGGTTTGAATGGCGCTTATCGCGTGCCTGGAGTCCCAGGGTTCCCAGGCTCAAGGCGTTGTGACCGTTCTCAACCCACAGATCTCGAAGAAAGCACACCGTCGATGTCTTGCCGTTGGTGCCGGTGACAGCTGCAATGGTGCTCGGATGGCCGGGGTAAAAGTCGGACGCCAGCCGCGCATAGAATCCGCGAATGTCGCGGACGCGGAGCACGACGATCTTTCCTCGCTCGTACTCGTTGAGCCCAAGAGCTTCGTCGCACGTGCCTTCCGGTACTGCGATTGCCTGAGCCCCTCTGGCGGCGGCTTGCGAGCAGAAGGCGACCCCGTCTTCTTTCACTCCGGGCAGAGCGCAGAACAGGTAGCCGTAGCGAACGTCCCTGGAATCGTCCGTAACGCCGAAGATGAACAGATCGTTTATTTCGGCGGAATCCGGCTGCATTGTGCCGCTGCGGTGCTTCGCCCAAAGATCGCCTAGTCTCATAACCGTACTCAATTCTATATGACAAATAGTATACTCACGGCTTAGCCACCATTTGTTCAGAGAAAGGCATATCGGATACACCGAGCATGACCGACATTGTCAAGACACTTCCATTTGATGAAGCCGAAGTCCGCGAAATCATTCGCAACTATCCAACCCCGTTTCATCTCTACGATGAGCGGGGCATTCGCCGGAATGCGCGGCGGTTGAAGGCCGCGTTTGGCTGGTGCGACGGATTCAAGGAATACTTCGCCGTCAAGGCGTTGCCCAACCCGTACATCCTGAAGATCGCCAAGGAAGAGGGCTTCGGTGCCGACTGCTCGAGCTTGCCCGAACTGTTGCTGGCCGAGCGGGTCGGAATCACCGGCGAGAACATTATGTTCACGTCGAACGACACGCCTTGTAAGGAGTTTCAGAAAGCAAAAGCGCTGGGCGCGGTTATCAATCTCGATGACATCACGCATTTGCCGTATGTCGAAAAGCATGCCGGAGGATTGCCGGAGCTGATTTGCTTTCGATACAACCCGGGAAAAGCACGCGAGGGCAACCCGATCATCGGCAAGCCGGAGGAGGCGAAGTACGGACTCACGCGTCCCCAACTGTTCGAGGCCTATGCGTCGGCCAAAAAGAAGGGATGCAAGCGCTTCGGGTTGCACACGATGGTCGCTTCGAACGAACTGAAGTTGGAGTTCTTCGTCGAGACGGCGCGCATGCTGTTCGATCTGGCGATCGAGCTGGCCGAAAAGCTCGGCGTGCGGTTGGAGTTTGTTAATCTCGGCGGAGGAATCGGCATCCCGTACCGGCCGGAACAGAAGGCCGTCGACCTTGAAACGCTGGGTCAGGCCGTGAAGGCGCTTTACGACGAACGGATCCGGCCTGCGGGATTACATCCGCTGCGAATTTTTATGGAGAATGGCCGCTGCATCACGGGGCCGTACGGGTTTCTGGTAACACGAGCCATCCATGAGAAGCACACGTACAAAAAGTACGTCGGCGTCGATGCCTGCATGGCCAACCTGATGCGTCCGGGGATGTACGGCGCCTATCACCACATCACCGTCATGGGGAAGGAGCGGGCTCCCGCCAACTCGATGGTTGACGTTGTCGGCTCGCTTTGCGAAAACAATGACAAGTTTGCCATCGACCGGATGCTGCCGAACGTGGACGTCGGGGACATCCTTGTGATTCACGATAGCGGCGCGCACGGCCATTCCATGGGGTTCCAGTACAACGGCAAGCTGCGGTGCGCCGAACTGCTGCTGCGTGAAGACGGCAAGGTGCAGCAGATTCGCCGCGCCGAGACCATCGACGACTATTTCGCAACGCTGGATTTTTCCAAGCTGTAAATCACTGCGCGAAGAAGAAGCATCGGGTGCCCCACGTCCCGCCCATCTTTTGGGCTGACGCGGGTTCGTCGGGTGCTCCATTCAAGCCGGGGTCCCCGGCGAGGCTCGGCTCGCTGGGGTGGAAGCCCGCAGTTGGCTTGAGTGGGGTAGTTTCATCTGTATATTTGTCGGGTGCCCCAGGTTCGCCCGCTTTTGGCTAACCTGGGGTAGTTCTCTTCTCGCGGCGGGCTACCCTTCAAAGCTGTTACTGAGTTGATGGCGGCAGCAGGATCGTGTTCACACGCCGTTGCTCTCGCGATTCCAGATGCCTCTGGCGGAAATGAGCCAGCGCGCGGTTCCCCCACGCGCGCACGAAGTAGTAGTTGATCACCGCGCCCACTCCAGAGCTCACCACCGGAATCAAGCGGGCAGTCCACTTCTCGACGAATTCGGCGCTGGCGGAAACCGCAATGCGCTGAATCACCTTCGGCACGAAGCGATAGAGTACGCCCTTTTCCAGCAGTTCACGGGTTATGTCCACCCCCGCCGCGCTGGCGGCAGCCACCCATAATTCAGCAACTTCCTCGTCGGTGGTGAACTGGAATCCATACACTAGGCTGAGCTTCTGCAGCGTGCGCATGGTGATGGCCGCCAAAACTCCCAAGTCGGGCACAATCGTAAACACGCCGCCTAAGCCGAAGCCTGCTCCTTCGGCGGCAGCCATTTTCATTCCCGCGCGGATAGTTTCCTGCGCAACGATGTCCAACCGCTCTACGGGCAAGGTGAACAGCCCTTCGTAAGTCTCCACCGGAAGTTCATGCGCGCTTCGAAGTTGAAACAAGAACTGCTCGGGATCAACTCTGATGGTTTCGTAAGCGCGAGTGAGCCCTGTGCGTAGCGCGCCTTCCACTCGCCGCATCAGCCATGAATTAGTTGCCGTCGCTTCGCCCATGAGGTCTCTCTTGCTATAAGTATAGTCGGATGCACGGCAGGCAGCGCTGGATCGCTGCCCCCGGCTTTTGCGATGAGCCATCACTCGGCCCCGGGGCCAGGCCCGCTGCCCCACTTGCGCTCAACGTGCTAGCATCAATAGACATGCCTTCAGGAAAACTTCAAATCATACCGCTCGGTGGCCTTGGCGAATTCGGGATGAACTGCATGGCCATTCGTTGGGGCGACGACATTATCGTGGTCGACGCTGGGCTCATGTTTCCAGAGGCCGAACTTTTCGGCGTCGATATCGTGGTCCCGGATCTCACTTATCTCATCGAGAACCGTTCGCGCGTGCGCGGCGTAATCCTGACGCACGGGCACCAGGATCATATCGGCGCAGTTCCCTGGCTGCTTTCGGAGTTGAACGTCCCGGTCTTTGCCACCGAGTTCACGCTCGCTTATGTCGAAGACAAGCTGGAAGAGCACGGGCTGCTGGATGACGCCGAACTGATCGAGATCCGGCCGGGAGAAAGTTTTCGCATCGGCGCCTTCACCATTCAACCCATCCAGGTGACGCATAGCCTGGTCGATTGCGTGGCGTTGGCCATTCACACGCCCCTCGGAGTGCTGATCCACACCGGCGACTTCAAGGTAGACCCCACGCCAACCGACAACCGCCTCTTCGATTTGCACTCATTCGCCGAACTTGGCAAGCAGGGAGTGTTGGCGCTGTTGCAGGACTCAACCAACGTCGAGCGCGCTGGCTATACGCCGAGCGAGCAGGCGGTGCGTCCGCGCTTCGAGCAGATTTTCTCTACCGCCCAGCGTCGCATCTTTATTACCTGTTTTTCTTCTTCCATTCATCGCATCAAGCTGGCGCTGGAACTGGCCTACCGATACAACCGCAAGGTTGCGCTGCTCGGGCGCTCGATGGTCGAATCCACCGAAATCGCGCAGGACCTTGGCTACATCACCATCCCCGACGGCCTGTTGATCAACCCTGGACAAATCAGGGACTACGCGCCCAGCCAGATCATGATCCTGATCAGCGGCACCCAGGGCGAGCCCATGTCTTCGCTGTCGCGCGCGGCGCTCGACAATCACAAACACGCCAAGATCGAGCCGGGCGACACCGTCATACTTTCTTCGCGCATCATCCCCGGCAACGAGAAAGCAATCTATCGCGTCATCGATCATCTCTTCCGCCGCGACGCCAAAGTTTTCTATGAGGACGGCTCCAAGCCGCCCCTGCACGTAAGCGGTCACGCCAGCCAGGAAGAATTGAAACTGCTCATCAACCTCGTGCGCCCGAAATATTTCATTCCTATTCACGGTGAGTATCGGCAGCTCAAGCTGCATGCGGCTCTGGCCGCGTCGATGCCCGGTGCTGTCGGCAAGATTTTCCTGTTGCAAAGCGGCGAAATTCTGGAATTCGACGAGCTCGGCGCGCGCAAGGCCGGCACCGTGCCGGTCGGACGCATTTGCATCGACTCCGGTTCCACGGGCGATGTGGTGGAGGAGTTGATCATCAGCGACCGCCGTCATCTCAGCGAAGACGGCTTCGTTCTGCCAATCCTGGCCATGAATAAAATTACCGGAGCGGTCGAGAATCCGCCGGAGATCGTGATGCGCGGCTTTGCCGGAGCGCCCTCCGACAATGGTTTTGTCGAGCAGGCACGGCAGGTTGTCCTGGCTACCTTGAATAACTCCACGAGCGAGGAGATGACCGACTATGGTGTCATCAAGGAAAAAATCCGTCAGGACCTCAAGCGCTTTATCGCCAAGAATACCCAGAGACGCCCTTTGATCATGCCCGTCATCCTGGAAATCTGATATCGGCGTCCTTCGCTGTTTCTGGATATGACCAGCGTTCCAGTTGCGAAACGTGGAGATCGCCGGCTTCGCCCGAGTACGCGAATTGCTGGGCTGGCGTTCGTTTTGGTTATCCTGTTCGCGGCCGTCTATGCTCCGCTGAAGCACCATCTCAGGGCAGCATCGGTGCTCTGGGGATTGCAAAGTCCGGCGGGCGAAAGTTGGATTGTGAGGAAGGTCGCGCACATCGGACTCAATCCCGTGCGCACCGAGACCCAAACAATTTCGGCTTCCACGCCAATCGCGTCCCGTTTCTATTATCCGGTCGGATACGACAAAGCCCCGGCGGTTATCGTGCTGCACGGAGTACATCACCTCGGCATCGAGGAACCGCGGTTGGTGGCCTTCGCCAAGGGGCTTTCATCACACGGATTCCTGGCAATCACGCCCGAGTTGAACGACCTGGCCGATTACCGTGTCACTCCGGAAACAATTCAAACCATCGGCGAGTGCGCGCATTTTGTCCGGCAGCATTCGGGCAAGCCGGCGACCATCATCGGCCTGAGCTTCGCCGGTGGACTGGCGCTAATGGCCGCCGCCGAGCCGCAGTGGCGCGACGATATTGGCTTGATTGTTGCGGTCGGCGGCTATGATGATCTGCAACGCGTCTTGGAATACTATGCCACCAACCTCATCACCGTTCTTTCCGGCAAGGTCACCAAGCTTCCAGCGCATGAGTACGGACCCCTGATTTGCGTTTATGACTATCCCGCGGAGTTCTTCTCGCCCCGCGATGTCCCTGCCGCCCGCGACACGCTTCGCTATCTGCTCTGGGAGGACCGCAGCCGGGCTCAGGCGGAAGCCAAGCGGCTCACCCCGCAGGGAGAGCAACTCATGGACTCGCTCTTCCAGCACCATATCGATGCGTTAGCCCCTGTGCTGCTGCGCGGAATTCGCAAGTATCACGATCGGCTTGCCGCAATTTCCCCGCGCGGACATTTGGCGGGCTTACAGGCAGCGGTCTACCTGTTGCATGGTGCGGCCGATAACGTCGTGCCCGCCAGCGAAACCGAATGGCTGGAGCGCGACGTGCCCAGCCGCTGCCTGCGTATGGCGGTGATCTCTCCCGTCGTCAGCCATCTCGATCTTGCAACTTCGCCGACGCTCGCCGACAAACTGAAACTTATACACTTCATGTCAGACCTCCTGCGGGACGCGGACTCTCCGGGTGCAACACTACCGGTCGAGTCGCCGAGAAGCCAACTTAGAATAGAGAGTGATCCATCGACATGGTCACACTGAAATCGCGCAAGCGCGGCGGTGGCCCACCTGCCGCTGTTGGCTAATAGAAATCGCGGTGGCCCACATCTGCTCGCTGTTGGCTAATGTGGGAACGAAGAGGCTGCTGGTTAACTGCCCCCATACTTGCCCGTAGTTGCCTAAGACATTTGCCGGGTTGGCGTAGGCTGTCAGATAAGATAAATTTCAGGGTGGCCCATTCAAGCCTTCTGTTGGCTTGAGTGGGGCGGTTCTGCCGCAGGCCCAATAATGCGCAGGTGGCCCACATTTGCCCGCTGTTGGCTAATGTGGGGTTGAAATGTGGGATTGAATGGTAGCCGGCCCATACTTACCGCAGTTATCTAACGCGGGCTCGAAGAGGCTGGACCATTTTCGCTGGAGGCTCATTGAACGACTATTCACTCTCCGTACTGCTCGGCATCGTAGAAGGATTGACTGAGTTCTTGCCCGTCAGTTCGACAGCGCACCTGCGAATCTGCGAGAGGTTGATGCACATTTCTCTCGATGACCCGTACTGGAAGATGTACACCATCGTCATCCAGTTGGGAGCCATCCTGGCATTGATGCTGCTCTTTCTGCCTCGCATCGTCAATTTCTTCCGCACCTTTCCCGAAGGCGAGCGCGGCAAGAACACGGTGCTAACGCACCCCATTACGCTGACCATGATTGCTTTCGTCTGCACCTCCGTGCCTTCGCTGCTGATGATCAAGCGCATCGGCCACAATCTGGAGAGCCTCAAGGTAATGGCGCTGGCGCTCATCGTTGGCGGCATCATCATGTGGATCGTGGATAACATGAGCGAGCGCAATGAGCCGACGACCACCAACCTGGAAGAGATGTCGCTTGGCCAATCGATTTGGATCGGCCTGTGCCAGGTATTTTCGGCGGTAATTCCCGGAACCTCACGCTCCATGTCGACCATCGCCGCCGGACAGATCGTCGGCATGAGCCGACCCGGCTGCCTTGGAATTCAGCTTCCTGCTCTCGATTCCGACCATGCTCGCGGCCACCGGCTATTCGCTGGTCAAGGCCCTGCACCCTCGCTCGCCGCCGGAGACACGCTCACGCCTCTCGTGATGACCGGACATAATTGGATCGTGCTGGCCATCGGCTTCGTGGTTTCGTTTTTCGTGGCGCTGGTCGTCGTCGAGTGGTTTCTGGTCTGGGTGCGCGAACACGGCTTCGTTCCCTTTGCCGTCTATCGCATCATCGTCGGAAGTTGGGTCCTCTACCTCGCACTACACGGATAAAGTAACTACCGCTTGTCGACGAAGTTGGGATTCTCCGAGGCTGTCATCCTGAGCGAAGTTCGGGGAATCTCCGAGGCTGTCATCCTGAGCGAAGGTCGGCGAAGCCGAACGCAGTCGAAGGACCCCTACCTGGCGCGGGTGCCCCACGTCCCGCCCATCTTTTGGCTGACGTGGGTTCTTTTCGTAAACTCTAGAACAGAGTCGAACTCTTACCCCGTGGGCGCCAGTGCGCGCTCGGCGGCCTGCTGAATGAACCGCTTCATCACGTTTGCCCACATCACTTTCTTGCGCATCGCGCTCTCCCGGATAGTGCGCCCCTGCACCAGCATGCTCAGCAGTGTTTTCATCTTGAGCACGCGCAGCAAGCGCTGATCGGCAGACGAGACCCCGTAGGATTCCAGGAAGCTCTCCTGCACCCCCGAGGTGATGGTGCGGTCGCAGAAGGGATATTTCTCCAGCGCCTCCACCGAAGCGAGGAATAGCGCGACGTCGTGAAAGGAACTGCCTCGCTTCGACATTTTGGCGAAATCGCAGAACCCCACTCCACCTTCCGCGATCACCACATTCAGCGGGGTAAAGTTGTTCAGCACCGCCGACGAAGGCAGTGCCTTCCTCGAGCGCGCCAGAATCGACTTGGCGCCGCCCATGATGTTCTTGATGGAAAGATCGTCCAACCCTTCCTTTTTGCAACTGGCGCAGAGTTTCTCCAAGTCCGCGAGAAACCCGGCCGAATCGAATGGCTCGGGCATGTCGGCAGTCACCCGGTGGAATTTGCGGAGCCACTCGCCGGTACGCTTGGCGGCGAATTGCAGTGTTCCACAGTCGGCATAACCGGGGAGCAAAGCCGCCTTCATGATGATCGATTGCAGGGGAATGCCCGTGAGCTTTTCGCTGACGATTGCTCCCAGCTCGGCAAAGTCTCCCAGGGGCCGGGGGATTCCCGTAAGCTTTTTCGCTTCAGCCAGGGCGTGGACACTCTGGAGGTGTCTTAGCTCCTGCGCCGCCAGACTCTTGACCCCCTGCACGCCGCAGCGGTTGGCGCGAAATACCTTGATCGCGAGCCTCTCGCCACCATCGGCGAATTCCATGACCGCGTCGTAAATGTAGTGGTCGCTCTTGGGAGTGTGTCCGACGATCCGTACACTGTGCATTTCTCCGCGTTCGGGGTACCAAGGCGCGCCACCCTGGCGCAAGATGCTGACAATCTGCTCCATCGCATTATCGGACATTAACGCTCCATGCAAATCTGCCAAATATCGTTGAATTGGGAACCGCTTTGTGCGCTCTCACCACACGGGATGTGCAGTTTTGCTTCCAACCGGGAAACCCATCCCGAGACGTAAGTAATTGAATACTGGCGGCTTAATGAACTACATCCCGCCGGAATGGACAGCCGTCAACGCGAAGTGGAACAGCAGTGCCTACCTTGGCTAGCCAGCATCCGCTCATTGTCATATGAGATGCTGAATAACAGGTACTAACTTGTCAATATTTTGAACGAATTCAGGAGAGCTAAAGCACGTACATTTGCGTACTTAATTCTCTGGAAGAAGATGGGATCATCACGCGAATAACCGTCGCAAAGTTGCCGACTTAGTAAAACAGATACTTGCGCCATTTGGCGTCGGAACCGCCCATCATTCGCATGATATGCCGGCTGGTATGCAGGTTGAAGGTGCGCGGTTCACGCAGTAACTTCATTGAGCACTCGTACAGCAAATGGTTTCCTTTCTTGTGGTTACACGCATGGCAGCAAGCAACCAGGTTCTCCCAGGTCGACTGGCCGCCCCGTGAACGCGGGACAATATGGTCCAGGGTCAGCTCGCTCGACGGCAGCAAGACGCCGCAATACTGGCAGCTGTTGCGATCGCGTAACAGGATGTTCTTGCGCGAGAGGGCGCGCGTCTGGTGGGGAATGCGGCGATACTCCAGCAAGCGGATTACCGAGGGAACGCGCACGGCGATCCGCGCCGAGTGCAGCAGGTGTCCATTGATCTCCTCAGTGATGGCCACCCCCTTGAGCACGAGCACGATCGCACGCCGCGCCGCACAGATATTGATGGGCTCGTAGGAAGCGTTCAGCACCAGCACCGGCGCGTGCATAGGCGAGTATGGCGCTTGGGTGAGAACAGCTTCGGCGAGTTCACGTCCCGATCTGTGGTGTTCCCCTTTGCCCGGCATATCGTTAGCAGGAACCCGCAATCATTCGCGCAGTTCCTTCGCCCCCTCCCGAGAAGATGCGAACCACGAACTCTCGTTCAAAGCACGTGCGACGGTTGCGACAAAAACGGCCCTCACACCGGCGCCCAGAAGCGTTCTGGCGCATTCGGAGACGGTTGCGCCCGTGGTCATAACGTCATCGACCAGCAGCACCTCGCGTCCGGCGACCTGCTCTTTGCCGGCCACGGCAAAAGCGCCGCGGATGTTTTCCCGCCGCTGGTCACGCGTCATGCCAACCTGCGACTCAGTCGCCCGGCGGCGCAGGAGAACTGTCGTCAACAATTCCAACTTGGTCGCACGAGCGCGCTTGGCGGCCCAGTTCCCTGATCGCGGATCGGGCAATCAGTTCTGACTGGTTGAATCCCCGCTCGCGGAACTTGCTGGCATGGAGCGGCACGGGAACGACGAGGATCGGTTGCGATTCGAAACTGGCGATCAGGGGTTCGGCGGCTTGCGCCAACATGCGCCCGAGCACGCCCGAGGCGGGGCGCACCAGATGATACTTGAGAAGGTGAATCAGGTCGCGCAACTCATCCGCGTACGCGCCATAGCTGATCGCACGCGTAAACAATGGGCGCTCGATGTAACAGTTGGCACAAATCTCGACCGTCAGGAACTCGGAATCGGGAGCCAGCGGATCGCCACAGAGATGGCAGCGCGGACCATCAAAGGGAATGATTTTCGCCAGGCACTCGTCGCAGACGGGAAGTCGAGAAAGATTCGCAAGCGGAGCGCGGCACAGACGGCAATCGGAGGGAAAAACAGCTGCAAACGTACTGCCGAGCACTGCAGCGGCGAATTTGGCCGCAGAAGACCGCCGGCTTAGCTGCTTAGCTTGGGTGGCCCGGGATCTGTCTCCACTACTGCTGAAGACACGCCTCCTCCCCCCTGAAAAATCGGGGCTTCCAGAGGAACTCGCTCGCCTGCTGGAATGTACAACAGTATACGTTCACTGGGATACAAATCGCAATGAAACACCACATCTCGAAAGTATCAATGCAAGTGGTTACAGGATCGTGAATACGCCGCTACTCTGGAGTCGTCCGATTCCTACTCCGCTCCGCAAACCTGGCCCACACAACTTCAGATGCCATGTCACGCGGCCGGGATTGAGCTTCCGTCGCGCAGCCAAGTTGATCCGGCATTTTCAGAGCTCGCCGCGAGCTCCGAAGATTGCCGTGCCAACTCGCACGCAGGTGGAGCCCTCTTCGATGGCGACTTCGAAATCGTGGGACATTCCCATGGATAGCTCAGGCAGGCTCAACTTGGTTTGCGCCGTCAACCGATCGCGCAGCTCGCGCAAGCGCCGGAAGTACGGTCGCGATGCTTCCGGATCCTCGGCAAACGGCGGAACCGTCATCAGCCCGCGAATCTCGATATTCCGCAAACGAGATGTGGCCTCAAGCATGTTGACCAGTTCGGCAGAGCCGGGCTCGACTCCTGATTTTGCCTGCTCACCGCCGATGTTGATCTCAATCAGTATGCGCAACGTTTTGCCCAGCTTTGCAGCCGCTGCGTCAAGCCGCTCCGTCAAGCGCAGCGAATCCACCGAATCCACCGATTGAAACAGTTCAGCGGCCTTTGCGGCCTTGTTCGATTGCAGATGCCCGATGAGGTGAAACTGAGCGTGCTCGATGGTAAACACGTTGCAGACTGCGACCGACGCAATCGAAGGTGAGGCCGCACTCAACTCCGCGTGCTTCGACTGGAACTCCTGCACGCGGTTCTCGCCAAACAACCGCTGACCAGCCTCGAAGGCCTCACGGATACGATCGGCAGGCATCGTTTTGCTAACCGCCATCAGCGCAATTTCTCCGGGTGAGCGTCCTGCGTGAAGCGCGGCGGCGGCCATGCGCTGCCGAATTTGAGCAATGTTTCCGGCTATAGACATGCAAACCGATTGTAATCGCCGGCGCGTACCGGCGAAATGAGCATCGTATCGCGACCAAACTGGATTATTCTATGGACGGCATTGCCCAATGATCCCCATACGCAACATTGCCGGAGGAGCCAGTTTTGCGGTGCGCGTGCATCCGCGCGCCAAGCGGAACGCAATTACCGGCACCCTGGGCGAGGCGCTCAAACTGGCGCTGACTTCGCCGCCGGTCGAAGGACGAGCCAACGAGGCCTGCATCGAGTTTCTGGCGCAGCTTTTGGACGTATCGCGTTCGTCGATTGCAATCGCCGCCGGTGAGACCAGCCGCAACAAGGTAATTCGCGTTTCCGGACTGAGCGCCGAGGCCGTATGTGATCGGCTGCTGGCGCGGGAGCCTTCATTGCGATGACCGCTATAGCAAGACCAGGGATACTCTATCCATCGTTGCGAGTGTCATCGTGAGGAGGTTCGCCGCTTTTGCGAACCGACGTGACGATCTATGCATTTCAGCCAGGGTCACCCGATAGCTGGAAAAATCAAATCCATAGACCCTCACGTCGCGTCCTCACGGAAGCTCCTCAGGGTGACACGCTGGTATTCCTTGGTACACACCAACCCTGGTTCTCCTCTAGCAGGCAGCGACGCGATTGGTAGCAAAGCCAACGAGTGGGAATGCTTGCCCGGCGGTTCTCTGGCCCTCGGCGAGCATCGCTCACTGGGGATAACAGCGCGTGCAGGCAGTCCAGTACAATAGTGGAATGGATCTGGCCGCGATTCAGGCCGCGTTGTGCGAGCGCGAGATCGATGCGTGGCTCTTTTGTGACCACCATCGCCGCGATCCCATTGCTTACAGCGTACTCGGTCTTCCGCCGGATCTGCATGTCACTCGCCGCTGGTATTACCTGATTCCCGCGCAAGGCGAGCCGCTCAAGTTGAATCATCGTGTGGAACCGCGCCATTTGAATTCGCTTCCGGGCCGGCAAGGGCATTACGGAGCCTGGCAGGAAATGTGGGAGCAGTTGCGCGAGATGCTGCGCCCTTACAAGCGCGTGGCCATGCAGTACTCGCCGAAGAACCAGATCATGTATGTTTCGCTGGTCGATGGCGGAACACTGGAGCTGGTGCGCGGTTTCGGCGTCGAAGTGGTTTCGTCGGCCGGTCTGGTAGCCCGCTTCGAAGCCACCGTCTCGCCTGAGCAAATTGCAACCCATTTTGAGGCGCGCGATACGATGGATTGCATCATGGAAGCCTGCTTCCAATGGGTTGGGCAACAAATCCGCAACGGGGGCACCGACGAATTCGCGGTCCAGCAGTGGCTCGGCGAGGCTTTCCGACGCGAGCATCTCATCACCGACGATTTGCCCATCGTAGGGGTCAACGAAAACAGCGGGAATCCACATTACATGCCGACCGCCGACAGCTCGAAACCGATCCGAAAGGGAGATTTCCTGCTGATCGACATGTGGGCGAAGAAAGACAAGCCCGGCGCGGTCTACTATGACATTACGTGGACGGGCTTTGCCGGACTGCCTTCGGAACGACACTGCGAAATCTTCCGGTTGGTGCGTGACGCCCGCGATGTAGGCATCCGCACTGTGCAGGAAGCTCTCGCGGCAAAGAAGACAATTTGCGGCTGGCAGGTGGATGCGGCGGTTCGCGAATTCATCGCCAAGGCTGGTTACGGCGGGTGCTTCCTGCACCGCACCGGGCACTCGATCGGGACGGAAGTGCATGGCAATGGCGCGAATATGGATAACCTGGAAACGCACGACGAACGCGAGGTGATCGCCAATACCCTGTTCTCGATCGAACCAGGAATCTATTTGCCCGAGTTTGGCGTTCGCAGCGAAATTGATATGCTGGTTCGGAACGGAGCTGCCGAAGTGACCGGACGAATACAGAAAGAGCTTGTATTGATCTAAATGGCAAACGCTAAGGAAAGTAAAGCAAAGACTTCCTCCACCCCGGCGCAACCGTTGACGGCGATGGCCATCGCCGCGCCGATTGCCGGCTGGCTGGTTCCCGGGGTAGGGCACATCATTCAGAAGCGATGGATTCGCGGGCTGCTGCTGATGTTCGCGGTCGTCGTTCTCTTCCTTGCCGGTCTCGGCATGCAAGGCAAGGTGTACGCCTTCAACACGGGAGACCTGCTGGACATCCTCGGCTTTCTGGGCGACTTCGGCACGGGCGCGCTCTACGTGGCGGCACGAAGCATGGATTGGGGCCAAGGCGCTGTCCACCGCGCAACCGCCGACTATGGGACGAAGTTTATTATCGTCGCCGGCCTGTTGAATTTCGTGAGCGCCGTCGACGCCTACCACATCGCGAGCGGGAAGAAACAATGACTCTGCAACTTTCTCACTTCAGCGCCGTCTTGTTGTTCGCGCTCTGCGCGTCCATCGTCTTCGGAATTACGCAGCGCAATACCACCAGGGAAATGCTTCGCTACGGAGCTTATTGTTTCGCGCTCTTCGTTGGCGGAGCCATCGTGGCCGGCTGGGCGATGTGGATTATTAAGAGGTAGGTTAGGCGCTTCCGCGCGCGTGGTCTAATCCAAAGCATTGCCCTGCCCTAATGGGCCACTCGACCGCCATGATTCAAGCCTCAGACAGGTTGCGCGTAGCCCCTTGACGGCTGGCGCTTCATCAATAGCATAAATTAGCCGCCTCAGTGGATGGCCGTTCTCCGATAGCCACGCCGTGATTGCCTTGGCTTTAGATTGCAGATTAGGACCTAACGGTTGAATGATTTCCGACGTCGGCGGCAAACCTCCCGATAGCTTCAATTCAGAGAGGACATCGCAAAGGGCACCAGAGGCTAGATCGGGGATTGCGACAAGGTCTTCCAAATCCCGTGAACCAGTGTCTGACTTTGTTGTGGCAACACGGAGATGGCCGAGTGAGTGCGGCAGGTAGTGGCTAGAAATACGAGCGAGCAACTCGACGCACTGGCTGAGCCGTGCCGTATTGGCGACTATATCGTCTTGATCGGTGACCCATATTACGTGTTGCGCTGGTGCACTCAGACCGGCAAGAAGGAAGCTGACAAGGTGAATAATCCTCAAAAATTTCTCAATCACCGGGGGAGACCAGCCATCAAACTCGACCAGCGATGGATTGTCCCTTCGAAGAGCTATTCCCTCTCCGAACAAACTCGGCACGTCCTTGTCGACAAGCACAGAGACAAGTAGTCCCGGAAGCTCGTCAGCTATCCGCAAAAAAGGATCGAGGATCGCCCGCCGTTTTCCATCATTGAGGTTCTTGTATGCCAGCCTTCGGCCGTCGTTCAGGCGAGCTTCGCGAAGCCGTCTTCTCCTGTTGGTCCATTCTAAGCAAGACTTGTGGTCGGCAATAACAAACGAGAAGGATTCAAAGCGCGCTGCAGCGTGATGTCCGCCATAATCCGAACCAATGACGAGGGTCTGAGCATCGCGCAGGTTCGGAAGGAGCTGCGGATGACGACGTTCTACTGTTCGGATGCTCTCGCTAAGAACATTCATGAATCCGAACCGCTCGTCATTCAGGTGGTTCCAAATCGTCGGCAATAGAATATCTGATGACATATGCAAATTGGCGCCGGTGGCTCAGGTATCAGAACAAAAGGGACGTTTGATGGCACCCCGCGTACCCTTAAAAGAAACCTGCCTTTCTTCTACCCTTCCCAGACGAAGGCATCGAAGACGCGATTGGTGGAGAAGCCCAGGCGGTTGTAGAGCTCGACGGCGCGATCGTTGGCTTCGGTGACGGTCAGGGTGAGCAGGGCAAAGTTGCGCTTCCGCAGCGCGTCGCGGGTGGCGGCAATCAGATGCTCGCCGATTCCCAGGCTGCGGTATTCGGGCAAGAGGCAAACCTGCGTGACGTGGCCGGTATCGTCCTTGACCCGCGAGCAGAGGATGAGACCGATGTTGGCACGCGTAAGGCGGTGGACGGCTACGAACGAAGAACCCTCGTCGAACACCCCGCATCCGGGGAAACGGATGATGTTGTTGAGAAACCGGAGCGATCCGGTCTGGGTGCGGTATTGATCGTTGATGTCGGAATCGATGTGGCCACGATAGGCGGCGGTGATGATTCCGGCGGCGGGCTGGTAGTCCTGGTCGCTCCAACGGCGGATTTCGATTCCTGCCGGCAGCGGTCTCCCAGGGTCTGGCAGCGGCTGCTGAAGCGGCATCTTCATAAATATGCGCGGATAACGCTTGAAGCCTTCGCGGGCAAAAGGAGGAGCGGCCTGCCCGGAACCGTGAATCAGCAACTGCGCCTCGATGCGACGAATTCCCGGCGACTGTTGGAGGGTGGCAATGACGTGCTGAATCAACTGGTTCTCGACTTCGGCGGCGGCATTGGCCGTGTGATCGCCGGACGGAGAGGCGTAGAGGTCGCCGATGACACCCTTATTGCCCTCGTAAACGAAAAAGCAGTAACCGAGCAGCCGTCCGCGTTCGAGGGCGGCATAGCCGGGGAGGATTTTAGCGTCCAGGTAGCGCAGGATCATCTCCGCCGAAGTGCGGTAGTCCCACGCCAGGGATTCCATCCAAAGCGCGGACTCCTCCTCCAGCAGGGGCCGAAGGTCGGCGGAAGCGAAATGCCTCAGATCCAATATCTCCACAGGACACCCACCCCAGAGACAAAAACCATTCGACGGTAGTGTAAGCCGTGAGCTGCTTCAAGGTAAACCACGCAGATTGCCGGCTGCTTCCTCCAACCCACACAGATTCCGGACAGCATCTGACTTCAAGGCAGACAATTACCCGGCACGGCGCTACTTTGACGGGCTTACCGCGAAAATCTGCAAGTGCTGCGGGCGATAATAACCAATCGACTGTAGTTCACGGCCCGGCAGCATCTCCTGCAACTGCCGCTCCCAGCCCTCTCCGGCCACCACGATGTGCCCGGTCGGCGGAAGCTGTCGCCGCTCGTAGACGACTATAGGCTGGTTTCGATAGAAGGCAAGTCCGTACTCGACCTCGCGTTTTGCGTGAAACAGCGCGACCGGTTCATTCGGTTCCACGCCGAGTGCCTGTAGGAACCTTGCCACCGGCCGCTCGGATTGCATGGCATCGATAGACGGCGCGGCTACCCGGATCAGAAAAGCTAAGGCAAGCATAACCGGCAACAGCGTGATAGGCCGCAGCACGGCAAGCCCTCGGATGAACAACACGCATATGACCGCCAGAAACACAACCGAACCCGTGACCGATGCCACCATCAGCGCCCGTGCTCCAGGCACGGTCTTCTGCATGAGATTGGGAACCAACAGGGCCCCTGTGACGACCGCGGCACAAAGTATGGCGTGCAGACCTATCACCCAGAACCTCGGCGCTTCAAGTTTGCTCACTTTGTCATGAATGTAAACCGCGGCGAGCAGCGCGCATGCCGGAATTGAGGGCAAAATGTAGGCCGGAAGCTTCGATTGCGAAAGCGAAAAGAACAAAATTGGAAGAGCGGCCCAGAGCAGCAAAAACACCGCGAGCGCGTTGGAGGGAGAATGCTTGCCCACCCACTCACGCCATCGCCGGATAGTGCTGACAAGCCCGGCGACGGCAAATACGCTCCATGGAACCGTTGCCGCCAACGCCACCGGAAGATAAAACCAGAAGGGCTGCCGGTGCCGGAACATGTTGGTGCCAAAGCGGTCCAGATTGTGCTCCAGAATGAAGACACGCAGAAATTGTGGGTTGCGAAGTTGTACCTCGACGTACCACGGCAGAGCCACCACGAAAAACAACAGCACTCCGGGAATCCACAACGTCCTGACGATTTGGCGAGGTTCGCGCACCATCAGGCAAAAGCCAACGATGATGGCCGCGGCCAGAAATGGCGCTACAGGCCCTTTGGCCAGCATTCCCAGGGCGATCAGGAAGTGAAAGGCAAGCAAAAACCGGCGCCTGCCGGACTCGTACCATACGTACCAGCAAAGCATTCCGACCGCAAAGGGGGCAACCAGCGGCATATCGGTCGAAGCGCCGCGCGCCATCCCAAGCACGAGCGCACAGGAGGCTGTCATCAGAGCGGCGTCGAGCTGCATG
Organism: uncultured Acidobacteriota bacterium; assembly: GCA_963832365.1. GTDB lineage: Bacteria > Acidobacteriota > Terriglobia > Terriglobales > Acidobacteriaceae > CAWBRT01. The sequence goes on along the minus strand of CAWHUL010000012.1, from coordinate 302,363 downwards.
CCTCGACGCATCCGCAAGCTGAACAGGTATACGCCCATCACCATGAGCGTGGCAAACACAGCCGAAGGCACGCGGGCGGCCCAATCGCTCACTCCAAGAATCTTGTAGGCGATCATCGCCAGCCAGTAATAGAGGATCGGCTTCTCCAGCCACACGTCGCCGTAAAGCACCGGCGTCACCCAGTCGTGACGGGCGAGCATTTCGCGTGCAATCTGCGCGTAACGGGGCTCGTCCGCGCCGGTCAGCCCGAAAGATCCCAGCCCGTATGCAAACAAAAACAGGCAGAATCCCAAAACCACGATTATCTCGAGGACGCGGCTTCGATTGACCATTGCGGGCAGTGTACCAAAGCCGCTCGCCATGACCTACTCAATCCAGACTGGAAAACGGGAATGCAGCCGAAGAACACAGGGGGCTAGGCGCAAGGACCACTTCTTTAAAAGTTCGTGGCGCGAAGTATCCTCACGGACTATTCCACTCCGATTATTTGGGTATGTTCGGTGAAATCCTGGCGGCTGCACTTCAGCCCCGCGCTGTGCAGGGATGCTTCACTGCGTTCAGCATGACACCTTAAGGTGACCAATGCAGTCAGGAATAGCGGTTTAGTGCTTCTTTTTATCGATTCGAGTCAGCAATTCCTCGATGCGGGCGGCATACTTCTGGGTGCTGATGTGAAACGACAGCTCGGGCGGCTGGCGCAGGCTCAGGTTCTCAGCCAGTTCATGCCGGATGAAACCGGTGGCCGAAAGCAGGCCTTGCATGGTCTGGCGGACATCTTCTTCCGACCCTGCGACCGCGACATAAACGCGGAGCGCCTTGCCTCCCTCGTTCATGACAACCTCGTTGACCGTGAGCAGCCCTATCCGGGGATCGCCAAGTTCTCCGCCGAGAATCGTGATCAGCTCTTCCTTGAAGGCCTCGATGCGACGCTGCTTATGATGCTTCTGCCCTCGACTTTCCACCTCAGCTCCATTCCAGCGGCGTAGATTACGACCGGAAAACTTCTTAATTTAACACGTTTTCGAGCGCCCTGAGCGGTTCCGAGCGGCACGGGCAAGGCCGGAGCACTCGCGTCTGCAAGGGCACTACTCTACTCGACGAAATCCACAAAAGAGTCGACGACTTCGGCCCCGCAGTTGTTGGCGATGCGGGTCGCGGCCGATTCGACGTGCTTCATCAGACCTTCCAGATAGTCGCGCGACTCCGACACGCTGACAACTGCGATTGTGGCCCGCTGCCACAACTCCGTGACTTCGACTTCGGCCACGGCCACATTGAAGCTCGCGCGCAAACGGTCCTTCAGACTGCGCGTGACCTGGCGCTTGTCTTTTAGCGAGTGCGCGGCTTCCATTCGAAGCTCAAGCGTGAGATGGGCAATATGCATAAGCAAGGAATCCGAGGAAACGGACCCGTGCAGAAAGGGCCCCGCTTTCGCGGAGCCCGGCTTTCAGTATACCGACCAACAGCTCTACGCCATCATCTCCGCCGCGATGCGTTCGGTGATGTAGGCCTCGATAACGTCGCCGATCTTGACGTCATTGTAATTGGCGATTGAAATACCGCACTCCATTCCATTGCGCACTTCGGAGGCGTCTTCCTTGAAGCGGCGAAGCGAAGCGATCTTTCCCTTGAAGACCACAACGTTGTCGCGAAGCAGACGTATTTCGGAATCGCGCTTGATGGTGCCGTCGGCAATGACGCAACCGGCGACAGTGCCGACCTTCGGGATGCGGAAGGTATTTTGGACATCGGCGCGTCCCAGATAGGTTTCCTTGATGGTAGGCTCGAGCAGGCCGACCATGGCTTTCTTCATCTCATCCTGCAATTCGTAGATGATCGAATGCAGGCGGATGTCGACCTTCTCCTGGGTTGCCATCTCCTGTGCTTTGCGCTCAGGCCGCACGTTGAAGCCGATGATGATGGCATTCGAAGCGGAGGCCAGCAGCACGTCGGTTTCGGTGATGGCGCCGACGGAGGCATGCAGCACCTTGATCTTGACCTGATCGTTCGAAAGCTTGGCGAGCAGGTCGGAGATAACTTCCACCGAACCTTGCACGTCGCCCTTGAGAATGATGGGGAGTTCTTTGACCCCGGCGGTCTTGATCTGTTCGGCCAGTCCTTCGAGAGAGACTCGCGTACTTTTGGCCAGGGAGGCTTCGCGGGCTTTCTGCTCGCGGTACTCCGCAATTTCGCGGGCCTTTTCGCGATCGGCCACGACCACGAACTGGTCGCCGGCCTGCGGCAGACCCTCCAGTCCAAGGATTTCCACCGGGGTCGCCGGCGGCGCGGTATCGAGCACGCGTCCACGATCGTCGAGCATGGCGCGCACTTTGCCGAATACATTGCCGACAACGAAATGATCCCCGGCATGAAGCGTACCGTTCTGAACCAGCACGGTCGCCACGGGGCCGCGTCCGCGGTCGAGCTTCGCCTCAAGCACGCTGCCTGTGGCGGCACGCTCGGGAACAGCCTTGAGGTCCTGCATATCCGCAACCAGGCAGACCATTTCCATCAGCAGATTGAGGTTGGTCTTCTGCTTGGCCGAAACGTCGACGAACACGGTCGAGCCGCCCCAGTCTTCGGGCAGCAGTCCGCGATCGGCCAGTTGCTTCTTCACCCGGTCAGGCAGTGCGCCCGGCTTGTCGATCTTGTTTACGGCCACGACGATTGGGACTTTCGCGGCGTTTGCGTGGTCGATAGCTTCCAGCGTCTGTGGCATCACACCGTCGTCGGCGGCAACCACCAGAACGACGATGTCAGTAACCTTCGATCCACGGGCACGCATGCGCGTAAACGCTTCGTGACCCGGCGTATCGAGAAAAACGATCTCCCGGCCATAAGCGGGCGAGTTCGTGTCCGTGATCTGCACCTTATAAGCGCCGATGTGCTGCGTAATGCCGCCAGCCTCGCCTTCGGCTACGTTGGTGGAGCGAATAGCATCGAGAAGGCTGGTTTTGCCGTGATCGACATGGCCCATGATGGTCACCACCGGTGGACGCGTGACCTGGGCAAAGACCGACTCGTCGTTGGCGGCAAGGGCCTGGTTCTCCATATCCTGCTGCACCTGCGCCTCGAAGCTGATGAGGTTGGTGCTGGCGCCGAACTGACGCGCCATTTCGTTGGCCAGTTCCGCATCGAGCGTCTGGTTAATGGTGGCAAAAACGCCACGCGCGAGCAGACGGGCAATCATGTCCTTGGCGCGAATACCGAGCTTCTCGGCGAGATCCTTAACGCTGATGCCTTCCGAGATGGTGATTTCGCGGGTAATCGGCAGAGGCTCGGTGGAAAGGGAGAGCCGCGGTGGCGGCACGAACCCCTTCATCGGACCTTCTTGTTTCCCGCGTGGAACATAGCGCTGTCCCGGACGGCGAGACGGAGAACCGGGACGTCCCGGCGGACGACCTGTTGGGGGCGGCGCACCGGTGGTAACACCCATCGGGCGACCACCCATGGGACGCCCAGCCTGACCAGGCGTTGCGCTGCGGGTCGGATGCATGGGACGACGCTCACCGGGACGCAACGGACGCGATCCTGGGGGCGCTCCCGCTGCCGGTGCCATTCCTCCCTGCTGCGGGCGGGGGCGCTGGAACAACGGTTGCCCGCGAACCGGTTGGCCGGTAGGGCGGGCTGCCGGCGGAGTCGCCGGACGCACAGGCTGCACAGGTGCGTGATAAACCGGACGCGGGCCGGTCTGCGGAACAATCATGCGGCGTCCTACCACACCTTGCTGACCAGGCTGTCCCGGTCGAGCGGCATGGACTCCACCCGCCGCGGGGGCATGCGGTGCCGCGGGCCCGGCCACATGACGCGGTTGAGCCTTGTCGGATGGTGAAGCCGCTGGACGATTTGCCTGCGGCGGACGAGACGGAGCTGCCGGTTTTGTGGACGTGGCGGCACGTGCCGGGGAAGCCGGTTGAGTACCAACCTGCGCTTGTTCCACCGGGGACGACGTAGCCGCATCGAGAGGCGCTGGCGGCATCGGCTCCGCGGCTGCTTCCTCCTCGGGCTCAGCCTCGACAACTGGGGCAATAAATGACACAGGTGCCGCGGAAGGCGGCGCCGGAGGCGCTTCAAGTTCAACAACTGCAGTATCGATTTTTTCCTCCCCGGGTTCTTCAGGGGCAATGCTTGCCGGAGACTTCGGCGGCTCGACTTTGGAAGGTGGCGCGGTAAATACCGGGCGCTGCGTCGTCGACGGTGTAATGAAACGTGGTTTGGGCGGCTCCGCTGCGGGTGTCGCAGGCCGTACCGGCGCGACTGGCGGTGGTTCGACGGGGTGCGGGACCGCCTTGGTAACCACAGCGCGCGGTGGAATTGCTGGGGACTTCCCCGCCTCCGGCGGACGCACGGGGGAAGGTGAGGAGCGCAAGGCACCGGGCGGATGCTCTTTTTGCTCGATGATCGCTTTCAGCGCATCGCCAGGCTTGGAGATCTTTGACAGGTCGATCTTGGGACGGAGTTCATCCGAAGTGGCACGATGGCGCACCTCACGGCCTGAGCCCTGCTGCTGCTCCAGAACATATTTGCGTACGCGCGCGGCTTCATCTTCCTCGATGGAGCTGGAGTGAGTCTTCTTTTCGGTCACTCCCACTTTCAGCAAGACTTCGAGAATCTCCCTGCTCTTAACTTCCAGCTCCCGAGCCAAATCGTTGATTCGAATCTTCATCCGCCTGTGTATTACCTCCGTAGAACCCGCTGTTAAGCCTTCATAGCTACCTCACGGTTCCAGTTTCGCAACCCGCTATTTCTCGGGTTTCGTATGATCCTCGCCCGGATGCGCTTCGTCGGTGTCAGCTTTTGCCTCGTCTGTCTGAGAGGCGTCTTCCACCCCACCACTGATGATACTCGCTTCCAGATTTTGCCCGCTCTCGACCGGTTTATCGCTACTCTCCGGAGCCTGCTCCGAGACACCCTCCGGAACATCTGAAGAACCGGGGTCGCCGCTTTGATCCGGTGAAGCGAGCTCCGTCTGGTCCTCGCTCACGCCGGCTTCGGACTGATCAATCGGAGCGGCTTCCACATCCGTGGCTACACCACCCTCGGCGGATTCAAGACTGGAGAAGTAATTATTGATTGTATAGAAGATCTTTTCCATGGTCTTGGGGCCGATGCCAGGAATTGCTTCCAACTGCTCAGGATGCATATCCGCCAGCTCTTCGATGGTCATCACGCCCGCACTTTGCAGCTTCTCCAGCAAACCTGCCCCAAGTTCCTCCGCCAGGCTGTCGAGCGGAGTGCTCGGAGTGCCTACCAGCGCGCTCATTTGCTGCTCCACTTCCTGACGTTTCTCTTCCTCGCTCTTGATATCGATCTTCCAGCCGAGCAACTTAGCGGCGAGGCGGACGTTCTGCCCCTTCTTGCCGATCGCAAGCGAAAGCTGGCTGTCGTCGACGATGACCTCCAGATGTTTGCTCTGACTGTCGACGACGCTCACCCGGCTGACCTTGGCCGGCTGTAAAGCTTTTTCGGCGAACGTGACGGGATCTTCGTGATACTCGATGATGTCGATCTTTTCTCCGCGCAATTCACGGATGATCGACTGTACGCGCATTCCCTTCATGCCGACACAAGCACCGACGGCATCGACGTCCTTGTCCTTGGACATCACCGCGATCTTAGTGCGCTCGCCAGCCTCACGCGCAATCGCACGGATAACGACCGTCCCGTCGTAAATTTCGGGAACCTCGGTTTGAAACAGATGAGTGACAAGGTCGGGCGCCGCACGCGAGACCACCACCTGCGGTCCCTTGGAAGCCTTCTCGACCCGCACAATCACAACCCGCACACGCTCGCCCGGCGCAAACGACTCCAGTCGCGACTGCTCCTTCTTGGACATGCGGGCTTCCGCTTTGCCGACATCGAAAATCAAATCCTGCCCTTCGATCCGCTTGACCGTGGCATTGACAATTTCGGAGACGCGGTTGATGTACTCGTTGTAGACCGTGTCGCGCTCGGCTTCTCGCACTTTCTGGAAGATGACCTGCTTCGCCAGTTGCGCGGCGATGCGTCCGAGAACGTCCGTCGGCTTCTCGATCAGCAACTCGCCACCGGCCTCGGCTTCTGAGTTGAACTTGCGTGCGTCGTCGAGCGTGATCTGGCTATTCGGATCGAGAACTTCCTCGGGGGTGCCGACAATCTGCTTCACCGCATAAGCGCGGATATGGCCGCTTTCGCGGTCCAATACGGCTCTCAGGTTCTCCTGAGTCTTGTAATACTTGCGGGTGGCGACAACAATGGCGTCCTCCACGGCCGAGACGACGATCTGCGGGTCGATTCCCTTCTCCCGACTTAAAGCGTCGATGACGTTATATAGTTCACTAGCCATAGGAATTCACCTTCCACAAACAACAAAATCGTCACGGAACAGCCCGTTGGGCCTAAAATTCTGGGACCAGTTGCGCCTTTTCCACATTGGAATAGGCGACCTTCAGTATGCCTGAACCTTGCTGCTGAACCTTCTTCTTGCTGGTTACAACGCTCAAGTCCACCGTCAACTGAGCGCCGTCAAACTGAACCAGCCGCCCTTGAAAGTGGCGGTTCCCATCGATCGGCTCGTGCGTGCTGAATTTCACGAGGCTCCCCTGGAAACGCTCGAAGTCCGCGGGTTTCAGCAGCTTCCGGTCAAGACCCGGAGAAGAGACTTCAAGCACATAGGACCCGCCAGCGACGGCATCCTCGACATCGAGAATCGTCCCGATTTCGCGGCTGAAACTGGCACAATCTTCGTGCGTAACGCCCTCTGGCTTATCAATGAAAACACGCAAACGACGCGCCTTGCCGCCGCCTTGCAGCTCCACTTCCACCAGCTCCAAGCCGCTCGAGGAGGCGACGCGTTCCGCAATTTCCTTAACGCGATCAAGAGTGAAAGCCATCGTTCCAATCGACTCGTTCCGGGTACAATCCCTGCTTGTTCCGCCCCGGATTCCCCATACCCAAGCGAACGTTCCCTGACAGGCTCAATCTTTACCTGCGTTCGACAATCTCCATGTAGGGGAGACAAACAAAAAGTGGGCTTTCGCCCACCGCACGAATCACCAGCTTAACCGGCGCAGCTCAACCTTTAGTATACGCCGCCAATATGCCGAAAACAACCGAACTGCTGATCCCGAGGTTACCCTACAATTAAGATGCAGCTAGAAGGAACCAGTTCCAGCAGCTCGCTATTACATGATAGCCTCTCCCCGCAGATACGTCTCTGGACTAGTGGACTGCAGGTTCCGCCTGCTCCGAATAGTTTTGGCAGCCATTTTGGCCTTGGCCGGCGGAAGCAGTTTCGCACAGCAAACCGGGCCTGCACCCACCAGCACCCGACGCTCAAAACGCTCAGGCAGGCCAGCCTGAGCAGGGGCCATCGCCTCAGGCGGCGGAAAAACAGAAAGATCAGGCGAAGCCTCGTCTTTTCAAATTGATTCCGATGGACCTCGGCACACCAAACGAGGAGCCCCTCAGCTCGAAAGAGAAACTCGCCTTATTTTTCCATGGCGTTAGTGTGCTTAGCCTAATTCCACCGCTGCTGACCACAGGCTTCTCGGAGGCCCTGCTTGACAACTCGGGCTTTGGATGGGGACCAGCCGGGTTTGGCAAACACTATGGCGCGGCTCTTGCCGATCAAGTTAGCAGCCATCTGCTTGGGATATGGGTCTTCCCGAGCCTGTTGCACCAGGACCCGCGCTATCACCCCAAGCAGTCCGGCGGCTTCGGCAGTCGCATAGAATATTCGGTGTCTCGCGTCGTCATAACCCGGGCTGACAGTGGCGACCGGCAAGTTAATTATTCGCGATTGGCGGCGGCCCTGACTTCGTCGGTGATTTCCAATAGCTACTATCCTGAGGGGCACCGGGGTATCAGCCACACTGCCACTACGGTGTTGGTCAGCCTTGGAACAACAGCCGGCTTCAACGTGCTGCGGGAGTTTCTTCCCGACATCAGTCGCTTGATGACCAAGGGGCGCAGGAAAGCGGCTACCAGCGGGCCTTCGGGAAGCGAGAAGCAGCAAATAAGCCCCTAGCGTAGTGTCCGAGAAGTTCGCGCAATAGCTTTTGAGGTGTCATTCCAGGCGAAGCGAAAAATCCCAGCACGGCGCGGAGCTGAGACGCAGCCGAAGGACTTCAAAAAAGCTCAGAGTGGCGCGGGTTGGGGCAGCTTTCATGGGATGCTTTGCTACGCTCAACATGACACTCCGGGGAAGTTAGTCGTGGCAGGTTTTTCCGGGACACGACACTAGCAGGCTACTGAAAAACGCGCCAATACACCACGCACTCTGTCTTCGAACTGCACCGAAATCTGTTTTTCAGCAGCCTGCTAGAATGATCACTTGGCGTTAACGATCACGACATTACGGCGCGCGACATTGATCGTTGTCATGTGTATCGCCACCGGGGCGTGGGCGCAAACCGCGCCGTCCCCCGGCACAGTTCCGTCTGCTTCGCCTGCGCAGAGCGGCGAAAACAGGCCGACGCAACCCTCGGAGCGGGAAAGAGCGGCGCAGGAATTGAAGCAGCAGGAGAAGCAACGAATTCTTGGAGTGATGCCGAATTTCAACACTAGCGATATTCAGAACGCAGCGCCGCTCAGCCCCGGTCAGAAGTTCCATTTGATGCTCAAGACTGCCGTTGATCCGTTCCAGTTCGTTGCTTCCGGGCTGGATGCCGGCGTGAGCCAGGCCGTAAATAACTTCGCGGGCTATGGTCAGGGTGCCCAGGGCTACGCCAAGCGGTTCGGCGCGGCCTACACCGATCAGTTCGACGCGTTGCTGTGGGGAAATGCAATTCTGCCCTCTCTGTTGCATGAAGATCCGCGGTATTTTCGCAAGGGCACGGGCCCTTTCGGGAAGCGTTTGTTTTATGCCGTTTCCTCCGTAGTAGTCACCAGAAACGACAATGGCACGAGGGGACCGAACTATGCCGGCGTGTTTGGCGGCCTCATCGCCGGGGGTATCGCCAATGCCTACTACCCGTCGACCGATCGCGGCCTCGGACTGACTTTTCAGCGCGCCTTTACGATCTCGGCTGAGGGCGCGCTCGGTGCAGTTTTCGGCGAGTTCTGGCCAGACATCAGCCGCCATTTGCCTCACCGGCACCGGACGCAAACGGACGCTGGGGAGCCTGTTTCAGAGTAAAAACTTAAGACGTTTGCCTAGCGGGGCTTCCGCTCCTACAATCGATATTTAGCCCCATCTCAATCACGGAAAATCGCAATGATACAGTTTCCTGTTCCTGAGGCACTGACCTTCGACGATGTGTTGCTGCTGCCGGCCAAGTCTGATGTGGTGCCGGCATCGGTGAATACGCAAACCCGCCTGACCCAGAAAATTGCGCTGAATATTCCCGTCATCAGCGCGGCGATGGATACCGTGACCGAGTCGCGCATGGCGATTGCCATGGCGCAACAGGGAGGTCTGGGCATCATTCACCGCAACCTCACCATCGAGCAGCAGGCCGGTGAGGTCGACAAGGTAAAGCGCTCCGAGAGCGGCATGATCGTCGATCCGATCACAATGTCGCCCGACGAGAAGATCTCCGATGCGCTCGAAGTGATGCGCCGCTACCGGATTTCCGGCGTGCCGATTACGAAGGACCGCAAGCTGGTTGGAATTCTCACCAATCGTGACCTGCGCTTTGAAAGCCGCACCGAAATTCCAATTTCCGAGGTGATGACCAAGGACAACCTCATCACGGTCGCCGTCGGCACGACGTTGCTGGAGGCCGAAAGAATATTGCATCAGCATCGGGTCGAGAAGCTGCTGGTGGTGGACGACAAGTACGAACTCAAGGGCCTTATCACGGTCAAAGATATCCAAAAGAAATTGAAGTATCCGGGCGCGGCCAAGGACTCACAGGGGCGATTGCGGGTTGGAGCCGCCATCGGGGCTACCGGAGACTTTCTGGAACGTGCGCAGGAGTTGGTTCGCAACAAGGTTGACCTGCTTGCCATTGACAGTGCTCACGGCCATTCGACGCGCGTGCTGGAAGCGGTGCGCTGCGTGAAAGCCAGGTTTCCCGAAATCGATCTAATCGCGGGCAACGTCGCCACCTACGAGGGAACAGCCGCATTGATCTCCGCTGGAGCCAACGCAATAAAGATCGGAATTGGGCCAGGATCAATTTGCACGACCCGCGTCGTGACCGGCGCCGGAGTGCCCCAAATCACCGCGATCGCCGAGGCCGCCCGCGCCGCGCGCGACACCGACGTTCCGATCATCGCTGACGGCGGTATCAAGTATTCCGGCGACGTCACCAAAGCTTTGGCTGCCGGTGCGGATCTGGTGATGATTGGCTCCCTGCTGGCCGGAACCGAGGAGAGTCCGGGCGAAACCATCCTTTATCAGGGTCGCACGTTCAAGGCGTACCGTGGCATGGGCTCGCTTGCGGCGATGGCAGCCGGTTCCAGCGACCGCTATTTTCAAAGCCTCGACAGCGGTGGCGAGGGCGGCAATTTCACGACACGGCTGGAGGGTGAAAACGACGGCAATAGGCTGGCGAAGCTGGTCCCGGAGGGAATCGAAGGCCGCGTGCCCTACCGCGGCACGGTTGCAATGATGATTCTGCAACTGGTGGGCGGTCTGAGGAGTGGGATGGGGTATGTTGGCTGCGCGGATATCAAAGACCTTCAGCAAAAGGCGCGGTTCATTCGAATCAGCAACGCTGGATTGCGTGAGAGCCATGTGCACGATGTCACGATTACGCGGGAGGCTCCGAACTACCGGGTCGAATAGCGAAGGAATCGATTGCCAAGACTAACCATCCGCAGTGTTCTGATGTTTTGGCTGCCGGCGATGATCATGCTCGCGATCATCGCCATGGAGTCCACCGATCGCTTTTCCGGCGCCCATACGCGTGAAATGCTGCGCGCTTTGCTTAACTGGTTTTCCATCCATGTGAGCCTGCGCACGATTAACCGTGCGAATTTGATCCTGCGCAAGTGCGGCCACGTTCTCGGATACAGTCTGCTTAGCTTCCTCTTCTTCCGAGCCTGCCGCGGCACCTTTCGTGCGCTGGCGGGATACTACGATTGGCGCACTTCGCGGGTGGCGAGATTGCCGCACCCGCACGCCTTTCGCTTCCTCTGGCAATTGCCGTGGGCGCTGCTGGCCATGGCGATAACCGTGTTGACGGCAACGGCGGACGAGTTGCACCAGATGAGGATTCCGTCGCGCACCGGCACCTGGCGGGATATCCTGCTCGATAGTTGCGCCGGCCTGCTGGCGCAGATTCTGATCTACTATTTCGCGGTGCGAAACTCCCGGCGCGCCGAACACTGGCGGGAACAGGTGAGCGGCAAGGCATAGAAAAAGGCGTACCAGCCATCGCCGGTACGCCTGAAATTTTTTGGGGCCGCCCAACGCAGCTTTCTGTCGGGCAGCAATCATTCGATATCAACGCGTCAGGTTAAGGTTGAGGAGCATCGCCGGCGGATTGAGATCGCCATCCGCATTGCTTTACTCCTTCTCTTTCTCCTTCGGTTCGCCGCCGCCCTCAGCTGGCTGCGGCTGTTCGGAGCGCGCCTCTTCCATAGCTTTGCGGGTCTCTTCCGCGCGCTTGGCCCGCGCTTCGGCACGCTTCTCACGCTTGGCATCAATCGTCTTTTCGCTGCCGAGTAGTTCGATGAAAGCCTTCTGGCCGCCATCGCCTTTGCGCAAGCCGCCGAGCACGATGCGAGTGTAGCCGCCCTCGCGATCGCCGAAACGGGGCGAAATCGTGTCAAAGAGCTTGTCGACGGCAGAACGGGTCATGAGATACGCGGCAGCAAGTCGCCGCGCGGCCAGATCGCCACGCTTGCCCAGCGTGATCATCTTTTCAACATGAGCGCGCATGGCCTTAGCCTTGGTGACAGTAGTCTCGATGCGCTCTTCCACAATAAGCGAGGTCACCAGGTTGCGCAAAAGAGCCCGCCGATGTTCAGTGTTCCGTCCCAGTTTCCATCCTGCTACACGATGACGCATATCGCTAATCCTTATAACTATCGGGGTCCCCGGGCCGTTTGGCCTGCCCAGGCGCCTGGCTCTTTCACAAGCCAGCTATTGCATTTACCGGAAAATTCGCTCTCCGGCAAGCCACACTCTGCCGGGGAAGTCTTCCACTTCTCTGCCCGGCGGCCGCACCACTCAAAATGACGAATTGCCCTCGCCCGTGCCGAGCGGCGAGGAGATGTTGCCAACCGCGCTTGCCTGCGTAGGTACGGCGTTGCCTTGTTCGTCGATCTTCATGCCGAGGCTCAACCCCATCGAGGAAAGGATTTCCTTGATTTCGTTGAGCGACTTGCGGCCGAAATTTTTCGTCTTCAGCATTTCGGCTTCGCTCTTCTGAACCAGCTCGCCGATCGTCTGAATGTTGGCGTTCTTGAGGCAGTTATAACTGCGAACCGAGAGTTCAAGCTCTTCCACCGAACGATTAAGGTTCTCGTTGCGGATCTCCGGCTTGCGTTCCTCGGAGCTGAGCGTAGCCTCAACCTCCTCTTCGAAGTTGATGAAGATGTTCATGTGATCCTTCAGCAACTTCGCCGCCAGTCCCAGCGCATCCTGCGGATTGACCGAGCCGTTCGTCCAGATTTCGATCGACAGCTTATCGTAATCCGTGATCTGCCCCAGGCGAGCGGCTTCGACCGAGTAGTTGACCTTGCGAACCGGCGAGTGTACCGAGTCGATAGGGATGAATCCCAGTCCAAGATCCTCGTCGAAGTTCTTGTCGGCTGAAACGTAGCCGCGGCCCTTTTTGAGGCGCATCTCCATGTCGAGTTTGCCGCCTTCACTCACGGTAGCGACGTAGACGTCCTTGTCGAGGACCTCAACATCGGCATCGGCCTCGATCATGCCGGAGGTGACAACTCCCGGCTGATCGGCCCGCAGGTAAATCGCCTTGGGAGCGTCGCCGTTCAACTTGAACGGAATCTGCTTCAAATTAAGAATGATGTCGGTAGCATCTTCCACTACGCCGGGGATCGACTGGAACTCGTGCAGCACTCCTTCGATCTTGACGGCGGTGATGGCTGCACCCTCGATGGAGGAGAGCAGCACACGGCGCAGAGCGTTTCCGATGGTGGTTCCAAAACCACGTTCAAACGGTTGCGCCCAGAAATGGCCGAACTTGTCGGTTAGCGATTCACTGTCGAACGCCAGGCGTTTCGGTTTCTGAAAACCCTTCCAAAGCATTTTGCATTCTCCTGATCATTCGCGCCATGCTGCACAGCGGCAATGGTAAAGCACACCGGCTGATCTGGCTCGAGATAAGGGGTACGGCGGCCAAACCGTCTTTGACGGGCATGAACGCCGCACGGTTAATAGTTCAAAACTCGTTTTCGCGAGATCGCACAACCAAGGGAGACCCAAAACGGCCCTCCCAACGACCGGCCAATCCGGCTCGCATGAAGCGACTCCCGAACCTTGCTGGCCGCTGATGCATGTCCCTACTTGCTGTACAACTCGACGATTAGCTGCTCGTTGATCGGCAGGTTGATATCTTCGCGCCTCGGCAACGAGAGAATGCGGCCGCGATAATTCTCGCGGTCGATTTCAAGCCAGCTCGGAGGAGTTTGATGACTGCTGAACTCCTTCGCTAATTCCAGCCCCGGAAGTTTGCGGCTGTTTTCCCGGATCATAATCTCGTCGCCGGACTCCACCTGGAAGGACGGAATGTCGACCTTGCGTCCGTTCACTTGCACGTGTCCGTGCCGAACCAGTTGACGAGCTTGGCGGCGAGCTACGGCAAATCCCAGACGGTAGACAACATTGTCCAAACGGCGTTCGAGTTGCTGCAACAGAATCTCGCCCGTCACGCCCTTGGCGCGAACCGCCTTTTCGAAATAATTCCGGAACTGGCCTTCCTGCGTGAAATAGATGCGCTTTGCTTTCTGCTTTTCACGAAGCTGCAGGCCATATCCGACAACCTTTGCCTTACGATCCTTGCCGTGCTGGCCGGGAGCAAAGTTGCGCTTCTCGATGGCGCACTTATCGGTAAAACACTTTCCGCCCTTCAGAAACAGCTTAATACCGTCGCGGCGGCAGAGACGACATACTGCATCTTTATAACGTGCCAATGTTCCTCTCCTGTTGAGTCGATCGGTTTACGGGAGTTGGCGTTCCTGTCATCCCGATCAATAGTTAAATACAAGCACTTTCAAACGTCTTACACTCTGCGGCGCTTGGCCGGGCGGCAACCATTGTGCGGAACCGGCGTCGAGTCCTTAATGGTGCGGACATCCAATCCGGCAGCGGCCAGCGCGCGAATTGCCGACTCGCGGCCCGATCCGGGACCGCTGACGCGCACATCGACGCTGCGTAGACCATGTTCGCGTGCCGTGTTGGCGGCATTCGTTGCGGCCTGTTGCGCGGCGAACGGCGTTCCCTTGCGGGACCCGCGGAATCCGAGAGAACCGGAACTCTTCCACGAGATCACGTTGCCGGACGGGTCCGCAATCGTGACGATCGTGTTGTTGAAGGAGGCGTTGATGGTCACCAGTCCGTGCGGGACATGCTTACGCTCCTTGCGTTTGAACTTCTTTGTCTTGCCCTTTTTTTCCGGCGCCGCGCCGGCACTTCCACCTGCTTTTGCCATAAGAACCTTGCCTTCGCTCCCGCTCCACCGGACGCAAACTAAAGCGCCTGGATCTGTAACCGTTGGCCTTCCAGCACCGCGCCGCCGCAGAGAAACCGATGCGTCGCTAGCGCATCACTCGACCGGTCGGCAGACTAAGTCTTGGCCGCCGTCTTTTTCTTATTGGCGACCGTGCCTTTGCGCGGACCTTTGCGCGTGCGCGCATTGGTGTGCGTACGCTGCCCGCGAACCGGCAAGCTGCGGCGATGACGATAGCCGCGATACGAGCCGATCTCGATCAGCCGTTTGATGTGCATCGTGACGTCTTTACGGAGATCGCCCTCGACGTTGCCTTCATTTTCGATGACTTGGCGAATGCGGTTCACCTCATCTTCGGTCAGGTCGGAGATCTTCTTGAAGCCGTCCACGCTGGCGGTCGCGGCGATTTTCCGTGCCCGCGGCAGGCCAATACCGAAAATGTAAGTCAACGCGATCCGTGTCTGTTTGTTGCGCGGCAAATCAACGCCTGCAATACGTGCCATAAGTCCTACCCTACTCCCTTGAGAATCCGACGTTGCTCTTTACGGCCGGGGCCCCGGTGTACGCCATCGATGCGCGTACTGGGAAAGAGCTCAGCCCTGGCGCTGCTTGTGCTTTGCGTTTTCACAGATCACCCGCACCACGCCGTGGCGGCGGATAACCTTGCACTTGTCGCAAATCTTCTTTACCGATGCCCGTACCTTCATATCCAGTTCCCAGCTTCCAATCTGTAATTCAGGCCGCTATCCGGTTTCGTCCGGATCGCCTGTAGCCCGTTCACTTGTAGCGATACACGATACGCCCGCGAGTCAGATCATAGGGAGACAGCTCAACAGCCACACGATCACCCGGAAGAATACGAATAAAGTTCTTACGCATCTTGCCGGAGACATGCGCCAGCACCTGGTGATTGTTTTCGAGCTTCACCTTGAACATGGCGTTCGGCAGCGGTTCCACCACTATGGCCATTACCTCAATCGCGTCTTCCTTGCTCATGCGCTCCTTAAGTTCGTTCCAACTCGCTTCCCGCGATCTCTATCCCGGCGCCACCTATGCGGTCAGGATCACCGGTCCGTTCCTGGTGATCGCCACGCAATGCTCGAAGTGCGCGCTCGCGCGTCCATCTTCGGTGACTGCCGTCCACTTGTCGTCCAGTACCCGTACCCCCGGACCGCCGGCGTTGACCATGGGTTCGATAGCCAGCACCATGCCTTCGCGCAACTTCGGTCCGTGACCGGGAAGGCCGTAATTCGGAACCTGCGGATCCTCGTGCAACCGCGTGCCGATGCCGTGTCCCACAAACTCCCGGACGACGCTGAAACCGTTCGCCTCGACCAGTTGCTGCACGGCTGAACCGACATCCCCGATGGTGTTTCCCACCCGGGCCGCTTCAATTCCCAGATACAGCGATTGTTCCGTCACCTTCACCAACTTGGCGAGTTCCGGCGAAATGCCATCGCCAACTGGAACCGTGATCGCCGCGTCGCCGTAGTAGCCGTCCAGAACCACTCCACAATCAATGGAGATGATATCTCCGGCCACGAGCAACCGCTCGCTGGACGGGATGCCGTGTACTACCTCCTGGTTGATCGACGTGCAAAGCACGCAGGGGTAGTCGTAATACCCCTTGAACGCAGGCTTCGCCCCGGCTTCGCGAATTCGCCTTTCAGCCGCTTTTTCCAACTCCATCGTGGAAACTCCGGGCGAAACCAGAGCCTCCACACTCTCCAATACTTGGCGGACGATATGTCCGCTCCGGCGCATTTTTTCGATCTCGCCGGAAGACTTACAGACGATTGCCATTCTCGATTGCCTTCAACGCCTCCGCGGTCACGTCGTCGGGCGCCAAATCACCAGCCACTTCCAACAGTCGCCCACTGTGGCGATAGTAGTCCGCCAAGGGAAGTGTCTGCTGTTCGAAAGCCTTAAGGCGCTCAATGATCACTTCTTCACGATCGTCACGCCGCGTGCCCAGAACGGCGCCATCTACATCACAGACGCCGGCGACGCGAGGTGGCTGAAGGTAAATGTTATAGATTCGCCCACAGGTGGGACAGGTACGACGTCCGGTAAGCCTTTGCAAAAGTGAATTATACTCCACCCCGAGCTGAATCACAATTGGCGGCAGCCCATCGAAGAACTTGCCTTCCAGCAAGTGTTGGTCGAGCCACTCAGCCTGGCTGACAGTGCGCGGAAAGCCGTCTAGAATGCACCCTTTAACGCAATCGGGCTGCCGCAGCCTTACGGCCACCATATCGCACACCAACTGGTCAGAAACCAGCTCGCCACGGTCCATCGCCTGCTTGGCTTTGCGGCCAAGTTCGGTGCCCCGCGAGACGTTGTCCCGCAGCAGATCGCCGGTCGAAATCTGCGGAACGCCCAAGACCTGGGCAATCCGCTTCGCCTGCGTTCCCTTGCCAGAGCCGGGAGCCCCGACCAGGATGATTGCCCCGGTGGTCTTTGCAGCACTTTTTGCCATTCCCGTCGCCTGTGAATTCATTTCTAGTCCCTAACTCCGAGCTACCTGAAACCCTTGTCTTACCAAGTTCTACGGCCTCGAATGCGTCCGCTGCGAGGTGTAAATCCCTCGTAATGGCGCATGATCAACTGCGATTCCACCTGGTTGATGGTATCCATCGCGACACCGACGACAATCAGCAGCGAAGTACCACCAAAGTAGAAGGTCACGCCTAAGCCATTCGTGATCCAGGACGGCAGCTTGTCAAACATCGCCCCGCCCAACCACCACGGCAGGTGGTTGAGGTGGATACCTGCAATCATCCACTCTGGAATCAGCGAGATGATGATCAAATAGAACGCGCCCACCAAAGTGATCCGGGTGAGAATATCGTTAATGTGATCGCTGGTGCGCTTGCCTGGCCGTATGCCCGGGATGAAACCACCGTACTTGCGCATGTCGTCGGCAACTTGCACCGGGTTAAAGACGATCGAGACGTAGAAGTAGGCGAAGAAAATGATCCCCAGGGCGTAAAGCAAGGTGTAGAGCGGTTCGCCCCAGTTGAACTGCTGGATCAAATTGTCCAGGTGTACGCTCTTCCCTTTAATGGCATAACCAAGCGTCTGGGGCAAGGTCAGCACCGACGAAGCAAAAATGACGGGCATCACGCCACCGGAGTTCACCCGCAACGGCAGGTGGGTGGACTGTCCGCCCATAACTTTGCGCCCTACGACGCGCTTCGCGTATTGCACGGGAATGCGCCGTTCGCTTCGTTCGACGAATACGATGAACGCCACCACGGCGATCATCACCGCCATCAGGATCAGCAGCGCCGGAACGGTAAATACACCCCACGCACTGTTTCTGGCCTTTTCCACCATATCGGCGACTGCTCTCGGCAGTCCGACCACAATGCCCACAAAGATCAACAGGGACATGCCGTTGCCGATGCCGCGTTCGGTGATCTGCTCACCCAGCCACATGATGAACGCCGATCCCGTCGTCAGCGTCAGCATCGTCATCAGGATAAAGCCGAAACCGGGAGTGAGCACCAGCCTCTCGCCACCGGTTCCGCTGGATCTCTGCAACATCAGCGCGATGCCGAGTGACTGCACTGAGCTGAGCGCCACCGTCAGGTAGCGCGTCCACTGGGTAATCTTCTTGCGGCCGAGTTCGCCTTCCTTCTGCAAGCGCGCCAGCGGTTCATAAACCACGGTCAGCAATTGCAAAATGATCGACGCCGTAATGTACGGCATGATGCCGAGGGCAAAAATTGTCAGCCGGCGCAGATTGCCGCCGCTGAACAGGTCGACGAATCCCAGCATCGAGCCGCGTTGCGACTCGAACAGACGCTGCAGTGCGGCGGTGTCGATCCCCGGCGTGGGGAAGTGAGCGCCGACGCGATAAACCGCAAGCAGGGCCAGCGTGAAGAGTACACGCTTACGCAGGTCCGGAATCCGAAAGATGTTCGCGAGCTTCTCGAACATAAGATGTAAAGCCTCTTTGCTGCCGCTAATCACCAGCGCACGGGAACCTGCCGTTCGCCCGGCGGGCGCGCAATCGCGCGCACCGGAATCAGGCTCCGGCACTCCGGAGATTTCAGGCGATTACTTCAAACTTGCCGCCGGCTTTGGTGATCTTCTCCTGAGCCGACTCCGAAAACTTATGGGCGCGAACATTCAGCGCCTTGCTGAGTTCGCCAACCCCGAGGATCTTCAACAGTCCATCTTTCTTCTTCAGAATGCCACGTTCGAACAGCACTTCGGGGCTGATATCGCTTGCCTCCAATTGAACGAGCCGGGCAAGGTTCACGACCGTGTATTCCTTCTTGAAGATGTTGGTGAAGCCGCGCTTTGGCATACGGCGATGCAGCGGCATCTGGCCGCCTTCAAAGCCGCGCATCATGCGCGAACCGCTGCGCGAACGCTGGCCCTTGTGGCCACGAGCCGAGGTCTTGCCCATCCCCGAGCCCATGCCGCGGCCGACGCGCTTGCGTTTTTCCGAAGAACCTTTCGGTGCACGAATATTCGACAGATTCATATCTCATCCCATCACTGCGGCACAAGGCCGCGGAGGTGAGGCCGTAGAGAGCCAGGAAACAGCGCCGCGCGGCGCAATCCTGAAGTCCGTGGGGCCTGTTTACTTCGCCTCGACGATCTTGACCAGGTGCGGCACCTTGGCAACCATACCGCGAATCGAAAGCGTGTCCTCACGCTCGATAACCTGATTCAGCCGAGTGAATCCGAGTCCTTTGACCACTAGTCTGTGCTTCCCCGGACAGCTATTCATCGAACGCACGTACTTCAGGTGAATCCGCGTTCCAGCTGCTGCCGGTTGTTTCGCCGTTTTGTTCCGCATGCGCGCCATGATCAGAGCTCCTCGACCGACTTGCCGCGGCTGCTGGCCACTTCATTGCGGTCGCGCAGCTTGCGCAAAGCATCGAAGGTAGCTTTCACCACGTTGTGCGGGTTGGTCGTGCCAATCGACTTGGTCAGCACGTTCTGGACACCGGCCGAAGTCATGACCGCCCGAACCGCGCCGCCCGCGATCACGCCCGTGCCTTCCGGAGCCGGCTTGAGCAGAACCATGCCGGAGCCGAAGCGTCCGAGCGAAATGTGAGGAATCGAGGTCTGCGAGAGATTTACCCGGATGAGGTTCTTCTTCGCAGCTTCAATGCCCTTGCGGATCGCCTGCGGAACTTCCTTCGCCTTGCCGGAACCATAGCCAACCACGGCGGAAGCCGGATCACCAATCACCACCAGCGCGGCGAAAGACATGTTCTTGCCGCCTTTGACCACCTTGGTGACGCGGTTGATGCTTACAACCTGGTCCTTGAGGTTGAACTGACCGGCATCGATTTTCTTCTTAACGATTGCCATTCCTGTCGCTTCTCCTGGCATGCATCCGAGGCTCCCTGCAAGCTCGCGTTCGGCTTACCAGGTTACTCGGTCGATGCCGCCTTAACTTCTAAAACTCGAGACCCGCTTCCCTGGCCGCCTCGGCCAAGGCTTTGACCCGCCCGTGATAAAGATAGCCTCCGCGATCGAAGACAACCTTGCGGATACCGCTCTGCTTGGCGCGATCGGCAATCGACTTGCCGACCTGCTTGGCCGCCGCGATGTTGCCGCCGCTCACGTGAGTCTTGCCATCAGCTGCCTTGCCGAGTTCCAGTGAGCTGGCCGATACTACCGTCACGCCTTTGGAATCGTCGATGACCTGGGCATAAATATGTCCCACCGAACGATATATGTTCAACCGCGGGCGCTCCGGCGTTCCCTGAATCCGATTGCGAATGCGGTCGTGAATCTTCTGCCGCGTATCATTCTTCGAAGTCTTCCTAATCATCGTTGCTATCCTCGCCGGATTTGCTCCGGCTCTGTCCCGGGGTTCTATACCGGGGAGAGGACGGTCTATCGACCGCTCCTCCCGAAAACTCTACGTCGCTCAGGCACTGCGCTGCGAGCCTCAGACGGCTCGCCTGAGATCCTTCGCCGCTCATGCGGCTCAGGATGATCGCAGCGGGCTCGGACGCCCGCTTAACGCGATCACTTCGCGCCCGTCTTGCCGACCTTCTTCTTCAGCTTCTCGCCGGCGTAGCGAACGCCCTTTTGCTTATACGGATCAGGTTTACGCAAAGAGCGCATCTCCGCCGCAACCTGCCCGACCTGCTGCCGGTCAATACCACTGATCGTCAACTTTGCCTGTTTGGGATCAACCGTAACCTCGATCCCTGAGGGCAGTGAATACTCGATCGGATGCGAGTAGCCCAGCGTGAACACGACCGTGCCTTTGCCCTTCATTTCGGCGCGGTAGCCGATGCCGACAATCTCCAGATCCCTGGTCCAACCGGTGGTGACGCCAAGCACCGCATTGTTGACCAGAGCGCGCACCAAGCCATGAATCGCCCGTTTGGATTCGTCTTCGCGGGTGACTACGATATGGCCATCCTGCTGCGCCAGGGCCACACCGCCAGGCAGGTGGTTTTTCACCGTACCCTTCGGCCCTTTGACCGTCACGGTATTGCCGTCAACGGCAAAAGTGACGCCCTTCGGCACTGGAATCGGCTTTTTTCCAATTCTCGACATACTGTTCTCCACACCGGAACCTTCGCGGTCCCGGGCTTCCGGCCTTTGTCCTTGGACTCAGGCTCGTCTGCTCGCATCGCGCCGTTCGCGATGCTGTCGGTTAAATCCCGCGGCTTCAGTCGCCGCGAACAGCTAGACCGGGCGCTAGTAGATCTCGCAGAGAATTTCTCCGCCCAGACCCTGTTTCCGCGCCTGCCGGCCAGTCATCACGCCCTTCGGCGTGGTCAGAATGTTAATTCCCAAACCGCCCAGAACTCGCGGTATCTCGGAATGACCGACGTACACGCGGCATCCCGGACGTGAAATCCGCGACACGTTTGTGATCGACGCCTGATTGTCGCTGCCGTACTTCAGATACACACGAAGAATCTTCTTGCCATTCTCTTCCGTGCTCTTGAAGTTCGCGAGGTAACCCTCTTCCTTCAGAATGCGGGCCATTTCCAGCTTCAACTTGGAAGCCGGAACGTCCACTTTCTGATGGCGCGCCTTAATTCCGTTGCGAATCCGTGTCAGGAAGTCTGCCACCGGATCGGTGAAACTCATCGTATGCTTCTCCTGATCATCGTCACCCGTTCTCTTTCTCGCCTGTCGCTGGCGGCATGCGATTGGGTCAGCCTCAGCGGGCCTTCCCCTGAAAGAACCTGCGATGACGTACTTGGTTCACTGGCTGACGTTCAGCTCTTGAACCGCTACCAGCACCGGCCAAGCTGAGGAATCTCAGCCAGAACCGGGAAATTCTTCATCACCACGACGACTTGCAAACCCCGGGAATCTCGCCACGCAGCGCAAATCCGCGGAAGCACAAGCGGCAGAGGCCAAACTTGCGCAGGTAAGCGCGCGGCCGTCCGCACAGCTTGCAGCGGTTGTGCTGGCGCGTGGAAAACTTCGGTTTCTTGTTCGACTTGGCGATGCTCGATGTCTTGGCCATCTTGTCCTTTTCCGTCGTCTCCGGCGGCACGCCGGAGTCAATCGCGCCTTGCTGGCGCTTACCTCATGCCAACCTTATTGCGCCCGGAACGGCATGCCCATCTGGCGCAGCAGCGCCCGTGCTTCATCGTCGGACTTTGCCGTCGTGACGATGGTGATGTTCATGCCCTTCATCTTGTCCACCTTCGAGTAATCGATCTCCGGGAAAATCAGTTGATCGCGAACGCCGAGGGTGTAATTGCCGCGTCCGTCGAACGACTTGGTGGAAACGCCCCGGAAGTCCCGCACGCGCGGCAGAGCCACGTTCATCAGGCGGTCGAGAAATTCGTACATGCGGTCGCCGCGCAGGGTCACCATGGCTCCGATCGGCATGCCCTCGCGTACCTTGAAGGCAGCAATCGACTTCTTTGCCTTGGTGACAATCGGCTTCTGGCCGGTGATCTGAGCCAACTCGGCTACCGCCGGGTCCATGATCTTGGCGTTCTGCGTCGCTTCGCCCACGCCCATGTTGACGACGACCTTCTCCAGCCTCGGAGCGGCCATCAGGTTGGCGAGGTTAAGCTCCTTCATCAGCGCGGGACGCACTTGCTCGAAATAACGTTTGCGCAAACGGGCCGAAGCCGCGTTGTTCAGCTTTGGACGGCCCGACTTCTGCTCCACTACGGGCTCTGCGGCCTGCTTGCCGCCCTTCTTTGGCTGAGCCCCCGGCTTTGCGCCTTTGCCCGGTGTCTGTGGCTTCTTTTCCTTTTCCGCCATTGCTTCCTTCACTCTCTCTCACGGTTTCCGGTTGCCGCCGGGTTCGTGAGGTTCTCAATTCGCCTTTGCAAAGACCCTTCGCTTACTCAAGTCCCTCAAGAGATCCTTCGACTCGCCCACTGCGCAGGCTCGCTCTGGATGACCTAAACGCGGTCACTTCTCCAGCGTGTTGCTGCAACTCTTGCAGACCCGCACCTTGCGCTCGCCACGTTCCTCGTGGCCGATCCGCGCCGGACGGTTGCAGCTTCCACAGACCAGCATCACGTTGCTGACCGCGATCGGACTTTCCTGCTCGGCGATTCCGCCCTTGATCTGCTTCTGCGGGTTAGGCCGGACGTGCTTCTTGACCACCATCACGTGCTCGACCAGAACCTTGTTCTTCTCGGGAAAAACGCGCAGCACGCGTCCCTGCTTGCCCTTGTCACGCCCGGTGATCACCTTCACCGTATCGTTTCGCCGTATATCGAGTATGGCTGACATTGTTCTCCTCTAACTCTCCACGGCCGCGTCGCCGGCCTGGGTAACTACTCGCGCCGCAATCACGCTCAGAGCACTTCCGGCGCCAACGAAACAATCTTCAGGAAACGCTTCTCGCGCAGTTCGCGGGCAACCGGCCCGAAGACGCGCGTCCCCACCGGCTCGCCGGCGGCGTCGATCAGCACGGCGGCGTTCTGGTCGAAGCGAATGTAAGTGCCGTCCTTACGGCGATGCTCCTTGCGCGTACGCACGATGACACACTTGACCACGGTGCCTTTTTTGACCTGGCCGTCAGGAGAGGCCTCCTTGACCGCAGCCGTCACAGTATCGCCCAGACCGGCGCTGAGGCCGGTGGAGCCGCCGAGCGGCAGAATCATCTGCAGCTTGCGCGCGCCGGAATTGTCGGCGACCTCGATCATGCTTCTCATCATCACTGCCATGGTTCTATCTCCTCAGTCTCCGGTCCAGAGCCCCGTCGCGAGCCGCTCCTGCATGTCGCAATCACGGCCAAACCGGAAAACTGGCGTTAACTGACCTCCGCGGTCTGTTCCTTTGGCTCGCCTGCCACTAACGCCGCCCGCCTGAGGATGTCCTTCAAGCGCCAGCGCTTCAGGCGCGAGAGGGGACGCGTCTCCTCGATGCGAACGAAATCGCCCAAATGAGCGCTCTGCTCTTCGTCGTGCGCATAGAACTTCTTCGTATGCGCCACCACGCGACGGTAAAGCGGATGAGCCTTTTGACGGCGGACCTCGACTACGATGGTTTTCGCCATCTTGGTCGAGACCACCTGGCCGATCAACAGCTTGCGGCGCGAGTCACTTCCAGTGTTCGTGGTCTCAGGCATCGCTACTTCTTCTCCGTTCCGGTCTTGGGGGCCGCCAGGATCTTGGCTCGCTGGACGGTCTTGATCCGCGCAATATCCTTGCGCAGGCCGCGGATCTTCTTCAGGCTCTCGCTCTGTCCCATGTTCAACTGAAACCTCAGCCGGAAGAGCTGATCGCTCAGTTCATGCTCCTGGTGCAGGAGCTCTTCATCGGTAAAATTACGAATCTTTTCCGCCTTCATCTCGTTTCTCTCTCGCGCCGCGCACTGTGTCAGTGCGCCGTATGGCGCATCACGAACTTGGTTCTGAGCGGAAGCTTGTGCGAAGCCAGCCGCATGGCTTCCTGCGCGTCGACTGGATTGACACCTTCCATCTCGAACAGGATCTTGCCCGGCCGGACCACGGCCACCCAATGATCGGGAGCGCCCTTGCCTTTGCCCATACGGGTTTCGGCCGGCTTCTTCGTGACCGGCTTATCGGGGAACAAACGAACCCAGATCTTTCCGCCACGCTTGACAAAGCGGGTCATAGCCACGCGGCTTGCCTCAATCTGGCGGTCGGTGATCCAGCCCGGTTCAAGCACCTTCAGGCCGTAATCGCCGAACGACAGCTCGGAGCCGCGCCAGGCCTTGCCAGCCATGCGCCCGCGCTGCTGCTTGCGGTACTTTACTTTCTTCGGCATCAACATAAGTAGTTCTCAGTTCTCGATCCCCAGAGGCGAAACCAACCCCGCCTGAGTGGCCGTGATGCTCGCCGCTTCTGTCACGCGTGGCTGCCGCGAAGGCAGCCGGCGAAGACGAACCGGCGGCTGATCCTAGAAACCCGTCTGCGCTGTCTGCGCATCGCGGCGGCGCTGGGCGAGAATTTCTCCCTTGTAGACCCAGCACTTCACGCCGATTATGCCGTACGTCGTCTTGGCTTCGGCAAACCCGTAGTCGATATCGGCACGCAAGGTGTGCAGCGGCAATCGTCCCTGCAGATACCACTCGGAGCGGGCTATTTCGTTGCCGTTCAGGCGTCCGCTCACCCGGACCTTGATGCCCTTGCAGCCGAAGCGCAGCGCCGAATCCACGGCCTTGCGCATGGCGCGGCGGAATCCAACGCGCTTTTCCAGTTGCAGCGCGATCGATTCGGCCACCAGTTGCGAGTCCAGCTCGGGCTTGTGCACTTCCTGGATATCGACGTACACCTCGCGGCTGGTGCGCTTCTGCAACTCCAGCTTCAGCTTGTCGATTTCAGTCCCTTTGCGTCCGATGATGATGCCCGGCCGCGCCGTGCGGATGATGATCCGCAGTTTGTTGCCGGGACGCTCCACCTCGATCGAGCTGACACCGGCCGATTTGAGCTTTTCCTTCAGCTCTTCCTTCAGCTTGATGTCTTCGATCAGCAACTTGTCGAAGTCGCGATCCATGTACCAACGCGCTTTCCAGGGCTTGGTGTAGCCGAGGCGGAATCCGTATGGATGGACCTTCTGTCCCATATTTCCTTCTCTTCTCCGCGCCGGCATCGCTTGTACCCGCTGCCGCGCTCAGTCACAATTCGCTCGCGAATCCCCGCGGCCCTGCCGCCCGGAATACGCCCCTCAACCGCGTCCGCGGCTGTTACTTCTTCTTTTTCGCCGGCTTCTTAGCAGGCGCTTTCTTGCCCGGCGACTTCTTGGCGGCTGCCTTCTTCGCCGGTGGCTTGCGGACCGCCTTCTTCTTGGCCGGCGGCGGCGCCGCTTGGCCTGACGCCAGGACCGCTCCCGGCTTTTCGGCAACCGCGATCTCCAAATGCGACATGCGCCGCTGATAGCGGTACGCGCGTCCCATCGGAGCCGGACGAATTCGCTTCATGCGCGGACCTTCGTTGGCGATGGCACGCTTGACAAACAGGCGGTCGACGTCCACTTCGACGCCCTTCTCCTGGTTCATGTAGTTGGCGTTCTCAATGGCCGAACGCAGCAGCTTGTGAACCAGCGGCGCCACGCGCTTGTTGGTGAACGCCAGCGTGTTCAAGGCCTGCTCCACTCGCAGCCCTTTGATCAGGTCCAGCACCAGGCGGGCCTTCTGCGGCGAAACGCGCATAAACATGGCTTTCGCAGTGAATTCCATGATCTCTGTCCCTTCAAATCTTGCCACGCTGCTGCCTTTCGGCGGCTCGCGGGCAGCACGCGGAGACTCCCCGCGCGCCCTGGCGCTTATTTCGCCGGTCTTGCCGTGCTCTCGGCGGCTGCCTTTACCGAATGTCCCTTGAAGGTGCGCGTGAAGCTGAACTCACCCAGCTTATGGCCCACCATGTTCTCGGTGACATACACGGGAATGAACTTTTTGCCGTTGTGAACGGCCAACGTGTGTCCCAGCATTTCCGGGATGATTGTCGAACGGCGCGACCAGGTGCGCAGCACCTTCTTCTCGTTGCGCGCATTCATGCCCTCCACCTTAGTCAACAGGTGGGTGTCGATGAACGGACCCTTTTTGGTTGAACGTGCCATAAACTCAGTTCTCAGTTCCTTCGTTTTCGAGTGGGCTCGGACGCCCGTCAGCCTGCGTTACTTCTTGCGCCGGCTGACAATGAACTTGTCAGTCCGTTTGTTGTTGCGAGTCTTGTAGCCGCGAGTCGGCTGACCCCAAGGGGTCACCGGATGACGCCCGCCGCTGGTTTTGCCTTCGCCGCCGCCGTGTGGGTGATCGACCGGGTTCATAACCACGCCGCGGTTGACCGGACGGCGCCCCAGCCACCGCGTGCGACCAGCCTTACCGATCGTGATGTTCTCGTGGTCGAGGTTGCCAACTTGTCCCACCGTCGCCATGCAGTCGACCAGAACGCGGCGGGTTTCCCCGGAGGGCAGCTTGAGCAGCGCGTAGTCGCCTTCCTTGGCCACCAACTGCGCCTGTGCGCCCGCCGAGCGCGCCATCTGCGCGCCCTTGCCCGGCTTGAGCTCGATGTTGTGCACCACCGTGCCGGAAGGAATGCTGCGCAGCGGCAAGGCGTTGCCGACCAGGATGTCGGCTTCGGGACCGCTGACCACCTTGGCGCCGACCTTCAGGCCGGAGGGATGCAGAATGTAGCGCTTCTCGCCATCGGCATAGCTCAACAGAGCAATGCGGGCCGAGCGGTTGGGATCGTACTCGATGGATGCCACCGTCGCCGGAATACCGGCCTTGTCGCGCTTAAAGTCAATGATGCGCAGTTTGCGCTTGTGGCCGCCGCCGCGATGCCAAATGGTCAGATCGCCGTGGTTACGACGACCGCCGGTGTCCATCTTCGGCTCGGTGAGTGGCTTGTGCGGCCGGTTCGTGGTCAACTCGTCATTGACCAGCGTCGTTTGAAAACGCAACGTCGGAGTAACCGGTCTATATGTCTTGATCGCCATAGCTCTTCTCTTCTTCCAGGCAGATACCGGAAAACCGTATTCCCGCCCAGTTTGTCGCGCCGTGCTTCACGCGACTATCAAAATCGTTCCCCGTCTGCACCCTGAAACTGCCTAGACGTTTTCTGCGTACTCGGGCATCTTTTCGCCCGCCTTGAGCCGAACATAGGCCTTCTTCCAGTCGGGACGATAGCCGGTGAACTTTCCCCGACGACGTTCCTTGCCCTCAAAGGTTGCCGTACGCACTTGATCGACCTTGACTTTGAAGATCGACTGCACGGCTTCCTTGATCTGCGTCTTGGAGGCCTTCACCGAGACTTCGAAGACCAGCGTGTGCTCGGTCTCCTTCGCGCCAAGACCCTTCTCCGTGATCACCGGACGGCGGATGATTTCATACGCGGACTTCGCCATTACGCCACCTCCGCCTTCCGAGCCCGCTTAGGCGCCGAAGCCTTCAGCGAGTCTTGTAGTCTCTCCAGCGCAAGCCGGGAGAAAATCGCACGGTCGTAACGCAGCAGGTGATAGGCGTGAACTTCGGGGCCATACAGCATTTCCACGCCCGCCAGGTTACGGGAACTCAACTCCAGGTTGGGGTTCTCGTGAGTGCCTGCCTCGACCAGCAATACGGTCTTGTCGGCCTTCAGTGTGCCCAGAGCCTGACGCATGGCCTTGCTCTTGACGTCCTTCAGGTCAAACGCCTCGACGACCGTCAGTTTGCCATCCGCCAGCTTGGCTGCCAGCGCCGAACGCAACGCGCCCAACACCTTCTTGCGCGGAAACTGATAGTCGTAGGAGCGGGGCTGCGGTCCGTGAACCGTGCCGCCGTGACGCCAGAGAGGTGAACGAATCGACCCGACACGGGCGCGTCCGGTCCCCTTCTGCTTCCACAGCTTCTTGCCCGCTCCCGACACCAGTTTGCGGTTCTTGGTGGCGTGGGTGCCAGCTCTTAATCCGGCGCGGTAGTGCTTCACCGCTTCCCAGAGCAAGTCCTCATTGATGGCACCGAACACCTCGTCGGCCAACTCGAGGCTGCCCACTTTACTGCCGGCCAGATCCAAAACATCAATGGTTGCCATAAGGTTTTCTCTTCCAACTACCCGGCGATAAAATCTCCGCCGGTGAATGCGGCGCGGACCACCCGGCCCGGCGCCTTTATTTATTTCTTCTTGGCTGACTGGCGCTTGGAAGCCTTCAACGGATCAACCGTGCCGGCGCCGGCAAAACCACGACGCTCTCTCGGCGGCTTCTTCGCCCTGGTGATCAGCACGTAGCCGTCTTTCGGGCCCGGCACGGCGCCTTCAATCACCAACAGATTCTCTTCCTTGTCGATTCCGAGCACGCGCAGATTACGCGTCGTCACGCTTTCGCTTCCCATGTGCCCGGACATGCGCACTCCTTTGAACACGCGGGACGGGTACGACGAAGCGCCAATGGAGCCCTGCACCTGGAACATGTGTCCGTGAGCCCCAGGCCCGCCGGCGAAGCCGTGCCGGCGAACGACGCCCGCGAAGCCTCGGCCTTTGCTGGTGCCCAAAACGTCCACGAACTTTTCGCTTTCGAACAGGTCGACCAGCACCTTGTCGCCGACCTTCACGCCATCGCTTCCGGCCGGTTGGTCAGCCGTGCCGACTGCGTCGGCGATAATCCCAACCTCCCGCAGAAACTTCACCGGCGGCAGGCTGTTCTTCCCCAGATGACCCTTCATCGGCTGAGTAAGCCGTGACTCTTTGACGAACTCAATCAACCCGATCTGGGCCGCCGCATAACCATCGCGCGTGGCTGTCTTCAACTGCGTCACGACGCACGGACCGGCTTGCAGTATGGTCACGGGACGAACCTCGCCCTTGCTGTCGAACAACTGGGTCATCCCGATCTTCTTCCCAAGAATTCCATTCAGTGGCATTTGTCTTTTCTCCTCATCATGCCTGCGCTACCACCGCTGGCACTGTAGGTGCCGCCCCAGCGCTCAGGTTTCCAGAGAACGCTGCCGGCATCCCGGGCTTCAGCGAGCAAGCTCGCTATGCCCGGCTATTTATGTTCCTTGCCGTACGCCTTGATCTCGACATCGACCCCGGCCGGCAAATCCAGCTTCATCAGCGCGTCAACCGTCTGCTGAGTCGGCTCAAGTATGTCGAGCAAACGCTTGTGAGTGCGGATCTCAAATTGTTCGCGCGATTTTTTGTCGACGTGCGGTGAGCGCAAAACCGTGTATTTATTCTTGACCGTCGGCAACGGGATCGGTCCGGCAATCTGTGCGCCTGTGCGACGCGCCGTCTCGACAATTTCGCCCGTCGACTGATCCAGAATGCGGTAGTCGTACGCTTTCAATCGGATCCGAATTCGCTCTTTACCAATCACAGTGGTATCTCTCAAAAGATCGTTTTACCAGGGCTCGGCAAGTTCACTGCCCTGCTTCGCTGGACCGGCGCTCGATCTTCACGCCCGTCCATCTTTCCCTGGCCGGCCTTTCGCCGGATGCCTAACCTCTCGAGCGGGAAGCGTTATCCCGCCCACTCAGAAATTCCTACGCAACGATTTCCGTGATGGTGCCGGCGCCGACCGTGCGGCCGCCTTCGCGGATGGCAAAGCGCAAACCCTTCTCCATCGCTACCGGCGTGATCAGCTCGATCTCCATCGTCACATTGTCTCCAGGCATCACCATCTCCGTGCCTTCCGGCAGATGCGCCACGCCCGTCACGTCCGTCGTCCGGAAGTAGAACTGCGGCCGATACCCGTTGAAAAACGGCGTGTGCCGCCCGCCTTCTTCCTTCGACAACACGTACACTTCGCCCTTGAACTTGGTGTGCGGCGTGATCGAGCCCGGCTTCGCCAATACCATCCCGCGCTCCACGTCTTCTTTCGCAATCCCGCGCAGCAGCATCCCGGCATTGTCTCCGGCCATGCCCTCGTCCAACTGCTTCTTGAACATTTCGACGCCGGTCACCACCGTCTTGCGCGTATCACGGAAGCCCACAATCTCGGCTTCTTCGCCCACCTTTACCTTGCCGCGCTCGATTCGTCCGGTCACCACTGTGCCGCGACCCTGAATCGAGAAAATATCTTCAATCGGCATCAGGAACGGCTTGTCAACTGAGCGCTCCGGCAGCGGCACGTACTTGTCCACCGCATCCATCAGCTCGTCGATCTTCGCCTCCCACGCCGCCTCGCCGTTCAGCGCGCCCAGGGCGCTGCCCCGGATTACCGGCAGATCGTTCCCCGGAAAGCCGTAACCCGTCAGCAGCTCGCGTACTTCCAGCTCCACCAGATCCAGCAGCTCGGCGTCGTCCACCGCGTCGCACTTGTTCAAAAACACCACCACGCACGGAACGCCCACCTGCCGCGCCAGCAGCACGTGCTCCTTGGTCTGCGGCATCGGCCCGTCGGTCGCCGCCACCACCAGAATCGCTCCGTCCATCTGCGCCGCTCCGGTGATCATGTTCTTGATGTAGTCGGCGTGACCAGGACAATCCACGTGCGCGTAATGACGGTTCGCCGTCTCATACTCCACGTGCGCCGTCGCAATCGTGATCCCGCGCTCGCGCTCTTCCGGCGCATTGTCGATCGAGTCGAACGAGCGGAATACGATCTTCGGGTTGTGCTTCTGCAATACCTTCGTGATCGCCGCCGTCAGCGTCGTCTTGCCGTGATCAATGTGGCCAATCGTCCCAACGTTTACGTGCGGCTTGCTGCGGTCAAATTTCTCTTTCGCCATTGCTCAAAGCTCCTCAATTCACCGGCGAGCCGGCTTCGGCTCGCACCGAAAAACTTTGTGAAGCACTATTACCAGGAATGCGCCTGAGCATCCCACCAAACTGAACTATCGCGTCGAAACCCTGCCCTGCACCTTGGCCACGATCTCCTCGGCCACCGCGCGCGGCGCCTCTTCGTAGCGCGAGAAGTGCATGGAAAACGTTGCCCGCCCCTGCGTGTTCGAGCGCATTTGTGTGGCATAGCCGAACATTTCAGCCAGCGGCACCATCGACTTGACAACCTCGGAGCCGGCACGGTGCTCGATGCCCTCGATGCGTCCGCGGCGGCTGTTCAGGTCGCCGATCACGGTACCCATATACTCCATGGGCACGACGACTTCGACCGACATCACCGGCTCCAGCAGAACCGGGCTGGCCTTGCGGGCAGCCTCTTTGAAGCCCATCGAAGCAGCAATCTTAAACGCCAGTTCGTTCGAGTCGACTTCGTGGTAGCTGCCGTCATAGAGCGTTGCTTTGATGTCGACCATCGGATAGCCCGCCAGGACGCCGCCCTCCATCGCTTCCTTGATTCCCGACTCAACCGGCTTGATGTATTCCTTCGGAACCGACCCGCCGACGACATCGTTTTCAAATACGAAGCCCTTGCCGGTGCCGCTCGGTTCGATACGAAGCTTGACGTGGCCGTATTGCCCGCTGCCGCCGGTCTGCCGAATGTACTTGCCCTCGGCTTCGGCCTTCTTGCGGATGGTCTCGCGATAAGCGACCTGCGGTTTGCCGACGTTGGCTTCCACGCTGAATTCGCGCATCATGCGGTCGATGATGATCTCCAGGTGCAGTTCGCCCATGCCGCTGATGATCGTCTGGCCACTGTCCTGATCGGTCGTAACCCGGAAGGTTGGATCTTCCTGCGCCAGCTTGCTGAGCGCAATCGACATCTTCTCCTGGTCGCTCTTGGTCTTGGGCTCCACGGCAACAGCGATCACCGGCTCGGGGAACTCAATCGATTCCAGCACGATCGGGTGCTTTTCGTCGGAGATGGTGTCGCCGGTCGTCACGTTCTTCAGACCGACGCAGGCGCAGATGTCTCCGGCCAGAACTTCTGAAATCTCCTCGCGCTTGTTGGCATGCATGCGCAGCAGGCGTCCGATGCGCTCACTCCGCTGCTTACGCGGGTTATAAACGCTGTCGCCGCTCTTCAGTGTGCCCGAATAGGCACGGATGAAGGCCAACTGGCCGACAAAGGGGTCGGTCATGATCTTGAAAACCAGCGCCGCGAAGGGCGCTTGGTCGTCCGGCTTGCGAATCTCTTCCTCACCCGTGTCCGGGTTCTTGCACGTAACCGGAGGAACGTCGAGCGGCGAAGGCAGAAAATCGACAACCGAATCCAGCAGCGGCTGCACGCCCTTGTTCTTGAATGCCGTGCCGCAAATGACCGGGAAAAGTTTCAGGCCGATGACGCTCTTGCGAAGCGAAGCCTTCAGCTCTTCCGCGCCGATCTCCTCACCCTCGACATACTTTTTCATCAGGGCTTCGCCGTCATCGTTTTCCACGACGGCTTCGACCAGGAGTTGATGATAAGCCTGCGCCTTCTTCTTCAACTCAGCCGGAATCTCCTCGATCGAATACTCCGCGCCGAGGGTCTCGTCGTGCCAGAAGATGGCCTTCATGGCAAACAGATCGATGCAGCCCTTGAATTTGTCTTCGTGCCCTATCGGATATTGGATCGCCACTGGACGGGCGTTGAGGCGCTTGCGAATCGTGTCGATAGCGTGCTCGAAATCGGCGCCCATCTTATCCATTTTGTTGATGAAGCAAACGCGCGGCACGCCGTATTTATCGGCTTGGCGCCAGACGGTTTCCGACTGCGGCTCGACCCCGTGTACGGCATCGAATACGGCGACTGCTCCATCGAGCACACGCAACGAACGCTCCACCTCGGCGGTGAAGTCCACATGCCCCGGCGTGTCGATGATATTGATGAGGTAGTCGCGCCAGGAACAGGTCGTGGCGGCGGAGGTAATCGTGATGCCGCGCTCCTGCTCCTGCGCCATCCAATCCATGGTCGCCGTGCCTTCATGCACTTCGCCAATACGGTGCGTGCGACCCGTATAGAAGAGGACGCGCTCGGTAGTCGTAGTCTTACCGGCATCGATGTGCGCCATGATGCCGATATTCCTGCAACGCTCTAATGGAACCTGTCTTGCCAAAACTTCTAATCCTTACTTACTTGTCATTGCGCGGGACATAGGCCCGCGCTGGTTTAAGCGCCGCTCCGCCCGCAATGGCGGTATCGCTGTTACCAGCGGTAGTGAGCGAAGGCCTTGTTGGCCTCGGCCATGCGGTGGACGTCTTCCTTCTTCTTGATGGCTGCGCCTTTGCCGTTGGCCGCATCCAGCAGTTCGTTGGTCAGCTTGTCGACCATGCCCTTTTCCGCGCGCCCGCGCGCGTAGGTCAGCAGCCAGCGAATAGCCAACGAGGTGCGCCGGTCGGGATTCACCTCGATGGGCACCTGGTAGTTCGCGCCGCCGACGCGGCGGGTCTTGACTTCCAGCAGCGGCTTCACGTTCTCAACCGCCTTCTTGAACAACTTCAGGGCTTCGTCGCCACCCTTCTGCTGGAGGTTTTCCAGGGACTTGTAAAAGATTCCCTGCGCCGTGCTCTTCTTGCCACCCCACATCATGGAGTTGACAAACTTATTGGCCAGCGTGGAGTTGTAAACCGGATCGGGTATCGGTTCACGCTTCGGAACATGTCCTTTTCTAGGCATCCTAAAAACTCTCTTTCGCTGCTTCACCGGCGATAACGCCGATTACTGAACGTCTAACACACATC
Source organism: uncultured Acidobacteriota bacterium (assembly GCA_963832365.1). Classification (GTDB taxonomy): domain Bacteria; phylum Acidobacteriota; class Terriglobia; order Terriglobales; family Acidobacteriaceae; genus CAWBRT01. The sequence goes on along the minus strand of CAWHUL010000012.1, from coordinate 268,376 downwards.
CCGTGCTGCGCTCGGGACGACGCCTCGCGGCTCAGACGCCGCGAAACAGTGTCACTTGGGACGCTTCGCCCCATACTTGGACCGCGACTGTTTGCGATTGGCCACGCCAACCGAGTCGAGCGTACCGCGGATAACGTGATAGCGAACCCCCGGCAAATCCTTTACGCGGCCGCCGCGGATCAGCACAATCGAGTGCTCCTGAAGGTTGTGACCGACGCCGGGAATATAGGTCGTGACCTCGATCCCGTTGGTCAAACGAACACGAGCAACTTTGCGCAGAGCCGAATTCGGCTTCTTGGGCGTCTGGGTGTACACGCGAGTGCACACGCCGCGCTTCTGCGGGCAGGCCTGGAGAGCAGGGCTCGCCGTCTTATACCGCGGCGCCGTGCGACCCTGGCGGACCAATTGATTAAACGTAGGCACTCTTGCAGCTCCTTGTATCCGGCGCGCAATGCGCGCCATCAGAACGCGCGCGTCGCCCCGCTGGCTTTCGCGCTTCTGCGTCCGGGTCCTTGGCAGACGCCGTTCTGCGTCTGTTGAGGTTCACAACCATCCGGGCTGACCTGGCCCTTGAGCCCGGTCATACTTCTCCGCAATGCGGAGAATGTGGAGTTTCCTTAAGATTTACGAGCTAGCGACGGTGGCACCTAGACCAATCCCCACCGCAAACAACCGCGGCATACCAGGGGGCCGATACTCCGTTTCGCAGCCTTGACCTGCATACCCCTTCGCATAGGGCGAAAGGCAGCGCAGACCGTTTCAGCGAGGGAGCCCTTTTCTACCGACGCGGCAAGCGCGTCATGGGCCATGACTTCTACAGCTCAACCAGAACCGCTACAGGCAAGCCAATCAAACTCGCAGAACCAATTCACTATAGCAACTCACGACAAAGCCGTCAACCGTGCCTGCTCCCGAAGCGCGATAAAGAATTCTACCACCACCCTGGGGCATGGCTCAAAAGCCGTGCTGGATAATAATTGCGCGGCAGCGGGTTTTCATCCCCCGGCCGGCGCATCCTCGTGATCGCGGCGCGGCCTGCACTCGGTTGCCGCAGCAACGAGTTCAACCTGGACAGAAACAAGCACCCTTCGGCTTGCGGAACACCTTCGCCAGACACTACACTGGCTCATCCAGTGTAAAACAAACCGCACGGAACCAGTGCGGGGAGGATGCATGCCGCAGTCGCGAACGACATTTGCCTTTTTGGCTCTCCTGCTTTCCTGCGTTGCCTCAATTTTGCCAGGCTGCGGGAGTTCTAGTGCAAAAGTTGCCAGCATCACGCTGACCCCTTCACCGATTTCAGTGGCTTATGGCCAGAAACTGCTCCTGACGCCATCGGCCGTCAGTAGCAGCAATGTGGTCGTGAGCACCGGCTTTACGTTCGCTTCCAGTAATACAGCGGCGGTCTCCATCGCTCCCGACGGTACGGTCTGCGGCGGTACTTGGGACGCCAACTTCCAGACCTGCAGCAAGCCTGCGAACCTCGTACCCGCGACCGCAACCATTACCGTTACCGCGCAGACTATCGTCAAGACCGTTCAAGCCTACGTGCATGAACAAGTGGACAGCGTAGTGATTACCAGCGTCCCAGGTTGCACATCGTTAGCGGCCAGCGCAGCGCAATTCCCGAAATTCGTGGCCACTGCCAAGAGCAACGATCCCACCGTTTGCATTCCGCCTAAGTCGGCCGCGCCGTGCGACATCACCACCGATTTGACCGCAGGGAACACCAGCGTCAATCCATTCCAATGGTCAAGCAGCGACACCACGATCGCCACCGTCGACACCAGCGGAACTTCGACCGCCGGGACGGTTACGCCTATCGGTCCGGGGCAGGCGAACATTTTTGCCTCGACCGCCGGCGTCAACAGTCCCGCAGTGCCATTTACGACCTGCCCCGTCAACTCGATAATGCTGACAGCAACGAACGCAGCCAATGGCGGCCTTGGCCCGTTCACAATCAGTGGTTCGCAAGCCCTCTCGGCTGCGGTCACCGATTCAACCGGCGCGACCATCACCCACCCCGCCCTGACCTCGACCACCTTGGCGCTCAACTATCCCAACCTGAGTTGGCTGAGTACGGACCTCTACACGGTGGCCGCCGCGGCGCAGACACAAACGGTGAAGACGACACTGAACGGCGTCACCACCAGCCAGACCGTGCCTTTGGCGACCGCTACCGCCAGCCCGGTTAAGAGCGGAGTTGCACTGCTGGTGGCCTCTTGCACGCCGCCGAGCTGCAACAAGAACCTTTTTCCGGTGTACAGCAATCCACTCGTTACCACCGATGCAGGGACCAACGTCGCCGCGGCATACATTGCCAGTTCGCAAAGTACAGGAATGTTGGCTGTAGACGTGGCGTCGGGCACAGCGCTCGCGGCGTATCAACTTCCTGCCGCGCCGAACTCATTCCTGTTCAACAGGCAGGGGACAAGAGCCGTGCTCGGATCGGCGAATGGCGTGATCGCATTCGACCCGACGGTCACACCCACCCCAACCTTTACAACGCTCCCATTCGATGGAACCGTGCTGGGCATATCGCCGGATGGTTCGCTGGCGGCGGTATTCGGACAGGTTGCGGGTCAAATTCAAAACTCGATCGGCATCATCAATCTCAGCACGAGCGCATTGGCGGCCACTTTCCCGGTCGCAGGAACTGCGACCGCCGCCGATTTCTCCATCGACTCTCGATACCTGTGGGTCGCGGTGGGAAGTCGCATCTATGTCTTCACCATGAGCACTGCTGGCACCCCTTTTGGCTCCACTTCCTTCACCGTCAATAGCCCGGTTAACGACCTTGCATTCCTGGCGGGTGGACCGTTTGTGTATCTTGCCGGCGACACTTCAACGGCGAGCATCACAGCCCGCGCAACCTGCTTGGTCGGGCAACAAAATGTCGCATCTGTTTCCACGGCAAGTGGCCCCGACTTGAACAACGGTATCGTCGACGTGCAAACAGGCACCGCTCCTACGAACGTCCGCGCCTTGCCCAACGGGTCAGGAATCCTGGCGTTGGACCCGCCTAACATCGACGTTGTAACACTGACCAACCCGCAGGCGCCGTTCGTCGGATGTCCACCGACCCTGAGCGGCATTGAATCCATGACGCAGCAACCTCTTGCGCTGGGTGCCACGGCGGTAAATCAGTTCCTGGTGACGCCAGACAGCAAGATCGCCGTGCTCAGCAGCACTAGCGGCAACGTCGTTCTGGTTAATCTTGCCACTTTGAATTCGCTGACGGCGTCGACCATCACCTTGGCGAACAGCGCCACGCTCCAGGACCTGGCCACAGGCTTGTTGTTTAAGGGCGACGTTCCCGCCAGTAGCGGCCTATTCCTTGTCGGCGGCAGCGATAAGTTGATACACAAGATAACTGTGAGCGGGGACAGCACGTTCAGCATTAGCGGGCTTTTGCAGGCAGATGGTACAACGGCCGCGCTGCCCAATCTGGTCGCCATTCGCAACCGGTAGGTTGTCATGTTGCAAGGGGATGTCACTGCTGTTTGCGCGTGCTGAAAATTAAGTAGATCTTTCGGTCGCGCAACACCGGCGCAACCTCAGGATGACACGAGGACGAGTTTTTCAGCAGCCTGTTAAAGGTCTGCTTCGAAATCATCCATGTCGAGACCGTGATAGGTCAACCCTTCGCGCAGTTTGGGCTTCATCCTCTCGGGCGTCGATTCCACCAGGGCGCGAACCGCGGTTTCCATCGCGATCTCTTCCTCGCCCATTTCTTCGGCTATGGCTTCGGCTCTGGGGCCGGCCTTCTCCTCGACGGCGTCGCGAACGGTTGTCGGAAGGCAGCGCAACAATTCGGCGAGGATCTCCGTCGCTTCATCGGACCATTGCATGATTCCCTCAAATCAAAAAATTGAAGTGAACGCTGGATGACGATGGCCTTTTCAGGGCGTTGTGTTGAGTTCCTTGGCGACACTGTCCAGCACGCCGTTAATGAACTGCACCGACTCCGGCGATGAAAATCGGCGGGCGATTTCCAATGCTTCGTTAATAACAACGGGTTTCGGCGTTTTCGGAAAACAAAGGAACTCCGCCACCCCCGCACGCAAAATGTTGCGATCGACGGCAGCCATGCGCTCCATGCGCCAGTGTTCGGTGTGCTGCTCGATCATGTTGTCGATCTGCTCGCAACGATCCATGGCAAAACGGAACAGGTCGCCGGCGAAGCCGCGAATGCTGTCCTCAAGATCGCTGCGCTCCGCCCAGAAAGTGCGCTCGACCTGGTCCACACTCTGATGGCCCATGTCTGACTGGAACAACATTTGCAATGCAAGCTCGCGTGATTTTCTTCGAGTACCCATGATCTCCTGGACGGCGCTTAGTTCTTCCTGGAATATTTGCCGACGACGCAAACGACTCAGCGAAGCTTCCCGGCAGCCAGCTTTCGTAAGTTCGCCATTTCAATGGCGGCCAGTGCCGCCTCAATACCCTTGTTGCCGGCCTTGAGCCCGGCGCGATCGATTGCCTGTTCCAGAGTATCGCAGGTCAACACGCCGAACCCCATCGGGACATTGGTCTCCTGCATCGCCTGGCCGACCCCGCGCGTCGTTTCATTCGCGATCGCTTCATAGTGATACGTGTCTCCACGGAGCAGGCAACCAAGACAAACCAGCGCATCGAAGCGGCCTGTCTGCGCCAGCATGCGTGCCGCGGCTGGAATCTCGAACGCACCGGGAACGCGCACGACCTCGATATCCTCGTTCTTGGCTCCGGACATCCGCAAGGCGTCGAGCGCGCCTGCCAGCAAACGCTCGGTGATAAAGGAGTTGAACCGGCTTACGACGGCGCCGAAGCGAAGACCTGTGGCGTTGAGCGAACCCTGCTTCACCGGCTGACGCCAATCTTCCTTGTACGAGAAAACCGCGAGCCGCCCATGGCCCTTGGGGAGTTCGACGGTGAACATGCGCGCGCCCCAGTCGCAATCGGCAATCTCGTGAACCACGGTGCATCCGAGGCGATGCACCTGTTCATAGATGATGTCGGCGTTATCGACTTCAAGGATCAACTCCGCATCCGGAAAGCCTTCGCCCATGCCGATCTCGAGGCCCGACTCGGGAGCTTGCAACTTGATGCCGCGACTGCGGGGACGTTCCCAGGTTTCGCCACGCTCGAACCCAAGCGCCTCTAAAAACGCTACCAGTGCGCGATAATCCTCAGCGTTGGCGGACAGCAGTAGATGATGAATTGACTTAATCATTGGAGTACCGAGGATTGTTTTACCACACCGGGACGGAAATCGTCGCCACTATCCCTCGAGCAGACGCAAGTTGGCGCACAGAAAAGAATTATGGCCGGGCCGCCGCTACTTACCCTTGAACTGCGCCGGGCGTTTCTCCAGAAAAGCGCGCATGCCTTCAGCTTTGTCCTCGGTTGCGCACAGAATTCCGAATAGCCCGGCCTCAATAACCGCCCCTTCCTGCGTGCTCACTTCCAGTCCTTTGTTGACCGCCTCCATTGCATAGCGCACCGAGAGTGGAGCATTTGCGATTATCTTTCTCGCAATCGCTTCAGCCCTGTCCATCAACTCACCCGCCGCGACAATCTCGTTGACGAGACCGATGCGGTGCGCCTCCTCCGCGGAAATCATGTCGCCGGTCAAAAGCATCTGCATCGCCAAACCCTTGCCGACAATCCGAGGCAGACGCTGCGTGCCGTTGAATCCCGGGATGATGCCAAGCTTAACTTCCGGCTGGCCGAACTTGGCATTGGGAGTAGCGAGGCGAATCGTACAGGCCATGGCCAGTTCGCATCCTCCACCAAGGGCAAAGCCATTGACCGCGGCGATCACCGGCTTGCCAAGATTTTCGATGAGTTCGAAAACGGCGTGACCGCGCCGGCTGTACTCTTTGCCCGTGACCGGCGTTTCGGCGGTCAACTCCTGAATATCCGCCCCGGCGACAAATGCCTTTTCGCCCTCGCCGGTGATGATCGCAACGCGCACTTCGGAATCATTCTTCAGGTCGTGAAAAGCCTTCCGCAACTCTTCAAGGGTGGCGATGCTGAGCGCATTGAGCACCTTGGGACGCGCAACGGTGACGTAGGCGATCTGGTTCTTCTTTTCGACCCTGATGTTTTCATACCGCACAGCGACTCCAGTCACTGACATGTTTATGCTCCTTGCACTTTAGCCGGCTCTCCCCTGAGCGCCGCGTCCTGGGGCTCCGGCTTCTCGGCGTTAGACCAGTCGTAGAAACCCTTGCCGCTCTTTTTACCGTACCATCCCGCCAGCACCATCCGCTTGAGCAGCGCCGGCGCGGCGAATCGGCGTTCCTTGAACTCGTCGAACATCACGTGGGCAATGTAGTAGGTAGTGTCGAGCCCGACAAAATCCAGCAACGTGAACGGTCCCATCGGATAGCCGCAGCCAAACTTCATCGCAAGATCGATATCGCTGATCGAGCCTACACCCTCCTCGTACGCCCGAATCGCATCGAGCATGTAGGGTACAAGCAGGCGGTTCACGATAAAGCCGGTCTTGTCGCTGGTGCGCACCGGAACCTTTCCCAACTTCTCCGCGAAGGCGACGACCGCATCCATTACTTTTGGGTCGGTAGCAATCGTGCGGATGACCTCGACCAGCTTCATCAGCGGCACGGGATTAAAGAAATGCATCCCGATGAATCGCTCGGGGCGCGTCGCGGCGGTCATGACCTCGGTCACCGAAATCGATGACGTGTTCGTCGCCAGGATCGCATCGTGCCGCACGATCTGATCGAGCCGGGCAAACATCTTCTTCTTCTCATCCGACGTTCTCAATGATCGCTTCGATGACAATATCGGAGTGGGCGAGATCGTCGGCCTTCAACGTGCCCTTGATGCGGGCGCGCACGATTTCGGGACTCTCCGTGATAGTTCCCTTCTCGGCAAACTTGGCCAGCGACTTTCCGATCCCGGCGAAGCCTTTGTCGAGAAAACGCTGCTCAGCCTCGAGCACAACCACGTCGAAGCCGGCCGTGGCAGCTACCTGCGCAATGCCGCTGCCCATGAGTCCGCAACCGATGACTCCAACTTTATTGATCTCCATGTGTGCTCTCCAGATTGCCGGTTCGTAATGCAACGTGATCACCAGACGCGTGCCGGGCGATCAAGGCTTTTGGACAGAACTGTAAGAAACAGGAAGACTCAAATGCTTTCGCCCACCCCAGCGGACGAAACCAGCAGAGTCTAACAGCAGCCTCCGGGAAATGGCAATCAGTGCCGGCAGGAATCAGGCGAGGCGGAGAGTCGGGGCTGAATAGGCGAGCGCGAACGCCGCTCCCGCTTCGCCGGATTTTGCTTGTTCCAGCGCGTCCTCGACACGATTGATCACTTCGGTCGCGATGTCCGCGGCATCGAACAGCGCGTCGAGATTGGCCTCAGCTACGCCGACGGTCAGCACCGGGGCGTTGTCGCCAGAGGTTTTCTTCAGGGCCCGCCTTAAGTCGTCGATCACGAGCGATGCGTCTTTCTCGGGAGTGCTTGCCAGCAGAACGGCAATTTGCGCCGGTCCATAGCGGACAGCCAGATCACTGTGCCGCAAGTGCGCGCATAGCGTTTCCGCGACATTTTGCATGAGTTCCTGCCAGGCGCGAGGGTCATCATGCGCGGAATTCGGGGGGGCGAATTCCATCAGTAAGATCGTCAGCGGACTTTTCTGCGCCTTTGCGCGTGCGACTTCGGCGAGCAATACTTCGATATAGGATGAGCGTTTGAGCAGTCCGTATGCCTGAGGCAGAATGTTGGCCGCTGCCGGAACGACCACAGCCGGCGCACCCCGCGGCTTAACGCCAAGCGCGAGGCAAAGTTCACGAAGGCGCTCGTTGTGCTCCTCCTCGTATGGGAACATTTCCCGTATCTTCGCCAGCACGCCGCCGGCACGCGCCGTGAGCGAGTAGCGATAGAAGAGCTCGACCTCAACCATCAGGTCTTCCAGCACCTCAAGACGATTCGCTGCAGGCGGGTTCTCTTCCTGGATCGCCGTCGCAGTTCTGATTCCGGCCAGACGATGGTGCAGGCCGCCCAGCCGCTCTGAATCGACCTTGCCGCGCAGGCTCTCCAGACGCGCCTGGTGCCCTCCCTCGTAGGCGTCGACCTCGACGGCGCGTTCCAGGGCGCCCGTCGCGCGCTCGAAATCTCCCGTCAACATATAGTGATCGAAAAGTTTCGCCAGGGTCGCTGTCAGGTCGGTCTCATGATTGGCGGAATCGTACAAAGTCGCAAGGTACTCCAGGAAAATTGGCCCCGGATCGCCTCATGCCGGCCATTCGCTTGGTAAGCGCGACGAACTCGCGCCGCATTCCAACCCGTCGCTGAAACTCCTCCAGCCGCAGCGAGAGATCGACAGCATACTCCTCATGGCCGTCATCGATCGTGTGGCCGATCAGTTCGACCACCTTCTCCAGCCAATTGCGGGGATCGCGCTGGAAAAGCTCCCAAACGTAAGGCTCGGCCTCCATCGGACGACCTGCGCGCATCAACGCAATGCCGTAAGGCTCGCGCGCCTCGGCCGGACTGGAGGGATAGTTCGCCAGCGGCTCCAGAATTCGCACCGCTTGCGCGGCATCCGTCTCCAGCAGCGCGGCGCCATGGCCGAGCGCAGCACCCGCATTCCCTGGATCGAGTTCGTAAGCCTTGGCAAATTGACCGGAGCCGTCGACTCCATGGCGCTGAAACTCGAGCGCCACTCCGGTGTATGCGACGGCAGCCTCCCGCGTGCGACCCTGCTTGATGGCCGCGTCGGCAAGCTGCTGGAAGCGCTCGGCGGTCGGGTCGAGTTTGGTCAGGCGTTCCAGAATCTGGAAGATCTCATGGTCGCGCCGCAATGTTCGATAACCGTTGAGCGCGGCTTCGTAAGCGAGTACCGCTTCACGCTGGTTTGTCTGCTCGCTGAGTTGGGCGAACAGCAGGGCCTCTTCCGGAAGCGCAGGGCGCAAGCGGCCCAGGCGCTTATAAATCAGAGTGGCTTTCGACAGGTTTGACTTTGCCGCATAGAAATGAAACACCTCGCTCAACTGCTCGGCGGCAAGGGCGGGTTGATTCAGAGAGGCATAAACCTCGGCGACTGATTCCTTCGCTCCCGCGTTGGCCGGATCAAGCCGAAGCACCCTGAGATACTGGCTCAGAGCTGCCTTCAGCCTGCCCCTTTGCAGGGCTTTCTCAGCCTTTTGCACGCACTTGGAGATATCCGCGGAAGACTCACCGAAATGTTGAATTCCCAGCATACGGACCTGCAATGACAGATTTACTGTGGAACCAAGTTAAACACGTATCCGGCCACAGGAGCAGGTAACGTCAGTTCCGGTGCCGCGAGGCTGGATGGTACATGCCTGTCTCATTCTTTTGTGCTTGACACTTCGCTTTTTATTCGCCATATTGACCTTCAGGACGGAAGAAGATGGCTCTGACGAAGCGGCAGCGGCAGGTGTATGACTTCATTGCAGACTTTGTGGCGCGCCAACGATACTCCCCATCGTTTGAAGAGATCGGTGCCGGCTTGGGGCTCAGTTCTCTGGCGACGGTTCACAAACACATCTGCAACCTCGAAGAAAAGGGTCTGCTGAAGCGGGACTTCAATCGCAGCCGGTCAATTGACTTGCTGCCGGCAAAAACCCGGGCGAAACCGCCCGTGGCGGCCGCACTGGAACTGCCGCTGGTGGGGCGGATTGCGGCAGGGCGTCCGGTGGAACAACTGGAGAATCCGGGAACCATTTCGCTCACGGACCTGACGCGCTCACGCGATGTCTTCGTGTTGCAGGTGACCGGCGACTCCATGCAGGACGAGCACATCGTCGACGGCGATTATGTGCTGGTCGAAAAGGTTCCATCGGCAAGCGATGGAGAAATCGTGGTTGCGCTGGTTGGGGATTCGGAAACCACTCTGAAGCGCCTCTATCGTGAAGGCGAGCAGATACGGCTTCAGCCCGCGAATGCGAATATGCAGCCGATTATCGTCCCGGCCGCGCAGGTACAGGTGCAAGGGCGCGTCATCGGAGTTCTGCGGAAATACTGAAATTTGGCGATAAAGCGGGTGGAGACCAACCAAACAGCCCGGAGCTAGCCGGGCTGTTTTTGTCATTTGGATGTGATGTGACGACCGTTGCGGCCGGCCTCTAGGTGACCACCAGATTCTTGTCGAGCGCCTTCTGAATCGTTTCCTTTGGGACATAGCCCACAATCTGTTCGCGCACCTGGCCACCCCTGAAAATCAGCAGCGTTGGAATGCCGCGCACGCCATAGCGCTGCGGAGTTGCCATGTTTTTATCGACATCCATTTTGGCAACTCTGATTTTGCCTTGATACGACTTGGCAATTTCCTCGACAAGTGGCGCCAAGGCGCGGCATGGACCACACCAGGTAGCCCAGAAATCGACCATCACAGGCTGGTCCGACTTGAGCACTTCCTGGTCGAAATTTGAGTCGGTCACCTCGAAAATTGCGTCACTAGCCATTCTTCCTCCCAACTGAGAAATCGCCCGCAAACGCGGAACTCAGTATCCTACCACTTCATTCGATGCCGCAGGCCAAAGAACGACGCGAAACACCCGGAACACCTTCCCAACGCGGGCCTACGACAAGGCGGTCGAAGCTTGATTTGCAGATTAACGCTTTCCGCTGCAATTGAGCAGTGACTTCCCGGTGACGGTCGACGGCTCGGCCGCCGGGCGATGGCGCGGCCAGGAACTTGACTTGAAAAGACGCTGGGAACCCCGCTCGAAAGTAACTCAAGAATGCCTGGGCCGGAAGCCCGTGCCGGATCGCAAACCAGAAAAGCAAAAAGGCAGCAAAAAGCGCCATCGACCTAAGTCTCCGGCGCCTGGCAGCCCTCCCCCAAGAACTGCCTCCAGCTGTATATTCGACGGGCGGGCAACCGCTGTAAAGTCACGGAAGTAACTATGAGTAACCCGCCCAGTAACCTGACGACCGCCGCGCGATTCACGGTGCGCAAACCAAGGCTCTTATTACAAGCACCCCTGAGCGCGATGCCGGCCTGTTGCGAGGCATGCCTTCCGCGAATCCGGTTCAAGCGAGATACACTTACACTGAAACTGCTCTTATCGACGGCGCCGCCAACGGCCGTTCGCATTTGTTTGTACGTTCAGGGTGATTCGATGCTGGTGATTTTTTCCGGTTTGCCGGGCACGGGCAAGAGCACATTGTGCCATGCACTGGCGGCGTATGTCCCCGGCGCGGTGCTGAATAAGGATGTCATCCGGCACGCGGTTTTTGGCCCGGCGCACACCGACTACTCACGCCAGCAGGACGATCTCTGCGGCTCCATGATGCTTGCCGCCGCCGAATACCTTCTGCGAGCGAACCAGTCGTTGCACGTCTATCTCGATGGCCGGACTTTCTCCCGTAAATACCAGCTTCAGGCCGCCATCGACGTGGCCGAGCGTCTGGCGGTGCCGTGGCGAATTCTCCACTGTACGTGTTCCGACGAAGTCGCCCGACGCCGGCTGAAACACGCCGGTCACCTGGCGCGGAACCGATCTTTCAGACTTTACAAGCGCATCCAGGCGAACTTTGAGCCGATCGCCTTCGAACATCTCACGGTCAACACCGATTTACCATTGAAGGAGTCGCTGGCGCGAGCGGTCGCCTACCTCGGCTTGGCGCCTCCGCTGGCCGAGAAAGCCGTTTCCGAGTAATGCTGGAGAGTAGCCGGCGGACGGGCCTTTTGCGCCGCCGCCAGAAAGGCCACTGATGAGCGACAAGCCCGAGCAACGGCAGTTGTTTCCGATGATGCTGGACCTGGCCGGACGCAGGTGTGTCGTAGTGGGGGCCGGAACCATCGGCGAAGGCAAAATCCAAGGTCTGCTTGCCACCAAGGCCAAACTCGTGGTGCTGGCGCCGACCGCAACGCCCATGGTCCAGCAATGGGCTCGGGAGGGGCTAATCGACTACAGCCAACGACAGTTTGAGCCCGACGACCTTGACGGCGCTTTTCTGATTGTGGCTGCCACGTCGTCGGCTGAAGTCAATCATCGGATTCATGATGAAGCCCGCCGCCGCGGAGTTCTCTGCAATGTGGTGGACGATCCCGAGCACTGTGATTTTTTTTATCCCGCTGTGGTGCGGCGAGGCGCTTTGCAGATTGCGATCTCAACGTCTGGGGTAAGCCCGGCCTTCGCGCGCCGGCTTCGCCAGAAGCTCGAAGCCCAGTTCGGCGAAGAGTACGGCGTCTGGCTCGACCAGGTTGCGCGCCGCAGAGAAGAAGTGCTGCGCAGCGTCACCGATCCAGCCGAGAGGCGGCGCATCCTGGAGGAGCTTGCCACCGCTGACAGCCCCTTGTCCCGTGATGTGGAACGATGAAACCTGTCAACCAAAAGCGCTGATGGTGATGCGCGCTGCACAGACATCGAAGCACAAACGATATGTGCGTGGGGCGTTAGTGTAGTGTCCCAGAAGTTGGCGCCATAACTTTTGAGGTGTCATTCTGAGCGAAGCGAAGAATCCCAGCACGGCGTGGAGCTGAGACGCAGCCGAAGGATTTCATAAATGCTCAGAGCGGCACGTGTTGGGGCGGTTTTCATGGGATGTTTCGCTACGCTCAACATGACACTCCGGGGAAGTTAGTTATGGCAGGTATTTCCGGGACACGACGGCTATACCGCGGGCAGGAAGATCGCGAAGATGCTGCCGCTGCGGCCCGGCCTTATGCTGCTGCGAACGTGAAGCGAACCACAGTGCTTTTGCACGACATCTTTGACCAGGGAAAGACCTAAACCGCTACCGTTGGAGCCCTTGGTGGTAAAGAACGGCTCGAAGATCTTCTGCAGGTTCTCTGCAGTTATGCCGCTGCCATTATCCGCAAACGTCAACCGTAGTCCGTGTCTCTGCTCTCCCGCCCACTCTCGGGCCGATGACACCCTGACGTGCACCGCTCCGCCTTTGGGCGTGGCATCGACGGCATTCAGCAAGAGGTTGGATAGCACTTGGCGCAGCGGACCAGCGTAGATCGGGAGATGTCCGTCAACGCAATAGCGGGTGTCTATCGAGATACCGCGCGTTTCAAACCGAGACCGGTAAAGGTCGACTACGGAGCCCACCAGGTTCGGCACACTCGCGTCCTTCGGACCTGTCACCCTGAAACCCTCCATCGCGGCATGAGCGATTTGGGAAACTCGCTGCACTTCTTCCTCAGCGAGCATCAGGTAGCCTGTGTCCCTTCTCGGTTAGCGCGGACTCGGACCGCATGAGATACAGGAGATTCAGCAGCGACTCGATAGGGTTATTGATCTCGTGAGCAAGCGACGCTGCAAGCTTGCCCTCCGCCGCGTGCGCTGCGGAACGCCTTTCTCTTCTGCCTTCTATCCGAAGACCTGCTGAAATCGGGGTGCAAATATTGGTTTTGTTCGTCACATCGTGCCAAACCCTTCACTGTTGCTTAGTATGATATCAGACACAAGAGCGCAGTTGTCTAGTTTGATACCAGACACAAGAATGTGGCGATCTGTCTGATACCTGCCACAAGAATGTGGTGATCTGTCGGATACCGGACATAATATTGATTTTATTTAACTTAAATGTGGAAAAAGACTTGAATTACGAGGCGGGAAGCTCGCAATCAGGCGTACAGTTAAAGGTAACATCTCCATACGCACGTTCGCCTGCCTATCGGGGGCTGGTTCATTTGCGCATCCAGATGCCGTTTGCACGGCGAAGGAGCAGCAATGAACCCACCCGCGAAAGTGTACAAAAATCGAGTATTGGCAGCATTGCCCAAAGCGGAACTTGACCGCCTGAAGCCGCATCTGTCACCAGTCACCCTGCCGGTGCGAACCCCACTGCTAGATGGCCGTGCCGATCACGCATATTTCATGGAAACTGGACTCGCTTCCGTGGTGTTGACTCTGGCTGGCGGAGACACAGTCGAGGTCGGGGTCATCGGAATTGACGGTGTCGTCGGGCTCCCCATACTTCTGGGAGCAGGGACGGTGCCGGGGGAGACGTTCATTCAGGTTGCGGGCTCCGGCTATCGCATCGATGCAACGGTTTTGAAAGCTGAATTCGAGCGCGCCGGCCAGTTACGGAGCCATCTCCAAAAGTACGTGCAGGCTTATCTGATTCAAAGCGCCCAGAATGCCGCTTGCAACCGGTTACATCCGATTAGTGAGCGTCTGGCGCGATGGATTCTTACCTGTCACGACCGTGTGCAGTCCGACCGCATACAGCTCACACACGAGTTTCTGGGCCAGATGCTGGGTGCGCCCAGAAGCACCGTTACCCTGGCGGCAGGCATGCTGCATCAGGCGGGGTTCATTGAGTACTCACGCGGCCACGTGATCATTAAGAACCGCCAGGAACTTGAGCATGTCGCCTGCGAGTGCTATCGACACCGTGCGGAATGAATTTAGTCGTCTCGGGCTGCTCTGAGTCTGTTATTGGCTGATAAACATAGTCTGCTCAAATTGTCTGTTGCCAGACCGACAACGATATCCGCGCCTGCCATGATCGGAGGAAGAGTTTTCCGCTTTTCCTGGCAGGCAGTATGGACCACCTCTCGCAAGCGCAAATCAATCAGCAGTCGCCGGAGTCCGCTAATTCAGCAGGAACCCTGCCCCAGGATTTCAATGGTGGAAACACCGACGGCGTACAGTCCTCGCTACCATCCCCCAAAAATGCAAAGCCACGGCCCGGGGCCATTTTGTGCATAGACGACGAACCGAAGGGCTTGGCGGTTCGCAAGATGATGCTTGAAAGTCAAGGTTACGAGGTGCTCACGGCCACCAGCGGACGCGAAGGGTTGGCGTTATTCGCTCATCATCGAATCCCTGCTGTCGTCCTCGACTATGCCATGCCGGGGATGAATGGAGCGCAAGTCGCTGCCGCCATCAAGCGTCTCAATCCCGCAGTAAAGATTCTTCTGTTCTCTGCCTACGTAGATCTTCCGCAAGAGGAATTGCGCTGGGTAGACGCCTACGCCGTTAAGGGCGACCAATCCCAGAGCCTTCCTCGCGGCCGTGCAGCAACTCTTCGCTGCTTGAGAGATCGGTCGCCGCGCCATCGCAGCGCGTGTTTCGTGAATCGATTTCAAAAGGAAAAAACTATCTCCCTCAGGGGCTAAAGCCCACATCTTTCATTATTGGCTTTGCACGGCATGACTGAAGCCGTGCCCCTTTAAAGAAGCATTTATGAAACACGCTCCAGTGTCGTGTCCCGGAAATACCTGCCATAACTCCCCCGGAATGTCATGTTGAGCGTAGCGAAACATCCCATGAAAACTGCCCCAACCCGCGCCGCTCTGAGCTCTTATGAAGTCCTTCGGCTGCGTCTCAGCTCCGCGCCGTGCTGGGATTCTTCGCTTCGCTCAGAATGACACCTCAAAAATTAGGCAGCGAATTTCTGGGACACGACACTGGCGTTCAGCGATAAATGCGGCCCTCGCCGGGAATGTAATCGTCGGTGGTGTAGGGGTGCGACTCGTGACAGTGCGGGCACTCGAAGGAACCGGCGTCCGTACCGGGAACAATTGCATCCGTGCTCTTGCCCGGGACAAGCTCACGCGGCTTGACGGCAAATCGCAGCAGACAGGTTTTGCATTCGACCAGCCAGACAAAGGGCATCGTTCAACTCACTGCGAATTATTGTGACGGTTCTGTCTGGGGTTGTCGAATGGCATTTTTCAGCGCGGCGCCCGGCTGTTTCTCGCCGTACACCTTTCACGAAGTTGGTCGGGCGTACGTGTCGCAGAAGCTCGCGCAATAACTTTTGAGGTGTCATTCTGAGCGAAGCGAAGTTGAGGCGTTAAGGCGGCGTCTGAGCCGCCTGCCGAAATCCTGAGCGCAAGCGAAGGAACCCTGAATCCCAGCACGGCGCGGAGCTGAAATGCAGTCGAAGGACTTCATAAAAGCTCAGAGCGGCGCGGGTTGGGGCAGTTTTCGTGGGATGTTTCGCTACGCTCAACATGACACTCCGGGGGAAGTTAGTTATGGTGGATATTTCCGGGACACGACACTAGCAAGCTGCCGAACAACTAATAACAGCAGCCTGCTAGACTAACAGTGCTTTCCAAATCACAGGCGCTGCATTCACAGAACTGAACACAAAAATGAGTAAGCTGCTTAACCTTGGCGATGCTATTCGGCGGTTTGTGCCGGATGGCGCACTCATCTTCATTGGCGGGTTTGGCCATTGCGTTCCCTTCGCGGCCGGCCACGAACTGATCAGGCAGGGTCGAAAGGGACTGACACTTTGTCGCACCGGAACGGACATTCTCTTCGACCAACTGATTGGCGCCGGGTGCGTGGCGAAGTTAATTTTCGGCTACCTGGGAAATCCGGGGGTCGGCATCTCCCACTCGTTTCGACGCGCGGTTGACGCCGGCTCGCTCGGGGTTGAGGAATGGACAAACTTCACGCTCCTGCTGCGTCTGCACGCCGCGCGCCTCGGGGTTCCCTTTCTGCCGAGCCGCGCACTGCTGGCAGGCGACATTCCAAAGGCCTCGGCTGACGCGAGAAAGATAACCTGCCCGTTCACGGGCGAAGCTCTCAGCGCGATCCCGGCGCTGCTTCCCGAGGTTGCGCTCATCCATGCGCAGCGCGCCGATGAAGACGGAAACGTGCAGATGTGGGGGATCGATGGAGACACTCGCGAAGGCGCTCTGGCAAGCCGCGTGGTGATCGCCACGGTGGAAGAGATTGTTTCGCGGGAGGTGATCCGCGCCGCGCCCGAGAGGACAATCGTTCCCGCGTACCGGACAGCGGCAGTTTGTCATGTGCCCGGAGGCGCTCACCCTTCCTACGTCGAAGGCTATTACACGCGCGACGACGAACATTTCGTCCTCTATGATCGTGTTTCCCGGAACGCGAATGAGCTATCCGCCTACCTGGACCGCCATGTCCGAAACGTTGCCGATCGCGAGGCCTATCTGAACTCGCTGGACCCCGGAGTTCTTGAGCGGATTGGCATAGCCCACCACCCCGTGGAGGCACGGCGATGAGCGCTCAGACAGAGATGGAAAACCTGGTTCTGGCAACGGCTTTGGAACTGGCCGACCACGAAACCTGTTTCGTCGGCATCGGCGTGCCTTCGCTGGCCGCGATGCTTGCCAAACGAACTCACGCGCCGAATCTGGTGTTGATTTACGAGTCTGGCGCCATTGACGCCAATCCCCCCGTCGCTCCTCTCTCCACGGGCAGTCCGAGCGTGACTGCGGATACCGCCATGATCGGAGATTGTCTCGACGTTTTCGGGGATCTTCAGGCCGGGCGTATCGATGTGGGGCTGCTCTCGGCGGCACAGGTCGACCGGCACGGAAACCTAAACAGCACGGTGATTGGCGACTACCGCAAGCCTAAGCTGCGGATGGTGGGCAGCGGCGGCGCTCATGATATCGCGAGCATGGCTAACCGCGTGGTAATCGCTATGCCTCACGATCCCAGGCGCTTCGTAGCTTCGGTCGATTTCATCACCAGTCCCGGTTTCCTGAACGGCGGCGGAGAGCGCTTGCGACGCGGGCTTCACGGCGGTCCTCATGTGGTCATCACCGGCCGAGGACGTTTCGTTTTTGCGAACGAGGAGCTGCAACTGGAGCGCTCATTCCATCCATTCTCGCTTGCGCAGGCGGTCGAAGGCTTTGGATGGGAGGTACCGGTTTGCCCCGGCGCACACTGTTTCAACGGCTTCAATGATGGCGCTCGCAAGATGGCCCGCGGCATTGGATTGAGTGCAGGAGCGTGAGCGTGCAAATAGTTACTCGACTTCTGACGCGGTAGGCTAGTATCGCGTCCCGGAAATACCTGCCATAACTAACTTTTCCCGGAGTGTCATGTTGAGCGTAGCGAAACATCCCATGAAAACTGCCCCAACCCGCGTCGGGCTGGGCTTTAATGAAGTCCTTCGGCTGCCGTCTTAGCTCCGCGCCGTGCTGGGATTCTTCGCTCCGCTCAGAATGACAGCTCAAAAGTTATTGCGCGAACTTCCGGGACGCGATACTAGTTCCCCTCTTTGTCCTTCTTCTCATCGAGTTGCTTGGCCGGGTAGTATCCATCTCTGGTTTGCACCGCTAGGTCTTTCCGCGTTGTGGTCACGTGGATTTTGCGGTACTCCGAGGCACTGCCAGGGCGATCCGGCACATAAACGAGGCCGTATCGATGCCGAATATCTTCATTGATCCTCTGATAGATCTGGTAGACCGTTTCCTTTAACGCTTCCTTCCTGGAGCTCTCCTTGGAGACGTCGAACATGCGGCCACCGGTTTCCTTGGATATGCGCTCCAAAATTTTCTTGCCGTCGGGGCGGCTTTTCTGCGCCTGCGGTGGGCGGGGATACCCTGCCCCATGACGTCCCATCGGACCACCCACTGGTCCACCCATGCCGCCGGTTCCCCCTCCACGCCCCCAGCCGCCGCCATTTCCGGAGCCTTGCAGGCTGGGGAGCAGAATCGAGTAGACGACGGTATTGGCCCGCTGTGCGGATTCGATTGCCCGCTCCAGTGTCACTTTGCTGCCTAGATCAACACCATCGGAAAGAACGACGATTGCCTTATGTCCCTGCCGCTTCAACATCAGTTCGTTTGAGGCGAGATAGACGGAGTCGTACAACAATGTGCCGCCCATCAGCGAACGACCCGAGTTCCTGGGATACCGCTCTCCGTTGGAAGAAGGGTCGTCTTCATTCCTTCTGAACTGCGGGTGTTGGAGCAAATCAAGGGCGTCATTCAGCTTCTGTTTTGACGGCGTAAGATCCTGAAGCAGTTCTACTTGGTGATCGAAGTGGATCAGAAACGCCTTGTCCTGATCATCCTCCCTGAGTACCTGATCGATAAAATGTCCGCTGGCAGAACGTTCCTGATCAAGCAACGGACGTTGGCTCGATGTGGTGTCAATCAGGAGCCCCAGCGTGAGTGGGAGATCTGTCTCCCGGCTGAAGTAGCGAATAGACTGTGGACGGCCGTCTTCGTCCAGGACAAAGTCGTTCCGGGAAAGGCTACTTACGATGTTACCGTGCTTATCGCGAACCGTGGCAAGCACGTTTACCGCGTTGACATCCACTGGATTCGCGGGCACCTGCTGGCCAAGAGCCGCCAATACGAACAGTGACCCGAGCACGGTCAACCCGGCCAGAAGCAGCATTGAGCGTTTAGAACGGCCTTCTGAAAGTGGCATGAAGTGTAACCCTGGGCCCTCCGACGACAAAACTTCGGACTTTAGCCCTCACGATTCTTCCGAAATTGGTGTAACTCAGCTTCTTGGGTAATTGTGCAACACGGAAATGCCAGAACAAAGGAATTAAGTAAAAACACCGCCAAGCACCTAATTTCTTTTATTGGGGTTTAAAGATAAAGTAGAATTTTAGTGCAACACATGAAACTCCGAATTCTTTTTGCTTTCATCCTCGGTGCGATTGCCCAAGCGCATGCCGGAGCTGCGCTATTGTTGGAAGAGCCTTTTGGCAAGTTTGGCTACATGAACCCCACGGGCCATGCCGCTGTTTATCTGACCCGTATCTGCGCTGCCTCGCCGACGCTGTTGCGCCGTTGTGAAGAGGGGGAAGCAGGTGCAGTAATTAGTCGGTACCACAGGATCGCCGGATATGACTGGATCGCGATCCCGATTCTTCCATATCTCTATGCCGTAGACGACCTTCAAAAGGTGCCGCAGGTAGTCGACGCCGCGACAGTGAAAGACCTTAGAGACGCCTATCGACGCAGTCATTTACTGGCAATTGCGCCCAACGATCCGTCAGGACAGACGCCGCCGGGCGAGTGGACCCAGTTGATCGGTACCTCCTATGATCGCAAAATCTACGGTTTTCAAATCGAGACCAGCGAGCAGCAGGACGATGCCTTGATCCAAGAATTCAATCGGCGGCGAAACAAGAGCCATTTCAATCTCCTGTTTCATAACTGCGCGGACTTCGCCGGCAAAGTCCTCAACCGCTACTATCCAGGCTCAGTGCATCGTAGCTACATTGCAGACGCCGGCATGTTGGCACCGAAACAGGTGGCAAAATCACTCGTGAGCTACAGCAAGCACCATCCGGAGGTGGAGCTTACGAGGTTTGTGATCCCGCAGGTTAAGGGCAGCATTCACCGCAGCGACCCCGTCGACGGAGTTATCGAGAGTTTGATCAAGACCAAAAAGATCTCAGTGCCCCTAGCCGTGTTACACCCGTTGATTATCGGTGGTCTGGCGGCGGCTTACCTTACAGACGGACGCTTCAATCCGAAGCGGAACGCTCCTGAGCTCGACATAACTCAAGTGATTAACCCCCAAACAACCGGCGGAGGCCCGCGGACGGAACTGCCTCGATCCGAACCGGATCGCCTGCCAAGCCTGCCAAGTCTGCCTGCCGCGCTCGTACCGCTGCCTGCGGTGCCAGCGGAGCACCAATAATCGTCCCTGATTGATCTCATCCACTAAAAGGCTGCTGAAGAACTCGTGGGAGTGTCATCCTGAGATCGCGCCGGTTTTACACGATCGAAGGACCTGCTTTTTTGCAGCAAGCGAAGACGATAATTTCTTCCGCAGCTTCCCAAGACTTGAGGGTGAATGTTCCCCAACCCTGCTGATCAGTTCTCCTTGGCCCATGAAAGGGATATAATCGGCTGCTCATTCCACTGGTGTCCATGGAGATTGCATGCACAAGCACGTCAGAACCATATCTTCGTCTATGCGCAGGGTTGTGATTGCACTTGTTCTCATTGCCGGCCTTGCAATTTCGTCCAATGCGTTTGGTTCCGAACTGAAGGTGTTGTGTACCCGGGCCCTTACCGACGCGATGGCCAAATTGGGGCCGCAGTTTGAGCGTGAGACCGGAAACAAACTTGTCATCAGCTATGGCGTGACCGCCGCCCTTCAAGACCGCATTAAGAAGGGCGAAGCTGCCGATGTGGTCATTTTCACGGCGCCGGCGCTGAATGAAATGATTGGGACGGGCAAAGTCGTCGAACAAAGCCGCACGGCGATTGCTCAGACTGGCGTTGGGATCGCGATTCGTCGCGGTACGCCACGGCCGGACATCAGCTCCGCCGAGGCCCTCAAGCGAACGCTGCTCGCCTCTAAGTCGATCGCTTACTCAGACCCGGCCGGTGGCGGCCAAAGCGGAGTCCTTTTCTCAAAGGTTGTGGAGAAGCTCGGTATCGCTGAGCAACTGAAGCCAAAGACAAAGCTGGTCCGAGCCGGCGGCTCTTCCGGAGCGCTTGCGGCCTCCGGCGAAGCCGAGATCGCGGTGCAGATGATCAGCGAACTTATGCCCGTACCGGGCGTGGAAGTGGTTGGTCCACTGCCTCCGAGCCTGCAAACACTGACGGTATTCTCCGCGGGAGTCGGCGCAAACGCAGCGAATCCGGCCGCTGCCAAGCAGTTGATTCTCTTTTTGTCTTCTCCTGCCGCGACACCGGTGCTGCGAGAAGCAGGATTAGATCCTGTGAAGTGATCCTATGAATAGACCGGATTTGCCAAATATTACTTCCGCGAATCCGGTCTAGAAGAGCTCTGTGCTGAGGTATTTGAGTCCTGAATCATTGATGGTGAGGGCAATATTCGAGCCCTTTTCCCGCTCCCGGAGTAACTGCAGAGCGGCGGCGACGTTCGCTCCAGAAGAGAATCCGGCAAAGATGCCTTCTCTTTTGGCAAGTTCTCTCGTGGCATCGGTAGCCTCTTCGTCGGAAACCTGCAGATAATCGTGCACCAGAGTGCGGTCCAGGAACGGCAACTCCATGCTGTAGCCACCGCCCTGTATCTTGTGAGATCGATTGCTGACCGCCTTGCCAGCCAGGTACGCGGCAGACTTTGGTTCGATGAGATAGCAACGGATACCCGGCTTATGTTTTTTAAGCCCTTTGGCGCAGCCCGTAAAGGTCCCGCCGGATCCTGCGAAATCGACGAATGCATCGATCTGCCCGGCGGCCTGTTCCCACATTTCCTCCGCCGTATGATATTCGTGAGCGTGCACGTTTCCCTGGTTCCTGAACTGATCGGCGCGGAACCCATTTTGTTGAACCGTGAGCCGCTGCGCAGCCGCTTCCACTAGCTCGAGGTCTTCGCCTGACACCTGGCCGGGAATGCCATTCGGGGCTTGGTCCACCAGTACGACCTCGGCGCCAAGCGCTCTCATCATGCGCGCCCTTTCCATGGAATTCCCCTTAGACATGACCGCAATGAACCGATAGCCCTTGACGGCGCATACGATGGAAAGGCCGGTGCCTTGGTTTCCGCTGGTCAGCTCGACGACAGTTTGCCCCGGTGACAGCGCACCCGCCTGCTCCGCCTCAAGTATCATCTGCAGCGCGGCTCGGTCTTTCTTGCTGAAGCCGGGATTCATATACTCCAGCTTCGCGAATATCTTTCCTTCCAGCCCGTTTGTCATGCGGGCCAGGCTCACCAACGGCGTCTTCCCGATTGCCTCAATGACACTGCTCGATAGCATCTTGATCATGCTGAGATTCTCACCCGCGCGATACTAAATGTCTACTCTGCGGGCATCGCCGGAATGTGGTCGACACTGCGGCCAATCGCATTTAGCATTACC
Source organism: uncultured Acidobacteriota bacterium (assembly GCA_963832365.1). Classification (GTDB taxonomy): domain Bacteria; phylum Acidobacteriota; class Terriglobia; order Terriglobales; family Acidobacteriaceae; genus CAWBRT01. Next base: position 245,903 of record CAWHUL010000012.1, on the reverse strand, counting down.
CTGTTACCTTCCACAAGGTCGCGCTGCAATCCTGGCCTAAGAATAGTCAGGCGATGCTAGATTTGAGATGAACCGCGCCGCAGGTCAGGCTTTTTTGTCGAGACTGAACCTTCGGTATATGATTGAGGTCACATACACCTGTGACAAAAAGGGCTAGACAGTGCGCGCCTTGCTTCGATAAACTCCGCGCCATAATGATCTAAGGTGTTCAACCGATAATTTTGACTAGTGGATTAACCGCAGTTCATTGGAAGAAGTACAGTATATAGTTCCATTTAGGGAGACGGCACTTAGATCACTGCGAGAGCAGGTAACGGTTGGCCCGCTCCTCGGTTATTACCCCGTGTTGTCGCGTGCGCGAGATACGGGAGAGAGGCGATTCCACTCGCCCGGAACGGATCACACGAAACAGGCATTGAAAGGAACACGCTAATGGCACTCACCAGGCGCGGTTTTGTCCTCGCCGGACTAGCGACATCGACTTCGGCAATGTTCAGTCGCTATTCCTTCGCAGCACCCTCGAAGAACCTCAAGATTTCCCACCAGTTTCCAGCGGCGAGCACGGGCACGGAGGGCGATTTCCGTGACCGCATCTGCCACAAGTTCGCCGACGAGGTCAAGAAGCGAACCAACGGCGCACTCACCGCGACTGTCTACCCGGGCGCGTCGCTGATGAAAACGAATGTGCAGCTGAATGCCGTACGCAGGGGCGCGCTCGACATGTCGCTGTTCCCGATTTCCTACGCGGGCGGCGAGATTCCGGAACTAAACATCGGGTTGATGCCGGGGATCGTGACTTCTTACGAACAGGGAATGGCGTGGAAGAATGCCGAAGCCGGCAAACTGCTCTCCGAAGTGCTCTACGAGAAAGGCGTGCTGTTCGTGAGCTGGATTTGGCAGGCCGGAGGCGTGGCCAGTCGCAGCAAGTCGATTGTCGAACCGGAGGACTCGAAGGGGCTGAAGATACGGGGCGGAAGCCGCGAGATGGACATGGTTCTGAAAGCGGCGGGAGCGTCGGTGGTTTCCCTGCCCTCGAACGAAATCTATCAATCGGTGCAAAGCGGTGCGCTCGATGCCGCTATGACTTCATCGACCAGCCTCATCTCCTTCCGCCTGGAGGAAGTCGCCAAGCATCTCACCACCGGCCGCGGCAAGGCTTACTGGTTCATGCTGGAACCGCTGCTGATCTCGCGTGAGGTGTTCGAGAAACTGCCCAAGGATATGCAGACGGTAGTGATGACGGTCGGGACCGAATTGGAGAAGTATGGGACCGACGCCGCCAAGGCCGACGATCAGGCGGTCGCCAAGGTTTATCAGAAGGCCGGAGGCAAGGTTTATGACCTCTCGGCGCCAACCGTAAAGAAATGGCAATCGATCGCACGGGAGACCGCTTGGAAGGATTACGCTGCCAGGAGCGAGCGTTGCGCCCGTCTGCTTAAAGCCGCGGAGAAGCTTCTATGAGTCAGGAATTAAGGGGAGAACCCGCCATTGCAGAACCACAAAGCATGTGTAGCACGGGGGCGGCGGTCGCCGTTACGCCGACAACGGTCATGACTACCCCCGTGAAGGGACTGGAGAAGGCAGGTTCGCTGGCGGCGATCACGCGAGTCCTCGATCGTGTGAACCAGGGCATCATGATAATCGCGGGGGTAGCCCTGCTCGGCGCAGCCTTGGTTCTCACCTACGGTGTGGTTACCCGCTATTTTCTGAAAGTCTCCACCGACTGGCAGGATGAAGCTTCGGTATTCCTGATCGTCGGCTCGATTTTCATGTGCGGCGCCTATGTGCAGTCCCAGCGCGGGCACGTCGGCATTGAGGCGCTTGCGGCCATTTTGCCTGCAGGGGTCAACCGTGTCAGAAAAGCGCTCATTGACATAGCCTCGCTTGCGTTCTGTGCGTTCTTTTCCTGGAAGTCGTGGGAGATGTTCCATGAAGCATTTTCCGGGGGGTACAGGACAGAATCGAGCTGGGCTCCACCTTTATGGATTCCCTACGGGCTTCTTGCTTTGGGGATGATGAACCTCTCGTTGCAACTGCTGGTGCAGGTTGCCGCGCATTTCACACGGAAGAGGCAAACCCCATGACCGAAGGAACCATTGGCATCCTCTACGGTGTTGTCACACTGCTCGTAATGTTCTCGGGCATGCCGATTGCCTTTTCCCTGGGCGCGGTGGCTATCGTCTTTATGTATTTCTTCATGCCCGGCGCGGCGCTCGACACCATCACCCAGAACGTTTATGAGGAGATGGCGAGCATCACGCTGCTCTCTATTCCACTCTTTATATTGAAGGGCGCCGCAATTGGGAAGTCCCGTGCCGGCGCCGATCTTTATTTGGCGCTGCACGCTTGGATGCATAAGATTCCGGGCGGCCTCGGCATTGCGAACGTCTTCGCATGCGCGATTTTCGCCGCCATGGCGGGATCGAGTCCGGCAACCTGCTCGGCCATTGGCAGTGCAGGAATTCCCGAGATGCGGCGGCGCGGCTATTCCGGCAGTTTCGCGGCAGGCATCATCGCTGCCGGCGGCACTCTTGGCATCCTGCTGCCCCCTTCGATCACGATGATTCTTTACGCGGTCGCTGCTGAACAGTCGCTCGGCAGACTGTTCCTGGCCGGCATCGGTCCGGGCCTGTTACTAGTGACGCTGTTCTCGATGTACGCCGCCTGGAAGTATAAGAGGGAGTACAAGGCCGCTCTCGCGATGTACGAGGGCGGAGGCGCGAAATCCGCCTACCTTGACGAGACGGTCTATAGCATCTCTGACAAGACCAAGATGTTGGTGAGAGTGCTGCCGTTCGTGATCCTGCTCACCGGCGTAATGGTGGCTCTTTATGGAGGGTATGCTACTCCCTCGGAAACGGCCGGACTGGGCGCGATTCTGGCGCTGGTCCTGATCGCCATCGTCTACAGGGTTTGGCGTCCGAAGGATTCCAAGATCATTTACATGACCACCCTGAAGGAATCGACGATGCTGATGTTTATCATCGGCATGTCGCTCCTCTATTCCTATGTGATGAGCTATCTCCACATAAGCCAGTCGGCGGCCGAGTGGATCGTAGCCATGCAGCTCTCGAAGTGGGTGCTGCTCGCGGTGATTCTGGTCTTTGTCGTCGTGCTCGGTTTCTTCCTGCCGCCGGTTTCAATCATCTTGATGACAGCGCCTATCATTTTGCCCCCACTAAAGGTGGCAGGGTTCGATCTGGTTTGGTTTGGCGTGGTCATGACCGTCGTGATGGAAATGGGGCTTATACATCCGCCGGTGGGGCTGAATATTTTTGTCATCAAGAACGTTGCACCGGATATTCCACTGAAAGACGTCATCTGGGGCACGGTGCCTTTTGTCGCGCTGATGGCGTTTGCAGTCGTGTTGCTCTGCGTCTTCCCGGGAATCGCTATCTGGTTCCCCGACTTGGTCCGGGGAGTTGCGACCAGGTAATAACTGCACGCGGCTGATTGCTCAGGAAAGTAGCATGTCGAGGAGGGCCAGTCATGAACGTACCTTTATCTGACGTTCAGGCTGGCCCTCATCGTCTTGCGGAAGCAGCGACAAACGGCTATCCGTGATACGTGTCACAGACTCAACACCGCAATAGATATGTACTAGAACTGAAATCGAAAGCTTGGTTGAAATATGCCGGTTGATAGGACGGCAGGTGTCACTCCGGGGAAGGCCTCGGAGAGTGAGCGTATCCCATCCGGCAAGACCGTGATATTCGTCTTTCACCCAAACCTTCTATCAGGCTCTCAGAAACGCCGGCGTCAACACCTGTGCGAGATCCGGTGTTGACCGGTGGACTGATAGGCCGATTTTGTTGGAAATCTGAAGCAACAGGGAGCTGGAACCGATGGACAAACGCGTAGCCAACGCCGATGTGGCGATTGAGAAACTGTTTGATGGGGCGACAATTCTAATTGGCGGGTTCGGGGCTTGCGGTAATCCCGAAAACCTCATTGCCGCGGTCATCCGCAAAGGCACGAAGAATCTTACGACCGTGTCGAACAATGCAGGCATGGTGGAGTTCGGCTTGGGCTTGCTGCTGAAGTCGCAACAGGTTCGGAAGATGATCTGCAGCTATCCCGGCGAGAACAAATTCGCCGCTCAGCAGTTGTTGAACGGCGAGATCGAGATTGAACTCAACCCGCAGGGAACCCTGGTCGAGCGGATGCGTGCCGGCGGGGCTGGGATTCCGGCCTTCTATACCCCGACCGGTGTGGGAACGGTGATCGCGGAAGGAAAAGAAGTTCGCGAGTTCAACGGGAAAAAGTACCTTATGGAGCCCTGCCTGCGCGGCGATTTTGCTTTCATCAAGGCATGGAAAGGCGACCGTTGGGGAAACCTTGTCTTTCGGAAGACGGCGCGGAACTTTAATCCGGTGATGGCAACGGCGGCGGATTACGTGATTGCGGAAGTGGAAGAACTGGTCGAGTTGGGGTCGCTCGATCCCGATAACATCCACACGCCGGGAATTTTCGTCAACGCTATTTTCCAGGGACAGAACTACGTAAAGCCGATCGAAAAAAGGATCGTGCGCAAGCGCACATAACGCACAACCGCACGCGCGGAAGGGGATGAAGATGGCAGAACCGAAGATGGCACAAGGTGCAAGTATCAAGGAAAAGATTGCCCGTCGCGTCGCACAGGAGATGCGTGATGGCTTTTACGCGAACCTGGGTGTCGGCACACCCACCATGGTCGCGAACTATATTCCGAAGGGAATGGAAGTTCTCCTGGAAGCGGAGAACGGCATGCTTGGGATCGGACCCTCGCCTTTTGAGGGCGAAGAAGATCCGGACCTGATCAACGCCGGGAAGGAAACCGTTACCGCGCTTCCTGGATCGAGCTTTTTTTCAAGCGCGGACTCGTTTGGCATGATCCGAGGCGGTCATGTGGACCTGACCGTGCTAGGCGCGATGGAGGTCGATGAGAAAGGCAGCCTGGCGAATTGGTTCATTCCCGGTAAGAAACTGATGGGCATGGGCGGAGCCATGGATTTGGTCGCCGGCGCCAAGCGCGTCATCGTCGCGATGGAACATACGAGCAAGGACGGGAAGCCTAAAATCCGTAAGACCTGCACTCTGCCTCTCACTGGTCTCGGAGTCGTGAACATGATCGTAACCGAACTGGCGGTCATCGACGTCACGCCCGAGGGTTTGGTGCTGCGCGAAGTAGCGCCGGGCGTCACTCCGGAGGCGGTGCAGGAAGTCACCGAGGCGAAATTGCGGATCGCGAAAGATTTAAAAACCATATCGATCTGAGGCTCTCGGAAATATTGGCTCTGGACGGCCCGGCTAAAGCCGGGCCCCTTCAAAACACTATTTTTGAAACAAGCTCTAACGCTAGGCACGAGGAAATTGGCGGGCGCCTACACGTGTCCCCTTGGCTCGATGAAATGATTCCCGGTCATTCGAGAGCGAGGGAAGCACACCGCAGGTGCCTGGATCCAAATCTAAATTTTACTAAGACAGAGGACTCATCATGGCAATTAAAGAAGGTTGGGCAGGCCGGTGCTTCGAAGATTTCGAGGTCGGCGATATTTACCGTCATCGACTGGGCCGCACGGTAACTGCCACAGACAATATTTGGTTCACCAATCTCACAATGAATAACAACCCCGTCCACATCGACCATGCGGTTGCAGCAAAGTCGAGATTCGGACGGCCGATTGTTGTTGCTTCATTCACACTTGCGCTGGTGACGGGTCAGTCAGTCAGCGACATCTCCCTGAACTCGATGACGATGTTAGGGTGGGATGAGGTGCGTCTGCCGAATCCTTTGTTCGAAGGCGAGACCGTCTATTCCCAGAGTGAAGTGCTCGAGAAGAGGGACTCGAAGTCGAAGCCCGAGATCGGCATCGTGACCTTCAAGACTACGGGTTACACGCAGGACGGGAAAGTGGTTATCACTTTCAAGCGGATTGTCCTGGTCTACAAGCGGGCATGTATGCCCGAAGCGATGATGGGCCCGCAGATCGGACCCAATGAACAGGGAGGAAAGTAATGAGCTCACCGAAGGTTGCACTCATCACCGGCGCAGGTAGCGGGATCGGCAAGGTCGTCGCTGTCGCGCTCGCCGAGAACGGGTACTCGCTGGTTCTTGCCGGCCGGCGCATGGAGCGCCTGGAAACGACTGTGGCTGAAGTGAAGAAGGTCAATCCCGATATCCAGGTGCTCGCCGTACCTACGAACGTCACCGATCCTGATTCCGTGGCCGCGCTTTTTGCGAAAACGAAAGAGACCTTCGGCCGGCTCGACTTGCTGTTCAACAACGCCGGCTTTGGCGGCAAAGGCGTGCTGCTGGAGGACATCGAGTTCAAGACGTGGAGAGCCGTGATCGATACGAACCTGACCGGCACGCTTCTCTGTACGCAGCAGGCCTTCAAGATCATGAAAGACCAGACTCCGCAGGGCGGGCGCATCATCAACAACGGCTCGGTTGGGGCGCACAGCCCTCGGCCGAACTCCGCCCCCTATACGGCTTCCAAGCACGGCATTACGGGTCTGACCAAAGCGACTTCGCTCGACGGTCGAAAGTACAACATCGCCTGCGGCCAGATCGACATCGGAAACGCAGCGACCGAAATGACCAGCAACATGAGCAAGGGCGTTCCGCAAGCGAACGGCACGAGAGCGGTCGAGCCCACGATGGACCCTAAAGATGTTGCGCGGGCCGTCATTTGTATGGCGTCTCTACCTCTCGAAGCCAATGTTCAATTCATGCTTATCATGGCGACCCAGATGCCCTTGATCGGCCGAGGCTAATGGCAACGGTAAGTCGAATAGGATAACTACGCAGTTTCGCAGGCGATGGGCGATCAATGCGTTTGCTGGCGGTGCGCAAAGCGTCGGCAAACGCATTAATCGTGTCCGACAGCGCGAGCCGCGGCGCTGGGCGCTTCGGCTCAGGATCACGTCCCCCTTCAGTTCTTCGACTTCTGACGCGCTAAACTAGAGCGCTACGGAGGGCTCGATGGGTAAGGGGCGACTCGAAGCGTTCAGTGACGGCGTCATCGCGATCATCATTACCATCATGGTCCTGGAGATGAGGGTGCCACACGGGGAAACCCTGAGGGCGCTGCTTCCACTTCTGCCGATCTTCCTTAGTTATGTGCTGAGCTTCGTCTACGTGGGCATCTACTGGAACAACCATCACCACATGTTGCATGCCTCCAGCAAGGTTACTGGATCGATGCTATGGGCGAACCTACATCTATTGTTCTGGCTGTCCCTCTTTCCGTTTGCCACCGGGTGGATGGGCGAGAACCATTTCTCGTCTGCGCCCTCAGCGCTCTATGGCATTGTCTTGCTGATGGCAGCCATTGCCTATTGGATACTGCAACAGGTCATCATCACCTCGGAAGGCCCTGGCTCTGTGCTCAAGAAAGCGGTAGGCAGCGACTGGAAGGGCAAACTTTCTCCGGTGCTATATGTTGTCGCAATCGCCGCCAGTCTTCGGTCGCCAAGGATTGCCCAGACAATCTATCTCTTTGTCGCACTGCTGTGGCTTGTCCCCGATCGACGAATTGAGCATGCGCTGCGACAAGATCAGCCATAGCTCTAGGCAGATGATCTCTGCAGGTGAAGGCCAGAGTCTTCGATGATGTTGCCGCCGGCGATCGCCCAAAGCGGGTTGCGATCGCTGAATAGCACGAATATTGCCCCTCGCAGTTTGGGTCCAAATCCGGACAAAAGCCCCTGCCAACGCAGTCTTTACACACGATTTACCAATTCCCCAAATGGGCTGTTTACGTACTTTTTATGGACTTTTTAGGCAGGCTTTATGGGCCGAGGAATCCAATCAGAACAGGCGGACTGAGTGGGGACGGCCATTCGCTCTGCTCTTTGCAGTATCTGGAGTAAATACCACTCTCCAGGAGGGATAAACAATGCAGGATCTTGCGTTCATAGCCATCACGATTGCGTTCTTCGCGCTCTCGATGGGGTACGTCCACTTCTGTGATCGAGTGAAGTGAGGTAAAGCACCATGCACTTTGAATCGTTCGCCATGCTCGTCGTCAGTATCTTGATGGGAATCTATCTGCTGTACGCGCTGTTGCGCCCGGAGAAATTCTGATGACCGCCAATGGGTGGTTTCAAATCGCGTTTTTCACTCTCCTGGTTCTCGCCGTCACCAAGCCGCTCGGCGTCTTCATGACGCGCGTCTTCAACCGCGAGCGCACGTTCATGGACCCGGTGTTGCGGCCCATCGAGCGTGTGATTTATCGCGTCACCTGCGTCGATGAGAATCACGAGATGCGCTGGACGGAGTACGCGTTCTCGCTGCTGCTCTTCAGTTGCATCTCCATGCTGCTGCTTTACTTGATGCAGCGCTTGCAGGCACACCTGCCGTTCAACCCGCAAAAGCTGGCGGGGGTCGCTCCGGACTTGTCGTTCAATACGGCGGCCTCGTTCACGACCAATACGAACTGGCAAGCTTATACGCCGGAAACCACGATGAGCTATCTGACCCAGATGGCCGGGCTCGCGTATCACAACTTTGTCTCGGCGGCAGCCGGTGTCGCGCTGGCGATCGCAGTCATACGTGGTATTGCCCGCCGAGAGATGCAGACCATCGGCAATTTCTGGGTCGATATGGTTCGCTGCTGCCTTTGGGTGTTGTTGCCAATTTCTATCCTTGGCGCACTGCTGTTGGTATCACAAGGCGTCCCGCAGAATCTGAAGCCCTATGACACGGTGAAGCTGTTGGAACCGCAGCAGGTGCAGAAGGTCGGCCAGGACGGCAAGCCCGTCGTAGACGCCGCCGGCAAGCCGGTGATGGATACCGTAACCGATCAGGTGATCGCCCAAGGTCCGGTCGCTTCGCAGGAGATCATCAAGGAATTTGGCACCAACGGTGGTGGATTCTTCAACGCCAATAGCTCTCACCCTTACGAAAATCCGACCCCTCTATCCAACCTGATCGAGATGTTCGCCATATTCTCGATCGGCGCCGGACTGACTTACACGTTAGGGCGTATGGTCGGTTCGCAGCGTCACGGCTGGGCGATCTGGGGCGCAATGGCTGTTCTGTTCATCGTGGGTGTGACTACAGCCTACTGGGCCGAATCGCGTGGCAACCCGCTGCTCACACAGCAGGCGTCCGTCGGCGCGCTGCAGGGCACCGGCAACATGGAAGGCAAGGAAGTACGCTTCGGTATTGCCAACTCCGTGCTCTGGGCGACGGTGACGACTGACACCAGTTGCGGAGCCGTCAACAGCATGCACGACTCCTACACGCCACTGGGTGGCATGGTGCCGCTGGCCAACATGATGTTCAGCGAGGTAGTCTTCGGCGGCGTCGGCTCCGGAATGTACGGGATGATCATCTTCATTATTCTGACGGTCTTTATTGCCGGCCTCATGGTGGGCAGAACGCCGGAGTACATGGGGAAGAAGATCGAGGCCTACGACGTGAAGATGGCCATGCTCATCGCGCTTATCTTCCCGTTCATCATCCTGACATTCACCAGCATCTCGGTGCTGCACCCGTTTGGCACGTCCAGCATGGCCAATGGCGGGCCGCATGGCTTTTCCGAGGTTCTGTACGCATACACCGAAGGCGCCGGCAACAATGGTTCGGCCTTCGCCGGGCTCAACGCGAACACCCTTTGGTACAACGTCTCGATCGGATTCGACACTTTGATCGGGCGGTTCCTGATGGTGATTCCGGCGCTGGCAATTGCCGGCAATCTGGTGCGCAAGAAGTCGGTGCCACCTTCGCTTGGCACCTTCCCGGTCACTACGCCGTTATTCACGATGCTGCTGGTTGGCGTGGTTGTAATTGTGGGCGCACTCACCTTCTTCCCGGCACTTAGCCTGGGACCAATTCTTGAGCACCTGCTGATGGGCGCAGGTAAGACGTTCTGAGGATTTCTATGGCAACACTACCGAAAGCTCCACCCGTTTCCCAGTTACCGCCGAACCTGCCAGGGTATCCAAAGACCAAGGCAAAGAAGGTTTGGGAATGGAAGATTGTCCGCCGCGCGGTGATCGATTCTTTCGTGAAGCTGAATCCGCGCAAGATGATGGGCAACCCCGTCATGTTCGTCGTGGAAGTCGGAAGCGTTATCACCACGGTGCTGCTGTTTCGCGGCAAAGATGCTTCCTTCGGGTTCAACCTGCAGATCACGTTGTGGCTGTGGTTCACCGTGTTGTTTGCAAACTTCGCGGAGGCGATGGCCGAAGGTCGCGGCAAGGCACAGGCCGACACCTTGCGCAAGGCACGTGCCGAAACGATTGCGAACCGTGTGCTCCCGAGCGGAAAAATCGAACAGGTACCGAGTTCCCATCTGCGCGCAAATGACGCGTAGTCTGCTCGGCAGGCGACTTCATTCCTTCCGACGGCGAGATCATCGAAGGCGTGGCATCGGTCGACGAGTCGGCGATCACCGGCGAGTCCGCACCCGTGATTCGAGAGGCCGGCGGCGACCGCTCGGCCGTGACCGGCGGGACCCGCGTCTTGTCGGACCAGATTCGAGTGAAGATCACTTCGAATCCGGGTGAGACTTTTCTCGACCGCATGATCGCCCTGGTCGAGGGCGCCGAGCGGCAGAAGACGCCGAACGAGATCGCGCTGAACATTCTGCTTGCGGGATTGACGATCATCTTCCTGCTGGCGGTGGTGAGCTTGCAGCCATTCGCCATCTACGCCGGTTCACCGCAGACCGTCTTTGTGCTTGTATCGCTGCTGGTCTGCCTGATTCCGACGACGATCGGCGGCCTGTTGTCAGCCATTGGCATCGCCGGCATGGACCGGCTGATTCAGCACAACGTGCTGGCCATGTCCGGACGTGCCGTGGAAGCGGCAGGTGACGTGAACACGCTGCTGCTGGACAAAACAGGGACCATTACGCTTGGCAATCGCCAGGCATCGGAGTTCATCCCGGCACCCGGAGTTACGCAGCAGGAAATCGCCGACGCCGCCCAGCTTTCATCGTTGGCCGACGAAACCCCCGAGGGCCGCTCGATCGTTGTGCTGGCGAAAGATAAGTATGGTCTGCGGGGACGCGAGCTCTCCGAACATGAGACTCAGTTCGTGCCTTTCAGCGCCCAGACCCGCATGTCGGGCGTAAACCTCAACGGCTTCGAGATTCGCAAAGGCGCCGTCGATGCCATCACGAACTATGTAAAACAGAACGGCTGCGAGTTTCCCGTGCAGGTACAGGCTGCGGTGGAAAAGGTCGCCCGTTCCGGTGGAACACCCCTGGTAGTCGCCGAGCGCACGCGCGGCGTACTTGGGGTTATCGAACTGAAGGACATCGTCAAGGGTGGCATGCGCGAGCGTTTCGATCAGCTCCGCGCCATGGGCATCCGCACTGTGATGATTACCGGCGACAATCCCCTGACCGCCGCCGCGATTGCGCAGGAGGCTGGCGTCGACGACTTCCTGGCTCAGGCAACACCGAAAGACAAGATGGACCTCATCAAGCGTGAGCAGGCAGCGGGCAAACTGGTCGCCATGACCGGCGACGGCACCAACGACGCTCCCGCGCTGGCGCAGGCCGATGTGGGCGTGGCCATGAACACCGGCACGCAAGCCGCGAAAGAAGCCGGCAACATGGTGGATTTAGATTCGAATCCGACCAAGCTGATCGAGGTAGTCGAAATCGGCAAACAGTTGCTGATGACTCGCGGCTCGCTGACCACATTCTCGATTGCCAACGATGTCGCAAAATATTTCGCGATCATCCCCGCCATGTTCGCTGGGACCTTCCCGGTGCTGAATGCGGTAAACATCATGCATCTGGAAACACCGCAGTCGGCGATTCTATCGGCCGTTATTTTCAACGCCCTGATTATCGTTGTCTTGATCCCGCTGGCGCTGCGCGGCGTGAAATACCGCCCCATGGGAGCGGCCGCTCTGTTGCGCCGCAACCTCTGGATCTATGGCATCGGCGGCATCATCGTCCCGTTTATCGGGATCAAACTGATCGACTTGATGATTACGCGCATGGGCCTTGCGTAGGAGAAGAATGCGATGAAAAAGAATCTTCTGATTGCCGTACTGATGACCATCGCGACGACCATTCTTTTAGGGTTGATCTATCCCCTTGTCGTGACGGGGATCGCCCAGGTTATTTTCCCCGACAAGGCCAATGGACAACTCATCCATCGGAACGGGCAGGTCGTAGGCTCGCGCCTGATTGGACAGCCGTTTGGCGGGCCCGGTTACTTCCACTCGCGGCCTTCAGCCGCGGGCAACGGCTATGACGCGGCGAACTCCGGCGGCTCCAACCTTGGACCGACGAACCAGAAACTCGTCGACCGCTTCAAACAGGATCTTCCCAAATTGCAGGCTGAGAATCCCGGTAAGCCCGTTCCCATCGACCTGCTTACAACATCTGCGTCCGGCCTCGATCCGGATATCTCCCCCGCCGGTGCGGAGTTCCAGGTTCCGCGTGTTGCGCGTGAGCGTGGCATGAGCGAGGATGCTGTCAAGGAATTAGTCGCGCGAAATACGGAGGGAAGACAATTCGGATTCCTCGGCGAACCGCGCGTAAATGTCCTGGCACTCAACCTCCAGCTCGATGAGACGCACCCCATGACAAAGGTCGCCATGACAACCGGCCAAACGCAGTGACGCAATGCCTTGTGCTCAGCGGCGCACAGGCATTGTCAGTAACCATCGGCCGCCTGTAACGCCCGGGAATACTCAATTACCTCCGCACTCGACGCGGTCGGTTCATTTCCCCGATCGTGAACGCATGGCTCACGAATCCCGCCATTAAAGTCCGCCTTTGCTGCGCGCACCAATCCGGGTGCAGATGATCGCCGGGTCCCGCCGCACCCGGCGCTTCGCGTTGCAATATAGCTTGCTTATGAGAAGAGGCTAATTCATAATTCCACGCATAAGTTGACGCGATAAGTTCTTAGACTGCATGCAGTATGGTCATCTGTGCGGCATGAGAGTCGTCTATCTCAGCCGCGAGCTAATCGCGGGCCAGGTTGCTGAATCGAACGTCAGGAGAATCGAAATGAGCAGCCAGATACCTGAGATCGAGACGAAGCCGATAACGCCGCTTGCGGCCGCAGTTGAAGCTCCAACCAAGGTTCGAGTCTGGCTGGCAGCTCTGCTGTCATTCACGCTCCTGGTCGCTTACCTTGATCGGGTAAACGTCTCAGTGCTGATCGCCTCCCCCCGTTTTCTGGAAGACATGGGGTTGAAGGGTAACCCTGTAGGCCAAGGGTTGCTGATGAGCTTCTTCCTGGTTGCGTACGGGCTCGGTAACGTGTTGCTTGGCCCCGTAGGAGACCGATTGGGACCGCGCAAGGCCATGACCATTGCCTTGCTTGGCTGGACGATACCGTGTTGCATCGGCGCAGTCGCAAGATCCGTGAGCGTACTTTACGCTTCGAGGTTCTTGCTGGGAGCCGGCGAAGCCATGCACTACCCGATGCAGAGTTCCTACGTGAAGAACTGGTTTCCCCTGCAGGAAAGAGCCAAAGCCAACTCGAGTTGGATATTCGGACAGATGATCGGCCCTGGCATAGCCATGCCCCTGTTTGCCGCCGTCGTCGGCGCCTATGGTTGGCGTGCTACTTTTTGGCTATGCGCCATACTGGGCGTCGTTGTGACCCCGTGCATCTGGTACCTCACCACCGATCGTCCGGAACAGCATCGGGGCGTCAACAAGGCGGAACTCGAACACATCCTCAAAGGACAGGTGCTTGATAAAACGTCGAGAGAAAAGGGGATTCAGGCAAGCTCGCCTTTGAAGAACTACATCACCCTGATAAAGAATCCCGACTTTGTCTGTTGCACGTTATCGTATTGGGCTTCGGTGAGCATGTGGTGGGGAATGATGTCGTGGCTACCGCAGTATCTGAAAGTGGCCCGCGGTTTCTCCTGGGCAAAAATGGGATTCTTCTCTTCCCTGCCGTTCTTTGTTGGCCTCCTCGGTTTAATCAGCGCCGGTATAATTGCCGACCGGCTGAAGAAAGCCGGCCTCATGAACTGCATAGGACTTGCGGGATGCGCTACGTTTATCGGCCTGGGGGCTCTTGTTCACAACAATAACCTGGGAGCGTGTCTGATCGCTTTTGCTTTCTTCTTTAAGGGTGCTTCGATACCGATGGCCTGGACACTGCTGCAATCATTTACGCCGGCCAACATGATTGGTCAGGCCGCCGGCCTGCAAAACGGTTCCTCTAACCTGATCGGTTCGTTGTCGCCTATCGTAGTTGGATTTCTGATCGCGGCTACGGGCGCATACACGGCGGGACTCATGTTCCTGGTGGCGGTCGGTTGGCTTGGCGCCGTGGCCGGCTTTTACCTTGTGTTGAGGAAGTACTAGTTGTAGTGCGTCACACAAACGGGCGGTTTATTCGAAAAGGGGCATGATGCCCTCTTTCGGGTGTCATCCTGAGCGCAGCGAAGGATCCATGTATTTCCCCTGCACCGAAATACATGGATTCTTTGCCTTCGCTACTCTGCCGCGCCCGATTTACTGCTGAACGGCCTGAATCGCCTTGGGATGCACTTGTTCATTCTTGATCTCGGAGCTGTCCCAGCCTCCGCCCAACGCCTTCACCAAGTAGACTGACGTGACCATCTGTTGGCCGAGTAGTTGCGCGGCCAGGCGCTCATTGTTCAGCAAGGTGGTCTGGGCAGTAATCACATCCAGGTATGTGGTAAGGCCGCCGGTATACCGATTGTTGGCCAAAGTCAGGGCACGCCGCGACTCCTCGACTGCGGTCCTCTGTGTCGCCAATGCTTTCGACAGCGTTTGCAGGCCGGACAAACCATCCTCGACCTGCTGGAACGCGGTCAACACCGCCTCCCGGTAGTTCGCCACCGCCTCGTTGTATCCGGCTTTGGCCGCCGCCAGATTCGCCCGGTTCTGGCCGCCATTGAAGATCGGTTGCAGCAGGTCGCTCCCCAGCGACCAGAAGGCGCTGGGGGCGTCGACCAGTGTCGCGATGTCGCGACTCTGCCATCCGCCGGATCCAAACAGCGTAATGTGCGGATAAAATGCCGTGGCGGCGATTCCGACCTGCGCGTTCTGGTATGCCATGAGTCTTTCGTAGGTCGAGATGTCAGGCCGGCGTTCGAGCACGTCCGACGGGACTCCAATCGGAACCGGTGGCGGCACTCCCCGCAACGGGGCAACCGGCACGCTGAAGCCGGGCGCCGCATTCCCGGTCAGGACCGCGATCGCGTGTTCATACTGCGCCCTCTGTTGCTGCAACACAGAAATCTGCGCCACCGTTGCATCCAGCAAAGCGGCTTGTTGTGCGACCTCCAAGCCGTTGGCCACACCGCCCTCGTGGCGGCGTTGCACCAAGTCGAGCCCTTTCTGCTCGATGCTCACCAGTTCCTGCACCACGGCGATCTCGGCATCGAGTTCGCGCAGGTTGAAGTAGTCGGCGGCGAGTTCTGAAGTCAGCACCAGTTGAACATTGACCAAGTCTGCCGCCGTAGACTGCAAGGAAGCGTTAGCCGCCTCCAGGCTTCGACGCACGCGCCCGAACAAGTCCACTTCGTAATTCAGAGTGAAGGGAATGACGAAACCGTTTTCTGTATCGGGAGTCAGCGGCGGCGTGGCAGAGAGCAAGGGACGATTGCCGGATACTCTTGCGCGCTGGCCCGAAGGATTGACGGCCAATTGCGGGAAATATGCCGCTGAAGCAACGCGCGCGAGCGCCCGCGCCCTGTCCAGCCGATCCTTTGCTGCCCAAAGCGACTGGTTTGCCGTGAGCAACTGCTGCTCGTAGTCGCTGAGCTGGTTGTCATTGAAGGTCGTCCACCAGGTGCCCTTCGGTAACCCATCGCCGGGAACGGCAACCGCCCAAGGCGGCGGCGTCTTCCAAGCGGACGGCGCCTGAACCGGCGGACGGTTATACTTTGGTCCCACCGCGCATCCGGCCAGCCATATGCCGGCCATAATGAATGCCGCGAGAGCAAGCCGCCTCCTCACTGGCCGCCCCCCTGATCCGGAGTTACCACGCGCACCTGCTGGCCGTCTTCGAGCGAGTCGGAGGGGTTGACAATCAGCTGCTCGTCGGGACTCAGGCCACTCAGGATTTCCAGCGTCGCGCCATAGTCGCGGCCAATGAAAACGGGTCGCAGTTGCACTTTTCCATCGGCTTCTACCACGGCCACCCGCGCTCCCTCGGTGCCGAACAACATTGCATTGATCGGGACGGTGACCTTGTTCGCGTCACTCTCCACCGAGAAATGCACCTCTCCAAACGAGCCCGGCAAAAGTCGTCTCTCTTTGTTGGGCACGTCCACTTCAGTACGCAGCGTGCGGGTCGCCATATCGATCGCTTCCGCGGTGCGCGCTACGGACCCTTGAAACTTCTGGCCGGGGAATTCCTGTAGCGTAACCCAGGCGTTCATCCCAATCTTGATATCCTGCGCGTAGGCTTGGGGCACACTCACATAGACTCGAAGCGGATCCACATTCGCGATGTTGAAGAGTTCGCGGCCACCAGCGCCGGCGTTGATCAATGCGCCGCGATCGACGTTGCGCCTGGTCAGGACGCCGGAAAATGGCGCATAAACATTCTTGAAAGATTCCAGTTGTTCCAGACGGCGAACGTTGGCGTCCGCCGCCGCAAGATTCGCCTTGCTCTGCTGATAAATGCTGCTCTGCTGATCGGCTTCCTGTTGCGAAACCGAATCGGTCTGGCGCAAATTACGCCAGCGCTCGTCGGAGGTCCGGGCTAACTCAAGTTGGGCCGCCACCTGCTGTCGTGCGGCCCGCGATTGCAACAATTCCTGATCAACTTCCGGGGTGTCGATCTTGGCCAGCAGTTCGCCCTGCTTAACGCGGCTGCCGATGTCCTTGTACCAGCGCAGCAAATAGCCATTGGTGCGGGCATAAATCGGCGATTCCTCGTAGGCTTGCAAGCTACCTGGGAGCACGACTTCTCGATCCGGTTTTTCGGCCTTGGGATGGATGACTGCGACACTCGGCACGGAGTTTCTCTCGGTATCTTTGGCGAGCACCCGTTCGTCATGGGCACGCTTGATTAAGGTCGCTGCGCCAGTCAGAAGAAGAACAACCAGCACCACGCCGACAATCAGCATTGCCGTGCGTGGCTTGGCCGGAGGCAACTTGGGCACCGGATCTATCTGCGGCGGCGCTTGAGCCTCCGGCGATTTCGGCTGCTCCAATTCGGATTCCGAATCCATACGGGTTGTTCCGCTCCTTGAATCACTTTCGCAATGGCTTCCTAGGGTTGCAGTGCAGTGCCTGTCCCGTCTTCTTTCCTGTCCCGCCCATGTACCATGGCGAAAATGGAAGGAACAAAAAACAGCGTAGCTACAGTGGCAAACAGCAGTCCGCCGATCACGGCCCGCCCCAGTGGAGCGTTTTGTTCGCCGCCCTCGCCAAAGCCCAGCGCCATCGGCACCATGCCAATGATCATCGCCAGCGCCGTCATCAGCACCGGACGAATGCGCGTATATCCCGCTTCAATCGCAGCCTCGATTGCCGGCACCCCCGCCTGCATACGGTCACGCGAAAACGACACCAGCAAAATTGAGTTCGCGGTGGCCACTCCCATACACATCACCGCTCCGGTAAGCGACGGCACACTAAGCCGCGTATGCGTCAGCAAAAGAATCCAGACGATGCCGGCGAGCGCCGCTGGCAATGCGGCGATGATGATGAATGGGTCGAGCCAGGACTGGAAGTTCACCACGACCAGGAAATACACCAGCAGGATGGCCATCAGCAGTCCCATTCCCAGACCGAAGAATGACGACTTCATGGTCGCCACTTGCCCACGGACCACAATGTGGGTGCCGCGCGGCAGGTGTCCTTCAAATTCCTTCAGGACCTTCATCGTATCGGAAGCTACGCTGCCCAGATCCCGCCGCTGAGTGCTCGCATAAACGTCGATGACCGGCTGAACATCGTAGTGCGAGACCACTACGGGCCGCGCCACTGGCCTGAGCTGTACCAGATTTCCAAGCACTTGCGGAGTCGGCGTACTGGAGCCGGTGATAGGCGTGTTCATCAGGTCTTGCAGCGAACCCATATGGTATTGCGGGGTTTGCACCGCCAGAGGATACGTCACGCCATTCTTGGGATTCAGCCAGAAGTTCGGCGCCGTCTGCGCACTGCCGCTGAGCGACAACAGCACGCCAGTGGCAACGTCGCGAGCGCTCAATCCCACCTGCGACACTCGCGTGCGATCGATATCCATGTACAAGGTCGGCTCGCTCATTAACTGCTGTACGTGAACATCCGCGGTGCCGGGCACGTGCCGCAGTTTGCTGGCGATTCTCTGAGCGATGCCGTAGTTGCTCTGCAAGTCTGCGCCCACCACCTGTATGTCGATGGGTGAGGGCAGACCGAAATTCAAAATCTGCGTAACGATATCGGCCGGCTGGAAGAAAAATTCCACTCCGGGGAACCTGCGCGGCAGCTCTTGTCGCAGTTTCTCCACGTATCCGGCGGTGGGACGATGATGTTTCGAATTGAGCGCAATCAGAATTTCTGCGTCGCTGGTGCCGATCACTCCGGATGTGCTGTAAGACAAGTTGAGGCCGGAATAGGGCACTCCGATGTTGTCCAGCAAGGTCCGGAGTTCCGCTTTCGGGATTTCCTGACGCAGGACGTTTTCCACCTGGTCAGTGAGGCGCGCCGTCTCTTCGACACGCAAACCCGCGCGCCCACGCAGATGCAACCGGATCAAGCCGGCATCCACCGAAGGGAAAAAATCTTCTCCCAGGACAAACACCAGCCCGAGAGACAGAATGCAAAATGCGAGGAAGCAGATCGCAAACGGCTTGCGATGTTCCAGCGTGAGTTCCAGCAGTTGCTCATAGCCACGGCGGAAGTTTTCGAATTTCTGCTCGAAGCCGCGTTGGAAGCGCCCCAGAAAAGTCTTAGGTCCCGCGGCTCTGTGCTCGTGTCCGCGCATGATGTACATCACAAGCGTGGGGATCAGTGTTCGCGAAAGCAGGTAGGACGCCAACATGGCAAACACCACCGCTTCGGCCAGAGGTACGAACAGGAACTTGGCCACCCCGGTCAGAAAGAACATGGGCACGAACACGATGCAGATGCAAAGCGTAGAGACGAAGGCCGGCACTGCGATCTGCTGCGCGCCATCGAGAATTGCGCGTTTCAATTCCTTGCCCTGAGCGATGTTGCGCTCGATGTTCTCGATTTCCACCGTCGCATCGTCTACCAATATGCCCACCGCCAGCGCCAGGCCGCCCAGGGTCATGATGTTAAAGGTCTCCCCCAGCGCACTGAGCAGAATCACGGAGACGAAGATCGACAGCGGAATGGAAATGCAGATAATCAGCGTCGGCCGCCAGTCGCCGAGAAACAACAGGATCATCAGCGCCGTCAGGCAAGCCGCCAACAGCGCCTCGTGCACCACACCTTGAATCGAGGCACGCACGAACAACGACTGGTCAAATAGGGCGGTGATTTTCAGCTCAGGCGGCAAATTCTGCGTGGCAATGCCTACGACTCTCTTGATGCCCGAAACGATGTCCAGCGTGGACGCTTTGCCGATTTTCGAGATCGTCATCAGCGCTCCGCGGTTGCCGTCCTGCCGCACGATGTTGGTCTGCGGAGAGAAGCCATCGCGCACGTGCGCCACATCCCGTATGTAAATCGTCGCGCCGCTTGCGGTCTTGACGGGCAGGTCGTTCAACTCGGCAATTGTTCCCGGCGTGCCATTCATTTCCACGCTATATTCCAGAGAGCCGATTTTGGCCGTGCCCGTGGGCAACGTCAGATTCTGGGCGTTTATGGCGTTTACGACATCGATCGGCGAAAGCCCTTTGGCCTGCAATCGCGGCAGGTCCAGGTCCACCAGTACCTGCCGGATCTTGCCGCCGTATGGGTATGGCGTAGCCGCGCCTTGCACCGTGGAAATATACGTGCGCAAAAAGTTCTGCCCCAGGTCGAAGACCTCATGCTCCGGAATGGTCTTGCTGCTCAGTCCAAGTTGGATGACGGGAGTGGAAGACGCCGTGTAGTTCACCACCAGTGGGGGCGTCGCGTCCGGCGGCATCTGCTTCAGCATGGTCTGCACTATGCTCGTGACCTGGGCAAGAGCCGTTTGGATGTTTGCCTGCGGGCGAAAGAATACCTTGACGATTCCGATGCCGTTCAGCGATTGCGATTCGGTATGCTCAATGTCGTTGACAGTGAGCGTGAGTCCGCGCTCGCAATTTGTAATCATCCGGTTGGCCATTTCGCCAGGCGAAAGGCCTGTGTAGAACCAGATGACGCTGACCACCGGGATGTTGATGTCCGGGAATATGTCGGTAGGCGTGCGGAGGATTGTCAGTGGCGTCAGAAGGCTGATCACCAGCGCCATCACGATAAATGTGTATGGCCGCCGGAGAGCTAGAGCAACAATCCACATGGGCGGGTGAAACTCCAAATTCCGGCGGGCTGACCTCGGTCCTTTTCGCGTCAGGCCGACACGAAATGCATCGGACTAAATTTCTATTAGATTCGGGAACTAAGGCAAATGGTGCACGTGCCGCTGTTGAAGTCGCCCGGATGAGCAAGAGAGCTGCGCAAACTTCGGCTATGCCTTGAGGTGATCCCACAAAATCTTGGAGGCGATCGCGATCAGAATGATTCCGCCGAAAACTTCAACCCGCCTGCCCCAAAAAACGCTGACACGGCGACCCAGCGCCATGCCCGACAACGTGAGAGCCGTGGCCATTAATCCGACCACGAACGCTGAGCGGGCAATGGGAGCCCCAATCATGGCCAGGGAGAGTCCGACCGCGAATGCGTCGAGACTGGTGGCGAAGGAAAGAACAACAAGATGCCAACCGGAGGTCGGGTCCAGTGCTGTGCGCGTCTCGTCGGTGCCGGAATAGGCGTGCCAGATGACGTTTGCGCCCACCAGCAGCAGCAGGGCAAACGCAACCCAATGAGCGGCCACCGCTACCAGAGCGTAGACAGCATTCCCGATGAGCCACCCTGCTGCGAGCATCAACGCCTGGAAAAGACCAAAATGAAAACTCAGGCGAAACAAGTGTCGCTTGGTCAGAACTTTCAAACTCAGCCCCGCCACCACCGCCACGGCGAACGCATCCAACGCCAGAGCCACGGCAATTGCAAGCAGGCCTAACCAACTCATCGGCACCAAGCCTCGACCAGTGATTTCTGGAGTAATCTTTGCACTGAATCGGAATCATATCAGCACCGGTCCAGGCGTCTTTGCCGGTGCCGCTCCAGTCAAAAACTACCGTAACTGCCTACAATGCTCCAATCGCAGCCAGTGCGCGTTTAACTTCTTCGATGCCTTCAGGCGATAAGGGTTCCTGCGGTGCCAGCGGAGTGCCGACGGCATACCCCTGGAGAACCAGTCCACCCTTGATGCAGGCGGCAAGGTTGTACTTCGCGAACGCCTCGTTCAGGTTCCACAGTTTGCGTTGTCGCGCCATGACTGCGCTCCAATCGCCCTTGCGACAGAGTTCATAGAGTTCCACACTTTGCCGGGGTGCCACGCAGGCTGGGCCCGCCATCCAACCGACGCCGCCAATCAGCATCACGCAGGCCGGAATGTGTGCCGAGGCGGAGAATACCTGCATGCGTCCCTGCACGCGGTTGATAATTGACAACAGGCGGCCGGTGTTGGAGGAAGCATCCTTGATGTACTTGATGTTCGGTATGTGGCTCAGGCGGTCAATGACGGGCAGGCTCAAGTCCGAGCGCTGAAAATTGGGATTGGTGTATAGCACAACCGGAATCGAAACCGATTCCGCGATCGCCTTAAAGTACTCGAACACGCCCTGGTCGCGGATAGGAAAGTAGGCTTCAAGGATGGCAAGAATTCCACTAGCTCCGAGGCGTTCGTACTCGCGTGCTTGCATCTGGGCATCGGCGATCGTCGTGGATGCCACTCCCGCCACAACCGGCACCCGGCCTTTGGCTGCATTGATCACAACTTCAATGACCCGGCGCCGCTGAGGCCAAGTGAGATAAGCAAATTCGCCGGTCGAACCCAACGGTGTGAGTCCGTGCACGCCAGCCTTGATGAGGTCGTCGCACAGCCGGGTCAGGACGTCTGCGCTCACCTCCCCTGATGGCCCAATTGGAGAAACCAGGTATGGAAACACACCATGAAATTCACTCATCGAGACAGCTCCGTTCTTTTTGGGGTTATAAGGGAGCGCATCAGGTGCAGCCGAGGACGCCCACATTGACTGTGAGAGCGTAAGCCCCACGGTAACAGCGCCGGCCGTCTTCAGAAAATCGCGGCGGGTCTTCCTCATCGCGTCTTGAGATTCGCGTTTTATGGGCGGTTTCTTGCGCGAGGCCATGCGGTTCTCCCAGCAGGTATTTGGATTGCGTTGCTGATTCTAGTGCATGTTGGTCTGGAAGGCCAGACTTGGCGGGTAGTGAAGCGCAGGGAATCAACACAAAAACGCGCCGTGCAGAATCGGCTTGGCGGGACGCAGCCGATTCTGCATGGCAATTTCCATCGGGCTCTACTATTTCGAAGGACCTGTTTTGCCACCCATCATGTGCGGACCACGCATCGCCCCCTGGGCTTGCAATTGCTTCCATTGCTCAACCGTGAGAATCCGCCGGATCGCCAGCAACATTTTCGCATTCGACTTTTCCAGATCGGCGCGCGCCTGGGCTACCTTGTCGATCTGCGCGGTCACTTTTGCCTCGTCCGGACGCTCGGCATCCACCAGCGGCTGCATAGTCACTTCCTGCTTTTCTAGCGCGGCACGCAGGTCAATCAACTGCAAGCGATGGTCCTGAAACGTCTTCTCAATCTGCTGTACTTGCGCTTCGCTAAGACCAAGCTTCTTGACCAGTTCGGAATTCTTCCACCACTTGCCCCCCATCCCCATTCCCATTCCGCCATGGCCCATTCCGGCACCCATACCGTGCCCCATTCCCGGGCCACCGCCCTCCATCGGGCAGGGCATCCCCATCTGCGCACCGCGACCCATCCCGGCACCAGGGCCGCCTTGTGCGACCGCGAGGCAGGCTAAGGCCAGGATGATTACCACGACCTGTGCTATGTGCTTCTTCATTGCAATTGCTCCCTTCAATCATTGATTAGAACTTTGTTTGGTGCTGGCCGAGAGCACTGAATTGCGCTCCTCGTTTATCAGTACGGCGGGCGCCAGCGCGGCCGGATAGTTACGCTCAATATCGTTCTGCACTTGCTGCAAAAGAACGTCGTCGGCCGCATCGTTGTTCGCCTGCTGCACAGGTTGAGGCGCGTGCGTCAGTAGCAATGCCGCCGAAACCACCAGAACCATCGCGGCCGTCGCAACCCAGCGAATGTGCGGTATAAAGCGATGACCTGCCAGGCGCTGCCGGATCGAGAGTCTCTGCCGAGCCCAAAAGACCTCGTCGTGTTCCGCTGCTTGTTGTGCCAATTTCCGGCAGTCTGAGACCGCAGTGCGGACGCCTTCGGCCTCAGCGCGGCACGCATCGCACGTCTCAATATGTGCTGCGACCTCCGCATTGTCGGTACCGAGTACCAATTCTCCAAATTGCTGTTCGTTTAAATGAGCGTTCATCGGCTCTTCCGCTCCTTAACGCGCTCTCTGACCGCGCTGACTGCACGAAACAGGTGCGTCTTTACTGTCCCGGACCGTAGAGACGTGGCCTGCGCAATCTCTTCAATGCTCATCTCTTCCAGAAACCGCAGTACAAAC
Source organism: uncultured Acidobacteriota bacterium (assembly GCA_963832365.1). Lineage (GTDB taxonomy): Bacteria > Acidobacteriota > Terriglobia > Terriglobales > Acidobacteriaceae > CAWBRT01. The sequence goes on along the minus strand of CAWHUL010000012.1, from coordinate 222,280 downwards.
ACGGCGCGCTGTTGGTTCGGCAGATTGTCAACCGCCGCCGAGACGTGAGCGAGTCGTTCTCGCGCCAACAAACTACGCTCCGGCGAGGCGTGCGGATCAACTGGCTCAAGCGTGTCGGCCGAATCAATCCCGTCTTCCGAGCCCGCGGGTTCGCTGAAAAGCTTTCGCCAGAACTGCCAGTGGCGGTTCTTCACGTGATCCCGAGCGAGATTGATGGCGATGCGCATCAGCCACGTCCGTATGCTGCATTCGCCCCTGAACCGCTTGCGATGCTGATAAGCCTTCAGAAAGCATTCTTGCGTGAGGCTGTCGGCTGCATCGGAGTCGCGGAGCATCGCCAGTAACACACGGTAGATGCGCCGCTGCTCGGCCAATACGAGCGCGTCGAAGTCCTCAAACCCCGCGACTGTGCGACCGGTTATCTCTTGCACATCCGCCATTTCCGTTGCTGCAATCTGTTCCATGGCCTTACTGATACAGACGACAGTTCGCTCCAGAGGTTTACATTCATCGGCTATTTATTTCAGTAGGATGGTTTTTCAGATGTTTTGGCGAAAAAGGTAGCCTGCGATTTGCTTACCCTAAATTCGCTCGGTTCACCGCTTGCTGTTTTGAGCCAGCGTCCCGGCCATGTCTCTTTATAATCTGCCGCAAAAGACCCGGCGAAACCACGCCGTCAACTCATTCCTTCCCGGCGGCTGCCACCTGGGCTTTCTGCAGGATCGGCTGGAATTGTTTGTAGGTGTTAAATCCGCCGGAGAGATTCTTGACGCAGGAATAGCCGTGCTGCTGGAGAATGCGCAGCGCATAGTAGGAGCGGTGGCCTGCCGCACAACACACCCAAATCTCGCGATCGCCAGGCAGTTCACCAAGTCGGGCGCGCAACTGCGGCAGAGGAATATTTACCGCGCTTTCAATGTGGCCGGCGGTGAATTCGGAAGGTTCGCGCACGTCAAGCACCAGGGCTTGCGTGTCGGGCAACTGTTCCCAGGATGCCAGCGAGACATCGCCCAGTAAAACGTTGGCCGCGATCATGCCGGCCAAGTTGACCGGATCTTTCGCAGTACCAAACTGCGGCGCATAGCAAAGTTCGGCTTCTTCGAGGTCGTAGATGGTGGCGCCTTTCTGGATTGCCATGGCGATCACATCGATACGTTTCTCGACGCCCTCTTCTCCCACGGCCTGTGCGCCCAGCACGCGGCCATCATCGCCGGCGAAGAGCAGCTTCATGTGAATTGGCTTGGCTCCGGGGTAGTAGGTCGCGTGGTCGCTTCGGGTGTAAGTAAACCTTGTCATAACCAGTAATTCCGCAGCGCTTCAGCGTCTTTTCGCTCGCGCCGGTCATCGCCACCGTCAGGCCGAACATGCCGCAGACGGCGGTTGCTTGCACGCCGCGGAAGTGGGCACTACGTCCGCAAATCGAATCGGCGGCTATGCGCCCCTGCCGATTAGCGGGACCGGCCAGCGGAACCACACACCACTCCCCGGTCACGAAATCGCGGCTTTCCACTGCGTCCCCGACCGCCCAAATAGCGGGTCACTGGTTCGCATGCTCTCGTCAACGCGAATTCCGTTCTTCTCCCCGATCACGAGTCCAGCTTGTTTTGCCAGCTTGATCTCCGGGCGAACACCGAGGCCAAGCACGACGAGATCGGCGCTTATTCTCGCGCCGGATCGCGTCGTCACCACGAGTTTGCCGATCGAGTCACGTTCAAATGTCGCCACCGCATCGTTCAGGTGAACAGAGACACCCTTATCGACAAGACGCTGGCGCACCGCTTCCGCCAACTCCGCGTCGAGTGGCGGCAGCACCTGATCCATCATCTCGATCACAGTGACGGCAAGGCCGCGCTGCACCAGGTTCTCCGTCATTTCGAGTCCGATGAATCCCGCCCCCACGACAACCGCTGTCTGAGCGCCGCGCTCGGCAATCCACTGACGAATATCGCGGCTGTCGGGAATCGTGCGCAGGGTGAAAATGCCGGGTAGATCGATGCCGGGCAACGGCGGACGAAGAGGTGCGGCTCCCGGAGCGAGCACCAGCGCATCGTATTGCTCCCAGTATGACGCTCCTGTCCGGAGATTGTGCACTTGAATCTCGCGGCCTTCGCGATTGATGGCGACTACTTCACTTTCGCTGCGGACTTCAATGTTGAACCTGTTCTTGAACAGTTCGGCTGTCGCCACCAGGAGTTTGTCTTCCTTCTGAATGACGTCGCCGATGTAATACGGCAACCCACAATTGGCGAAGGAAACGTAAGGACCGCGCTCGAAAACGATGATCTCCGCGTCTTCGGAAAGCCTGCGCGCACGCGCGGCGCAGGAAGCCCCACCAGCTACTCCCCCGACAATGAGAATTCTTTTTCGGGCGTTCATCTTGCTCCTTTAGCGGATCGGCAAAGACTGCGAATAGAGCGTTCCAACAACTTGCCGTCTCCCGGTTACCGGTTGAGAAATATTGTCCCGTATCCCTGAATAAATGCAAATGATGTTCGTCACATTAGAAAACGGCCCGAACATCGGGTTAGTGCTGGCAGCCAGAGCCTATTGACGTATAGGCCGCGCCCGGCACGAGGGATGACCCCCTACTCATTCGGGTAAACGTAAAGCCGATTGAACTTCAGGCAGCAGGTTTCACCCTCGGCGAAGAGAGCCGACCTTCGGCTCTTCTGGACCCGCACCTCTGTTGTCCCAACCATGACGCGGTAGTCGATGCTGTCCCCGAGATAGGCCTTTCGTTTGATAACTCCTCGGACTCCTCCCTGCTTGCAGAGGTCAATCTCCGAGGGCCGGCAGGCGAGGGTTAACGGTCCCACGGGAATCCCCGCAGGTAGTTCGCCACTGACGGGTCCGCAAGCCTCGGAATCCTTGACATAGACCGCGTCGTTGGCGGCGATGGCGGGGAGAAAGTTCGAGAGTCCGATAAAGCTGAAGATGAACCGGTTCGCGGGCTTGGTGTAGATGTTGATCGGGGTATCCACCTGTTGAACCACGCCGTCCCGCATCACCAGGATGCGGTCGGAGAGCGCCATCGCTTCCGCTTGGTCGTGGGTGACAAAAATGATGGTGAAGCCGAACTTCCGCTGCAGGTCCTTGATCTCGAAGCGCATTTCCTCGCGCAGCTTCGGATCGAGGTTTGAAAGTGGTTCGTCCAGTAGCATGACGGACGGATTAATGGCGATTGCCCGCGCCAGCGCGATGCGTTGTTTCTGGCCGCTGGAAAGCTCGTTGGGGTAGGCTGTCTCGTACTTCTCAAGACCAGTGTGCAGAATGGCGCTTCTGGTGCGCTCCCCAATCTCAGCCCGCGACAGACTCCTGATCTGCAGCGGAAATGCGACGTTGTCGAAGACGTTCAAGTGCGGCCAGACGGCGAAGGCCTGGAAGACCATCCCGAAATTCCGCTTCTCGGGCGGAACGTAATACTTCTTTCGGCTGGAAGAGAGCAGTGTCTCTCCCACCGAGATCTCGCCTTCATCCAGGTCCTCAAAGCCGGCGACCATTCTGAGCGTGGTTGTCTTTCCGCAACCCGAGGGCCCCAGCATCGCGAAGCATTCGCCTTTTTCAATCTCGACATTAAGATCGTTGACGGCAACAACATTGCCGAAGCGCTTGGTCACGCCATCCAGTCTGACGTAGGACATTGGTCAGACCCCCTCGATCTTCGACCGGGTGACGCGCTTAATTAGCAGTTGGCCGAGCACGATGATGACGAGCGCAACCGAAGCCAGGGTCGCGGCGTAGACCGTCTCGCCATCTTCGTTGAGGGTGTAGATGGCAACTCCTATGGTGCGCGTCGTGGGGCCATAGAGAAGCACCGAGGTCGTGAGTTCGCGCAGAGCAGGAAGGAAAATGAGAAAGAACGCCGCGACCATACCGGGCTTGATCAACGGGATAACGATATCCTTGAGCGCCTGCCAGTGCGAGGCGCCGCAAGCTCGTGCCGCTTCTTCAAGCGAGTCGTGAACCTGTTCGAGGGCGGCCGAGTTGGACTTCAGTGAGAACGCCATGTAGCGCGCGACATAGGCAACCAGGATGATCCAGGCGGTGTTATAGAGGTTGACGCCGAACTTGCCGCTCCACATCAGGATTACGCCCAGGGCAATCACGGTTCCGGGAAGCGAGAACGGAAGCACACCAAGGAACTCGAGAAAGAATTTACCCCGAACCTTCATCTTGACGATGACGTAGGAGATCAGTGTGCCGACCAGCATAGTGATGAACGCCGCCGCCAGCGAAAGATAGAAGCTGTTCCAAATCGCATCCCGTGTCATCTTCCACTCGAACAGGATGTACTTGAGGTTGCCGAGCGTCATGTTTTCCGGCGTGAACTCGAGACCGTAGGTCTTCAAGGTGCCGACCATGAAGATAGTCACCGTCGGAAGGATCACCGTGACAAGGATATAAAGAATGCTGAGAACCAGTAGCGGGATTTTGAGTCCCCGTAGCTTCAGCAGCACGGGCCGCATGCTCTTGCCGGCGATGACCTGAAAGCGTCCTGCCTTAAGAACGAAACTCTGGGCATACAGGATCAGCCCGGCGGAAATCACCAGGATGGCCGATAAGATTGTCGCGGTTCTGATCGCAGTGAAACTGCCCGCGCTTTGATATAGGCGTTCATAAATCTTGGTCGGGATATTGTAGATGCCGACCTCGTTGCCAAGGATCGCAGGCACCGCCAAAGTGGGCGAGAGAATAAAGCGCCACCAGCAGCGCTCCGGCAGCGATGCTCGGCATCATCAGCGGCAGGGTGATTTTGCGGGTGATCGTCAGCAGGCCGGCGCCGGAGATGCGCGCCGATTCCTCCAGCGTTGGGTCCATTCGTTCCAAGGCACCGGAGACCTGGATGAAGACGAATGGGAAAAGATACATGGTCTCGACGGCGATGATCCCGGTCAGGCCGTAGATGTTGAACGGCGAACTTTCCAGGCCAAGCGCGCTCACGAGCCATTTGTTGACATAGCCGGAGCGCGGCGACAGCAGCATCTTCCAGGCAATTGCGCCAATAAACGAAGGCAGCATGAATGGGATCAGGAAGAGCAACTGCATGGTCTTCTTAAAAGGCAGATCGGTACGCGAAACCAGCCAGGCGAAAAACACGCCAATCACGGTGCTGAAGAAAGTCACGCCGGCGGCGATAACGAGCGAATTTCTCAACGCCTCGTAAGTATCGGGCTCGCTGAGAACGAGGACGATATCTTTTATATTGAAATGGCCGTTGACGAAGAATGCCGTCCAGAAGATCAGCAGCATCGGGATGGCGACCACGACCACCAACACGAGTACGGCAAGCGCGAGCAGGATTTCCGCTACTCCCATCGATTTGATATGCCGCATCAGCATCCGGAAACTCCCGCCGCCATCGCGACTGTCTGCTGCGCAAACCACTTGAGCTCGAGGAACTGGAGGCTTACCTGTTCACCTTCCTGGAAGATGCCGCCTTCTTCCGCGAGCGCCTCGTGGATCTCGCGCTGCGCGCGGATTTCGGCCGAGCCGAACGAAATCCGATAATCGATCACCGAACCCAGATAGACCGCGCGTTTCACCACCCCGCGGCTTGCTGTTGCGTTTCTCGACAGCCGCACGTCATGTGGACGGCAGCCAGCCACTATCGCCCCCGAGCGAACTGCCTCGGCCTGATCGGCTCGTAGCGGGTAATCCAAAAGAGAGTCGCTGCCCTGAACGTAGACCGCCCCGTTACGGTATTCGAGCGGGATGAAATTCGAGACGCCAAGGAACTCGAAAACGAAACTATCCGCCGGCTTCTCGTAGATGTCATCGGGGGCGCCGATCTGGCGAATCGAGCCGTTCTTGTCCATCACCGCGATGCGATCCGATATGGCGAGCGCAACCTCCTGGTCATGGGTCACGTAAAGAATAGTTAGCGCAGTATTTTTCTGCAGTTCCTTGATCTCGAACCGCATCTGCTCGCGCAGGTTGGCATCGAGGTTGGAAAGAGGTTCGTCGAGCAGCATGATTGCGGGACCCGAGATAAGAGCGCGGGCAAGAGCAACCCGCTGCTGCTGCCCGCCCGAAAGTTGAAAGGGCAGGCGGTTTTCCAAGCCTTGAAGATTCACCATGGCAACGCTCTTCAGCGTACGGGCGGAGGCTTCCTCCTTCGGAACTTTCTGGATCGCGAGCGGGTAGACAATGTTGTCGAAAACGTTCTTGTGTGGCCAGACGGCATAGTCCTGAAAAACCACTCCGACGCGGCGCTTCTCCGGCGGCAAGAATATTTTGCGGGCGTGAGAGAAAACCAGCGTGTCGCCGATCCATATCTCGCCGCTGTCAGGCTTTTCGAAGCCCGCGATGAGCCGCAGAACAACCGTCTTGCCACAGCCCGAAGGACCAAGAAACGTGAAGCATTCCCCGTCGTGAATGGTGATGCTCAAGTCATGCACGACCGTATGCTTGCCATAGGCCTTGCCGACTTTTTCCAAACGGACCGTCGCCATACTCCCCCCGGGTTGAAAATACAACTTTAGCGGCCGCGCATAATGCCGTCGAACTTCTTGATGATCGCCTCTTTTTCGTTCATCGTTTTCAGGTAATCCAGCTTCATGGCGCGCGCGACTGCATCATCGGGCGACGGAAGTCCAAACTTCTTTGCAACGGGCACGTCGGAGCGGACGGGAATGGTCCCCGAGGCGGCGATGATCGTCTGCCCTTCTTTGGAGAGCAGGAAATCGACGAACTTCTGCGCTGCGCTCAGGTTCGGTGTTCCCTTGATGATGGCGACGGGGCTCGGGATCACCAGCATCTCCTTGGGATAGAAGAATTTCATATTGGCGCCCTTCTCCATCTTGTCGATGACGATGTAGTCGACGCCGAGCGAAGCCTTCAGGTCGCCCGCGGCGGTGTCGTCAACCACTTGCCCGGAGCCCTGACCGACGATTGCGCCGTTGGCCTTGAGCTTTTGGAAATAGTCCCAACCGAGATTCTGCGCCATCATGGCGATGCTCATAAACGCCGTCCCGGAGAGCGCCGGATTGGCAATGCCGTAACCATTCTTGAATCGCGCATCGAGGAGGTCTTGCCACGACGTCGGCGGGGCGCTGATTTTCTTGGTGTTATAGGCGATGCCGAGGGTCCCAAGCCGCGCCGGGGTGAAGTAGCCCTCGGGATCCTTCACCGTGCTCTTCACAAACTTGGCTTCCGGGGAGACGTACGAAACGAAAGATGCCTTCCTTCTTGAGCTGATAAAAATCCGGCACCTCGCTGTGCCACAAAACATCCACCGTCATCTTTCCGGACTGACGCTCGGCGGCGATCTTGGCCATGAGCTTGCCCGCGCCCGCCGAATAGTAGTCAAAGGCAATCCCGGGATACTTCTTCGCAAAAGCGTCGCGCAGTTTGCCGATGAGGCTCTCCTTCATCGAGGTGTACACCATCAGGCGTTCGGCGGCTGACGCAAATGACACCGCACCCAAAACAAAGACCAATACCAAAATTACGGAAATAAATTTCTTCATTTCGAGTTCTCCTTAGCACGCAAAGCTTGCGAGGCCCGCGCATGCTCCAGCAGCATCAGCGGCCATGCGATGTTGAGATTCCCTCGTCTAGTGGCGGCGGGCGAAGCGCGCGCGCAACGTAAACAAGAATCCTTGTTTCAGCTTTGAATCACTCAAATTGTACCGACTTGGCCGCAACAAGACAAAACATTAGCAAGGCTCAGGTAGTGGGTCATTTTGAATTTGCTGCAAGAACGGGTGCCCCACGTCCCGCCCTGATGTTGGGCTGACGTGGGGTCTTTTTCGCTCTATGCAAATTGATCCACTACCGAGGCGTAGCGGACGAAGAGGGAGTAGGTGGGATTAGAAACCCGGGACAGTCACAATGATTTCATCAGGATGAAGGTGCCGCAGCGCTGCGGTTCGCGCCTGAAATGTCAGACTGCAAATAGACGCCGGGCTTTGTGAGTGGCTTCGTAAATCTGGTCGAACGAATCGATGGCGTACAGAACAGGTTGCAGTTCGTCCACTTTCACGGGGGTGTCGAGGACTTCGTCGAGGTCGAAGTCACGAACCTTACAGCCGCCGGCGACGATGTTCGCGCTCTCTTTCTGAGAGGAAATCACGCCGCTGCCGTAGAGTTTAACGTGCTCTCCCTGTCGAATGAGTCCGAACTCGACCGTGTACCAGAAGAGACGGCCAAGCCGCTCCTGATCGGCGTCCTTATCGACCTTGCATGCAATCTGCGCAAAGGCTTGAAGGTAGTCTGCAAAAACCTTGTGTGCGTGCATGGGAACGTGCCCAAACACGTCGTGAAAGATGTCGGGCGCGGGGGTGTAGTCGAGCGAGTCGGGTTTGCGTATGTAAGTTGTGGTGGGAAAAATTCTCGCCGCCAGCAGATCGAAAAATGTGCGTCCCGGAAGAAAACCGCTCACGGGCAGCAACTCCCAATGCGACCGCGTCTTCAGCCTCGCATTCAACTGCTCAATGAGCGGCATGCGAGCCTGTGTAATGTCTAGCACCTCAAGGCCTTCGAGATACTCTTTACATGCAAGTTCGCGAAGCTGCCGCATGCGCAACTCGTAAAGGTACTTCCAAGTGCAGTGTTCGACTTCGGTGTACTTCTCGTAGTCCTGACTTACAACGTATGGTTCGGCAGCCTCCGGCAATATTGTCTGGTCTGGCATGTCAGCTCCTAACCCAATCGCCCGGTTCCGGTAGCCATTGACGCGCCCCTCAAACCCGCAATCTATACGGGGCCGATTGACGTTCCAGGTAGTTCGATGCCGCGACCGCCCCTGTCGAAGGTAGATTTCTTTTCCGCCCTGGATCTATTTCGGCGCGACCATAAGGACCGCATCGCTACTCGGATTCTTGATACACCACCTCGCCTCCGACAATAGTTACTATCACTCTTTCGTCTTTAATCCGGTTCGCCGGGATGCTGAACAGGTCCGCCGAAAACACCACCATATCGGCCAGCTTTTCCGGCGCAATCGTTCCTTTGACCTCTTCCTGAAACTCGGCATAGGCGCTTCCCTGCGTGTACGCACGCAAAGCTTCTTCGAGCGTTAGCCGCTGCTCAGGGACCCAGCCCTCGGGGTGCTTGTTATCCAGGGTCTGCCGCGTCACAGCAGCCCAAACACCGAGCAGGGGGTTCAGCGGCGCAATCGGCCAATCCGTGCCAAACGCCAGTGGAACGCCGGCTTCTAACATCGACCGCCAAGCAAAGCTCGTGCGGCTCCGTTCGAGACCAAGTCGATCTTGCAACCACCTGCCATCGTCAACCGCATGGTACGGCTGCATCGAGGCAACCACGCCGAGCGCTGCAAATTTCGCGAAATCTTTCGGTCCCACGTGCTGTGCGTGCTCGATGCGAAATCTGCGGGCCGCGGCGACCGGGCCACCGACCTGCTCATAGATGTCGAGCATTTCCGTGTTCGCGCGGTCCCCTATGGCATGGACCGCGATCTGAAGACCTGCGGCATCCGCGCTCTTTACCATTGACTCCATTTCGCAACGGCGTTGGCGCGGCATGCCAAAATACCCTGGCTGATCCGTGTAATCCTCGTGAAACCAACTGGTGCGTGAGCCGGTTGAGCCATCGGCGAAGCCTTTTACTGCTCCGACCCGCAGGAAATCGCTGACCGGCGCACCGGGAGCCCCCGCTTGTGCTAATTGCTCCCATTGCTCAATCGGACTAAGGACATAGAAGCGGCACGTCAGCCAGCCTTCCGACTCCGCACGACGCAGCAATCGGACCAAGTCGGACAAGCTGTCGTTCGGGCTCCAAAAGCGACTCAGGTACATATCATGTACCGATGTAACTCCATACCTCCGGGCCTCGACTAACCCAGCCTTGAGAGTCGCCTCGAACTCATCCCAATTCGGACGTGGGATAATTCTCTCGATGGCCGCTGCCGCTGTGTCCTTCAGTATGCCGGTTGGCTCTCCCGTGCTGCCGTCGCGGACAATGACTCCACCGGGTGGGTCGGGCGTATGCTTTGTGATTCCCGCCAACTTGAGAGCCAGCGAATTCGCCAGAAATTCATGCCCGTCGTAGCGGTCGACGCACACCGGGGTCTCAGGGGTTATGGAATCGATCATCCATCGCGTAGGAAGCCTCGGAACGGGCCAATTCGTCTCATCCCAGTTTCCACCCAGAACCCACTTCCCTGGACCAAGCGTCTTCGCTTTCCGCGCGATACGATGGGTGAATTCAGCTTCGTCGCGTGCGTCTTTCAAGTGCACCTGAGACAGCCGCAAGCTACCCAAGAGGAAGTGGACATGGCTGTCGACGAAACCCGGCATAGCCATGCGTCCGTGCAGATCGATTGTCTTTGTATTCCGGCCGTTGTATGTCCTGATCTGCTCGTTCGAGCCAACTGCCACAAACCTTCCGTTGGCAATGGCGGCAGCTTCGGCAAACATGGCGGGAGTGGCCTTGGCGCCAGGTGCCGGATGAGGCTCCCCGGTCCAAATCCTTCCGTTAAATACGATAAGTTCAGCCTCTACCATAGTGTCTTCTGATCTGCGGGAAGCAGATCTCATCTAGCTCGGCACGCGCCGGACTCACGGGTTTATGTCTGGTCAGCCTTGTGAAACCCGATTCTTCGACATTTTATATGGTTCCGGGAGGGTCTGACTGCCAAGTAATGCTTACTCAGCCCGCCAGTGAAATGTCACGGCGCACCTGAAAGCAACTTCACCCCAGCCTCGGCAACCTCTCGAATTGTCAAAGACTCCAACATCTTTAGTACCAGCCAGCAACTATAAGGATTGTTTACCCATGGCCTGAAGCATCGCCATGATGTACTTTGCCTGCTCGAAGAGAGCGCGGGTGACGGATAAAGGAGGTATGCTGATGGCGCTCCGCAACATCGTACCGATAACCGGCAAACTGCACAGCATCAACCCCGCTACAGGTGAGGTGATGCGCACGTGCGAGATCGACTCTGATTCCGTTCTGGAGAGCAAACTTCAGAGCGCCAGCGATGCATTTGCTTTATGGCGACAGACACCCTTCAGCGATCGTTCCCGTCTGATGCTGCGTGCCGCCGATCTTCTGGAGCGAGAAAAGCACGAGCTCGGGCGAACGATGACCCTGGAAATGGGCAAACCCATTCGATCTGCCGTACAGGAGACCGAAAAATGCGCCCGCGGATGCCGATTCTACGCGGAGCACACAGAGAAGTTCCTCGCTGATCGGCCCGCCCAGACGGATGCCACGCATAGTTACGTGGCTTACCAGCCGCTAGGTCCAGTGCTGGCCATCATGCCGTGGAATTTTCCTTTTTGGCAAGTGTTTCGCTTCGCCGCTCCGGGGTTGATGGCAGGCAATGTCGCTCTGCTGAAGCATGCGTCCAACGTTCCGCAATGTGCTCTGGCAATCGAAGGGATCTTTCGCCGGGCCGGCTTCCCGGAGGGCGTGTTCCAGGCGCTAATGATTGGTAGTGATAGCGTCCCCCGCATTATTGAGGATCCGCGGGTTGTGGCGATCACGCTGACGGGCAGTGTGGGTGCCGGGAGCAGCGTGGCCGCCATGGCCGGCAAGCAGATTAAAAAGACCGTGCTGGAACTCGGCGGCAGCGATCCATTCATCGTCATGCCCAGTGCTGATCTGGAATCGACCGTTGCCAGTGCTGTGCAGGCGCGCATTATCAACAATGGCCAATCCTGCATTGCCGCCAAGCGATTTATTGTGCATGAGGCAATCTATCAAGAATTCGAACGCCGCTTTGTAGAGCGCATGTCGGCCTTGAAGGTCGGTGACCCGTTGGACGAAAGTACCGACGTAGGGCCGATGGCGACGGACGATCTCGTCACGACACTTGAAGATCAGGTGCACCGGACGGTGCAGATGGGAGCGCGCCTGTTGCTGGGCGGCACGCGTCTTCAAAGAAAAGGAAGCTTCTATGCACCTACCGTGCTGGCTGACATCCCTGAGAAGTCGCCCGCTCGTGTCGGCGAGTTATTCGGCCCGGTGGCTTCGCTTTTTCGCGTGCAGGGGATCGAAGAGGCAGTCGCGCTCGCCAACCAGAGCCCGTTCGGGTTGGGTTCGAGCTGCTGGACTAACGACCAGAGCGAGCGCCGGCACTTTGTCGACCATATTGAGGCCGGCATGGCTTTCATCAATGCCATAGTCGCCAGCGATCCACGGGTTCCCTTTGGAGGAGTAAAGCAGTCGGGCTACGGACGCGAGCTTAGCGCCGACGGTGTCCGCGAGTTCGTGAACATCAAGACCGTCATGATCTTTGACGTTGGGCCTTCTTCTGCTAGCGAGACTGAATAATTATGCATGGGGTAGCCCTGCTAGCGTAGCATCCCGGAAGTTCGCGCAATAACTGCGGCGTCATATGTAATCAACCATCCAGTGTAAGGAGACTGGTCGCGATGGGATGTATAAAATGTGTAGATAGTACCGAGCCCTTTCGGCATATTGCCCTGGCGCGAAGATGGACATTGCCGTTCGAGCTGTTCGCACCCGTCCCCGGGTAGCTCGCTTGAATCTCGGTAGGACCGCCGAATAACTCCGCACCGCTGGTGGTTGATGTCATATCGCCGTTCACCCTGACCCTTACTTAGTGGCGGTAGCTTCGTGGAAGTTCTCTCGAATGGCAGCCAGAAACTGGTGCGCGTGTGGCGGAGGCGGAACCTTGCCCGAGAGCACATCGCGGAAGTTGGGGTTCCTCGCCCCATAGACAGCCCTCATTGCATGCTCATCGACGTGCACATCAGCGCCATTCAGAGTCGCGCCAATGAAAGCACCCTCAGCCCGCGAGTAGGTGAGAATTCCCGTGTTCATCTTCCAATCAGTGCTGGCGCTGCCCTGACGACCCCAGGGGCCGGCCGCGATCCCAACATCGCCACCGATCTTCCAGTTTGCCGCCATCAACTTTTCGGCGCCTTCATCGGTCATGAACAACATCACGAGATCGACAGCCTCTCCACCGATCTGAGTCCCCCAACTTCCGCCGGTCAGAATGAAGAACGCTGGTGCGGACCACTTGTTGTCTGCGCGGCAGCTGGATACGCCACGTCCATGTTCGGCACCAAAGATGAACCCAGCTTTCACCAGGCTGGGAACTATGGCGACGCACTTGGCCTTCGCCAGTACCGTATCTGGAATCCCGCTGTCTGGAGCATTCGTGAGACGGTTCAAATCGGCAGCCGCATCATCCATCCGTTGGACGGCCTTGCTGTTCTCATCGTCACGACTGTTGTTATTGCTGTTAGTGGTCTGGGCCCACCCGCAAATAGTGAAAGCCAGCAACACCGCCAGAAGCGTGAAAATCCCTTTTTTCATGTCGATTCTGCCTTTTTGCCTGTGCATCATCCTTACGTTTTACCTACCGTTATCTTCTTGGTTGGATTGAAATTTCTGTACGTGAGTTGCACAACACGGGTGCTAAGCACAGATTCGCAGGCGCCAGTGCAGAACGGTAGTTGAACCGCACATTAAAAGATTCACTTAATCGTACATAGTTCCAAGACTCCGGCCAAACACTTCGGGCTGGGACAAAAGAGGAATACTGCTGAAACTACAAGACATAGCTCGTCAGCTATTATTTCGATTGTGATAAGGCATATTTCTCATTTCATTTGAGCTGTCGACCCTGTTACGCTCTTTCAATTCCAAACAGCAGGCAGGGGGCCTAGTGTTTCCAGTTCGACTCTCGCTTACAGTCTTCTTGTGTTTGTCGGCTTTGTTTTGCGACGCACAGATGCCTAGTGCCGCCGCTGCTCAGGTTCGCCACGCCGCGTTCTCTGAGACCAGCGTGCAACTGGTACAGATTGGGACGCGCTTCTACTCGGATGGATCGCGTGTTCCCATCTGGGCGGTCATGATGGGTGACACTGCTAAGGCGGAGCGCATTGCTCACGGCTACCGTGGTCTCGGACCGTATGGCCTGAACGCCACGCTTTGGACTCATACGGACGGTGTGTCCCGTTGGGCCCGCATCACCTACCGTCGGCCCCGGAACATAGAGGAACTATTAGCCTGGCACGAAGATGTCGCGCTCTTCACGCTTCGCCATGAGGGTGACGATTCCCTCTTGCCACCACGATTGGCGAGCTTGGAGACCGAACTTATCGACAAACTCGATTTCATTATTCGTTACGACGACGGCAGTACCAAGGTGTATCTCTACCCAGGCACCTCGAATGGCGATGCGGAAAGGGTGGTCACGGCGCTCACCGCGCACGACTAAGCTCAAAGCTCATCGCGACAAAGTATGAATCGGCGAATCAGACCTTGGGGCCAGCTCACCAGCGTTCAACAACCACCCGGGTTTCGGTGTAGAAGCGCACCCCATCCTTTCCGGTAGCATGCAGGTCGCCGAAGAATGAACCTTTCCAGCCGGCGAAGGGGAAAAAGGCCATGGGCGCAGCGACGCCGACGTTGATGCCTACCATTCCCGTCTCCACCTCGGTGCGGAAGCGACGAGCAGCAACGCCGCTGCGGGTGAAGATGCTGGCGGCATTGCCAAAGCGCGAGCCGTTCGTTACTGCCAGCGCCTCGTCTAAGTCGCGGGTGCGAATGACCGTCAGCACCGGCCCGAAAATCTCTTCCTTAGCGATCGTCATGTCAGGCTGCACATTATCGAAGATGGATGGGCGGAGGAAGAAACCACCTTGGGCGCCGGCGCCGCGGCCATCCAGCACCAGTCGCGCTCCTTCCTGCAAACCCTTCTCGATGTAGGAACACACGCGGCTGACGGCATCGCTGCGCACCAGCGGACCCATAGCCACGTCTTCCTGCAGGCCGCTGCCGATGCGGAGTTGTGCCGCCGCCTTCCACAGCAGCGGGACCAGTTCGTCTCCCACATTTCCCACCGCAACGACCACGCTGCCCGCCAGGCAACGCTGCCCGGCTGCTCCAAAAGCGGAGCCCATGATTGCGTCTACCGTCAGATTGAGATCAGCATCGGGCATTACCAGCAAATGGTTTTTGGCGCCGGCCAAGGCTTGCACACGCTTTCCGGTCGCCGCCGCGTTCGCGTAGATGTACTTGGCGACTGGAGCGGAGCCAACAAACGAGATGGCGCGGATATCGGCATGCTGCAGAAGGCGATCGACGGTGTCGCGTCCGCCGTGCACCACGTTCAGAACTCCGGCAGGCGCCCCCGTCTGGCTGAACAATTTCGCCAGCAACACCCCGCTCACCGGCGTGCGCTCGGAGGGCTTAATCACGAAGGTATTGCCCGCGGCAATGGCGATCGGAAACATCCACAGCGGAATCATGACGGGAAAGTTGAACGGGCATATCCCAGCCACCACGCCCAGGGGAACGCGCACGCTGTGGCTATCAACGCCACGGGCGACTTGCTCGACGGTTTCTCCCATCATCAGCGTGGGCATGCCGCAAGCGAAGTCCACGACCTCGATGCCCCGACGCACCTCGCCGCGCGCGTCCTCCAGTGTCTTGCCGTTTTCGACCGTGACTTGACGCGCCAAGGTGTCGAGATTCTGCTCCAGCAGTTGCTTGAAGCGGAACAGGTACTGCACACGCTCTGTGACAGGAGTGTCGCGCCAGGCTGGGAATGCTTGTGCCGCGGCCTGCACTGCTTCGTCGACGTAGCTCCCCGCAGCAGTATCCATCGGAACACGGCACAGGACTTCACCGGTGGCGGGGTTGTACACGGGTTCGGTACTCTCAGCCGAAGGCGTGCGCCATCTATTGCCAATGAGCATAGGCAGCACATTTCCACCTTGCTCCCGTGGTTCGAGTATCGAAGTCCAGTTGGTCTGCGACATAGATGCCTCACTTCACGGCGCCGATGGTGAAACCGGCGATAAAGCGGTCGAGAAACAGGTTGTAGACAATCGCTATGGGAATGCTGGTGATCAGGCAAGCCGCCATTAGCGATCCCCAGAAATACACGTCGCCGCGTACCAGAAAAATCGGCACCCCCACCTGCACCACTTGGTTGGCATCGCTGGAGATGAACGTCAGGGCGTAAACGAACTCCTGGGTGACCAGGGTGAAGGTGAAGATCACGACGGTCAGAATGCCGGAAGTCGAGATCGGCACGACCAGTTTGAGAAATGCGCCGAACCGCGTCAGGCCGTCGACCATGGCGGCGTCTTCCAGGTCGCGCGGGATCGACTTGAAGAAGCCCATCAGCAGCCAAATCGAAAACGGTACCGTGAAGCTCGGGTATGTAACCACCAGCGACCAGATCGTGTTCTGCAGGCCAAGCTCAGCCACGATGCGCGACAACGGGATGAAGAGCAACGTGGGCGGCACCAGATAGGTGAGAAAGATGCCGATGCCGAGGCGTGGTCCCCATCGTCCGGTGAGTCGGGTCAAGGCGTAGGCGGCAGGCACGGCCAGAAGCAAAGTGATGATCGTAACCAGAATACCGACGACCAGAGTGTTCAGCCCCCAGCGCACAAAGTCGGTCTGCTTGAACAGGTACTCCAGATGCTCCAGGGTCGGTTTCATTTTGAAGAGGAAGGGATTATTTTGCAGGTCGTAGAGGTCCTGGCTCTGTTTGAAACTGGAGATCAGCATCCAGTAGAAGGGAAAGCCCAGGAGGACGCAAAAGACCACGACGGTTGCGGTGCGGACGCTTTTGGAAAGCAGGCGGCGAGAGAGGCTGGCGATCATCAGACCACCTCCGCACGATGCGCCATACGCAGCATCAGAATTGCGACCACAACCAGCACCGGCACCATGAAAATGGAAATAGCCGCACCTGCCGCAAGATCCCCGCCCAGTACGCCGGTAAAGAACGCCAGCGAGGGCAGCACTTGCGTCGTGTCGTAAGGCCCGCCGCGAGTCAGGATGTAAACGACGGTCATATCGGTGAAGGTGAAGATGATGCCGAACAGAACAGCGACGTTGATGATCGGCAACATCATCGGGATGGTGATCTGGAACAATGTTCGCCAGAAGCCCGCGCCGTCCACCTGCGCCGCTTCCGGAATTTCCCCGGGGATGGCCGTCAGCCCCGCCAGCAGGATCACCGTAGAAAACGGCAGCAAGCGCCAGGTCTGTACGAGGATCACCGAAATCATCGCCAGCGAGGGCTCGCCCAGCCACATTGGCGGTGTAAACGGATTGACCAGGTGAAGGTTGATCAAGACCCAGTTGATCACGCTGTAAAGCGAATCAAGAATCCATTTCCAGCCAATGGCGCCGAGGGAAATAGGCGCAACCCAGGGCAGCAGGATCAGAAAGCGCAACAGCCCGCGCCCGCGAAATTTGTCCTTGAGGGCGAGCGCCAGGATCGTAGAGCCGACAATAACCAGCACCTGCGAAGAGATGGTAAAGATAAACGAATTCGCCAATGCCTGGCGGAAGGTGGGGCTCTCGAGAACACTGCGGAAGTTCGCCAGCCCCACAAAGCGATAACCGACACTGCCCACACGGACGTTGCCGAAGGCATACAGGAACGCCAGAACCAAAGGCACCCCGATGATTGCCACAATATAGAGAAGGGCTGGTCCGAACATCGCCAGCCCCAACCAGTTGACACGATGCCTCCAGCTAAGTGGCGGTGCAACCGCCTCGGTCGCAACTGGCGCTAAGGCAACTTCAGGCTCGGTCTCCGCTTTGCGGGAGATATTTACTGCCATGTCAGTGGCCTCGATTGGGTGCGCAATTCGCTTTTTCGATCGAAGAATTTCAGATCCTGCTCGGCAATGGCAAAATCGTAAACGCGGTCAGACTCGCTGGGGACCCCACCGGCAATCGTCGCGGGAAGCCGTGAAACGACGCTCTGGCTGTTGAAGCGACCGCCTTCCAATGCGCCGTACAAGATCGACTCCGAGCCCAGGTACTCAATCAGGTTCAGGCGGAAGCGGAAGGGGATATGCACCCCGGGTCGGGCTGCTGTCGATGGGCGGAAGTGCTCTGGGCGAAAGCCGACAATCACCTTATCGTGCTCCAGCAGGTTCATCGGCGGGGAACCCATAAAGGTGGCGACAAAGGTGTCAGCGGGCTCTTCGTAGACCTCTTTCGGAGCGCCAACCTGGCGTACCGCGCCGTTGTGCAGCACCGCCACGCGGTCCCCCATGGCCATGGCTTCCACCTGATCGTGAGTTACGTAGACGGTCGTGGTGCCGACCCGCTTTTGAAAATCTTCGATCTCCTTGCGGGCCGAGGCACGGAGCTTGGCATCGAGATTCGACAGCGGCTCATCCAGCAGAAACACGGTAGGATCGCGCACCATGGCGCGTGCCAGGGCTACACGCTGGCGTTCGCCGCCGGACAACTCGCGCGGTTTGCGTTTCAGCAGGTGAGCGATGCCCAGCAGCCCGGCGGCCCACTCTACCTTCTGCTTGTGCTGCTCCTTCGGGACCCTCTGAGCCTTCAGCGGAAAAACGATATTGTCGTAGACGTTCAGGTGGGGATAAAGGGCGTAGCTTTGGAAGACCATTGCGATCCGACGTTCGCGCGGCGTCAGCGGAGTAACATCCCTGCCGCCGATAAAGACCCGGCCGGCGGTGGGCGGCTCCAGGCCGGCAATCATGCGCAGCAACGTTGTCTTGCCCGAGCCGGAAGGCCCGAGCAACACGAGGAACTCGCCTTCGGCGGTTTGCAAGCTCACATCGTTGACTGCTCCCAGTTCGCCCTTCTTGAATACCTTGGTGATGTGCTTGGTTTCGACGACGGACATTTGTTCTCCAGTGCTTCAGATGCGGCATGTCACCGGTGCGTGGCGTGGCCAGTACAAGGGCCGCCACGCAGTGACGGCCCTCTCATCCGCGATTCCGGTCGACGCCTGACGGGCTACGCCTTCCACCGGGCAAAGATGCGCTTGCAATCGGCTTCAGCATCCTTGGCGGCCTGTTCGGGTGTGCTTTGGCCACGAGCCACCTTGGCGAACATGGTCGGGATCACCCAAGTAGAGAAGATCTCGCTGATAGCCGGAGTAGCGTATCCGGGATGGCCGATGTTGGTTGACCAGCTCAGCGCGTCGGCAATGACCTTGTACTTGTCGGGCGGCGAGGCTTTTGGATCGTTCGAGACCTGCTTGCCAAGGTCGGGTACGGTCTTGGCGAACGAGGGGAAATTGTAGAACTCGCTCGCCTTGAATGCCGCCGGAAAATCGTTGACCAAGTCGACAAGGAACTGCTTGCCGCCCTCTTTGTTGTTGGCGAAATTCCAGATGGAGTAGCAGCTCATTACGTGCTCCGAGGCCAGAGCCCCGGCTGGCCCCTTCAGTGCTTTGACGAGCTGGATTTGCTGCGACATCTTGGGATTGTTTTTTTCCGCTTCGCGCGTGACGGAAATGGCATTCTGCACGTAAGAGACCCGGCCAGCCAGAATGGCCCGGTTATTCGACGAGGGGTCCCAGGTAAAGACCTCCGGCGTCTCCGTCTCCGTATACAGGGCCTTCATGAATTTCAGCGCATCGATGGTTGCCTTGGAATTGATGGTCACATTGCCATGCTCATCCTGCTCCGAAGAGCCGTAGGACCACATCAAGGCGCGCAAAGCCATGCTGGTGTCGAGTTCCTGCGACAGTCCGATGCCGCAGGGATTGCCGGTCTTCTTGCGGATCTTGCGGGCGCCGTCGAGCAACTGGTCCCACGTCGACGGGCCTTCTGAATATCCAACCTCGGACCACAGGTCCTTGCGGTAGTTGCCCGGATCGGGCACATAGCAATCCGAGAACGCAAAATACTTCTTGGTGCCGGGGTCGTAAGTGGATTTGACCGCCAAGTCCACCGGCTTACCCCATTTCTTCCCCACTTCCTGGTAGATCTCGGCGTGGTCGATGACCTGCTTCTCGTAAGCTGAAGGCGGAGAAAGAAACATCACCAGATCGTGGCCTTTCTTGGCCGAAACTTCCGCGGCTGCCCGCGCTTCGATTTCTGTGTTGGTGATGTGGTCGACGATGACCCTGGTGTTGTTCTTCTGGCCCCACTGTTTGGTAAACGTGTTGTCGAACCACTGGTCATAGGCTGGGATGAAGTGGCTCCACTGCAGGATTGTCAGGGTCTTTTGCTGTGCGGCGGCGCGCTCCGGGAACAGGAAAAACGGGCCGCCGGCGACAGCAGCGAGTGCTCCCGCGCCCGTAACTTTCACGAAATCCCGGCGGGAGATGCCATCCTTGTTGCTCCTCTTCGACATTGCTGCTCTCCTCCACTGAGAGTGTGTTGCGCTGCGGTAAGGAAGGCCCCCCGGCAGGAGATGTCCGGGACCGCCATGCGTGTCCGCTTCTGCACGCCCTGGCGCTGGGCCGTCAAAAAGGGCACGTTGCGAACTGACCGCCTGTTCCCGCCGGACTGCCGATGGCCACCGGCGCGAATAAGATCATTTCCAATTGATCTCCGGCCAGAAACGTCCACCGCAGGGGAAGATGTGGCGGCAACGACCCTTGTCAGGCCAATGCCCGCCTCACTCATGGTGGCTTGGTCATTTGGAACTTTGTAAAGATACGTTCTACGCTGGCCATGTACACCCCGCGGGAGAATAGCAGTGCAAAATATGATCGAACGGCGGCCAGTCTGAATATCGCGGTACGATGTAGCTATAGAAATAGAACTAGAAAGACGATCACGAGTTGTGTCGTCTGTCTTCTATATTGTTTGACTTTCGGAACAGGACGGAGCTGCTGCCCGTGTGTGTGGAATGAAATTATCCCGAGCAGGTTCGGGCAAGACCCGTGGAAAATCACGCAGCCCGGAAACGGTCAGCAGTTCCGGAACGTGGAGACATTTTAAGTAAGCCAAGATCGAAGCTGAATTGTAAGGAATAGCAGACGCTCCGGAGATAATCCAGCTTCTCCGCTCAGCGCGCCTGACGTCGCGCCGTCAAACATTGTGGGTGTACGCGCGCTCATATCACTGGCGCGATATACAACTCCTGCGGGAGATAGCGCATAACAGGCATAGGGTAGGAAGTGGAGAAGCTGTCATGCCAATGGATTACGAGTACGTTGCCATTCCGGATTCGGCGATCCCGCGCGCATCAATGCCGATGTTTCAGCATATGCTTGACACCTATGCCAGCGAGACCAACAAAGTGATTTCGGTTTGGCGCTGCTTCGCTTTACCCGATATGGCATTTCGCCCTCATCCGCGATCCAGATCAGTTCTCGACATCTTGAAGCACCAACTACTGTCGGAACGGCGCTTTTTCGGCGAATTCATGGCAGTGCCTGAGCCGCCGCCATCGGAGGTTCTGCCCGCTGGCGAGACCCCACAAGACTACTGGATGCGAATGCAGGCGCTGGCATATTCACGCATGGGATTCCTTGCGGTGCAGACCGAGGCTTGGTGGCTCGAGGAGGTCCCGTTCTTCGATGTTGCTCGTCAACGGATCTGGATATTCTGGCGTCGGCTGCTCCACACCTGCCATCACCGCACTCAACTCACGGTGTATCTGCGACTGCTGAACAAGAGCGTTCCCTCAACCTATGGACCAACAGCGGACGTTACCTGGAAGGGCGCGGATCCAACGCAGACGGTCGAGGCAGCGGGCCGCAAAACAGCCTGACCCGCACTGATAACCCGACTGCCGGGTTGTGTTCCGCCCTTTTCGCGGCGCTGCCGGTTGCTGACCCGACTTGCTGGCCAGAACGCCACGTCCAGGCGGCAGCATGGCCGCATCCTGAATCCAACGAGGCATCGCCAACCTTTTTCGGGGGTGTGAAATGTTGAAGGGCTTTAGGGAGTTTATTTTCCGCGGAAATGTCATCGACCTCGCTGTTGCTGTTGTTATAGGTGCTGCGTTTGGAGCCGTCGTGGCTGCATTCGTCAAGGACCTATTGACGCCGCTTATCGCTGCGATATTCGGGAAACCCGATTTTTCTGGATTGTACGTGGAACTGAACGGCAGCAGGTTCATGTACGGCGACTTCTTTAACTCGCTAGTCTCGTTCCTGCTGGTCGCCGCCGCCGTGTACTTCTTCGTGATTGCGCCGATGACCGCATACATGGCTCACAAAAAACTGGGTGAGGCACCGCCAGAACCGACGACGAAGCAATGCCCGGAATGTCTGAGCAACATTCCGATTGGGGCACGCAGGTGCGCGTTTTGCACGGCGAACATAGGGTCGAGAGCCGCATGATTGCGGGTTGTGGGTTAGCTGAGCTTGGTGATTAAGGTGACGAGCCGATCACTTGACCGGGGATTGTGCTTATCGTTCTGGGCGTGTGGGCTATGGTGCCGGGAGGGGGGGTCGAACCCCCATGACCTTGCGGTCGGCGGATTTTGAGTCCGCTGCGTCTGCCAGTTCCGCCATCCCGGCCTGCATGGTAGGCACTTACTACATCAAAAGGTTAATTGATCTTTACCGCCTTCGCAAGCTGCTCACCGGTTGGTTGCGTCGTTGTGGGCTGCGAAGCGCGGCGCGATGTGCAGCCGCAGCTTCAATAGCAAACGGCTCACAGTTGATTGAGGCAAAGGTCGGCAGCAACAAAAAAGGCTGCCGGGGTTGCCGGCAGCCAGAGTTGCAATCTTGCAGAAGTTTACGGGAGAACGTACCGCATCGAGAGGATACCGACAAAGTCCCCGCCCTTCGCGGTGCCTTTGTCGAGAGTATAAGCGTTCCCAGCAAGGGCGCTTGCCCAAGTGGTACGCACGAAATACTGCGGTTCGATCAGGGTCTGGAAGGTGCCATAGGGGCCACGATACCAGCGATAGACGAAGCTCGCCATCGCGATCTGGATCGTCTTGTTGTCCTTGCCCGGCGCGGCTAAGGTGCTGCCAAAGCCACCAGGAGCCGCTCCAACGTTGTACGCCGCCCGCTTGAAGTACTCCTGGGCAACGTAGAAGTTGGTGTCAAACTTCGGCGTCGGATGCATTTCCAGTCCGGTGGTGAAGCAGGCGGCCTTAATTGCAACCAGTTCATTGCTATAGTTCAGCGTCGCGTCGTTAGACACGGAGCCGCAATAGGTGCCAATGCCGGCGCCAGCTATGCCGTTGAACGCGAGGTCCACCTTCTTGGTCACCGGCAGGATCATACCGAAGCCGAAGCCACCGGCATAAGTGTAGTTGCTGGTGCCCTTACCCGCGAGCGACGCGGCCGGGGCTGTCGTGGCAGAGGCCAGCGTGGGCCCGGGGAGCCCGGCTACCAAGGTAGTGGCACCGGTCTGCACGCGGTCGCGGAAGATGCGAGCCACGCCCTTGAACTCATAGTGGCCCCAACCCGGATTGGTGGCCAATTTCACCCAGAAGTCCGGAAATGGGTCAGGGCGTATATGTTCCAACTCCCGTGATAGCCGTATTGCCCACCACATTCGCGGGGGCAGTCGCAATATCATTGACGTATTTGAGGTCAGCGCCTTCCACCGAGATGGCGAAGGCGGCCTTGTTGTTCGCAAAGTTCTTGGTTACGCGGAACTGAACGGGACGGTTCGGCTGGCTAAAGCCGGGGAACGTCTGGTTATCATCACCCACCGGGTACCACTCTGTGAGCTGGTCGATGAGCTTGCGGTTCATCATACCGAGGAACCATGTCTGGCCGGCCGTGAACTTCCAGCCGCTCTCCGTTTCGACCCGGCCCCACGCGTGGCGGAGGCGGGGGTAGAAGTTATTCGAGTTAACGATGCCAGGAGTGCCTGCCCCGGAGACGGCGGCGGCTGTGCTGCTGTTGTACGGGCCGTTGAAGTCTATCTGCCAGAAGCCCGTCAGCTTGGTTTTAGCGGCATTGCCCTGGAACATAAAGCCGATTTGCGAGTTCTGCGCAGTCATGCGGAATTCGCTTAAGCCGGTTGCGACTGTCCCATACAGCGGAGTGCCAGCATAGCTGGTCGTGCTGGTCGCGCCTTGGGCCCGCTGACGCCAGAACGCCGACCCTTCAAAGAAGCCGAGCGGAGTCATGGTTACGCCCTTGTAGCGAATCGCCATCGGGTTCATCAGTTCCTTGACGTCCTTCTGGAGCACCGCCACCGACTTGTTCAGATCGGTGCAGCACGCCTTCAGCTCAACGACCGATGAATTCAGGCTATTGGCAGTCTGCTGGGCTGCGGAGGCAGCCTGCTGAGCCGCGGCCGCGTCCTTGTTCGCCTTCGCGACATTGGACTGGAGCTGCGTCTGGGTTGACTGCAACATCTGGTTGCTCTGTTGAAGTTGTCCCTGCAACTGGTTGATCTGTTGCTGCTGCTGATTGAGCTGATCCTGCATCTTCTGCATTTGGGCTGAAGCCGGAGGCGGTGCAGGCTTCTTTACAGCCTTTTTCGCCTTTGTGGCCCCTTCAGAGCCCAGCAGCCAAGTCGAGCTCAACACCGTGAGTGCGAGCGTTACAGCTATAATTCTCCTCATTTCCTCTCCAAGACCTTTCGGGGAATTTTCCAAACAACAACAACTTCAGCTTCGACACAGATAGGGTTTCACCTCGTGAGTACGAAACCTCTTTTGCAAAGCTGGTCCTTAGTACCGGGACCAGCTACTTTGCTACCCAAAAATCATTCTAGCCATGACGTAAATCACAGCCTATTGTGATATTAGGTTCTACCGGCACTTTAGTGGTTTATAAAGTGGCACAAACGTGTTGATCGGAGCGGAAAACTTTAGCAATCCAGCGCGAAGGTCCTTCACCGCCACGTGCCTCGCCACCCCCAAGGTCGGATACGGCTGCCCGTCACGTTCGGTTAGTTTGGCCATCACGTTGAGCCGGTCTCTGGATAATCGTCACCCGAGGTGGTGACTAACATCACTAAGGCGGCTAGAATGCTGTGATATATACCATCAGATTCACTACAAGGGGAAGTAGTTCGGTTTTGCGAACAATCGGATTCAGTTGCCTGCATTCGAGTGCGACCGCGGAAACACTCGATGCCGTCGATGTTTTCAAGATCCAAACGCCGGGAAAAAGTGGTCAACCAATAACGGAAACCGAATACTTATAAAAAAGAAGAGACGTGCGCCGCAATACTCTCTGTAAGCAAAGTTGATCAAGGCAAGATTTGCTACCCCATATTAAGGAGACGAGAAATGGCTCAACCGCCGCTCTCAGCAGATACCAAGAAAGCGATGTTCTCTCAGTTCCTCGGGTTCGGGTTGGACGCCTACGACATGGCAATGGTTGTGGTCCTGGCTCCCATCCTGGCGAAGTTATTTATTGCGCCGGGTGGAAGCGCGGCCTGGCAGTATACGAAAGTTTTGCTGCTTTATTCGATCACGATGGCTGCCAGACCAGTAGGGTCGGCCTTCTTCGGTCACTATGCCGACAAGATCGGCAGGCGCTGGCTCTTGATGCTCACCATCGCAGGCGTTGGCGTCATGTCCCTCCTTGCAGGCTTCCTGCCCACGTATGCATCGGTCGGCGCGTGGGCCTACGTCAGTTTCAGTGTGCTGCGATTCTTAATGGGCTGCTTCTTCGGCGGCGAATATGCGGTGGGCCATACCTTTGCTATTGAGCACGCTCCGCGGGGTCGGCGCGGCCAGATTGGCGGATTCGTGCAATCGGGCTTTCCCCTGGGCTATGTTTTTGCCTCGCTGGTCGTCGCTTTGATCTCTGCTACGGTTGGCGATGCCGGCATGCTTTCATACGGCTGGCGCATTTGCTTCATCACCGGCGTGGTTCCCGTATTCCTGGCTTTCTATATTCGAACCTCGCTGCATGAGTCTCCCGAGTTCGAAAAGGCCAAAGCCTCCGGCAAGGTTGAAAAGGCTCCGTTCTTGACTCTTTTCAAGCCACCGCAACTGTGGGCTTTCTTGCAGGTCTTTGTCTTCATGACCGGCCTGTTCCTGACCGACTATTCGGTCTACGGATATCTGCCCAGCATCTTGAAACTGGGTGGGCGTGGTTTTAACACTACGACATACGCCTTGATTTACGGCTTCGCCCTGTTCCTGTCGTTTCTCGGCTACAACTTTTATGGCTGGCTGTCCGACAAGACTGGACGAAAGATCCTGACGCAGTGGTACTGCGTTTTTCTCGTCGTGTTCGCAGTGCCGGTTTATTACGTCCTCTATCATGCCGCGGTTGACCACAACCTGGGAATGGCGATCCTTGGCTGCTGCATGGCGGGCATGCTGAAGCTGGCTTGGGGCATGCTTCCCGCTTATTTATGCGAGCGATTCCCGACCAAGACGCGAGCCACTGGCGTGGGATTCGGCTATTCCGCGGGCGCGCTTTTGGGAGCGTGGTTCAGCGTTTATGTTCTATTGGCCCACTCGATTCCCTTCATCGCTTCCATCGAGGGCAAGGATCTTTGGCTGTCGCCGGCAGTAATTTTGACCATCGGCGCCATCATGACGTGGGCCAGTCTGCTGGGCTCGCCGGAGACCAAGGATCTCGAACTAGATGAGGTGGGAGAGAAAGAGCAGACTGCGTACGCAGCCAAGCAGGCAGCGGCCCGCTAACAATTTAATGAATTTGGACCACTCAGGGGGACCGCCGGCAAGGCGGTCCTCATTTTTTGTCTGGTTTTTATCCCGGGTTCCACGCCTATCAGATTCCCTGGGACCAGGAGCGGCTGGCGAAATCGGTGAGGCTCAACAGCAGCATAATCAGCAGCCAGAGGATGCCGGCGACGATCACGATCTTGGTGATCGCGGGCGAGTAGCGCACTTCCATGAAAAACAGCGCCACCAGCAACGACTTGATGGTCGCAATAACCAGCGCCACCACAACGCTGAAGGCTCCCAGGTTGAGGTACGCGACTGCGACCGTGATACAGGTGAAGATCAGCAATGCGATCCAGATGCTGGTGAAGGTTTTGACCGAGGTAATTGGTTCAGACATCAGAACCCTCCTCCAACGTGCTGGTGGCTGATGAGGTAGAGCAGAGGAAACAGCCAGATCCAGACGATATCGACGAAGTGCCAGTAGAGTCCGCCGATCTCGACGGGGTTGTAATACTCCGAGTTGTACACGCCGCGCCAGGCGTTCCACATCAGGAACAGCACCATGCCGCAGCCGATGATCATGTGCAGGGCGTGCAACCCGGTCATGGCGAAGTACAGGGAAAAGAAAATCTGCGTATGCCGCGGGTCGGTGCCCTCGAACTGAAATGAAGGCCCGGGGACTTCTCTGGCCACCCAGTGTTCGTGGTACTCGATGGCTTTCACGCCCATGAACGCGAGCCCGAGCACCATGGTCACCAGCAGGAAAATGACCGTCAGTTTGCGCTGATTGAGCTTGGCGGCGCGGACGGCCAGCACCATGGTCAGCGAGCTGCAGATGAGCACCACCGTGTTGGTCGCACCCAGCGTGATATTCATGTGCTGGCTGCCTTCGAGAAAGGCCGTGGGGTAGAGGTACCGGTAAAGCATGTACGAAAGAAACAGGCCGCCGAAGAACATGATTTCGGTAACGAGGAAGATCCACATGCCGAAGGACGCAGTATCGCGTTGCTGCTCCATGTCGGCGAAGTGGTGACGCAGTTCGTGGGCCGGCGTCTGGCTAGCGTGCAATGGGAACCTCCTGGGGCTTGTCCAACTCGTCGTAGTTGTAGGCTTCCCAAGTCACCACCGGCGTCACGTCGAAGTTAAAAGTCGGTGGAGGCGAGGGCGTCATCCACTCCAATCCGGCGGCGTTCCAGGGGTTCGGAGGCGCATTCTGTCCGTAGCGCAGCGACCACATGAAGTAAATCATCGGCAGCACGTAGCCTACGGCGAGGATCGAAGCACCGGCGGTCGAGAGCACGTTCAGCACCTGGAACTCCGGTGGGTACGACTGATACCGCCGCGGCATGCCCATGTATCCCAGGACAAACTGCGGGAAGAATGTCAGGTTGAAGCCGAAGAACACGAACATGGCCGACAGCTTCGCCCACGCCTCCGGGTAGAGTTTGCCGCTGATCTTGGGCCACCAGAAATGCAACCCGCCCATGTAGGCCATCACCATGCCTCCCACCATGATGTAGTGGAAGTGGGCGATGATGAAGTAGGTGTCGTGCACATGCACGTCAACTCCGAGGCAGGCGAGAAACAACCCCGTAAGACCGCCGATGGTGAACAGGCCGATGAATCCAAGGCCGTACAGCATCGGCGTATCGAAGCGTATCGAGCCCTTGTACATCGTGGCCGACCAGTTGAAGACCTTGATGGCCGATGGAATCGCGACAAAGAAGCTCAACAGCGAGAAGATCAGCGCGGCGTAAAGCGAGATGCCGGCGACAAACATGTGGTGAGCCCACACCAGGAAGCCGAGGACCGCGATGCCAATGCTCGCCAATGCCACCAGGTTGTAGCCAAATACGCGCTTGCGCGAGAAACAAGCCATGATTTCGCTGATCACGCCCATGCCGGGCAGGATCATGATGTATACCGCCGGGTGCGAGTAAAACCAGAAGAGGTGCTGGAAGAGCAGGGGGTCGCCGCCCAGTTGCGGGTTGAAGACGCCGATGTTGAAGGCGCGCTCCAGCGCCACCAGCAGCAGAGTGATGGCCAGCACCGGGGTGCCCAGCACCATGATGACCGCCGCCGCATAGTTGGACCAGAGAAACAACGGCAGCCGCTGCCAGGTCATTCCGGGGGCCCGCATGCGGTGAATGGTGACGATGAAGTTGAGGCCGGTAAAGATCGAAGAAAAGCCGGCGATGAACACCGAGAGTGCGCCGGTAATGACGTGCGTGTTGGAGAATGCGGTGCTCAGCGGCGTGTAAAACGTCCAGCCGGTATCGACCCCGCCGGTGACGATCGTGTAGAGCCAGAGGCATCCGGCGACCACGTAGATGTACCAGCTCAACAGGTTAATTCGCGGAAACGCCAGGTCCTTCGCCCCGACCATCAGCGGCACCAGAAAATTGCCGAGCACCGCCGGAACCGACGGAATCAGGAAGAAGAACACCATGGTGATTCCGTGCATGGTGAACGCCTTGTTATAGGTATCCGCCTGCATCAGATCGCCCGCGGGAGTCAGCAGCTCCAGGCGAACCAGCATGGCGAACAAACCGCCGATCCAGAAGAAAACGGTGATCGAAATCAGGTACAGCATGGCGATGCGCTTGTGGTCCGTGGTGAGCAGCCATGACTTAATTCCGTAATCGGCGTTCAGGTAATTCGTTTGCTCGACGGGTTGTACGGCGGTTGCCATGGTTCGTCTGCTCCTGCGCGGCGCCAAAGTGCGCTATTACTCTCCGCTGGGTGTCGCCTGCGATTTCTCGGGCTGCGGCCTCACCGGATAAACTGCCGTGGGCTCTGCCACTGTGGCCGGCGGATTCGATTGTCCTGTGCCGAGTCCCTTGATATATGCCACCAGGGAGATCAGCTCTTCCTCGCTGATCTGCCCCTGGAAATTAGGCATGATGTTCTTGAATCCGGAAGCGATCTTCGCTCCAGGGTAGATGATCGATTCGCGTATGTATGACTCGTCGGCGATGACCGTCCGTCCGTCATCCAGCAGCACCGGCTTGCCGAACAAGCTCACCAGATTGGGGCCGCGTCCCTGGTAGTCGGCGCGGTGGCACATCGAGCATCCGTACTGCATGAAGGCCTTTTCACCCTCCGAGGCGAGCGAACCGTCGGAACCACTCGCCGCCCACTGTTGGTAGGCCGCCGGCTCCATCACCACAACTTCTCCGACCATTCCCGAATGTTGCGTGCCGCAGTATTGCGAACAGAACAAGTGGTAGGTCCCCGGCACGGTGGCGTGAAACCACGTCGAGGTATAGCGTCCGGGCAGGACATCGGCCTTGATGCGGAAAGCGGGAACGAAGAAGCTGTGAATCACGTCCTGCGAGGTCATAATCATGCGCACATCGCGGCCGGCTGGAACGTGCAGCACGTTGATTTCACGCTGCCCTTCCTGGTGCTGGAATTTCCACATCCACTGCTTGCCGACGGCATAGATCTCCATGGAGTTGCGGGGCGGCCGGGTTTCGGCAAAGTAAAGAGCAGCTCCCCACACAAAAATGAACATCGCGATGGCCGTCGGGATCAGCGTCCAGGTGAGCTCGAGCGCGGTGGAGCCCTCGATCTGGGTGGCGATCGGATGCTTCTTTCTGCGGTAGCGCCAGGCGAAGAAACACACCAGGGCCACAATCAGGATGGTGAAAAACGCGGTTGTGCCGACCAGGAAAAAGTAAAGGTAGTCAACCTGGTGCGCCATCTTCGAGGCGGCCGGCGGAAATAGTGGCAAATTAGACCACATAGGCGATTAAGTCCGTCCTGTTTCTAACTTTCTGTCGCGCGTTCTATCACGGCGAAACATGGTGACCAGAAAAAACCCGAGAATCAGCACTGTCGCGGCTCCCGCCAGCCGGACGATATTGGTGATCATCGCGCCATACTTCCCGGTGCGCGGATCGTAGTGGTAGCAGTAAAGCAATATCTGGTCGGTCAGCGATCCGATCCGGTTGCCGGAGGCTTCGATGATGCCCAGACGCATGTCACGCGCGGAAAACTCCACACCGTAGTAGTACTGCGAGATGCGGCCCTGCGGAGTCACCAACACGATGCCGGCGGCGTGGGCAAACTGATCGATCTTAGGGTCGTATTGGTAGTGCCAGCCGATGGTGTCGGCCAGCGCATCAATCTGCGACTGCTCGCCGGTAAGGAAATGCCAGCCCGCTTCGGCTCCCGGCCGGTCCAGGTGCTCGATATAGGTGCGCTTCTTGGCCGCCGCGAGCTCAGGCTTTTCACGCGGATCGATGCTGAGCGTCACTACCTCGAACTCTTTGCCGGGGATGAATTTCAGAACTTTGAAGGCGGTGCTCATGCCGTTGAGCACCTCGCCGCACAGCATCGGGCAGTTGTAATAAACCAGTGAAATAAGGACCGGGCGGCCACTGTGAAAGTAGTCGCCAAGCCTGACCGTGCGGCCCTGCTCGTCTTTGAATTGCAGATCGAGCGGCACCTGCTCGTTGAGGCGCTGATCGATCCCGACCTTCGACAGTCCCGGAGGCAGCGCGCCCTTGACGCTCGGCTCACTCAGAAACTGCGCCATCGCCGAAGTGGCCGCGAGCACAACGACCGCTGCTGCCGATGCCCATCTTTTTGTCATTGCCATTCCGTTCATCACGGTGCTTCTCTTTTCAATTACGTCTGGGCCGTTACTCGCTGGGCGACTGCGGTGCGGACTGCTGCTGAGGCCCCCGCGCCGGCAAACCATTTTGCGTCACGATTTGCATCGCGTCCGCGATAGGGATATGGATCGCGCCGGTCTGGTCGCGCCATGGCTTGGCCTCCAAAAGCCGAGCCTCTTGCCATAAAAAACGGTTCATGTCAGTTGGTTCATCGCTTTGCAGTCGCGGCTCGGGAAATTGCTTGAGGTTGACTGAGCCGGCGTTTTGCAGCACCCCCGACGTCGGCGCCGGTTGTTTGATAACCATGGGGCTTACCGGCGGTTGATGCACCTCGCTTATGTTCACGAAGGCTTCATAGACCCCCCACACCACCAGGTAAATTGCCGCGCAGGAGATGAACAGCACCGCAAAAAACAGCAGAATTCCGCGTGCTCCCAAGTCGCGCTTTTCAAACGCTACCTCGGGATTGTGGGCGTGCTCGGGATTAGTGTGCATGACTGCTCTCCCAGAGTCTTGGAAGTTGCGGTTCGTTTCGAACCAGTAGTGGCCGCCGCGCCAGGTTCCAGGCGAAGAAGGCGAACCAGAGCCCGACCAGCGCGATCGGTGCCGCAATGTAAGTCCAATGCAGATAGATGTGCTCGTGCCTGGGACCCGGCATCGGATTGGGCACGACCAACCAGTAGGCATCGACGAACCGCATGAACAGCACCAGCAGCGCCACCGGAACCAGTTTGCGCGCATCGCGTTTCAGGTCGCGCGAAAGCAGCAGCAGAAAGGGCAGCGAGAACTGCAGGATCACCAGCATGAGCGCCACGATCTGCCAGCCGCCGTTGATGCGCGCCAGGTACCAGGAAATCTCTTCCGGCAGGTTCGCCATCCAGATGATCAGCCATTGCGAAAACGAGAAGTACGCCCACACCATCGTCAACGCCAGCATCAGCTTGCCGCAGTCGTGCAGGCGGTCGGGCCGGACGACTTTGTCCATTGGCGAAAACTGCGCCAGCAGCACCAGCAGGCAGATCAGAAAAGCCAGCGTCGCCAGCAGGTGCTGGGCGATAAACAAGAATCCATACATCGTCGAAAACCAGTGCGGGTCCAGCGACATCACCCAGTCGGTCGCTGCGAAGTTGACGCTGAGCGCGTACAGCACCATGCCCGGCGCGGAGACGGATTTCAGGCGGCGCCACACCTTGGGCGAATCGTCGACATCCTGCTCCGCCGACCAGCGGGTCAGCAGGTAGCCGAGAACATTCCACAGCGCGAAATAGATCACCGCGCGCAGAATCCAGCCGGGCGTATTCAGGTAGAAGGCCTTCGCCATCAGAAACTTGTCGCCCGCCACTTCATCCGGGTGCGTCCACAGGTAAAGCCGGTGCATGCCGAGCAGTATGGGGATGAACATCGCGGTGACCAGCGGCAGGGTCTTGGTGGCGGCCTCAAAGATGCGCCGGCCCAGCATCCACCAATTACCGCCTGTCATGTGGCCTACCATCAGCCAGGCCATCGAACCCAGGGTGAAGCTCAAGCAGACCAGGAAGCCGATCAGATAGCCGCGCAGCAACTCGTCCGGCGAAACGAACGCGCCGAGGATGGTGAGGATTCCACCGGCGATCCCGACCGCCAGCGCGCGTCCGCGCCAGCGCTGGAGCACCGCCACGGGCGGAGCAAGGTCTCGCGTGGATAATTCGGCTGCCGTCATTCGTTCTTCCCTTCGCGCAGTCCAGCGCCTTCGCCGTGCATGGCCTTCGGGTTCTCCATTGGCGGCGGCCAGACGGCGTTAACCTGTGGTGGCTGAGAGGCTATGGTGGTGCCGGGCGGCACGTCGCCGGGCGTCGCGTTCTGGCTCAACTGCAACGCCCGTATGTAGGCGGCGATGGCCCAGCGGTCGTTGACCGGAACCTGTGAAGCGTAGTCCGCCATCGCGCCGTAGCCTTTTGTCATCACGTTGTAGAAGTGGCCGATCGGTGCTTTACGCAACCGGTCGATGTGGTACGAAGGCGGTCGTTTAAATCCGCGCTGCACGATCATGCCGTTGCCATCGCCGAGTTGCGAGTGGCAGGGCGAACAGAAAATGTTGTAGCGGTCGCGCCCGCGTTCCAGAATTTCCTTGGTCGCCGGGAACGGCATCAGGTCGCCTTCCTTGCCATTCACTAAACCGGTGTGCAGGTACGTGTCTTGATTCAATTGCCCGCGCGCAACCGTGCCTCCGATGATTGGCCGCGACGACCGCAGGTCGGAGTAAAAATCGTTCTCGCGCAGCGGCTTGAACTTCGGCTGATCGTGCATGTCGAGCCGGCATCCCGCCAGCAAGATGGCGAGCAGCGTGAACGTCCCCGTCCATAGAAACTTCTTGCCACTGGGCGACGGGGCGAGACTTGCGCATTTCCGCCGGAGTTTGAAGAAGGATTTCATTGCCTACTCCAGGACCTCCGCGATATCCACCGTGTTAAAGGCCGACAGGAACTGCCGCGCGCTCTCAGGTTCGAACTGCGGATCGGCCGCTTCGATGCACAGGAAAAAACGGTCGCGCGACACCGCGCTGAACCTCGGATTGTTGAACACCGGATGATAGGGCGCCGGCAACCCATTCAGCCCCAGCATTCCGATCACCGCCGAAAGTCCGCCAAACAGAATGGTCATCTCGAAGGTCACGATGATGAAGGCCGGCCACGCGTGGTAGGGCCGTCCGCCGATATTCAGCGGATAGCTGATGGTGTTGATCCAGTATTGCAACAGGTATCCGGAGAGCCCACCCAGAACGCCCCCAATCAGGCACACCAGCGGAACCCGCGTCTTCTCGAAGCCGATCACGTCGGCCAACTCTTCGATGGGATACGGCGTGTAGGCATCGATATTGCGATAGCCCGCGGCATAGGTGGCACGCGCCGCTTTCATCAGCTCGGTCGGGTTGTCGAACTCGGCCATCATGCCGTAAAGAGGCGCCTCAATCATGGGCCGCCACCTCCTCTTTCACAGCCGATTCAGGCAGCAGCGTGCGCACTTCGAAGATCGGAATCATTGGCATCAGGCGAATGAAGATAAACATGCAGACGAAGAAGAATCCGATGGTGCCCGTGAACGTCATCCAGTCCCAGCGCGTCGGCACGTAGATTCCCCACGAGGAGGGCAAAAAGTCCCGCGACAGGCTGACGACCACGATTACGAAACGCTCCAGCCACATCCCGATGAGCACGTCGATAGAAACCAGGAACAACAGGATCGGGCTGGTGCGCACCTTCTTGAACCACAGCACTTGCGGGATGACGATGTTGCAGGTGATGAGCAGCCAGTAGAAGAAACCATACGGGCCGAACATGCGGTTCATCGTCTGGAATATTTCCCATTGGTTGCCGCTGTAAAAGGCATAGAAAACTTCCATCCCATAGCCGTAAGCAACGATCAATCCGGTGGCCAGCATGACCTTGGCGGCATTGTCCAGGTGCCGCATGGTGATCATGTCCTTGACTCCGTAGAAGCGGCGGATGGGAATCGCCAGCACCAGCACCATGGCAAAGCCCGAGTAGATGGCGCCAGCCACAAAGTAGGGCGGAAAGATTGTCGTGTGCCAACCCGGAATGAGCGAAACCGCGAAATCAAAGCTCACCACCGTGTGTACCGAGAGCACCAGTGGAGTCGCCAATCCCGCCAGCAGCAGGTAGGCGCTCTCGTAGCGCTTCCAGTGGCGGACCGAGCCGCGCCATCCCATCGCCAGAATGCCGTACATCGCCTTGGCCCACGGGTGGCGCGCTTTGTCGCGCATGGTCGCCAGATCGGGAATCAGGCCGACGTACCAGAAAACAAACGAAATGGTGCCGTAGGTCGAGACGGCAAACACGTCCCACACCAGCGGACTGCGGAACTGCGGCCACACGCCCATCGTGTTCGGATAAGGAAACAGCCAGTAGGCAAGCCAGGGACGCCCAAGGTGCAGCACCGGGAACATGCCCGCGCAGGCCACCGCGAACAGCGTCATCGCCTCGGCGAAGCGGTTGATGGAATTGCGCCAGCTCTGTTTCAGCAGCAGCAGAATCGCCGAAATCAACGTGCCCGCGTGGCCGATACCGATCCACCACACGAAGTTGACGATGGCGAAGCCCCAGCCAATCGGAATGGTGATGCCCCAGATGCCGACGCCCCGAACAAACAGATACGTGGCCGCGAACAACAGCACCAACGCGAATGTGCCGAAAAACGCTACCCCGAGCGACCAGCCCAGGGTGAACGGCCGCCTGAGCACAATATTGGTGATCTTGTCGGTGAGGCTGCCGAACGTGTGCCCGGGCGTAAGAACTGGCGGTTGTCCAGGTAGCAACCGCTCGTCTTGCAGCGTCGTCTCTTCAGGACCTTCGTGCATACTTCGTTAAGCTCCCTCACCGGACCCGAAGTCAGGATTTGGATTCAGCACGGCGGCAAGGTACGTCGTGCGCGGACGCGTATTCAGGTCTTCCAGCAAGCCGTAATTCCGCTCCTCCGCCTTCAGCTTGGCGACCCGGCTGTTGGCATCGTTGAGGTCGCCGAAGACGATCGCGTTCGCCGGACACGCCTGCTGGCAGGCGGTCAGGATTTCACCGTCGCGGATTTTGCGGTTCTCTTCCTCGGACCGGATACGTCCCTGGGTGATGCGCTGCACGCAGTAAGTACACTTCTCCATCACTCCGCGGCTGCGAACCGTGACATCGGGGTTGCGCACGAACTTCAGTTGCGCGGTGCTGAAGTCGGAGTAAAGCAGGAAGTTGAAGCGCCGGACCTTGTAGGGACAGTTGTTCGAACAGTAGCGAGTGCCCACGCAACGGTTGTAGACCATGTCGTTGAGGCCCTCCGTGCTGTGCACGGTAGCCCCCACCGGGCACACCACCTCGCAGGGCGCGTTCTCGCACTGCATGCAGGGCACCGGCTGGTAGTAGGTTTTGGGATTCTCCGGCGCCCCTTCAAAGTAATTGTCGATGCGCAGCCAGTGCATGTGCCGGCCGCGCTTCACTTCCAGCTTGCCGACCACCGGAATATTGTTCTCGGAGACGCAGGCCGCCACGCAGGCATTGCAACCGACGCAGGCATTGAGGTCGATTGTCATTCCCCACTTGTTGACCTTGCTGTAGTCGTAAGGCTTGTAGAGGGTTAAGCCCGGCGCGGGGGCCTCGGCCATCTCGTGTGCAAAGCCGGGATTCTTGATGAAGTCCTCAAGCGAAGCGGCGCGTGCCAGCGGACGCCCTTCCATCACCTGGCGTCCCTGGGTTGAAGCCAGTCCGTAATGCTCGCCCGTACGCGTCAGCTTGCCGCCGGCAATCCATGGCGCGGCGCTGGTGCGCAGCTTGTACGCATTGAAGCCGACGCCGGAGCCGACACGTCCACAACGCTCGCGCCCGTAGCCAAGCGAAACCGTTACCGAGTCGTCCGGGTGTCCGGGTGTGAGCCACACCGCGCCGCGCACCTTGGCGCCGCCAGATTCGATCTCGACTACATCTTCGGTCTTGATTCCGAGCTTTTTGCCGGTGCGCACGCTCATCAGAACGGGATTGTCCCAGGTCATCTGGGTGATCGGTTTCGGCAATTCCTGCAGCCAAGCGTTGTTGGCAAAGCGGCCATCGAAGATGCTTGGGTCGTAGCGGAACATGATTTCCATTCCGCCCGCCTGCGCCTGCGATGCGGGAATGTTCGTCGCCCGCGCGCTCAACTGCCTGGGCGCGAACGTGGTGCCGGCCACGAATCCATCGTGCAGCGACTTGCGCCAGAACGCGTTGAAGTCTCCGCTTTTGTGCTGCTCCTGCCAGTATCGGTAGACGACCTGGTAGGAATTGATGTCCGGCTCTCCGACGAGAGCTCCCAGGACTTCAAAGCCCGAGCGTCCGCCGTAGAGCGGCGCAATCAGCGGCTGGATGAGGCTTATTGTCCCGTCGAACGAACGGCAGTCGCCCCACTGCTCCATATAGTGCGTGGCGTTGAGGTGCCAATGGCAGAGGCGCGCTGTCTCATCCTGGTAGAGCCCGTGGTGCACGCGCAGCCCCACCTTTTGCATGGCCCCGGAGAAGTTCAGGTCGGGCGGCGCGTCATAAAGCGGATTGACGCCGAGCAGGAACAGCATGTCGATTTTGCCGCTCCACATCTCGCTGGCCAACTGGCGTAGCGAGTCGGTCTTGTTGACCGGGTGCGACTCGATCCAATCGGTATAGAAAACCGTCTGCCCCACGTTTCCCAGCGCCTGATTCATGGCGTGGGCCAGCATGTGCACGGCAACCGGCTGGTTATCGCCCGCGACGATCACGGAGCGTCCGCGATTGGCGAGCAAGTCTTTTGCCAGCGCGGTGGCAAACTTTTGCTGCGCAGCCGGAATCTCTCCGCCACCACTCGCCCCAAGCTGCGCCGCCAGTGCCCGCGCAAATGTTTCGATTTCGCTGGCGCGCAAGGGCAAGCGGTGATCGGCCTTGCCGCCGGTGTTGGTCGGCGTGCTCTCGACGGCGTAGAAGCGCAGCATCTCCTGTTTGAGTTCGGGACGGCGCTGGGCGGCGAACTGCCTCGCATTGCGATGGAACCCAGGAAACCCGCCGGAGAGGAAATCACCGTCGAGCGAGAGCACCACCTTCGCTTTCTCGAAGTTGAACTGCGTCTGCATGGGTTGGCCGAAGCTCGCTTGCGCCGCGGCCATCGCGTTGTCGCGATTCGCCGGCTCCCACTGGTACCACTTTGCCTGCGGAAAGATCCGCAGAACCTGTTCCATCTGCGCCGTGAATGTAGGCGAGCTGGTGGGCGCCGTCAGGAAGCGAATGCCGGCGCCTTTCAAGGCCCGCTGCGCCGTCAACGGCCCGTGCAGCGCGTTGACATACTTTCCCCAGGCGCTGGCGTCTCCCAGATAGGTGACGGTCTGCGAACGGTCCGGATCGTACAAATCGAGGACGCTGGCCTGCATGAAAGGATCGGTGCCGCCAAGCGTCGCCGGGTGCTGCGGATTGCCTTCGATCTTGGTTGGCCGCCCTTCGTGGCTTTCCACGAGCATGGGGAGTCCGCAAGCGCCCAACGGCATCGCGGTGGCAAAGAACAGCGGCTTGCCGAGCACCAGGTTGTCCGGTTGGCGCACGTAGGGAACGATGGGCTCAAGCGGTTGCCGGGTGCAGGCGCTCAGTCCGGCGAGCGCCAGGGAGGCGCCCATGATCTTCAAAAAATTGCGGCGCGAAGGCGAGTCCGCCCATTCCGAGGCTTGGCGCGGAAACTCGCGATGCAGCATCTCCTCGAACTCGGGTGTCTGCGCCAACTCTTCCAGGCTGCGCCAGTACTGCGGTCCGCGCGCCGTGGACAGTTTTTCGCGCACCTCGTTCAATCCGAGCTTGCCGCGTTTGCCTGGGCACGTGTCCAGCGCCGGTTGCTTGCGATCTTTCTCCATTGGTTCTTCGTTTCGCTCGTCCAAATTTCAACTGCGGTTCAGGCAGCGCTGCCGCCGCAATCAGCGATCAGCGATGACAAGTGTTGCAACTGGTTATGTCGCGTTCGCTGCGCAGGTGGTACTGCTGCACCAGGTACGCGCCCAGCGCCGCCTGGTCGGTAAAGGTCTTGCCATCCGGCAAAGTCACCGGCTTCAGAGACGTCGGCTGCTGGTACGTCATGTTGAAAACCTGGTCGGTTTCGCTCTTCGGATCATCGGGCCGCGCTTTGATCTGGTGCGGGCGGATGTACTTTCCCGGGTCGCGATGACAGTCGAGGCAGAACTCCATTTGCAGCGACGCTTGGTTGTACATGAGCGGCATCTTGTCGACCGCACCATGACAGGTGTTGCAGCCCACGCCCTTGTTGATGTGAATGCTGTGATCGAAATACACGAAGTCCGGCAGATCGTTGGCCCGAGTCCACAGCAGCGAACGCCCGGAGCGGTAACTCTCCCGCACTGGCTCCAGCATTGGCGCGTTGGTCCAGATCTGCGAGTGGCAGTTCATGCAGGTCTTCGTCGGCGGAATTCCGGCGAAACCGGACACCTCGACCGAGGTATGGCAATAACGGCAATCGATGCCAAGTCCGGCGTAGTGGTGCTGGTGGCTGAACGGGACCGGTTGCATCCGCGATACGCCGGCATAGGTGAAATAAGGCGAGCGCTGCATCTGCAACGCGCCCCACAGCAGCCCGGCGATCAAAAAGACCGAGCCGAACATGCTGACGCGGGCTATGGTGTTAGCACTGCGATGGAAGATCTGGGCCATGTCTTGCGCTATCCGATGCTCTGATCTGCCTCTGGTTCGCCTTCCGAACCTCTCCTGCCACAGCCGTTGCAGACGCCGGCCGCTTACGTTGCCCCGAACGGAAGGCGGTGACTATCCACAAATTGGGGATTCCACAAAATGGGTCGCAGTATGACCCCCGGCCCGCTCGCGCGCGTCCACCCTGGAATACACGCTCTGCATACCCCTGGATTGGACAGCCATGTCATGAAGGCATTTACACAAACACACAATCAACAAGATGCGCAGCTACTTACCTTCCGTTGTATTGATAGCGGGATCGTCCGGTCGATTCAGAATTTCTTTGTTCCAATTTGAAACTGCGGCGGCTCCAGGCGCGAATCATTCGCGGCGACCGTTTCTCGTCAAAGGGCGACAGAAAGGAGCAGGCGGCACGCTAAACCGCGCAGTTCCAGAGTCTTCCGCAAGCGTATTGGGGTGGTTAGAGCGGATCGAAGGCGCGGTCAGGCTACAAACCGCACACTGTGGCAGTTGGAAACCACCCGAGGTTAGCCAAAACGGGCGAACCTGGGGACACCCGGTGGTACCTGGACGACCCCGGCACAGAGCCGGACCTCACTTCGAGGTGTGCAGTGCCTCTTCCAGGATGCGCTTGGCACGGCTCGGATTGTAGACGCCGCAGGAGCAGAAGTTTGCCATATAGAGGGCGGCCTGCTCGGGAGTGCGCCGGCCTTCCTTCACCCAGTCGATCATCTTCTTGGCAAAGCTGGCGCTGATCATGCCGTGTCCGCACATGGTGGACAGCATCAAGGTCTGCGTATTGGGCAGCTTTTCGGTCTTACCCTCGAAGCCCAGCGAGTAACCCACGCTGTGCCGATTCTGTTCGACTGCGCAACAGCACTTTTGCGCCCCGTCGATCGAGGTCGAGATGTTGATGCACAGACCGAGGTCAGCCTGCTTGACGGCCTTGACGAACCCCTCCGCCGAGGAAAGATCGTCGAAGACGGCGGCAGCCGTGGTGTATTCGGTCACGCCGTCAATCACGGCGCGAAAGTCGCGTTTCAACTCGCGGTTCCAGTGGGCGGCCGGGTTCATATTGGCGGAAGGCCGAACCGCGCCGCCATGGATCGCATCGCCGAGGTTCACCGGATTAAAGGGCAGCGCCATTTCCAGAAAACGCTTCAGCTTGGGCACGCAATCATCGTCGTTCTTGCCCTTGCTCGCCATGGCGAATACTACATAGTCGTCGCGGAAGCTTTCCGCGTTACCGTAACGGTGCAGCGTGTTAGTCATGCGCGCTCCTGTAAAGCCTTGATGTTGCTGATGCGTCCCAGGCCGAGGTTGGTTTTGGCACGCTCCGGCTGGTAACCCAGCCGTTGCAGGGCGGAGAGAACTTCCTGCTCCTTGCCCTCTTCGT
This sequence comes from uncultured Acidobacteriota bacterium, assembly GCA_963832365.1. Classification (GTDB taxonomy): domain Bacteria; phylum Acidobacteriota; class Terriglobia; order Terriglobales; family Acidobacteriaceae; genus CAWBRT01. Next base: position 181,877 of record CAWHUL010000012.1, on the reverse strand, counting down.
CGCAACGCGCGCCCACACCGATGGCAATCACCGTGTCCACCTGCTTCTCGACCTCGCGGACCATCTGGATGATCTCCCCCATGCGGCTGATGGGAACCTTGCATTCCACGATCGCCGAGAGGATCTTTTCGTTGAGCACGTCCTCGCGAATCGTGCCCGTTGCCGGATCGCTCAACAGAGAGGTGATGGGGTTCTTGGCTTCAAAACCGATTCCGGCTTTAGCTAGCGCCTGCGTCATCCGCTGAATCTCGTGAAAGCGCACGCCAACTCCGGGGCGGCCGAACTCGATGGTAAAACCAACTTCGCCCCGCGGCACGCGCCCGGTAATGTCGTTGGTCTTCACTTCCTCCGTGCCTCTTCCCGAGACGCCGGTGGACTCGTGCGGCACACGCGGGTCGGAGAAGGCACGTCTCACCACTCGCGGCCACACTAACTCTTGCGGTTCCAATGCCGAAGTCGGGCAAACATCCGGCTCGGGATCGAAGCGCAGACGCATCATCTTGAAAAGGGCGCGCATGGTGCGGACCACCGTCGGATTGAGGTGCTCCTTGCTCATGCCGTTAAAGCACGTATAGCACTCAACACATTCATCCTGATCGACAACGGCCCGGTTGAGCGATTGATCCACGTAAATTGCGCCCATCGGGCAAACGTAGGTGCAGTTGCCGCAGGCTACGCATTTATCCGTACTTATCTTCACAGCAACCTCGCGCGCCACTCTCTTCGAATGGCGCCCTTCCGGATCAACAAGAACAGGCGAGTCTCGTTAACGTGTGCCGGCGCCGCTCATCGCAGGCTGAGACTTGGAGACCGCGGCCTTGGTCAGCACTTCCATCGCCGCCTGCACGCCGCCATCGCGATGCGGAACGCCGGCGACCCGCAGAGCCATCTCCACGCCGCCGAGCGAGCCTACCAGCATCAGGTCGTTGAAGTCCCCCAGATGACCAATGCGGAAGATCTTTCCCTTAAGCTTGCCCAAGCCGGTCCCGAGCGAAATGTCGAATTTGTCCAGCGCCACCTTGCGGAACTCGTCGGCATCGTGGCCGGCGGGCATCAGCACTGCCGTCAGTGCGCTTGAGTATTCGGCAGGATTAAGCGCAAGCACTTCCAGGCCCCACGTCTCAACGGCGGTACGCGTGGCCAGGGCATGCCGGTCGTGGCGGGCGAAGACCTGATCGAGCCCTTCTTCCCGCAGCATCGAAATCGCTTCACGCAGGCCATAGAGCAGGTTGGTCGAAGGCGTGTAGGGGAAAAATCCGCTGGCATTGGGCTTCAGCATCTCCGTCCAATCCCAGTACGAACGCGGCATGCCACCGGCCTTTGACACCGCCAGCGCTTTCTCGGAAACCGCATTGAAACCCAGTCCGGGAGGCAGCATCAGCCCCTTTTGCGAGCAGGAGATCGTCACGTCCACGCCCCACTCGTCGTGCCGGTAATCAATCGAAGCGAGCGACGAAATCGTGTCCACCATAAACAGCGCCGGGTGCCTGGCCCGGTCGATTGCTTTGCGTATCTCGCCGATACGAGTTGTGACCCCTGTCGAGGTTTCGTTATGCACCACCATCACGGCCTTGAACGAGTGCGCGCGATCTTCGCTCAATCGCCGCTCGACGTCCGCCGCGTCTACGCCGTGGCGCCAATCGGTAGGGACGAACTCCACGTTCAGGCCCATGCGCTTGGCCATCTGCTGCCACAACACGGCGAACTGCCCGGTCTCGTACATCAGCACACGGTCGCCGGGCGAAAGCGTATTCACGATCGAAGCTTCCCAGGCTCCCGTGCCCGATGAAGGAAAGACCACAACCGGTCCGGAGCACTGGAAGATCGCTTTGCAACCGTCCAGAATCTCTTTGCCTAGCTCGGCGAACTCAGGACCGCGATGGTCGATTGTGGGACGCTCGATCGCCCGCAGAACCCGGTCGGGAACGTTGGTTGGTCCCGGAATTTGAAGAAAATGACGGCCCGCGCGATGTTTCATCTTGTTCTCCCCTAATGATGTGCTCGTTTGATCCTAATATTTATTCGGCATGTTTGCGAAATCAGCCCCGGAAGGTGTTGCACTATTTTACGAGTTGGCCCGAGAACCTCGCAAATCGCCGCGAATACTTAGATCAAAGTGCCACTCGGCAAGGCATTACGGAACGGCGCACGGAACAGACAATGCCATGCCGGAGGCGAAGCCGTGGTATGATTGCGCGTTCTATTCCAAACACTACTATGTCTCTCAAGGATTTTGCGCGATGAAATCTCGTGTCTTCAAGGCGACGAACGTCGTCCTCGGTCTGCTTTGCCTGATGTACTTCCTAACCTACGTCGATCGCGTCAACGTGAGTACGGCGGCAGGTGTTTTCAGGAAGGAATTGAATCTCACCAACACCCAAGTGGGACTGGTGTTCTCGGCATTCGCCTATCCCTATCTGCTGTTCCAGGTCATCGGCGGTTGGGTCGCGGACCACTTCGGTCCGCGTAAAGCGCTCACCATTTGCGGAGTCGTCTGGGCCGGCGCAACCATCATGTTCGGCATGGTCCATGGACTGGCAGCCATGATCGCCGTGCGCGTGCTGCTCGGCTTTGGCGAAGGCGCCACATTCCCCACGGCCACTCGCGCCATGTCCTACTGGATACCAAAATCGAAGCGCGGCTTTGCCCAGGGCCTGACGCACGCCTTCTCGCGGTTCGGGAATTCGATCACTCCATGGCTGGTAGCCACCATAATCGTCGCGATGAACTGGCGCGCGTCGTTTATCATTTTCGGCGTCATCAGCATGTTCTGGGCGGTTGCCTGGGGTATTTATTACCGCGACGAACCCGCCAAGCACAAAGGTATTACCCCGGAGGAGTTGGCCGAGCTGCCGCCATATGGCGTCAAGAAATCACAAGGAAAGGTTCCTTGGGGACGCCTGATCAAGCATATGGCTCCGGTCACGGTCGTTTACTTCTGCTACGGCTGGATTCTGTGGATGTTTCTCGGCTGGATTCCCCAGTTCTTCGCCAATCAGTTCCACCTGAACCTGAAGAGCTCGGCGCTGTTCGCTTCCGGAGTGTTCGTGTCCGGCGTTTTCGGCGATACCTTGGGCGGCATTGTCAGCGACAAACTGTTTGAAAAAACCCACAATCTGAAAATCGCCCGCCGCAACCTGGTCTCGATCTCGATGGCCCTGTGCTGCCTCTCGATGGTCCCGCTACTGTTCTCGCGTGACATCAACGTGATTGCACTTTCGTTGAGCGCAGGCTTCTTCTGTGCCGAGTTCACCATTGGGCCGATGTGGGCCATCCCCATGGACATCGCTCCCAAGTTTGCTGGAACCGCCAGCGGCCTGATGAATTCCGGCTCGGCGCTGGCCGCAATCGTTTCGCCACTGATCTTCGGCATCGTGGTGGACAAGACCGGAAACTGGATCTTCCCGTTCATCTTTTCGATGGGCGTGATAGCGATGGGTTCCATCCTGTGCTTTACCATGCATCCGGAGCGTCCCCTCGTCATCGACGAAGTCGAAACGCCGAAGCTGGCGTACCAGAAGTAACAAGGCATTTGGTGGCAGGCGTACCCTGCCACCTATATGCCCCTCCGCAGCCTTTAACTTCCTGGCAATAGGGTGATGTCAGCCGCTCCGTTGGCGCCGTTGATGTAAACAGGGATGCCCAACAGATGCATGATCGTGAGCAGCATGTCCTGGAAGTGATAGGTGTTGCTGGTGGTTGATCGACGCAGCGTCTCGCCCTTGAATGCATCCGCGAATTTCGTCTGCGAATTCTTGTTAAGTCTTTCAAGCGCGGACTGCTTGGCCTATCCTGCGTCTTGCAACTTGCCACGCAGCGGAAGCGTAAGCGGAATGGTTGCCAGCACCGTGACGGCCACCACCACAAGCGCGCTCTTGATTCCCACGAAGTCGCCGATCACTCCGTAGATCAGTGGCGAAATTCCGCCCGAGCCAATCGTGCACGTGTAGAAGAACGCGAACGCCTCATTCCTGCGATCTTCGGGAACAAGTTCGGGAACCGTCCCGTAGAGCACGGAGGACGTCCCATTCAGCGCAATGCCCAGCAACGGACACAGCAGCAGAGCCGGTTTCAGCGACAGTCCCAACATGCCGATAATGCAAGCCGCGGTTGCCAGTTCCGTGACCACAACCGAGGCCAGGATACCCACGCGCGTGGCGGCCACGCCGCAGACGAATTTTCCCATCGCCCCACCAGCAAATAGCAGGCTCAGCGCCAGACCGATGGTGGGGACGGTCGCGCCCTTATCGCGAAGCAGAAACGGCAGATAAGTCAGAAAGCCCATGCGGGTGGCGCTGTCGATCACACCGATGGCGGACAACGCGGCGAACGGCAATGAACCGCTGCCAAACAAGCCGCCCTTTTTCGTGCCTGCCACTCCTTTTTTGCCTGTGACAGCCCCCAGAGGGATGTGCAGCAGTCCAAGCAAGATCGCCGCCGCCGCCAAAAACCCGAACACTCCGAGCAGATGCAGCGTCCACCGCCAGCCCATGTAACCAATCAGCAGCGCCGCCGATGCCGGAAGGATCAACTTGCCGATGTCGCCGGAAAAATTGTAAGTGCTGAGCGCGACCCGGGACGCCTTCCCCTGGTAGGCGCTGGAAATCGCCGACGAAGCCAGCGGATGCTGCGTGCTCGACCCCATTCCGCCCAGTATCAGCAGCGCGCCGAGTACCAGCGGGGTGCCGGCAAATCCAAGGGCGATCACCGCCGCGCCCGTCAGCAGCGTCCCCAGGCACAGCACCTTCAGGATTCCCAGCCTGCGCGCCAGCATTCCGGAAGGCATTTGCAGCAGCGACGTCGTTCCGGAAAACGCGCTCTTCAAAAGCCCTATCTGGAAAAAACTCAGCAAAAACGTCTGCTGCCAGATGGGAAAGAACACATACAACATGTCGGTAAAGCCATCATGCGTAATGTGCGCCAGACATCCGGCGAACAGTACTCGCCACTTCTTTCCGGCAGCAACCTCATCGTTGCGTACTTGAACAGCGCTCTCCGGCACCACATCCCCCTCGTCCGAACCGCTCAGCGACGATCGGCTTGGCATTATGAATTCGGTCGTGATCGTGAGTGAAAGATAAAAGATAGCAGACTACCGCGGGCCGGTGGCTCACAAATTATCAGAACGCAACGGTGTCCCACCAGCGTGTCACCCTGAGGAGCGTCCGTGAGGACGCGACGTAAGGGTCTATGTATTGCTCCTTCTTCCGGCCTTCGGGTAACGCTCGGTGAAATGCATAGATCGTCACGTCGGTTCGCAAAAATCGCGAACCTCCTCACGATGACGCCCACAGCTCTTCTGCCCACCCAGGCCCCGCCCGCAGCAAGTGCTTTACACTCGAACGTTTTTGCGGTACGTTCCTGTTTTCGACAAATACACTCGTAGCAGCGCATGCGTGCGGTTTGTCCGGACGGCGCCATGGTTGCGCGAGGCGGATGCGGGTTCCCAGCGCCGCTCGCTGGGGTAATCGCGAAGAAGGAGCACAGAGAAGATGTCAACTACAGCCACTGGTTCGAAAGCAGGGGGTGGTTTCCACGATCCCTCTCTTGGCGGTCTCGTCGATGCGGTGAAGCAAACTTTTTTTCAGCGCTACGGAATCGTTTTCGGCGCCGTCGCACTGGTCGTGGTCTGCCTCATGCCTACGCCGGAAGGACTGCCGGTGGCGGGCAAGCGAATGTTGGCAATCCTGCTGTTTTCCGTGATCGTCTGGATGACCGACTCGATCTCCTATCCGGTCAGCGCGGTCGTCATCACTGCGCTGATGGCGTTCCTGGTGGGCATGTCGCCCGATGTCGCTAATCTCAACGTACGTTACGGGACAGCCAGGGGCCTTACGATGGCGCTGGGCGGCTTCTCGAACACGGCGGTCGCCTTGGTCGGCGCGGCGTTGTTTATCGCCGCCGCCATGATGCATACCGGACTCGATCGACGCATTGCCCTGTTCATCCTCTCCAAGATCGGCGCCAAAACCAATCGCGTTCTGATGGGTGTCATTTTCGTCGGCTTCGTGCTTAGCTTCTTCGTCCCCAGCACCACGGCTCGCGTCTCCTGCCTGGTGCCGATCGTGATGGGCATCATCGTGGCCTTCGGGGTTCCGCTCAAGAGCAAGTTCGCCGGCGTCATGATGATCGCCACGGCGCAGGCCGACAGCCTCTGGAACGTCGGCATCAAGACGGCTGCGGCGCAAAACATGATTGCCGTCAACTTCATCGAGAAGATGACAGGCCACACCATCACCTGGCCCCAGTGGTTCATCGCCGCCGCTCCCTTCTCGTTCATCATGTCGGTCATACTTTACTTTGTGCTGATGAAGACCATGCCGCCGGAAACCAAGGAGATCGCCGGTGGTAAGGAGGCCATCGCACGCTCTCTGGCCGAGCTTGGCCCGATGAAGACCAGCGAGAAGAACCTGTTGATTATCTCCCTTCTCCTGTTGTTCTTCTGGTCGACGGAGAAGATTGTTCACCCCTTTGACACCTCAACCACCACAATTACCGCTATTGCCATCATGTTCCTGCCGCGCATCGGCATCATGACCTGGAAAGACGCTCAGTCCCGCGTCGGCTGGGGAACGCTGATGCTGTTCGGCGTGGGCGTCAGCCTGGGTTCGGCGATGCTGGCGACCAAGGCGGCAGCCTGGTTGGCAAAGGTCATCGTGGGCCTGTTCGGCCTGCAGACAATGCCGATTTTCATGATCCTGGCGGTGTTTGCGGCCTTTTTGATCATCATTCACCTTGGTTTCGCCAGCGCCACCGCGCTGGCCTCGGCCATGATTCCAATCATCATCACCGTTTTGCAGACGGTGAAGACTCCCGGCCTCAACCTGGTTGGGCTGACCATGGTGCTGCAATATGTCGTCAGCTTCGGATTCATCCTGCCGGTCAACGCGCCGCAGAACATGGTGGCCTACGGCACGGAGACTTTCGAGGTTCGCGATTTCATTCGCACCGGTATTCCGCTGACCATCGCCGCCTATCTGCTTGTCTTGCTTATGGGCGCAACCTACTGGAAGTGGCTGGGCTTCGTGTAACTTTCACACCCCAGCGCGCTAACTAGAGGCGTGCTGGGGGCCCGCCGCATCGCCGGTAGCACCACGGTGTCCCTGCGCAAACACTAGACCAGTTTCAGAGATGCTATATCCCAAGCGATGAACGTCATTCCGAGCGAGCAACGCCTTGCCTGGCAAATAGCACATCGCTCTCCGGTCGCGAGTCGAGGAATCTTTTGTGTTGCTCGGCTGCGCGAAGACAGCAGGAAGACACAAGATCCCTCCACTCCGCTTCGCTTCGGTCGGGATGACGCCCCTGAAACCTCCGGATATAGAGTGGGCGTGGAGCCAGTGCTCGCTGCCTCCCTGTCCTGCTCCGTCTTGACTATCGGGCGATCCGACGGAAGTTTTTCTCGCACCGCGCGGTGATGTGCTATGGAAAAGCCGGGCGTGATGCTGCGTTTCTCAGCAGTAGCTATATTTCGCAACAGTCCCCATTTTATTCAACTAACCTGCTTTGACTAAGTGACTTACATGACGACTTGGCTAGCATGATCAAGCGTTGTGTAAAGAAATTAAGCGGCCGCCTGACGTGTGGCAAATCACATCGGATCCACGATTACCTTTTCGTAGAGAGCCGCTAACTCGTTAAGTCTGGACAGCTTACTGCCGATTCTCCTGGTTGTTTTCAGGCAGGTATTTGGAATGGCACGATGGTTGCATTCAGTAACAGCGACAAGAGCCTAAAGGAATCCGAAGCCAACAGGTGACGGAAACGAAATAAAGCTCAACGGAACTCATACCTGCGATACGCAGACTAAATAGGGGTCGGGCCATGACAGTTATTCTCGTACTTTTCACTTTCGTTACGTTCCTTGCGATTGATTATTTTCTCAGCCGTAAAAAGGCTCCGGTGTTTGCGGCGCAGCACAGGCCTGTACGCAGAGAGGCTGAGGCTGAACTGCCTCGTTTACTGCCAAATATGGTGAATGGGTTCCAAGTGCCGGAAAACGTTCGGTTCCATCCAGGACATACCTGGGCTTTGAGCGAAAGTCCGAATCTGGTGCGAGTGGGGATCGACGACTTCGCGTCGAAGCTTATCGGCAAAGTGGAGGCGGTGAGTCTGCCGCAACGTGGACAGTGGATTCGCCAAGGACAGAAGATTCTCAGCTTCAAGAGGAATGGGGTAGCGGTGGACATGGTGTCCCCGATCGAAGGCAGCGTCTCTGACATCAACGAAGCGATTGCCGCCAATCCTACGGCCGCAACCCAGGACCCCTACGGCGAAGGCTGGCTGGTAACCGTGCAGTCGCCCGATGCCAAGACCAACTTCCGCAACCTGATGGGCGGAGCGCTGGCACGCTGGTGGATGGAAGAAGCCGCCGGCAGGTTGCAGAAACGGCTCCCTACCAGCATGGGCTCCCTCGCCTTGGCCCAAGACGGCGGCATCGCCAGCGACGATCTGGCGGCGGGGATTCCGAACGAAGAGTATGTAAAGATCACCCGCGAATTCTTCCTGACGTAGTCTCATTGGATCGCCTGACCCGGAGGGTCTACCCTCCGGGTTTTTTGACGAATCACAATTTTTACTAAACTATCTATAAGTATTACTAATTAAGTCAGTTTGCCGTGTGCGCCTGAAACAACGGTGACACGAGTCACCTCCACGGGTGACGGTAATCACGGCTGGAGCGGCGGAATCCGGACAAAACTCATTTGTACGCTACCCTTTGGTTCGCTTTCCGCCCTTGGCATGCGCACTAGTTGCACGAAGCATTTTCGTGCAGCACAAGTAGAAACCGAAAAGGGCCTTTGGGAGGTGCACAATGATTCTCGCCTACCGGATGGTTCGGCTGATTGAGACGCACTCGCAGGACCTGGTGCGCACCTTACAGCAAAAGATAAACGAATGCAGCCGTTGCAACGCATACCGCAATGTCCCGGCCGAGGAACTTGCCAAGGTGGTAGGGGACATCTACCTGCACCTTGGCGAATGGCTTCTTGGAAGGACCGAGACAGACATTCAGAATCGTTATGAGGCCATCGGCGCGCGCCGGGCCGCACAGCGGGTTCCGCTGAGCCAGGTTATCTGGTGTATCTCACTGGTAAAAGTGAACCTGTGGGAGTTTTTGCGGCGCGAGGGAAGCGACGAGCCGATTCCAGAGATCTTCGGCGAAATCCAGATATTGCAGTTGCTGGAGCAATTCTTTGACCGCGCCATGTATTTCACCGTTATTGGCTACGAGCGGGCCATGGCCGGCAATCTCGAAGTTCAAGGCGCATGTGCAGGGAGGTGAACCGGATGTCGTGGGAGAATGAGTATTCCCACAAATTGGCAACCGCGGCGGAAGCTTTGCGGATTGTCGAGTCCGGCATGCGGGTGTTCGTGCATGCGAGCAGCGGGTTTCCAATAGCGTTGGTCAATGCGCTGGCGGAGCGGGCCCCGTCCTTACGTGACGTGGAGATCGTGCACCTGCTTACGATCAACGAGATTCGCACGGCTGAACAGCAATATCCTGAGAATTTCCGTCATACCTGTCTCTTTATTGGCGGAGGAATGCGCCAAGCCGTTGCTGACGGTCGTGCCGACTACGTTCCCATTCACTTGGGCGAAGCCGAGCGACTCGCTGCCAGCGGAGACTTTCCGGTTGACGTGGCCCTGATCCAAGTGACGCCTCCAGACCGTCACGGCTACGTGAGCGTGGGCGCGGCGGTGGAGATAACGCTCGCTTTCGCCCGTTGCGCCAAGCGCGTGATTGCGCAAGTGAACTCCCGTATGCCTCGCACCTGCGGCACCACATCTCTGCACGTCAGCGAGATTGATGCCTTCGTGGAAACCACGCAGCCACTTGTCGAGGCCCAGCTTCGGCAGCCCAGTGAAACCGAGCAAGCGATCGCCATGCACGTTGCCAACTTGATTAAAGACGGCGACACGCTCCAGATCGGCATCGGCGGGGTTCCGGACGCGATTCTAGGCTATTTGAAGGATCGCAAGGATCTCGGGGTCCACAGCGAGATTATCTCCGACAGCCTCCTCCCGCTCATCGAGTGCGGGGCCATTACGGGGGCGCGAAAGACACTTCACCCGTACAAGATCATTGTCGGATTTGGACTGGGGACAAGACGGCTTTACGAGTTCGTCGACGAAAATCCGCTCTTTGAATTTCATTCGAACAGCTATGTAAACGATCCTTTCGTGATTGCACGGAACGATCGCATGGTCGCCATCAATTCGGCGTTGCAGATCGACCTCACGGGGCAGGTGTGCTCCGATTCGGTGGGCCAGAGTTTTTATAGCGGCTTTGGCGGGCAACTGGATTTCATTCGGGGCGCGGCTCGCGCCAAGTTCGGCAGGCCGGTGATCGCTTTGCCCTCGACCGCCCGCAACGGAAGCATCTCCCGCATTGTTCCCATGCTCAACCCCGGCGCCGGCGTGGTGGACACGCGTGCCGACGTGCACTTTGTCGCGACCGAATTTGGAGTAGTGGATTTGTGGGGAAAGAGCGTGCGGGAACGGGCGGAATTGCTGATTGGCATTGCGCATCCTTCGTTCCGCGATGAGTTGTACGAGCATGGCGTAGGCGCGCGCTGGTTCCAGCGCAATAAAGTGGATCATTTGGCGCTGGCGAGCCCGTCTCGGATGAGCAGTAAGTTTGACCCTGGTAATGGCAGCCTGGGCGCGTAAAATTGGTTTCATTCATCAGAGGAAGTCATGGCAAATCAAGTTCGAGGTAGCGTCGAATTCGACACTCAGGAATGCAAAGGCTGCGGTCTTTGTGTTGACTCGTGTCCCCCCAAGGTCCTGGAGCTGGCGCCGGATCTCAATCAATATGGAGTTCATCCGGCGCAATACAAGGGTGAGAACTGCACTGGTTGCGGCATCTGCTTCTACTGCTGTCCGGAACCAGGCGGCATAACCGTTTACCGGGCAAAGGCGACCCGTCCGGAAGTGGCGGCAAAGGCAACGGAGGTGGCGAATGCGGCAACTGTGTAAGGGCAACGTCGCAATCGTGAAAGCGGCCGTCATGGCCGGATGCCAGGCGTATTACGGTTATCCGATCACGCCCGCCAGCGAAATCGCCGAGTACGCTTCGCTGCTGCTGCCGCAGGTTGGCGGCACTTTCGTACAGGCGGAGAGCGAAGTTTCGGCCATCAATATGGTCTACGGCGCAGCTTCGGCCGGCGTAAGGGTGATGACTGCCTCGTCCGGGCCCGGCCTGAGCCTGATGCAGGAAGGTCTTTCCTATATAGCAGGCGCCGAACTGCCGTGCGTGGTGGTCGATGTAATGCGCGCCGGCCCTGGGCTTGGAAACATCGGCCCGGAGCAGAGCGACTACTTCGCGGTCACCAAGGGCGGTGGCCACGGATGCTACCGCAATCTTGTGCTGGCGCCTTCCTCCGCGCAGGAGATGGCGTCGCTGACCATGCTCGCGTTCGAGCTCGCCGACAAGTATCGCAACCCGGCGGTCGTGCTCACCGACGGTTTTGTCGGCCAGATGATGGAGCCGATCGACCTCGTGATGGCTGACGTAAAGCAGCCGGACAAGCCATGGGCGGTTCGTGGAGACGCGGAGACGCGCAAGAACGTCATCAGCTCCATATACCTTGCCTTCGATCAGATGGAAAAGCACATCATCAAGCTCGATGCCAAGTACAAGCGGATGCAGGAAGAAGAAGTACGTTACGAAACGTACATGGCGGAAGACGCCGATATCCTGCTCGTCGGCTATGGCATTGTCTCGCGTGTGTTGCGTTCCGCGGTGGACCACGCCCGCGCAAATGGACTGAAGGTCGGGCTCTTCCGTCCCATTTCCCTGTTCCCGTATCCGTCGCTTGCCTTGGCCGCGGCCGCCAGAAATTGCGGTTCGGTCATGGTAGTGGAGATGAGCACCGGTCAAATGGTCGAGGACGTACAACTGGCGCTTTCAGGCAAGGTTCCAGTCGAATTTTATGGCCGGTGCGGCGGCAATGTCCCCTCGGTCGAAGAAGTCTACGTGCAGTTGCTGGCGCGCGCGACGGCGTTGGCCTAAGCGGAAAGGAAGAATCTTGTGAGCGACTTACAAATCGTTAATAAAAAACCGGATGTGTTCTACGATCGCTTCCTCCGCAAGGACGAAAACCAGCACCAGACGCACTACTGTCCCGGCTGCGGTCATGGCGTTATCCATAAGCTCATCGCCGAAGCCCTGCACGACCTCGGGCTGCAGGACAGGACCGTGCTGGTGACGCCCGTAGGGTGCTCGGTGTTTGGCTACTACTACTTCGATACCGGCAACATACAGGCCGCGCACGGACGCGCGCCGGCGGTCGCAACCGGCGTCAGACGGGCACACCCCGACAGCATCGTTATCAGCTATCAGGGCGATGGTGATCTGGCGGCGATCGGCACGGCGGAGATTATTCACGCCGCCAATCGCGGTGAAAACATCACGGTGTTCTTCGTCAACAACTCGATCTACGGTATGACGGGCGGACAGATGGCGCCCACCACGCTGGTCGGCCAGACCAGCACCACCTCGCCTTGGGGAAGGCGGCCCGGCAACGACGGATATCCGATCCATATGAGCGAGTTGCTGAGCACGCTGGAAGCGCCGGTCTACATCGAGCGGGTCGCGTTAACGACAACAAGAACATCATCAAGACACGCCGCGCGGTGCGCAAAGCACTTGAGACCCAGAAGATGGGGCTCGGTTTTTCACTGGTGGAAATTCTTTCGCCCTGCCCGACGATTCTGAAAATGGAGCCGGTAGTGGCGCGCAAGTGGGTTGGCGAAACCCTCGCCAAGCAGTTCCCGCTCGCAGTCTTTCGCGACAAGAAGCTCGAAGCCGTGTCAGGAAAGGAACCGCCTCGTAGATCAGCCGCCGACGTGGTCGGCATCACCGCCGAGAGCGGCATTTCAGTCGAAGCCAGGGAAGAGAGCCGCCGGACGCGCACCCGCGAAACCACAGTCAAGGTCGCCGGCTTCGGCGGACAGGGCGTGCTGCTGCTCGGACAACTGCTGGCCGAGATTGGCCTGCGCGAGCACATGGAAGTGAGCTGGCTGCCCTCCTACGGGCCTGAGATGCGCAGCGGCAGTTGCCACTGCCACGTCAGTCTGGCGCACCAGCGGATCGGTTCGCCGGTCATCTCGCATCCCGAGGTGCTGCTGGCGATGAACGAGCCTTCGTTGCGCAAATTCGGTCCGCAAGTCGCTCCCGGAGGATTGATCATCTACAACCGCGACCGCCTGCCGGAAGATTTCACCGTGGAGGGGAATGTGCGCGTCATTTGCGTGCCCGCCTCGGAGATCGCCGACTCGCTCGGTTCGACCAAGGTGGCCAATGTGGTGATGCTCGGCGCAATGCTTCAGGAAACCGAGTGCCTGCCGATGGAAAGCGTCATGAGCGTGCTGACCGAGACGGTGCACAACCCGAAGATGCTCGAACTCGATCGCCAGGCATTGGAAGCCGGACGCAAGTACGTCGAGCAGCAGGTACACGTCGATTCGGATTCGCAACCGATGGTATTTGCGGGCTAACTGATTTAACAGCTGATTATTTCTGAATGGAAACGGCGGGCTGCGGCCCGCCGTTTTCAATTTCGCGCAGCAAATCCCACATCTGCTGGCTTAGGCAGATGTGGGGAGGTGTGTCGCGATACTGAAACGGTCGCGCTAGCCACCAACGCAGGATTCAGACACTACCCGCTTTCGTCCAACGGTGAGCAGCCCGTTGGGTAAGCGATTTTCTTCGCTCGGGCGACAGGTTCGCCGCCCGTATCTAGCCCGCCCTTGGACCCGCCGAGTTTGCCGAGCGCCACCGCGGAGGCGCATATTTGCCTTCCTTTGGCAAATATGGGATCTCAGCGTTCGAACGACTCCCCACATTAGCCCGCTGCGTCGGGTGGCCCAGAGTTGATTCTTTTTCAACTCTGGGGATTTGGTTACCGGAGGAGGCGCGGCTTACTCCGTATCCATGCTACGCACAGCCCCAGAGTTGGAACGGCGCCAACTCTGGGCCACCTGGCCGTTGCTGGGGACCCCGGCTTCGCTCAGGATGACACCTCTCGGAGAACAGTTCTTCGGCTGGAAGAGTTTCGGAATAGGCGTTTGAAGCGTGTGGCCAGCGACTGGAGTGGGGAGCAATAGGAAAGGCTGTGACATTGGTTATGCTCTAGCCGTTAGCTCCTGCGAGGGAGTTAACAGCGTGGACGCATGTACCGTCACAGCCCTTGATGCGATCACTGCTTTCGCAGTTCCAAACCCCGGCGGCATCCTCGCAGAGCAGTCGGTTTTTTCAGGTCTGGTCGCTCCACGAGTCGCCTCGATGAGCGGATCACTCAGTCTACTTCAGACTGGCTACTTATTAGGATGCCAACCCTTTTCGACCGTCGACAGTTGCGATACTAGTACAGAACCTAAAATTGTCAACCCCCAAGACAGGTGCAAATGCCGATTAATTGCGGCGCTCGCACAACGCAAGGTAAACGACACATTGCAAACTGCTTGCCTGAACACCCGCGTTATCAATCTGGAAATAGTCACACGTTATTCACAGAAACGGTAAAGAGTTTCCAGCATCATCGAACCAAAGGAATATCTTGACGCCGTCGAGTTGCTGAAGCATTGTGATTATGGCGGAGGCAAATGTCGGATCTGGTGGCTTACGTGGACGGCGGCTCTCACGGTAATCCGGGGCCGTCCGGTATTGGGGTGGTGATCGAAGACCCTTCCGGGGAAACAGTCAGGATTGCCAAGTGGATCGGCCACCACGACAACAATGTTGCCGAGTACGCAGCCCTGCTTGAAGCGCTGCAGCACGCCGTCGAGGTGAAGGCGAAGTCGCTTCGCGTCTACTCGGACTCCGAGGTGGTCGTCAAACAGATGACGGGAGAGTACATCTGCCAGAGCCCGCGCCTTTATTCTCTGAACTGGGTTTGCCGCAAACTGGCCCACACCCTGAAGTTCTCCATCGCTCACATCCGCCGCGAGCGCAATAGCGAAGCCAACGACTTGGCAAACCACGCCGTCCGGCTGCGGATGGTTCCGTGAATCGCCGTTAGCGGACCGCTATTCTGAAGCTTTCTTGGAATACTGGGGGTAGAACTGCTTCACGCAGGCGGGGCAAATCCCGTGTGAGAAATCAACCCCGATCCAATCGTGGAAGTATGCTTCGACCTCGTGCCAGTACTGCTCGTCATCGCGAATCTTCTTGCACTTCATGCAGATCGGGACAAGCGCTCGCAGGCTCAAAAGCTCGGTGACATCCTCGATCATCAGCAAAGCAAGGGGTTCGCCGCCATCCGGCATCGGACTTGCCGTGATCAGCAGCTCCATCGGTTTGCGTGAGAGCCCTTCGACGAACTCCATCCTCACCCGCTTGCGGCTGACCTTCTGTCCCTCCAGACATGCGGTGACCGAACCGCGGATTACGCAGTTCTGGCAAAATGGCGCTCTGCCGCATCCTTCGGGAACGTCCAGCGAATGCATGCAATGCAGCACTTCACCGCCGCGTTGCCGATAGATTGCATCCTTCCCCTGTCCGCAGAACCGAATTGCCACATCGTTCAGGTCGCGTATCCGCACGTCGCCGTCGACCACGAACACCGGAATAGGGATGGCATCCAGAATCGTGCGGTAATAGGTGTTTTCGCTGAAGCTCATCAACAAATACCCCACAGCAGAAGGTGGAATTCTACTCGACAAGCTAAACGCTCCGCAATTGCAGCGCTTCTTGTTCAATGGCTGCGAAGTCGACGGCGTCGACTCCATGGTTGCGCATGTCATTCATTCGCAAGCGGGCAGACAAGGTGGTCGTCAGATGAGTAGATTTGTTAGGCGATAAGAATTATTTTTGGATATAACAGGCTGCTGAAAAACTACTCTCCGATGTGTCATCCTGAGCAGAGCGAAGGATCTGCCGTTTGCGCGTGCTGAAAGCAAAGCAGATCCTTCGGAACGCCCACCCCAACATGCGCAAATACGGCGCATGTCGGGGCCCTGCAAAATCGGCGCGGCCTCAGGATGACACTTTACGTTTTTTCAGCAGCCTCATAAGCTGCGAACCTGCACAAAAAATTGTGCGGCCCTGCGGTATGCTCGCAGGACTTGAGGATTGAGAAGATGGCAAGGAAGCGAAAGAAGCATGTGTTCAGCGCGACCAAGGCGGTGAAATCCGCCGCGCGGGAACTGCTCGGAATGCCGACGCCGACCAAGGTCGTCCCCGATGCCAAGACCAAGGCGGCGCGACGCCTCAAGAAGCACAAACCAGACCTGCAAGCGCTGCTGGAAGATGGCGAGAGCCGCTGACGGAGGTGCGGCGCATCTTCGAAAGAACCACTGGGGAAAGAACCTCTGGGCGGCTGTTTACTCACCGCCCAGAGATGGTAATGAGTTTCAGAGCGCGTCGCAGACAGCTTCGGTAACCTGCTTGGTGCTGGCTTTGCCGCCGAGGTCGGCCGTAAGCGCCACGCCGGCTCCGGTCACACGCTCAACCGCCTTCATCAGGCGAGCCGCGGCCTCTTTTTCACCCAGGTGCTCAAGCATCATAACGACCGTCCAGAAAGTGCCGATTGGATTGGCAATTCCCTTGCCGGTAATATCGAACGCTGAACCATGAATCGGCTCGAACATGGACGGGAACTGCCGCGAAGGATTCAAATTCGCGGTGGGCGCGATTCCCAAACTGCCGGCCAAGGCCGCCGCCAGGTCACTGAGGATATCGGCGTGCAGATTGGTGGCAACGATCACGTCAAGCGTCTTCGGCTTGCCCACCATTCGGGTTGTGACCGCATCGACCAGCATCTTGTCGGCCTTAACATCCGGAAACTCGCGGCCAACTTCAGCGGCAATCTGATCCCACAGCACCATGCCGTGGCGCTGCGCATTGGACTTGGTAACCACCGTCAGCAGCTTGCGAGGCCGCGAGCGCGCCAGCTCGAAAGCAAAGCGCATGATGCGGGTCACACCCGTGCGGGTAAAGATGGCGGTCTCGGTTGCAACTTCTTCCGGCAGCCCGACGTGAGTGCGGCCGCCCTGTCCGGCATACTCGCCTTCGCTGTTCTCACGAACGATGACCCAGTCGAAATCTCCGGGATTAATGCCGCGCAAAGGGCTGGTGACGCCCGGGAGAACTCGCGTCGGACGAACGTTGGCGTATTGATCGAAGCCTTGGCAGATCTTCAGGCGCAGTCCCCACAACGTAATATGATCGGGGACATCGGGATCGCCGACAGCGCCGAAAAGGATCGCGTCGAACTTCTTCAGAGTGTCCAGCGCGTCTTCCGGCATCATGAGGCCGGTCTTGCGGTAGTAGTCAGATCCCCAGGGGAAGCATTCGAAGCTCATCCGAAAGCCTCCGCCCAGCTCTTGTAGCCGCTCTAGTACGGTTACTCCGGCGGGAATCACTTCTTTGCCGATACCATCACCGGGCATAACGGCGATCTTGTATTCACGCATGGCTTTTTCCTTCCAGGCTGCCGTCCGCGAATGGGCGACAGAAATTTTTGTCACAACTCCCGCCGGAAATTACTATGGATCACGAGAAACATGAGTGACGGGGCGCACCCAGTTTACCTGAAGCGGTGTACCAAGATCGTGAAACAAATTCGGCTGGTGGGAGGCACCATTGAGCAACACACGGCAAGTGACGGCGAGCGCGGCCGGGACCATAACATTCGGCGGCGAATTGACGGTGAATCGGCTTGGTTTTGGCGCGATGCGAATTACGGGCGAAGGCATCTGGGGGCCTCCGAAGGATCGCGCGGCAGCATTGGCAACGCTGCGCCGCGCCGTCGAGTTGAACGTCAACTTCATCGACACCGCCGACTCCTATGGACCCGATGTTAGCGAAGAACTGATTGCCGAAGCCCTGGCGCCATATCCGCGAGGCGTGGTGGTTGCCACCAAAGGCGGCTGGCTGCGAGTTGGCCCAGGCCAGTGGCTTCACGATGCGAGCCAAGGCCATCTGCGCCAGGCGGTGGAGGGCAGCCTGAAGAAGCTTCGCCTCGAGCGCATCGATCTATATCAGCTCCATATGCCCGACCACGCGATTTCCTTCGAGGCTTCGGTGGAGGCGCTGGCCGAGCTGCGTTCGCAGGGCAAGATCCGCCTCATCGGACTCTCCAACGTCACCCGGGAGCACATCGAGCGCGCCCGCAAGATCGTGCCGATTGTCTCCGTGCAGAACCGCTATAGCTTTGCCGATCAGGAGTGGGACTACCTGGTCGACTATTGCGAGCGCAACGGAATGGTGTTCATTCCCTGGGCTCCACTTGGATTCGGCGGGGTCAACGATTCCGTCGTGAGCCGGATCGCCAAGGCACATCAGGCTTCGCCGCGACAGATTGCCATTGCATGGGCATTGCAGCGCTCGCCGATTATTTTGCCGATTCCGGGAACTTCATCGCCCGCGCACGTAGAGGAAAATATCGCCGCCGCTGCATTGCGTTTGAGCGATCAGGAATTCAAGGAATTGCTGACGGTGAAGAGACAGTTCACAACACGGTAGAGCAATTGGGGAAAACGCCTACAGCTTCTGTATGCGTTGTACTTCGTGGACGCCGGGGATTTTGCGCAGCCCGGTAACGATCCGGTTCAGATGGGAGACATCGGCGATATCGAGCACCACGTCGATGAAGGCGTCCGTGCTCTCGTTGGAGCCTGCCTCGATGTGACGGATGTTGGTATCCTGGTCGCCGATCACCGCCGTTACCTGCTTGAGAATGCCTGCCCGGTCGTCGCTGGTCACGGTCAACTTCACTGGATAGGAAGGCGCTGAGCCGGCGATTCGCGGCTCCTTTGCCGACCACTCGACATCGATGCGGCGCTCCGGTTCGTACATGAGGTTTTCGACGTTTGAGCAGCGTTTCGAATGTACGGCAACACCCTTGCCGCGGGTAACGTAGCCGACGATCTCTTCGCCGCGGATCGGGTTGCAGCAGCGGGCGCGATAGACCAGCAGATCGTCGTGCCCGCGCACCTTCAGCGTGGAATTGTCGCCGCCAAAGACACGTCTCACGACGCTGGCCAGAGTGCCGTGGTGATCGCCGTCGCCGCCAGCCGTCTCGGGTGTGCCGGCGGGAATCACCTTGCCCAGTATCGTCTTGGCCGAATACTTGCCGTAACCTATGGCGGCCATCAGGTCGTCAGCCCGCGAAAGGCCGTACTCGGATGCCACCCTTCTGAAGGTCGGCGTCCTTGATGTCCTTGATGGCGATGCGATAGCGGCGCGCTTCTTTTTCCATCACCTTGCGACCAATTTCAATGGCGCGTTCGCGCTGATGGATGTTGAGCCAATGCTTGATCTTTTGCCGCGCGCGAGAAGACTTCACCACGGCCAGCCAATCGCGGCTGGGGTTGTGGCCCGGCTGGGTCAGAATCTCAACGATGTCGCCGGAGCGCAATTTATAGCGCAGGGGAACCATGCGTCCGTTGGCCTTCGCCCCCACGCAGCGTTCGCCCACCTGGGTGTGAATCGCGTAGGCGAAATCGATAGGCGTGGCCTCACGCGGCAGGATCACGACTTTCCCCTTGGGCGTGAAGGTGTAGACCTCTTCCGGATAGAGGTCGATCTTCAGCGTCGAAAGGAACTCGCTCGGGTCCACCATGTCGCGCTGCCACTCGACAACCTGCCGCAGCCAGGACAGACGCTGCTCGTCGCGCGCGGTAATTGGCCCGTCCTTGTATTTCCAATGCGCCGCGATGCCCTCCTCGGCCATCTTGTGCATCTCTTCGGTGCGTATCTGCACCTCGAAGGGATATCCATCTTCGGTAATTACCGTGGTGTGCAGCGATTGGTAGAGGTTGGGACGCGGCATGGCGATGAAGTCCTTGATGCGGCCGGGAACCGGACGCCATGCGTTGTGAATGATGCCGAGCGCGCCATAGCAGTCATTGACCGAGCGGGTGACGATTCTGAGTGCCAGCAGGTCATACATCTGATCGACGTTGATCTTCTGCCGTTGCAGCTTCTGGTAGATGGAGTGCATTCGCTTGATGCGCGAATCCACGCGCGCCTGAATATTGTTTTCCTTCAGCTTGGCGGCGATCGTTCCTTCCATCCGGGACAGCAGCCGTTCGCCGTCCTTGCGCTTAGCTTCGACCAGTTCGAAAACCTGCTTGTAGCCAACCGGATCGACGTAGGGGAACGCCAGGTCCTCAAGCTCGCCGCGCACCTTGCCCATGCCGAGACGATGCGCTATAGGGGCATAAATCTCCAGCGTCTCTTTGGCGATCTTCACCTGCCGCTCGGGCGAGAGCGCTTTCAGAGTGCGCATGTTATGCAGGCGGTCGGCCAACTTAATCAGCACCACGCGGATATCGTCGACCATCGCCAGCATCATCTTGCGGACGTTCTCCGCCTGCGCCTCCTCGCGAGAGGCAAAATCGATGCGGCTGATCTTGGTAACGCCTTCGACGATGTGCGCCACCTGCTCGCCAAATTTTTCCTGGATCTGCTCGGTGGTCACCGAGGTGTCTTCGACCGAGTCGTGCAGCAATCCCGCGGCAATGGAGATGGTGTCCAGCCGCATTTCCGCCAAAATAATGGCAACTTCCAGGGGGTGAACCAGATAGGGCTCGCCGGTCGCGCGCGTCTGACCGCTGTGATTTTCCAGCGAGAACTCGTAGGCACGGCGTACGATGTCCAAATCGTCGTTCGGACGGTTCTCCCGGGCGATCTTGAGCAAGTCTCGAAACCGGGTTACCGTCAAAACATTCGTCGCGATTTGTTGCCGCAACGTCGCCATGATTGATTATAGCTGGCCTCGGAGGAAGGACAAAGCACGATGCGCATCAAAGGCTATGTCCGGAGTTCTCCGTCGCGGCCTGCTATTTATTTGATTACACGCGGCGTAAAACCGACGCATGCGGCGCTGGATGCCTTGTTTCGGCATCTCTATGATTCACAATGCTTATTGGCCATATGAAAGTTCTAGTTAGCGGCAGCTCTGGTCTGGTGGGCAGCGCGCTTGTCCATAAGCTGAAGGACAACGGCAGCGACGTGGGCCGCCTGGTGCGCACAATCTCGGTCACCGCTCCGCTCGATGTTCCATGGAAGCCGGGCGAGCTGCTCGATCCGGAGCTGATTTCCGGTTATGACGCCGTGGTCCACCTCGCGGGCCGTAATCTGGCAGGCCGCTGGAACGCCCAGATGAAGCGCGAAATCCGCGAAAGCAGACTGCTGGGCACCGCCACAATCGCCCGCGCCGTGGCCGCCGCTTTTCGCGCCTGCGGCAGACCATCCGTGCTGATAAGCGCTTCCGCCATTGGGTATTACGGCAGCCGAGGCAGCGAACTGCTCACCGAATCGAGCGCCAACGGCACGGGTTTTCTTGCCGAACTCTGCCACGACTGGGAAGCGGCTGCCAGCCCGGCAGCAGAGGCCGGAGTTCGGGTGGTGCTGCCGCGCCTAGGGTGTGGTCTTGAGCGGAGAGGGCGGGGCGCTCGCTCGCTTGCTGCCGATCTTCCGGCTCGGCCTCGGCGGACGCGTCGGCAATGGCCGTCAATACTGGAGTTGGATCACCCTCGAGGACGTGGTAGGGGCCATCGAGTTCGCGCTAGACGACCCAACGCTCTCCGGTCCGGTGAACCTGACCTCTCCGAATCCTGTCACCAATGCCGCATTCACGGCGGCCCTGGCCCGCGCGCTGAGGCGTCCGGCGCTGCTGCCGGTCCCGGCGTTTGCTCTGCGTCTGGCGATGGGAGAGATGGCCGATGAAGCTCTGCTTGCCAGCCAGCGCGTGCAACCCGAGAAGCTGCTGAAGACCGACTTTTCGTTTGCCCATCCGCAACTGGACGAGGCGCTGGAGCAGATTTGCGGAAGGCGATCCCTGTGATGGTTGGGGTGACTAACGCTTATTCGCCCGAGCTTCGAGCACTTTGAGCATCTGCTTCGCTACGAATGGTTTGTAAATCTTGAGCAACGCCGTGGGAGGAACCGAATAACCCATTTGTTTGAGTTCGGACGGCTTTAGGGCTTGTTCGTTCGAGATTGATATGAGGTCGGAGATGGGGCGGAGGAACTCCCCCTCATGCTGCTTGCCGAAAATGCTGTCGCTCGGCACTGGCGGATCGTTAGTGAATAACCCTGATCCGATTATTCCTACCTGCTTAAGGTAAAGAAATACTCGTTCACCGATCTGCGGCTTCGCCAGTAGTCGTTCCGCGCGGTAATGAACGCCCCAAAGCGCTATGCAGGACTGTTCAAGCATCCTCAGGTACGCTCCTCTCCCTGGAATTTCTGCCTCGTCCGTGTTGAAGAACCAGTCCCCCGCCCAATCCCGTTGGTGCAAATGCTGCTGCGGGGGCGTCGGTTCGGAAGCTTTCTTCGCGGCTGTTTCGCTCTCGAACGAGTAGCTGTGACGCGCCGCAATGTTTCGGAACTCGGGTTCGTGAATTCTCGGTGTACTCGATGCCAATGTGGTCCAGAAAGTCCCGAACGGATCTAGGGATGCTCGGCGCAACGAGCCACATCAGCGCATTTGCGGTGCCATTCGCGAGCAAGGCATCCCTGTATTTTGCGAGCTGAGTGGCGTCTTCGTATTTGGCGGTGACCGCTTTCAACTCCATCAGAATCTGGGTTCCGAACTCGTCGGAGAACAGAAGGTCAAAGCGCCCGACCTCCCGAAACGACTTCTGTCGGCCTTGCAACCTTAAACTCTTTCTTGGAAAGAATTCCTGCGGATATTCCGCTATCAAATCTTCCATCTCTCGTTCGAGCACAAGAAGTCTCCCAATGATTCTGGTTTACGCTGTTTGTCTGAAGACTAATGTAGCTCAGCACTCTGAGCCAGTGAAAAGCTGCTTCCACTTTACTTCTTTTCATGCGAGATTTCGGCCAGCGTTGCTTTGGTTGCGCGCACGTAGTCGTCGGGAGTGATGATTATTTGCAAGCCGCGGTGCCCGGCGGAGATGGAGATTGCGTCCCAGAGCACAATCGTCTCGTCGGCAATCACCGGGTAATCCTTTTTTGCGCCCAGGGCAGTAACGCCGCCGCGAATGTATCCGGTGAGCGGTTGCACCTCTTTGAGCGTAACCATCTCGGCCTTGCGGTCGCCGCTGGCTTTGGCCAGCTTTTTGAAGTCAAGTTCGTAGCTGCCGGGAATCACCGCGAAGCAAACGCCGTTGCGGTCGCCACGCACGCAAAGAGTTTTGAAGACCTGCTCGGGCGGAAAGCCGATTTTTGCCGCGACGCTTTCGGCGGCCAGGTCGTCCGGATCGACCTCGTACTCGCGCAATTCGTACTTCACGCCGAGCGAGTCGAGAATGCGGCAGGCGTTAGTCTTTGCCATGCTGAAAATCACCTCCACAATGGAGGAACCGGCAAGTCCCCACTGGGGCTAAAGCGGCCTTGGTTTGTCCGGCCCTTCCTTCGGTCGACCCGATCTAAGTTTGGAGGCGATAACCGATATCAAAAAAATGGCAGCCCCTATCAGGAAATCACGCAACAAAGATCGACCGAAGATTATGTCGAGCAAGAAACTAATGATAAGAAATGCGACGGCACCAACGGTCGCTGTGGCTTTACTCATTTGACCTCAATCTAATCTTTACCATCCTGGCCACTACCTTCAAGGCCATCCACATCTTTAGGTAGCCGCGCCCGCCGCCAGACGCGCACGCTCAAAAGCCTCGACGCGCTCGCGCACGCTCAGGATGTGCAGGGGCAGTTGCAACTGGCTTCCCTCTTCCATGAGCGGGATCAGTTTGTCGAACTCCGGCCCCGAGTGCATGCCCGTCAACATCAGACGGACAGGGTGGTACAGCTCCTTGCCTTTCACGCCAGTCTCTTTCTGCACGTCTTTCATCATGGCCTTGAAGCGCTCGGGGGTGAGCGGCGCGGACTCGACGAGCACTCGCGCGGCAAAGGCAGCGAGGACGGCGGCGGTTCTTGGCGAGCGCATGACCTCCGCATTTTCGGGCGAACGAATGGCGGCCGACGGGTCAAAGCCGAACAGCAACGCGGCGCGCTCGGGCAGTTCGTCGAGCTTGTTGATGGCGGGAGAGAAAGCCTCGACCAGCTTCAACAGCCAACGAATATGCGGGCTGCGCAGCGAAACTGTCTCGTCGGGGTCGTCCTTGATGAACGTCGCCTTTGCCGCTTCACCGTAGTAGCCCGCAACTGCCAGGAAGCTCAAAGCGGTGAACAGCAGGTCCACGCGCCTGCCTTCGTGCAACCACTCCTCCGGTTCGTGAGCGCCAAGCCAGGCAAGCCTCTCCTTGATGTAGTGCCGGTTCAGCCAGTAGAGCTTTTCGAAGTCGAACACGGCCGGCGAGGGCGTCACGCGGCGCAGCTCAAACTCTTTCACCAGTTCCTCGGGAGAAAAGATTTCGCGTGTGCCTCCCGTGGGCGCCCAGCCGAGCAGCGCCATGTAGTTCATGAGAGCTTCGGGCAGCACTCCCATTTCACGAAAGGCGGCCACCGATGTCGCCCCATGACGTTTGGAGAGCCGCTCGCGGTCGGGGCCAAGAATCGTCGACAGGTGAGCGAACTCCGGAACCGGCCAGCCCAGCGCTTCGTAAAGCGCAACCTGCTTGGGCGTGTTCGAGAGGTGATCGTCGCCGCGAATGACATGGGAAATGTTCATCTCGGCATCGTCGATCACCACTACATAGTTGTAAACCGGGACGCCGCTGGAGCGCAGGATGATCGGGTCGCTCACAACCTCGTTCGAGAACTCGACGGCGCCATGCACCAGGTCATGAAAACGGATGGGGCGCTCGGGAATGTGCAACCGGATGGCGCAGGGCTCTCCGGCTTGCTTTCGCCGCTGCGTTTCCGCGGGGTCAAGTTTGCGGCAGGTTCCCGGATAGATCGGAGGACGATGTTCTTTCATCGCCAGCTCGCGGGCGTGTTCCAGTTCCTCCGGCGTGCAGAAGCAGTAATAGGCCTTGCCCTCCGAAACCAAACGCTCGGCATGTTCCAGATAGACGGCTAGTTTGTCGCTCTGGCGATACGGCGGAAATGGGCCGCCGAGATCGGGCCCCTCGTCCCAGTCGAGCCCCAGCCATTTCAGGTCTTCCAGTAATTGCTGCTCGTAACGGCTCTCACTGCGCTCAACGTCCGTATCCTCGATGCGCAGGACCATGGTGCCGCCCTGCTGCCGGGCGAAAAGCCAGTTGAACAACGCGGTGCGCGCATTGCCAACATGCACCTGGCCGGTTGGTGAAGGTGCAAAACGGACCCGAACCTTACCTGCGGAGCTACTCTGCTGCGACATGAGGAAATGGTAGCAGAAGGCGGCCAATCTCAGGACTTTGACGAGGTCAGAAAGGTGCGCGTCATGCGGTCGTGCCAACACAGGCAGTCTTCGTCCACCAGCGCCCAGGCGAAACCAAGTCCCACGGAAGCCAGCGAGAACAACATCGAGTAGACCCGCCGTTTACGCTGCTTCCAACTGGGAACCCGTCCGTCGAAGCTGTGCAGCGAAAGATTCGCCATCTGCATTCCGGCCGTCTTGCCGCCATACACCAGCAACAGGTAATGGTAGACCGTCCAGAAAAAGACAGGGATAGCGATCAAGACCGCAATCGCCGGTTTGCCGTGCGGCAGCTCTGGAAGCGTATGCCAGACCGACGCGCAAAATATGACCGAGGCAGCCAGCACCATCAGTCCATCGATGAGCGCGGCAAAGAAGCGTTGCGACAAGAGAGCGACTTGCAGCGGCAATTCGATCGGCGATGGCGCGGACGCATCGGCCGTCTCCGCCTGCGAGCTGTCTACGTCCAGGCGAATCTCGGCGAATAGCGGCCCGCGAATGGTGGGAATGATTTCCTCGGGCACGTCCAGAATGCGGGGCGGATTCGAAACCGGCTCAGCTAGCTCCTCGCGCGGCCTGGGCTGCACGGTTGGCGGCTCGAACGGCAAGCGGACCGAGGATCTCGGGAAGTGGATCAGGTTGCCGGGCCGCAAAGCCGAAGTATTGGCATTGCCTAAAGTCTCGGCGGCAGCATCGCGTGGGCGGTCAAAATCAAAATCGGGGTCATACTCGGGCGCGGCACTCGCGCTGGCTGTCGCCGTTGACCACGCTTCCTCCGGGGCCGTCTCCGCGAGGCAATCGCCGGGCGGCGCCGGGTCGCCCTCGGCCTCTTCGGCGTGTGGAACTGTGGCTGCGACAGCTTCGGCGTTCAGTCTGCGATAGTAGTTCGTGTCGCAAGTCAGATCGGATGACTGAAATCGTTCGGCAACCGCCTTGGCCGCGCGGGTCTGAGGTGCAACGCTCTGCTCAGTTTGCTCGAAGTCGAAGGGCAAAGAGGTCTGAGGGGCAGCCTTCTTCTTTCGGCGGCCTCGATAGCGATCCAAACGCGAGGCGACCTCGCGACGCCATTGCTCCTCCATCTGCTCGCGTTCGCTTTCGCTTAAAGAGTTGTCATCCGCCGAATACATGGGCCATTCCCCGGGTTTCAACAAGCGGCCGGGACACTTGCAACACACTCCCGGCGTGCGACAACTGCTGTGAGGAAAGGAGGCAAAAACCCACGAAGCATCCAGCCGCCCGACGCGCCGCTACAGGCAAGCGAATACGAGCCGGCTCGTGGGCACGGGGCACACGTCCACGACGCACGCGGTGAAGAGGCCGAATTGGAGAATCCAGAGCGAGCGTGAAGCCTGAACGCCAACCCGGCTGCTACATAGGCTGGCCTGAAACCCCAAAGGCATGCTACCTTGCGAATTCGGGATTCTTTAAATATTCAGCTTTCGGAACCCGGGTTACTTAACGAAACGGGCGATCAATGACTTCTCGCATTCGATTGATTATCACACTGGCGGTCGTAAGTCATCTGATTCTGCTCACTCCGCTAGTAACCAGCCAGTTGCCACCGACTGGCGCTCCCGCCGGGGCCTCCGACAAGCAGAAACATCCTTCATCGAGCCGCATCACCACTTCCACCACCGTTCCATCCGACGAGGTCGTCATCCGGGCACGGGAGCAGGAGAAAGTGGGCGACATTTACAAACTCCGGGGAGACGTCGAGGTCGCCTACCGCCGCTACACGTTGCGCGCCGAAGAGGTCACCTACAACTCCGGAACAGGCGACCTGGAGGCTGAAGGGGGAGTCACTTTCGATGGCGGGCCGCGGGATGAGCACCTCACCGCCACCCGCGGCAACTACAACATCAACAGCGAATCTGGCGTCTTTTACGACGTTATCGGCATTATTGGCGCCGTTTATCGCGGTCGCAGCGCGGTGCTGACCACCACCAACCCGTTCATGCTCACGGGCCGGAAGGTCGAAAAAATCGGTGATCGGTACATTGTGTACCACGGCACCATAACCTCTTGTGCGCTACCCCGCCCCAAATGGACTTTCGGCGCCGAAAAGATTGATGTGGTCGCCGGAGCCGGAGCCAAGATGTACCACAGCGACTTCCGGCTGCTTGGGCTTCCCGTTTTCTATTTCCCGTTCATGACTCATTCGGTTGAGAATCTGGGTCGGCAAAGCGGGTTCCTGCTGCCCGTGCTCGGCCAGTCGAACCAGAAGGGCTTCATCTTGGGCGACTCCTTTTACTGGGCTATCAATCGCAGCACCGATCTCACCGTCGGGGGGGAGTATTTTTCCGCGCGCGGCTGGTCGCAGAGCGGTGAATTTCGCACCCGACCCTCGGAGAGCAGCTCCCTGGACCTACGCTACTTCGGTGTGCTCGACCGTGGCGATCCCTCCACAGGTCAGAACCAGAGTGGAGAAGACGTAAAGCTCAATGGCGAGTGGGTGCATGGCGGCTGGCGGGGAGTGACTAGCCTCAACTATCTAAGCTCATTTCTTTTCCGGCTTGCCTGGGCGCCGACCTTTTCCCAGGCCATCAACTCCGAGGTCCACTCCAACGCCTTCCTCTCTAACAATGTCAACGGCTACTCGTTCGGCGCGCTGGTCGCGCGCTACCAGAATTTCCAGAGCACTAGTGCCGGGGATGAAATCAAGATTCTGCACGCGCCAGCGTTCGGGTTTTCCACGGTCGACCGCGCCGTGCCATCGACTCCTTTCACCTGGGGATTTGACTCGAGCGCGGAAGGCCTCTCCCGGACGGAGCCGGGGTTTGAAACCAATACCCTGGTCGGCCGCTTTGACCTGCGTCCCAGGATCGGGCTTCCTCTCCACTTTTCCGGCTGGGGACTGCTGACTGAGTTTGCGGTTCGCGATACTTACTACACACAGCAGTTGCAGCCCACATCGAACGGCACGATCGGAAATCCCATTGACCTGGGGCTGAACCGGAAAGACATCGGAATCAGGGTTGACCTCCGGCCACCTCCTCTGATGCGCGTGTTCGACCGGGAAGTGCTCGGTCGCAAGATCAAGCACGTCATCGAGCCGTATGTCACTTATAACCGGGTTGCCGGCGTGGATAACTTCCAGAATGTCATCCGCTTCGACGCCCGCGACATTCTTAGCGACACCAACGAAGTTGAGGTCGGGCTGATCAATCGCGTTTACGGCAAGCGAACGGTGACCAAAACGGAGGGAGGCTGCCGACCGCAGCCACCTGCCTCCAAACCCGGCACGCTGTTGGGAAAGTCGCCGGTGGAACCGCTGCCCGGCGTCGCCATCGCAGTGCCCAAATGCGAGGAACGGGGATCGATCACCCGGGAACTGTTCACCTGGGAGGTCAAGCAGAAGTACTTCTTCGATCCGAACTTCGGAAATGCAATCGTCGCCGGACAACGCAACGTGGTGACCAGCAGCGCCGAATTTACTGGTTACGCGTTTCTTGCCGGACCGAGAAACTGGTCCACAATCGTCTCCAAGCTCCGCGCACAGCCGACAGCCAACACCGATGTTCAATGGGAACTCGACTACGACACCCAGGCTGGAACAATCAACGCCAGCGCCGTATTCGTCAATCACCGAATCGGAAACATCTTCTTCGGCGGAAGCCAGGTGTTCTTTCGCGAGGTGGGCGCACTTATGCCCGATTCTTCCGGGGTCACCCCGCCGCCACTTTTCAACCAGTACCGCGTTCTTCTTGGATATGGACACCCCAACAAGCTAGGTCCAAGTGCAGGCGTCAGCATCGGAATCGACCAATACTTCAATTATTTGCAGTATGCAGCCGCGCAAACCAGCTACAACTGGGACTGCTGCGGGCTCAGCTTCGAATACCGCCGATTCCAGCTTGGTTCACCCACGATCGGATCGATTCGCAACGAGAACGAGTTCCGCTTCGCCTTTACCCTCGCCAACATCGGAACGTTCGGCAATCTGCGCCGTCAGGAACGGTTGTTCTAGGACGATTCGACACCAATTTCTTGCAGAGTAGATCCTTTTGTGCCATGATTTCCGTACCTAAGGACACTGTACGATGGTAACCATTTGTCCAAAATGCGGAGGCGAAAAGGTCAGAAGGTCCCAGCGGTCATTCCATGAAAAAGTGCTGACGGTTTTCACCCTCATGCGACCCTACCGCTGTCGTGCGTGCGACTGTCGTTTTTTTCGTCCGCTCTGGTTTCACAAGAGCCGTATGGGCGCTGCCCGGCAATAGCTTGCCTCGCCTGAACTTCTCGTCTATTCAAGTCTGAGGCGTTTCCCTGCGACAGATGACCACAACAAAAAACCTCCCAAAAGGAGGCTTTCGGTGTTGGAGTTTTGCACACAACGCTATGGTGCGGATTTGTCCAGGCCCGGAATAGAGCTCAAGGACATATCTCAACCGCCAAGTTACGCCTTTTTTGTGAGCTTGCTCGAGCGCAGGCAGCTGGTGCAGACGCGCATCTTCTTGCTGTTGCCACCGGCGCCCTGCACCTTGGCCTTCACCGGGTGCAGATTCACATTCCAGCGACGCTTGGTGATGTTGTGCGCGTGCGAGACATTGTTGCCAAATTGCGGGCCTTTGCCGCAGACTTCACAAACCCGTGACATGATCGCTCCAGAACTCTAATGGAATAAGCGTGCTGACCGCAAAACGGCTGGCAGGCCAAAAATTTATTGTAGCGGAAGCAAGGCTCGGAGGGCAAACAAACACCGCTCAACAAGGCCCAGCAAAGCATGGCGAGTTGGGAGCAAGCCTGTTGGCCTCACTATGCGATACTAAAGTTATGTCCCTCGCAGATGATCCAAAATCGGTCAAGGTGAACAAGACTGCCGGCACAGGCATGGAAATCGAGTGGAAGGACGAGCATCACAGCTCCTACCTTTTCACCTACCTGCGCGACGCCTGCCCCTGCGCGCTGTGCAACGAAGAGCGCATCAAGGACGGCCGTCACCCGGGCGATCCGTTGAAGCCCGTCGCCGGACAGTTGCCCATGTTCAAGGCCCTGGCGCGGCCGACCGAAGTGACACCGATTGGCCGGTACGCCATGCGTTTCGTATGGAACGATGGCCACGAGCATGGCATTTACACCTGGACCTTTCTGCGTGAGATTTGCCCGTGTCCGGAATGCAAGATGAAGCGCGAATCGACCGGCGGGCTGGCCGATGATATGGCCGAGCACGACAGCCGCAAACCGAATTAGGTTGGGGGCTGTCCGAAATTTCGGGGCGGTACGGCTACCGCGTATACCTTGTAATCTAAAACGGCACGGAGCTCACAGCGATTTCCTTTGCAGCATCTTCTCGACAAACTGAATCCAGAGCAGCGCAAGGCGGTTGAAACCGTCGAAGGGCCGGTGTTGATCCTTGCCGGAGCCGGCAGCGGCAAAACGCGCGTCATTACCTATCGCATCGCGCACCTCATCGAGAGCGCCGGCGTGGCGCCGGATTCGATCCTCGCCGTTACCTTCACCAACAAGGCGGCCAGCGAAATGGCCGAACGGGTCGAGAAATTGGTTGGACACACGACCTTCGCCAAGCCCATGATCTCGACCTTTCATTCGCTTTGCGTGCGCATCCTCCGGCGTGACATCGAGGCGCTGCTGACCACCCCAACCGCCCAGGGCGTGCATAAGGATTTCGTCATTTACGACGAAAAAGACCAGGAGTTGCTCGTCAAGTCGGCGGTCCGCCGTCTTGGGCTGGACGACAAGAAGCTGACCCCGCGCACGATTCTTTCGCATATTTCGTGGGCCAAGAACCACATGCTCGACCCGCAGGACTATTACCTGAGTTCGGCTGATCTCAAGACCGAAAAGGTTGCGCAGGTCTACAAGATTTATCGACAGGAGCTGCTCAAGGCGAACGCGCTCGACTTCGACGATCTGCTGCTGGAGGCGCAGCGCTTGCTGAAGGGCGTGGGCGAGGTGCGGGCCAAATACCAGCGCCGCTGGCATTACCTGCTGGTGGACGAGTATCAAGACACCAACCGCCCACAATACGAGATCATGCGACTGCTGGCCGGGGAGCGCCACAACGTTTGCGCGGTGGGCGACGAGGACCAGTCGATCTACTCCTGGCGCGGCGCCGACATTCGCAACATCCTCGAGTTCGAACAGGATTTCCCGGAGGCGAAGATCATCCGCCTGGAGCAGAACTATCGCTCGACCGAAAGCATTTTGCAGGCAGCCTCGGCGGTGGTGGCCAACAACGTC
Organism: uncultured Acidobacteriota bacterium; assembly: GCA_963832365.1. Lineage (GTDB taxonomy): Bacteria > Acidobacteriota > Terriglobia > Terriglobales > Acidobacteriaceae > CAWBRT01. The sequence continues at coordinate 150,450 of CAWHUL010000012.1, read as the reverse complement.
AAGCGCAAGGGGAAAAAGTTGTGGACCGCGCGACAGGGCGGAGCCCGGATCGGCTACTACGAGGCTCCCGACGGCGAGAACGAAGCGCTGTTCGCCGCCGACTTCATCTCCAAGTACATGCAGAAACGCGTCGCGGAGGGCGGAAGCGGGCGCGCGGCCGTGCTCTACCGGACCAACTCGCAATCGCGACTGTTTGAAGAAGCCCTGCGCCGCTACGGACTCAGCTATCACGTGGTGGGCGGCTTCTCGTTTTACGACCGGGCGGAGATCAAGGACATGATCTCCTACCTGAAACTCATCCTCAACCCGGCGGATTCCGTGGGGCTGACGCGCGTGATCAACACTCCCACGCGCGGCATCGGCAAGACCACGATGGAAACCGTGGAGCGCATTGCGCTCGAAACCGGCATCTCGCTGTGGGACGCCATCGCCGAGGCGATCGAACGCAAGTTGCTGCCGCAGCGTGCCACGGCCGCGCTGAAAAATTTCCGCGACATCATCGAGGACGCCCGGGCCATGATGAGCGGAACCTATGCGGAGCGCCTTGCGGAAAGCGCGCGCGGCGAGGCGGAGGTGGCCGCCGCACCTGCGCCGGCGGCGATCCGAGTGCCCGAACCAGAGCCCGAGCCCGGTGATCAGCACGGGCTGGAGTTCGGCTCCGACGTCACCTTTGCGCCCGAAACGTTCGAGACAGCGGCGGCACCGCCGACCGACGGCGATCAACAGCAAGGCGAAGAAGACACCAGCGTGGTACCTGCGCAATCTGCTTCGCAGGCGAGCACCGCCGAGTTGCTCAAGTTCCTTCTCGACCGCACCGGCTACATGCGCCAGTTGGAGCAGGAGGACACGCCGGAGGCCGAGCAGCGCATGGAGAACCTACGCGAGCTGATCAATGCCGCACTCGACTCGCGCGACCGCGGCGAGAGCGTGAACGAGTTCCTCGATCATGCGGCGCTGGTGAGCGATGCCGACCAGTACGACGCCGCGCAGCAGATCACGCTCATGACTCTGCACGCGGCCAAGGGGTTGGAGTTTCCGCTGGTGTTTCTTGTCGGCATGGAGGAGGGCCTGTTTCCGCACTCGCGCACACTGCTGGCCCCCGATGACATCGAGGAAGAGCGTAGGCTTTGTTACGTGGGCATGACGCGCGCCATGGACACGCTGGTGCTTTCGCGGGCGCGGCTTCGCCGCCGCTACGGAACCGACATGCCGGAGCCGACGACACCTTCGCGATTCCTGGAGGAGATTCCGCCGGAGCTGCTGGAGGACCTGGGTTCGCCCGGACAACGACCAAAGACAAAGTTTGGCGGCTCTTACGCGGACGATTCCGGGGGGGCGCACTACGACTACGAGAACGAGGATCAGTCCGCCGCTTGGGACAAAGGCTCGCGTGGTGGTTATGGCGCCGGAAAAACCGCCTACCAGGGTCAAACTTACAACTCAATCGAGAACATTGCTGAATTTTTCGTCTCGCGCGGCAAGCGGTTCTCGTTGCCGAAAATCGCCCCGGAGCCCACAGGCAAGCGCGGTTTCCGCAAAGGCGACCGCGTCAAACATCCGAAATATGGCGAAGGAATAGTTTATCTTCGTGAAGGAGAAGGTGAAGAGGCGAAGATTACTGTACAATTTTCTCGCTTCGGTTTGAAAAAGCTGGTCGAAAAATACGCCCAACTGCAAAAGGCGTAGCTTTCCCCACGAGACCGGCGCGACCGACAGGATTTCAATTTAAGTCAGGATGAGGAATGCCAAATACAAAAGCAGTTACCGATAAGATTGAACGCAAAAAAGTGAAGCGCGTTATGCGCAAAAAGGCCGAAGCGGCCAAGCCGAAACCCAAGCGTACGCATGCTCGCGGCGAGGCCAAACGTAAAGTGAAGAAGATGGTTCGCGGCCAGTCGAAGCGCTAGGGTCGCGTTCCAGAAGTTGGGCAATAACCTTTTGAAGTGTCATTCTGAGCCAGCCTAGCGAGCGAAGAATCCCAGCACGGCCTTGGCCTGAGGCGCAGCCGAAGGATTTCATTGAGAATCTCCAAGCGGCGCGGGGTGGAAAAGTTTGCAGGGATCCTTCGCTGCGCTCAGGATGACACTCACGAGGGTTATTGATGTGTGCGAAATACTTCCGGAACAGCACACCAGAGAGTCATTCCGTGCGAATCGACGGTCCAGGTACTTCTTATGTCCGACGGTGAGGGGCTGACGACCAACAGCGCGGACTTTATTCTCTCCCTCCCCAAAGCCGAGCTGCACCTTCACCTCGAGGGTTCGGTCGATCCCGAGACGCTTTCCGAACTCAGCCGGCGTCACAACACGCCGCTGCCCACGGCCAATAATCGCTACCGGAATATCGAGGACAGCGGACGCCAGCTCTCCGTCGAAGAGGCGCGCGCGGTCTACGATTACCGGGACTTCACCGGCTTTATGCTGGCCTTCAAGGCGGTGACCGAGCGCTTGCGCACGCCCGAAGACTACGAACTGATTACTTACCGGCTCATGCAAACGCTGGCCGCCCAGCGGGTGCTGCATGCCGAGGTCTTCGTCTCGGTGGGGGTCATCTTCTGGCGCGGGCAGCCGTTCGATCCGCTATTCGAGGGCATGGAGCGCGGTCGCGAGCGCGGCGAGCGCGATTTCGGCATGTCGCTCCGCTGGATCTTCGATGCGGTGCGTCACTTCGGTCCCGAGGAGGCGCTCAAGGTGGCGGAGAAAGCCATCGAGTGCCGGGAGCGCAACGTCGTCGGCTTCGGCATTGGCGGCGACGAGCGACGTGCCGCTCCCGAATTGTTTCGCGATGTCTACCGACTAGCGAGCGACCATGGTCTGCGCCTCACCTGCCACGCCGGCGAGAGCGCCGGGCCGGAGTCCATACGCGGTGCGCTCGACATCGGCAGCGAACGCCTCGGACACGCCCTCACGCTGATCGACGACGAGGGCCTGCTGCGCGAAATCGTGGAGCGCCAAGTGCCTCTCGAAATCTGCCTCAGCAGCAACCTGCGCACAGGCTGTTGCGCGTCGCTCGGCAGCCATCCCCTCCGAAGGTACTATGACGCAGGTGCATGTGTGGTTCTGAATTCGGACGACCCGGCTATGTTCCTTACGTCACTTTCGCAAGAGTACGAAATAGCGCAAGATGGCTTTGCCTTTTCGGACGAGGAACTGCGGCAGTTGGCGCGCAATTCGTTCCGCGCCTCGTTCCTGCCCGATCAAAGGAAGCAGGAGCTGCTGACATACGCGGCATCCGCGGAAGGGTTCCCCCATGACACGACCCCGGATCACGATCGAGATCGACGATGAATCGTTGTGCATCAGCAGGAGCAGGGAGGCAGTTGCTTTCCGCTGGAACGAGATTCGCCGGGTTGTCGCCTACAAACGTGATTGCCTGGCCGCCGATCAATTGTGCTTTTCCATTAGCGACGGCGATTGGGAAACCGAGTTAAACGAAGACATGGAAGGATGGCCGGAACTGATACGCCAGTTGCCGGCGAAACTACACGAGTTTCCGGCGGAGTGGGAGTGGTCCCCCCGTCTTGCTCAGCCGGCTGTTGCCAACGCTACGATTCTGTTCGAACGTTGAGCTTGTCGAACTCCCGTCCGGCTGATCCCCCAGGGCCGGGCGGGAAATCTTCTTCCCCTTCCCGAGTGCGGTCCCGCCAGTGAAGTAGAATGGCTCTGCGATGCCTGTTTCCGTCCGATCATTTGCAAAGATAAATTTGGGCCTGGCGATTGGGGCCAAGCGCGATGACGGCTTCCATGAGCTGCGGACCATTTACCAGACTATCGCCTTGCACGATGTCATTCGCGTCGATGTCAGCCGTGGCTCAGGCATCGAGGTCCGGTGCAAGGACGCGCGCGTTCCCAGCGACGAAAGCAATACTTGCTGGCGCATTGCCGAGCGAGTAATGCGATCGCTCAAACAACGTGGCAAGGTGGTCATTACTATCGAAAAGAATCTCCCTGTGCAGGGCGGCGTCGGCGGCGGGTCTTCCAATGCCGTGGCAACCCTGTTCGCCTTGGAGCGGGTGCTGAAGGCGGAGTTGCCGCCACGCGAGCGGTTGCGCATCGCCGCCGAGGTCGGCTCCGATCTTCCGCTGTTCCTGGTCGGCGGCACGGTGCTGGGTTGCGGCCGCGGCGAAGAGGTTTACCCGCTGCCCGATCTTCCCGCCATCGGCTGCGTGATTGCGACTCCCGAGATCGGCGTATCGACGCCGGACGCGTTTCGGCGTTGGGACGAGCTTCGTTCGCAGGAAGGTAAATTGACGCCGCAGGCCACGTCCACTACAATTGATGAGTTCAGCCGTTCGGCTTTTGAGTGGCTGAGTGGAACCTTATCCGGTGTTCCCGCCGTGAGCGGGGACCGGGCCGAGACGCTGCTTCTCGACCTCGTCCGAGCCGGGATCGAAAACGACTTCGAACGCGTCGTCTTCCCTGTGCATCCCGAACTTCGCGAAGTCAAGCGTCTGCTGGAAAGAAATAATTCGAGCTATGCGTCTCTATCGGGCTCCGGTGCGACGCTTTACGGGTTGTATGCGAAGCCGGAGCAGGCCGAAGAAGCGGCTATAGAGTTGCGCAAAGCGGGCACTTCCGCGATGGCAACCGTAACCCTCGGACGCGGTCTTTATCTGGAACAGCGGTTCGTCTAGCAGGGTGTGGTCGAAGGTAGGTCGGGCCCGCTATCCGGGTGTTGGGCGGTCGACTAATGGTAGGTCAAGTGCCTTTGGAGCACTTTGTCTAGGTTCGAATCCTAGCCGCCCAGCCAGGTGCTTCGGTTCGAAAGTCGTGTTCGTGTGGGTGCTGGGAATTTAGTCTTCCGGGAGGCAAAAACGGATGGATTCAGCGACAAAGACAAGCTCGTTGCAGCCCTCGACGGTTGTGCCGGATTCGCCGGGCACGGCGACAGCGACGAGTGACAAGAAGGCGCTGGAGCCCAAGACGGAGCGAAAGCCCATCCGCGCCCGTCAAGACGACAAGTTCAAGATCTTCTCCGGAACTTCCAATCCCGCGCTCGCCAAGGAAATCTGCGAATTTCTTGGAATGCCTCTCGGTCAGTGTCACCACACGCAGTTCTCCGATGGCGAAATCTATGTGCAGATCCAGGAGAATGTTCGCGGCTCCGATGTATTCATCGTGCAGCCTACCTCCGATCCGGTAGCACACAACCTGCTCCAACTCCTGCTGATGATCGATGCCCTCAAGAGGGCTTCGGCACGGCGCATCACGGTTGTCATTTCGTACTATGGATACGCCCGCCAGGACCGCAAGGACAAGCCGCGTGTTCCCATTTCCTCGAAGCTGGTGGCCGACCTGCTGACGACCGCAGGCGCCGACCGCGCGCTGATCGTCGATCTGCACGCGCCGCAGATTCAGGGATTTTTCAATATTCCGGTCGATCACCTGTTCGCTTCACCAGTGCTGGTGGATCACTTTCGCAAGCTGAATCTGCCGGATCTGACGGTGATCTCACCCGATGCCGGCGGCGTGGAGCGCGCCCGCTTCTTCGCCAAGAAGATGAACGCGGCATTGGCCATCGTTGATAAGCGCCGCACGGAGATGAACGTCACCGAGGTAATGCATGTCATCGGCGACGTCGAGGGGCGCTCGTGTCTTATTATCGACGACATCATCGACACGGCGGGCACGCTGGTCAAAACCGTCGCCGCCTTGCTCGAAGCCGGTGCGCGCCAGGTTTACGCCTGTGCTTCGCATCCGGTGCTGTCGGGACAGGCCATTCAAAGAATTTCGCAATCATCTCTGACCGAGTTGGTTGTCACCAACACCATTCCGCTGTCCGAGGCGGCACGCAACGAGCCGAAGATCAGGGTATTGTCCATCGCCGGCCTGATTGCACGTGCCATTCAGTCGATTCACGAGGAAACTTCGGTCAGCAGATTGTTCACTTAACCGATTCGCCGGCGGGTGCCGAACGCACCGTGCCGAGCCAGGACGTAGAGGAAACGGAATTATGTCTACAGCAGCCAATTTAGTGGAAGCCAAGCCGCGCGAGGCCAGCGACAAAAACGCAGCCCGGCGATTACGCCGCACCGGCTCGATTCCGGCCGTTTTGTATGGCGCCGGGGGCCAGCCGAGAGCGATTGCGGTCGATCCCAAGCAGATCACCAAGATCCTGCACTCCGTGACGGGCCACAACACCATCATCGACGTTTCGCTCGATGGCGAGCAGGCCAAGGCGATGATCGTCGACTGGCAGCACGAGCCCATCAAGGGCCATCTGCTCCATGTCGACCTGAAACGCATCGCCATGGATAAGGTGCTGCAGATCAGTGTGCCTATTCTGGTGAAGGGCGAATCGATAGGCATCAAGACCGAGGGCGGCGTCCTGGATCTCGTGCTTCGCGAGATCGCGATCGAGTGCCTCCCGGGAGATATTCCCAGCCACATCGAGTGCGACGTCAGCGCTTTGGTGTTTGGGAAACCCATCCGGGTTGCCGATCTCCCGCATCCCGAGAAGATCAAGTTTTTAACCGATTCGACTTTCCTGGTTGCACACGTGGTCTCGGTGAAGGAAGAGGTTGCGCCGACCGTGGAAGCCGCCGCCGAAGAAGCGGCAGCCGGACTGGTCGAGCCCGAGGTCATCAAGAAGGGCAAGGGAGAGGCCGAAGGCGAGGAAAAAGAGGCCAAGGAAGGCAAGAAAGAGACCAAGGAACCCAAGGCCAAGGAAAGCAAGAAGTAGTTGTTCGATGGCCGTTGTTGGCCGCTGTCGGGATTTCGTTAGGAAACGATGCGGCCTACGGTGGCGCGCCGCGACAGCGAGCAACCACAGAACGAGGAACTGGTGAAACTGATTGTCGGGCTCGGAAATCCGGGCATCGAGTACCAGTTCACGCCGCACAATATGGGCTTTTTGGCGATCGACCGGTTGGCCGACCGCTGCGGAGTGAGGGTCGACAACCGGCATTGTAGGGCCTCGACAGCTCGGGCCCGTGTTGCAGACGTTCCGGTTTTGCTGGCAAAGCCGGAAACGTACATGAACCTGAGCGGCATGTCGATCGCCGCGTTGGTTCAGGAATACGAGGCGGACCCGGAGAAGGACCTGATCGTGATTTACGACGATCTCGACTTGCCCTTCGGGAGTGTTCGGGTTCGCGAGCGTGGCAGCGCCGGCAGTCATAACGGTATGAAGTCGGTGGTCGGCGCCTTGGGGATGCAGGAGTTTCTGCGGATCCGGTTGGGAATCGCGCCGGAACACGCGATTGCGAGCGGCAAGGAATACGTGCTCTCGCCGTGGAAATCGAAGCTGGACCCGGCGGTAGACGAAATGCTGGATGCGGCTGCCGATGCGGTGGAGATCATCCTGCGGCAAGGTCCAGGAGCGGCGATGACCCGCTTCAATCGCAAAGCGACACCGCCGGATGAAGCGGAGCAACCGCGTAAGGAAGAGTGATTTGCGGGCCAAAGCCCGCGGCGAAAGCGACTGCGCTCTCGCCACCTGGTTTCCATCTAAAGCCGTGGTTGGGCTGAGTGAAAGCCGGGATGCCCGGCGGACTTCGAGTTCGCCGGAGTGACAAAGAGTTAAAGAGTTTCGGAGAACACAATGCAGCGTACTTACGAAATCATGTTCATTGTTCGTCCTGACTTGGCCGACGAGGATGTCGACAAGTTGGTGGCGACGATGGAGACGAACATCACCACCGCCGGCGGCACCGTTACCGGCACTCAGCGCATGGGCAAGCGGCGCATGGCCTACGCGGTCCGCAAGTTTAACGACGGCAATTACATTCTATTCAACGTCGAAGGCGCCGGGGGCGTGGTGAAAGAAGTCGAACGCCGCCTGCGCGTGGCCGAGCAGGTGATCAAGTTCATCACCGTTCGCACCGACCTGGAAGGTAAGCGGCTGGAGAAGGTTCGCCTGATTCGCGAATCGCACCGCAGGGGACAGGGCAGGCAGGCCGCGGAAGCCGCCGGCGCCAACGAACCGAGTCCGGGCGCGGAGCCCGCCTCGGTCGAGGCCTAACCCACCAGTGCTTTGCGCGGCGCTACCCTTCAAGGTCGCCGCAGGCGCATACGACCGGGTATCCGGTCCAGCAGTTTTTATCGCGCGAGTGCTCTGCTGGTCCTGTGCTGACGAGTGCCAGACAGGTCACTGAGCGGGATCGCAGTGAGTGAAGGAGAGTCATGGCAGACGAGAATACCAATAAGGCAGCTTCTGAGAGCTCTGCACCGGAGCCGAGTACCAGTCCAAGCCCGAGCCCGAGTTCAGGTCCAGGCCCACGTCCGGGCGGACGCCCCGGCGGCGGTCCACGTACTGGACAACGTCCTTCCGGCCCCGGCGGCGGACGTGAAGGCGGCGGCCGCAAGTTCTTTCGCCGCAAGAAGGTGTGCAAGTTCTGTACGGAGAAGATCGACAATATCAACTACAAGGACGTGCGGCTGCTTTCGCAGTTCGTCGCCGAGAGCGGGAAGATCGTTCCGCGCCGCCTGACGGGGGTGTGCACGCCACATCAGCGCCGGGTAACGGAAGCCATCAAACAGGCGCGCAACATAGCGCTGCTGCCGTTCGCCGCTCGTCGTTAAGCAATCGGACGGGATTCCGCCGGGCGCAGGTTCAACCCCGGCTGCGGCATTCCGGCCATTCAGGAATTCTTAGGGAGTTTTTACGATGGAAGTCATTTTGAAAGAAGATGTCCCGAAGCTCGGCTCCCGCGGCGACGTGGTGAAGGTCGCCGAAGGGTACGGACGCAACTATCTGCTGCCCCACAAGCTCGCCATTGAAGCCAGTGCGGCCAACAAGGCCGTCATTGACCAAATGAAAGCCTCCTCCGTCCGCCGCGGCGTCAAAGAGAAGTCCGATGCCGAATTGCTGGCCAAGCAGTTCGACGGGGTCAACTTGAGCTTTACCCGCCGCTCGGGCGAAAACGACCAGTTATTCGGCTCGGTGACATCGGCCGACATTGCGCACGAGTTGGAGCATCGCGGCTTCACCATCGATCGCCGCAAATTGCAGCTCGATGAGCCGCTCAAGGCCCTGGGTGAGTTCACGGTTCCCATCAAGCTGCATCGCGAGGTCACTGCCACCGTCAAGGTGACAATCGGGAAGGAAGCGGTCGAGGCCGAAGAGCCGCAGGCCTAACCCCAGATGGGCAGATCCCGGGTTGATGCACCCAGTCTGCCACCGCCGGGCTGAACGCCCGGCTCCCTCGCGGGACGTACCTTCCGCTGATCTGGCCTAAGTTCACGAATCGGTCAAAGACTCCCTCCTTTTACTAAGCAGGGAGTCTTTGACTGGCTACCTAAGTGGTGTAGTCGCCCACCCCGCATTGGGAGCCGCGCCCCTCCCCTCAGGGGTGCCAACCCGTCAGGACTTATTCGCGAGAGGTGCCTGCTAACCAATCACCCTTTCTCTCGTCCAACTAACAGAGTAGTGGATCGCCCCGTGGCAGGGGTAACGAGAAATCAAGTGGCGGGTAGCCATGTCAGCCGAGGCGATGATGGCGGCTTTTCCATTCGCAAATTACGATGGAAGAGAGGGCGCGCAAGAAATCTCAGAAATTGTTGCCCCACAGCGAACGGGAGCTATGCTCGGGCAGAATGCCGGCCGGGTCAATGACGCGGAGCTGATTCGCGAAGCGCAGCGCGGTAATCGCGCCGCTTTCGAGGAATTGGTTCGTCAGTACGATCAGGCTGTGCTCCGGCTCGCGCTCCACCTCACCGGCTCCGAGCATGATGCGAAAGACATCTACCAGGAAGCGTTTCTCAAGGCTTATCGCAATCTCGCCGGCTTCCGCTTCGAATGCTCGTTTTACACCTGGATTTACCGCATTGTCACCAATCTCTGCCTCGACCATCTACGCCGCAAGCAGGTGCGCAAAGAGGAACCGCCGGTGGCGCACGACGCCGACGGCCAGGAACTCAACCTGCTCGAGCAGGTGGCCGACGAACGTCCGGGCGCCAGTCCCGAACGCAACCTGATGCGGGGCGAACTTGCCGCTCGCATTGCGTTGGCGCTCGAGAAATTGACGCCGCGCGAGCGCATCGTTTTTGAAATGAAGCACTACGAGGGCCTGCGATTGCGCACGATTGGGGAAACACTGAACACCACCGAAGAGACCGTCAAGAACACGCTGTTCCGTGCGACCCAGAAGCTGCGCGCCGCGTTGGCAAATGCACGGTGATGGCTGCGGGCGAAAGAGGAAGGAAGTCATGAACTGCGAGTGGGTGCAACAAAACGTAACGCTTTACCTCTACGACGAGCTGCCTGACGATGCACGCTTCGAATTGGAGCAGCACGCCAAGCGCTGCCCGGAATGCGCGGGCGTTATCGGCGAGTTCAAGGACTTGCACGAGCAGCTCAACGCCTTGCCGAAGCTGGAGGTAACGCCCAACCTGCTGGCTTCGGCCCGCATGGCGCTTCAGGAACGGCTGGAGACGGCGGAGCAGTTGCAGGGCTGGCGGCGATTCGTCCTTGACCCGGTGGCGTGGCTGCGCCACTGGCAATTCTCGCCCGCACTGGCGGCGGTGATCTTCATCGTGGGCTTTGGCTCGGGGTTGGGGACGATGTATCGCGTGGTGGGCAGCGTTCGCGGCGGCTCCGTCGTGAGTCCGGCGGGCACGCAACAACGCGCCGAGGCTTCCATCTCCGGCATACGCACCATTCAGCAGGAGGCCGGCACCAACCGGATCAAGATTCAGTACGACACCACCACCCCGGAGCAGGTGCAGGGCTCATTGAGCGATCCGGAAATCCAGCAGTTGCTGCTTTACGCGACGCGCAACAATTACAACTCCGGATTGCGCATGGACTCCATCGATGTGCTCCGGCAGAAGCCCGAGGATGGCCGGATTCGCGAAGGGCTGGTCTTTGCCTTGCGATATGACAGCAACCCCGGCGTGCGGCTCAAGGCGCTGGAGGCGGTTAAGCCGTACGTGCGCGGAGATATCCGCGTGCGCAACGCGGTTGTCGAAACGCTACTGAATGACAACAATCCCGGCATCCGCATGGGAGCTCTGCGCGCCCTGGAAGCCAGCCGCGCCGACACCAGCGTGCGCCAGGCGTTGCAGCAGTTGGCCAAGGATGACCCCCTTCCATACATCCGGACGGAGTCGCGGAAGATGCTGGCTTCCATGCCGGAGATTGATTGAAGTGTGCTGTTCGTCAGGGAGAGATCGGTATTGATCGGCATTGGCAAACTCGATAGCTGGCCCGCCTGGATTGGGCGCGGAAGCCTTAGCGGTTTTGCATTCGGCCTGGTGCTGCTGCTATTGGCGGGGGTGGCCAGCGCACAGGAAGCGCGCGTCTACCGCGATGGGCAGTCCTGGGTGGAGGAAAGCAGCGGCACGCTGCCATCCTCCCGTGCTCTGCGGGTGAATACCCCGTTGGGCAGCGTGAAAGTGGATGGCGATGGTGGCGGCCTGCGCTGGACGGTGCGCAAGCGCTTCTTTGCCAGCAGCGAGGAAGATGCAAAACGCGAGTTCGCACGTTTCCGGGTGAACGCTTCCCGCAATGCTGAAGGCGCGATTCTCGAGGTCAACGACGAGTCGCATACGCGGGGACGCTTCGATGCCGAGTTCGAACTTCACATCCCGTCGAAGATGGAATGGGTCCGGATCGGGAGCGGGAATGGGGATATTACGGTCACCGGCGTGACCTCGCGGCTCGATCTGAACACCCGCGCCGGCGACATTAACGTGGATAAGGTCAACGGCGCCGTGCGCGCGCTGACGAAGGGCGGGAATCTCAAGTTTGGACAAATCAACGGCGATCTGCTGGCACGAACCGGAGGCGGAAATATTACTCTCGGTTCCTTGCAGGGCCACCGCCTGGAGGCTCAAACTCTCGGCGGCAATATCGACCTCGGGGTGATCGGCAGCGGGGTAGTGCAAAACGATGGCGGCAACGTTACGCTGCAACGATGTACCGGATCTCTCAATATCGGCAACGGAGGAGGCGACGTTACAGTGGATGAGGCCGGCGGACCGGTGACGATTAACACCCGCGGCGGCAACATCCGCGTCGGCTCCAGCAAGGGCCCTGTCGTCGCCAGAACCGGCGGGGGAAACATCGCCCTGTCGAAACTGGCGCACGGAGCGGATGCGCGCAGTGGAATAGGAAGAATTCAGGCTGAGTTTCTCGCCTCCTCCGTCGCCGTCCAATCCACGCTGCACACCGGGGCCGGCGACATCGTGGTCTATGTGAAGAGAGGTGTGCCGCTAACCATACGCGCAACGACGGATATAGCCGCCGGGCAAGGCATCAGGTCGGATTTCCCTGAGTTGAAAGTCGCCGCCGACAACGGAGGCTGGGGACCAAAGATGATGTACGCCGAAGGATTGCTGAGCGGCGGTGGTCCGCTGGTGAATATCCGCACTTCCATCGGGCAAATCGATATCCGTCGAGACCAATAAGGAATTATGAAGCGTCGAACCCATTTCCTGTTGATTCTGCTGGTTGGCTTGCTTGCTTCGGCGGCGGCAGGCCAAGGCTGGCCTGAACCCCCTCCGAGGCATGGCGCTTATCTGGGGCTCAATATCCGCAACATCGCCCCTGACCGCGTGCAGTCCCTGAAGCTGAAAAGTGCTTTGGGCGCTGAGGTGACGATGGTCGACCAGGATGCACCGGCCGGAAAAGCCGGCATGAGAGAGCATGACGTAGTTGTCGGCTTCAACGGCAGTCCGGTCGAAGACCGTGACCAACTCCGTAATTTTGTTCGCCAGACACTGCCTGGAAGTGCGGTGACGCTCGGCGTCATGCGCGACGGACAAGCCATCAACGTGCAGGTCACGCTGGCGGATCGTGCGAAGTCCTCCAACCCGATGCTCACGCATGAGGCGCCTCCGGCGGCGCCCCCTTTCCCGCGGCCTCCTTCCACGCCGGACTTCGAATTACCCTTCACCAACACCTTGCACCTTGGCCCGACGGGAGCCGTGTTGGAAAACCTGACTCCCCAGCTATGCGAATTCTTCGGAGTCAAAAACGGACGCGGCGGCGTGCTTGTGCGTTCGGTCGAGAGCGGTAGCCCGGCGGCGGCGGCCGGACTGAAAGCCGGAGACGTGGTCGTACGCGTCGAAAAAGACGCGGTGGCGGACATCCGCGACTGGCTGCGCGCCACGCGCGGACGCAGCGGTCCAACCGCGCTCACCGTCGTCCGGGACAAGCGGGAGGTAAATCTCTCGATCAGCATGCCGGGCCGAAATCGCCACTCTTCGCTGCTGCCTTCCAGCCGGCCACTCGGCGCGAATTAGCGAATATCCCACGAAAGGGCCGGACGCTGATGTCCGGTCTTTCCGCGATGTACCTTCCGCGTATCAGGTCTAACGGGATGACAATTCTGATTCAGACGCGGTTGGGAGAGGCGATCCCACGACCGCCTTTTCCGCACGTTCTCTCAGCGTGGTCTGCTCGTAGGTGTAGCGGATGCGGTGGATCACCGTGATCGTCGAAAGCACGGCGAGCACCCACAGGACCGGCGCCATGCGGTTGAATAAGGCACCGATGATGATCAGCACGATCCGTTCCGGCCGCTCCATGAAGCCGACCTTACACTTTTCGATCATGCATTCGGCCCGCGCCCGGGTGTAGCTCACCATCACCGAGCTGGTCATGACAAAAGCCACCATCACCAGGTAGAAGAATCGATGAGCCCTGGCGTAGTAAACCAGCAACCCGAAAAACAAGACCACATCGCTATAACGGTCGACCACGGAGTCGAAGAATCCGCCGAACTCGGTCACCTGGTTGGTCGCTCGGGCCACGCGGCCGTCCACCATGTCGAAGATGCCGGCCCCGATAACGACGACGCCCGCCCAGCGAAACAGCAGCGGCTGGTTGTTATCGGCGCTGGCAAAGCCGAAGAGCAACGCCGCTCCAACGTTGATGATCAAGCCGATGAACGTGAGCACATTCGGCGAGATTCGCGTCAGCGCCAAGCCGTCGACGATCTTGTAGAGCAGCACTCCGCAGGCGCGTCCAAAAGCACTCGTCCAGGTCATTCGGCCTCGTCATGAATGGTGGCCAGCTTCAGAATCTCCAGCTCGCGGTTCCCTGCCGGAGTGACCACGATTGCCGTATCGCCGACTTTCTTGCCCATCATCGCCCGGCCGATCGGCGAAGAAGTCGAGATAAGTCCCTTCGTTACGTCGGATTCCTCACTGGTGACCAGTTTGTATTCGATTTCCTCGCCTTTGGTGGCATCGAAGATCAATACCGTCGAGCCAAGTGCAGCCCGGTCGCGAGGAATATTGTTCATATTGATCATGGAAAGATCGGAAACGCGTTTCTTGAGCTGGCCAAGACGGGCGCGGACGAACTCCTGCCGCTGCTTGGCCATGTGGTACTCGGCATTCTCGCTCAGATCGCCCATCGCGACCGCTTTCTTCAATTCCCTGGGTAATTCCACATTCAGCTCGTGTTCGAGGACCTGAATCTCCTCTTGGAGCTTTTTCTTTATGTGCTCTGGCATCCTGTCAGACTCGCTCTTAATCTGACTTATTATACCGCCTCGGCCGGTCTCCATCGTGGAGATACAGCCTTTGGCGAATGAAGGCGGATTGCATCGTAATACGATTGTTTTTAGCGCAGGGAATGAATTGACCGCATTCACCGCGTTCCCGTATACTTAAAGATGTTTACGTGTGTTCAGGCGCTACTTTTTCCTGGGCGTCATGTTGGGCAGGCATGAATTCCTTAAATTTCGGTATCGGCGACAAGGTGGTTTACCCCAATCACGGTGTGGGAATCATTGAACAGATCAGCAGCCGCACCATGGGCGCCACCGTTGAAAGATTCTATCTGCTCCGCATTAAGTCCAGCAGCCTGAAGGTGATGGTTCCCTTCCATAACGTCGTCAGCGTCGGCCTGCGCCGAGTGGTAAAGAACGGCGAAATCCAGAAGATCCTCGAGTATTTGACCGACGGCAAGTGCGAGAACCACAGTGACTGGAAGTACCGGTTCAAGGAAAATTCCGACAAAATGCGTACCGGCTGCCTGATGGATGTGGCGGCGGTCCTGAAAAGTCTGCTGCAGTTGGGGCAGCAGAAGCCGCTCAGCTTCCGCGAAAAGAAGATGCTGGAGCGCGCCCGTTACCTGCTGGTTAGCGAACTGGCCATGGCCCGGAATTGGGAGGAAACGGACGTCGAGGACGAACTCCGCCGGGTACTTGCAAAGTCAAAGCTGCGCTTTCCAGAGGCTTCACTCACCGAAGCCTGAACCGCTGTTCACCGCCTCCTTATCAATTCTCGATCTCGCAAACCTCTCTCCAGCCAATGGAATCTAAGCCCACCATGAGCGGGACGTTGCACATCTTTCGACGCCGCATCGCCAACGGAGGCGAAATCTACCAGCTCAACTACACCACGACAGGCAGCACATTTGCCAAAGTCTTCGCCTCGCACCACGAACTCCGCAATTTCCTGCTGGAACTGGGATTGGAGCCTTCCTCCCTGGATAGCGCCTGGACGGCCCTGACGCGCTCGGGAAACGTTACCCTCGACGATCTGGAGGTCAGCCCTCAGCAGGCCGCCGCGCTCGGCATGACGCATGCCGATGTTGATTTCTAGACAATGCCGCGCAAGGCCCCGACCGGCGGGCCCTGCCGCGTTTTGCTTTCATCGGAACCGCGACGGCCCGCCAAACTTGAGACTCCGCGTTGCGGCGGGTGCCTGTGCCTCTATACTGAATTCATGGCTGCAGAAACCACCGCTCCCGGCCGCATTCTTGCGCTCGACGTCGGCTCTAAGACGATCGGGCTGGCGGTCAGCGACGCGCTCGGCATCACCGCTCAAGGGATGGATACGATTCGGCGCAGGAACAAGCGCTTTGACTTGGCCGCGCTGCATTCGGTGATCCGCCGCCTCGGCGTGACCGAGTTGGTGGTTGGGCTGCCGCTGAGGCTCAGCGGCAAGGCGGGGACGCAAGCGGAGAAGGTCAGCGCCTTCGCCGAAGAGCTTCGAGAAAAATTCAAGCTGCCGGTGCATCTCTGGGACGAGCGATTGACCTCGGCTGAAGCCAACCGCATCCTGAAAGCGTCGGAAATTTCGATCCGCAAGCGCGCCGGAGCGGTCGACCGGCTGGCGGCGGTTTTGATTTTGCAGAATTTCATGGAGAACCGCCTGTCGGCAGCAACCCGACGGGAGATCGATGAAGTCTCGGGCGGCTGAACGCAGTTTGAGCTTGCTTCTCAACTTCCCGGGCCGCTGTTGCGCCGCGAGGATGTTCATAGACTGAAACATGCGCTTCTTTCTTAAGCTGGTTGTGCTTGTGATTTCAGGATTCGCCGCCTGGCTCGGGTGGGCGCTCCTCGTGCCGCTGGCGCCGCCGCACGAATCGTTCGTCCTTCTGCCTCCGGGCCTGCATACCAGGCAAATTGCGCGACGGCTCGAGGCCAGTGGCGTTATTCGCAGCTGGCGTGCTTTTCTGTTACTTCACTACTGCCAGCGTTCGCGCACGCTGAAGGCCGGCGAGTACCGATTCGACGCGCCTCGGAATGCGGTCCAGGTGTTCGGCAAGCTTGCGCGGGGCGAAATTTACACCCATACGGTTGTCATACCGGAGGGCTTCAATATCTTTGAGGTGGCGCAGGCGATGCAACAGGCGGGGCTGGGAACGGCGGACGATTTCCTGGCGGCCACGCGGGCAGAGGTAGGGCTGGTACGCGGTTTCGACCCGCAGGCGACCTCGCTGGAAGGCTACCTGTTTCCGGACACGTATCAGTTCACGCGCACGCAGAGCACGCGTGACATGGTGCAGGTGATGGTACGGCGTTTCGAGCAGGAATCGCGGCAGATTGGGTTGCGCGAAAACGTCCACGCCGTGGTCACGATGGCGTCCATCGTCGAAAAGGAAACGGCGATTGACTCCGAACGCCCGCTGGTGGCCGGCGTTTACTACAACCGGCTGCAACGCCACATGGCACTGGCGGCCGACCCAACCGTCGTCTATGCCGCGTTGTTGAATCAACGGTATCGCGGCGCCATATACCAAAGCGATCTTCAGTTCGATTCCGCTTACAACACCTACAAGCATCCCGGCTTGCCGCCCGGGCCTGTTGCCAATCCCGGGGCCGCATCGCTCAAGGCCGCGATGAATCCGGCGCGCTCGGATTATCTCTACTTCGTCGCCGACGGACAGGGCGGACACAGGTTCACCAGCAATTACGAGGAGCATACTCGGAACGTGGCTTCCTGGCGGCACCGCCAACGGCAGAGCGTGAAGCGGTGATTTCGAGCGAGCATCCACTTTCAACGTTCGTACGCACGTTGAAACTGCGTCCACGGCAACTCCCGTTCGGCTGTTTATACTTGGCCGTTTATACTGAGGGGGCACCGTCTGTACAAACTACGAACCCGGACAGGCCATGAACCTGCGTTTTCGAATGCTTATGATTGCCGTGCTGGCTTCTTCGCTGATCTCTACCGGCTGCCTTTTCCGGTCTCATAAGGTTCAGTCGAACGTCAGCCATGCGCCTTTGCAAACGGCGAGCCAGACGCAACTGGTAGACAAGCTAAATGCGACCGCCAACGCGGTCCAAACGATGAATGCCACGGTCGAGATTGCCACCACGGTGGGCGGAGCCAAGAAAGGCAAGGTCACCGAGTATTCGAATATCACCGGCTATATCCTGGCCGAGAAGCCCTCGACGCTGCGCATGATCGGGCAATTTCCCATCGTGAAGAACCGGGCCTTTGACATGGTGAGCAATGCGCAAGGATTCGAATTATGGATTCCGGCGAAGAACCGGTTCGTCATCGGTCCCAGCGAGGTGATCAAGCCCTCTCCAAACACCCTGGAAAATCTTCGCCCGAAGACCATCATGGATGCGATTTTGTTCCGCGCCGTGCAAGCCGATGAGATCGCGGTGCTGGAAGCAAGAATTCAGGAGGTTGTGGAGGAGAATTCCAAAGAGGAAAAGGCCAAGGACGGGAATTCCAAGAAGAGGGTCTCCCAGCCGAACTATATCCTGGACGTCGTCGGCAAAGACCTGGGCTCAGGGCAGTGGTATCTTTCGCGCAAGATCTATTTCAACCGCACCAACCTGTTGCCCTACCGCCAGCTTCTCTTCGACAAGCGAGGAGACATCGCGACCGACGCATACTACAGCAACTTTAAGGATTACCAGGGCATTCCATTCCCGACGCATATCCTGATCCAGCGGCCGGAGGAGGAGTACACGATCGGCCTCACGATCACCAAGCTCACTCTGAACAAACCCTTCACGCCAGACCAGTTCCAGTTGGCTCAACCCCCCGGAGCGCAGGTCGTACGCCTGGACGGAAGCCAGGCGAAGGGATCGAATTCGGCAACGCGTTCCATTGAGACGCCGCGCTAGGGTCTTCTTCACCAACGTGACGGCGTGGCAACCGTTGCTTTATCCTCAAAACGAATGAATAAACTTGTAATTTCCAACCTGGTACACCGTCCCGTACGCTCGGCAATCAGCATTGTGGCGATTGCGATCGAAGTTACTCTCATCCTGCTGATCGTGGGGCTTTCGATCGGCATACTGCGCGACAGTGCCGAACGCACCAGGGGGATTGGCGCCGACGTGATGGTTTCGCCTCCCGGTTCTTCGTTTCTGACGGGGATTACCGGCGCTCCGGTTTCCATCAAGGTGGCTGACGTGCTGCGTACGGTTCAGCACGTAACGGCCGTGGCCCCGGTCGTCATGCAGGTAAACACCGCAGGTGCTCTCGAGGTTATTTACGGCATCGACCTGACGCCCGGTTCGCCGAACAGCTATAACAACGTGGGGGCGCCGTTCAATTACCTCGCCGGCGGCCCATTCGAAGGGCCCGACGACATGCTGGTGGACGACTATTTCGCTGCCCAGCAGCGCGTTCAAGTCGGCCAGAAGCTGGAGTTGCTGAACCACCAGTTCCGGGTGAGCGGAATCGTGGAGCACGGCAAGGGCGCACGCAAGTTTCTCCCCATCAAGACGCTTCAGGATCTGATCGGCAGCCAAGGCAAGGCTTCCATGTTCTACGTGCGGCTGGATCATCCCTCGAATGCCGACGCCGTGGTCGCGGCAGTCAGGAAGATTCCGGGAATGGAGCGCTATTCCGTGCGCTCGCTCCGCGAATATATGTCGCTGATGACACCGGCAAACCTGCCCGGATTCTCGACTTTCATCAACATAGTGATCGGCGTAGCCGTGGTCATCGGGTTCATCGTTATCTTCCAGTCGATGTATACGGCGGTGATGGAGCGCACGCGCGAAATCGGAATTCTGAAATCGCTCGGCGCAAACAAGGCATATATTGTCGGCGTAATCATTCGCGAGACGCTGGTTCTGGCCCTGGCTGGAATCGTTCTTGGGATCGTGATCAGTTACGCCGCGCGAGCCGGCATCCTGCATCACTTTCCGCAGATGAGGGTCATGATGGATGGCCCGTGGATACTGCGTGCGGCCGGCATCGCCATCTGCGGTGCACTGCTGGGCGCAATTTACCCCGCCTACAAGGCGGCACAGAAAGACCCCATCGACGCCCTTGCCTACGAATGACACTGGAGGCGACCGGATGAAGATCGCCCGACCTCCGACGGCGTGCCGCCGCCGTTTCGTGTGCACTGTTTACTTTCGGGTGCCCCACGTCCCGCTCGCAGTTGGCTGACGTGGGGTAGTTGGCTTCCCCCATTCGAATTCCTGGTTCCAAGCCCCCGGGCATCGCAGCCCCTCGACGGGGCAAAGATTCCCAAAACGCAACAGCATAGTGACTCCTGAGAGCAAATGAGAGTAGCTCTTGGGCACTGACGTGCATCTCTATGAATAGACAGGAGGGATGCCTTGCGAATCGCGATCCTGCGGGAGACCTTTCCAGGTGAGAGCCGGGTGGCTTTGCTGCCCGATGCAGTTCGTGCCTTGGTTTCGAAAGGTATCGAGGTGATGGTCGAGGGCGGCAGCGGAACCATGGCCGGCTCTGCCGACGAAGATTACGCCCAGGCCGGAGCGACCGTTACCGCCGACCGAAATTTGCTGATGGCCTCCGCCGACGTCATTCCGGTGGTGAACTGCCCCGACAGCAGCGATCTCGGATTGCTGAAGCCCGACGCGGTGATTATCGGATTCCTGCGTCCGCTAGACACTCCCTTGCCGTTGCAACCGGCCATTGAGCGGGGCGCCACCCTGTTCGCCGTGGAGTTGGTGCCGCGCATCACGCGAGCCCAGGCCATGGATGCGCTTTCGTCAATGGCAACCGTCGCCGGGTACAAGGCCACGATTCTCGCAGCCGCTCGCCTGCCACGTATGTTTCCTCTGCTGATGACGGCGGCTGGAACGGTGCCACCCGCACACGTGCTGGTGCTTGGAGCCGGAGTCGCCGGACTGCAGGCGATCGCAACCGCGCGCCGGCTCGGAGCCGTCGTTCTCGGTTATGACGTGAGGGCAGCTGCCGGGGAACAGGTGCGATCCCTGGGGGCCAAGTTTCTGGAAGTTGACCTTGGCGGCATAGAAACCGAAGACAAAGGCGGCTACGCGAAGGAACTCACTGAGGAGGCACTGGCGCGCGGACGGGAATTAATCGCCAAGACCGCGCGCACCTCCGACGTGGTGATCACGACGGCGCAGGTACCCGGACGGCGCGCTCCCCTGTTGATGGATCGCGCCGCCATCGAAGGCATGAGGCTGGGCTCGGTGATCGTCGATCTGGCCGCGCCCGCCGGCGGAAACTGCGAATTGACCCAGCCCGGCGAGGAAATTCAACACAACGGCGTCACCATCATCGGTCCGCTGAACCTTCCCGCAACCGTTCCCGTGCACGCCAGCCAGCTCTATTCGAAGAACATCAGCAATTTCCTGCAACTACTGGTTCGCGATGGCGCGCTGAACATCGACATGAACGACGAAATCCTTCGCGATTCCTGCGTTGCGCACAAGGGCGATATCGTCAACAAGCGCGTTGCCGAAGCCTTGCATGCGCGCGCCTAGTAGCCCGGCAGGCATCACCTCTCCCGTAAACGGGAAACAGGAGGCAGCACTGTGAATCCCGCCGTACTTATCGCTTCGCTCTATGTTTTCGTACTTGCCGCTTTTCTTGGCTATCAGGTCATTTCCCGTGTTCCGCCGTTGCTGCACACGCCGCTGATGTCGGCCACCAATGCCATCTCCGGCATTTCGCTGATCGGCTCGATCGTGATCGCCGGGGCGCATCATACGCAGCTCAGCACCGTACTGGGATTTGTTGCGGTCTTTGCCTCCACGGTCAACGTAGTCGGCGGCTTCGGGATCACCGACCGCATGCTGAAAATGTTTCAGAAGCGGCAGCAAGAGAAGGCGGTGCGCAAGTGAGCCCCGCCAACTACTTCATCGAAGCCACCTATCTGCTCGCGTCGGTGTTCTTCGTGCTCGGCCTGAAGGCGATGAGCCATCCCGAAACGGCGCGTCGCGGCATGTTCATGGCGGAAGCCGGAATGCTGGCGGCCATCATCGGCACACTGATGCATCACGAGATCGTCAGTTACGAATGGATCATCGCCGGCCTGGTGATCGGCTCGATTGTGGGCGCGCTGATGGCGATCTGGGTTCCCATGACCGCCATGCCGCAGCGGACTGCGCTGTCGCATGCCTTCGGCGCGCTGGCCGCCGCCCTGGTGGGCATTGCCGAGTACACGATTCGCGGCGAAACCATGGGAAGTTTCACCTTGGGCGCGCTCGGCTTGGAAGTCATGCTCGGCTCGCTGACGACAACAGGCAGCCTCATCGCAGCCGGCAAGCTGCAAGGCTTTATTCGCGGCACTCCCATTCAGTTCAAGGGCCAGCATATTTTCAATCTGGTACTGTTCGGCTCCACCATCGCGAGCTTTATTTATGTGCTGCTGTATCCGGGGGCAGCAACGGCTTTCTACCTGATGGTGGGCCTCGCGACCCTGTTCGGAGTGATGCTGGTTATCCCAATCGGCTCGGCCGACATGCCGGTGGTGATGTCTTTGTTGAATTCCTACGCCGGGCTGGCCGCGGCCGCCACCGGGTTTGTGCTGTCGAACAACGTGCTGATTATCGCCGGCACGCTCGACGGGTTCTCGGGCCTGATCCTGTCGATCCTGATGTGCCGCGCCATGAACCGGTCAATCGGCAACGTTCTGTTCGGAGGCTTCGGAGCGGTATCGGCGGTCGCCAGCGATGCGGGCGGCATCATGCGCGAGATCAATCTGGAAGACGCAGCGGTGCAGCTCGCATACGCAAACCGGGTCATCTTCGTTCCGGGCTACGGGCTTGCGACGGCGCAGGCCCAACACGCCGTACGCGAACTCGGTGATCTGCTGGAGGGTCGGGGCGTCACCGTCAAGTACGCCATTCATCCAGTCGCCGGCCGCATGCCGGGACACATGAACGTCCTGCTGGCCGAGGCCAACATCCCGTATTCGTCGCTGTACGAGATGGATCAGATCAATCCGGAGTTTCCTTCGACCGATGTCGCGGTCGTCATCGGGGCCAACGATGTTGTCAATCCCGATGCGCGCGACAATCCGAAAAGTCCGATCGCGGGAATGCCGATTCTGGAAGTCGATCGCGCCAAATCCGTCATCGTCCTCAAGCGAGGCCAGGGCCGGGGTTTCTCCGGACTGGAGAATCCTCTGTTCTTCAAGCCGGTAACGGCGATGCTCTACGGCGATGCCAAGTCTTCTCTGACACAACTGACACAGGCAGTTCAGCACGCCTGACCGATCAACATTGCAGATTGCAGATTTCAGATTGCAGATTGAAGAGTGACGGCCCCGGCTGCCCCATATCTGCCGCGGGTAGCAGAGATGGGACTGTGACTTCGATTCACCGATGACCTCGGGTGCCCCATTCAAGCGAAGCTTGGGTGGGGCTTTTTGTCTCAGACTTCAAGCCGGGGGCCCCGGGTTCGCCCGCTGTTGGCTAACTTGGACTAGTTCCTTTTAGGACTGCACACAAGTGAACTCTGGATTTCTGCTGTCCGCTGGCCTACGATGGCGTGCAAGGCGAGAGATTATGACAAGCGGCAGCAATGAAGTTCTTCGGGCGGCACACGTCGCAAGGATGCGTGACGGCGCCAGAATCTATTACGAAGACCGGGGAGAGGGACAGCCGATACTGTTGATACACGGCTGGACCTGCTCATCCCGATTCTGGCAAAAGAACGTCGCCGAACTGGCGAATGAGTTCCGTGTCGTCACCCTCGATCTTCGCGGGCACGGCAACTCGTCGAAGATCCTCGGAGGGCACACGATAGCGCAGTATGCGCGCGATGTCCGGGAGATTATCGAGCTGCTGCAACTGGAAGAGCTGACGCTGGCGGGCTGGTCGCTCGGCGGCCCGGTCGTCCTGTCGTATTACGACCAATTCAGGGACGACAGCCGCCTCAAGGCTTTGGGCCTGATCGACACCGCGCCCTACCCGTTCAGTCCCGCCCCGTGGAACAGTCACAGCCTGAAGCACCACAACCACGACGCGCTGAATGCGATGTTCGCGACCTATGCGGCAGACCCGTTCCAATTCGCTGCGGCCTTCACTCGCAAGATGTTCAAGGGCGGCACTGCCTCCGATGAAGATCTGCGATGGATTTCGGCTGAACTTGCCAAGACTCCACCCTGGATCGCGATGGCCATCTATTCCGATTTCGTGATGAGCGATCATGCGCGGGCACTGCCGACCCTCAAGCTGCCCGTGGCGGTCTTCGCGGCCGATTCAGCCATCTATCAGGAAGGCATCAAGATGGGCCGGAGCATAGCGGCGCAAATCTCTCGCGCCAGCTTCTACCCATTCGAGGACGCCGGTCACCTGCTCTTCTACGAGCAGCCCGAAAAGTTCAATCAGGCGCTCGCGACATTCATTGGTGAAGTCAAGTAGATTCCGCATCATTCCGCCGCAGCTGTCATCGTGAGGAGGTTCGCCGGGCGAACCGACGTGACGATCCATGTATTTCACCCCGCGTCACCCGAAGGCTGGATAAAGCAAATGCATGGACCCTCACGTCGCGTCCTAACGGACGCTTCTCAGGGTGACACACCCGAATAATCGCTCTTGGGATACTCGCCTTTGTTGCGGTCGATTCCGGACAGCCCGGCGCCTGCTTTGTGCCATAATTTTGTCCATGAAACAGGTTGTACATGCTGCCTGCCCGCACGACTGCCCGGACGCGTGCGGCGTTCTGATCACCGTTGAGAATGGGCGCGCGACACGCATACAGGGCGATCCGGCCCATCCGTTCACGCGCGGATTCTTGTGCGCCAAGGTAGCCAAGTACCTCGACCGCGTTTACTCGCCCGGACGCGTCCTCTACCCGCTTCGCCGGGTCAAGCCCAAGGGTCCGGCAAAAGCAACTGGCGCCACTCTGCGTGATGGGCAGGATGATGCGTTCGTCCGCATTTCCTGGGACGAGGCGCTCGACGAGATCGTGACGCGCTTCCGCCAGACCGCCCGCGAATTTGGGCCGGAGGCAATTCTTCCCTTCTCCTACGGCGGCACCTTGGGAGCGCTGAATAACGCCTCGATGGATCGCCGTTTCTTTCATCGCCTGGGCGCATCGCAACTCGACCGCACCATTTGCTCGACAGCCGGCGAGGCCGGACTTATCGCGGTGCTTGGCGGCAAGATCGGCACCGAACCCGAGCAGTTCCGCCACTCGCGATTCATTCTGGTGTGGGGAACCAACGTCCACGCCAACAATGTTCACCTCTGGCCGTTCATCGAAGAAGCGCGCCGCAAGGGCGGCAAACTGATCGTGGTCGATCCTTACCCCACGCGCACGGCTCGCTGCGCGGATTGGTATCTGCCGATTCATCCGGGCACCGACTTGGCGCTGGCGCTGGCGATGATGCATGTCATCATTCGCGAAAATCTACACGACTCCGATTACGTTGCCCGCTACACGCATGGCTTTGACCGGCTGCGAGACCACGTCGAGACGTGTACGCCTGAGTGGGCTGCCCGTTGGACGGGCATTTCCGCCGAAGACATCCGGCGGCTGGCGCGCGAGTATGCCACCGCGAGACCGGCGGCAATCCGCCTCGGCTATGGTGTGCAACGCGGCGAAAACGGCGGCCAGGCGATTCGGGGAATTTGCATGCTGCCATGCCTGACCGGTTCGTGGAAAGATGTTGGCGGCGGCTTGCAGCTCTCCACCAGTGCGATTGTTTCCGCTCGACAAAGCGGGCCTGCAGCGTCCTGACCTGATGCAGCAGGCTCTTGGGCGCCCAGCCCGCGTCGTCAACATGGTGGAATTGGGCAGCGTCCTGGAGAAGCTTGCCGATCCTCCGGTCAAGGCTCTATTCGTGTATAACTGCAATCCCGCGGCAGTGTGCCCTGATCACAATGCCGTGGTGAAGGGCCTGTCGCGGCCCGACCTGTTCACCGTGGTTCACGAGCAGTTCCTGACCGACACCTGCGACTACGCAGATATCGTTCTTCCCGCGACGACGTTTTTCGAGCACAAGGACCTGCAAGGCTCCTACGGCACCTATTTCATCCAGGTTTCGCAAAAAGCCATCGAACCGCTGGGCGAATCGCGGAGCAACTTCGATGTTTTCGCCGAGCTTGCACGGCGCATGGGCTTCACCGAGAGCTGCTTCGGCGAGTCCGTCGATGACGCCATCGATCTCGCGCTCTCGACCAGGCACCCGAGGCTGGCGGGCATTGATCGCCAGCGCCTGGAACGCGAAGGACACGCCCGCTTGAACTTCGCGTCCGGGGTTGGAGTTTCGCAGAGCGAACCGCCGCCAGCCCAAACCGAGGCCAACGATGCGCCCTTTCTGCCCTTCGCCAACGGAAATTTCTATACCCCAAGCGGCAAAGCGGAGTTTTACAGCGAACGATTAGCCGCCGAAGGGGTTGATCCTTTGCCGGCCTTCCGCGCACCCCGCGAATCGCGGCACTCCGGCAACAAGCGTTTCACTTTGGAGTTGCTGCCGCGCAAGCCAGACAATTGCCTGAACTCAACTTTCTGCAATCTTCCGGCGCACCAGGCGCTCGAACCGGAGCCTTGCCTGGAAATGAACCCACTGGACGCCGCTGCACGCGGCATCGGCGAGGGCGCGTCCGTGCGGGTATATAACGACCGCGGAGAACTCGTGCTGCCGGCCAAATTGGATGCGTCGGTTCAGGCGGGTATCGCGGTCGCGCGGCTCGGGTGGGCCAAACTTGCCCCGGGCGGCGTGAACGTGAATGTCCTGACGTCGCAGCGCCTGACCGACATCGGCCGGGGACCGACATATTATTCGACGCTGGTGGAAGTTGAGCCGTCTGGCGGGCGATGAGCGCGGATGGAAGCCCGCAGGGATCCTGAGCCATACCCCCGACCGGGGCTGAGTGCATCGTCCTGCCTTTTTAGGCCCTTTTTGGACATTGCGGACAGCGATTTCATGGTCAATGGTATTTCTTCGCTTGCCCCACAAGCATTCTTTGGATTCCGAGTTGCACTCTCGTATAATTGAGAATTCCACGCTCCAAGTTCCTGTACTCGAGGTTTACCATTTTCGGAACTCATAACGTCTGTTCTGTGACTCGGAATTGTCGGCTGGCGCTTTTGGGGCGCTGCTCTATCTTTCGTCTCTTGGCGGTCCTCCTGCTGTTGTGCTCAATGGCGCTGGCGCAAGAGGGGGTAATCGCCGACATTGTGCCGAGAGGAAATCGGCGCATTCCGGCCGACACCATCAAATCACGCATGACCACTCGCGCTGGAGACATCTACGACCAGGCGGGTATGGAGCGCGACTTCAACGCACTCTGGAATACAGGCTACTTCGACGATCTGCGTTTCGAACGCGAACAGACGCCGAAAGGCTGGATCATTTACGTCTACGTCAAAGAAAAGCCCACCATCCGCGAAATCAAGTATGACGGCCTGAATTCCATCTCCCAGAGCGATCTGCTGGACAGGTTCAAGGAACGGAAAGTGGGTATCAGCCAGGAGAGCCAGTTCGATCCAACGCGCGTCAAGAGGGCGGAGGTCGTAATCAAGGAGATGGAGTCGGCCCACGGACGCCAGTTTGCCACCGTCCGCACTGAAGTGCGCTCGATTCCTCCAGCTTCCGTAAGCGTGACCTTCGTGATCAAAGAAGGCCCCAAGGTTAAGGTTGGAAAGATCAACTTCGTGGGCAACAAACGGGTCAAAGCCCGCACCTTGAGGCAGGCGATGAAGAACACTCACCCGCTTGGCATCCCGAAAAGCATCATTCTGGAGAACCTGTTCGCGCGCACGTATGACGCCACAAAACTCAGTGAAGATGCCGAACGAGTCCGATACCAGTATCAGTCGCTGGGCTACTACAAGGCGATCGTGCAAGATCCGAAGACGCAGATTAAAGACAAGACTAGCGTCGCCTGGTACTTCCCACTCAAAGTTCGTCACGGCAAAATCGTCGATATCACCGTCCCGGTCGAAGAAGGCGAGCGCTACCGCCTCAAGCGGATCACATTCACCGGCAACAAGACGATCACCAACACGGTGGTCCTGCGGAAGCAGTTCCGCCTCAAAGACGGCGACATTTTTAACACCGACATGGTGCGCAAAGGACTTGAGGATCTGCGCAAAGTCTATGGGGCGCTCGGATACATCAATTTCACCGCGGTGCCTGATACGACCGTGGACGATGAACATAAGTTGATAACGCTGAAAATCGACATTGAGGAAGGCAAGCAGTTTTACGTAAGGCGGATAGAGTTCCAGGGCAATACGACAACGCGGGATAAGGTGATTCGGCGCGAATTGGCGATCGAGGAAGGCAACCTCTACAACAGCCAGCTCTGGGAGCTTTCGCTTATGCGTTTGAATCAGCTCAGCTACTTCGAGCCGCTTAAGCCCGAGCAGGCTTCGGAAATCCACCAGAACGTCGCCGACAACTCCGTCGATATCACGCTCAAGTTGAAGGAGAAAGGTAAGAATTCAATCGGCCTCACCGGCGGCGTCAGCGGGTTGTCGGGCACATTCATTGGCCTTAATTTCACCACCAACAACTTTCTTGGCCTTGGCGAGACTCTCCAGATTCAGGGAACCATAGGTCAGTACTCGCGAAATATTATGTTTGGGTTTACTGAGCCCTATCTTTTCGACCGGCCTTTACAGACGGGCTTTACCGTTTATGCGCGGCGCTTCGATTACAACCAGGCGAAGCAGGCGAGCCTTTCCTTGGGCACCAACCTGAACCTGCCGTTGGCAATTGCCAATTCGCTGCAAAACTACTCGCAGGCGAGCACGGGCGCCACGCTTTCGTTCAGTTATCCCATTAAGCGTTCGTTCAAGCGCGTTGGGCTGACTTACGGATACGATGTCTCCTCTATCTCGACATTCACGACCGCTTCGCAACTGTATTTCGAGGACGTGACGTTCCGGAGTGTTTCCGGGCCCAACGCGCTCAATGGCATCAGAACCAGCAGAATTACGCCGAACTTCACCTACAACCACATTGATTTCCCGCAGCGTCCGCATAATGGAAAGAGCTTTTTTGCCGGGGTGGATATTTCGGGGCTCGGCGGCAATGTGAAGAGCGTGCGGCCCATCGCCGAGTACAAAGAGTTCATCCCGATGAAGGGGTTGATCCCCAAGTACGGGCGTCCCGCCGAGGGACGACAGACATTCGGATTCCGCATCCAGGCATCGCATATCACCGGATATGGCGGGCTTGATGCTTCCCCCTTCGAGCGTTTCTTCCTCGGCGGCGATACAGACTTGCGCGGTTTCGACGTCCGCGCGGTATCTCCGGTCGCGTTCCTGGCGGGATCGCAGAGCATTACGCTGCAGAACCCGGACGGTTCCACGGTTCCACTCGATCCCAACAATCCCAGACGCGGGAACACAATCGTTCCAATTCCGATTTACCAGCTCGTTTTCCCTGGGGGCGATACCAGCTTAGTCTCCAACATGGAATACCGGGTTCCAATTGCCGGCCCCGTTACTTTAGCCGCCTTTCTTGATGTCGGGTGGAACATGGTGTTGCGGCAATCGCAGTTGCAACTCGCGCCGAGCGTCCTGAATGACCCAACCACAGGGTTGAACAACTTGAACTTTGGCTGCCCCGTGGTTACTGCCTCCTTCGCTTGCCAGGGAAGCACGCTGAACGGGACACCGGGTCTCTCGCCAATTGGCACCGATTTGCGACCGATCTCGGGCACGAATGGCATCATGCGCATGTCTACCGGATTGGAATTGCAGGTCATTCTGCCGATCATCAATGCGCCGTTCCGCATCTATTACGCGGTGAACCCAATGCGCATGAACACGATTGCCCAGCCACCGCAACAGACGATCACCCGAAGCATGTTCCCGGCCGGTGGGGCTGGCGATTACACCTATCAGCAGGCACTCGCGACTTATGGTGTCGGCTACCGGTTGCGCGAAGCTTTCAACACGTTTCGCTTCACAGTCGCGACAACGTTCTGATCCTTATCCCAACCGGCGCAGTTTGGGTCCGGTTGGGTGCATTGGAAGCAGTGGGGCAGATGGTTCGACAGATACTCGTGTTTGACCACCGCTACCCTCGAAACTATAATTACAGTATTCGTCTAGAGAGATTTGGTCCGTTCGACAGCTGCCTAGGCTGATCTGCTATGAGGTTTCGGCCTTAAATCCTTAGGACTCCAAGGAGTCAAGCAACTCGATGACACTTCATTCTTTCCGTATCGTTCCGGTTGTTGTGGCCGTGCTTTCGATTGCCACGTTCGCACAGACTGGATCCGCCCCCTCCTCGTCAGCTCCACCGGCAGCAACAGCCCCGGCGGCAAAAGCGTCGGCGACCCCCTCAAAAATTGGGATCGTGAATATCCAGGCAGCAATTATCAGCAGCAACGAAGGCCAGCGCGATTTCGAGATCCTGCGAAAGAAATACGACCCGAAACGCAACGAACTTGAATCGCTGGGCCGCGACGTCGAAGACCTGAAGAAACAGCTCAGCACCACCGGTGACAAGCTGAATGAAGACGCGCGCAGCAACCTGCTGAAGCAGATCGATAGTAAGCAGAAGACGCTCCAGCGCAACTATGAGGACGCCAACAACGAACTCCAGGGGCAGCAGAACGAAATTGCCAACCGGATCGGCCAGAAGATGATGGAGGTGCTCGACAAGTACGCCAGAGAGCACGGGTATGCCGTCATTCTCGATTACTCCGGTCAGGCCAGCCCGGTACTGTGGGCCGCAACCTCGACGGATGTAACCCAGATCCTCGTTGAGGCTTACAACGCCGTTTCCGGCGTGCCTGTCCAGCCCAAGACGAATGGCGCTCCGGCGATCACTCCGAAGGGCGCTGCCGCTCCCAAGAAATAGAAGTCTTCCCCGAAGCGATCAGCGCCGCGAACGTTCGGCTAGAGTCGATTCGTTTTCAAAGTTCAAAGGCCGCCCCTGCCAGGCGGCCTTCCTTATTTGGGAAAGAACTTTCGAGGCAACCGCCGACGTGGTTTCGGTGGGCCCTAGATGGTGGGCAAATCCAGCGTAAGGGCTGTGGAAAAATCTGTGGACAAAAGCACCGTCGCACTTAAAGAAGGGCAGAAACATGCCCGAAAATCCACATATATTACTGGTTGATTAATAAAGAAAGTCTATGTATTTAATTACTTACGGGTAATTTTAACTTTTTTATTGACCGATGGACGTTCAGGTGAGATTCATGCTCCAAAAATAGAGTTTTGCACATGCATCACCTTAATGGGTGACCGCCGTTTCCGACCCGTTTACGCTAAGACCATCAGGGACAATGCCTTACGGCGGCAAGCTGCCAACGCCGGAGCGCTGGGGGTTTGCCCCAAAATGGGGCGGAGCGCCGCAGGCTAACTTTTGCGGGTCCTCAGTCGCTATCGTCTCCCACCTTTAGCACCGCCAGGAAGGCTTCCTGGGGAATATCGACCTTGCCGACCCGTTTCATCCGGCGCTTGCCCTCTTTTTGTTTTTCCAGAAGCTTGCGCTTGCGGCTGATGTCGCCGCCATAACACTTGGCCAACACGTTCTTGCGGAGCGCGGCCACGCTTTCGCGGGCGATGATCTTGGCCCCTATGGCGGCTTGGATGGCGACTTCGAACATCTGCCGTGGAATCAACTTGCGCATTCTGGTGACCAGCGTCCGGCCGCGCTCGTAAGCAAATTCTTTGTGCACGATGATCGAGAGCGCATCCACCGCGTCGCCCGCCACGAGAATGTCCAGCTTGACCATGGGCGATTCCCACCAGCCGGACAGGTGATAATCCAGCGAAGCGTAACCGCGCGATATGGTCTTCAGCCGATCGTAGAAGTCGAGGACAATCTCGTTCAGCGGCAACTCGTAAGTCAGTAACACGCGATTCGAGCTCACGTATTCGAAATTCTTCTGCTTGCCGCGCTTCTCCTCCACCAGCTTGAAGATTCCTCCCACGTATTCCTCGTTGGTGAGAATGTTGGCGGTGATGATCGGCTCCTCAATTTTGTCGATCTGCGTCTGGTCGGGCCATCGCGAGGGATTGTCCACGTCAAGCACCTGGCCGTCTGTAAGTGTAACTTTGTAGCGGACGCTCGGCGCGGTGATGATGAGTTCGAGGTTGAACTCGCGCTCCAGCCTTTCCTGGATGATCTCCATGTGCAGCAGACCAAGGAATCCGCAGCGAAAACCGAAGCCGAGAGCGGCGGAGCTTTCCGGCTCGAAGAAAAATGAGGAATCGTTGAGCCTGAGTTTTTCGAGCGCATCGCGCAGCAGTGCGTGCTCGTGCGAGTCCACCGTATAAAGTCCGGCGAAGACCATCGGCTTGATCTCTTCAAAGCCGGGCAGCGCTTCCGCTGCGGGACGGTTATCGTCGGTAACGGTGTCGCCAATCTTTGTGTCAGCCACGTTCTTCAGGGTGGCGAAAAAGAAACCGACCTCACCGGCCGTCAACTCGTCGATCTCGACCGGCTTGGGCGTGAGCACGCCCATGGTCTCCACCTGGAAGGATTTGCCGTTCGACATCAACCGGATCTGCTGCCCCTTCTTCATGCGGCCATTGATGACGCGCGCCAGCACACCGACGCCGCGGTAGGAATCGAACCAGGAATCGAAGATCAGCGCTTGCAGCGGGGCATCGATGTCCCCTTTCGGAGGAGGAATCTGGGTGACGATTCTTTCCAGCACCTCGGGCACGCCCAGTCCGGTCTTGGCGCTGATGGGCAGAGCGTGGCTGGCATCCAGGCCGACGGCGCCCTCGATCATTTCCTTGGTGCGTTCAATGTCCGAACTCGGCAAGTCGATCTTGTTGATGACCGGGATGATCTCCAGCCCGTGATTGATGGCGATGTAGGCGTTCGCCAGCGTCTGCGCTTCCACGCCTTGCGCGGCGTCAACCACCAGCAGCGTGCCCTCGCACGAGGCCAGCGAGCGGGAGACCTCGTACGAAAAATCCACGTGTCCCGGAGTGTCGATCAGGTTCAACTGATATGTGATGCCGTCCTTCGCCTGGTAATTCATCCGCACGGCGTGAGCCTTAATGGTGATGCCGCGTTCCTTTTCCAACTCCATCGCATCCAGAAACTGGTCATGCCCCGCCATCTCGCGCGCCGAGAGCGAGCCGGTCAACTCCAGCAAGCGATCCGAGAGTGTCGTCTTGCCGTGGTCGATGTGGGCAATGATGGCAAAATTCCGAATGAATTGACGGTCCATGAACTCCAGTCAGAACAAGGGCGAGGCGATGAATCGCGCACGGGCGAACCTAGTGTGCTGTCCCGGAAATTCGCTTCATATTTCCTGAGGTGTCATTCTGAACGAGCGCCGAGCGCCTGTGGCCGGAGCAGCCAAGCTGCGTACCCGACATCGCGTTCGACACGCAAACAGCTTTTCAGGCGAGTGAAGAATCTCTGTATTTATTTCTAGAATACATAGACCCTTCGCTGCGCTCAGGGTGACATTCCTAAGATATGGCGCAAATTCGCGGGCTCGACACCAGTCGATTGTAGCATCCGGTCCAGGCCTCAAAACGCAGCGGCCCCGCTCCCAGCCATCGCCTTCCACAAGCCGACTTCTCGGTACCGATCCGATGGCCGAATCTGGATTACTCCCGGATTGCCGGCCAACCGCCGACAACAGTAATGGAAGAGCGGACGACAATCCACTCTGCACCGACGCTTTTCGGCGGAGTCGTGGCCCAAATTGTCCAGTCGTCAGGAGTGAATATTTTACAGACAACCCGACGCCGCAGTCTGCATCTTGGATGGTTTTGCGAAGTGACCGCGGGCATCCGTTCTCGACGGCCGGCGCAAGAATTCAGGAGCTCGCGATTCGCGATTCAAGGAGGCATCTGTTATGGCAGCACGGCTAAAGGAGAAGAGTGACGACCTGCGCAGGAAACTAAAAGGCAAGGTAGCGGTTCCGGGCGATCCCGGCTATGACGAGTCCCGCCGAATATGGAACGCCATGATTGATCGCCGGCCCGCCGTCGTCGTGCAGTGCGCTGACGCTGGCGACGTCGCCGAAGCGATTGCGTTCGGGCGTCAAAACGGACTCGAGATATCCATTCGCGGCGGAGGCCACAACATCGCGGGTCACGCGGTGTGCGATGGGGGCCTCATGCTCGACCTCACCTCCATGAAGACTGTCCGCGTGGAGCCTGCGATGCGGCGTGCCTATGTCGAGCCTGGCGTCACACTCGCTGAGTTTGATCGCGCCGTGCAGACGAACGGCCTGGCCACGCCGGTAGGGATCAACTCAACCACCGGGATTGCGGGTCTCACGCTGGGCGGCGGCTTCGGCTGGCTCACCCGGCAGTACGGTTTGACCATCGATAATCTTGTCTCCGCCGACGTGGTCACAGCCGACGGAACCAAGTTGCGCGCCAGCGAAACCAGCAATCCCGATCTGTTCTGGGGCATTCGCGGCGGAGGCGGCAACTTCGGCGTGGTAACTCAGTTCGAGTACCAGCTTCATCCCGTGGGTCCGGAAATCCTGGCCGGACTGATCGTTTTTCCGTTCCATCAGGCAAGGAAGGTGTTGAGCCAATACCGTGAATTCTTAAGGTCGGCGCCGGAGGAGCTGGTGGTCTGGGTGGTAATGCGCAAAGCTCCGCCCTTGCCATTCCTTCCGCAAGAAATCCACGGTAAGGAAGTCGTGGTACTCGCTGTCTTCTACAACGGTGAGATCGCAAAGGGCAACACGCTCATTCAGCCGCTCCGCCGCTTTGGGGATGTGCTCGGTGAACACGTTGGGGCACAGCCCTACACGCAATGGCAGCAGGCTTTTGACCCGCTGCTTACGCCCGGCGCACGCAATTACTGGAAGTCGCACAACTTCACCGAAATAAGCGATGGCGCGATCCACACCATGATCGATTACGCAGGCAAGCTGCCCTCACCGCAGTGCGAAATCTTTATGGGGCTCATTGCCGGGGCGGCAAATCGGGTGCCTTCCGACGCCATGGCCTATTCCAGCCGGGACGCGAAGTTTGTGCTGAACGTTCACGGCCGTTGGGACAATCCGGCCGAGGACGAAAAGTGCATAGGCTGGTCGCGCGCATTCTTCCAGGCTGCCGCGCCTTATGCGTCGGCAGGCGCCTACGTCAATTTCATGACCGCTGAGGAAGGTGGACGGGTGGCTGAGGCATACGGCGCAAATTACGCCCGACTGCTGGAAATCAAGCGCCGGTACGACCCGGAAAACATCTTCCACCGGAACCAGAACATCCCTGGCCGTGAGGCCGGAGAGAAACGCATCGCGTAATCGGTCGTTGCCGCAATGCGGCAACGGTTGTTTTGGCAGGACGCAGAACGAGAGCGCGTGAAGTAGCCGAATGATGTTGCGCGTGCTGGGGTTGAATCGCACGGCTGAACCTAGTGTGCTGTCCCGCTTCATATTTCCTGAGGTGTCATTCTGAACGAGCGCCGAGCGCCTGCGGCCGGAGCAGCCAAGCTGCGTACCCGACGTCGCGTTCGACAAGCAAATAGCTATTCAGGCGAGTGAAGAATCTGTGTATTTGTTAACCCTTCCCTGCGCTCAGGGTGACATTCCTGAGATATGGCGCAAATTCGCGGGCACGACACTACTCGATTGCAGCATCCGGATCAGGGCGCCAAACGCAACGGCCTCCGCTCCCAACCATCATCCACGATGTGTCACCCTGAGCGAGCGAAGCGAGTCGAAGGGCCCCTATTGAACCGAACCGTGCCTCTTTGGGCGTCAGGCGATCTCCTGAACCCATTTACTCCGCCAAGCCGGCGCCTCGAAGGGATCAGCGAAATATTGTGTCTCGTGCACAACCTTACCGTTGCGGAACTCCATAATACTCACTGTGTATGCTGATCGCCCCTGGTAGATGATTGTGTATTCCGTGATCCAGAGATCACCTTGTCCGAGAATTCGTTTGACGTTGAAACCTGACGGCTTACCGGGATGGTGACTGCGTAAGGCCTGTAAATTGCTTCGCCCGAAGATTCGCTCGCCTGATTGGGGATAGTCGCAAATGGCATCGTCATCGTAAATATCGTGCTCCGCGTTTGCATCGCCGGCAGCTGACGCGCGCCAATGCGCATTCAGGGCCTCACGTATTTGTTTCTCTTGCATCGACTGCTCTGAGTGCTGTTCGGTTTTCATGTTGATTTACCTCGTGAAGTGAATCCCTATCCTACTTGGCGGCGGGCTTGCTAGCGTAGGGCGTCAAATATAAGAGCATGCAATGAGCAACGGAAAATCGAATGTCAGGTGTCACCCGCGGGTGGCCCAGAGTTGGCGTTGTTCCAACTCTGGGAGCATGCCCGGCGACAGCAAGTGTACTGCTATGCTCCCTGGGCGCGGGCGGCGCGCGCTTCCTGCAACGTAACCTTCACGTCCATTTTCGTCTTGCCGCGGAAAATCGTTACGCTGATCGTGTCTCCCGTTTTGTGGCTGTTCATCGCGTGTGCAAGATCGTTCTGGTCCACGATGGCTTGGCCATCGATGGCGACAATCAAATCACCGCCAAGCATGATCGGCGTGTTACCCAGGTATGCCCTGCGATTTCCCCCGTGAAGCCCGGCGCGATCGGCGGCTCCTCCGGGAACGACGGAGATGATCAGCGCGCCGTGGTCTGCCGCCAAACCTATTTCCTCCGCCAACTCGGGACCTATGGGCAGCGATGAGATGCCGAGCGAGGGCCGGCGAACGCGTCCGTACTGCACCAGATCATTGATCACGGCCTTGGCGGCATTGATCGGAATGGCAAAGCCGATACCCGCGCTTTGGCCTACCTGCGAAGCAATCATCGTGTTGATGCCGATCACCTGCCCCTTCGAATTCAGCAGAGGCCCTCCGGAATTTCCGGGATTGATTGCCGCATCGGTCTGGATGGCTTCATCGATGAACGCTCCGTCGGGGGTCTGCACCGAACGAATCGAGCTGACGATGCCGCGCGTCATGGTTCCGGCAAAGATGCCGAACGGATTGCCGATGGCAAACACCTTCTGCCCGACCTGCAATCCGCGCGACTCGC
The DNA here is from genome assembly GCA_963832365.1 of uncultured Acidobacteriota bacterium. Lineage (GTDB taxonomy): Bacteria > Acidobacteriota > Terriglobia > Terriglobales > Acidobacteriaceae > CAWBRT01. The sequence continues at coordinate 114,169 of CAWHUL010000012.1, read as the reverse complement.
CGAGCACCACCGGCTCAAGATTCGGAGCCTTGATCTGTATGACCGCCATATCGTGCGCGCGGTCCAGGCCGATTACCTGCGCCTTGAACTTCTTTTTGTTCGCCAGCGTCACCTCAAGCCGGTTTGCGTTGGCCACTACGTGGTAGTTGGTAAGGATGTGGCCTTCCTTGTCGATGATGAAGCCGGAACCCGCGCCTTCCTGCGGCACAGGCCCATAGAAGAAATCGAAGGCCATCTGGGTCGACGTAACGTTTACCACCGATGGCGAGACACGCTTGTAAATCTCTACGTTGTTATGTTCCTCGGAGTCGAGCGCCGGGGCTCCGGCCGCTTGCGTGACCTGGATTGGTTCACGGCTGCCCGTAAAAGGGACAGTACCTGGATGATGCGAAGTGTAATAAACAAAAGCGGCTGCCAGCAGGAAGCCAATAGCAAACGGTCGTAGCAGTTTCATATTTTGTTGTAAACAAAAATAGATTTCCGGTAGTGGGTCCTTTTGAGAACGGGTGCCCCACGTCCCGCCCTGTTGTTGGGCTGACGTGGGCCATTTCCCAAGCATTATCCAAACTGACCCACTACTAGATTTCCGAAAGACGATTATAGATGGCCCCGAATACCGTCGAATGCGAGCTTCGGGATCACAGGTTACTGAAACACTGTCTTTTGAGGTGTCATCCTGAGCGCAGCGAAGGATCTGCTGTTTCAGGCGCTCCCGGAGCACGTTCAGCGACGATCTACGCCGTGCCGCCCGGCCTCTCGCAGTTGCTTCCACACCTTCTCGACCTGCTGTTTTGTCTCTTCGAGAGTCCCGGAATTGTCTATGACGTAATCGGCGCGCGCCGCTTTGGCCTCATCGGGCCACTGGGCGCGGATGCGCCGCTCGACATCGGCGCGGGCGGCCTCGAGTGTGATGCCCACGCGTTGCGCGAAGCGCTGTATCTTGCTTTCCAATGGGCAAGTCACAACGATCATGCGATCGAAGCGCTCGTGCCCGCCGGCTTCGTAGAGCAGCGCCGCCTCGCAGACGGTAATCGCCGCCGGATCGCCGCGCCCCACTTCATCCATCCAGCGGTCTTCAGCCTCCAGAACCGCCGGATGCACAAGGGCGTTTAGCTCCTGGATGCGCCCGGCAAAGGCCAACTCCGCAAGCTTCGGGCGATTAATGCTTCCGTCCTCGTTCAGAATGCTGCTTCCAAAGCGCTCGACAACACGGTCATAAACCGTTTCGCCCGGCTGCATCAGCTCGTGCGCCAGCTTATCGGCGAGCAGAATATAAGCACCGCGCTCGCGCAGCATCTGCGCTACCGTCGTTTTGCCACAGGCGACACCGCCGGTAAGTCCTACGCGTAACATGTGCCGGTCTCCGCAACGCCTTCAACCGTTATCTGCGCAGAGTAAATATTTCCTGATCGGGGTTGCTGCATTCTCGTAACTTTGTTTAGGATCAAGTAAACAAAGCTGCGTTTAGCATCTGGTAAACTACGCCTCGAATTAATTTTGGTACAACCGTCTCATGTCTCAAGACGTTTACGCATTATCGGACATAGAACGCAAGAATTTTATGCGCAAATAACATCGTTTTATGCTTGCAAAGAATGCGCGAAAAATCACGTAAGACGTTTTGTTTCATCTGCTTGCACGATATTTTCCCGGCGCAACCGGAAATGACTCCGCTGCAACACGCCTATCCTCTTCATTCAAAACCACCTAGCTTCGAGGAAGGGCGCCTCGCCGCATCATCGCGGCCTTCACGGTGTTCACCATCAGCATTGCAATCGTGAGCGGACCAACGCCGCCGGGCACAGGGGTGATCGCACCGGCGACCTCGGCGACCTTGGGATGCACATCGCCGACCAGGGTCGATCCCTTGGCCGCAAAGTCCGCCTCCCGCTTGGCATCGCCGGCAAAATACTTGTCGAACTCGGCGCGCTCGGTGATGCGATTAATGCCCACGTCGATGACGGTTGCGCCCGGTTTGACGAACTCGGGCGTGATCATGCCGGTCTTTCCTATGGCGGCAATCAGGATGTCGCCGCGGCGGCACACCGCGGGCAGATCGCGGGTACGCGAATGGCAGATAGTCACGGTTGCGTTGGCGTTGGTGAGCAGCATCGCCACGGGCTTGCCCACGATGTCGCTGCGTCCGACCACGACCGCTTCCTGCCCCTCGATGGGAATCTGCGACCGGCGGAGGATCTCGATCACTCCGGAGGGCGTGCAAGCCACCAGTCCGGGCCGCCCGGTCGAAAGGTAGCCCACGTTGACCGGATGAAAGCCGTCCACATCTTTCGCGGGATCGACCGCCAGCAACACACGCTTGGAATCCACCTGCTTGGGCAGGGGCAATTGCACAAGAATGCCGTCGATGTCGTCCCGGGCATTGAGCCCGGCGATCAGGGCCAACATCTCCTCGGTGGTGATGTTTTCCGAAGGCGTTATTTGTTCGCTGAACAATCCCAGCGCCGCGCAGGTTTTCACCTTGCTGCGCACGTAGATCTCCGAAGCCGGATTATGGCCCACGAGTACGGCGGCGAGGCCTGGTTTGAGGCCGCGCAGGCTCAGGCTTTTCACTTGTTCGGCGACCTCCGCCTTAATGGCAGCGGCAATTCTGTTTCCGTCCAGAACGGTGGCTGGCATTTCTTCGCACCTTCCCTGAATCCCTGAACGTGTGCTCCGCATCTAGTGTATCAACCCCTAACGTGGCGCCGCTGCCGTACTCTGACCGCAACCATCCGATTGCGGCCGGGTTTACAGGTACAGCAAGGGGAAGCAAGGGGTTAGAAAAGAATTAACGCCTGTTGCATCTGAGGGTTGCGGACCGCGCCGGGGAATGCAAGAAGTAGAAAATTAGGTGCAACGTCCCTGGGCGATTGCGAGTCTAACCCAAGTAGCAGAGTAGGTCGGAGGTGATACATGCGGGAGACCTTAACTGAGAGTTACAAGTTTTCGACACCAGAGGTGGCTGGGCTGCGGAACAGTATGCTGCAAGAGGTACTTGATCTGCGCGCCGCTGCCGAAGTGCTCCAGCTATTCCTCATGGGCAGGGGATACGGAGTCTCCACCGACGATGCTCGCGAAGCAGTCCGGCGCTTTGGCGTGGCGGGCTGGCCGGTCGAGGCCATTCAGCGGGAGCTGAATCGTATCGCTTTGGTTCAGTAGACTGGTCCAGTAACTCTGGATCAGGTTGTACAAAGGGGCTTGCGCAAACCAGCGCGAGCCTTTTGGTTTTTCGACGGTTTATAAGCGCGGAAATCAGTCGCTCAGAGAGCGCAAATGGCACTTAATTGAGCGGTTCCTTCCCGGGTTTCTATGTCCGATAATGCGTAAGAACCTCCTGTTCTGCCCCTGAAACCTTCCTGAAACGGAACAAAATGCCTCCCAGTGTTGCCGCGGGTTGACGCAAGGATTGATATATGCAAAGATATGTAGCTATAAATGCCGGAACTTTCGCAATTTACGGCTGAGTTCTTCAAAGCCCTCTCACATCCTCTGCGGGTGAAGATCCTGGACTCCCTGCGTGGCGGCGAGGTCGGGGTCAACGAGCTTAGCGCCCGCCTCAACGTCGAGCAGACCACGTTGTCTCAGCAGCTCGCCGTCCTCCGAAAAAGCAACATTGTGGGTGGCCGTAAAGAGGGCCAGAACGTTTATTACTCGGTGCGCGATCCGGAGATTTTTCGTCTGCTGGACGTTGCCAGGCGGATCTTTAACAACCAGCTTATTGATGTCAGGGACCTTCTGGCGCAATTAAGTCCAACGGGCGAGAAGTGAAACTCTTTTCGTCTTCAGGGAAACAGGTGAGGCGCGCAGGCTTATCGACAGACAATCACACAGAAGGCTAGAACTGTTCGACGGCTAAAGGGAACTAATCGTCGGGCTATCCCACATTAGTCAACTACGGGCAAATGTGGGCCACCGAGGCTTCTTGTTTTCAGTGGGGGCACCAAAGACAGTTAACGATTGACGTTAAATCTAATGATTGAATTTCTGTTCAACTCGCTCTTATTGGTATTGTTTGTCCTACCCGTGGTGGTCTTCGCCGTGCGAGGAAAGAAAGCGCGATTGCTGCCGGCGCTGCTGCTGTTTGGCGCACTCGCGGGGGGAGCGCTCGCGGCCGGTCTGAGCCTCATCCGGGGCGGACAGGTTCGCCTGGACCTTTCGGGGCTGACGCCGCTGCCTTTCGTGCTCGGCATCGATCGGCTCAGCGCCTGGTTTCTGCTGTTGATCTGTGTGGCCGGCGCGCCAGTCGCGCTGTTTTCGGCGGGGTACGTGGAGCGCCATTACAGCGGCCGGCGGCGGGATTTTCTGTGGGCGCTGCTGCCGCTGTTCCTGCTTTCGATGATCGTGGTGGCTACCGCTTCCACGGCCTTCGCCTTTCTGTTCGGGTGGGAACTGATGACGCTGTTCTCGGCGGGCCTCATCCTGATAGACGGCGATGACGGCCAGCGGCGCCAGAATATTTTTACCTATCTGCTGATGATGCATGCGGGCGCGGCTGCCGTCGCCGCTTCGTTCTTTGTCTTCCTGCCACACTCGGCGACACTCGATTTCGGCGCGATGCGAGGGGCGGCACCCTTGCTACCGGCAAGCGCGCGCGACGCGATTTTCCTGCTCGCCTTCATCGGTTTCGGAACCAAGGCCGGCATTGTGCCTCTGCATCTGTGGCTTCCGAAGGCTCATCCAATTGCGCCCAGCCCGGTTTCGGCGCTGATGTCGGGAGTGATGTTGAAGACGGCCATCTACGGATTTGTGCGCCTGACATTCGACATCATGGGAGGCGGGCCGAGCTGGTGGGGATACCTGGTGCTGGCGGCCGGCGCCGTCTCAGGTGTTCTGGGCGTGCTCTATGCCATTGCCGAGCACGACCTGAAGCGCCTGCTGGCTTACCACAGCGTTGAGAACATCGGCATCATCTATCTGGGGTTGGGCGCGTCGATGGTGTTCACGGCGCACCATGCCTTGTCTTGGGCCGCAGTGGCGCTGATGGGTGCACTGCTGCACTGCCTGAATCATGCATTGTTTAAGAGCCTGTTGTTCCTGGGCGCAGGAGCTATCGCAGACGCTACGCACACGGTCGATATCGAAGAGCTTGGCGGATTATTCAATCGCATGCGCGTGACTGGAAGCGTTTTCCTGGTCGCCTGTTGCTCGATTGTCGGCCTACCGTTGTTCAATGGGTTCATCAGCGAGTGGCTCACGTTTCGCAGCTTTGTGGCCGGTGCAACCCTCGCCAGTCTCTCGCCGGCGATTGTGCTGCCCTTGATGGCGGGTGTGCTGGCGTTGATCGGCGGATTGGCAGCCGCGTGCTTTGCCAAAGTTTACGGAGTTGCGTTTCTGGGTCGGCCGCGCAGCCGAGAGGCCGAAGATGCGCACGAAGTTCCAGGGAGCATGCAAGCCGGGATGGTGATGTTGGCCGCGGCCTGCGTCGTCATCGGCGTTGCGCCCGGCATCGTGTTGTGGCCGTTGAGCGGGGTGATTCAGCAACTGCTCCCCGGCGCTGTGCTGCCGCAAGCAGCGATGTCGCTCGGGTGGGTGATTCCCTGGCTTGCAGTTGCAGTCGTCGGCATTGCTTTGGCGACCATGCTGGTGCCGCCGCGTTTCGCGCATTACGCCCACCTGGGCCTGCGGGCAGCCGGGGCTCGACAAACGGATGCAATACACGTCCACGTCCTTTTCCAAGCCGCTGCGCCAGGTTTTCTCACAGGTTTATAAGCCCGACCGCACAGTTGAAATTCTTCCGGTCGACCAGCCTTGTTTTCCGGTTTCGATTTCTTATCGCTCGGTGCGCACCACGTCATTCGAGCGATCGCTCTACCGTCCGCTGCTGGATGGAGTCGTCGCGGCGGCCAATCGGCTCAGGCGGCTGCAAACCGGAAACATCCAGGTGTACCTGCTTTACATGTTCCTGGCGCTGGTTGCCCTGCTGTTTTTTATGAGGTTCGCATGAGATTTGCGATCGACTTTTTGCAGGTGTTGATACTGGTTGGTACAGCACCGTTGCTGCGAGGGATCATCGGGCGCGTCAAAGCGCGCATTCAGAACCGGCGCGGTGCAAGCGTGTGGCGGCCCTATGCCGACCTGCGCAAACTGTTCAGCAAAGAAGACCTGATTCCCACGACCGCCTCTCCGCTGTTCCGCCTGTCTCCGGTGATCCTGTTTGCGACGACGGTGGCGGCGGCCGCATTCGTCCCCACGCTGCACGCCTTCGCGATGCTGGGCGCGGCGGGCGACTTCATCATGCTGGTGTATCTGTTGGCGCTGGCGAGGTTCTTCCTGATTCTGGGAGCGATGGATGGCGGCAGTTCGTTCGGAGGCATGGGAGCGAGCCGCGAAGCACTGGTTTCAACCCTGGCGGAGGCACCGCTGTTGCTTGCCTTGGTTGCGGTCGCCATCGTGGCGCACAGCACAAGTGTGGCGGGGATTGTGCGCTGGTCGAGCAGTCTGCCGTTCCTCCATCTTTCTCCGGTTCATGCGCTGGCGTTCGTTGCCTTCACCCTGGTCGCCATCGCCGAAACCGGGCGGGTTCCAGTCGACAATCCAGCCACGCACCTGGAACTGACGATGATCCATGAAGCCATGGTGCTCGAGTATTCCGGACCGAGCCTGGCGTGGATCGAGTGGGCGAGCGCCATCAAGCTGAACCTCATGCTGTCGCTGCTCGTCGCTGTCTTTGTGCCCTGGGGCATAGCGCCCACGGCTTCTTTTTATGGGCTCGCGATTGCGTTCGGGGCGTATGCGCTCAAGATGGCGCTGCTGGCCGTGCTGCTGGCCGTGCTGGAAAGCAGCGTCGCCAAGCTCCGCATGTACCTGGTGCCGGATTTCCTGGGAGTGGCGTGTGCATTGTCGATCCTGGCAGTGGTATTCACTGCGCTGAAGAGGTAAACGATGGGGTCTGGTTGAATTTGCGGCGGCCAAGACGCTGGCGTCCTCGGCTGTATTCCTGTTTATCACCGTGCTGCTGATGGCGGCTGCCAAGCGGACTTCCACCTGCATCTTGCTGTTCGGCGCGCAGTGCGTGGTGATCACCGCGCAGATTATGGCAGTGGGGTTCCTGCATCACTCGGGCGAAGCCTTCGTGGTGGGCGCCATTGTCTTCGTGGTGAAGGTGCTGGCGATTCCCTACGCGCTGCTTCGCATCCGGAAGCGGCTCAATGTGCCGGGAGGCGTAATTGCATCCACCACGCCGGCGCAATCGGTCTACATCGCCGCCGGGCTCATCCTGCTGGCGTTCCTGGTGGTTCAGCCCTATGTGCGCGCGCTCGCGCTGGACGGTGAAATGCTGGCCGCCGCGACCGCCATCGTACTGACCGGCGCGTTTCTGATGGTCAGCCGCAAAAAGGCATTGATGCAGGTGATCGGATTGCTGGTGTTGGAAAACGGAATTTTTCTGGCGGCGCTGACCACTACGTTCGGCATGCCGTTGGTGATCGAGATGGGCATTTTCTTCGACCTGCTGATGTGTGTGTTGTTGATGGGGGTATTTGTGTTTCGCATTCGCGATACGTTCGAGCACGTGGACGTTTCAAAGTTGCGGCGGCTGAGGGGCTGAGCATGACACTATGGCTCCCACTTCTCGTTCCGTTCGCCGGCGCCGTGATGGTGCTTGGGTGTAAGAATCCGCGAACGGCAGTTCGCGTGGCGCTCGCGATTGGCGTGACCGAGATCGCACTGCTGGCGAATTGCGTGTTGAAACTCCGCGCCGCCGGCGTGCTGCAAGAGGGACGATACCTGCGCGGTGACGCGCTCACGTCGTTCTTCCTGATCAATCTTGCGCTTGTCTTTGGGCTCGTGATGGCGTATTCGGTGGGCTATTTGCGTCACATTCCCAAAGGGCGATTCTCGTCGGCGCGCTGGTTTTATGCGCTGGTGTTTTTGTTCCTCTTCACCATGCTGGGCGTGTACCTTTCGGCAAATCTCGGCACGATGTGGATCGCCATCGAAGCGACCACGCTGGCATCGGCGCTGCTGGTCGGCTTTTACAACACAGAGGGCGCGGTCGAAGCCGGCTGGAAATACCTGATCGTGTGTACCGTGGGAATTGCCTTCGCGCTGTTCGGCACCATCGCTCTTTACCTGGCGGCCGTTCGCGGCGGAGTGCCCGCGGAGATGGCGCTGGATTGGGCTGTGCTGATGGACGCGGCGCCGCACATGAGCGCCGCACGTGAACTGCTGAAACTGGCCTTCGTCTTCGTGGCTGTGGGATACGGCACCAAGATCGGCTTTGTGCCGATGCACAGTTGGCTGCCCGACGCACATGCCGAAGCGCCTGCGCCGATCAGCGCAATGCTCTCGGCTGCGCTGCTGAACTGCGCTCTGTATGCGCTGCTGCGGGTGGAGGCGATTACCTCGCGAGCCATCGGCCACGGCTTTAGTCACACCCTTCTGCTGGTCTTTGGCGGGCTGTCGGTAATCGTCGCTGCGTTCCTGATGATTGTGCAGCGCGACCTGAAACGCCTGCTGGCCTACAGCAGCATTGAACACATGGGAATCGTTGCCCTCGGAGTTGGCCTGGGCGGTACGCTCGGGCTTTATGGCGCGCTGCTGCACACCTTCAACCACTCGCTCGCCAAGACACTGCTGTTCTTTACCACGGGCAACATTCGTGAAACCTTCGGAACCCTGCGCATGGACCGCATTCGCGGCATGGCGCGCGCCCTGCCCTGCACCAGCGGCGTGCTCGTCATCGGCGGCCTGGCGATGGCCGGCATGCCGCCCTTCGGGTTGTTCGTCAGCGAATTCATCATCCTGATGTCGGCGTTTACGCAGGGCCGCTACGCGGTGGCCATCTTGATTTTGGCGGCGATTTCGATCGCGTTCGGCGCGCTGCTCTACCACTGTCAACGCATGCTGAGCGGCGAACCAAAACAATTATCGGCGAAGCCAAAGGCGCTGGTTATGGAAATTGCGGCAATATGCGTCTGCGGCGTGTGCCTGCTGGTTCTCGGACTACGCATCCCCACGGCGTTCACGGCGCTGCTGCACAACGCGATGGCGGTGCTGCAATGAAACCTTCCGCAAGCCGCTCCAGAAACGCAGCCGGCGTGAGCGAAGCATTGTCGCTGCTGAATGCCGGCAACTCCCGCCTGGTCTCGATTTTCGGCAGCATCGACCCGAATGGCGCACGGCGCGTGCATTACATCGTCGACGTGGACAACCGGGAATACCGGCAGTTCAGCGAAGCGGTCGGGACGATTCCGTCGGCAACCCAGATCACGGCCGCTGCCGCCTGGTACGAGCGCGAACTGCACGATCTCTACGGCGTCGACGTTAGCGGGCATCCCAACCTGCAGCCGATTGTGTTTCATGACGATTGGCCCATCGGCATTCACCCGCGCTCCGGAGTGCCGTTGGTGGGCGGCCCATATCGTTTCTTGAAGGTGAAAGGCGAAGGCGTCTGCGAGGTGCCGGTGGGACCGGTGCATGCGGGCATCATCGAGCCAGGGCATTTTCGCTTCAGCGTTGTCGGCGATACCGTGCTTCACCTTGAGTTGCGCCATTTCTACACCCACAAAGGTACGGAAGCATTGTTTGAGGGCGCGCCGATTATGGACGGCCCGATGCTGGCCGAATCGGTGTCGGGCGACAACTGCTTTGCCCACGCGGTTGCCTATTGCCAAGCCATCGAAAATGCTTTCGGTGTGTCAGTCCCACCGAGGGGACGGGCAGTGCGGCTCATCGGGCTTGAGTTGGAACGCATGCTGGCCCATATTGCCGATGTTGGGGCGTTGTGCGGTGACGTGGCCTTTGCCGTCCCGGCGGCGTATACGGCGCGTCTCAAGGAACTGCTGCTACAGACGTCCGCCCGCTTCTTTGGAACGCGCTGCTGGCGCGGCCTGGCGCTACCCGGTGGCGTCAAACGTGACTTGGCGCCTGAAAATATCGAAGCGCTCGGCAGGGTCATCGCGAGTGCGGCACGCGACTTCGCGGAGTTGGCGGAGATCATTCTCGACACGCCGTCAGTGCAGAACCGGTTCGAGTCAACCGGCATCTTGAAGCGCGAGCTTGCGCGCTCCATGGCCGTGGTGGGCCCAGTTGCACGGGCAAGCGGCGTTCGGGTGGATGTCCGGCACGATCACCCTTATGGCCGGTACCGCGCGCTTTCCGTGGAGGTTCCGCATTATCACCAGGGCGATGTGCTGGCCCGCGCGCGGATTCGAATTGACGAGACCGCCATTTCGGCGCGCCTGATTGCCGAGACGCTTGAGAACATGCCGGCCGGTGCGATCGCAACTTCTGTGCCCAGCGACCAAAGCGCCGAAGGGTTTTCCGCGGTTGAGTCGCCGCGCGGAGAGTTGCTTTACTGGATTCGCGTGCAGAACGGATATGTCCGGCGATGCCACATCAAATCGCCGTCGTTCCAGAACTGGCCCGCGCTGCCGCTCGCCATGCCCGGCAACATCATTGCCGACTTCCCACTCATCAACAAGAGCTTCAATCTTTCATACTCTGGATGTGACCGATGATCTTCGACATAGTCGCGCGCAGCCTGACCAGCGACCGAACGCTCGTCCCCGTCGAGGAACTACTGGGCGATTGCGCCGGCAGCCGAATGCCCGACGTGGAACCCGCAATGTTGAGTATCAGCCGGGTGCAGCTTGCGGTGAATGCGTGTCCAACTTCGGCGCTTCGGTTGGAGCAGGCAAATGGTGGCGCCCATCTCGTTATGGACTACGGGGAATGTACCGGCTGCGGACATTGCGTGCAGGTGGGTCAGGGCGCGTTCCGCGTCGCCGAACGGTTCGTGCAGTGCGGCGTTGCCAAACCAGCGCTCGTTCGCCGTTGGGACATTGCCGGCCATAGCGAAATATTCGCTGACGATCCGGTTGCGGTGAGGGTTGGCAGCGAGATTCTGGCGCTGCTTGGCCGGGCGCTGAATATTCGCCAGGTCGACGCCGGCTCCTGCAACGGATGCGAATCCGAGATCGGGGCTTTGACGAATCCTTACTACGATCTCGAACGTTTCGGCATCCACTTTGTCGCATCGCCGAAACATGCGGACATGCTGCTGGTGACTGGGCCGGTAACGCGCAACATGGCTGAAGCGCTGAAGCGTACTTATGAAGCCACACCCGCGCCGAGGCTGGTCGTTGCCGTAGGAACCTGCGGATGCTCTGGCGGTGTTTTTGCCGGCAGCTATGCCGTTACCGGCTCGGTCGATACGGTGATTCCAGTTGACGGCTACATACCGGGCTGTCCGCCGACGCCAGCCATGCTTTTGACTGGAATTCTGCGCGTCCTGGGCGGCAGCGCGATCGCGAACGGCAGATAGAGTATCTCTGGGAAGGGCCCACGTCAGCCCAACTGCAGGGCGGGACGTGGGGCACCCGGCAATCTTGGATCATTGGGCGAGTTAGCATCTATCTGTTCTTATGGAGAGATTCCATATCTGGGCGCAGCCATGGTGGGTCAATCTCCTGCTGCTGGTTCCTGCACTCTTCTATTTACTTTGGCGGCGAAAGGGCCTGCTGCTTAGCTGGCCGAAGCTTTTGATGCTTGCAGTGTTTGGCGCATCTTTCGGCTTTGTGGAAGCCGCGGTTGTGGTTTACCTGCGTACTGCCGCCGGCGCAGTGGGTTACTACAGCAACACAATTCTCCAACTGCAATACTCGTCGACAACCTATCAGCAAGCAGTATCGTCTCTGGCTCAGTTTCCTTCGGGCCTACGCACAACTGAAGTGTTTCGCGAGGCTGCAACGATGATCATGCTTGGCTCTGTCTCACTGCTCGCGGGTGCCGGAGCCAGGGAACGTTGGGGTTCGTTCTTATGGACATTCGCCGTGTGGGACTTAACCTACTACGCCGGGCTATGGGCGATACTACGCTGGCCATCTTCACTCAAGGACTACGACGTGCTTTTTCTGATTCCCGTGCCCTGGGTTGCACAGGTATGGTTTCCAGTGCTGGTGAGCGCCTTGACTCTGCTCATCGTTGCCCTCTGCCGAAAAGATAGCCGAACGGTGAGCTAGAATTGCGTCCCAGAAGGCTCGCGCAACAAGCAGATCCTTCGCTTCGCTTAGGATGACATCCTCAAAGAGTAATTTTTCAGCAGCCTGTAAAGCCCGCCCTTTCCATCACTACTGCGTTGAAGGGCAAGGAACCGGCTTTGAGTAGTCCGGCATCGGCACTACCTTTCCACTTTGGTCAACCTTCGGAGCATAACACTGAGTTGCAGGCGCCGGTGAAGGTGCAATGGCTGTGTTTGGGGGGTCCGGTGGATACGCATAGTACGGGTCATAGGCACCGTAGTAACCGTTGTAACCGTAGTATAGTGACGCGGCGTAGAAAGGCAACCACAGTGGCCACCAAGGACCGCCGTAGTATCCGCCATAGCCCCAACCGCCATAGCCATAGTGCCAGCCGCCGTAGCCGTAGTGCCCGCCGCCATAGTATCCGCCGTAGTGCCCGCCGCCGTGAACTCCGACGCCTCCATGTCCAAAGCCGCGAGCTTGTGCCACGGCTGGCGCGGAAAAAACAGCAAACACCATTACCACTATCAGAAACGAAGCGAGAGCTGCTCCTTTCATAATTCACCCCTACAATAAAATGCTACTCCACATGCAGAGTGGGTTCGACAGATTTCGAGGCGCCCACGTCAGCCCCAAAGAGGGGCGGGACGTGGGGCGCCCGCAGTGCCGTGATACCCGGGGAAAAAGCCCCACCCAAGCTTCGCTTGAATGGGGCACCCGCGAACCCAGACACCGCTTCACGAGCAGAAGGAAACTACCCCAGGTTAGCCAAAAGCGGGCGAACCTAGGGCACCCGAGGGCTTCCACCCCTACATTAGCTTCGCCTGCGGCTCCGCAAATGTGGGCCACCGGTTCGATAGAATTTCAACCTGGAATCGAAGTCCCAAGACAGCTTCGGCTTTTCGCGATCCATCAAAGACACCGGAGGAGAGTTACGTATAATTTGAGCCGGGCAAGTAATCCTTTGTAGCCGGATGCTCATCTAAGTAGTGGGCGAAGTTTGTTTATCTTCGCCAATGCCGCTTATATACGGGAGTTATGAACATGCTCAAAGGTTTCCGCCAGTTCCTGCTTCGCGGCAACGTGGTCGATCTTGCCATTGGCGTCGTCATTGGCGCGGCATTTGGCGCCGTGGTTGCTGCGTTCGTGAAAGACCTGCTTACGCCGCTGATTGCCGCGGTTGCCGGCAAGCCAGATTTCTCGGCCTTTTTCTTTACCGTGAATGGCGCAAAGTTTGCCTACGGCGACTTTCTCAACACGGTGATTTCCTTTCTGCTGATCAGTGCGGCCGTCTACTTCTGCGTGATGGTTCCGGTCAACAGCATGGTAAGCCGGGCGCGCCGCGAGCCTCCGGCCGATCCGACGACGAAGAAGTGTACCGAGTGCCTGATGGAGATCCCCATTGACGCCCGCCGCTGCGGTCACTGCACCTCGGAGCTGTCGCGCCAATTGGTGGTATAAGGAACGGTGAGTTTCCTCGGGGGCTATTTCTGGCTCTGGACGGCATGGCTAAAGTCATGCCCCTTCAAAGAGAAAATTCTAAGAGCCGGGCTCAGTGTCTCTTGTAGAACCCTTTGCGGCGCTGCTCGCTATAGCGTTGCAGCGCGTCCTCAATGATGGGGTGAGCGTTGCTGGCGGGCTCCAATTCATCGACTTCCACCTTCTTGCCCTCCAGTTGTTTGTAATCCTGAAAGAAGCGCCGCAGCATGGCCAGGCGATGCGCCGGCATCTCGCTGAATTCCTTATAGCTATTGAACTCCGGGTCTTTGGTGGCGACGGCGATGATCTTGTGATCTTTTTTGCCGGAGTCGATCATGGTCATGAGCCCGATCGTACGCGCCTCAATCAGGGTGAGGGGAACCACCGGCTCCTGGCAAAAGACCAGCACATCGAGGGGATCGTCATCTTCGGCGAGGGTCTGCGGGATGAATCCATAGTTGGCCGGGTAGTACGCAGCCGAGTAGAGAACGCGGTCGAGCCGTATGAGCCCGCTCTGCTTATCCAACTCGTATTTCACGTTGGAGCCGAAGGGGATCTCGACCACGCTGAGGAATTCGGATGGAAGCAGCTCGCCGGGAGTGATGTCGTGCCAGGGATGAAACATGCGGAATGTCTCCGGAAGGTTAGATGCTGGATTCCCACACGGGGGCATGGGATTGGCTTGGGAGGTGCGAGCCATCGCACTATGCTGCGCTCCCATACGAGCTAGCGTGTAGAATCCGTAGTCGATGGCATCCCCGGTAGAGGCGAATCAGGAGAGCGGCAAAGCAGCCGGCCGCGGCGCAGCCACGATGGTGGCGGCGGGCATTTTTTTCAGCCGGATCGCCGGGTTGATTCGCGATCGCGTTTTTGCCCACTATTTCGGCAACACGGATGCGGCCGATGCCTTTCGCGCCGCTTTCCGCATTCCCAATTTTCTTCAGAACTTGTTCGGCGAAGGGGTGCTGTCGGCCTCATTCATTCCGGTTTACGCGCGGCTGCGGGCAGAGCAGAAGGACGAAGAGGCGGGAAAGCTGGCAGAGGCCATCTTTGCGCTGCTGTTCCTGGCGACAACCGTCCTGGTTGCGCTCGGCATTTTTGCCACGCCGTGGCTGATCGACGCCATTGCGCCGGGTTTCCACGGAGAGAAACGCGAGCTCACGGTTCGCCTGGTGCGCATCCTGTTTCCGGGGGCCGGCCTGCTGGTGTTCAGCGCCTGGTGCCTGGGAATTCTCAACAGCCATCGGCGGTTCTTCCTTTCCTACACCGCGCCCGTAATCTGGAACATTACCTTGATCGCGGCGCTGGCTTGGCGCGGCGGGCAGGTTTCTGCTTCCAGGCTGGCCGAGATTCTGGCCTGGGCATCGGTGGCCGGCAGCGCCTTGCAGTTCGCGGTGCAACTGCCGACCGTGCTTCGCTTCCTGTGGCCACTGCGTCTGCGGCTGGGCGCGCAGCGAGAGCATGTTCACACGGTGCTGCGCAACTTTGGCCCGGTGTTTGTTTCGCGCGGGGTTGTGCAGATCAGCGCCTACGTCGATTCCCTGCTCGCCAGCTTTCTGCCGACCGGCGCGGTCGCGGCGCTCTCCTACGCGCAGACGATCTATACGCTGCCGGTGAGCCTGTTCGGCATGGCGGTCTCGGCCGCCGAGTTGCCCGCCATGTCGAGCGCGCTCGGCACCGACGAGCAAATCTCGCAGGCATTGCGCGAGCGCTTGGCGCGGGGACTCGAGCAGATCGCGTATTTTGTGGTGCCCTCGGCTGCTGCATTCCTATTTCTTGGGCACGTGGTGGTCGCAACCCTGTATCGCTCCGGACTTTTCGGGACCAGCGACGTGACGTACGTTTGGGGAGTTCTGGCCGGCTCCAGCGTCGGGCTGCTGGCCTCGACCTTCGGACGCCTCTACTCATCGGCCTTTTATGCCTTGCGCGATACCCGCACACCGCTGAAGTTCGCGACCATTCGGGTGACGCTGACGGTTGCTCTGGGGTATCTGTGCGCGCTGCCGCTGCCGCCGCTGCTTGGGCTGGACCGCAAATGGGGAGTCGCCGGGTTGACCCTCTCGGCGGGAATCGCCGGCTGGATCGAGTTTGGACTATTGCGCCGCTCGCTCGAAAGACGCATCGGCACAGTGTCGTATTCGATTGCACGCACGGCCAGGCTTTGGGTGGCTGCGCTGGTCGCCGCGGGTGTCGGGCTCGCGCTGTGGCGAGTGAGTCCCGCGACGCATCCGGTGATCACAGGCATGATAGTGCTGGTGCCCTATTGCCTGGTTTACCTGCTGCTGACGCAATGGATGGGCATTTCCACTATTGGCAGCGCTTGGCGGGCGCTCAGGCGACGCTAGCGCAGCCTCGGCGTCGAATCCGGCGGCAGCCCGGCGTTCAATCTGCCTTCTACGGTTTCGGTATTCCGAACTTGGCAAGGAACTTTGGCACGTTGACGATGGCGCGCTTGATGGTGCCGGAGCCGATTTCCTGTTGGTCCACCTTGGCGATCACGCGAATCAGGTAAAACCTGCCCTCGATGGCCTCAACGGTCGCCTCAGCCTTGATGACCGCGTTGATCCCGGCGGGCGCGCGATGCTCTATGTTGATCGCGGTTCCGACGGAGATTTCATCCTTCTCGTAGTAAGGTTGCAGCGCCCGCGAGCCGGCAATCTCCATGAGCCGCACCAGATCGGGAGTGGAGTAGACGGGCGGCAGGTTATGGTTGAACGCCGTCAGTGTGTTCTCGAACTGGACGCGCTCTTCGGAGACACCCCGAGCGCCGATTGGAACCGGCTTTGCCATGGCCGAAAGACTAGCGCAGCAAACCGCAACTTAGCAAGAGCTTTGCGTGCCCATTCAGACACTATTGTTTTCCGGTTCCAGTTTGAAAACTTTTCACTTGGTAAAGGACATTCGATCGCCGGAAGCCAGGCTCCTCCGGCGCACAATCGAGGGGAGTTCCAGCCAACGCCTCTCGGCTGGGCTGGGAGTAAAGATCGTGAACCTTGTGGGTTTAGCCCTGGCGGTCATCTCATTCGTTCTGATTCCACTGAGCGGGTACGCTCAGGCAGCCTCGGTCGGACAGCTGCGGCCAGCGCTGTGGTGCGGCGTGGCATCGCTGTCCGCGGTTGCCACCTCGCAAAGTCCGGGACCGGAAACCAAGGCAGCGGAGACAGCCGTCCGGCAACTGCTGGACGCCCAGGCGGCAGCCTGGAACCGGGGAGACCTGGAAGGCTATATGAGCGGCTATTGGAACTCCGGGGAGCTGACATTTTTCTCCGGGGCAACCGAAACCGGGGGCTGGAAGCCCACGCTGGAACGCTATCGGCAGCACTACAAGAAAACCGGGAGCCCGATGGGCCATCTCGACTTCAGCAACATACGCTTCGAAGCTCTCGGCGAAGAGGCGGCTTTCGTTCGCGGCCGATGGCGCCTCAAGACGGCCAACGGGCAAACCCGGACAGGACTGTTCACGCTGATGCTGCGCCGCTTCCCCGAAGGTTGGCGAATCGTACACGACCATTCGTCGTGAGGGGATTCCGGCGGCTTACTTGTCCCTTTGAAATTCGCGGTAGACCTCGCTCTTGCTGAGGCCCATTTCCTTGGCCACGCGCTTCATGGCATCGCGCTGGTCGAGCTTTTCCTTCTGCATCAGCTCGCGGACGCGCGTTCTGGCGTTCTTCTGCTCCACGGCGGGCTGGCCCTGCTCGTCTGCCTTGCCGATCAGCAGCGTTATTTCGCCCCGAATACTCTCCCGCGCTTTCAGTTCGGCGAGCGCTTCGGCGGCTTTGCCGCGCAGGAACTCCTCGTGGATCTTCGTCACCTCGCGGGCAATCACCACGTGGCGTTGCGGTCCGAGGACGTCCACCAGGTCTTCGAGGGTCTCGACGATGCGGTGCGGAGCTTCATAGAAGATCTGCGTGCGGGGCGATTGCTTGATGCTTTCGAGCATGGCGCGGCGCTGGCCGCTCTTAACCGGCAGGAAACCGCCGAATCGGAAAGAGTCCGTCGGCAGCCCGCTCGCCACCAGAGCCGAGAGAAAGGCCGACGCCCCAGGAATGGGTACCACCAAAATGTGATGTCGAATGGCGAGCGCAACCAGCCGGTATCCCGGATCGCTGATGCCCGGCATGCCGGCATCGGTCACCAGCGCGATCGACTGCCCCTGCTCCAGGTGCATGATCAACTCGGCGGCCTTGGTCAGCTCATTGTGCTCGTGATAGCTGGTGGTGCGCTTTTCGATTTCGTAATGGTTCAGCAGCTTCTGGGTCTGGCGCGTGTCCTCGCAAGCGATGAGGTCGACCTCTTTCAAAATCCGCAGAGCTCGAAGCGAAATATCTTCCAGGTTGCCGATGGGAGTGCCTACCAGGTAAAGAGTCCCATGGCGTTGTCCGTTTCCCCCGTCGCGAGTTTGCGACATTCGGCATCCGGGCGCAGTGTAACACCGAGGACGGCGGTGAAAGGAAGCGAATTGTCCGTAGTGGGAAAAAATTGGGTGAGCCGGAAAGGACACCCCCGCAAGTGGCAATTCCGGACGCCTGTCAACTTATAATCAGACCCATGCCGCAGGCGAGCCTGGAAAGTCAGCAGCGGGCGCACGAGTTGCGCGAAACGATTCGCCACCACGAGCACCGCTATTATGTGCTCGACGACCCGGAGATCAGCGACGCCGATTACGACGCCCTGATGAACGAATTGAAGGCGCTCGAGCAGGCGCATCCGGAGTTGGTCACGCCGGATTCGCCGACGCAGCGCGTCGGCGGCAAGCCGCGAGAGGGATTTGTTAAGGTGCCGCACTCGACGCCGATGCTCTCGCTGGATAACGCCTACAACGAGCAGGAGCTGCGCGACTGGGCACGGCGCGTCCATGAGCTGGCGGAAACCCCCCGGATCGAATTCGTGTGTGAGCTCAAGCTGGACGGGCTGTCGATGGCATTGCGCTATGCTCCCAACGCCGCCGAGCCACGGTCGAAGGCGGGAACCCGTTTCACGCAGGCCATCACGCGTGGCGACGGCTCTATTGGCGAGGACGTGACGCCCAATCTGCGCACGGTGCGCTCGGTTCCGCTTTCGGTTTCTTCCGCGACTCTGAAACACGCTGCTCTGCCCGAGGAGTTCGAGGTGCGCGGAGAGGTCATCATGCCGGCCAAGGCCTTCGAGCGCATGAACGAAGAACGCGACCGGCAGGGACTCGCGCGCTTTGCCAACCCGCGCAATGCGGCGGCGGGCGCGGTGCGGGTGCTGGAGCCTAACATCACGGCGCAGCGCAGGCTCGACTTCTACGCCTATTTCCTGATGCGGGATGGACAAATGCTGTTCGACCGGCAGTCGCAGGCACTCGATGCGCTCGCCGAGGTGGGCTTCAAGGTGAACCCGCATCGCAAACTGGTCGACGGCATCGACGAGGTGTGGGAGTTCATTAACGAATTCGAGAGCCAGCGCGAAAGCCTCCCTTACGAAATCGACGGCGTAGTGGTGAAGGTGGACCGCACGGAGCTATGGCGGCGTCTGGGATTCACCGGCAAGGCTCCGCGCTGGGCCATCGCCTATAAATACGCCGCGCGCTCAGGTACCACCCGGATCGAAGACATCGCCGTGCAGGTGGGACGCACCGGCAAGCTCACGCCCGTGGCCATGCTGCGTGCGGTGCCCATTGGAGGCACAACGGTCTCTCGCGCCACGCTGCACAACATGGATTTCATCGACAATCTCGGCGTCAGAATTGGCGACTGGGTGATGGTCGAGCGCGGCGGCGATGTGATTCCCAAGGTCGTCAAGGTGGTCGAGGACAAGGATCATCCACGCGGCGACCGCCATTTCCAGATGCCGGAACACTGCCCCGTATGCGGGGGACACGTGGTGCGCGCCGAAGGTGAAGCCGACTTCCGCTGCGTGAATACAAACTGCCCGGCCAAGTTGCGCGAAAGCATTCTGCACTTCGCCTCGCGCGGCGTGATGAACATTGACGGCATGGGCGACGCCCTGGTGGATCAGCTAGTGGATCGCGGTTTGGTGAAGGACGTGGCCGACATTTACAAACTGAGTAAGCAGAATCTGCTCTCGCTGGAGCGCATGGGAGACAAGTCGGCGCAGAACGTTCTCAACGAAATCGAGCGATCGAAAAAGTTGCCGCTGGAGCGCGTACTGTTCGGACTCGGCATGCGCTTTGTGGGCGAGCGCACCGCGGAATTTCTGGCGCAGCACTTCGGGTCCATTGATGCGCTGATCGAGGCTGCCACAAAGACCGATGCCGAAGGAAGCCTCGCCGAACTACAGCAGGTGGAAGAGGTCGGCCCGCGCATTGCCGCCAGCATCCGTGAGTTTTTCGAAGAGCCGAAAAACCTGGAACTCATCGAGCGTTTGCGAAAGCTCGACCGTAGCTGCATCCGCTTCGTGTGCAGCGTTTGTGCCAAAGTTTCCTGGCGCAGCATCGTCCTCGACTGCGCAGATAGGGCTGGCAGAACCTCACGATGCCGAGGATGACTTGCCAACGCATCAGCTGAGATTGTCGGCCGCGATCGCCGCTCAGCCGAGCGAGTTTCGAAAGAAATTTGAGCACTGATGCCGTTAGCGAAGGCCGGGTTGCAGTTCAGCGGCAAGAAAAACGCGGCACACCTGGCGGGAAAGACCTTCGTGCTCACCGGCGCACTGTCGAAATACACCCGCGACGAAGCCAAGCGCATGATTGAAGATGCCGGAGGCAAGGTCGTGGGATCGGTCAGCAAGAAGACCAGACTACGTCGTTGCCGGCGCCGATCCCGGATCGAAGCTGGACAAGGCTCGCGAACTCGGCGGTGGAAGTCGTCAGCGAGCAGCAAATGGAAGCGCTATTGAAGCGGTTATGAAGGGGCAGCGCCTGGCGAAATGCATAGAGCCTCACGTCGGTTCGCAAAGAGCGCGAACCTCCTCACGGTGACACCCACAGCAAGAGTGCAGCAACGCAAACACCGTTTGGACCCAGTCGAACTACCCCACCCTAGCCAACCGCGGGCTAGGATGGGGCACCCGCTTTCGACCCCACATTAGCTGCGCCTGCGGCTTCGCAAATGTGGGCCACCATAGGAATGTAGTTACGCGCAACGCGATTACTGCGCTTCGAAAGCCTGCCGGATGCGGGCGTAGGTCTGCTGGAGATCTTCGGGCAGCAAGCGGGTTTCGCCAACGACGCTCATGAAGCTGGCGTCGGCCACCCAGCGGGGAAGAACGTGCATGTGGATGTGCCCGGCCACCCCGGCTCCGGCGGCCTTCCCGATGTTCATGCCCAGATTGATTCCATCGGGCAGATAGAGCCTGCGCAGAATGTCTTCCACCCGCTGAGCAAGCATCATCATTTCGACTGCGGCTTCGGGCGCAAGGTTCCGAAGCTGGTCGAGGTGCTCATAGGGCACAATCATTACGTGCCCGCTGGTATAAGGAAAGGCATTCAAGATGACGAAGCAGTGCCGGCCGCGGTAGACGATTCCTGCCTGGTCATCGGATTCCTTCAGCTTTTCGCAAAACAAACAGCTTTTAGCTTTGTCCGCGTTTGTAACGTACGCGTAGCGCCAGGAAGTCCAGAGATAGTCCATGTTGCCGAGAGTACCAGAATGCCGCTTGGACGAGAAACCTTTTGGGGGTCAGTCGTCGCCGGGCCGGGGGCGGCGGGCAATTGCAAGCGAAAAAATCAGAAGTGGCATAGAATTCACGCACTTGCCGTAATAAATCATATTTCTTCGATTGACACTTTTTGACAACGGTTGGTATAGTCAAGAGAGTCATGCAGTGTGGGATTCCGTACTGTGTGAGCCGACCGCTGGATTGTTCAAGATACCCTAAACCGGGCCAATCTTCCCAAGAGACTCAAGCCAGCAGTCCGTAAGGAAACCTTCTCATCTTCGCTTCCAAGCGAGGGTGAGCCGATGCGCACCGATGGCCTTTAACGACACCCGCAACGACACCCAGTCTGACGACACACAGTCTAAGGAACTGACTCAGAAAACCGGTTCGCATCCCGAACCATCAACCGCCCAGGCACAGAACGACTCGAATCTAAATCCAAACGCTAATGGTTCCGAGCGGCCCAAAGTGGGCTCAGCCCGGAACGAAAAAGAAACCATGACGGAAGACTTCGCAACCGCACTCGAAACATTCGAACAAGAGCAAAGTGAACTGGCAGCCAATGAGGACCGCGTCCTCAAGGGCACCGTAATCAGTATTAACCCCAACTACCTTGTCGTGGACATCGGACTGAAATCCGAAGGTGTCGTGCCGCTGGCCGAGGTGCAGGACCACGAGGGTAATGTTAAATTCCAGCCCGGCAATGAAATCGACGTGATGATCGAAAAGGGTCACACCGAAGAGGGCTACGTAAATCTTTCGCACCAAAAGGCACAACGTCTCCACGCCTGGGACGAGATCGAAAAGGCGTACAACGACAAGTCTTCCATTAAGGTTCGCGTCATCGATCGCATCAAGGGCGGCCTCACGGTCGACGTAATGGGAGCCCGTGCATTTTTGCCCGGCTCACAGGTCGACACCAGGCCGATCCGCAACCTCGATTCCCTGAAGGGCCAGGACATCGAAGTTCGCGTCATCAAACTGAACAAGAAGCGCGGCAACATCGTCGTCAGCCGTAAGCAGATGCTGGAAGAAGAGCTCACCAGCAAGCGCGATAAGACGATGGAAAATCTCGCCGAGGGCGCGGTGCTCACCGGGACGGTGAAGAACCTGACCGACTACGGAGCATTCGTCGACCTGGGCGGAATCGACGGCCTGCTGCATATAACGGATATGTCCTGGGGCCGGCTGACGCACCCGCACGACTTGGTGCAGGTCAACGACCAGATCCAGGTAAAGGTTCTTAAGTTCGACAAAGACAAGCAGCGCGTTTCGCTGGGCTTCAAGCAGCTCACGCCCGATCCCTGGCTGGATGCCACAGAGCGCTATCCGGTCGGCGCGCACGTGCAGGGCAGGGTCATCAGCGTGACCGATTACGGCGCGTTCGTCGAGCTCGAGCAGGGCATCGAGGGCTTGGTGCATGTCAGCGAGATGACCTGGTCGAAGCGGATGAAGCATCCGTCGAAGATCGTCAACGTGACTGATCACGTCGAAGCCGTGGTGCTGAACGTGAACGCGCAGGAGCGCCGCATTTCGCTCGGCTTGAAGCAGTTGGAATCGAATCCCTGGGAGTCGCTGCACGAGAAGTATCCGGTGGGCTCGATTGTCGAGGGCAAGGTTCGCAACCTCACAGACTTCGGAGCTTTTATCGAGATCGAAGACGGAATCGACGGCCTGGTGCACGTCAGCAATCTGAGCTGGACCAAGCGCATCAAGCATCCTTCCGAAGTGTTAAAGAAGGGCGACAAGGTGCGCGCGGCAGTGCTGGCGATCGAACCCGATCAACGCCGTCTCTCGCTCGGGGTGAAGCAGCTTCAGCCTGATGTGTGGGAGTCGTTCTTCGAGCAGCATAAGGTTGGGGATGTGATTCACGGCAAGGTTCTGCGACTCGCCAGCTTTGGCGCGTTCGTCGAAGTTGCCGATGGAGTCGAAGGCCTGTGCCATAACTCCGAAGCTGCCGACGCACACGGCGCTGCACTCACGCTGGAACCCAATCAGGAATACGAGTTCAAGGTTATCAAGATGAACCCGGAAGAAAAGAAAGTCGGGTTGAGCATTCGCGCCGTAGGCGCGGAAGCGACGCGGGCGGACGTGGAGGCTTACAAGCATCCGCCATCGGCGCCAGGAACCTCAACCATCGGCGAACTGCTCGACTGGAAGCGCCATCAGGAGTAGCTCAATTTAATTGAAGGAATCAGGGCCGCCGAGAGGCGGCCCTAGTTTTTTGCTCGTTTATTCACCCGCGTGCCCGGTGAATCTATCGCTTCCCGGTCGGCTTGAGATTGACGGCATCCATGACTTCGAGAGCGAATCTGGCCGACACCGTCGCGGGTCCTCCGCCCATCTCGATGGCAACTTCGATTGCCTCAAATACCTCTTCGAAGGATGCGCCCGCGGCTGCCGCTTCCCCGATGTGCCACTGCATGCACGACTCACAGTTGTTTGCGACTGAGATTCCGACCGCAATCAATTCCTTGTCCTTCTTGAGCAGCGCCCCGTCTGAATACGCGGCCTTCTCCATTGCCAGGAAGCCTTCATAAACTTTCGACTTGAGTGCCACCAATCGTGAGTGCGCCTTCTTCCGTCTTGCCGAGATATCTTCGAGTTCGTTCATGAATTCGTCTTTCGCCGATAAAACTAGGGCCGCCTCTCGCGGTCCATCTAAAACAAACGGTAGCATATTCTATAAGCAGCGCCTAAAGGCGATTCCTCTTTTTGCCTTGGTTCCCACGCCTGAAGGCGTGGGCTTCCACAACAGAGCCCAGCTCATCGCGCAAACGTTCTTGCACTCCGAAGGTGGATTGTCACTTGTCGATCTTTAGATTGAGGCGCGCTTCCCGGCGGCTATCGAATGCGCTAAGGGTTTTGACGCCGCTGCGCTTGCCCGCGTGCTCGGCGAAGATCTTGTAATCGACGTTGGGCGAAAGCGCCGGAAAACGAAATCCACCGTCTTGTCCGGCGATGTAGGTCTTCACCACGAGCGTCTTGATGTTCTTGAGGTAGACGATCGCATCGGGCACGGGTTTGACATTGCGATTGAACACCTGTCCCTGGAGCAACCGCGAGGCCCCGCTCTCATATCCGCCGCGCTCCTGCGCAAAGGCCGACACGCTGAACGGGACCCGCAGACGCTACGCAGAGCAAAACCAGCAAGCCGGTCAGATAAAGTTTCTTCAACGCCGATTCCTCACGATGGACGTGATCGCCGCGCCACGGCAGCGTGTTTCGCCCCGCTGCCGTCCGGCACGGAGCTACTCTTCCTTCTCGTCCTCTTCTTCGTCGTCCTCGTCGTCTTTGACCTTGTTCAATTCAAGCGGGTGTGTGGCAACGACTTCGAAGTCGGTGCCGCACTCCAGGCAGGAGACGACTTCGCCCTCGTCGAGTTCGTCTTCTTCAACGTCGAGATCGGTTTCGCACTCTGGACATAAAACCATGATTGCCTCTCTTCGACCCGTGTCCTCATTCATATTGCCTGAGGAACTGGAAATCCGGGTGTCGTTCGTCTTTATATTTAGAATCGCCCCATAGCGTCAAGTGGTCAAACGAAAATTGCCGGTGGAACTTTGCCCCAGACGGCCCGTTAGGGCTAGTACCGTTTCCTTTTGGGCGAAAAACTCTCCCGCGATCGCGGAAATGGTTGCGACCGGGGCGGAGTGGTCAGGCCGCGATCTGGTGGCGGCCGATCGATTCCATTACGGCACAGGGATTTGCGCCGTTCCTTTTGGGGAATGGCGAGAAAACTTCCACCATCAAGAGCAGAACCCTCAAGTAAGAAGTAGCATCGAATAGGATGGAGTGCTGTAGGCCGGAGCGGGTCCCGATCAATTCCTTGAATTTGGAAAATGATGGCCTCGGAAGCGGCCGCGCTGGTTTCGAAGGATAGTGTAATCTTCGGAGTGTGGGCTGGGCCTCCACCCCAGCAACGGCAAAAGCGGCCGCTGGCGGGGGCCCCGGTCGGAATCGGGCGGCGGTCGCAGGCGAAAGAAGGACATATGCGCGGATCTGGAATCATGAATCGCGGCGGCGGGGCTGGAATGTCTCTGGCATTGCCTCCATTCACCCACATCGTAAAAAAGCTGCTGATCATCAATACCTTTGTTTTCGTGCTCACGCTGCTGGCGGAGAACTTCGCGCCATTCCTGCTGCGCGTGCTGCGTTTCGGCTGGTTGATTCCGAGCGACGTCCTGCACGGCGCGCTGTGGGAGCTGGTGACCTATTCGTTCTTTCATGTGGGTCTGTTCCATCTGCTCTTCAACATGCTTGCGCTGTGGATGTTCGGCTCACAATTTGAGATGGACTGGGGTTCACGGCGATTTCTGGAGTTCTACCTGTTCTGCGTAGTTGGAGCTGCGATTTCGACGATCGTGGTCGGCTATATAGGCCTGGCATTCAGCGGAGGGAGTTCGTTTGGCTTCTTCGCGAATCTCGGACGCCTAGTCCACACGCCGACGCTTGGCGCCTCAGGCGGCATTTACGGCCTGCTCATCGCCTTTGGGATACTGTACGGCGACCGCCAGATCTATATGTTCCCCCTGCCGTTCGCAATCAAAGCCAAGTACATGGTTGGCATATGGATATTCATAGCCATGGTGGGAGCTTTGCAGGGGCCGGGCGGAGTGGCCAATATTGCGCATCTTGGAGGCGCTCTCTGCGGCTGGCTCTATCTGAAATTCATGTCGCAGAGCAGACCGGCGAGGGGAGTGCAAGTCAAGGCTTCAGAAGGTTTTTACGGCATCCGGAACAGTTATTACCGCTGGAAGCGCCGCCGCGCGGCAAGAAAATTCGAAGTCTACATGCGCAAACAGGACCGCTCGCAATATTTCGACGAGCATGGCAACTTTAAGGCTCCGAACAGCGACGATAAGGACAGCGGCCCCCGCTCGCCTTGGGTGAACTAGGGCAGAACGACCGTTGCTATATAGTTCGCGACAGCCGTCTCAAGATTGAAATACATCCGCTCACGGCCGAGGACTTTCCCCAGAGACGAGCGCTGCACCATGGCGAGCACTTCCGGGTTCAATCCTACTAGGTCTCTGACCATATAAAGATGTATCTATTAAGGCACTTTCCGAGTGGCTAAATGAGTCACATAGTTTGGACATGCAAACCTACCATCGGGTACATGTCCAACTTGGGAAGAAGGATCGGAAGCAGATCGCCGGGATGTTGAACAAAGGGCGAGAGTCGGCGCGGGTGCTGAGGCGGGCTTTGATCCTGCGTCAGCTCGACCAGGGACAGGCGGCGGCACAGGTGGCCGGCAGCGTGGGCGTGGCTCCCAAGACCGTGCGGGCGATTGCCCGACGGTACGAGGAACAGGGGCTGGAGCCGGCGCTCTATGAGAAGCCGCGTCCGGGCAAGCAGCCAGTACTGGATGCGGGCCAGCGCCAACGGATCATCGCCATGGTGTGCAGTCGAGCGCCGGAAGGCAGGGCACGGTGGAGCGTGCGACTCATCGCCGAAGAGGCGGTGAAGCGGAAGCTGGCGCCGAAGGTGGGCCGAGAAACCATCCGCATCCTTCTCCAAAGCCATGATCTGAAGCCTTGGCGGGAAAAAAATGTGGTGCGTGGCGGAACTGGATGAGGAATATATCCGGCGCATGGAAGACGTGCTGGCCTTGTATGAAAAGCCGTGGTCGGAAAGCGAACCCATGGTCTGTATCGATGAGAAGCCGATCGTACTGCATGCCGATGTTCGCCCTGCATTCCCCATGCGGCCGGGACGAATGGCCCGGCGCGATTGCGAGTACAAGCGCTGCGGTACCGCCAACACATTTTGTGGCGTGGAGCCCAAAGCCGGGCGGCACTTTACCCGGGTGACGCCGAACCGCTCCTCGCCAGAATTTGCCGATTATCTGCTGCAGATTGCGGAACACTATCCGGCAGCCGACACCATCCACCTCGTGATGGACAATCTGAGTTCGCACACCTGCAAGGCGGTGGTGCAACGGTTCGGCGAGAGGGACGGCGGCTGGCTGTGGAACCGGTTCACCGTTCATTACACGCCGAAACACGGCAGTTGGTTGAATCAGGCCGAGATTGAGATCAGCCTGTTCTCCCGGCAGTGTCTGGGCCAGCGACGAATCCCCTCGCTCGGCGACTTGCGGCGGGAAGCCAGGGCCTGGAATCGGAGAATGAACCGCGATGGGGTCACCATTGACTGGCGGTTCACGCGCAGAAAGGCACGCCTGAAGTTCGGCTACACAAGAAACCACATTACGCGGTCACAGACCTAGCCAGAGCGATACGCCGCGCTCATGCTGACGTTTCTCCCCTTCTGTCAGCATCTTGAGGGCGGTGTACTCCAGATCGGGTACCGCGCTGAGGTCGAGAACAACGACCTTCGGCTTCGCCGTATCGACCAGCGGTCTCATCTTCTCTGCAATGAGCTCGGCATTAGCGAAGAAAATTCGTCCCCCCACTTTCAACAACAGCAATCCGGGGAAGGTTTCGTCCTCCGAATGCTCCTTCGAGATCCGGCGGAATACGTTAGTGCCTAGCTTACGCCCCAGCACGTAAACTGGCGGATCGGCTACTTGATACGCAAGCGCCAAGAGCGATACCACGACCGCTACGATGATCCCTTTCAATGTTCCCAGCAGCACCACCCCGGCGAGTGCGGCGAGAGCCCATGTAAACTCGGTTCGCCGGACGCTTAGAATTGTGCGAAATTCCAACGGACGGATCAACCCGATCGAGTAGACGATGACCACGGCCGCGAGAGTGGCTTCCGGCATCAGTGCGAGTAGGGGAGCCAGCAGAAGCATTGTCGCAAGGGTTATGCCAGCCGTGACGAGCTCTGCCAGTTGGGTGCGTGCTCCCGCGAGGCAGTTCACCGCGGTCTGGCTGGTGCCGCCGCCAGCTGGCATTGCCCCGACGAAAGCGCCACTCGCATTCGCGAGTCCCGTTGCCAGCAACTCTCGATTCGCTTTGGGAGATAACTCCCCGCTCTTAGCGAAAGCCCGCCCAGCGGCGATCGTTTCGGTAAAGCTCATCAGCGCAATGCCCAGAGCACCGGGCCAGAGCTGAGTCGCGAGGGAGAAGTCTGGCACTGTAATAGGAGGAAAGCCTAGTGGGATTCGACCAATTAGTTGCACACCGTGGCTCTGCAGCCCAAGAAGGCGAGCGCCGATGATCCCCAAAGCCACCGCAATCAGTGGAGCCGGCGCACGCGGCAGAAGCCGCTCAGTTCCCACCAGCAGCGATATCGTGACGATCCCCACAGCCAACGTCGGCAGCGAAGCGGTAGAAACGCCATGAGCAATGGAAAGCAGATTATGGTAGAACGAGCCTTTTTCGAAATGAATACCAAGAATCTTTGGGACTTGATCCAGCACAATGACCAGCCCAATCCCCGCTTTGAAACCAATCAGCACCGGTTCAGAGATGAAGTTAGCGACGAAGCCCAGCCGCAACAATGATGCCAGCAGGAGCATAGCTCCCACCAACAGCGTCAGCATAGCCGAAGTTCTTAACAAGGAAGCCGGATCGCCTCCCGGAGAGACCTCGCTGAATTCAGCCGCGGCTAGGATTGCCAAGGTTGTAGTCGTGCTCACGCTTAGCGGTCGAGAGGTTCCGAGCACCGCGTAAATCACCATTGGCAGGAACGCCGTGTAAAGCCCTACCTGCACGGGCAATCCGGCAATGGTGGCGTATGCCATCGCTTTTGGAATAACCACCGCGGCAGTTGTCAGCCCGGCAATCACATCTGGCCGCAGCCAGTCCCGTTGATAACCGACAAGCCAGTTTGGAATCGGGATATAGTGGCTTCGGTTGATTAGCAAAGTGGTTCTCTCTTCCGCTCTTTGAACTCCCCGGGTACAGCTCTTCCTCATTTCTGGCCACGGATACTAGCAAACGGAATGTCTTCGTAGCACCTAGAAACTTTGCCAGTAATATGTGCAGGTTCTACTACCGGTGTGAACAGAACAAGAACTTCTTAAGAGATAAGTCAGGGCAGAATCGATGTAGTTTTGCTGCTCATGTTGTTCGGAATCGTGCACCGGGTTGCTCCAGGGCAACGACTGCCTGAGATTGACATGTGATTCTACAAAAGAAGTCGGACGCCGGTACAGAAAGAACCCGGACGCCGCTCAAAATGAGTAGATTCCATGTTTATTGTACTCTGCATTGATGATAACGAAACGGCAATGTACGTCAGAAAATTGGTGTTGGAAAGCGCGGGATACTTGGTTTTGGCCGCTAGTGGGGAATCCGGTCGAAGATGAACGCGATTCCGGTCTGAAGCCGAACACCATTCCGTTGTGAATCCGAACAGTATTCCGGTCTGAAGGTGCGATGCCGCAACTGCAATGCAGCTTTTCACCTCTGCGGATGTTGCAATTGTCTTGACCGATCACTTTCTGCAAGAAACGACTGGGACAGAGCTGGCGGCCGAGATGAAGAGGCTAAAGCCAAATGTTCCCATCATTATTCTTTCGGCAGCCACAGAGCCTCCAGACGGTGTTGGACGTGCCGATCTGTTTCTCAGCAAAACAGAAGGGCCTCAAACGCTGTTGCAGAAGCTTGCCGAATTGCTAAACCGTCGTGAGGCATGACGCAGAGAAGAATGTGGCTAGCGCGGCCGACGTGCTGTTGGCTGCGGGGCAGAAGATCATCCCCAGGGTCCCGAAACCGCGTTTGCGGAAACCAAGAGCACCATCGCATCAGGTTGACCGATCTACAGCTTGGTTCTTCAATGCCGACTTCGACACCGCCTCGTAGATGAGATAGGCATCAGACGGCTTTAGCGACGACAAAAAGCCTTTAGGTGATTGACTGGCAATTTTCATAGTTTTCATTGGCAAAATGCTTATTTAGTCTGATACGCCAAGCAACGCACAGAGGACAAACCCAACTGGGGCGGCTTGGGGGCTCATTGAATCTGAAAGTGCCTTGTGTGTTGCTCAGTCTCGGCATTTATGTTCTTGGCGCCGTCGGCCAGACTACGTCTGCGAATCCTGCGAAGGGTGCAGAAGCGCCTACCGAACCCGAGCTGACCTTCAGCACAGCACCGAAGATTGACCACCGATTTTCCGTGGACCTAGATGCTCCCCGCCCTAGTTCTCCCAGTCTTCCCCTCGGGGCAGGTGCCGGATCGGCGGCGATTCAGCCCCAGCCCGTAGTGCCAAAAGAGAGCAAGACTCCCGTAGAGCAAGCAAAGAGCGAGACCAGAATCCATTGGAAACCAGCCATCCAGGAGGCGCTGCTGTCCATTGGCCTTATGCATACTTTCAATCTTTGGACGGAGCCGGGAACTCGAGATACCCTGTATGGTCCATGGCTCAGAGACTACCTGCGCTCGGTAAGCGAATTGCGCGGGTGGAGTGACAGTGACCAATTCATGGCTCCGTACGTCGGTCACACCATCCAAGGTTCTAGCTTCGGCTACATTCTGCGCCAGAACGATCCGAAATATCGAAATGTGCAGTGGGGAGATGGTCGCGACTATTACATCAGCTTGCTCCGTTCTATGGCTTTCTCAGCGGTGTGGCATACGCAGTGGAAAATAGGGCCTGTCAGCGAGGCATCCATTGGCAACGTGATGCTGCACGCTTCTCCCGGGTTTATCACCCTCGTTGGTACTCCGACGCTTGGTACGATAGGCATGATCGCAGAGGATGCGGCGGACCGCTATCTGATCATGGGCCTGGAAAACCGCGTCACGAATCGTCCGTTGATTATGCTTGCGCGATGTTTTCTGAATCCAGGGCGATCGTTCGCCAATGCTATGGCGTTCAAGGCTCCTTGGAGTCGCGACACCCGTCTTCGGCTTTTCGGTGGTGACAATTACCTCATACGAAAGCAGCTAGTGACGGACTATAAGAAAGGATACGGCCAGAAACCCTTTGAGTATGTTCGACCTTCTACCGACATGAATCGCAGCGAATCCAGCCATACGTATCCCAAGATAGCGTCTATCGAGTTGGCGGCTTATCCCAATTTTCAGCATTTCTTTGGAGGCAGGAATTGCGTCGGCGGTGGAGGCTCGGGAGCAGTGCGCATCAATCCATCTTTGCAGATCGTTGCGGAAATCAACGGGTGCCTGATGATGGGAATGCCGGCCTCCAACGAAAGCGGCGATTCACTATTTTACGGCGCAGGTCTGCGCTGGACGCCTCTGGCTTCCCGTCGCTGGTCACCTTATGGCGAGTTATTATTTGGCGGAACAAAGCTCACCTATGAGGTTGATAACCTTGCTCTGAGAGATACTTTGCTAAAACAATGGAATGACGGAAACGGCACCCTGGGTCACTATCCGAAGCGCAGCGACTGGTCCGCGCAGGTTGCCACCAACGGCCCCAGCCTCGCGGTAGGCGGCGGACTGGATGTGGTGGTCACGCGTGCTTTCACCTGGCGTCTGGCTAATCTCCAATATACCCACTCCTGGATATCAGATGCTGGACCACTCCAGGCACAAGGGGGAATCCGCTTCACTACCGAGGCTGTGTTGCGTATCGGCACGTGGTGATCATGCCCGGCAATTCGCAGGGGATAAGTAGTGCAATGACAGCGGCCCTACTACGCAAGACGAAGCAGACTCAACCAGAACATCAGAGGCGAGCATTGAAGGAGTCGCGTGACAGTAGATCCACTAATTCGTGCGGTAGAGCAACTGGCCGGACGGGCGAGTGGGCCCATGCACATCCGATTAGTGATTCAGCCGATCGTCGCCATTTGCCTGGCGATCAGAGCTGGCCTGCATGATTGCAAGCAGGGACAGTCTGCGTACTTCTGGGCCGTCTTGACAAACTCGGCAGATCGGAGGCTCCTGCTGCGTTCCGGATGGAATGACGTTGGCAGGGTTGTCATTGTTGCACTTGTGCTTGACACCGTATACCAGTTGGTCGTCCTCCGATGGTGGTATCCCATTCAAGCATTCATAGTGGCAGCGGCGCTCGCCGTCGTTCCTTATCTGCTATTTCGTGGGCCTGTAAACCGAGTGGCACAAAGAATGAAGAAACGCTCCAGCTCAGCACAAGGTTCACAAGGCGGCAAGGGGATAACGATTACCCGTGCGAATCGCTAATTCGGATCGACGCCAATATGCAAGGGTGTGCTCCGCTTCATCAGCGCAGCGGCCTTTGCATTTACCGCATATTCACCAGCTGCGGGGGTACCCTTTGGATCGTGTCCGTGCCGGATGACACATAGGACGCCGCTGCAACTGGGTCATGTTCATTGTTTACTGTTCAATTGAGCGAGAATTTCAGAAGCTCGGGATCGGCGAGTATTCTACGCGTCTGCTGGCTCGGTCAAATCATAACCTGCCAGCCGGTCGCTGATGAATCGCCTGTTCGAAATGACTGCTTGCAGCGCAGGCAGTAACTCATTTGCGACGTCGGACTTGAGAACGTACCCAAGCACACCATCGCGCAAGGCCTCGCGGATTAGTACTGGGGAGCGATGTTGGCTTACGAACAATATCTTGCATTCTGGAACTTGTTTCCGAATTTGCTGAGCGGCTTGGATACCATTCATCTCTGGAAGACCGATGTCTAACAAGACAATATCTGGACGCAGTTGCTCTGCTTTCTTAACCGCTTCCGGGCCATCTTTCGCTTCGCTGATGATTCGCAAACCTGGCAAAATTGTGCTTGTTCCGATGATGTCGCGGACTATTGCGCGAAATGGCTCGAAATCATCCACCAAAAGAATACAAATCGACTGCAATTGGTCGACCTCCAATCCGGCGGAAAGACCTGATGTGATGTGCTCATCTTTCAGCCGATACAAGAATGACATTTAACATTCCCGTCGTCGTTGCGCTTTAGCACTTTCATGCTTGCTCCGGCGCAAGGAACGGTCGAATGTGGAAGAAAAAGTAAATATAACCTACTCGCATCGCTTTAAACAGTACCTGCTCCACTCCGTTAACACCCAACTGGTAGACTTAAACCCGGTAGCGCTCTCGATTATTCCCGTATTCAAGGAAAATGCGGCAACTCAGCCTTAGGCGTAAGTCGGCCAGTCTGAAAACTCAATTAGCTGGAAGACATAGATTGGGTGAATTGTTTGGACCAGTGGTTACAAACCAGTCCCGGGCGGCTGCAATGGGAGGCGCGATCAGGCAACGGCTTGGAGAAGGGGTTCCGTAGACCGGAGTAGAACTTTGCCGCGGCTCTTCCGGAGAGCACCTTGGCGCTGCCACTCGCTCATAAGACGGCTGGCGGTGAACAACGTGATGTTTGCCGCGTTGGCCAGTTCTTCGTTGGTAGCATCAAGCATGATTCCACCTGGCACTTGCCGGCCAATACCTCGGGCGAGAGTGATCAACGAGTGAGCGAGCCTCTGCCTGGCGTCGTGGCAAGTTAACGCCACGTGGGCGGCCATATAGAAGGTCAGGTAGTCCTCTCCCGTTGAAATGGCATTTCCCCATAACATCGGGTAGCGACAAGCGAGGTCTCGAATGGTACGGCGGTCCCAGGCCAATACACAGCCATCTCTCACCATTTCTGTGCTGACGAGATAAGTGGATGGGCGGGCTCCAAGTGCGATGGCACCAAATATCTCTCCAGGTACGAGCCAGTGAAGGATAATTTTCCTGCCGTCTTCCGTGATGTAGAAAAACCTAGCGTGTCCTTTAGTCAGGAGAAACAGGTGGTCGGCGGGGCTGCCTTGGTTTGTTACGACTGTATGGGCAAGTACTGTTCGGGGTCTTGCAACCGCCAAGACAGAGTTCCGGTCAGCGCTTGCTAATCCCTCAAGGAAAAGAGACCTCAGGTGGGCATGCACGACACCGGCAGACTGATTCCCCATTTTGCCTCCTATGCTTTTTTCCTACGGTTTGAGCCGATAAGCCACAACCGCTTCGGCTCGAAAGCTATTGCACAGACCTTCGGGCGTGCGCTGGCCGATAAGCAGAACTTGATCTCCAATGTTCATGGTCCCTCTTTTAGCCATGGTCATCCCGACGTAGTGGTTGTGGCGTGTATGCCGACAACCGGAAGAAGGACCGAAAACGTTGTTCCTCTATGCGCTTCTCCCGTGCTGGTGTGGACACGGATAGAGCCACCGTGTTTGTCGATAATCTGCTTACCAACCCAGAGCGCGAGACCGGTTCCGACCGATTCTTTAGTCGTATAGAAGGCCTCGAAGATGTGCGGGAGAGTGGCCGCACTGATTCCTTTGCCATTGTCAGCTACAGTTACCCTGGCGCACCGGCTGCCGTGCATCGCATGCTGCCAATATGAAACCCTCAGTGTGATCGCTCCGTTTGGTTCGACTGCATCCAGGCTGTTGATCAGAAGCGTGGAGAATACCTGACGCAGCTCCCCCGCCACAGCCGTGACCTCTGGCCGATCCTGGTATTGCTTCTCAAGAATCACGTTCTTGAAGCTGATTTTTGTTCTCAGTAAGTCCACTATGGAATCCAGAATATCGGGTACCGAGACTTTGACGGGTACACTAGACTCGGAGTAGAACCCCAGTGCCTGTTGAGTTATGTGTTCGATTCGTCTAAGTTGCTCATCCGCAATACCCAGATACTGGCAGACGAACGGGGGATTGTCAGCATTGTTTCGGGCGAGATACACTGAATTCATTACTGCCGCCAAGGGATTGTTGACCTCGTGCGCCATGGTGGCTGCCAGGAGTCCGGCCGATGCTAATTTCTCGCTGCGGATCAGAGCCTCTTCGCTCCGCTTGCGCTCGGTAATATCGAGGTTGATCCCAGCCCACGCCGCGATGTGGCCATGCGAATCGCGCACCGGCTTACCGCGCGACAGGATGGTACGATACTCACCGTCGATGCCAAGGATACGGAGTTCCTGCTCCCAGTCCTCGCCCGTTCGGATGCAATGTTGCCAGCGTTGCACAATCGTTTGAACATTTTCCTGCGGTAGGCGACTTGTCCAGCTTGACTCCTGTACCTGTTCCATGGTCATCCCGATCAGATCGAGAAACACCTGGCTTAAATACACAATGTCGCCCTTTGCGTTGGCCATCCATCCCCCATACGGAGTAGTCTCGCCCATGAGGCGGAAGCGCAACTCGCTCTGCTGTAGCGCCTCCTCTGCCCGCTTGCGCTCGGTAATATCCACAACCGTCACGATCACGCGAGTCGCTTCGCCCGGACTTTGCAGCGGCTGATAAATCACCGCGTAAAACCGGTCACCTTTTTCGTCGTCTGGGTTGGAGTTGCCCGGCACCGCTCGCTCATAGCTGACACGCTCGCCGGCAAAAGCTCGGTCCAAGTGTGCGCTGATCCGGCAATAGAGCTGGGGGATCACCTCCTCGACAGACTTCCCGACAATGTTCGCGGAGCTCAAACCCAGCAGTTCAGCATAGGTGGCACTGGCGAAGACGTAGCGACGATCTGCATCAAGCATGGCGAGGCTGACGTGCGAGTTATCCGTAACTGTCCGCAACAGTGTCTCGCTTCGGCGTAAAGATTCTGCGACCCGCCGACGCCTCCATAACAAGCCCACGATCAGTAGTGCCTGCACAACGACGAACCCGGTGGCGCCAGTGGTGAACGATCTAGAAACGCTATACGACACCAGACCGTTAATTGCTGGCGTCGCCTCCGCAGCAAATGACGAAGAACCGCAGGCGAAGAGGATGAGGCAAATAACCGTAAGGGATGAACGTGCAATTCCTTTCCCTAAGCGTCCTGAGTTCACCGCAAAACCGAAGTCTGACCTTCTGTTCCTATCGCTTTTGGCAGTTATATCAGTACGACTCATAAACCTTCTCGGGAACAGAGACCTCAATAATTGTCGGTGCTGGCAACTGAGCTTCACCTGTGCCATTGCTCAATCGGTGGACGCTTTGTCTTTCCAAGAACTCGCTTTCATACTCTGGCAGGAATTGAGTGTGTCTTCGCGGATGGATTCCAGCTATGGTTGCCAGCCTCCACCCAGTGCCTGATACAACTGCACATAGGTCTGCATCTCGGTAAACCATGCCTGTGCCAAGGCTAGTTCGGAAGTGAAGTATTGCTGTTCCGTGATCAGTACCTCGAGAAAGGCTGTGACCCCTCCCTGGAAACGTACGTTGGCGAGATTGGCCGCCTGTTTATAGGTGCCCGCTTGTTCCTGCAGCTTGATTCGGAACTGTCGTGACTGGTGATAACCTACGAGACTATTGGAAATATCTCCGAATGCCTGTTGCACGGTTTGCTTGTACGCCAGTTCGGCTTCGTCTCGCTGTGCCCACGCTAGTCGGTACGAACTCCTGATCCTGCCGCCCTGGAAAAGTGGCTGGACCGCTTGCCCCCCAACCGCCCAGAATGTCGCGGGGCCATCCAGGAAGCTCGCCAACGATGTACTTTGCGCCCCAAATGCGCCCGTTAATGAAATCTGAGGGAAGAATGCCGCCTTTGCGACTCCGACGTTCGCATTGGCAGCGACCAACGTTTCTTCAGCTTGGCGTACATCCGGACGGCGCTGCAGAATCGCGGAAGGCAACCCCGTAGGCACTTCAGGCAGGTGCGGTTGCTCAACCAGGTTCAGTCCGCGAGCTATGGGTCCGGGGTTCCTGCCGAGCAGGATACTGATCTGGTTCTCGCTTTGCTCAATCGATTGTTGAAGGCTTATGACCTGCGCTTCGGCTTGTTGCACCAACAACTCAGCCTGATACACATCCTGAATCGAACTTTCGCGGCCCTTGAATTTGATTGTATTGATTCGCAGTATCTCTTTGTCAGCTTCAACGGTGCGTTTCGCAAAATCCAACTGCGAATCGAATTGGCGCAACTGGAAGTAGTTTGTGGCAACCGATGAAATTAGAGTTATGCGGACCACGTTCTGAGCGTATTCCGTCGCGAGAAGATTAGCACGAGCCGCTTCCGTAGCACGTCGGAACTGTCCCCAGAAGTCGAGAATATAGGACATTTGCAATGCCGCACTTTGGAACGTGGGAGCGCCGGGAAAGAAGTTATTGCGCTCATTCTGAACGGAGACTGTCCCGTTCACGGATGGAAATTGGTTAGATCGGGTAATCCCAAGGTTAGCATTGGCCTGCAGGACACGCGTGGCGGCGATACGTATGTTGTAGTTGTTGGTCAGACCTTCCTTGATGAGGCCTTGCAGTACTTCGTCGTGAAAAACGCTCCACCACTTCATCTCGGCAAAATCTTCGCCCGTTGGCTGTGGCGCTGCTCCGCGATACTCACCCGGAACCGGAACTGCAGGGCGATTGTAGTTTGGACCCACTTTGCAGGCAAAAACAGCAAGCAGTGGAAGCACGACGAGAAATGCGCTCCTCTTAGTCATGCCGTGCTCCTTCCACCGCAATCGCTGATCCAGGTGCGTGCGGCTTCTTTTTCTCGCCCGATATCCACGTACCAAAGCGTTCAACAACCTCGAAGCAGACTGGAATAAAGAAGATGGCAATCACTGTTGAGGCCATCATGCCGCCGATCACGATGGTGCCCAGCACCTGTCTGGAAATCGCACCTGCTCCAGAGGCCGTCCAGAGCGGCACGCAGCCGAGGATGAAGGCGAAGGCGGTCATCAGAATGGGCCGCAATCGCAGTCTGGCACCAATCAGAGCCGCATCGACGAGTGGTTTTCCCTTGTCGTACTCAGCCTTGGCGAACTCAACGATCAGAATTGCATTCTTGGCCGACAGTCCGATGAGCATGACAAGGCCGATCTGCGCGTATACATTGTTGTCAAACACAATACTGAATTGCCGCCGCAAGTAGATAGTGATGAAGGCGCCGAACACAGCGATGGGCACACCCAGCAGCACGCTGAAAGGCAGCGTCCAGCTCTCGTACTGCGCCGCCATGATGAGGAAAACCACAAAGAACGCCAGGCCAAAAATGGTCCCGGGCGAAACGCCTTGCGAAGCCTTCTGCTCTTGGTATGACATACCCATGTAGTCAAAGCCCATCTGGCTGGGCATGGTCTTTTGGAAGACGTCCTCCAGAGCTGCCATTGCCTGCGCTGAGCTGTAGCCGGGCGCTGCCGCGGCATTGATCTGTACGCAGTTAAACAGGTTGTAACGCATGACGAACTCGGCACCACTACGTGGGTAGGTGGTGATCAGCGTACTCAGCGGCACCATATCTCCGTTACCATTGCGCACGTAGAACTTACCCACGTTCGAAGGATTGGTGCGGAAGGCACCATCGGCCTGAACATACACCTGCCATTGCAGGCCGAAACGATTGAAATAGTTAATGAGCGAACCGCCCATGAACGTCTGCACGGTCTGATAGAGCTGACTCAATTGGATCTGCTGAGTCATGGCCTTGGCGTTGTCCACCTTGACGCCGACCTGCGGAACACCGAACAGTGCTGTCGTCATGACCCCGGATAGCTCCGGACGTTTGCGCGCCTCGGCCACAAACAGTTGCGCGTTCTTCCCGAGAAATTCAATGCTGCCACCCGACCGGTCTTCGAGAATAAATGTGGCTCCGCCTGAGGTCCCTACGCCCGGAATCGCGGGTGGGGGGAACGAGAATGCAAGTCCCGACGAGACTTTGGAGAGCGATTTTTGCAGGTGGGTCTTAATACCGTCGTAGCTCGTGTCCGGGGTTTTGCGTTCTTTCCACGGCTTCAGTGAGATGAAGAAGAATGAACTATAAGTAGCGTTGACCCCACTCAACATGCTGTATCCCATGACCGAGCTGACGTACTCGACTCCGGGAGTGTCCATGATGACCTTCTCGACATCCCTGGCGGCGTCAGAGGAACGTTGGAGCGAGGCGGCGTTCGGCAGTTGCAAACCCGCATAGATATAGCCCTGATCCTCATCGGGAAGGAAGCTCTTAGGAACTTTCTTGCCGAAGAAACCGGCAGCGACCGTCAGCAAAGCCAATAGCAGAAAGGCAAAGCCCGCCTTGCGGATAAGATGATGACTGGCATTGACATAGCCATCGGTCGCCCGGCCAAATACCCGGTTGAACCAGCGGAAAAAAGCCCCCAAGGGTCCTCGGGATTCCTTCTTCGGACGCAGCAGCATGGCCGACAGCGCGGGGCTGAGCGTAAGTGCATTGAAGGCGGAGAATAGCACCGAAACCGCAATAGTAACTGCGAATTGCCTGTAAAGTTGGCCGGTGATACCGGGAACGAAGGCAGTGGGAATAAACACGGCGGCCAGAATGAGTGCAATGGCGATTACTGGCCCGGAGACTTCCTCCATCGCTTTGATCGCCGCGTCGTGAGGTGTCATCCCGTGCTCAATATGGTGCTCCACGGCCTCTACGACCACAATGGCATCATCGACGACCAGTCCAATAGCCAAGACAAGCCCAAAGAGCGACAGAGTGTTGATGGAGAACCCAAGCATCGGAAAGACCGCGAAGGTTCCAATCAGAGAAACAGGAACCGCAAGTAGCGGGATCAGGGTCGCCCTCCAACCCTGAAGAAAGATATAGACCACGAGGATGACTAGGATTAGAGCTTCAAAGAGTGTCTTGTAGATCTCGTGGATGCCTTCGCTGACCGCAAGCGTGGTGTCGAGCGCTACGATGTAGTCGAGCCCCTGGGGGAATCTGCTCTTTGACTCCTCCATCATTTTGAGTACTGCCGCCCGCGTTTGCAGCGCATTGCTACCCGGGGTGAGGTAGAGCGCGATGAGGGCCGCCGGCTGAGCGGGCCCTTTTCCCGACTCTCCCAACCTTGCGAGATAGGAATAGTATTGCGATCCGAGGTCCACCCGGGCGACATCTTTCAATCGCAGGACGGAGCCGTCGGGCAGAGCGCGGACCACAATCTCTCCAAACTCCGCGGTTGTGGGAAGGCGACCTGGAGCGCGCACGTTGTAAGTGAATTGCTGCCCCGGCGGAACCGGCTCGCCGCCGACTTGGCCCCCAGGATTGACCTTGTTTTGGGCTTGGACCGCGCTCGTGATGTCGGAAACGGTCACCCCAAGGTTCGCCAGCTTGTCAGGATTAACCCAAATGCGCATTGAGTAGGGCCCTGCGCCGTATATCTGAACTAGTGAGACACCAGATACACGAGTCAGCGCGTACTGCAAATTGATGATGGCGTAGTTGGCCAGGAAAACGTTGTCGTACACGCCATTGGGAGAGTACAAGTCAAGTAGCATGAAGGGTGCTGTCGTACCCGGCTGCACGAGTACCCCCTGCTGAACCACCTCGCTGGGTAGTTGCGAGTTTGCCTGGCCACTACGCATCTGCGCTAGAATCTGGTCGGTGTTGACATCCGTACCAAGTTGGAAATCCACGTACAGCGTCATCCCTCCACCGGAGCTGGCGCTTAAGGAATACATGTAGTTCATGCCGCTAACGCCGGACATCTGCTGCTCAATGGGGGTCGCAACCGACTCAGCAATCGTCTGGGCATCGGCACCGGGGTAGGTGGCAGTCACCTTAATCATTGGGTCGGCAATGTTGGGGAACTGTGCGGTAGGCAGGCCGATCATCGCCACGACGCCGGCCAGAACCATCAGAATAGATATGACGATCGCGACAATGGGCCTATTGATAAAGAATTTTGCCATGCTCAGTTGCTCCTTCCCTCCGCTGCGGCGGGCACATACGGGGTGGGAGTAACCGGGATGCCCTCTTTTGCCAGTTGAGGCGTCTGCGATCTAACAGTCTCTATCTTCTGGATGCCTTGGACCACCACCCGCTCTCCCGGCTTCAGTCCCTCGCTAACGATCCAGTTCGTCCCCACACGCTCCCCCACTTTAACCGGGCGGAACGTCGCCTTGTTGTCAGGCCCGAGCACAATGATCTGGTACTCCGACTGCACTTCGATCACGGCAGGCTGCGGAACCAACAACGCATCCTTCATCATCCCCGTCTGAATTCGGACTCGTCCGAAGCCGCCGGGGCGAAGTATGGCCTCAGGGTTGGGGAACTCGGC
The DNA here is from genome assembly GCA_963832365.1 of uncultured Acidobacteriota bacterium. GTDB lineage: Bacteria > Acidobacteriota > Terriglobia > Terriglobales > Acidobacteriaceae > CAWBRT01. The sequence continues at coordinate 73,360 of CAWHUL010000012.1, read as the reverse complement.
AGCCATCTGGATCGTTCCCGTCTGGGTTCCGACCTGCCGATTCACGTAGATGATCCTTCCTCTTTTCGGATACGAAACCCCGTCGGCTTGAATGAATTCCACGGATGGGACAGAGGCATTCTTCATGCTGCCGGTGCCGCGAAGGATCCCGGTGATCTTGGGTGCAATCCGAAGAAAGACGGCCTCGCTGACGTTGAAGTATGTCCAGATCGGATTCACTTGGGAGACCGTAGCCATCTTGGTTGTGGTCCCAACCAAGTCGCCGATCTGCGAACTCGATACGCCGGCAATGCCGTCGATGGGGGAATATATCTTGGTCCAGCCGAGGTTTAATTCCGCATTTTTAACCGTCGCCTTTTGGGCCAGAACACGTGCCTTGAATGCGGCTCGGCTTGCAAGATCGTTATCCAGTTGCTTTTGTGGAATCGCATTTTGTGCTGCGAGCGGGGTGTCTCGAGCAACATCAGCTTCTGTCCTCGCCAGATTCGCGTCCGCGGTTGCCAAGTCCGCCTTGGCTCCATCGAGCGCCGCCTGGAAGGGTCGGGGGTCGATCTCGAACAGAAGCTCTCCCTTTTTAACGAAATAGCCGTTCCTATAATTCTGCTTGAGTAAGTATCCCTGAACCTTAGGTGTGATCTCTGCATTAACAGGACCATTAATTTGCGCGATCCACTCCTGATAGATGGGGACGTCCTGCTGGATGACTTGCACAACGTTGACCTCTGGAGGCCCGGCAGCGGGTGGTGCTTGTTTTCCTCCACAAGCGGTAAGCGTCAACAGTGCGACTGCGGACAGGGCCAAAAATGTTTCACCACAGTGGACTCGCCCCTGCTTGCCTGAGTTTGCGTCATTTGCTCTTACTTCACAGCGGCAATGTTCACGTCGATTTTGCATGTAAACGCCCCTGTCGCCGTCATCAGCGAAATTGTTTTTACAGAGCTGCTCTCCACAAAATAAGGAGAGCAATACACGTTTCTTTTAGACCTCAAGTCTCAGTATTCCTACTGGGAAAATTAATAGATATGACCTCGAACAGGCGCTATATGGCGGAAAAGCTGTCGCGAGAGTCGCTGGAGAGAGGTCGTTTCAATTAGGAAAGAAAGAGAGCTTGTGCAACTTGCTGAGTTCCCGTCTTACCCTGGCAGCTGGAATTCACTTTTCAGCTGTTGCCCTAGCAATACTCGCAGTTTCGATTTCTGCGGCCGTCAATAGAATCGACATTGCTGGTACATAGTGCAGAGTGCACGAACACGGTCGTACTCTCTTGCATTCTCTGGTGGCCAGCCATTCATCGCATCACGCAATGTTATGGACAGGCAAGAACCCGCCCGAGCAGACGGAATCTGCTTGATTCTGAGAACGCCCCGGCTGAGCGCAGACAAGATCGTGCGATGAAGAGGGAGGAATGTTCATTATGAGACCCAAACGCTCCCGAGTAGGATTTTCGACCTACCTCATTCGAAACTGCATCGCCATCCTGTGCGCGATACTGCTTGTGCCGGGAGATACGCCTTTGTGGTCTTCGCCGCAGCAAGCAGCCGAGCCGCAGCAAGCAGCCGAGCCGCAGCAAGCAGCCGAGCCGCAGCAAGCAGCCGCCCCGAGCGAGGCAGCCAAAATTCCAAACGACCAACTGGACTCCCTCGTCGCTCCGATTGCACTCTATCCCGATCCGCTGCTAAGCCAAACACTAGTCGCATCAACCTATCCTCTCGAGATAGTTCAGCTTCAACAGTGGCTGCAGAAAAACAAGAACCTGAAGGGCAAAGAGTTGACCGAGGCCGTGAAGAAGCAGCCGTGGGACCCAAGCATCCAGGCGATGGCGGAGTTTCCCGACTTGGTCAAGCAATTGGCAGAGAACATCAAGTGGACTACTGATCTCGGAAACGCATTCCTGGCTCAGCAGAACGATGTAATGAATGCCGTGCAGCGCATGCGCAAGAAGGCCCAGGAGAAAGGGAACCTGAAGACCACAGAGCAGCAAAAAGTGGAAACCAAGGTGATCGAAAAGCAGCAGGTCATTGTGATTGAGCCTGCTAGCCCCGAAGTGGTCTATGTTCCCAGCTATAACCCGACTGTTGTCTATGGTGCGCCGGTTTACGCCTATCCACCCATCGCGTACCCGCCACCCGGATATTACGCTGCTGGAATGGCGCTCTCTTTCGGTGTCGGAATCGCCATGGGCGCCGCGTGGGGGGGAGGTGGCTGGGGATACCACTGTGGATGGGGAGGTAACAACACCGTCAACATCAACCGGAACAACACCTTTGTTAGTAACTCCAATCGACAGAATCTTCAGGGCGGAAACCGAGCCGGCGGTAATACCTGGCAGCACAATCCGCAACATCGTGGCGGAGCACCTTACTCCAACCGGGCGACTGCAAATCAGTACGGGGGCACGACTCGCGGAGATTCGACGGCCGCACGGCAGGCAAGTGCGCGCCAGAACCAGGCTCAGGGATCGGGTAGGCAGCAAGCGAGCACGGGAAATGTTAGCGGAGCTGCGAGACAGCAATCGGCCGCAACGGATCGCAGTGCTGCAGGCGGTAATCGCAATGTGGGTGATAGCACGAACCGCTCAGGCGGTGACCTCGGCGGCAACCGCAGTACCTCCGGATCGAGGGACACGGGTGCCTTTAGCGGTGGGAGTGCGAGCGGCAGCACGGCCCGGGCCAGCAGTCAACGTGGTGCCTCCAGCATGGGCGGTTCGCGTGGCGGCGGTGGTGGACGGGGTGGCGGGCGTAGGTAAGCCTAGGTTGGCATAGGTGACGAAGATGAGGCACATGATCCCGAAAACATGGAAGATAGTTGCACACATAACATTTGTGGCTTCACTGGCCTGCATTCAGGTGATACTTTCACACGCTGCGCCACCGTCTGGGCAGCACGCCGCTGCTTCAGCCACAGTACCGGCGCAACAATCGTTCACAACGCCGCAGAAAGCGGCGGCGGCGCTCATAAAGGCAGCAGAAGCATACGATGTGCCCGCCTTGTTGGACATTTTCGGCCCCGACGGTAAGGACCTGATCTCCTCAGCAGATCCGGTCCGCGATAAGACTAATGCCTTGGCGGTTGTGGACAAAGCTCGCCAGAAGCAATCGATTTGGGTCGATCCAGCACATCCAAGCCGGGCAATTTTGATGCTCGGTAACGATGAGTGGCCGTTTCCGGTTCCAATGGTTAAGAAAAATGGGAAGTGGCTCTTTAATGCCACGGCAGGCCGCGATGAGATTCTGCGCCGCCGCATTGGAACGAATGAACTGGATGCCATCCAAATCTGTCGGGACTTCATCGAGGCACAAGATGAATATGCCTCTGAAAGACACGACGGCGCTGAAATAAACCAATATGCCCAAAAGATAATCAGCACCCCCGGAAAACAGGACGGCTTGTACTGGACGAACGCGGACGGCAAGCCGGGAGGCCCAATCAGCGAAGCGGTCGCTCGCGCTTTAGAGGAAGGCTACTCGGTCGACAAACCTTCCGTTTATCACGGCTATTACTTCAAGGTGCTGAAGGGGCAAGGTCCGGCGGCGCCGCTGGGCAGAATCGATTATGTGATTGAAGGCGCAATGATCGGCGGCTTCGCTCTCGTAGCCTTTCCGGCCCAGTACCGCGTCACCGGGGTGAAGACTTTCATGGTCAGCAACTATGGAATTGTCTACCAGAAGGACTTGGGTCCCGCATCTGTGAACATCGTCAAGAGTATGGAGCTTTATAACCCCGACAAGACTTGGCATCGCACCGATGACCAATGGCCGAGAGATGCTTCACAATAGGCATTTTCAACGGTTAGACAGACTGACGCTCTGAAATGAGAGGCGCTAGCCACCGATCTGCGCCCCGCTCTTACCTCTCCGCGGCACGCCTCTCCGCGGCACGATGCCGAGTTACGCCGAGTCCCTGCCGGTCTTCCTCCGACGCCTCGAGTTTCTCTTCTATATCGGCAAACGACCTGGCGATTGTTGCTTGAATTCTCTCCTCCCAATGCTTGAGTGCGGCGTGGCGTTCTTCCGGCAGCACCGAACAAAGGTCGCTAAAGAGAGCTTTCATGCGTCGCATCACTTGCACACTTGTCGAACCGTAAAAGCGAATCTCATCGAATGCCAGTCGAAGGAAGTCTTCCCAACTTGGAAACGGAACGATCAATCTTAGCTGTCCGGTATCATCACAAAACTCACCAATTTCTAAACGACAACAGCCAAGGCGGATCAACAGATCGGCAATTTGATCAAGTGCCTGAACCGCCGTTGTCGGATCGTTTACCGCAGGTGATAGCGCTTTAATTGCAATGTCAACAAGCAGGCGGATTGCGTATTTGGGGTCTTGTTCAAACGTCCTTTCCATGCCAAGGTCAATCGCATTTCTTAATGCATGCTCATCGATCCCGTCGCCAAGGCCATGAATGTATAACAAAGGGGTCAACTCGACGAGGGTGTCGCCGACCGACGCTGCCATTTCGATGACTACATTGTTGATTTCGGCGAGCTTAACCAAAGTGGTTATGTCAACCGCTTGCAACGCCCGAGGCTGGCCACGATAGGTCAAAGTACGAGCAGGAGGCGGCCATCGGTGCACGTCACGAGCACTGGAGGGAGTGCCCGAGTCCAGTGACGAATATATTCGCGTTATCACATGTCGCCCCTGGTCACTGGTAAAAGTCAACATGCGGTTAACCTGAAGCATCCCGATCCGCTGGATTAAGCCGATGAAAACTCCCATGCTCGACAAAAGCAAACCAACCACTACCCATGCGCTAAAAAATGGGACTTTCCCGGAACCGCTTCGGTCGACCCATGCGATCGCTGCGATGGCATAAAGAAAAGTAGCCGTAAAGACCCCGAGCGCATGCGACAGCAATGGGTCGCGGATGATCCACAGCACAAGCCGAGGCGAGTAAGCGGCTGCGCTGACCTGTGCCATAACAAATGTCAACGAAAACACAATGGCCGTAAAAGAAATCATGCCTGAGGCGATCGAGGTATAGACCGCCATGGCCGCAGGAACACCTGCTGCAGCTGACAGCTCTGGAAGGACGTGACTTTCGATCCGCGGCAGGGCAAGCCCAGCCGCGATTGCCGTGACGGCATACATCGAGGGAATAAGCCAGGTCGAGTACACACGCTGTCGTCTTCGGCTCATAGCAATGCGACTCCAGGCCCATTTCTAAAGACTATTCCGAGCCATACTTAACGTGTGTCACTCAATACCGCGCCAGTTCTCGTGCACACTCACCCCACAACGAACCAGCTGCGCCGGTGCGCTACTCGGGGATCATGTTATGCCTGATCGCGTATTGTAATAGTTCAGCATTTGTCTTTGCGCTGAGTGCTTCCATGATCCGGTATTTGTGAAAGGCAATCGTACCCGCCTTCACATTAAGCGTATGAGCAATTTCTTTCATTGAATAGCCCTCTGCGAGCAATTGAAGTACCTCACGCTGCCGTTGCGTAATATGCTTTTCCTCGACATATTTCTTGCTGGTCCGAAGAAGGAAGCCTACCGTATCCTTCGTGATTAGCGGGGACAGGTAAGACCTACCCCGTGAGACCTCCCGGACCGCGGTAACTAGCTCAGAGGCGGGCGCGCTTTTCGGCAGGTACCCTGAGGCTCCCCGCCTGAATGCTTCGGCCGCAACTTCTGCACTCATGTTCATCGTCAGATACAAGAGTTTGGCGCTCGGCAAGATCTTTTTCAACTGCTCGCCCGCATCTAGTCCGTTCAGCAGGGGCATACTTATGTCAAGGATAATAACAGCTGGCTTAAGCTCCGACGCCGCACGCAGCAAGGCCCGGCCATCAGTGACTATAGTCAGGACTTCAAACTCCGGCTCGAGGAGATTCTTGAATGCTTCCGCGACCAGAGCGTGATCATCCGCAATCATCAATCGGCTTCTGTTACGATCTTCCATCTGCAGACCCTATGCCGGAATTCTATCCAGCGGCCGCTCGCGGCAGGTACAAGTCGAACGGTTTGCCGTCCTCACAGCCAACGCGCTCCGTGCATCGATACTTGCACTCCGTTAACGGCACCTTATTCGTTCGTCGAGAACATTCGACAACACATTTGGAGTATACCGAAGCGGTCTTTGCGGGTTATCTGGTGCTTTCGGAGTACGCTCAGTTGTCGACAACAAAAGCATCTGGGCCAGGATATTGCGACCACCTGTGCTTCGCCCGACTCCGAAGCCTCCCCGTTTTCCCGTCGTATTGTTTGCTTGTTTGCCTCACCCGCCTGATCGACCCTGATCAAGAGTTTAGTTCTGGGTGTACCGTGTCGTTAACTAGCATTCTTACCAGAACATGGTCAAAGATGAATGTGTGAAGGGGTTGGCCTTCCGTGCCGGCCGACTGGGGGGCTTGAAAACATGCGCCTTACGCTTTTTCTGCAAACCTCGCCAGCCCCTCCACCACCTCACAATGTGGGACAAACCCGCTGGCGGTTCCAGCTTCGTACCAATACGTCGAGCTTCTTTGCCTATAAATTTTCCCAGTAGCGTGGGCAGGCCCGGCAAGCTCGCGCACATGAGGTAGGTCGCAGTGAAGAAGCCGCGATCGCATATCTCTCTCTGCGAGCGCCTCAGCCCTTGGTTGCGCTCCAGGTGGGCCCAAGGAGACTCTGATTAAGCCCCCTGCTTTCCACAGCTACTCAGGTTAAAGTGTGAGCCAGTGGAGCGAGAAGATGCGGCAGAGGACACTGGCGATGATGACTGACTTTGAGCGGCACACGAAGAAGACGAGGCGTGCGTTGTGCTGGTCCACTCGGCCGTGGCGACAGCGGCCAACGGCCTAGGGGCGCAAGCGCATACATGGCTGCGCTCGGCGATGACGACTGCTGTGTGCGTCCCCGCACACAGCCACGAACAGAGTGGGCATTCACTAGCTTCCAGCAGATACTCACGATATGGCCCACATGGAAGCCGAAAGCGGGTGAAAGTGAAGACGAGATTCTGGTTCGTGACTTTTGCGGAGTGAGGAGTGCAATGAGCGTGTATCAATTCAGGTATGCTCCTTTTGTGCCAGGTACATTACCCAACTGATACGTACCATAGGATCTACCGGGGGCACTAGCGAACTATCAACTCTATTAGAGCCTGTAGCATAACTGCTTTGCATCCGGGCCCGAGGGTCCATGTATGGCACGGAACACCGAAGCACATCACCCGGTCACATTTACGCTTGGAAGAGGTAAGCGATAGGTGTTGTTGTGCAAAGTCTGGAAGTGCATCCAGCACGGGCTATGTCTGCTGAAGCCGTATACTGCTGCTACTTCTGCTAGATGACAAGTATTCGACATAATCATTAGTATCCGCGCTATTACAGTCATCGGTGTGCAGGAACGGGGGATAACAAAAAGATGAACGCTGGATTCGGCGCTCGGTTCGGGATCAGCTGGACCCTGCAATAGTCTTCACCGCAGTTCCCGCAACTGCCGTAGTCGTTTAAGACTCGGCACTAATATTCCTGGAAGGCCCTTCAGCCTATCCGGCCTTGGCGGCTGTGATTCCGCGCCCCGGCTTTACGTCAGAAGCAGAAGGCCCGGGAATCGCGCCATCACTGGCGGAATGCGCAGCAAGGTACACGGTTTGCGATGGGACAGCAAGCCGAGCTCCGGCCTGTTGAATAATGTCCATGACGGAGAAAAGCAATTCTTCCTGAAGTTCGAGAAAATGATCCCAATCGCGACCGAAAATGTACGCGAACACATCCACATCGAGAGAACAAGAGCCGACACGCAAAAATCGAACGTGTATCGACTCGCGATCGACCGAGGGATGTGCCGCAAGCAAAGTCCGGACACCCGTGACAACAGAGCGCATCTGCTCGGAATTGGTCTCATGACGCAGGCTGATCAGCGGGTGAAACCAGAATTTGTCGCGTGCGGAGAAGATTTCGAGAGTCATGGTCGCAACCTGCCCGTTGGGAAGGCTGACCACAGTTCGCTCCAACGTCCGGATGCGCGTGGAGCGGAGACCAATATCGTAGACTGTGCCCACCGTATCGCCCACCTTGATAAAGTCTCCAACGTGCAGGGCCCGATCGAGAATGAGAGACACGCCACCGATAACATTTTCCAGCGTCTTTTGTGCGGCAAGGGCAACTGCAATGCCGCCAACACCGAGTCCGGCTAACGCGGCCGTTGGGTTCACTCCCCAGTAGTAAAGGGAAACGACAACACCGGCGAAAAAAATCAGGACGTCGACGGTCCGGCTCGCAAGGCGCAGCACTGCGGTCCGTCCAGTGATGCTTTGGCGTCCGAGATGCCGATGAATGTATTCTTCACTCCGGCTGTTTAAGAGAATACACAACCAGACGATGGCCGCGATGGTGATCACCGCCGCGGTATTGGACCAAAACTGCCTCGCGAGTAGCGGCAGGCTAATTTTGGATACTAACCAGCGTATCGCGAATGCCAGACATAAGAGCCGAACCGGCCTTGGCAGGCATTCGGGATTGGGCCGCTCCCTTTTCCTAGACAAACGACGCCGCAACCAGCCAGCAATCGCGCTAAGAAGCCGATTCAGAAGACCCGTAAGGAAATAGAAAAGTGGCATGCCTACAAAAACGGCAAGTAATTCAAACAGGGGAATATCCCACAATCGGGTATTAACCAAAGCTTCAGGAACAACTTGACCGACGTCTAGCTGGTTCACCTCTTCGTAGAGAGACGGAATAGCGTCAAGGGTCTTATTGGAGAACAGCCAGATGGGTCCAGAGTGCCCCTGCTCCACTCGTTCTAGGACTATCTCAGCACTGGCACTTTCGCTACTAATTGTCCCCACTAACTCCTGGTTGGCCTTCAGATCTGATGCAACGCCTTCGGGCTGGTCACTTATCTGATTGAGCTGAGCCGGAAGGCGGCGGTCCAGGACAACGAATAGTTGGTGAGCTAGGAGCGCACGAGCCCTGCCGTTAAGGCGAGTGTGCAGGTACTCGGCGGCGAGGTTGTTCTCTCCCTTACGGGCGGCACTCAAGAATCCCAAGACCGTGCCTCGGGGCGTGCCACGGCCAAGAGTATCCACCGGAACATCGGGTTTTGCTGCGGGCGGAGCTACCGGAGCGGCCTGAGCGGCGCCAGAAAGCATGAGCTGCGACCAGCCAGGGGATTGAAGGAGCAACGTTAGGAAAAGCAAGAAAGCGCCGCAAACTAGGGTTTTGATACGGTCTTTTGAGAAATGATAAGTCCGTGAACCATTTGATGGGCTGGTCGTTGAGCTTGTCTCTTGTGCGGGTCGATCCTTCACCCACTTTCCTTTGTGCGTCATATTTGTGTTCGACGGCACACCCATAAATCTCTTATTCCCTACCCGTGAGGTAAGCACTGCTTTTGCCGGACACACAATCACGAGCCGACCACACTGGACTGTAACGCTTATTGATTCAATGAAATCGATCTCCGTTCATAGGATAGTAACTATCGATAATGGTGAAGAAGACAACTGGCAAAAGTGATAGGTTATTCTACCCGACGATTAACGGACACTCGAAGAGCCGGCTCTGGGATTAGGCCACGCATTCTTCCGCCGTGTGTTACAGGGGCGAGCGTCAGAAAGTAACGCCGGTTTGTGAGGAGGTGAGCCGGGCAAACAGCACCGGTGTTTAACCAGAACCTGCCATTTGGGTTTATTGGCCATCTCCACAAATGACTCGGAACTGATGGGCAAAATTGCCCTGTGATGTGGCGCCGAATTACGATTAGTTCGGAAACTAGAACAAACGTTTGAGCTGGGCCTCTGGGCTAAGGCAGCTGTTAACACAATTTACCATTCGCTGCTGTCGCATTGAACGGTATTGGCGGTGTCGGCTTTGGTTGCAGCATACCGCTGGCTGGCAATCCGTAATCTCTTGGCTTTACTAGTATTTAACGCCAGCGGTTCTTGACGGTGACTTCTACTCTGTCCTAGTTTTGCAAGGCGATTTGGGTTGTTTTAAAAGTTACCTATGTATTAAATACATATGCATCGAGCGACAATCCCAGTCACAATTCTTCCAGTAACTTCGCCCCATGAGCCCGTATTAGCGCGGCGCCTATTGATATTTTCTGCAAGCACTCTTGACTAACGCCCACGAAGGTGCACAATTGTTATGGCGCAATTTAGGTTGCTGTTAGTAGTAAGTATAGTAATCGTCCTGGTCGGTAAAACTGCTGTAGGCCACCGAGGGCGTCCCGCAGACGCAATAACTGATTTAGCCTGGAGAGTGCCCTCAGGGCAGGGTCAATCGGTGTCGTTTGGGGGTATTTATGAACGGGACGTCTGCTCCTCGCCTCCTTGCGTTATTTTGTCTACTCTTGACTGTTTGTGCTTCTCCTGTTTTTACTGCCGATGTTGACATTTCCGCAAGAAACGTGCTTGTTTTATACAGCTTTTCCGATCCTGGCTTATTTGATCCTCTGGACAACCTCAAAACCGCGGTGCGAGCTCATGTCCACACACCGGTAAATTTCTACGTTGAGTACATGGAAACTCAGCGCTTTGCGGATCCAGATTATGAAAAGAGCCTGAGCAATACGTTACGCTATGCGTACCGCGCGAAACATCTGGATCTTGTCATTGTGGTCGCTTATCCTGCGCTTCGGTTTCTCATGCAATATGGCAACGAGATTGCGCCCGGTGCCCCGATTGTCTTCAGCTATGTCTACCCCCCTAGAATTCAGGGAAAGGAGTTTCCGCCCAACATAACCGGCGTTACGGACACCGTGGACTTTCGCGGTTCATTTGATCTCGCATTTCGCCTCCAACCCGACACGAAAAATGTCGCCTTGGTTATTGGGGACACGGAATTTGACAGGTACGGGCGTGAAATCTTCCACGAGGCGTTTCGCCCGTACGAAGACAGGGCAAAGCTAATCGATCTGGTCGCCCTTCCAGCCGGCCAGTTACTACAACAAGTGTCAGCGTTACCTCCCCATACCATTGTTTTTTTTCAGATCATACCGCAGATGTCGAGGCAGCCCGTTGTCGGAACCTATGACGTTCTGAATCTCATCGCGCAGCAGTTGCCGACTTACTGCGTATTTCAGAATTTCTGCGTGGGCCGCGGGGGCATCGGCGGGTCATTGGCGGATTACAGTGAGCAGACGAAGAAGACTGGCGAATTTTCCGGGCGAATTCTCTCCGGCGAAAAGCCGGAAAACATTCCCGTGGCTCACGATTCCGGTGCTCGCGTCTATGTCGACTGGTGGGAGCTGCGTAAGTGGCACATTCCAGAGTCGGCGTTGCCGCCTGGCAGTGTTGTGTTGCATCGAAGGCCGGACATGTGGACGCGGTATAAGGAGGTCATTATTGCAGGCAGCATAGTGGTTATTCTTCAGGCGTTGCTGATCCTTGGCCTCTTGCGGCAACGGTCAAAGAAACGGCAGTTCGAAGCAAGCCTCCGCGAAAGCGAAGAGCGGTTCCGGTTGATAGCGGGCACGGCACCAGCCCTGATCTGGATGTGCGATAAGGACGGCAAGTTCATTTATTTAAATGACAAGTGGCGTGAGATTACGGGTGCTGAGCCGAACGCAGGACTTGGTGCTGGCTTCAAGGCGTATATCCACCCGGAGGACTTGCGAGGGCTCGCGAAAGGAGATGGGTTAATCCCAGACCGAACGGAGTTCCGGCTGAAAACGCGCGGAGGAGATTACCGGTGGATGTTCAATATCGCAACGCCACGATATCTTGCCGACGGCTCACTTGCGGGGTTTATTGGATCGGCGATTGACGTTACAGATCAGAAACGGGCACAGGAAGAGCTCTCAAAGCTGGGCGGTCGATTAATCGAAGTCCAGGAGAAGGAGCGTGCCCGCATCGCAAGGGAGCTCCATGACGACATTTGCCAGCACCTCATCGTGCTTTCGATCAAACTTGATCGAATCCTGACAACTTCGGAGTCTTCACCAGCTCAGATCGAACGCAGGGCTCCTGAGTTGGAGCGCATTCGCAAAATACGGCAGGCTTCCCAAGAGTGCGCAGAGATCGCCCGTAGCGTTCAGGCACTCTCGCACGAACTTCACTCCTCGAACCTCGATTACCTCGGCTTGGCTGGTGCCATAAGGGGCTTCTGTGAGGAATTCTCGGAACAACACCGCGTTGCGGTGGAGTTCACCACGGCCAACGTTTCGGATTCCCTGCCCCGAGAGGTTTCACTTTGTGTCTTCCGTGTGCTTCAGGAAGCATTGCGCAACGCAATGAAACATAGTGGCGTGAGCCGCTTCGAAGTGTCGCTACAAGGATCTCCAAATGAAGTTGAGCTCGAGGTCAGCGATGCGGGCGTGGGGTTTGATCCGGGAGTCGCGCGAGCCGCGGGAGGACTGGGCCTTGTAAGCATGCGAGAGCGAGTTCAGCTGGTAAAAGGAACAATTAGCATCGAATCCAAAGTTAACGGCGGAACGAAGGTCCGGATCAGTGTACCCGTAGCCGAGCGAGATCTGCGTGGGGCGGGGAGCGATGACCCTCTCGACACCGCCTCGCTCAAACAGGCGTAGGTGGATATCCATTTAGCAAGCGGGCAGGCACCTTTAGGATAGCGAGATCAAAAAGGCAAGGCCAAGGACTGTTCGGGAGATGCCCGATTAGTAAGACGCTTAGGACGTTTAGCAGTTCCCGCTTCTTTGGAATTGTTGTTCAACCACAAGGGACGGACGCGGCCGGCGCCGCGCGGTTGCCGAGGGACGGCATTTATCTCTTCCCCTGTCGCCTCTAGGTTGCGCCAGCATTAATTCTGCCTGTTCAAGACTGCTTATCCACGCGTCGACACCGCCCTGCCACCTCATTTCACCTCTGCCTAGCAATTATGCCAGTTGCCTGTAAGGGCGAACTGATTCATCTTTCTGCAACATCGCGGCGAGTCGGCATTCATCGTTATTGCGAGCCTCCCGCTAGAAAGGACTAACGATTCATGAATACGAGTCCCGCTACAAAGGCCTCGAACGCTCGATTAGACCAATTCTTCACGGTGGCTGAAGCGCGTTTTGATCGTTGGCGCGCTCTTCTGGAGTATGCGCGTAAGTGGGAGGCATCAGTCAACCAGCAGAATACCAGCGAAGAAGTTCATCGTTCCGCAGTATCCGCGACATTCCGCGAGCTGCGTCAATGGGAAGAGTTTTTCGCATATCCCGGTTCCGTAGTACTGAAAAAGCTGGAAGACCGCATTGCTGCGCGAGATGCCAGCGGTACAGTGCGTCTGGTACGGTCAATTGGTTCTGCACTGCTGACCCGTTCCTACCGTACTAATAATGCCGATTGGGACAGCGAAGAGCCGGCTGCGTTCAGCCTGGAGGACCGCTTGCCACTCGGCAGCGAAGAACCCGCTCCGCACCGGCCTTACTTCGAAGTGTTGATGGTAACTCCAATTCGCCCGGCCGCATGGCCGGCGATAGCTGTGGAATCGCGGAAGCTACGTCGACCTCAGGACAAGTTCGTCTACGAATCGGTATTTGTCGGCAATTTTGAGGACGCTGTGCTTGGAGCGATTCTCAACGGCAACCTGGAAGCTGTGGTTATTTCTGAAGGATTTTCCTTCGCTTCGGCCCACGACATTCCAGTTCTCCGTGACTTTCTGGCTACGCACCTGGCCGCAACCGGTGTCGCTACTGATTCAGGCAACTACAGCCTGACGCTCGCACAAGCGCTGAAGCAAATTCGCCCTGAACTTGACATCTTTCTGCTAAGCACCGGCGAGGTGGAAAAAATGGCCGGCGATGTCGGAGCAGATTGCTTTCGGAGAGTTTTCTATCTGGGTGAGGAGCCTCTCGAGGTGCATCTCAGCATCCTGGACGCAATCGCGGACAGATTCGACACTCCTTACTTCGATAATCTCCAAAAGTATGCGCAACGTCCGATCGGTACTTTTCATGCGCTACCAATAGCAAGGGGGAAATCCATTTTCAAATCGAACTGGATTCGCGACATGGGAGCATTTTACGGACTGAATCTTTTCCTTGCAGAGTCATCGGCAACGACCGGCGGCTTGGATAGCTTACTGGAGCCCACGGGAACTATCAAGGTCGCTCAAGAAAAAGCCGCCCGTGCGTTTGGAGCGGACCATGTATTTTTCGTCACCAATGGCACGTCCACCTCTAACAAGATGGTGGAACAAGCACTGCTGGCTCCCGGCGACATCATGCTGGTCGACCGCAACTGCCACAAATCCCACCACTACGGCGCGGTGCTGTCGGGCGCACTTCCTCTGTACATTGAAGCCTATCCGCTCACGCAGTACTCAATGTATGGAGCGGTGCCTCTGAAGGCGATCAAGAAGGCGCTGCTCGACCTGAAAGCCGAGGGGCGGCTGGACCGGGCAAGGATGCTAGTACTCACTAACTGCACCTTCGACGGCCACATTTACAACGTTGAGAGAGTCATGGAAGAGTGCCTCGCGATCAAACCTGATCTTATATTTTTATGGGATGAAGCGTGGTTTGGCTTCGCAAGGTGGAGTCCGTTTTACCGTCGCCGCACGGCTATGGGCGCGGCCGCAATTCTCGAACGCAAGTTTAAGGATCCCGCCTATCGCACCGCCTATGAAGAGCAAGCAATAAAGCTCGGCACAGACCCGGCTGATCAGAGCCTTTTGGAAACGCGCCTGCTAGCAAACCCCGATAAAGTGCGCCTGCGTGTTTATCAGACAAACTCAACGCACAAATCGATGTCGTCCCTGCGGCAGGGATCAATGGTTCTAGTTAAGGACCAGGACTATCACACGGTGGAGGAGCAATTCCACGAGGCTGTATTCACGCACGCCTCGACCTCGCCCAATCTCCAGATTATCGCCTCGCTCGATGTCGCTCGGCGCCAGATGGAACTTGAAGGATACGAGTTAGTCAACCGGGCCATTCAGTTGGCATTGGACGTACGTCGCGAGGTGAACTCTCATTCGCTCGTCTCTAAGTATTTCCGGGTGCTCGGCGCCGACGAAATGATTCCTGCTGAATTCCGCTCCTCTGGATTCGTGGACTATCTCAACCCCGGATCGAACTGGGCGAGTGCGGTTAAAGCACTCCGCGAAGACGAATTCGCTCTCGACGTCACGCGCCTCACTCTCGTCTGTGGCTCTGCCGGTTTCGATGGCACGCAATTCAAAAATACGCTCGCTGCGGAGTACGACATTCAACTCAACAAAACGTCACGAAATAGCGTATTGCTCCAGACCAATATCAACAACACTCGGAGCGACATTGCTCACCTGATCAAGGTGCTCGTGGAAATTTCACGACAAATTGACAAACGACTAGAGCAGGGAGGAAGCACCGCACAGCACGCCTTCAAGGCACGCGTGAAATCCCTGATGGAAGATGTGCCCGATCTTCCGACTTTCAGCTATTTCCATAATAGTTTTCTGGAGAACCCTGACAGTGTCACCAGCGAGGGTGATATGCGAAGCGCCTTCTTTGCCGCGTATCGCGAAGAACAGTGCGAACATTTGAACCTCTTTAGCCCGGAAATTGATAAGCGGCTCACAAATGGACCGGAGTTGGTCTCGGCTAACTTTGTGATTCCGTATCCCCCGGGATTTCCGATTATGGTCCCAGGCCAGGTAGTTACGACTGAAACGATTGAATTCATGCGCAAACTCGATGTAAAGGAGATCCACGGCTACACTGCCACTCTCGGACTGAAGCTGCTGAAAGCGTCTTTTCTCGAATCGATTTCCCGAATCGACAAAGGCGTAGAGCGACTGCATGCAGCAGAACGCACAACGCAGAGGCGAATGCCCGCTGCCTGAACCGACACCCGCCCCGACCGGCCGGGCTCAGTTCTATTAGGTGTTTACAAACCCTAAACATGAACAGAATTGAAATGCGGTTACGATTCGCATAAGGATGCGCGATGGAATGGCTAGCAAAGTTGTTTGAAAAGTATCCAGAGATGGGAGTCTACCTTGCGGTCGGCATCGGTTACTTGGTCGGGCGGATCAAGTATCGCGGCGTCGGTCTGGGCGTAGTGACAGCATCGCTCTTGGGAGGTATTTTCATCGGAAACTTTTTTCACGTGCCCGTGTCCGACCAGGCCAAATCGATTCTGTTTCTGCTTTTTCTGTTTGGAATCGGTTATTCGGTCGGGCCCAGTTTCTTTCGTAATCTCAAAGGAGATGGATTACGGTGGGCGATACTCGGAGTATTTGTCCCGGTGGTTGGCCTCTTAACGGCTTACGGTGTAGCACACTTCTTGAGACTCGACCCGGGATTCTCCGCTGGTTTACTTTCCGGCTCGCTGACTGAATCGCCCGCAATCGGCACTGCAAGCGAGGCAATTAGAGGTTTGTCGATTACTGACGAGCAAAAACAGCTGTGGATTGGACACGTTGCTGTTGCAGACGCGATTTGCTATATCTTCGGCACCATGGGCGTGATCTGGTGCTGCGGTACTCTCGGACCAAAGCTGCTTGGCATTGACTTAGTCAAGGAATCGCGGAAGCTGGAAACGAGTCTGGGAATACGACGTTCGAAGCTAGGGGTCTATTCAGCATGGCAGCCCATCGGCTGTCGTGCATACACAATTTCGCAGAATGCACCGATTGTCGGGAAAACGATCGCCTACGCTGAGAAGTCTGTGCCCGGAGCTCGTCTTTTTGTGGAACGAATTCGACGGCAAGGCAACATCTTCTCGCCTACTGCCACGGCGGTTTTCGAGGCAGGAGATACAGTAGCCGTTCTCGGGCGAACTGAGATTCTGGTCAAGGTGCTGGGCCCTCTGTCAAACGAAGTCGCTGATCCGGAACTTCTGGAGATCCCAGTGGCGTCATTTGACTTGTATGTGACAAGCAAGGCCATAGCTGGTAGGACTCTCCAAGACATCGCAGAGAGCGTCGATGAGGCGCGCAGCGTCCTCCTTCGCGGCATTACACGGGCTGACCAATCGCTGCCGATCGGGACGCAAACGGTCGTCGAGCGTGGCGACATACTTCATGTGACCGGATCTGAAGCTGCGGTCGAGAGGCTGGCGCCTGTGGTAGGCCAGGTGATCCGGCCAGTTGAAGAAACCGACCTTTCCATCCTCGGCATAGCCGTGTTTGTTGGCGTCTTGGTTGGAGCAGTTGTCACTTTTCCAATAGGCCACCTGAAAATCAACCTTGGCACAAGCGTCGGCACTCTGCTTGCCGGGCTGATCGTGGGATGGATGCGGTCCGTACGGCCTTGGTTCGGACAGATCCCTGATGCAGCAATCCTTTTCATGCGATCGATCGGATTAGCGGCTTTTGTGGCGATGGTCGGGCTTAAGGCCGGTCCAATCTTTGTGAGTGCCGTAAAGCAGTATGGCTATGTTCTGTTCCTTGGCGGCATTGTGGTCACTCTCGTGCCACTCATTTCAGGCCTGTTTTTCGGGCGCTATGTTCTGAGGCTTAATCCAGTGCTACTTCTCGGGGGGATAGCCGGTGCTCAGACCATGATTGCCGGCGTTGCTGCCGTGCAAGAGAAAACCGGCAGCCAGGTAGCAACGCTCGGCTACTC
Source organism: uncultured Acidobacteriota bacterium (assembly GCA_963832365.1). Lineage (GTDB taxonomy): Bacteria > Acidobacteriota > Terriglobia > Terriglobales > Acidobacteriaceae > CAWBRT01. Next base: position 55,930 of record CAWHUL010000012.1, on the reverse strand, counting down.
ATATAGCGTTGCTTTCGGTCATATACTCTTGACCACGTGGGGCACCATCGTCGTCTTCCTTATGACATGATCAAACCTTATGACTTTGCGTAAGGCCGTCTGGTCCCTACGCACGCCCATTAGTGGCCGCAAACACATTGTGCTAAGTCAACGAAGAAGTCTTTGCGACTCGCCAGGCCACTTGCTGAGCATGATCCACCCATCTACAAAGCGATGGAGCATAGCCGTACTCCTCGCTGTTTCGCTCGCTGTTGCCCGGTGTTCGGCCCAGGACCTTGCGCCGCGCGCCTACGTCATCACTCCAGTTCGCGCAAATGCAGTCACTGTTACTTACTCGTTTTACCAGGGCAATGTGCTCTTCGATAGTGCAATCCCGGTTACGGACGTGACGGCGAGAATTAATATTCCAGCTCTCACGTACTATCATGCTTTCGGCTTCTTCGGCCGCTCAGCCAATATCGCCGCGACCTTACCCTACACTGTTGCGCACCTCGAGGGAAACGTGAATGGCACTCCTGGAAAGGCTCGCCGTTCCGGATTGATGGACGCCAGCTTTCGGATATCTGTAAATCTCAAGGGTGGGCCCGCCATGTCGGCGGGAGAGTTTCTGTCGTGGCGTCAGAAAACTATACTGGGGACCAGTCTCAAAGTGCTCGCTCCGACTGGCCAATATGATCCCACTCTCTTGATCAATCCTGGAAATAATCGCTGGGCCTTCAAACCTGAAGTCGGTTTATCTCGAAGGTGGGGCCGTTGGGTAGTGGATGCATACGGAGCTGGGTGGTTTTTTACCACGAATGCGAACTTCTTTTCACACAACGAGTTTGTTACAGGAATCAATACCAAGTCGCAAGCTCCGATTGCCGCCTTCGAGGGACACCTAAGTCATGACTTCGGCCGCAGTCGACGGCTCTGGGTATCCCTCGATGGCAACTTCTGGTACGGTGGGCGCACGAGCCTGAACGGTGTAGAGAACGCCCTCACGGTTCAGAAGAACTCCCGCATTGGTGGCACGGCCTCGATCCCCGTCGGCAAGCACCAGTCTCTGAAGGTCAGCTACAACCATGGCGCCTACATCACTCACGGCGGAGACTATAACAATGTGTCGCTTGCATGGCAGTACTCTTGGCTCGGCAGGCCGTAACGCGCACTTCAGGCATCTCAAGCGAGAGTAGAGACAACGGCGGCGCCCGCACAAGTTCCGGGATCAGTACTTCTCAGGGACAAACTGTCTCCCGTTCAGGGAGGCCTGATCGTCGTAACTCCCTTTGTTATTCCGGTCGGGCAGCTTGGTCTTGGTCCGCGGAACCGTGCCGTATGGAATCATGCTCAAAAAGTGCGAGATGCAGTTCAGGCGTGCCTTCCGCTTGTCGTCGGAGCGAATGATGTGCCACGGTGCGTGCTTGCTGTCGGTGGCTGCGAGCATTTCGTCCCGCGCATGGGAATACTCATACCATCGGCGAAACGATTCCAAGTCCATCGGGCTAAGCTTCCATTGGCGAAGAGGATCTTGAATGCGGGCCTCGAAGCGGCGCTGCTGCTCTTTTTCGCTTACTTCCAGCCAGTACTTGACTAAGGTGATCCCGCCGTCAACGATGTATTGTTCCATTAGCGGGCAGCGATCAAGAAATTTCTTGTGCTGCTCCTTCGTGCAGAAGCCCATCACGCGTTCGACGCCGGCACGGTTGTACCAACTACGATCGAAGATTACGACCTCTCCGGCAGCGGGAAAGTGTTGGATGTAGCGCTGCAGATACATCTGAGTCTTTTCACGATCGGATGGGGCAGGCAGTGCCACAACGCGGAAGACACGGGGACTCACGCGCTCTGTAATCGCGCGGATGGTTCCGCCTTTTCCGGCAGCATCTCGTCCTTCGAACACAATCATGATGCGCAGGCCTTTGTACTTCACCCATTCCTGGAACCTGCACAGTTCAGCTTGCAGTCGACGCAGTTCCTTTTCATACCGCTTCCGGTCGAGGCGCCCCTTGTCACTTAGGTACTTGTTGCCGGATCGGCTCATCAAAAGCTGCTCCGCTATTTTAGATTCGTGCTGGAGGTCCAGCAGCTAGTTGACCACCGGAGTGGCTTGTCGACGATTTGTGTCAGAAGCGAATCCCAAATGTGATTGGTATCAGTACCACGTTAGCATCGAAACATCGGCACACAGTAGAAGAAGTATGACCGACTTGCCACTGGTAAAACTGCTAGACCATCCCTAAACATCGAGTAGACAAATAATTGCCTATCTTGAAGGTTCGAGTATTCTTTCGCTTCCGAAACTAGTATTTTTCGGGGTTCACAGTTGGGCCGACCTGCGGCACGATAGGCTGGCTTCGCAAATTCGATGTCGAGAGCGCTGCTGTAGCGGGCTTATCGAGCGGTACACGGCGCGCTCAGACCGGAAAGGCTGCACTGGCGGGGTCGATGGCTTCACCCGAGCAGCGCGAAGCCCCGGACGTAATAAGGAGATAGACAATGGGTATAGCAACGTGGTTCGCTGCGACCCTTCGACAGTACCCGGAAATCGCCATTTTTCTGGTGCTCGGCGCCGGGTACTACTTCGGCAAATTTACTTTCCGTGGCATCGGACTGGGCTCGGTCACAGCAACCCTGCTGGCCGGCGTAGTGATAGGACAGCTGGGGATCACAATCTCGACGCCCCTAAAGGCGTTTGTCTTCCTCATGTTTCTGTTTGCCGTCGGCTACAGCGTCGGCCCGCAGTTCGTCCGAGGTGTCGCCAAGGACGGCTTACCGCAAGCCGTCTTCTCCGTGGTTCAATGTGTCCTCTGTCTGCTAGTTACCGTCGTGATCGTCAAGATCGCGGGCTACGACCTTGGCTATGCAGCGGGCTTGTATTCAGGATCACAAACGATCTCTGCAGCGATGGGTCTTTCGACCGACGCTATCAACCGTCTGGGTTTGGCTGGAGATCAGGCTAAGAACCTTCTCGACTCGATGCCGATCGCCTACGCAGTGAGTTACATGTTCGGCACCGTCGGTTCGGCAATCATAATTGCCCTAGTCGGCCCGGCGCTGCTCCGCATCGATCTCCCCGCCGCGTGCAAGGACTATGAGGAGAAGTACGGCGGCGCCAGAGAGCTTGGTGGGCCTGGCTCTGCTTGGCATCGCTGGGAATTGCGCGCGTTTCGCGTACAGCCTGGCGGGATAGCCAATGGTCTCCGGGCTGCCGAAGCCGAGGCGATGGTTCCGCACTCGCGCCTTTTTGTCCTGCGCCTGCGTCGTAACGGGGTCATTGAGGAAGCAACCGCGGACACGGTATTGCGCGAGGGCGACCTGGTGGCGGTCGCAGGTGCCCGCGATGCGCTCGTGAAAATTATGAGCGAACGCATGAGGACGGTGGCCGCCTCAGGTGGTGGCATAGCGCTCGTCGACGTTATGCCGCAGGAGATTGACGATCCCGAATTGCTGAACGTGCCGATAGAGGGCGTTGACGTTTACGTGACCAACAAGGAGGTCGACGGGAAGACTCTTGCTGAACTCGCCGGGCTGCCCGGTGCCCGCGGCGTCTTTCTGCGGAAGATCACGCGGGGCGCGGTTGCTACCTCCATTCCGATCCTGCCGAACACAAAGATTTATCGCGGCGACGTCTTGACACTGGTCGGCCGCACTCAGGACACGGCCGCCACAATCAAGTTGCTGGGCGTTCCGGATAGGGTGACCGACGTCACTGACGTCGCGTTCGTCGGCGCGGCAATCGTGATCGGCGCGCTTATCGGGTCGCTCGTCTGGAAGGTGGGCGGGGTACCGATCACGCTGTCGACCGCTGGCGGCGCACTTTTTGCAGGGCTCGTGGGCGGCTGGCTGCGCTCCGTGCGCCCAAAGTTTGGCCGGATCCCGTCACCCACGGTCTGGTTCATGAACTCCGTGGGCCTCAACATCTTCATTGCCGTGGTCGGCATCTCAGCCGGCCCGGGCTTCATCAACGGTTTGCGGACGCAGGGCATTGGCCTGTTCCTTTGGGGAGCCTTGGCGACGACGGTGCCTCTTATTTTGGGCATGTTCATCGGCAAGTACATTTTCCGCTTCCATGACGCGCTTCTGCTCGGCATCGTCTCTGGGTCGCGCACGACGACCGCTTCGCTGGGTTTGGTTTGCGACCTTGGCAAGAGCCAAGTCCCTGCGCTCGGTTACACCGTCACTTACGCAGTTGGGAATACGTTCCTTACGATTTGGGGCATGGTCGTCATCATGCTGTTGACATGACGATCTTTGAAAGAACCGAGGAGATAACCATGGACACTATGGAGCTTCACAATTTCGAGACTCTGAGCCCATTCGAGATCAAAGATGAGCTGATCAAGCTGGCTAAGAAGACCTCGAGAACCACGCAATCGGCCTTTCTCAATGCTGGCCGCGGCAACCCAAACTGGATTGCCACGGCTCCACGTGAGGGCTACTTCCTGCTCGGTCAGTTCGCGATCACCGAGAGCAAACGTGTCATGGAGCATCCTGCCGGTCTCGGCGGAATGCCACAGGCGCAGGGTATCGCAAGCCGTCTTGAGGCTTGGCTCACCAAGCACTCCGACATGCCCGGTGCCTCTTTCCTCTCGTCGATGGTGCCGTTTACCGTGAAGACGTTCGGCTTCGAGCCGGATGCCTTCGTCCACGAACTCGTGGACTCGATTATCGGCGACAACTATCCGGTTCCCGACCGCATGCTCGTGCACAACGAGCGCATCACGCACGAGTACCTGATGTGGGCAATGTGCGGAGATCCGCGGCCTTCCGGCAAGTTTGACCTCTATGCAGTGGAAGGTGGCACGGCCGCGATGTGCTATCTATTCAAGTCGCTGAAAGCAAATCGCCTGCTTGTTCCTGGCGATACCATCGCGCTGGGTACACCGATCTTCACACCCTACATCGAGATGACCCATCTCGAGGACTACGCTCTGAACGTGGTCAACATCCAGGCTCCCCAGGAGAACCGGTTCCAGTTCACAGACGCGGAACTCAAGAAGCTGGAGAATCCCAAGATCAAGGCGTTCTTCGTCGTGAATCCGGGCAATCCGACAGGCGTAGCCCTAAGCGCGGAAACCATCAGCAAGATCGCAAACTTGGTGAAGAGCAAGCGTCCTGACCTAATGGTTTTAACAGACGATGTGTACGGGACCTTTGTTCCGGAGTTCCGGTCTCTGCTGGGCGAACTGCCGCATAACACCATCGGTGTGTATTCCTTTTCGAAGTACTTCGGCGCGACAGGTTGGCGACTCGGCGTCATCGCTGTCCACGAAGACAATATCTTTGACAAAATGATCGCCAAGCTCCCGGACAAAGAGCTTAAGGCGCTCGATAAGCGCTACGGCCCTTTGACACTCGAACCGAGGAAGGTCAAATTCATCGATCGCATCGTCGCGGACAGCCGTGACGTGGCGCTCAACCATACAGCCGGGCTTTCTCTGCCGCAGCAGGTCATGATGAGTATGTTTTCCCTGGCCGAGTTGATGGATACCGCGAAGCGGTACCAGCATGCGTGTCGCGAGATCGTCTATCGTCGCGTGCATGCTCTGCTTGAGGGGCTTGGCCTGGAACTCCCCGAGAACCCGCTCTACGACGCGTATTACGGCTTGATCGACTTCGAGTTTTGGGCCCGCAAGAACATTGGCGAGGAGGCCGTCGAGTACCTCAAGAAGAATGTTCACCCGCTCGACCTCGCCTTCCGTCTGGCCGAGGACCACGGGATCGTACTGCTGAACGGCGGGGGCTTTGATGCGCCCGACTGGTCATTGCGCGTGTCCCTGGCCAATTTAGATGACGACGTGTACGAGGAAATCGGGCGCGGAGTTCGATCGATCGCGCGGGGCTATCGGGATGCGTTCGAGGCCTCGAAGCAGACACGATCTAAAGCAGCCTAATCCGCGGCGGGTCAGGACTGTGCCGACCTGTCCGTCGCGACCTGAGGCCTTCCGGCCAGCCCTGCGCCACAATCGCAGGCTGCGCCGGACGGTTTCAAGGATTTTCGGACGGCGAATAATGCGAGGTGAGGCGCTCTCGAGGCCAGGGCTACACTAACAGCGCGACCTTTTCCGGCCCAGCAGAATGACCAACACACTCACACAGGCGCCAACCGCCGTGTGGATGTTGTTATTCTCCCCGCTGCCCTGGAATCGGCAAAAACCTATCCACATGACGCCGAGGAGTTTGCCCACTCGCTGGAGATTATGATGAACAACCGTGCGGGCGGGCTCATTGTTTTGATTCTGCTATTAACGTCACTGTTGGCGGCACAGAGTCAAAGCCTCGACACCACCGCGCAGAAGCCTAGCCCTTTCAGCAAGGGGGTGGACTATCTCTTCAACTATCTCAACATGGCCGGAACGAACACCGCGAGTGATTTCCGGCCATTAACCCAGCGAGAACGAACCCAGATCTATCTCAAAACACTGGTGAACCCGGTGGGCTACGCGAAGGCGGGGATTTCCGCCGGAATCGATCAATGGAACGACAAGCCTCAAGAGTGGGAGCAGGGGGCATCAGGCTATGGCAAGCGATTTGCGAACATTGTGGGACAGTATACAATCCAACGCTCGGTAACCTTCGGCGCGGCCAGCGTATTGCATGAGGACAACCGCTACTTCAATTCTGGCAAGAAGGGCATTTGGTCACGCACCGCGTATGCGCTAGCGAGCAGTGTTCTTGCTCGCCACAATGATGGAAGCCGGAACTTCTCTATCTCCCAAGTAGGTGGCGTAGCAGCAGGTGCTTTTTTGTCGCGCCTTTGGCTGCCCCCGAGTCAGAGTAGCGCCGGAGATGGGGCCGTCAGCTTCGGAATCACGATGGGCAGCAACGCCGCGTTCAGCGTAGTGAAAGAGTTCCTTCCCGATCTGGGGCGAGCGCTTACGAAGAATCGCAAGAGACGCTCGAATGCGCCGCAATCGTGAGCTGTGATTTGTAATAGCTGAGACACGATCTGACAGAGTCTCAGTATTTCAGGCTGTGGGTCGCGCTCCGCCCCCGTTTCGGTTTTGAGGAAGCGAAGTGTTTGCAATGGTGGAATACCAGCCCGCACTGTCCTCCGCTATTCGGATGCCAACTCTACGGAAGAAAACAGTAGTTCCAGGTTCTGGTGCGTGGTGGTGATCACGCACACTTCCGGAAGTCGCACCCAGAAACGGTGAACCTCGGGATCTTCCTGCGCCTCTTGCCTCACTTCGATGGATTTCCAGATACGAAGGTGCACAAACCGGCTGGCATTCTTGCCATCCCGGTAGAGCAGATCGTGGCTGTATCCCTTCCTCGCCATAAACAGATAAAACTCGCGAAGAAGCTCGATCGTTTCCGCTTCCTTGTTTTCCAAGGGTTCGAGGATTGCGAGGGAAAGCACGGACTTGCTCATAAGCGTTCGCCTTTATTGAAAGCCGTTTTTGGCAAAATCACTTTGCTTCTCCTTGCAAGAAAATTATTGCATGGCCCGCGCCACCATCGAGACGCAACCCGGAGCGGCTACAGAAACACTCCGGAGTTTCAGACTTCGCGGTGTTCCCCCACCCGGTGCAATAGGACAAAGTTGGTCGAGCCACTTGTACTCTGGGTGCCCGCTACAATTCCTATCACGTCTCCAGCCTGAACGACACTGGTTTCCAGCAGAAAATCTTCCGCATTTGTCACCATTGCCTCGACCGTGTGAAAAGGCGACGTGGCAATGGGGCGAACCCCCCAAAGCAAATTCAGACGATTGCAGACTACCGGAATATGGGCAAAAGCATACACCTCCGCACGCGGTCTGTATTTGGAAATCATCCGCGCCGTCGTACCACTTTCGGTGTAGATCGCAATGGCGCCGAGGTTGAGGTCTTCGGCAATATGCGCGGTCGACTCGCAAACCGCCTCCGAAATCGATAGCTGCTGGTCGTGGTTGCGCCTGTGCCGCAAGCCGACCGAAGACACAATATGCTTCTCGGTCTCTGCCACCAGGCGCGCCATCATACGGACGGCCTCGCGCGGATACTGTCCGGCGGCCGTTTCTCCCGACAACATCACCGCATCGGTACCATCGATGACGGCGTTCGCCACGTCGCTGGCCTCGGCGCGCGTTGGCCGGGGATTCTGCATCATCGATTCCAGCATTTGCGTAGCGGTAATCACCGGCTTGCGGTATTCAGCCGCCCGGGCGATGACGTGCTTCTGAATGATGGGAACTTTCTCCGGCGCCATCTCCACGCCAAGGTCCCCGCGAGCCACCATGACCCAGTCGGCAATCTCCAGAATTTCATTCAGATTTTCGATTGCCTGCGGTTTTTCCAGCTTGGCGCAGACAACGGTATCGGCGCCGTGGCTCGCAATCGCCTCCTTTGCCATGAGTACGTCCTTGGCGCTGCGCACAAAAGAAACGGCAATGGCATCGACACAGTGGTCGAGACCGAACTTCAGGTCCTCGTAATCCTTCTGCGTCAAAGAAGGAACGCCGAGCACGGCACCCGGCAAATTGATGCCTTGATGCTCGCCGAGGATTCCGCCATCGACGACTTCGCAGAGAACCTCCTCGCCCTTGACATCGAGAACCTTGAGCGACAGCTTGCCGTCGGACAGCAGTATGCGATTGCCCGCCTGCACCTCGCGCGAAAGCTCATGGAAGGTCGTGGAGACCAACTCCGAGGTACCCTCCACCTCGCCGGGTGGTGATTGTGAATCGCCGGCTCGCCGTCAGCGAGACAGGCTTGCCATCGCGCAAGGGGCCGGTGCGCATCTTGGGCCCTTGCAAATCCTGGAGGATGCAGATGGTGCGGTTGAGCTGCCGGGCGACCTTGCGCAAACGCTCAATGACGCAGGCATGCTGCTGGTGAGTGCCATGCGAGAAGTTCAGGCGCGCCACGTCCATGCCCAATCGCATGAGATCCGCGATCATCTCCTCGGAATCGCATGCCGGCCCAATGGTGCAGACGATCTTGGCCCGCCGCGACTTCATTTCGAGAGCAGAATCTTCCTCCGCTGCCCAGTCGGACGTTCTTAATTTCATGATTCAAACTCGCTCGGAAGTGACGTTGGGCGGCTTCAACTCGGAGTGGGCTCCAAACAGAAAACGGGGATGCCGCTGGGCATTGAATTCAGCGCCAATCAACACGACAAACGATACCAGGTAGAGCCAGATCAGCAATGCGATCGCAGTACCTACCGATCCGTAAATTACCGTGTAGTTGCTGAAGTGCCTCAGGTAGGAACCGAACAGAACCGTCGCCAGAAACCACATCACGGTTGCCAGAATCGCTCCCGGCAACACGCGATGCCAAGGCTGAGTGCGCGGCACTCCGTGGTGATAAACCAACGCGATTACGGCAATGCTGGTGAGGGTTGCGATAATCCACCGCAGCGCCGTGGAGACGCCCAGGATGTAGGCACTAAAGTCGTGTCCGGAGTGGTACACGATCCAGCGCTCGATCTGGTTGCCGAATGCGACCAGAAAGCTGGCAAACGCCATTGGAATGCCAGCCAGAAACACCATGAGAAAAGCCGTCAGGCGCTCTTTGACAATGGTGATCTTGCGCGGCATGCCATAGGCTTTGTGAAAGCCGTCGATCCAGGAGATCATCACGCCCGACGCCGTCCAGAGCGTGATCACCGAAGTGGTGATCAGCATGCCGATAGGCCGGGGCTTGGCACCTACGAAATAGGCGAGAACCGGGGATCGGGTACCCTGAGGCATGATGCGACCGATGGCGTAAGAGATCTCGCGGATGAAGGCTTCCGTACTCTGTGAGGCCACCAGGATGGAGGCCAGCAGAAGCGCCGCCGGAAATAAGGTAAAAATGGCGGAGTAGGCCGCAGCCTTCGCGACCGCGAACTGATCGTGCTCAAAGGCCTTTAGGAATGAGAGCCGCAGCAATCTGAGGAACTGAAGCATAGAGTCGGTACAAGCGTAAACCGGCGCAGCGTTTTTGGCAAAAAGAACCGGCGAGCGCCGATCGCCTGTGGCCGGAGCAGCCACTCTGCGTACCCGAAAATACATTTGATAAGCAAGAAGCTGTTCAGGCGCGGCGTGGAGCCACCCTTTGTTTTTCAGCAGTAGGAACAAAAGGTGGCTCGACTTCGCGCGCCATGACATTCTCATATTCGGATATACCCACCGCTCTACCGATGTTCACAGTCCGCAAAAAATAACGGGGGACCGAAGTCCCCCGTAGTCGTCGATGGGTTGAACGAATCTACTCCGCGGCCAACTCTTCGGTCTCGTTCTCGCCTTCCTGCCGCAGCAATTCGAGGGCGCGTTCCTGCTCCTCGTATTCCTTCTGGATGTCCTCCTGCACTTTGAGTGCAGCGGCCTCCAGTTCGGGAGCCAGCGAAACGTTGCGGTAGAATTCCATGCCGGTGCCGGCCGGAATCAACCTTCCCACGATCACGTTCTCTTTCAGCCCGCGCAGGTGGTCGACCGAACCCTGAATTGCGGCCTCGGTAAGCACGCGCGTCGTTTCCTGGAACGATGCGGCGGAGATGAAGGACTCTGTCGAGAGCGATGCCTTCGTGATTCCGAGCAGCAACGGGCGCCCGATGGCAGGGCGTCCGCCCTGTGCAATGGCCTTCTCGTTCTCTTCCCGGAACTTGAATTTGTCGATCTGCTGTTCGAGCAGGAACGGCGTATCGCCGACCTCCTCGACCTTCACCCAGCGCATCATCTGCCGAACGATGACCTCAATGTGCTTATCGCTGATGGTCACGCCCTGCAGCCGGTAGACCTCCTGGATTTCGTTCACCAGGTAAGCCTGCAACTCCTTCTCGCCCAGGACCGCAAGAATGTCGTGCGGGTTGAGCGGTCCGTCCATCAATTGCTCGCCGGCCCGGATGCGCTCACCTTCCTGCACGTTGATGTGAACGCCGCGGGGCACCGAGTATTCGCGCTCGCTGCCGTCGTCGGTCACCACGTAGACCTTGCGCTGGCCCTTGCTGACTTCGCCGAACTTGACGGTGCCGTCGATTTCGCTGATGACAGCCGTTTCGCGCGGCTTGCGGGCTTCGAACAATTCGACCACGCGCGGCAGACCGCCCGTGATGTCCTTGGTCTTGGTGGTTTCGCGCGGGATCTTCGCCAGCACGTCGCCGGGGAAGACCTCATCGCCATCCTGAATCATGAGGTGAGAACGGGACGGCATGAGGTAGCGCTTGTTGTTCTTGCCGCCCTTGACGACAATCGCGGGCTGGCGCTTTTCGTCCGACGAATCCATCACGACCAGACGGGAAAGACCGGTCACTTCGTCCACCTCTTCGTGGAGGGTGAGGCCTTCCTGCAGATCCTTGAAGGAAACAACGCCGCCGATTTCGGTCATGATCGAGAAGGTGTAAGGATCCCACTCGACCATCACCTGGCCCAGCTTCACCTGACTGCCTTCCTGCACCTTGATGTGCGCACCGTAGACAAGCGCGTAGCGTTCCTTTTCGCGGCCCTTGTCGTCGGCCACCACAATCGAACCGTTTCGGTTCATCACCACCAGGTCGCCGGCCTTGGCCTTAACCGTCTGCACGCCAACGAACCGTACCGTACCGTTATTCTTGGCGTCCAGGCGCGACTGCTCGCTGACTCGCGAAGCCGTACCGCCGATATGGAAGGTACGCATCGTAAGCTGCGTGCCCGGTTCGCCGATGGATTGCGCCGCGATGACTCCCGTGGCCTCGCCCAACTCGACCAGGCGTCCCGATGCCAGGTTGCGTCCGTAGCACATCACGCAAACACCGCGCTTCGATTCGCAGGTCAGCACCGAGCGAATCTTGACGCGCTCGATTCCGGCGGCCTGAATTGCGCTGGCCAGGTCTTCCGTGATCTCCTGGTTGATGTCCACGATGACGTTGCCTTCGTAATCCTTGATCCTCTCGAGCGAGACGCGGCCCACGATGCGGTCGCGCAACGGCTCGATGATGTCGCCCGATTCGACGATCGATCCGACGTAGATGCCATCCACGGTTCCGCAGTCGTACTCGCTGATGATGACGTCCTGCGCCACATCGACCAGGCGGCGCGTCAGGTAGCCCGAGTCGGCGGTCTTCAGTGCCGTATCGGCCAGACCCTTGCGGGCGCCGTGCGTCGAAATGAAGTACTGCAACACGGTGAGCCCTTCGCGGAAGTTGGCCGTGATCGGCGTCTCGATGATTTCGCCAGAAGGCTTCGCCATCAGACCGCGCATGCCGGAGAGCTGGCGAATCTGCTGCTTCGATCCGCGAGCACCGGAATCGGCCGCCACGTAGATAGCATTGATTTCGCCATCCTTGTCGCGCCTCTGCATGGCGCTGAACATCTCGTCGGCGACCTTTTCGGTAACCCCCGACCAGATTTCGATCACCTTGTTATAGCGTTCACCGTTGGTGATGGCGCCATCTAGGTATTGCTGCTGCACCCCGATAACCTGATTTTGCGCATCGGCCACAACCGCGGCCTTGCTGGACGGGATGACCATGTCATCAATGCCGATCGACAGGCCCGAACGCGTGGCGGCAAGGAATCCGAGTTCCTTAACCTCGTCCAGCATGCGGACGGTAGTCTCCAGCCCGAAGCGCAGATAGCAGAAATTCACCAATTGCGCGACGCCCTTCTTCTTCATCAGGCCATTGATGAACGGCATGCCCGAAGCGGCTTGCTGTAACCGGTCGTTGAGGATGGCGCGGCCCACCGTCGTGTTAATGAACTGGCGGTTGAGCGTAACCGGTTCGGTGTGCAGGATCTCCTGATCGTCGTACGCCGTCGTCAGGTCGATCACTTCACCCGTATAGCGCAGACGAATCGGGGTGAGCGTTTCCACTTCCCCCGCTTCGCGGGCCAGCAGAACTTCGTCCAGGTTCGAGAAAGCACGGCCTTCGCCCTTCGCATTCACCTTGGCCTTGGTCAGGTAGTAGATGCCCAGCACCATGTCCTGCGTGGGAACGGTGATCGGCTGGCCTGACGCCGGCGAAAGTATGTTGTGCGACGCGAGCATCAGCACGCTGGCTTCGACCTGGGCTTCCGGCGATAACGGAATGTGAACCGCCATCTGGTCGCCGTCGAAATCGGCGTTGAACGCCGTGCACACCAGCGGGTGAATCTTGATGGCCTTGCCTTCCACCAGCACCGGTTCAAATGCCTGGATGCCCAGGCGGTGCAGGGTTGGAGCGCGGTTCAACAGCACCGGATGGTCCTTGATGACCTCTTCCAGGATGTCCCAAACAATCGGGTCCTGCTGCTCGACCATTTCCTTGGCCTGTTTGATGGTGGTGCAATGCCCGGTCTGTTCCAGCCGGTGATAGATGAACGGCTTGAACAACTCCAGCGCCATCTTTTTCGGCAGGCCGCACTGATGCAGCTTGAGTTCGGGGCCGACCACAATGACGGAGCGGCCCGAGTAGTCCACGCGTTTGCCCAGCAGGTTCTGGCGGAAGCGTCCCTGCTTGCCCTTCAGCGTATCGCTCAGCGACTTCAGCGGACGGTTATTGGCGCCGCGCAGCACGCGGCCACGGCGTCCGTTATCGAACAGCGCGTCCACCGCTTCCTGGAGCATGCGCTTCTCATTGCGCACGATGACCTCGGGGGCGTGCAGGTCCATCAGCTTCTTGAGGCGGTTATTGCGGTTGATAACGCGGCGATAGAGATCGTTGAGATCCGAAGTCGCGAAACGGCCGCCATCGAGCGGAACCAGCGGGCGCAACTCCGGCGGAATCACCGGAATAACATCCAGAATCATCCACTGCGGCTTGTTGCCTGACTTACGGAAGGCCTCGACCACCTTGAGCCGCTTGGCATATTTCAGGCGCTTCTGGAGCGAAGTCTCCTCGCGCATCTTCAACCGCAGCTCGCCCGAAAGCGCGTCGGTGTCGATGCGTTTCAGCAGCTCCTTGATTGCCTCGGCGCCCATCAGGGCCTTGAAGCCGGAAGGACGATACTGTTGGTCGAGTTCGCGGAATTTTTGCTCTTCCTTGATAATGTCGCGATCTTTGACGGGAGCTTCGCCCGGCTCGATCACGACATAAGCCTCGAAGTACAGCACTGATTCCAGGTCGCGCAGAGAGATGTCGAGGATGTGGCCGATGCGGCTCGGCAACCCCTTGAAAAACCAGACGTGCGAGCAGGGCGAAGCCAGTTCGATGTGGCCGAGGCGCTCACGGCGCACCTTGGAAAGCGTGACCTCGACTCCGCATTTATCGCAGATGACGCCGCGGTGCTTCATGCGCTTGTACTTGCCGCACAAACACTCCCAATCGGTCACCGGGCCGAAAATCCGGGCGCAGAACAGGCCGTCGCGCTCCGGTTTGAAGGTGCGATAGTTGATCGTCTCCGGCTTGGTCACTTCGCCGTGCGACCAGCTCCGAATCTTTTCGGCTGAGGCCAGACAGATCCGGATAGCGTCGAAATCCGCAATGTTTGTTTCACGGTCAAATGGGCTTGAGCGGTACAAAGTGCCTCCTCCCTGAACGCTTGTTGCGTCCAGGCGTCGCGGCCTCTCGCGGCCGCCCTCGGCTCCCGGAATTCGTCAGTCGCGGTTGCTGGTGCCAATCACCGGCGCTGACCTGATCTCGATCCGCCATGGTGCGGGAGCTCCCTGGCGGATTCGCATCTTCGCGCGGCGGCTAGTCGGCGACAGCCGGCAATGCCGGCAGCGGCACGCGTTCCTTGACCTTAATCAGCTCGACGTCAAGGCAAAGCGACTGCAACTCGCGAATCAGCACGTTGAACGATTCCGGCACACCGGGCTCGATCGCGGCTTCACCCTTGACGATGGCCTCGTAAATCTTGGTGCGGCCATAAACGTCGTCGGATTTCGCCGTGAGCAGCTCCTGCAAAATGTAAGCCGCGCCGTAAGCTTCCAGCGCCCACACTTCCATTTCACCGAAGCGCTGCCCGCCAAACTGCGCCTTGCCGCCCAACGGTTGCTGGGTAATGAGCGAATACGGTCCGATCGACCGCGCGTGAATCTTGTCGTCTACCAAGTGCGACAGCTTCAGCATGTAGATGTAGCCCACCGTAACCGGCTGTTCGAAGCGATCGCCGGTCATGCCGTCGTAGAGTGTGGTCTTGCCCGAAGCGGGCAGGCCCGAACGCTCCAGCAGCGCCTTGATCTCTTTCTCCTTGGAACCATCGAACACCGGCGAAGCGAAGAAGGCCCTGTCCTGCATGCCTTCGGCCACCTTCAGCAAGGCATCATCGTCGAGCCCTGTGAGGTCGGCGGCAAACGGCATGTCCTTGAACAACTCCGCAATGCCTTCACGAACGGCTTGGGCCCGCGTGCCGTTGGACATCAGCTCGGCGATCTTGCGACCGATTTCTCTGCCTGCCCAACCAAGGTGAGTCTCCAGAATCTGGCCCACATTCATGCGGCTGGGGACGCCCAGCGGATTCAGTACGATCTCCACCGGCGAACCGTCTTCCATATACGGCATGTCCTCTTCCGGCAGAATGCGCGCGATGACGCCCTTGTTGCCGTGGCGTCCGGCCATCTTGTCGCCCACCGAAAGCTTGCGCTTCATGGCGATGTAAACCTTCACCAGCTTGATCACGCCGGGAGGAAGTTCGTCGCCCTTTTGCAGCTTCTCGACTTTTTCGCGGACGATCTTGCGCAGCACGTCGATCTGCCGCGAAGTCATTTCCTCGATTTCGTCGATCTGCTCATTTACCCGCGGATCTTTGTCGTTGTACTTGATCCGCTTGAGGTTGCGGGTCGAAATGCGCTCGATGGTCTCGCGGTCGAGCATGACTCCCTTGGTCAACAAGCGCTTGTTGGTGCGCTCGTCGTGCAGGTCGGCCTGCACTTCCTTGCCGCCCAGCAGGTTCTCCAACCTCTTCAGGCGCTCGTCGGTGAGAATTCGAATCTCGTCGGCGAGGTTCTTCTCCAATCGCTCAACCTGCTCGGCCTCGATCTGCTTGGCGCGTTCGTCCTTTTCCTGGCCCTTGCGCGAGAAAATCTTCACGTCGACCACCGTGCCCTCGATACCCGGAGGACAAGTGAGCGAGGCATCGCGCACGTCGCCAGCCTTTTCGCCGAAGATGGCGCGCAGCAGCTTTTCTTCAGGCGTGAGCTGGGTCTCGCCCTTGGGCGTGACCTTGCCGACCAGGATGTCCCCGGCCTTCACGGTGGCGCCGATGCGAATGATGCCGCTCTCGTCCAGATCGCGCAGCGCGCTTTCGCTCACGTTGGGAATGTCACGCGTGACTTCTTCCGGCCCCAGCTTCGTGTCGCGCGATTCGATCTCGAATTCCTCGATGTGGACGGAGGTGTAGTAATCCTCCTTCACCATCCTCTCCGAAACCAAGATCGCATCTTCGAAGTTGTAGCCGCGCCAAGGCATGAAGGCCACCAGCACGTTACGTCCGAGCGCCAGTTCTCCGCGGTCGGTGCAGGGACCGTCGGCGATCACCTCGCCCTTCAGCACCCGCTGCCCCTTCTTGACGATCGGCTTCTGGTTGATGCAGGTGTTCTGGTTCGAGCGCTTGAACTTCGTGAGCTGGTAGATGTCGCTGCCAACCTCGCGCGAAAGCTGTGTCGGGTGATGTTCGCCCTCCACGCGCACGATGATGCGCTGCGAATCGACCGAATCAATGATGCCGTTGCGCCGCGCCAGCACTACCGCTCCTGAGTCGCGGGCAGTGACGCCTTCCATGCCGGTGCCGACGATCGGCGCCTGCGCGCGAAGCAGCGGAACCGATTGGCGCTGCATGTTCGCGCCCATCAGAGCGCGGTTGGCATCGTCGTGCTCCAGGAACGGAACCAGTGAGGCAGCCACGGACACCAACTGCTTGGGGCTGACGTCGATGTAATCGACCTCCGTGCGGCTCACCAGAACAAAGTTGCCGGCCTTGCGGGCGTTCACCAGCTCGGTGACGATCATCCCGTTGTCGTCCAGCTCGGCATTAGCCTGGGCGATGACCCACTTGTCCTCTTCCCAAGCCGACAGATAAAAGGAGAACGGCTCGTAATCGATGGGCCGTTTTCGGCGGGCGATCAGGTCGCTATTGACCTTAAGCGCCTCCGGCTTCTCGATGTGGTCGCCAACCTTGAAGTCGCTGTCGCCGGCATTGACCACGGTAATGAAGTCGAGCACACGCCCAGTCTTGACACGGCGGTACGGCGACTCGATAAAACCGTAATCGTTGATGCGCGCATAACAACTCAGAGACGAAATCAAACCGATGTTCGGACCTTCCGGCGTTTCAATCGGGCAGATGCGTCCGTAGTGCGTCGGATGCACGTCGCGCACCTCGAATCCGGCGCGCTCACGAGACAGGCCGCCCGGACCAAGCGCCGAAAGACGCCGCTTGTGCGTGATCTCCGAAAGCGGGTTCGTCTGGTCCATGAACTGGGACAACTGCGAAGACCCAAAGAACTCGCGTATCGCCGCCATCACCGGTTTGGCGTTCACCAGATCGTGCGGCATCGCCGTAGACATCTCCTGGTAGACGCTCATCTTTTCCTTGATGGCCCGTTCCATGCGCACCAATCCGATGCGGAACTGGTTCTCCATCAGTTCGCCGACCGCGCGGACACGCCGGTTGCCGAGGTGATCGATGTCGTCGACCGAGCCGATGTTCTTGCGCAGCTTGAGCAGGTAGCGGATCGTCGCGTAGAAATCGTCCGGCTCCAGGGTGCGCAGCTTGCGATCGGTAGCGTCGGCGTTGTCAAACAACTTGATGTTGAACTTCATGCGGCCGACGGCTGAAAAGTCATACTTCCGCGAATCGAAAAACATTCCGTGGAACAGCGCGGTCGCCGTATCCAGCGTCGGCGGGTCGCCGGGACGCAGTTTGCGGTAGATTTCGATCAGCGCTTCCTGCGGGGTCTTGACCGAATCGCGGCGCAACGTTGCGCTGATGATCGTGCCTACGTCGTCGCGCTCCGGGAAGAAAATGTCGATCTCGGCGATGCCGGCATCCATGAACTTTGAAATCTTGTCAGCCGTAATCTCCGTGTTGGCTTCCAGCATGACTTCGCCGGTGTTGGTGTCGACGATGTCGGCTGCCGTAAACGCACCTTCAAGATCACCGAGATCGATTTCGATCTCGCTCACTTTGGCCTTGTGGATATCCTTCAAGATCGAGGGCGAAACCTTGCGACCGGCGTGCGCTACCTCTTCGCCGTTCTTGCTGACAGCCCTATGGCTGAGTTTCATGCCCAGCAGGTTCGTCGGCCGGGCGACGCCCGGTTCCAGCGTCCAGTAGATCTTCTTGTCCTTCAGCGCGAGGCGGTCGACGGTGTAGAAGGTGCGCAAAATATCTTCATCGGAACGCAGGCCCAACGCGCGCAGGAAAATCGTTCCCAGGAACTTGCGCTTGCGGTCGATGCGGACATACAAAACATTCTTTTGGTCGTATTCGAATTCGACCCACGAACCGCGATAGGGAATGATCTTTCCCAGGAAATAAGTGCGGTTGCTGGCGGTCTCGAAAAACACTCCGGGTGAGCGGTGCAACTGGCTGACGATGACGCGCTCGGTGCCGTTGACGATGAAGGTGCCGTTCTGGGTCATCAGCGGGATGTCGCCGAAGAAGACCTCCTGCTCCTTGATATCGCGGATCGTCTTATTGCCGGTCTCGGGGTCTTTGTCGAAGATCGTCAACCGCATCGTGACCTTCAGCGGCGCGCTGTATGTCATGCCGCGCTCTTCGCACTCGGCCACGTCATACTTCAATTGCAAGCCGACGGGATCGCCGCATTTGTTGCAGAAATCGGGGGTGTTCGCGTTATAGGTGCCGCACTTCGTGCAAAGCACTTCGCCCGGGTGGAACGGATCCGTAACCACAGTTGCGCCGCAATTGCGGCAGGTTGTGCGCAGATGGTGCAGTCCCTTGAGGTGGCCGCACTTGCACTCCCAGTTGCCGATGGCGTAGTCGACGAACTCCAACTGGGAGACATTGCGAAAATCCGTGATCGGAAACACGGACTGAAAAACAGCTTGCAAACCTGCGTCATCGCGCTCGCTCGGCAGCCAATCCATCTGCAGGAAGCGGTCGTAGGAACGCTTTTGCACCTCGATCAGGTTTGGAATCTGGATGGTCGCTGGAATTTTTGAAAAGTCGAGTCGCTTACGAAGGGGAGTGATCTTATCAGCCATTGAATGCTCCTAGAAATTTCCCGCGGAACGCGCACGCGAGAACCACCGCGCGAATAGTTCGCGCAACGACGGCTGCCACCCCGGAACAATTACCGGGCGCCAAGAACAGCCGCCAATTCATTTGCAATGGAATCTCCCGCGACAGCCAGTGGACAGCTGTCTATTCGAGATCCCTCCGGGAATGCCGCCATGATCCCGGATAAGACTTGAAACTGCCGAGGAATCGCAGTAAAACCCTAGATTCACCTCGTCGAACGCGATCCCCGCCCAGGCACACCAAGCGGGAAGATCGTTTGGGTAAACGGCCATAAACGCCCATGGGAGCAAATCTCTCCCTGGGCGCCTTCCGAGGCGTCTTGTGATCTTGCGGCCCGAATGCTCGGGCGTTCCGGTACTCGTCGCTTGTACCGAAAACGAAATATTTTATTCCCCGCGCCAGTTAATTGAAGGCCTGTCTCTTGGCTAGCCTCATCCACCGCAGATAACGGCCGCCAGTGCCAATCCAACGCTCTGCAAACTGTGTACGACTCAGCCCAGCTCCCGCCCCGCACTCGGGCTCCGCAGAGGCCGTCGTAGTCAACTACTCATTCCGGGAATGCCGCAGCCCTCCTACACTTGGATGACCGCTTTTCTTCCACGGCTTCAAAATTCTACCGAACAACACAGGATGGGCTTTGCCTCCATGAACTAAGCCCCCTGTGAGCAATACTTTGTACGTGTATCTCACACGTGCCTGCCAAAACTTTTCAAACCTCAAAACAGCTGTTCCGCAAGCAACGGAAACATGCCATCGGAATGGGAAGACACAAATCACCCACTCCGGCAAAAACAATCCAGACTCCAAGGTTATCACCTTAGCGTAACGCAACCAACACTAAAGAGGTTACTTTTTTGGGTCGCGATCCCAAAAAACGCTCCGAGCGCATTTCAGGTATATCACCGCCGGGCGCTACCGCCCGGCTCGTTTCCGGGATATACCTTCCAGATCACTCGGGCCACCGGCCCTGCCTACTTAACTTCGACTGTCGCTCCGGCGTCGGCGAACTTCTTCCGGATCGTCTCGGCTTCGTCCTTCGAGACGCCTTCTTTCACCGGCTTGGGCGCGCCGTCGACCAGGTCCTTGGCTTCTTTCAAGCCCAAGCTGGTAACTTCGCGTACGGCCTTGATAACATTGATCTTGTTCGCGCCAGCGGCCATGAGCATGACGGTGAATTCCGTCTTTTCTTCGACCGGAGCCGCTGCCGCCGCGCCCGCGGCTGCCACTGCGACTGGAGCTGCAGCCGCAGCCGAAACCCCAAGACGCTCTTCCAACTTCTTTACCAATTCTGCCGCTTCAAGCAGCGACAACCCGACAATCTGTTCTTCCAACTGCTGCAAATCCGCCATTTCGATTCTCCAATCTTGATCGTTATTCTTCTTTAGTGTTGATTTCGTTATCTCCGCCTGCGGAAGAGCTCGAGACCTACGGACGGCCGCAACGCAATCACTGCGTGACTTAGGCCCGCTCCAACCACCCGGACAGCTATTAACCTACCGGGGTGGACATCTCGCCGCCGCGCCAGACACGCGACGAACTCTACACACTCAAACGGGGCACCCGCCAGGACATCAACTTCCTTTCCGGCAGGGCCGAACGGATAACAAAAACTTCTGGAGCGGCGTTCACCGCCCCGAACCCTCAGACCAGTGGTCCGAACTTTTCACCCGACCAGCCGCCAAACGGCAACCGCCGGATTCACCCATGACAGACGGCCGGAACTAAGCAGCCGGTTCGCCGTCCTGGAATTTCTTCTTTTCCACGCCCTGGTTGAGAACCACGGCGAGATTGCGTCCCACCGCGTTGACGGCCGTCACCAGTCGTGTTGCCGGAGCGCTCATCAGGAAGAGCAGCTTCGAGTAAAGCTCTGCCTTCGACGGCAGGTTGGCGAGCGCCACAATGTCTTTGGCCTGAATGACGCGGCCTTCGACGACTCCGGCCCTGAACTTCAGCTCCGGATTGTCCTTGGCGTACTTGGTGAGCGCCTTCGCCAGCGTCACCGGGTCGCCTGTCGTGTAGGCGATCGAGGTACGGCCCGCAAGGCTCTTTACAACGCTTTCAAAAGCCGTGCCCTCCGCCGCGCGCTCGGCGAGCGTGTTCTTGACGACGCGATACTTTGCGCCGGTACCACGGATCGCCTTGCGCAGTTCATCGTCATTGGCAACCGTCAGCTTGCCGAACTCGGCTACAAAGCCATTCTTGATGCTCTGCAATTCGCCGGCGAGCTGTTTTACCTGTTCGTGTTTTTTTGCTTTCGTGACAGCCATTGCTGATTCCTTCGAGATCCCGCGCAAACGCCCTCTGGCTCTGCCGGGTTGTTGGTCAATCTTTTGTCGTCCTACGCTTTCGCCGCAGCCTCAACCGGGGCGGTATCGATAGGTACGCCCGGACCCATGGTCGAGCTCAGGGTGCAGCCCTTGATGTACTTGCCTTTGGCAACAGCCGGCTTGGCTTTGACCACCGCGGTAACAACCGTGGTCGCATTTTCAACCAGCTTCGTGAGGTCGAACGAAATTTTGCCTACCGGCACATGCACCAGCGCCGTCTTGTCGGTGCGGAACTCGACCTTGCCGGCCTTCACCTCTTGCACCGCTTTGGCCACATCGAAGGTAACGGTTCCGGTCTTGGGATTCGGCATCAGGCCGCGCGGGCCGAGCACTTTGCCCAGGCGTCCGACGGACTTCATCATGTCAGGCGTAGCGATCACGGCGTCGAAATCCGTCCAGCTTTCCTTCTGGATCTTCTCGACCATTTCTTCGCCGCCGACAATGTCGGCACCGGCGGCTTCGGCTTCACGCACTTTTTCGCCACTGGCGATGACCAGCACCTTCTTTGACTTGCCGAGTCCGTGCGGCAGCACAACCGTGCCGCGCACCATCTGATCGGCGTGTTTCGGATCGACACCCAGTCTTAGAGTGAGATCCACGGTCTCGTCGAATTTGGCGAATTTCACCTTTTGCAACAGTGAAACCGCATCGGCGAGCGAGTAAGGGCGGTCCTCCACGGAGGCGCGCGCCTTGTCGATATTCTTCCCAGCTTTACGTCCCACTTTTCACTCCTAGTCTCCCACCGCGCACGCTTTACGTGGTCCCAATCACTGGGGTACAGCGTGAGCCGTGGTGTTGTCGACTTGCGGCATGCGCCGCAAGAAAGTCTTGGCTAACCGGCGACGACGTCCAGTCCCATCGAGCGGGCCGTCCCCTTCACACTCTTAACCGCGGCATCCAGCGAAGCCGCGTTGAGGTCCGGCATCTTCTGCTTGGCTATCTCGAGCACCTGCTTTTCCGTAACCTTGCCAACCTTCTCCTTGTTGGGAGAGCCTGAGCCTTTGGCGATGTTGGCGGCACGCTTCAGCAGAATCGAAGCGGGCGGGGTCTTGGTGATAAACGTGAAGGTCCGATCGCTGTAAACCGAAACCACCACCGGAACAATCAGCCCTTCGAGCTCCTTGCTGTTGGTCCTGGCGTTGAACTGCTTGCAGAACTCCATAATGTTGATCTGCGCCTGGCCCAGAGCGGGCCCAACGGGAGGCGCCGGAGTGGCCTTGCCGGCCGCGATCTGCAACTTGACTTGTCCTGTAACCCTCTTTGCCATAAAAACCTTTCTATTTTTCGGTCCCGCCGCATGACCGGCTCGCTTGAACCAACCCGCGTCGGCGTCCCTGAGTCTAGGCTTTTCGGCTCAGGATAAGGCCACCGCGAAGGACCGTTTTGCCTTCGTTTAACTTACCGTCTTCTCTACTTGTCCAAATTCCAACTCGACCGGAGTAGCGCGGCCGAAGATCGTTACCATCACTTTCAGCGTCTCGCGGTCGTCATTCACCTCGTCGACGATTCCCTGGAAGGTCGCGAATGGACCTTCGGTGATGCGTACCGATTCATTCTTCTCGAACTTGACCTTGAGCTTCGGCTTCTCCTTGGAATCGGCAACGCGGTAGATAATGTGTTGAACCTCCTCCTCGCTCAGAGGAGTTGGATCGTTGGCGGTGCCGACGAACCCGGTCACCCGTGGCGTGGATTTCACCACGTGCCAGACATGATCGCCCTCTCCGCCGCCGCGAAAGCCCGTCAGGTCCATCTCGACCAGAACGTATCCGGGAAAGAACATGCGCTCGCTGGTGTACTTCTTGCCGGCGCGCACTTCGGTCACCGACTCGGTCGGAATCAGCACCTTGCCAATCTTGTTCTCCAAGTTGAAAGCGCGTATGCGCGATTCGAGCGACTCCTTGACCTTGCGCTCGAACCCCGAATAAGTGTGGACGATGTACCACTTCAGATTCGGGTTCTGGGGAACTTCAGGAGGAACGACAGCGGGCGTCTCGGGCGATCCCGCGCCCTGCTGGCCCTGCTCCGCGTCCCCGCTGCTCCCCTCGTTTTTCGTAATCTCTTCCATAAATTTTGTCTCGCCCCAAACGCTATCGGCTCAACTCGGCGTTTGAGCGGTATCCTGCAAACCTCAGGCGCGCCATCGCCGCACGGCTAGTGCTGGCCGAAGTAACGAAAGACCGGTTCCAGCAAACGATTGATCGTGCCGTCCACGACCCAGAAATAAATTCCAAACAGGAAAACCGTGACGATGACAACGGTAGTCGTGGCCTGAACCTCTTTTAACGCCGGCGTGGTCACCTTCTTCATCTCGGTGCGCACGTCGTTGTAAAAGTCTTTCGTCCGCTGCGGCCAATGCTTGATCCGTGTCGTTAGCCTGTTGTCGTCGATGCTTGCCACCACTGCCTTTGCCATTGCCAAATCCTATCGAGCGCGTCCCTTGCCGGAACGTCTACTTCTGCCTTCTGTCGCCACCGCACCGGATCTCCGAGCGGATGGCAGGGGCGGAGGGATTCGAACCCCCAAGTCCGGTTTTGGAGACCGGCAGTTTAGCCGTTGAGCTTACGCCCCTGTTTCTGTACCAGACCTCTCAATTCAAGAAGCCTTTTCTCGTCGGCTCCTCCCCGCGGAATTGCCAACTGTGTTCGGCCAACGCATTACTTGATTTCGCGGTGAGTCGTGTGCTTCCGGCACTTACGGCAGAACTTGCTGAACTCCAACCGCTCAGTCGTCGTCTTCTTGTTTTTCGTGGTCGAGTAGTTTTTGTCCTTGCAGTCGGTACACTGCAAAGTCACGATTTCGCGGGGCATGTTGAACTCCTTCTGTTAATCGCCTTGCGGCCAGGGCCGCTTGGCCTTGTCCGGGTCCAAGCCCGGATATCAGCGGGTGCCTTGGCGCCCGCCGAGAAATCGGCAAAGCGGATGGAATCGCCTTGCCACAATTAAAGTCTACTACGCAACGATTTCCGTGATGGTGCCGGCGCCGACCGTGCGGCCGCCTTCGCGGATGGCAAAGCGCAAACCCTTCTCCATCGCTACCGGCGTGATCAGCTCGATCTCCATCGTCACATTGTCTCCAGGCATCACCATCTCCGTGCCTTCCGGCAGATGCGCCACGCCCGTCACGTCCGTCGTCCGGAAGTAGAACTGCGGCCGATACCCGTTGAAAAACGGCGTGTGCCGCCCGCCTTCTTCCTTCGACAACACGTACACTTCGCCCTTGAACTTGGTGTGCGGCGTGATCGAGCCCGGCTTCGCCAATACCATCCCGCGCTCCACGTCTTCTTTCGCAATCCCGCGCAGCAGCATCCCGGCATTGTCTCCGGCCATGCCCTCGTCCAACTGCTTCTTGAACATTTCGACGCCGGTCACCACCGTCTTGCGCGTATCACGGAAGCCCACAATCTCGGCTTCTTCGCCCACCTTTACCTTGCCGCGCTCGATTCGTCCGGTCACCACTGTGCCGCGACCCTGAATCGAGAAAATATCTTCAATCGGCATCAGGAACGGCTTGTCAACTGAGCGCTCCGGCAGCGGCACGTACTTGTCCACCGCATCCATCAGCTCGTCGATCTTCGCCTCCCACGCCGCCTCGCCGTTCAGCGCGCCCAGGGCGCTGCCCCGGATCACCGGCAGATCGTTCCCCGGAAAGCCGTAGCCCGTCAGCAGCTCGCGCACTTCCAGCTCCACCAGGTCCAGCAGCTCGGCGTCGTCCACCGCGTCGCACTTGTTCAAAAACACCACCACGCACGGAACGCCCACCTGCCGCGCCAGCAGCACGTGCTCCTTGGTCTGCGGCATCGGCCCGTCGGTCGCCGCCACCACCAGAATCGCCCCGTCCATCTGCGCCGCGCCGGTGATCATGTTCTTGATGTAGTCGGCGTGACCAGGACAATCCACGTGCGCGTAATGACGGTTCGCCGTCTCGTACTCCACGTGCGCCGTCGCAATCGTGATCCCGCGCTCGCGCTCTTCCGGCGCATTGTCGATCGAGTCGAACGAGCGGAATACGATCTTCGGGTTGTGCTTCTGCAATACCTTCGTGATCGCCGCCGTCAGCGTCGTCTTGCCGTGATCAATGTGGCCAATCGTCCCAACGTTTACGTGCGGCTTGCTGCGGTCAAATTTCTCTTTCGCCATTGCTTTCTGCCCTAGTATTACCTTTTGATTTTGCGTACTGCGTTGAGGACTTGGATCGGCCGCTTTGGACGCGGCCAAGTTGTACTCACCCGGCCAACTACAAAACTCTGGAGCTGATGATCGGGATTGAACCGATGACCTCTCCCTTACCAAGGGAGTGCTCTACCAACTGAGCTACATCAGCTTTCTAAACTCTTCCAAAACTCTATTCGCGCAAGCTACACGCGCGACTCAAATTCCTGGAGCGGGAGACGGGAATCGAACCCGCGACCAACAGCTTGGAAGGCTGAGACTCTACCACTGAGTTACTCCCGCTCAATTCCCCAGGCCTTGTCGCGCTACTGCCGTTCGTCGCGCTCTTGCGCGGCTGCCCTGCGGTCCTGCACCAGGGTGCGGACAACGAAGAAAGCCAAAATCAACAAGGCCGCTGAACGAACTTTCCCGTCCAGCGTCAGCCACTCCAATACGCCCAGCCCGCCGTAAATCGCCAAGGCCAGCCATAGCTTCGTTTCGCGTCTCACGCATCACCGAACTGCCGCCGCCGCTCAGAACTTAACGAGGCAAACAAAATACTGGTGCACAGGGGTGGATTCGAACCACCGAACGCCAATAGGCGGACAGATTTACAGTCTGTTGGCTTTAACCGCTCACCCACCTGTGCACGTCCCGATTCTACGGTGGAGCGTAGCCGCGCTGCCATAGGGCTCCGAACCAAGACCTAAACTTTCAAAGATCCGCTTCGAGCACATTACCGGCCGAAGCCTCATGCGGCACTCCGCAGGTTCACACGCAACAGCTATGGGCACCCAAGACATCTCCCGACGCCCTGGCAGCCGCATTCACCGGCAGGTCCGTGTGGATTGCAAAAACGATTGCGCGCCCTATTCGGCCGGGAATCGGCAGACACCCTCGCCAGCGCTCGCGTACCCGGAAAGCAACTTGGAGCTGGCGAAGGGATTTGAACCCCCGACCCTCTGATTACAAATCAGATGCTCTACCAGCTGAGCTACGCCAGCGATGCTGGAACCATACAACAAGCACACACACTAAACTTTAGAGCACAACACGGCCGAAACTTTAGTGCCCACACAAAGTACAAAGATTAGCACATTCGAAACCTGGCGCGCAACCAGTTGCCCTCGGTGCGCATGCCTTCCGGACGCCCGTCTGCGCCGACGCCCGGCAGTGCTATGATTCAGCTTCGGCCATGATTCTACTTGAATTTTCGCCTGCTGACGAGGCGGGCGCGTGCAGATGCCAATGATGGCGCGAACAAAACGCCTCCTGTTCTCCAGCATCGTTCTGGTGCTGTTGGCAGCGGCCATTGCCGGTCTCTTGCTGCTTCGCCGTCATGCGGCGCCCGAAGCGGCGCGATTGTTGCCGGAGTGCGACGCCGTCGTCTACCTCAACCTGCGCAACATTCATCGCTTGACCGCTTTCAGCAACTCACCCGCCCCGAAGCACGATCCCGAATACGAGGACTTCATCCGCCAGACCGGCTTCGATTTCGAACGCGATCTTGAGGAAGCTGCGTTTGCCGTGCACCTGGGCACAGCCGTCAAAGGCCGCACCGCCGAAAATCACTTCTCGCAGGTGCTGGTGGGACACTTCGATCATCAGCGAGTGCAAGCCTACCTGAGGAAGATTGGTCAATCGGTGGACAGCTACGAGGGCATTGAGATTTTCAATGTTCCCGTGGAAGACCGGACGGTGCGCGTTGCCATCCTGAACATCGACTCCGTAGCCATTTCCAATGTCCAAGATGCGGGCGTCATCCGCGGCATGATCGACCGCTCCAGGCACTTGGCGCTGCCCGTTCGCGGGCCGTCGCTGCTGGCACAGTACTATCGCGATGTGCCCTTCGCCAGCCTGATATGGGCCATCGCCAGGATTCCCACGGCTCCCGCCGATCCGCGCGCCGCGAATCCCTTCCCCTTGCCTGGCGGCTTCGATGTGCTCTTGCCTTATGGCAGCATGGTGATTGCATCCGTGCGATACGTCGGCGCGGTGCACGCAAAGGTTGAATTCCTGCTGCCCGGCGAACAACAGGCACGGCAGTTCACCAGTCAGGCGAGTGCTTTTCTGGAGATGTTCAAGTCGATCGAGAGCAGCCTGCACGCCTCGGGAAACGATCTCGATGTAAAGGCCGTATTCGACAGCATCAAGATTCAGCAGGAAAAAGACCACGCCATCCTGAGCGCCAGCATCCCCACCGGCTTCCTCAAGAAGTTTTTCGCGGAGCCGATGTTTGCGCTGGATCAGCAAAAAGAATCGCCCGCCTCCAAGCCTCCAGCGAGCAAGCCTAAACACAATCGCCCAAAGAATCGCTAGAGCGAACCAGAGTAGGAATATCCGTCTTTGAAGAGGCGGCTCCAGCCTTTTAGCAGCCCTTTCCGCCGGACACACCGCGGGCGCGGGGTTTGTGGAGGAGGATTTAGAAGGGTGACATCAGTTGGAAGGACGATCTGAGAACTTGTAGAAGCAGCTTCAAAATTTGCAGGCTGCTTTATCGGTGGTAAGCGCCCGGTGTAATTCTGTTAGTTTGATAGATGCCGCCTGCCTGCGGAAAGGATGCTGCCGTTTCTTCCTCAAAGCGTATTTTTTATGTTGAGTCGTTGCTCAAGATAAAATACTACTCAGCCGCGTCGCTTTTCAGCCTATCTGCACTGTAAGCATCGAAATCGAGCCGCCGTCCACGCCCCGCGGCCGCTCCCTTGCCGCTCCTAACTGACTTTACCGGCAAAGAACATCTTCGCCGCGTTCGCAAATACGTTGGCACATTGGACGACGGAATCGATATCGACCCACTCGACAGCCTCGTGGGCGCCAGCGCCGCTCGGGCCGTAATTCACAGTTGGAATGCCGGCAGCGGCGAAAAGGGCGGCATCCATCCAATACGAGACTCCGGCTTCTTCGGGCAGGTGTCCAGTGACCTGGCGCGCGGCTTCGCGCACAAAACCGGCGATGGCCTGCTCACGATCGCAGGTCAGGGGAGGGCGCTCCAGGATGCAGCGCAATTCGGCTTGTTCGCCCGCCTTGGCGATCACGTCGCGCAACTCGGCCAGCACGTCCTCGGTCTTTTCACCCGGCAAGGTGCGGCGCTCGATTTGCAATGAGCAGCGTTCGGAGTAGGTCGAAAGCCCGGTTCCTCCCTGGATGAGAGCGCAGTGCTGCGACGCGGGTCCGACCAGCGGATGGCAGCGTTTGCGCAAGACCTCCCGGTCGAAGTCTTCGAAGGCGGAAACGATACGGCCCATTTTGCCGATCGCGCTTTCTCCAAGGTCCCACCGGCTGCCGTGCGCGGCCTTTCCGGCGGTTATGATTTCCACCCAGACAAATCCCTTGTGCGCCAGGATGAGCCGGCCCTCGCTGGCCTCGGTCAAGATGCAGGCATCGGCCTTGTGGTGTTCGACGAAGTGCTGTGCGCCGATGCTGGCATATTCCTCGTCGGACAC
Organism: uncultured Acidobacteriota bacterium; assembly: GCA_963832365.1. Lineage (GTDB taxonomy): Bacteria > Acidobacteriota > Terriglobia > Terriglobales > Acidobacteriaceae > CAWBRT01. The sequence continues at coordinate 26,961 of CAWHUL010000012.1, read as the reverse complement.
GAGAGCAACGAGCAGCTTTCCATTGATCTCGCGCTGGGCCACGGAAGCAGCGGCGCAGAGAACCGCCGCGGCACTGCCCTTCATGTCGAAGGCTCCTCTTCCGTAGACGCGATTGCCCTCGACAAGTCCATCGAAGGGCGGACGCGTCATTCCCGTCGCGGACACGGTGTCCAGGTGAGCACAGAGCACGAGCGTCGGCCCCTTGCCATTACCGCATTCGCCAATCGCGTTGGGCCTACCCGGCGCGGGCTCTTCAAGCCAGCTTCGCATGCCATGCGCCAGCATCCAGGCGCGCGCAAATGTGGCAATCGCCAATTCGCCTTCGCCCTCGGGCGCAAGAGTCGGATTGATCGACGGAATCCTGATGAGCTTTTGCGTCGTTTCGCATACCACCGCCGCTTCTAACGGATCAACCATCGGTGACGACCTCCTTAGGACATTCGCCGCATGCGCTGCATTTGAACAGGCCCGGTCAAAAGAATCAACCTACTGTTGTACGCGCGCAACCCGGAAAAGCAATTACTCTTAGGATGTCATCCTGAGCAGAGCGAAGGATCCCAGTAATCTGTCCCCGCCTGCGCTGCTTCGGGCTTTGATGAAATCCTTCGGCTGCACCTCAGCCCCATGCGGTGCTGGGATTCTTCACTCGCTACGCTCGTTCAGAATGACACTTCAGAGGTTACCGCGCGAACTCTTGGGACGGAACGCTAGAGGTTTCATCACTTTCGTGCAACTCTGGTCGGCTTCTCTGCGTCTTTCCTTAATAGGCCCGTTGTCCGTCCCCACAGGTGTTGAATGCATCGAGTTCCCCTCGGCTATCTTTTCGCTCTTCTCTTTCTGCTTACGCTAGGTGCAGGCAACTTGCGCGCTGCCAGTTTGTCCGTGGGCGGTACCGTGCATGATGCCACTGGCGCGCCGATTGCCGGGGCGCAGATTGTGCTCACCCAACGGGATTCGAAGTTGCGAACGCAGTCGGATGCTCAGGGACAATTCGTATTTGCGGCAAGCGGCGATTCCGGAACACTTACGGTTACCGCGCCTGGCTTTGGCCGGGTTGACTTCGCTTGGCACGGGGAGGAGCGGCACGACGGCCTCGACATCACCCTGCCGCTAAGCCGCGTGGAAGAACGCGTTACCGTGAACGCCACGGGTGAAACGCCACAGCCCAATGTGGCCACCCTCGACCGCGAAAAGCTGGAGACGAGCGGAGCCATGACCGTGGAAGGCGCCTTGCGCGAGGTCCCCGGATTCAAACTCTTCCGCCGCACGCCGGGATGGAGCACCAATGGAACGACGGGCGGAGTGTCTTTGCGCGGTGTGGGCGCCAACGCCGCCAGCCGGGCGCTGGTGCTGGAGGATGGCATTCCCGCGACTGACCCGTACGGCGCGTGGGTCTATTGGGGACAGTTCGTGGGTTCCGCAATCGACCGCGTCGAGGTGGTGCAGGGGAGCGAGTCGGACCTTTACGGCTCGGAAGCGATGGGTGGGGTGATCAACATCATCCGCAAGAATCCGCTGGAAACACGGTTCACGGCCGATACGACCTTCGGAAGCTCCAACACTCCGATAGGGTCGGCGATGGGCGCGGTGCGCTTGGGGAAATGGAATGTTACCGCCAGTGGCGAGGGATTCAACACCAACGGCTACCTGCCGCTGACGGCGAGCAAGCGCGGCGCGGTCGATACCGTGGTGAACTCCGAACACCAGACGGGCGACCTGCTGCTGGAGCACATCTTTGGCGGCAGTGCGGGTAGCAATGCGGGCGGCAATGCGCGGTTTTTTTTAGGCGGCAACTACTACCAGGAAGCGCGCCAGAATGGAACGCTTCTTCAGGTCAACAGTGCCGACCTGCGTCAATTGCGGACCGGGGTCGACTTCACTTCGCGGAAGTTGGGAAGCTTCGGGGTGCGCCTTTTCGGCGGAACTGAAAGTCTTTGGCAAACCTTCAGCTCGGTTTCGGCTGACCGGAATTCCGAGGTGCTGACTCGCTCGCAGACGGTGCCAGTCTCGCACGTGGGTTCCAGTGTTTTATGGTCGCGCACGGCTGGCAGCCGGCAAACGCTACTGGCGGGTATGGATACGCGGTGGGTAAGCGGCAATGATCTGGAATTGGCCTACACGGCGGGAACCCCCACGGCGAATCTCAACAATGGCGGCTCGCAACGCACAATCGGCATTTACGGCGAGGATCGTCTCCGGCTTACGTCGAAGTTGCTGCTCTCGATTGGCGGGCGCGTGGATAGCTGGGCAAATCAAAATGGACACCAAATCACCACGCCCATCGTGAGCAGCGTAAAAGCCGCATCGACGCTCTTCCCGGACCGCAATGAGTCTGCCTTCAACCCGCGAGCGGCGGTGCGCTACTCCATCACCGGCGCAGTAACGGCGTTTGCATCCGTCGGCCGTTCCTTCCGCGCGCCGAGCCTAGACGAGCTCTATCGCAGCTTTCGCGTCGGCAACGTGGTGACGAATGCGAACCCGAACCTTGTGGCCGAACGGCTCACCGGCGGCGAAGCCGGAGTGAGCACGCGCATCGGCAATCGCCTGGTGCTGCGCGGCAGTTATTTCTACAACATCATCACCGACCCGGTTTCGAACGTAACCCTCACGTCAACCGCTGCGCTGATTACCCGTCAGAGAGAGAACCTGGGACGGACGCGCTCGCAAGGCGTGGATGTTTCAGCGCAAACCCGGATCGGCAAAACCCTCACGCTGGAAACGGCTTACCAGTACGCGGCTGCGGTGGTGCTTAGCTTCCCGGCCAATGCATCGCTGGTGGGGTTCACCGTGCCCCAGGTGCCGCGAAACGTCGCTACCGCGCAGTTGCGCTATTCGAATCCGAAGACACTCACCTTCGCCATGCAAGCGCGCTATGTTGGCAAGCAGTTCGACGACGATCAGAACCAATTTCCGCTGAACGGATTCTTCACGGCCGACGCTTATCTTTCGCGCCGGATTCGTCGCGGGATCGATCTCTATGGCGCGGCCGAGAACATGTTCGACCGCCGCTACCAGGTTGCCCGCACGCCGCTCGTTCAGCTTGGCCCTCCGGTGATGGCAAGGGCCGGACTGAGGCTGACGTTCGGAGGACCACAGTAGTAGCAGTGCCAGAGCGCGTGATTTGCTGCTGCCCTGGCACCTTAAGACATCTAAGTACAACGCGTAGGCTTCCGCTGCTTTTGCCAGCGGAAGATTTTCAATCATGGGCCGCACCCCGGTTGGAACCTCGGAATGCTAGCCCGCCGAAGCGGCATCTCCCCACCCCTGAGATCCTCGGGAGGCGATTACCCTCCTACTATTTGTTCTGACATTTGCAATATTTGGAACTCTTGCTCGCGGTTCTGTTCCGTCGGGACGGCCTGCATCTTTACCTTTACATGCTTATTCATGTGCGAATCACACATGGGCTGGGACTTCTCGGCGATTTGATGGACGGTACCTTGATCGTCGACTAACACCGCGGCGCCTTGTTTGTCAGTACAGGTTGTGTCGCAGGTGTTACGGTTTTGCACTTGCACTACGCACGATGACCGGCAGATCGTGCCGCTCATGTTCATTGTTTTGCGAGCTCTGGGCATGCATTAAAGTCATGGAGCCCAGAACGACCAAAAACAGCCACGCTATCTTCTTCATCTTGTCTTCTCCAGGGAATGAAAAGCTGCGGTTGCTTCCATTGGGGCGACCGAACTTTCAATTTCTAGGCTCGGCCCGTTGGGTTAGTTGATTAGTTGGTGGGTGGGCTTGCTTTGCTGATAATTTCTGATGACTATTTTGGAAGAGGGTTGTCTCGAAATCGAGTACTGCTCCCTCTGTATTCCCGGCGCGAGCTGCCTGATTTTTCCGAAGAGACAGGAAGAGAGATAGATGAACTGCTGAAGCTCAATGCGGCACCCCGAATCGCGCTGCCCCGGTCATCGCTGAATAAGAGTGCTGTCGATGCTTATGTTGCAAATGTGGGGTGGCGCTTGACCCGGCGGATATACGCGGGCTAGCATCCGAGGGTATTTTGGGGAGAACGAAATGCTAACGCACAGCGAATTGCTGCAATTGAAAAGATGGAATACCCCGACGATTTACAACGGCTGGGAACAGATCACCAAGCATGACCACGCCCATGAAGGCGTCAACCTGGAGGAAGTGCGCGATTTCATGCCGCAAATGGGACCGATGGTTGGATACGCCGTCACCTTGGTGGTTGAGCCGGGCAATCCCAAACACAAGGAAAATGCCGGCGCACGCGGCGAGTACCTGAAATACGTGGCGTCGATTCCCGGCCCCAAGATCGCGGTTGTCCAGGATCTCGACAAGCCGAACACCTTCGGTTCTTTCTGGGGCGAGGTGCAGTCCAACACCCACCGGGCGCTCGGATGCGTCGGCACCATCACCGATGGGGCAATTCGCGATCTCGACGAGATGACCAATGCGGGCCTGAAGAGTCTGGCGCGGCGGCTGTGCGTCGGCCATGCCCATGTGATTCCGGTACGATGGAATTGCCCGGTCGAAGTGTTCGGACGCAAGATTTTGCCCGGCCAGCTCGTCCACGCCGACAAGCACGGATTTATCGCGATTCCCCCGGAGGATGAGGCTCGCCTCCTCGACGCAGCTGTCTTCATGGACAGCAATGAGTGCAACACGGTGATCCCAGCGGCCCGGGGATCGTTCGGCCTACCGATCGAGCAGGTGTTGCGGCAAATGGATAAGGCGAGGGCCGATTTTCGTGCCGCCGCGCTAAAGAAATTTCACAGCTAGGGCGGAACGCGCCACAGCTTCAGGAGAAAAAATGTCGACACTCGGACTGATTGAATACCAAGACGCGAGCCCCGAGGTTCGCGCCGTTTACGACGACATCATGGCCCTTCGCAAGACCGACTGGGTAAACAATTTCTGGAAGGCCATTGCGCACGATCCGGCGACGCTGAAGCGCACTTGGGAAAGCATCAAGCAGATCATGGCGCCGGGGGCGCTCGATCCGCTCACCAAGGAGCTGCTCTACGTGGCCGTAAGCGTCACCAACGGCTGCGGCTATTGCATCGCGTCACACACGGTGTCGGCGCGCGGCAAGGGCATGACGGACGCTATGTTCCAGGAGCTGCAGGCGATCATCGGCATGGCGAATGAAACCAACCGGCTCGTCGCCGGCTACCAGGTGGAGATCGATGAGCGATACAAGCCACCCCTCGCTCGCTAGCGTTTTGTCCCGAAAACTCGCGTAATCGCGTTATTCCGCCCGGCTGAGCCGAAAAGGTGATCTTGCTCACAGCACGCGAAGGGCAAATTGGCGGAACATCCTCAAGTGGCCGCCGCTCGCCGGGCGAGTTCCGGCGGATCGCGGTTTTGCCTTCCTTACCTGCGGTTGGGAAGGATTGAGGAGTGCGCTTGGTGAAGCCTGTAAGGCTAAGACGGATATCGCAGGTCGTGTTCTTCCTGCTGTTTCTGTTTCTCCTGCTGCGGACGGAGCTGCGAGGGTCTCTGCATGCAAGCGGGAGCGACATGGCGCTCCCTTACCCGGTTCGGCTGTTCTTCCAGATTGATCCGCTGGTGGCCCTTTCCAACGCGCTGGCCACGCATTCGCTCTATCACGGACTTCTCTGGAGTCTGATCGTCCTGATTCCGACTCTCTTCCTGGGACGCTTCTTCTGCGGCTGGGTCTGCCCCATGGGCTCGCTCAATCACTTCTTCAGCAGTCTCAAGTCGGAGCGCAAGCGCGGCAAGCAGTTGGTTGAGTCGAACCGCTATAAACGCTGGCAAACCGCAAAGTATTACATCCTGGTGGTCGTGCTGGTTTCAGCCGCTTTCGGCACAGGGATCGCCGGATGGTTCGATCCTCTGGCGCTGCTGGTGCGTTCGCTGGGGCTGTCGATTCTGCCGGGGCTGAATTACGCGCTAACGGCGGGTCTGCACGCGCTTGAGCACAGCCGCTTCGGAGTGGTGCAGACGGCAGGCAGTATCCTGCACTTCATCTTCGGCGCCCTGGTGCTCAGCTTCAAGCAGCCATATTTCCGGCAGGGAATTTTGCTCGGGCTGATCTTCATTTTTTTGATGGCGCTGAATCTTCGCGTATCGCGCTTCTGGTGCCGTGCGCTGTGTCCGCTGGGCGCGTTGCTGGGTGTCGCGTCGCGCTGGTCGGTCCTCGGCCTTTCGAAAAAGGCCGGGCACTGCAATGACTGCAACCGCTGCCTGATGCATTGCCAGGGGGGCGACGATCCTATCGGCGGCGTCCCCTGGCGCAAAGCCGAGTGCCATCTCTGTCTCAACTGCGTCGACGAGTGTCCGGACCGCGCGCTGGCCTTCCAATTTTTTCCCGAAGGTGGTTCCGTGGATGGCCCCGACCTGCGGCGGCGCAAACTTCTCAGCGGAGTGGTTGCCGGTGCCGCCATCGTGCCGCTGGCGCGCAGCACTAACGGATTTGCCGTCGAGCGCCATGAGCGCCTGCTGCGTCCTCCCGGGGCGCTCGATGAAGAGCACTTTCTCGAACGTTGCATTCGTTGCGGCGAGTGCATGAAGGTCTGCCCGAACAATGCGCTGCACCCGACGCTGACGGAGGCGGGACTGGAAGGCCTCTGGACGCCGATGCTGGTACCCCGAACCGGCTACTGCGAGGCCAGTTGCGTGCTGTGCTCGCAGGTGTGTCCGACGGGAGCGATCTGGGAGATTACGCCCAAGGAAAAAGGCTGGACCGTGGAGCTTGGCGCGGATACCAAACCGGTCAAGCTGGGACTCGCCTTCTACGATCGCGGGCGCTGCCTGCCCTGGGCGATGGCTACCGAGTGCATCGTCTGCGAAGAGTGGTGTCCGACCTCTCCCAAGGCGATTTATCTTCGACAGGCCGAGGCGGTGGACGCAAAGGGAAACGTCAAGCAGGTCAAGCAACCCTACCTCGATCCCAGCCTCTGCGTGGGCTGCGGCGCGTGCGAATATGCGTGTCCCGTGCAGGACCGCCCGGCGGTTTACGTCACCAGCATCGGTGAGAGCCGCTCGCGAACCAACCAGATTTTGCTGAACCGGGGCAAGAGGAGGCCGAATTGATGCGCTTGCGCAGAGGTTTTCAAATTCCGCTCCTTGCCTGCATCCTCATGCTCGCCGTTGCTGCGGGATGCAATCGAAAGACGGCAGCGAAAGCGGGGCCGTTTCCGGCCTCGAACGAAATTTCGGGATGGGCCAAAACAGGTGAGACGCGAACCTTTGAAGCCGCCGATCTATGGCGCTATATCGACGGCGATGCGGAGAAGTATCTGAAAGCCGGCGTGCAGAGCGCCTCCACCGCCGACTACAAGTACCAGGACAAATTCGAAGCCGTTGTAGATGTCTACACCATGGCGACTCGCGATGGCGCGGCGAAGATATTCGAGTCGGAGCCGGCGCGAAACGCCAAGCCGGTCTCGATTGGCGATAGCGCGCGTCTCTATGGCCAGAGCCTGCTCCTTCAGAAAGGGCGTTACCTCGTCCGAATCATGGCGTACGACGAATCGCCGGAGGTCCGGCAGGGAATTCTCGAATTAGGACACGGATTGGCGAGGCATCTCGAAAAGTGAGGGTCGCGATGGACCGCAGAGATTTTCTCAAGAAGTGTGCAGCCGGAGCGGTCGCGCTGAGTGCCGCCGGCGAGGTCAACCTGCTCGCGCAGCAGTCGGCGGCAGCCAAATCGAGGGTCGTGGTGGTCCGCGATGCCATGCTGCGCACTGGGCCGAAAGTCGATTCGGGACGGGTTTTCAACCTGCTCGACCGGGGAATGCAGGCGTTCTACGGAGTCGACAATGCTCTCGAAGCCTGGAAGAAGCTGGCGCGTCCGGGTGAAAAGGTCGGACTCAAAGTCAACACCATCGCCGGGCGGGGACTGTCGACCAACGTGGAAGTCATCGAGGCAATTTGCGAAAGGCTTCAACAGGCCGGCATTCCATCGCGAGACATCATTGTGTGGGACCGCACGAACAGTGAACTGGAGCGCGCCGGGTTCCGCCTGGCGTCCGATGCCAACCGCGTGCGTTACGTGGGAACCGACGCCTTTGGCTACGAAGAACAGCCGGAATCTTTTGGCACAGTGCGGAGCAAGTTGTCAAAGATTCTCACCCGGAACTGCGACGTGCTGATCAATGTGCCGGTGCTGAAAGATCATTGCGATGCCGGGATCACGGCGGCGCTGAAGAATATGTACGGTGTCATCGACAACCCTTATCGTTTACACGGCCACGGTTGCGCTCCCGGCATTGCCGATCTGAACATGCTGCCTGCGATCCGGACGAAGATGCGGCTGACCATCTGCGACGCCACCACCGCATCCTTCGACGGCGGGCCTACCTTCGACCCGGAGTCTACCTGGAAGCATAACGGGGTCATCATTGCCCGAGACCCGGTCGCGCTCGATTACACCGCATGGAAGATCATCGAGCACAAACGCGCCGAACGCGGGCTCAAGACGTTGCTGGATGCGGGCAGGGCGCCCCGGTTCATCGCCTTGGCGGCTGACGCGCGGCATCAACTGGGCACCAACGATCCCAACCGAATTTCTCTGGTCGAGGTTTAGCCCGTTATGGATCGACGCGAAGCGCTACTCAAGCTATTACGCCTCGCCAGCGCCGGCGCGGGAAGCGCTGCCCTGGGCTTCTGGCTCGATCAGCGGAGCACGCGTCCGGAGCAAGCGCTGGTGATGAATGCAAAGCGCAGCCACACCGTCACCCCGGATGCGAAACTGCCGGAAATGATCGTTGCACAAGGGGGCGACGATCCCGCGCAACTGGTGCGCCGGGCATTGCAGGAGCTCGGCGGCATTCGCCGCTTCGTTTCGCGTACGGATATTGTGGTGGTGAAGCCAAACATCGGTTGGGACCGGACTCCGGAGCAGGCCGCCAATACCAATCCCTCTCTGGTAGCCGAGGTGGTCCGCCAGTGCTGGGACGCCGGGGCAAAAAAGATCATTGTCACCGACGTGAGCTGCAACGACGCCAGACGCTGTTTCCAGCGGTCGGGCATCGCCGAAGCGGCTCGGCTCGCCGGCGCGGAAGTTATTCTGCCGGAGCCCGAAAGGTTTAAAGACGTCAACCTGCAAGGAGACGTACTGCAAAACTGGCCTGTACTTGAGCCGTTTCTAGCTGCCGACAAGATCATCAACATTCCCATCGCCAAGCATCACAGCCTCAGCGGCACAACCCTGGGAATGAAGAACTGGTACGGAATTCTGGGTGGACCCAGGCATCAACTCCATCAGCGCATCCACGAAAGCCTGGTAGACCTTGCGGACTTCATCCGTCCGACACTGACGATCATCGACGCCTACCGGGTGCTCATACGCAATGGACCGACCGGCGGCAATGTGGAAGATGTCATGCTCAAGCAAACGGTGCTGGCCGGGACCGACCCGGTCGCGCTGGACGCTTATGCCGCCAAGGCTTACTGGAACCTGGACCTGAATTCGTTGCCCTACCTGAGACTGGCCGCCGAGCGCGGTTTGGGAACGCCCGCCTTCGAGACGCTTCGTACGCGGGTCATTAAGGTCGGTTGAACGGCCTCGCCTGAGCCGATATTTGCGGGCAACGCTGCTACGTTTTGAGCTTTAGCTTCGACTTGTTCTCTTCCAGAAATTCCTTCAGTTGCGGGCTGGCGTCGAGCAGCCGGGTCCATTGTTCGTAGTACAGCGTCACTGGAAATCGTCCAAGGCCGTAAACGCTGACTCCGCCCTTCTCGCTGACCTTGAATAAGATGGTGCCGGTTCTTTGCTGTTTGGTCTCAAGTTCCGCTAGTTTCGCTTTCAGTTCTTCATAGGTAGGCTCAGGCATCGAATCCCCCCTCCACTGGTTTTCACAGTGCAGCTCTCGAAGCCATAACAATACCACGCGGGCCCTACTCGCGAGACACCCGGCGAACGGAAAGTTGAAAGCGCTCGGAGCGCCCTTCCGGATCGGTGCTCGCCCTTCAGCCGCATCCTCATTGGTTGTTTTGACGTCGCCAATCTGGTAAAAATTGCGCACCGGACTCAGTTCCAATCTGGAGATGCCAACGATGCATTACCTCCTCTTTTACGAAGTTGTGGATGGTTATGTCGAGAAGCGGGCGAAATTCCGCGAACTGCACATGAAACACGCCACCGGAGCCTTCGAGCGCGGCGAACTGGTTTTGGGCGGCGCATTGGCGGACCCGGTAGACGGCGCCGTGCTTCTCTTCCGGGGGCCGACGCCGCAGTTCGCCGAAGCGTTCGCCAAGGGCGATCCGTACGTTCTCAACGGTCTCATCAAATCCTGGCGCGTGCGGAAGCGGATGACGGTCATTGGCGAAGGACTGCCGCCCGCATAGCAGGCCGCGGGCGACAAGGCATCCTTGACTCCACCTCATTCGGTGGTGGCGGGTGGTTGCGAGTCCGCAACGACGATCCGCCGACGCACCCCACTCACGTGCTATAAGAACCGACTTTGGCCTATAATAAGGCTTCCTTATAGTAATAGCATCTATCAGAAACTTGACTTGGACTAGTTCCCCAAATCGAGAGTACGATACATGCTTACATTTACGTTTGTATATGCCTGAGTGTTTGCGTGACGTGGTGTTAGCCGGCGCTCTACGTGTGATGTAAGTTGAGAGATTCCGAAAGCTCTACCGGCAGGCTTCCACGAAAATGCAGTGTGTCCACGAGAATCTCGCCCGTTCTACCTCTGGAGGGAGGCTACATGTCCATTACACGAGTGATCTCCGCAGTCATCGTTTCCGCGATGCTGATCGCGCCCGCTGCGGCCCAGCAGCAGCTATCCGGCACGCTGAAGAAGATTAAGGATAACAACAGCATCACGCTCGGTCATCGCGAGTCGGCAATACCCTTCTCGTATTACGACCAGAATCAAAATGTTGTCGGGTATGCGCAGGATTTCGCCGTAAAGATTGTTGACGCTATTAAGAAGGACCTGAAGCTTCCCAACCTGAAGGTAAACATGATTCCCGTCACCCCGCAGAACCGCATGACGCTGTTGCAGAACGGCACCATCGACATGGAGTGCGGCTCGACCACGAATAACACCACGCGACAGAAGCAGGTGGCTTTCGCCGACACTTACTTTGTGATCGGCACGCGTCTGCTGACCAAGAAGACCTCCGGCATCAAGGACTTTCCGGACCTGAAGGGCAAGACGGTTGTCGTTACGGCCGGTACTACTTCGGAAGAGCTTCTGGGCAAGATGAATACCACGCAAAACATGAAGATGAACATCATCAGCGCCAGCGAACATGGTCAGTCGTTTATGAATCTGGAGACAGGCCGCGCGGTCGCGTTCATGGTCGATGACATTCTTCTCTATGGCGAGCGCATGAAAGCCAAGCATCCGGAAGATTATGTGGTTGTGGGCACGCCGCAATCCTTCGAGGCTTATGGCTGCATGCTCCGCAAGGACGATCCGCAGTTCAAATCGTTTGTTGATGGCGTCATCTCCAAAATCGAGACCTCCGGCGAAGCCATGAAGATTTACCAGAAGTGGTTTCTGTCCCCCATTCCGCCCAAGGGACTCAACCTGAACTTCCCGATCAGCAAGGAAGTGTCCGATACCTACAAGCATCCGAATGACAAGGCGTTCCAGTAGAAACCAGCAGGCAGTGCGCCGCATCATCGATGTGGGGATCGGAGTGTAGCAGGGGATGCACTATAACTGGAACTGGCCGATTTTTCTGCAACCGGTCCCGTCCGGAGAGACAACGTACCTTGGCTGGCTGCTGATCGGCCTGCAATGGACGGTGGCGTTGTCTCTCTGTTCCTGGGCCACCGCTCTCATCGTCGGGACCCCTCTCGGCGTAATGCGCACCTTGCCCAACCGTTTCCTCTCCGGGTTGGCAGGGGCGTATGTGGCGGTGTTTCGGAACATTCCGCTGCTGGTGCAGCTATTCATTTGGTACTTCGTTATCCCCGAACTGGTGCCGGTAAAGATCGGCGACTGGTTCAAACAGTTGAATCCTGTTTTGCAGGAATTTGTCGCGGCATGGCTCTGCCTGGGGCTGTTTACCTCTGCCCGTATTGTCGAGCAGGTGCGCGCCGGAATTGAGTCGCTGGGCCGCGGACAGCGGGGCGCTGGTCTTGCCATGGGTCTGACTCTCGGGCAGACCTATCGCCATGTTCTGTTGCCGATGGGATTTCGCATCATTCTTCCTCCGCTCACGTCGGAGTTTCTCAACTGCATTAAGAACTCGGCGGTTGCGACCACGATCGGGTTCGTCGAACTCTCCCGCCAGGCTCAGCAGTTGGTGGATTACACGGCGCAACCGTACGAGGCGTTCATCTCCGTCACCCTGCTCTATCTGATCGTCAACGCCATCGTCATGTATTTCATGCGTTGGATCGAGCGGCGCACGCGCGTTCCGGGCTTCATGGTAGCCAAGTAAAGGCAGGCGATGTACGAATTCGATTGGAGTTCCATTCCCGGCGCGCTCCCCTTTCTATTGAAGGGCGCAGTCATTACGCTCGAAATAACGCTGACGGCGGTAGCTTTCGGCATCCTCTGGGGCACCCTGCTGGCAGTGGCGCGGCTTTCCTCGTTCGCTATCCTGACGAAGCCCGCTACAGCCTACGTCAATTTGTTTCGGTCTATCCCGTTCGTCATGGTGATTCTCTGGTTCTTCCTGATCGTGCCCCAGGCCATACAGTCGGTGTTTGGCGGGGCCGTGCGGGATATCCGGCTGACTTCCGCCCTGGTCGCCTTCTCGCTGTTTCAGGCGGCCTACTATTCGGAAATCATGCGCGCCGGCATCCAGAGTGTCCCCAAGGACCAGGCTCAGGCAGGCTATGCGCTCGGCATGAGATACGGCCAGGTCATGAGCCTGATCGTGCTGCCACAGGCCTTTCGCAACATGGTCCCGCTGTTGTTGACGCAGACCATCATTCTGTTTCAAGACACATCGCTGGTGTACGTGATCGGGCTGGCGGATTTCTTCGGCAGCGCCCAGAAGGTGGGCGAACGCGACGGCCGGCTGGTGGAACTGTTGTTGTTTGCGGGTGCTATTTATTTCGTAATCTGCTCGGCAATGTCTTATCTGGTGAAACGGCTGCAAGAGCAGAAGGTGGCGGCATGATATCGATTCGGGGCATTTCCAAGTGGTACGGCAGCTTCCAGGTTCTCAACGATTGCAGCACTGAAGTTCAGAAGGGCGAGGTCGTGGTGGTCTGCGGCCCTTCAGGCTCCGGCAAAAGCACGCTGATCAAGTGCGTCAACGGCCTTGAGCCGTTTCAAAAAGGCGAGATCGTCGTCAACGATATTTCTGTCGGCGACCGCAAAACCAACCTTCCCAAACTACGTGCCCACGTCGGAATGGTCTTCCAGCACTTCGAATTGTTTCCCCACATGACCGTCCTGGAAAACCTGACGATCGCCCAGATCAAGGTGCTCAAGCGGAGCAAAGAGGAAGCACTGGAAAGAGGGTTCAAGCTGCTGGACCGCGTTGGACTCAGGGACCAGGCCCGCAAGTATCCGGGCGAACTTTCGGGCGGGCAGCAGCAGCGCGTGGCCATTGCCCGAGCCTTGGCGATGGATCCCATCTGCATGTTGTTCGACGAGCCCACCTCGGCTCTCGATCCGGAAATGATCAACGAAGTGCTCGATGTGATGGTCAAACTCGCCACCGAAGGCATGACGATGATGGTCGTAAGTCACGAGATGGGATTCGCCAGGAAAGTCGCGAATCGCGTCATCTTCATGGACCATGGATCGATCGTGGAGGACGCCACCAAAGACCACTTTTTCGGAGCGCCTCATTCTGAACGGGCGCAGCTGTTCCTCTCGAAAATACTTGGCCACTGAGCACTTCCGGCTACCTCAATCCGGCTGTCCATAAGTGCTAACCGGCCCACGGTTGGCGCAACCCTGCTCGTGGGGCCGCAGCAGAATACAATGGGAGCAGTGTACGTCATCTACAATCTGCTGCTGGCGGTTGCGTTGCTGGCCAGCGCTCCTTACTGGTTCGTTCGCCTGCTGCGGCAGGGGAAGTACCGCGAGGGACTTGGCGACCGACTGGGAATTGTGCCGCCTCATCTGCGTCTCTTGGCTGCGGCCGGCAAGCCGGTGATCTGGGTACATGCGGTGTCGGTTGGCGAAATCCTTGCCGTGGCCGGACTCATACAGGAAATGCGGAAGCGTTTCGCGGATTATGCCATCGCCATCTCCACTACCACCAGCACGGGCCACAAGCTGGCGGGTGATCGCTTCGGCCCGGAGAATGTTTTCTTCTTCCCGCTCGATCTCAGCTTTGCCGTTCACCGTTACATGCGCCTGCTGCGGCCAAGGCTGGTTGTCATTGCCGAAACCGAGTTCTGGCCCAACTTTCTGCGTGCTGCACGCCTCTCCGGCGCGGCGGTTGCGGTTGTGAATGCGCGCATTTCAGACCGTTCGTATCCGCGCTACCGGAAATTCGCCTTTCTGCTGCGCATCGTATTGCGGAGCGTCGACCGCTTCCTCGCGCAGACCAAAGAAGATGCATGCCGCCTTGTCGGCGTCGGCGCCGACCAAGGCCGCGTCCAGATGGCGGGCAATCTCAAGTTTGACGCCGCTGCCCCGGCCACCAAGCCCGAAATCGGGCAATTGCTCGTCCGTCTACAGGAGATCAGCGCCGGCCCCATCGTCGTCCTCGGCAGCACGGTGGAAGGCGAAGAGCAGATGCTGCTGGCCGCTGTTAGCGCCATCATCGAGCGGCATCCGCAGGCCCTCGTCATTCTTGCTCCCAGGCATAAAGAACGCTTCGACGCCGTTGCCGGGCTGCTGAACAATTGCGGCATTCCTTTCACCCGGCGTTCGCATCCGGAGTGGCCGCGAAACGTGACTTCCGGAAGCATTCTCCTGCTCGACACCATCGGAGAACTGGCGTCGATCTACTCGCTGGCGCATGTTGCCTTTGTCGGCGGCAGCCTGGCCCCGCGCGGCGGACACAACATCCTGGAGCCGGCCGGTTTCGGCCTGCCGATCATGGTTGGACCATACACCGAGAACTTCCGCGACATCGTGCAAAAGTTCGCCGACGGCGGGGGAGTCCTGGTGGTCGGCGATCAGCGCGAATTGCAATCCGCGCTGCTTCGCCTGTTGGCTGATCCGATGGAACGGAAGCAACTCGGCGAACGAGCGCTGGAGGTTCTGAAGGCGAACCGGGGAGCCACCGAACGCACACTCGCCGAATTGGAAAAGCTGCTGGCTGGGAGGACCATCTGATGTCCGCGCTATTCTCGGCCGTGGTGGCTGCGCGCAACGCGCTTTACGACCATGGAGTGTTGAAGCAGCAGCGGTTGCTGCGCCCGGTTGTCAGTGTCGGAAATATCTCTGTCGGCGGCGCGGGGAAGACTCCGTTTGTGATTCTGCTTGCCGGACTTCTGCGGCAGCACGGGCTGCGCGTCGATGTTCTCTCGCGCGGCTACGGACGCAAGACTTCAGGAGTGTTGGTTGTCAATGCCGGTGGTGCTCCCGCTCAATTCGGAGATGAGCCGCTGTTCATTGCGCGGCGGCTTCCGGAGGTGCCCGTAATCGTCGGCGAAAGCCGATATCAGGCGGGACTGGAGGCCGAGCGGCGTTTTGAGTCCGATGTACACCTGCTGGACGACGGTTTTCAGCATCGGGGGTTGGCGCGCGATTTTGACATCGTGCTGCTTTCGCAGCGCGATCTCGATGATCGCCTGCTTCCCTCGGGAAGGCTGCGCGAACCGCTCTCCTCGCTCGCTCGTGCCAACGCCATAGTCTGGTCCGAACCGGGGGATATTCCTTCGTTGCCGCCGTCAATACCTGTTTGGAGAGTGCGGAGGCAACTTGAGATTCCATCGCAATCTCCTTCGAAACCTTTCGTACTCTCCGCGATTGCCGGGCCAGAGCGCTTTCTGCGCGATCTTGAAGGCGCCGGCGTCCACGTCGCCGGTCATCACACGTTTCGCGATCATCATGCTTACACCGAGGCCGACATACGGGGCCTTTGCCGCGAGGCCGGCCGCGCCGGAGCCGACGGCTTTTTGACCACGGAAAAAGACGCGGTGAAACTCGATGCCTTGCCGGCAAAGTTACCAAATCTGGCTGTCGCCAGACTCTCGCTGGAATTGGAAGATGCGCGGGAAGTTCTCACGACGATCCTAAACAAAGTAAAGACAAGGTGACCACCGGCGGCCGACGCCGCATCGGGTGCCCCACGTCCCCCCTATTGTTGGGCTGACGTGGGCCATTTCTCAAGCATTATCCAAATTGGCCCACTACCGGATTTGACATCCGGGCGACTTACGACGCGCAGTGTGAGACAATTTTGCTCGATGAAGAGAAACGATAGTCATCACGAACGGCTGCGGTCGATTGTGCAGTCATTCCCGAACATTACCGTAACGGTGCTCGCCGACCTGGTGGCCGACGAGTTTGTCTATGGCGAGATTTCGCGGGTGTCGCGCGAGGCTCCGGTACTTATACTGAAGCACCGCGAGCGCACTGTTGTGCCGGGCGGCGGCGCAAACGCAATCATGAACCTGGCCGATCTCAAAGTGAATGTGCTTCCGGTTGGCGTGGTCGGCGATGATGAACCGGGGCGTTTGCTGCTTCAGGCTTTTCGGGCTAAGAAGGTGTCGCTGAGCGGAGTCAATCGCCTTAAAGGCCACATAACGCCGACCAAGACGCGTATTCTGGCTGGAATGTCGCACTCGTCGCGGCAGCAGGTGGTGCGTGTCGACCGTGAACCGGAGCCGCTGGGCGAGACGCATCCGGCGCTTTTGAATCTGATCTCCTCGGTGCGCGAATATGCCAAGGCCTCCGACGCCCTGCTCATTTCCGACTACGGTTACGGCGCGGCGACTCCCCGCCTGCTCACTTTCATTCGCTCAAAGGGTGCCCTAGGCAACTTACCCGTGACCCTCGACTCGCGCTACCGCCTGCTTGAGTACAGCGGACTGACGGCGGCGACTCCGAATCAGCCGGAAGTCGAGGCCGCGCTGAAGATTGACCTAGGCAACGACAGTCAGCGGCTTTGCTCCGCCGGACGCGAATTGATCAAGCGCATGAAGCTGGAATCGCTGGTCATCACTCGCGGCAGCGATGGCATGGTCGCATTCAATGGCGCCAAAAAGCCAGTCGAAATTCCAATCTACGGCCCCAAGGATGTGACTGACGTGACCGGGGCCGGAGATACGGTTATTGCGACCTTTACCGCCGCCATTGCCGCCGGGGCGGACACTGAATCGGCGGCCCAGCTGGCGAACCTGGCGGGCGGCATCGTCGTCATGAAGCGGGGCACAGCCACCATTACCCAGGCCGAATTGCTCAAGGTTCTGGAGGAGAGCAGCAAGGCAGTCCATGCCCGGTAGTGAGCACACAAGTTCCAAGGTCTTTTCGCGCCATGCGCTGGCTGAACGAGTGCGGACCTGGAAGCGTGCCGGCGAGCAGGTGATCCTGGCCAACGGATGCTTCGACGTGCTGCATGTGGGGCACATACGCTACCTGCATGCCGCCAAGCAGCTCGGCGGACGGCTGGTGGTCGCCATCAATGCCGACGCAAGTGTGCGCGCCGTGAAGGGCCACGGACGGCCAATCATGCCCGAGAGCGAGCGGATGGAAATCATTGCCGCCCTGGCTGACGTCGATGCCGTCGTCCTGTTCTCCGAACCGGATGTGCGCGCTTTGATCCGCGAACTGCACCCTGACGTGCAGGCGAAAGGCACCGATTACACCGTCGAAAGCGTTCCCGAGCGCTTTGAGGTCATCGCTTGCGGTGGCCGCGTCGAGATCGTCGGCGACCCCAAAGACCACTCGACCTCGGCGTTGCTGAGCAGAATTGCTCCCGCTCACGCGGCTTCGAGCAGTGTTCCCGCCGGCGAGTTTGGTAATGTGGAGGAGAAACGTTAAGCAGTGATGAACTCTTCTCCGTCCCAGCATGCACCGGTGATTCAGCGGAATCCGGTTCGCAGTATTCTCGTCGTGCGTCTCGGCGCAATGGGTGATCTCATCCATGCGATTGCCGCCGTCAGCGCTCTGCGCGCCGCGCTACCCGGCTGCAAAATCGGCTGGGTGGTTGAGAAACGCTGGTCGGAGCTGCTGTGCGCTCCGGGCTTTGCCCCGCGCGGAGAGCGCACCCGGCAGCGGCCGCTGGTCGACGATTTGTTTACCCTCGACATTCGCGCCTTGCGCTCGAATCCCATGTCGCCGGCCATCTGGAAGGAAATGCGCGGCGGCTTCGCCCAGATGAGGTCCGCCGGCTACGAGCAGGTTGTCGACATTCAGGGCTCGCTCCGTTCAGCCCTGATTGCGAGCCTCAGCGGCGCGGCTGAAAGCTGGGGCGAAAACCACCCGCGAGAGGCCCCCGCCGCAATTCTTTACCGGCATCGGGTAACGGTTTCGGGCAGCCACGTAGCGCAACAGAGTCTTTCGCTCATATCCGCCGTGGCCGGCATTCCGCTTGAGGATTGTGCGCCTTTGCTTCCCCGCGACCCCGGCTCGGCGAAGTGGTGCGAGCAATTGCTGGCTGGGCGCTCCACCCCAACACGCGCAACTGCGGCGCGTATTGGGGACCCCAGTGCATCGGGTTTCTGCATCCTGAACCCCGGCGCAGGCTGGGGAGCAAAGTGCTGGCCCCCGTCTTCTTTCGCGGAAGTGGCTCGACGGCTTGCTGAAGTCGGCATTCGCTCGCTGGTAAATTTCGGCCCCGGCGAGAAGTCTTTGGCGCAGCAGGTTGCGGAAGCCAGCGGCGGCGCCGCGGAAGCGATTTCCTGCACCGTCTCGCAGC
Source organism: uncultured Acidobacteriota bacterium (assembly GCA_963832365.1). Taxonomy (GTDB): domain Bacteria; phylum Acidobacteriota; class Terriglobia; order Terriglobales; family Acidobacteriaceae; genus CAWBRT01. The sequence goes on along the minus strand of CAWHUL010000012.1, from coordinate 8,274 downwards.
TTGTCGGAACTCACGCGCCGGGCAGGGCTTTTTATCGGCGGCGACACCGGCCCCATGCATCTTGCGGCAGCGCTTGGCGTACCGGTGGTGGGCCTCTTCGGACCCACGAATCCGGAGCGCAATGGTCCCTGGGGCAGCGCGAAGTATGGTTTTGCGCAGCCGGCAGAGCGCCACCAGCTACCACCATACCGGACGTCCGGACGAGGCTCTGCAATCCATATCGCCTGCCGAAGTGGTGGTCGCCGCGCTCGCGCTGTTGCAGCAGCAAACCAGCGCGGCAGTACAGGAAACGTCTTGAGCGGCAACGGCTCGATAAGCTGGAGCAAGATTGCGCGGCGCATCCGGGTGCCTCTCGGATTTGTCTGTGCAGCTGTATATCTTTGCCTGGCGCGGCCAAGCCGTGGTTCCATCGTTTTGGGAGCTACCGTGGCGGGCATCGGCGTCATCCTGCGTGCCTTGGCTTCGGGCCACGTCAGGAAGGACCAGGAGCTGACCACCACCGGACCCTATGCTTACACTCGCAACCCTTTGTATCTCGGTTCCGTCATCATCGCGGCCGGTTTTGGCATGGCCGCCCAGAACATCTGGATCGTGGTGTTGATTTTCGCGATGTTTGCCGCCATCTACGTGCCAGTCATTCGCGCCGAAGAAGCGTACTTGCAATCGAAATTTCCGGAATACGCCGCCTACGCTTCCCGTGTACCGCGGCTCATTCCGCGCCTCAGCGCCGTTTCGAATCCCGGCTCAGGCTTTTCACTGGAGCTTTACCTTCGGCACCGCGAGTACAATGCCATTCTAGGAGCGTTGTTGGTTATCGCTGTCTTAATTGCAAAGCTCATTTGGTATCCACGTTAACTCATTCATGCGACATAGATTCCCGCACATCCTGATCGTGGTTTTCCTGATGGTGACTGCGCTGCTCGCCGCCGCGCCTGATACCCAGCACCCCGGTGTTGTGGACACTATCGGTCCAGCCTCCATGATCCGGCCGGTTCCCGAGGGCTACAGTTTCCCGCACGGCACGGTTCTGCACTACGACGCCGAGTGGAGGTTGTGGAAGGCGGGCACGGCTACCATGCGGATTGATCCAGCCGGTTCGGAAGAGCGGGTCACAGGCACCGCCGATGCAACCGGCGTCGTCGCCATGCTTTACCGCGTTCAGGACCGATTTGAATCTTACTTCGACCGCCGCAGTTTCTGTTCGCTGAGCCTTACCAAACGATCCGAGGAAGGGCTGCGCCAGCGCAGCACCATCATCCACTTCGATCAGGTTCGGCGGAAGGCCGTGCTTGACGAACGCAACCTGCGCAACAGCCAAACCAAGCATACCGAGCTGGATATTCCCGGCTGTGTCACCGATGTGCTCTCGGGCATGTACTACCTGGGCTCGCTGTCGCTGGAACCGGGTCGCGCCTCCACGTTCCCTCTGAACGATGGTGGGCAGACGGTGAACGTGCGCGCTGAGGCCGAGGCTCGCGAAGACATCAAGACCGACGCAGGCACCTTCCGGACGGTGCGCCTACAGATTTCGGCTGATGCCGGCAAGCTGAAGGACCGTGGCAAAGTTTGGATTTGGTATTCCGATGATTCCAATCACACTGTAGTGCAGGTGAGAACGCGGCTCTTTTGGGGCACTCTGAATTTCCGCCTTGCACGTATCGATCCCGGCCACTGATCCGCGTCATCCCACCGTCTGGCCGGGCCGCGAAACCGGCCTACTGTAGCCGGAAGCGTTCGTTCATAATCCGCTGCAACCGGGGACGATAGATCAGATCGTAAGCGAGTTCCTTTCCGGGGAACATCGCCAGCGCTGCCCGCCTGGCGTCGGCGGCCATCTTCGAAGCTTCTTCCAGGGTCATGTTCGGGTCCTGGCTAAGCACCGATGTCACCATACTCATCATGATTTGCAATCTTCGAATCCTGCGGGCCTCTTCGGCCAGCTCTGCTTTCCCCGTGGCTTCGTGATTCTCCTGTCCCGGTTGCGGCAACTCCATAAAACTCCCCCGGTAATAGCTTGCTTCGGTTCCTGATTAGATGGCCGCGGCCACTCGTCCGTTGCGCTTTCTAGGGATATACCCAACCCTAAATCTGAAGCTCTGGAATTTTGGCTTCCGCCCCTACCATCCGTGCCCGGAGCGTACTACGATCATTGCAAGCGCCGGCAATGCCGGAGCGATTTCAGAGTAGATATATCCCGGAGCTACTACCTTCATGGAATATACCTTCCGCGAGATTGGCGTAGCGGCATCGAAACAACTGGAGGGGCAATGGCTCTCGAAGCGAACGATTCGACACTGACCACCGTATTTGATACCGAACGCGAAAGCGAAGCACTGGTCGTAAAGGGGTTACTCGATTCAGCCGGCATCGAAGCGGTTGTGACCTCGCTGGATTCACCCCAGGATGTTATGCCGGGCATCGGCGGCGTTGTGGTGCAGGTCGTCCCGGAACAGGCGGAGGAGGCACGTGCCATCATTGCCGACTACCGCACTCATCCGATCGAAGACTCGGAATTCGCCGAAGGCTCATCGGCCTGAGTTCGGCCCAGCAACGGCAGAAGCAGCCGTCGCTGGGGACCCGTAGGTAGAGACCGAGATGCCCGCCGGCTCCAGCAGAAATGTAGTCGCTCCCATCAGGTCCGTGCGGTAGACCAAGACTTTGGCATCGCCGAGGCGCCGTAAGGTTTCCGGACGCGGGTGGCGGAACCGGTTCCGCACTCCAGCGGAAATCACGCCGTAGCTTGGCCGCACTGCCGCAAGAAACTCCGGCGTGCTGGACGTGTGGCTGCCGTGGTGTCCAACTTTCAGAATGTCGGCGCGAAGTTTTTCGTTCAAGAGCGAGCGCTCGATCTTCTTCCCTATATCGCCGACCAGCAGCAAAGAGCGCCCGCGGTTCTCGGCGCGCAATACCATCGCGTCGTCGTCGCGAACTCTCTGCTTTAGTTGCCAATCTAGCGGCGGGGAGAGCACCGTCATGTGAACGCTACCGAAGTCAAAAGTTTCGTCCGCATGGTGCTGCCTTACCAGCACCCCGTTATCGCTGGCGGCCTTCATCACGCGCTGAAACTCAGGGGTGGCGACCTGTGGTCCCATCCAAAGCTCCGAGGGATGGAAGTTCCGGATCACCGCGCTCATGCCCCCAATGTGGTCGGCGTGACCGTGACTGATGGCCACCGCATCCAGCCGGCTGATTCCGCGCTCCCACAGATAGGGCGAAACCACATCTTCTCCAATATCGAATTCGGAGTGCCCGTTGCCCAATAGACCTCCGGAATCGATCAGCAGCGTCTTGCCCTCGGGTGTAATCATCAGCAGCGAATCGCCCTGGCCGACGTCGATTGCCGTCAGCTCCAGCCGCCCCGTGTTCAGGTGCGGCGTGGCGGGGCGCACCGCGATCCAGACCGCCGATGCGCACAGCAGCAGCAGTCCAGTCGCCGCCAGAACTCTGTGCCGCCGCGCCATCAGCAGCGCCAATCCGAGCGCGGCTGCACAGGCAAGCGCAATCCCCGGCTCCGGCGTGGGGATACGGTAGTCGGCGACTCTGCCGCCCAGAAAGCTGACTGTCCCGAGGATGAACTTGAGCGCCCACCACGCGACCCACGCGGCGGGTTGGGCCAGCAGCGGAGAAATGTAGCCCACGGCGACGGCCAGCACGGCGGCCGGCATCAGGACGCCGATGAGCGGCACGATCAGGCTGTTGGCGGGCAAAGCCGTAATTGTCACACGGTGGAAATAGACCGCCATCGGCAGCGCCATGCCAATCTGCATCAGCATTGAGACAAACACCACTTCGTACACAGCGATAGCAAAACCCGTCACTGCCGGCACAATCCAGAATGCCGCGCGCTTCCCGGCCAGCGCCGACAGATGAGTGGCAATCGTGCGCAGCTCGACTCGAAACTGAGCCATTTTCGGCGGCAGAGCCGCGTCCCTGCCGGTAACCTGCAGCCCGCTCAGTGCCCGCCGGTACGGCGCCGAAGTGCGCTGGAAAACCGGAACCGCTAAGCCGCCGATTAATACCACCGCCAAGAACGTCAACTGAAAGCTCGCATCGAATAGCTGGCGCGGGTTCCATGCCAACAGCATCAGCGCGGCCATTCCCACCGCGTTCAGTGCGGCCCGCTCGCGATAAAGCAGGCGCGTGCTCTGATAAACGGAGAACATCAGCACCGCGCGCATCACCGGAGCGCCGGAATCGGTGAGCGCGGCGTATCCGCAGGAGATGACAATGGTCAGCGGCGTTGCGACCTCCGGCCCGGCGCCTATACGCCGCAACACCCAGAACAGCGCGAAGGCCAGAATCGCGATGTTCATTCCAGAAACCACCAGCAGGTGATAGGTTCCGCTGCGTTGGAATTCGAGCTGCACTTCACGGCTAATGTATTGTCGGTCGCCGATCATCACACCGTCGAACAGGCCGGCCGCGGGCGCCGCCCACACGCGATGAATCATGCCAAGCACGCTGCGCCGTGCCGACCAGCGCCACGCCGAGAGCCGGGTTCCCCCTCGTCCCGGGAGCAATTCCACGCCTTCCGCTTTCGCCGAACCAAGAGCGGAGATGCCAATCGAAGCCAAATATCCGCGGTAGTCCCACGCCCCGGGATTCTTGTAGTTCATGGCGGGCCGCAGCTTTGCCGTCAGACGCACCTGCTGGCCATAGAGCAGCGGTGCGAGTGAGTTGCCATCCTCATGCTCTACCGGTTCTTCTTCGTTCTCGGCGTATGTGCGCCGGCTGCGTTGCGCGCTGTAAAGCGCCAGTCGAACCGTTCCGTTGGTCGGCGTCGCGGATGTATCTTCGGTTTCAACCTGCTCGACCGCCAGATCAATCGATTGCTGTTTCCCGAAGCTCCCCTGCCTGATGAGGCCATCACGCACCAGGTGGCCTCTGAGCACGATCTCCTGCCCCGAAGTAAAGCGCATGATCCCCGCCTGGGGTTCGATGGCGGCATCGCGGCTTTGCGCGGTGAAGGCCCCGAGAAACGCAAACGCTACCGCAACCGTTGCCAGCGATACCCTCGGAAGCCGCCGGACCAGAAATGCCGCCGCGCTCAGCAGAAGAAAAATTCCGCAGACCCAAACCAACGGCGGCTGCCAGTTTTTTGCGGAGACAAAAATGCCGCCCCCGAATGCGAGGACGGCTAAAAATATCGGCTCACGACATAGATTGCAATTGCGTTCACCAGCCACGCGCCCGGGCCGACCGGCTATTTCCACCCGCGCCGGAGCTGCCAGCGAGTTGGGCCCGTCCGGAATCAGAGGCGATCCATGTCTTCTTTTCCGATCATTGGCTTCCAGGGTGTGCGTTCATATTGCGCCAGTCCTTCTGCCGCATCTATCGTGCGAGCCGGAAAACCGTCTCGATGTGGAAGGTCTGCGGGAACAGGTCCACCAAGTGCGCATCTTCAATGTGAAAGCCTGATTCTACCAGCACCCGCAAATCCCTTGATAGGGTGGCCGGGTCACAGGAAACGTAAATCAATTTCGAGGTCTTGAGGCGGCCAAGAGCACGCGCGGTCTTTTCTCCCAACCCGGCGCGCGGAGGATCGACCACTACCAGGTCCAGGGCTTGGGACGCATGGAAGCCTCGCAAAAACTGCTCGGTGGCAGCGGCAACCACCTCGACTCTTCCGCCGCTGTTGGCGCGCAAGGCATCGACCGAAGGCGGTGCGATCTCCACGGCCGTGACGCGCTGAAACCTGCGCGACAACGGCACCGAAAACAGCCCCACCCCGGCGTAAAGGTCCAGCGCACGTCGCCCTTCGTGGCCGGCGAGAACCGTGTTCAACAGTTCGTCCACCAGGAACCGGTTCGTCTGGAAGAATGCTCCGGCATCGGCACGCAACGAGCCTTCGCTGGTGACATACTTCAATCCGCGCTCTCCCAAATACTCCGGCGTCGCGCGCTGCAAGCCGAGCCGGCCGCGCGTCTCATCTGCTTCATCCTCGCCCGCGAATTGGAACAACGCCATGCCACGAAGCTCAGGCAGGCCGGCTTGCAGAGCCTGGAACGCGAGACTAAACGCCTCCGCACCGGCGGGCATCCTCGTATAAATCTCCAGCAGCAGCGCGCCATCGTCGTGATTGACGAAAAACTGAACCTCGGCAATTTCTCCGGCAAGGGCCCGGAACTCGCTCACCTGCCGCAACGCCAGCAGCGCGCGGTTGATCAGTGGAGAGCTGATGGGGCACTGCTCAATCGGCAGCAGGCGGTGCGATCCATGCTCGAAATATCCGATTGCAAATTCCGGTTGGTTCGCCACCTTCATCCGCGTGCGGTTGCGGTAGTTCCATGGCGGCGAAGCGTGGACCTTCAGCTCGACTGTCAATTCCACCTTTGCGGTGCGCCGCAACGCGTCGCGCAGTATCTGCTGCTTCATCGCTAGTTGGTGTTCGTAGCTTGCGTGCTGATAGTGGCAGCCGCCGCAGCGGCCAAAATACGGACAGGCCGCTTCCACACGCTGGGGCGAGGTTGAAAGCAACGAGACGGCTTTTCCTCGGGCGAACCCGGGACGCTGCTCGACAACCTCAACCTCAATGGCCTCGCCCTCAAGCACGAAAGGCACGAACACGGCCTTCCCCCGCTCGCCGGCCAGTGGGTTGGCCGGAGCATCGCGCAACCGTCCGAGGCCGTTGCCGCCGTAAATCATTTTTTCGATGGTGATCTTCGGCATAACTCGGTGAATCGATGCTCTACCGGCTCACATGTAGAAAAGGCTGAGGCGCGGCAATTTGTACTGGTCGAGCAAGCGCTTGTTGGTGTATTGCTTCAGCAACAGATCGATCTGCGGCCCCGTCATCTTGCTCCGGTAAGGCGCCAGTTCACGCTCGGCCTGGGCTCGGAACTCCACCAACAGATCATCCGGCGACGAAGCCAATAGCGCTGCGAACAACTTTTCCTCCATCACGGTCAGGCGCCGTTCCAGGTCTTCCAGGCTGTAGCCGGGCTGCGCGACGACCTGCCCCGCCAGTTCAGCCAGCTTCCGCGCGTCTTCGCCCACAAGCTCCCGCGCCGCATCGGGAGCCCTGGCCGACGCAAACGCCTTCGCATTTTTTTCCAGGAACGCGGCCACCCGATGCCGTTCGAGGCCGTCGTCGCGAGGCTCTCTCGTGCTTCCGACGGCTGCCTCCTTCATTTGTTCGGCCGCCGCCAGCACCTCCTGCGAACAATAGGCGAGCGAATTGATCTTGCGGGTCTTGTTCGGACGGCGGTCGTACTTGTCGAAGCTCGCATCGATGCCGCGCAACACCGCCTCCAGCGGCACGCCCGCATCTTTCCATGACTCCATCAACACCCAATCGAGGGTCGAGGCCACAAGCACCGTTCCGCGGCGGCGGCAAAAGTGTTCTTCGATATCGCTGAAGTAATCGAAACGGTAGTTCTCCACCTCACCAGCTTACTATCGTCTCGGCATTTTCGAAGGAGTAAACTCTCATTCAAGCAAAACTGAACCATAGTCGGGAGTTAAAGCAAAGACCCGTTTCCTACTTTGATAGTTCCGTGAGGCAAGAGAATGGCGGAAAACCCGCAGCCGAATACGCACGGTGGCGTCGATGACTTCAACATCAAATGCGCCGCCATTGCCGAATTACTGTTTGTGTTGCTGCCGTTTTTAGTAATTGCGATTGTGTTAGGTCATCGCGGTGAGATTCGCACTGTGTTTTACATTCCTGAATGGTCACTTGCGGCGGCGGTTGTCATCGGGCAGTCGGTGGTTAGGTTCACTTCGACAACTGTGGGAGCGGAAAAAGCCTATGCGGATATGGTGGGCTTGATCATTGCTTGCATGATCGTGCTCGTATTGGTCCCTTGCTTGGTCGTCCTTACGTTTGTTCTGACATCTGACAAGGTGTCTTTCGGACTAGCAGCTGCTCAAGTTGCATTCTTCGTGATAGGAGCCGCCCTCTTCACCTTTGTCACATGGATTCAGCGAATTACCTCCAAAAGATAAACATGCGCTTCCAATGCCAGCCCGGGTGTACGAAATGCTGCGAGGAGAAGGGATTCGTTTATTTCACCGAACGCGACATCGAGCGCGCGGCAGAGTTTCTCTCCATGCCCAAGGAGAAGTTCGAGAGCCGGTTCATTTACCGGACCAGGAACACCCGCCGTCTGCGCACCCCTCAACATGGTCAATGTATTTTTCTTGGCGAAGGCGGCTGCTCCATCCATCCGGCCAAGCCTGCGCAGTGCCGCATCTTTCCCTTTTGGCCGGAGCTGGTGGAGAGCAAGAAGGAATGGCACGAGACTGCCGCGTGGTGTCCTGGTATGGGGATGG
>CAWHUL010000011.1:0-274437 GCA_963832365.1 uncultured Acidobacteriota bacterium | reverse complement strand
TGACATGCTCGTATCCGCCAGGCTGGTGCGGCTTGTTGCAATTCGAGCGATCCTTAACCCTATCTCGCACTACGGGATGCCCGCCGCAATCACTGAAGAAATACAGCGGACAGTAGCAGAAAAGGCAATTGAAACCCTTGTCGTTTTCGGACTGGTGGCAAGGAAAGTAGTAACAATCGGTATTACTGAAGAAACGGGAGTTGTGAATCATAGAATCCTCTGGACAAACTTGGGATATGGAGCTTTGTCGCGGCCCCTCTGCGGGATTCGCAATAGCTGGGCCAGCGGTTCGGCTCTCCGGGCCGAATATTGGGTTCGATCCAAGCATCTATCTTGGCCGTGCGTCAGTATCATTCTTGCTCCAATGAGCCGAGCTCTTATTTCGAACTCTGAGTCCCTTCCCCTTTAGTGACCTTAACCAGCATAAACAACCCTTGTTCAACCTGCGGCGCTATCTAGTCATCGTCCTCTGTGGCTCAGTGGGAGAATAGCTGACCTAGGATTGGCTGAAACTCCTATTTAACAACCCATCGGCGCGAATCCATACCGAATTTCAGACTGGCATAGCACTTGCAACAAGAAGTTGCAGCTCTCGTTACAAGGCCCAGTAGTTCAAGAAGCATGCCACCAGCCATTCTGGAGGTTTGCTATTGCTCGAACCGCTCAGCCCCAGATGGGGCAGCACAGCGTGCGGAGCCGCCGCATAGGGTGGAAAATGACAAGTTCAACTGGTATAGGTGCAGCAAACCGACCGAGTAGAAAGAGGCATGTCGTCCTGTTTATCCTATGCCTCTTGTATCTTATTTCGTATCTAGACCGCACTGCCATATCCGTAGCGGCTCCGCAGATCATGAAGGAGTTTCACTTCAGCAAAACCCAAATGGGTATAGTTTTTTCAGCTTTCTTCTATACCTATGGGCTGTTTCAGATTGCTGGGGGTGTACTCGGAGACTATTACGGCCCGAGGAGAGTACTAACAATCTTGATGAGCTGGTGGTCCCACCTTACTGTGGTCACCGGCATGGCGTGGAATTTGTCGTCCATGCTTGTCATTAGAGTGCTTTTCGGTCTTGGGGAAGCTGGAGGTTTCCCCGTCGCCACGAGGGCAATGGCTACATGGTTCCGGCCGGAGGACAGAGGCAATCTGCAAGGCATCACGCATGCGGCATCGCGCTTCGGTGCGGCGGTTTCACCACCCGTGGCGGTTTTCCTTATGCTGAAATACGGTTGGAGGGTGGTGTTTTATGTGTTGGGCGCTATCGGCCTGGCTTGGGCCATCGCTTTCTTCATCTATTACAGGGACAGCCCCAGAGATCACAAAGGTGTAAATGCCGCCGAATTGAACCTAATAACCGGCAACCGCGACCGAATCGCAACCACGAAGAAAGAAAAAAAGAAGATTCCTTGGGGCTCGATCCTTAGAAGCAGGCATGTCATGGCCCTCGTATTCGCTGATTTTTGTTATGGATACGCCCTGTGGGTCTACTTGAGCTGGCTTCCCTCTTACCTAGTTCAGTCTAGGCATTTCAGCATATTGAAGATGGGGATCTACGCGTCTTTCCCTTTGCTCGCGGGTATGGCCGGGGATTTGATGGGCGGGTGGTTGTCCGACCACTTGTATAAGTCGACGGGGAACCTGAAGTTAGCCCGGTGTTACCTGAACTGTGTTGCGTTCGTTGCGGCGGTGGGGTTTACGCTCCTGGGACTCTATTCCAATAGCGCGTACTCCGCAGTTTACCTGCTTTCGGCAGCCATGTTCTTTCTGGAGTGTGCCAACGCCAATCTTTGGGCGGTCGCAATGGATTTGGGCGGTGATCATTTTGCGGGGACCGTTTCAGGATTTATGAACACGGGTCAGGGTGTGGCCGGAATGATATCCCCATTGTATTTGGGATGATCGTTGACGCAACCGGATCCTGGAGTATTCCTTTCTTTTTCAGTACGGCAATTCTAGTTCTCGGAGCTGTTGCCATGGCGACTATTAACCCGTCGAAATCTATTAATCCGTTGCCAGAACCTGTTCCGGTTAAGGTTGAGGTACTAGCGTAATTCAGGCGTGCTATTCGGGAACAATCGGGAATGATTTCGGTTATGAAGCAGGCAATCCACGCTCGGTCAATGCAATCAGAAATGCGTGAGAAATTTATGGCCTCCTTTTACATCGCGGATGAAAGAGGTTGCCGCCACTATAATCGCCGTTGCAGCGGAGGAGTACTCGCCAGTAGCGCTGTGCATCAGCCCAGATTTAGTTGAATCTTCGGCTATTAAGCACCTCAGTGCACTGGCGAGACAAATGGCCAGATGTTCGACCGTGCCGGTCGAGGTGACCTTTAGCGATGCCCGTTGCTTGAAAGCAATGAGGTTAGCTCTCGACCTGGGTTTTTCGTCGATAATGTTCGATGGTTCTTTTCTGCCGTTCGAGCAAAACTTGGAAATGACCGCTAAGGCAGTGGAGATGGCCGCCAGGGCCAAAGCTTTTATCGGGGGTGGGATTGGAGCATTCAGCGATTTCGGTAAGGACGATTCTGGCAACTGCCTCTTCAACGGTTTCGCGGAGCGTTTTGTAAAGCAAACGGGTGTTGATTCATTGCTCTTATCTCTGCCACCGGAAGCGGTCGAAAACGGGAGGTATTCGCTCGATATCGAGCTTCTGGACAGATTGCGCGCAAGCGTCCCTACTGGCGGCTTGATGCTGCATGACGCAAGTCTGCTCGTTCCTACGGATTTCCAACGGGCGATTTCGGCCGGAGTGACTAGACTGTCGTTCTCCGATTGCTTGAGAGTGGCTTTGAGTGTTACTGCCACGGGAGCAGTGCGCTGCGGCATGTCTAACGAGACCGGCCTCGGAGCCACTGTGGCAGATACTGCAGCTCGTTGGCACTGCCCACTCGAGGCTCTGTCATCCGCTAGATGGAGTTGGGATTTCCGGCCAGTAACAGCTTCCGCCTGCAATTTCAGGCATCGAGATGTCTGAACCGATCTGACGATCCGGCGCTGGCAGGCTCAGCTGCGCTCAAAAACTCAGCCCGGAGCCGAAAACTTGGCCTTGACCGGGACGCCCTATTGCGCTATAAGTTGTCCCAATCTAGGTCAGCGTCATCGAAAGGGATTCCGTGAGCTCTCTGAGCAGCGGAAGTGCCGTGGCAGTGCAACGGGCTCGTCATCCGCGCCCACCGCGAATAGTGTGGGACTCTGTCACACGGTATAAGCTCTTGCTCGACGTCAACAATGCCATCGTTAGCCAAACCACTCGTGAAAATCTGTTCCAAGTCTCGGCCAAAGAAATTCGTAAGATCTTAGCCTATGACCGGTTTAGCATTAGCATTTATGACTCCGCGAAGCAGTCGCTAACTGGTTCGCCGTGGCTGATGGCATCACTGTCAAAAGTATGGACGATACCCCCGGTCCCTTGAAAGGGCCCGGTTGCCCGAGCCGTGATTACATCACGCAGGCCTTTAATCATTCCGGACATGTTTGCGTACAGCCACTGGCAAACGGTCCGGATGATGATGGAGGCCGGGCTCAGGGCGACGATGGCTTTTCCCCTGATTATCCGCAGCCAAGTAGTCGGCACGCTCCATTTTTCCTTTATGGAGGCACCGCAGGACATCGAGGAAATGGTCGGATTCCTGACTGAACTTTCGGGCCAGGTGGCTCTCGCAGTGGACAACATGTTGGCCCATACGAAGCTTGTGGATAGGAACAGCAGCCTGGAGCAGCAGAAGCGATATCTCCTCGGACACGTCGATAGCCAGTACGCTCCAAAAGACTTTTTTTACTCCAGTCCGGTCATGCAGGAGATCATGCGTGAGGTGGAAATAGTCGCCGACAGTGATGCGAGCGTGCTCATTACCGGCGAGACAGGTACGGGAAAGGACTACATTGCTCGGTACATTCACCATCTTAGTGCCAGACCAGACGCATTGTTCGTTAAGATTAACTGTCCGGCCCTAGCCGAAACCTTATTCGAAAGCGAACTCTTTGGCCACGCAAAGGGTGCTTTCACAGGCGCAAGCGCAAAGCGAGTTGGACGCTTTGAGATGGCCAACGGCGGGACCATTTTCCTAGATGAAATAGGCGAATTATCACCCCAGTTCCAAGCCAAGCTGTTACACATCCTGCAGGATAGGCGCTTCGAGCGAGTAGGCGAGAGCCGCCCCATTGAAATCGATTTCAGGGTTATCGCGGCGACCAATAGTAATTTACAAGACGCAATCAGGGAAAGAAGATTCGTTGCCGAACCTATCTCGGCCGGATACAGATCCTTCATATCCTCCCCTTCGAGAACGCGTGGAAGAAATCGAACCGCTCATAGAGCGGAGTGGCCCAAGCCCGGGCCCAGGCAATGCACCGCACCCCGCCGTTATTCTCGCCGCATGCTATTGAAGCCCTGAAACAACACTCATGGCCGGGAAATATCCGTGAGCTGAAAAACATCCTGAGCCGGCTGACCATCGTATATAGCGGGAAAACACTCACAAGGCGGGATGTCGAACCACTTCTGGGCATCAAGCAGCAACTCGCCGAGGTGCCGCCTCCCGCCACTACGTTATCCGAGGTAGAACGGGCCCATTTAGCCAAGGTTCTGGCAATGACCAAAGGCGTGATCGGCGGTCCTAAAGGTGCCGCAGCCTTTCTGAAGCTACCCAAGTCGACCGTTCAATACAAAGTGCGAAAGCACGGTCTCAACCAGAGAGACTATTACTAGAGCGTGTTTCATAAACAGCGCCTCAGCGTAATCCAGAAACAGGCAAGGTAGAAGAAGGCGCGGTAGGTGGAGAGCAGATGCTCATGACGAACCAGCAATCGACGGAACTGGCCAAGCCATGCGTTGGTTCGCTCCACTATCCAGCGGCGCAGGTATCGCCGCAGTTTGCGTCCATCTTCGTAGCGCCGTTCCTTGTTGTTCTTGCGATAAGGCGCAATCAGCTCGATGCCTCGCTTCTTCAGTCGTTCACGCAGGGGGTCGGAGTCGTATCCGCGGTCAGCGATTATGCGCTCGGGCTTTTGCCGCGGCCGTCCTTTCGGGCGCGGGACGCGGACTTCGGCGAGCGTGGCTTCCGCAAGCTTAACTTCTGCCGGAGAGGCACTTTCCAACCGAACTCCCAGCGGAAGGCCTTGACCGTCGACCAGTACCATCCACTTCGTTCCCTTGCCCCGCTTGGTTTTGCCGACGGCAGCGCCCCTTTTTTCGCCGGGGCGAAGCTGCCATCCAGGAAGGTCTCGTCCCACTTGAGCAACCCTTCCTCATCCAGCGCACCGAGCAAGGCGCGCCACGCATCCAGCCAGACGCCTTCGTCCTCCCACTGCTTCAGCCGCCGCCAACAGGTGGCGGGTGAGGGGAACTCGTCCGGCAGAAACCGCCAGGCCGCTCCGGTTTGCAGAATCCACAGGATGCCTTCAAAACAGGCCCGCTTCGCTGCCCACGGTCGGCCACGGTTGTCCCGTCGGCGCTTCGGTTCGGGAAGCAAAGGCTCAATCAGTTGCCACTGCTCGTCCGTCAACAGCTTCTGCCGCTTCTTCATGCCAGAAGCTCATCAGTTCACCCGCCTCGAACGTAAGTATCTGAGTTGAGGCCGAACCTATTTATGAAACACGCTCTAGTGAAGCTTCGCCCGCAAGTGATGCAGGGCAACGCTGGGGTTTCACGGGACTGCTTCGGCTTCTTCAGCCGTTGGAATGCATGAGCCTGTTTGCCAATTGAGGGCTGCTCAAAGGACGATTTGCTGAACGCCGGGCAGGGCTGGAAGGTGGCTGTCCCTCTATCTCAACTGACGGCCCTCGATCCGGACGAATCAACCGATGAGGCCATCGGCGACTGGCACTACTGGGTGACGCAGGGCTACTGTCTCTGATTTACGCACGGCTAAAGAAGGAAGAATGCCGTCCGTTCCCCGAAGGGGAACGGCGGCGGCGGGGCGGCCTGATCGGCGTCAACTATTCGTTCCGAACGACATCTACCGTCCTCAGTTTCTGACGACATCTATCTTTGCTTCCGGTGAGCTGACTGGAGGCGTAGGGCGAAGCCCGGAGCCGGAGGTCGGCTCGCCGGCGACCGGCGGCGGAAGACAGGGAATCAGCCCCCTGGTGACTGGCATTACATCTTCTATATATAGCTCCCTCTCCAGTAACTCAGATTTCCGCAGCTGCAAGAACCCGATTCCCGCGTAGCCCGATCGGGGCCGATTCCCGCCAGCCTGGCGGCCGGGATAAGAAGCAGCACGGGAAAAGTCCAGAATGCCGCAGTCGATGCCAGCTATGGGAGCGCCGAACTTCGGCGCGCACCAAGACGTCCGCCACAGACCCCAGCGTTTTCGGCCCGACTTGTTTCATCCCGCTCATGATCGGGAAAATATTGCCCGATGGGGTGGGGTTTCTGATTCTTGGCTTTGAAGTCGTTAACCAGATCGTCGGTGATGCGATCGGCGTCTTTGATCGGAAAATTGAGAGCGCGTTCAATGTTCTCCGGTTTGCCTTGAATCGAGGTGGGATCGAGGACGACATACGAAGTGCCACCCACGACGTCGTCGAGGGCGGCCGCGTAGACGGCATACTCATCGCCGGCCACCGTGTTCGGCTTGCCAGCCGGCGATTGCTGGCCTTGAAGGCAGCCAGCCGCCAGCACGCAGACGAATACGATTACCGCGTCGATTCCGGAACGCTTCAGGCTTCTCATCCTATTGCGACCTCGAGTGCTCTGCATGTGTGCTACAGTTTTAAACTGCTTATCTTTCTGCCGCAAGATGATTACTACGTTCGAACTCGTTCTGACACGAGCGCGATTGATTTGTTGCTTGAGGGGAAGATGCATGGACGGTCAAGGGACGTTCCCAGAAGGAAGAATCCAATCTCCAGTGGACGTTCGGTGCCCCCATTGTGGCGGTAACAATGTAGTCATAGGACTGAAACTGAATCAGAATGCGGATGCGGGAAGAATTGGTCTCCCCTACAGAACCGCAGCCATCTTCATTGGGACCGAACCACTTCATGCGGACCTGTGCCGCACGTGCGGGAGCGTCGTGAGGCTGTTCGTGAAGGAGACGAAGCGGAATTGGGTTCAGGGCTAGGCGTCCGCAATTTCATTCTCGCCTCCGCAGAAAGTTTATCGAAAATCACAGCGGGCCGCGCGCGCAGACTCTTTTTGCCCCATAGGAATTGCAGGACGCGACATGTCATCTCTGAGCAACCACAGAGTGTTGCGAGTCAAGCAAGAAACGATCGTGTTACCAGGGTAGCCTGCAAACAACGGCTAAGCGGGACAGATCCTCCCCATCTCCTCACCCGATTACTTGCAGACGGAAATCGTGGAAATCATGCTGGCCTTTGATCAGCACTAACAGCAGGCCTCGCCGGCGATCGTTCGAGAAAGGGACATACCAATGATCGGAATCCTTGTTGTGATCCTGACGCTTTGTGGCGTCGTTGCGCTTGTCATCTTTGTTGTGCGATCGCGGCGACGGCGCACGACGGTTGGGTGTATTGCGTGCGGAACGAACTTGCCCGAGGGCGCGGCCTTTTGCCTGCGGTGTGGTACGCCAGTCAGTGGTCCGAGCATTCTTTAGATAAATGTTCTGCTGCTCCGACTAGCACGCCAAGCCTTATCTTTGGAGAATCGGAAATGTGCCGTTGGCCACTCCGTCCGTGGGTCATTTTCATAGTCGCTGTCGCGTTCGTGACTACCGCCGCTGTCTCTCAAGCATCGGACCTTGCTAGCTTAGGTGCGCGAGCGGAAGCCGGCGACGCTAAGGCGCAGCATGAAGTCGGAGCTAAGTACTATAAGGGTGAGGGGCTCGCACAGGACTACAGTCAAGCCGCAAGATGGTTTCGAAAGGCGGCTGAGCAGGGGCATCCCACTTCCCAATTCAATCTCGGGTACCTGTATGAGCACGGCGAGGGGGTCGCACAAGACTATGTTCAGGCAGTCCACTGGTACCGGAGAGCTGCGGATCAGGGGTTCGCACCTGCCCGAAAGCAATCTTGCGGGCCAGTATGAGCACGGCCAAGGGGTCGCGCAAGACATCGGGCAGGCTGCCTCCTGGTACAGGAAAGCCGCGGAGCGGGGGTTCGTACCTGCGCAATCTTACCTCGGGCACCTGTAACTTCCGCACGGCCAAGGGGTCGCACAAAGTTACGATCAAGCGGCCTTTTGGTACCAGAAAGCAGCGGAACAGGGCGATCCGCAGGCTCAGGTGAATCTTGGAACGTTATAAGAGTACGGCCGAGGGATGGCGCAAGACTATCGTCAGGCCATCTATTGGTTCCGAAAGGCGGTTGAACAAGGGTTCGCACCGGCCCAGGTTCATCTTGGGTACCTGTATCAGCAAGGTCGACGTGTCGTGCAAGACTATGCGCCAGGCTGCTTCCTGGTATAGGAAAGCAGCGGAGCAGGGCGACGTTGGCGGACAGAATAATCTCGGTTACATGTATGAGTACGGCCAAGGGGTCGTAAAGGACTACGGTCAAGCTGCGTACTGGTACCGGATAGCCGCCGAGCAGGGCGACGCACAGGCCCAACAGAACCTAAGGACTCTTGAGGCTGAACAGCAGCAGGCAGGCACGAAGAAGTGAACTAGCTAGGAAAGGAACCGGAGCGGTATCTCGGCAGCGAACGAAGGCTTCTCGGTGTGCCGTCAACGACAACGTGGGCTCGAGTTGTAGATTGTCCCCGAGGCAGACTTCGAGACCGCGTCGCAAGTGAGATTGGCACGCCCAGGTACAAACCAACTACTGACTTACTTCCGGGTGGTCGTACGGTTCTCTTTGATACAATCGCGGCCCAGTTTCGTCGACCCTCGGATGGGAGTCAAAATGAAGACACGTTCTGCCAGAATGTTTTGCTGCGCGCTCATTCTGATCATCGCCAGCACTACGGCTGCTTTTGGTGAGTTGCCGCCAAGCACTTATAAGAGCATACAGGATGAGGCTCCCAGAGCATCTGCAAATCAAGATCCTGTCGGTGAAGACAAAAGAGAAGCGAGATGGGTAGAAGGTCCTCGCTGAGGCAAAAGTCACGGCTGTCATTCGTACTGCCTCTGACCTGAAGGTCGGCGATGCTATTCGCATCGAGTACTTTCACAGCACACGCCGCGCCCCAGGCCCCAGCCCCATGCCAATTACTGTCCAGGCCAGTCATGCCAGGCGTTCCTGAGGCGCTATTCCAGACAGGGACAGGAGTTGCCAGTTCGGCGGCGGGTGAAGAGGAAGGCTTCCCGGAAGTCCCGTAGGAGCCTACGCGGCAAACTGGCGTCAGCCTGCATGCTGTCGTTCTGTACTTGGTTGGGCCACAAATTGGCTGTGGAGAAGAAACAGACCAGCTTCTGGGTAATTTGTCGACAACTCTTCCCCAATCCGGTTACATCTGGATTGCCCGGTGATTCGTCAACTGACCCAGGCTACCTCCCCAGAAGTGGACTTCTTGACCCGGCTTGGCGAAGGGCCGCCGGGAGCAAGACGGTCAAGCGGCACACCCCGCCACTCCTGAACCCGTCTGCAGAAGTGTGGTCGTAAATCTCGTTTTGGATGCGGGAATCCTCTTTGAAGCTTGACAGCGGCGGCAGCGCAACACAAAATCCGAGCTGATTACTTGCTCCTGTAAGCCGTCTTGATTATTTCGACCAGTGTGGTCAAGCGACCGCGCCAGTCCGACAAGGGGGTCTATGATTCACACGATCAGAATTGTCGCCACCATCATTATTTTCCTGCTTGTGTTTGGGACTCCTCACGCACACAGCGCCGCTGCTACAGAAAGACCAAGCAAGCCAGCAAGGGCTAGCGCCACGCCGGAGGCGGAACAATCCGCTGGCGAGGTCAACCAGGATTTTGGCCGGATGACTCTCTGGCAGGCACGCAAGATGGTTGTAACTGGGTTCCAGACCTGTCCTTTGGGCATCGTCGGCGATCCCGGCAGTTTCAGGTTCAGCTTTGACAACTTTGAATTAGGCGCCAGATCGCGATGGGGCAAAGATTTCCAGCATTACAAGGTGGATATGAAGAGCCTGCCGAGGTTTCCGCAAAACGCGGTCTTGGGGGAGTGTATAGCTAAAAGACGAGGCCGGAAAAGATTTTCCGTCAACCACCTGGCATGGCAATGCCAGGAGCCCGCCGAGTCGGTTGCGAAGGCCATCAACCATTTGCGGAACATGGCTGGCGAGCAAGGCCTCGCCCTGCGCAATCTCCCCCAGGCAGCGGCAGCATGGCGAGCGCTTTCGCCAAAACCTCCGCTTCCGGAAGAGGTCCGGGCACAACGGTTGCTCGCCGAGACCGCATTCAAAGAGGGGAAACTCGGAAAGGCCCTGTATCACTACGAAAACGGCGTGGAACTCTATCCCGTATGGCCCGAAGGCCGTTTCAACGCCGCTTTGATGGCGGCTGAATTGAAGTTCTACAGCGAAGCAGTCGAGCACATGCGCGCGTATTTGGAACTGGTGCCCGATTCGCCCGACGCGCCATCTGCACGAGACCAGATCGTGATCTGGCAAGACAAGGCCACTGAGAAAGCTCGCGAGAGCATGCAAGACCAACCCCAAACGCCTGGTCTAAGAGGAAGAAGTGAGGGACGGACAATCCAGTATCCGCCTTCAGCACGGGGGAACCGCATGACACGTTTAGGGATATCGCTGGTCAATTCATCCTGCTGTTTCTTGCGGCAGCGGCTACGCTCCGGCAGTTCTTGCCCAGGGACCCGCAACTCCGGCGATGTCCGTCTGCCAGGCGAGAGGAACGGTTGTGGCGAAACTGCAACGGGTATTGACAGGCTACTGGGGCCGGTTGAATTCGACGCCCACCGGCATTGCGTTCAATTTAGGGGACTTGAGTTCCAGGCCGCTCCCAACCACGACGGACCCAACGCCGACATGGTCTACGCCGTTCCCAAGAAACTCTTTCCCCCGGGTCTCTACACGGTTGATCTCAAGATTCTCGGAGAGGCCACACACAAAATCTGGAATGCTGACCCGCGGATATCATACATAGAAATCGACGGCAGAAGTCCTTTCGCAAAGGAAAACCGGTCCAACGCCGGTATTCTCGGGTTACTCTGGTGGTTACAAGACGAAAAAGCAGCCCTAGCCTTCGCCAACGCTATCAACTCATTGCGACTCTCTGCTCGCGCTTACGATGCCTCTCGCGGCCCGTCTCCCGTTTGTTTCGCAGACAAAGACACAAAAGCCCTCTTTTGGGCAGAATTTCATGAGCGTGCCGCTACGTGGCGCGCGCTCCCCAGCAAACCCCCCGATTTCGGACGACGTCAAGCAGCACCGTCTGGTGGCCGAGGATGCTTTGAACCAGAAGCAGTTCGCCGCCGCCGCCGCGGAGTATGAGGCGGGGCTGGAGATCAATCCGTTGTGGCCAGAGGGTCATTTCAACGCCGCGTTACTCGATGCCGAAATGAAAGCCTACGAAGACGCCGCTTGGCACATGCGCTGTTATCTGGAACTCTTGCCCAATGCGCCGGATGCTCAAGACGCCCGCGATCAGATGCTTCTCTGGCAAGGCAAGGCCAAGCAGCAGGCAATGGCGCCAGCAAAATAGACGGCGGCGGCAGAAATGTTGAGGTTGGGACACCTTAGATTGCGAGTTTAAATAGGAAGAACACCGAGATGAGTTACAGAAGATGGGCCGCATGCGCATCCGTGCCGGTGTTAATTCTTTTCTCAGCGATATGTCCGGTGAAGGCGCAGGATACCGCGTGGACGGATTTCCAGCAGAAAGCCGCGGCATGGCGGCCGCTTCCAGTCAAGCCTCGCTCACTAAAGATGTACGGCGAGAGTGCGGGCAGAGATTGCGGTCAAGGAGAAGCGGCTTGCCGCCGCCGCTGACCACTACGAGTCTGGGTTGAAAATCAATCCTGTATGGCCGGAAGGTCACTTCAACGCTGCGCTGCTTTATGCCGAGCTGGGAGAATACGACAAGGCCATCTGGCATATGCGGGCCTACGTCGAACTTGTTCCCGATGCTCCAGATGCGAAGGAAGCCCGCGAACAGAGCTACGTTTCACAGTACAAATTGAAGCTGCAGGAGACGGTGGTCTTCAGGAACCGGCAACCAAGCTGATGTGGCCCAGACAGGACAACGGGAGCGCTGTGGATTGGAACGAGGCAACCGGTTACTGCCAGAGTCTGAGTCTTGGCGGCTATTCGGGCTGGCGGCTGCCAACAATTGACGAGCTTGCCGGAATCTTCGACCGGACGCAGAACGTCAACGGCATGCACATCAAGGGCGGCATCAATATCATCTCTAAAGACTGGGTTTGGAGCAACAGGGCGGATATTTCTCTTCTACTTCGCCAATGGGAAGCATCGCTCCCTCCTTCGTCGGCAGCATCTACAACAGGGCGCTTTGTGTGCGCCGTTCCGGAGAATGATGCTCGGCGCTTTGGTCATTCGCTTCTTTGACTTTGCCTTGCGAAGTTTATGTAAGGAGACCGACATGAGTTGCAACAAATGGAGGGCGTTAGCTTTATACTGGCGATGATTCTCTTCGCCGCGGTTTGTCCGCTGCGTGCGCAGGACACCGCCGCATGGACTGATTTCCAGCAGAAAGCGGCGGCCTGGCGGGCGCTTCCGGTGAAGCCCGCGCTGTCCGAAAATGTAAGACGGGAGCGAGTGCTGGCAGAGAATGCCTTCCGCGAGAAGCAGCTCAGTTCCGCTGTCGACCACTACGAGGCTGGGTTGAAGATGAATCCGCTGTGGCCGGAAGGCCAATTTAATGCCGCTTTGCTGTACGCCGAGCTGGAAGACTACAACAAAGCTGTTTGGCACATGCGGGCCTACCTCGAACTGGTTCCCGATGCCCCAGATGCTGAAGGGGCCCGCGATCAACTCATCATTTGGCAAGACAAATTGACGTGGATAAGGCAGGACAGCGGGCACGTGGATTGGAACCAGGCGAAAACTTACTGCCAAAATCTGCGCCTTGGCGGCTATTCTGGTTGGCGGCTGCCGACGATTGACGAGCTGGCTGCGATATACGATCCGACACAAGATTCTGTTTTGGAAAGCCTAGGCGAAAGCATTCACTACCATATTAAGCGCGGCATCAAGCTTTCGTATCCATGCATTTGGAGCAGTAGCACCAGTCAAGATCACGGGTTGGTGGACGCTTGGTTCTTCTGCTTCAGCACTGGGCGGCGGCGCCCTTATGCACTCGCCACCGGCAGCTACGCCTTAACCGCGTTGTGTGTACGCCGTTCCGGAGAATGATGGCTTGGCACTTTGTTTGCGCCTCGCCAGAGGATTTGAATGATTACTTTCAATGCTTTGCCTTATCCTCCCAGATGATCATTTGCATGCGAGCGTCTTTGGCGTCTGGTGCGTCGGGAACCAGTTCGAGATAGTGCTTCATGCCATCGGCAGCGTCTGCGTAGTGTTTCAACTCGCCACTAATAAGTGCCAGATTGAACCAGCCCTCCGGCCAAGTATCGAATGCTGCCAGCCCGTTCCGGTAATGCTGAACAGCGCTCTCGAAGTTTTTCTCCTGGACAGCATTCTCCGCTAGTATGCGTTCCTTGACCGCTCCTTCCGGCAGCGAAGGCCGAGAGCTCATGGCGCGCCAAGCTGCGGCGTGTTGCCGAAACTGATCGAAAATCTTCGTCTCCCAGTACGCGGCTTGGCTTTCCTCCTTGGGCACGCCCTTCATCCCATGCCTGTAAACAACGACAAGGGCTTTTTGCGCATCGGTGTAGCCCTGTTCGGCAGCCTTGCGGTACCAGGTAATCGCCTGAGCAAAATCTTGGCGTACGCCCCAGCCCTTCTCGTACAGCGCGCCAAGATTGACCTGGCCGAGCGCGTTACCCTGATCCGCCGCCTTTCGAAACCAGCGCATTGCTTCGGCATAATCCTGCGGCACGCCTTTTGCATCCCGGTACATTATGCCGAGGTTGTATTGTGAGCTAGGGGTTCCCTGATCCGCAGCCTTACGATACCAGCGTACCGCTTCGGCGTAGTTCTGTGGTACGCCCCGGCCGTTTTCGTACATCCAGCCGAGATCGTTCTGTGCGGCGGGGTTACCCTGATCTGCCGCCTTGCGGTACCAGGACGCAGCTTGAACATAGTCCCTTGGCACACCCTCGCCCACGAAGTACAGCGCGCCTAGATTAAGCTGCGCGTCAGCATTGCCCTGATCCGCCGACTTACGGTACCAAGAAGCGGTCTGAGCGTGGTCCCGTTGCACTCCCTCGCCATTGGCGTACAGCACGCCTAAATTAAACTGTGCGTACGTATTGCCTTGGTCTGCCGCCTTGCGGTACCAAGACGCAGCCTGGGCGTAGTCTTGCGGCACGCCTGTGCCGCGGACGTACAGCACGCCTAACTGGAGCTGCGCGCCAGCATTGCCTTGGTCCGCCGCCTTACGGTACCAGGAAGCAGCCTGAGCGTTATCCTGTGGGACACCTTTGCCGTTGGCGTACAGCACTCCTAAGCTAAGCTGCGCGTCAGCGTCGCCTTGCTCGGCGAAAACTCGAAAAGCGTCCGCATCCAGTCCAACCGTATCTTTGTTGATGACCTTGTTGCGCTCGAGCACAGTAACGGCCGATTGCTTCTTTTCTCCCTTGCGCAGGTAGGTGACGGTGATCGTCGTACCAGGTTTGAACGAGTTGATGATTCTTTGCAGCTCCTCGGGCTTTCCCACCGGGGTATTATTGGCGGCAATAATCACATCACCGAACTTCAGGCCTGCTTTATCGGCGGGACCGTTCTTGAGGATTTCGATGAGCTTGATACCCTGACCCTCTGTGCTCGCGGCTTTAAAACCGACTCCTATCGAGCCTGGCTGTGGTGAAGGTGTTTGCGAACCGGCTGTTGCCGCCTGCCCACTTGTATCTGTCTGTGGCGCGGCATTGCCCCCTTGAGCCTGGGCCGGCGGTCCGACTGCAACGGCAATTCCGATCATTAGCAACGTAACCAGCGCGCACCATATATTCTTTCTGCTCATTTGATTCTCCATCGTCGTTGAAAGCAGTTCAGCGTTTCGCCTTGTCTTCCCAAATGATCATTTGCTCGCGCGCATCTTTGGCGTCTGGGGCATCGGGAAGCAGTTCGAGATAGTGCTTCATGCGATCAGTGGCTTCGGCATAGTTGTTCTGCTCGGCATAAATGATCGCCAGGTTGAACCAGCCCGCCGGCCACATCGGCTGAAGCTCCAGTCCACTCTCAAAATGTTCGATCGCGGAATCAATGTTTTTCTCCTTGAGGAGCTGGAGCGGCCATTTTGCTGTCGCCTTCTTCAGACTTCTTCTTAGCGGCGTGGAGTGGGGTGGCCGTTGCGATCACCAGCGCAACGACCAGCGCGAACAACACATTCTTTCTGCTCATGATTCTCCATCATTACCGCTGCTGCACGGCTTCACCCGGATACGCAGAGAATTAAACTGATACTCCGTGGCGAGCTTGCTTGCTGCCATCGGCGTGCGCCTTGCCACCGCCGCTTGTCCTCACGGGCACGACGTTCTGGCCAGTACCGGATCCCGTTGCGCCGAGTCGATCTTGTCCGAGAGCCTGCGTTGTAACGGCAGTAGCACGGCACGCGCCTTGAGATCTGCTTCTGCCCGTTCAGCCGCCGCGTTCACACGATAGTCGGAAAGCATCTCAAGTTTCCCAAACCCGAGCGCCACGTCGGTGACATCTTTTACTTTCTTAGCCATTCCGACGCTCTTAAAGATGTCTCTTAGATACTCTGCCCCCGGAAGCCCCTCGATGTCTTTCATCTGCTCCGCCATGTCGGACGACAGCTCCAACAGGCCTTGAATGTTCTCGGAGCCATGCACGGAACGAAGTCTTTTCAAGTTTTCCAGCCTGTCGTTCCAATCCGAGGTCGTCGCCTTCCACTTCTTCAGAATTTCAACTCCCTCCGCCGTGCTCTGCAAGGTTCCCCGATGCAATTCGTTGTGCATGGCAAAGGTCGAACTTGCCAGACTGCTGATCGATTTATCGATGAATTGTTTCTTGTCGTTGCGCAACTGTTCATCGAGTCTCTTGAATTCATCAAATCGTTCGGGTGTTTGCCGGTCGATGTCGTTGATCAGCTTTTCCGTCCGTGCCAGTTGCTGTCCCAGCACCCGTAATTGTTCGAGTTTTCCCACTTGCTCGGCGGAGTTGCATCCGACCTTCGCCTCTGTTCGGGTTGCCACAAACGCTAACGTTCGATTTCCTTTGTTTGCGGTTGCAATCCACCCTTCCGGGCGCGGCACGGGCACATCAATCTTCCCTCTGGCAGGTGGCTGCGGAGATCCTTCCGTTCCTGCGGACAGCGAAGGCGAATTAACCATCGTTGGCATAGCGGAAGGTCCGCCAGATGCGCCCGGGACAGAACCGCTTGCGACAGTACTGCCGGGGAGTTGTTGATCGCCACGGGCAGTGCCCTGGGGAGAGGATGCCACTGGTGCTTGCCGAGTGGCTGAGCCAGCGAGCGGCGTGTCAAACCCGGCCCGCGCTTTCATCGACACATCTTCCGGCACTGTCGCTGCCGCGGCGGCCTGAGAAGCATTTGCTTGCTGTTGCAGCGAAGCCACGGGTTGTGCTGCCGTCTGCGGCGACAGCACCGGGGATGAGCCCGGCGGCGATGCGGCGTTCGGCGGGGCGGGACTTCCGGCAGGTGACATGACTGCTTGCTGAGGCCGCCCAGCGCCGTTTCGCGCCGCGGTCATCAGGCGTTGTTGTTCATCAGGCGGAAGTTTGCTGACCATCTCGGCCACGTCCGCCAACTGCTGCGGCGTCATTTTGCTGGGATCGAATATGCCAGCCTGCGCGGCTGGCGCGGCGCTGCTATCGCCGGTTTTCATCTTTAATCCCGGCTCGCCTTTTGGTGCCATCCCCGATCCGGAACCGGGGCCGCCAGTGTAAATTCCCGGAAGTCCAGGTATGCCGTAAGCTTGCTCGCCATCGTTGAGCGCCAACCCGGGGAGATTCGGATTGCCGACGTGGTTCGCGTCGGCGCTATCTCCGGTCTTCAGTTGCAGTTTCGATTCGTTCCGTGGCGTCATGCCTGAACCGGGGCCGGGGCCGCCAGTGTATATGCCGGGCAGTCCCGGAATCCCATATCCTTGAGAGGCGTCGCCAAGCTTCAGCGTCAGACCAGGGCCCTTACTCGCTATTTCCTTCAGTTGCAGGTAGGGCAAGCCGCTCAGCTTCAAGGTTGCCGCCAAGCGGTTGTACATTGCGGCCAGCCGGCGCGCCTCTTCCTCACGATGCTGGCGTGCGGCTTCCTGCTCACGGCGGCGCAGCTCCTCCATCATCTGCTGTTTCTGCAAATCAGCCTGCGGATTCGAATTCGAACCCGAACTGAACAGCCACCGACCGAATGCATAACCGAGGTTATAGAACCCGCTGCTCATATTGGAATTGACGCCCGAGGAGCCGCTCCCACTGCTGCTCGTCGCCGGACAGTTTCCCACAACGGTGACAAATTGTCCGTTAATGTAACACTGCGTTCTATTTGCAAATCCTCCTTGCGCCAGTGCGGCAAGCGAACCGATCGCGACCGCAAACAGTGTGATAAGCAATATCCTTTTCATGGGCTTCCTCCAAAGCGCTCTATTGGGTACGCGCATCTGTAGTCAAGTCACTTGGTCTTCGCGAACTCGGCTTCCCATATCACCATCTGATCGCGGGGGGATTGCATGTCCGATCCAGTCGGGACCCGCCCCTCGGCTTCATTCCGCTACCACTATTGCTTCATCTTGTCCTGCCAGATCAAAATCTGATCGCGGGCCGCTTGGCTGTCGGAGCTGTCAGGAACCAGCTCGACGTAGGCGCGCATATGCCAGATAGCGTCCGAGTACTTGTTCAGCTCCGCGTAAAGCAGAGCGGCGTTGAAATGGCCCTCGGGCCACACGGGATCGATGTCCAGCCCATTTTCGTAGTGTTCGATGGCCGAGTCTAGATTCTTCTCCCGAAAGGCGCTCTCGGCCAGCACGCGCTGTTGCCGCACCTCTTCAGGAAGCGGTGGTTTCGGTGAAAGCACCCGCCACGCCGCGATCTTTTGCTGCAAGACCTTCCATTCGAGGTCTTGCTGTGCCTCACCTCCGACGCGTGCGATGTAGCTCAGGCGGTTCATTCCCTCGACGAATGTGTGGGCCTTTTCAGCAGTATCAAACGCAAAGATTCCAAGAATATTCAGGTGCTTCCCACAAATTCCGCCAAACCCTTTCATATTCAACACGGTCGAAGAAAGATCCTTCCCGTCCATGTACAAATAAGAGATAGTGCTCCCTCCCCTACTCTTCGATGGCTCGGTCGTGAAAGTTCCAAGTGTTCTGAGATCAATCTGCGTTTTACCCGTCGACCAGCACGCCCCAAATTTCCCAAAAATAGTGGCTTCGTCGATATTGAACTCGACGAAGTTCTCGGTGACCCTGATGTTGGAAATATTGGTCCCTTTAAACTGTATGATTGCGGTTTTGAGCCCCATGACAACTGCTCGTCGTGCTTGCCAGACAGTCATCGAGTTCGTCTGCGGCGCGACGGTGTTCGCCTCTGCTGCAGAACTCTGCGGGACCTTTTTTCTTACCAACTGCGCGGCGGCCTGCGAATGAAGGATTCCGAGAACAACGAGAAAAATGGCGACGATACCGAAACCCCTTTTAACGCGAATCATGTAGAACTCCTCCTCTAACCGTGTTTACTCTGGGCCTTTTCTACCTTCCCGACGCCTGCTGTTTCAGCTCGCCCTGCCACAGCAGCATCTGGTCGCGGGCATCTTGGGCGTCCGGCGCGTTGGGAAGCAACTCAAGATAAGCCCGCATGTGCCAGATGGCCTCGGAGTAGTAGCCCAGCTCCGCAGAGAGCAGTGCGGCATTGAAATGTCCTTCCGGCCAGGTTGGGTTAATCCCAAGCCCGGCTTCGTATTCCTCGACGGCGGCGGAGAACTGCTTTTCAGCAACCGCATGCTCGGCCAACAACCGGTGCATTCTGACCTCTTCCGAAATGGCTGGTTTTACCGCCAGGGCGCGCCACGCGGCCGCTTTCTGCTGGAATTCGCCGAAAGCGTCTCCTGGAATTCCCGGGTCCTCGCCGCGAGCCGCGGAGCGCAATCGGTTCAGCTCATCAGCCAAAGCCTGTGCCTCACTTGGCGTGCCCAACAGCCCGATGGCTTTTTCGTAATACTCGCCCATCTTTTCGCAGGAGAAGGCCAAGTCATTTCCATTCTGAAGCACTTCATACTGGCCTCGGCCGACGCTTATCGCTTTAAGTGTTCCAACGCTTCTTAAGTCGATTACGCACGATCCCGAGTGGGGAGAGAATTCCGACTGGCTCGCCCAATAAGACATATCCGCTGCCCACTCAATGCTTCCCGCATTGACGCGAACGCTTTCCGGGTGAATGGTCAGGTTGAATCCGTGATTCCGTGCCCATGCGGTTGTGGATAGGCTAGCCTTCAGCCCTGGGATTACGGCTCGACGCGCCTGCCAGACAGTCATGGGGCTTGCCTCTGGCTCTGCGGTGTTCGCTTGAGCGTTCGCAGAGTCCCGCGCCTTTCGTTTGTCGATAGCGAACGCGGCAACAGGGGCCAACAATGTGTATAAAAATGAAAGAACGAGGATTACGGCAAGATTCCTGGTGGTGCGCTTCATCCGGGCCTCCTGCACCGCGCTGGGCGCGGTGTCTGGTGGACACACGACAACCAAACGGTCTAACTCGAGGGGGAACTCTGATTCTGTGTTCCTTGATGGCGGCTGTCAAGCACAACTATTCAAGCTTGGGCAAGCTGATCTTCCGCGGTTTTCGGGCAAGGGTACCGCTCCCAACGTGGATGATGTGAACTGCTGGTGCTCGAAAGAACTGGGCGCCGGCTATGTGAACTAATCCATACCTTTCTGCATAAGCTAAAACGGCCTGGGTGGTCGTTTCCGGGCCGGTAATTCATGCGGGCACCTAAGGAGCCACGTTCTACCCTTTTCACACGGGGCAGCTCAGTCGCATCGGATCTGCTGTTGCGCAGTCCTTTCGCGGGCGGGTGCGCAACAAAGTAGACAGCAATCCGGGCGTTGCGCAGGCGGAAGAAGCGGAGTGCGCAACAAAACCGGCGAAAGCGAGCCGTTGCGCAGGCAAGACGACCAATCCTGGCTCTTGGCGGGGGCGAGCTGGCCGGTGTCGGGGTGGAGCCCATGATGCCGATCCCAAGGAACCATCGCGCCCACCAAGACCGGACGGGAACAGCCACCAACCCCTGATGAAATCAGCCTGAAACCGACTATCGATCGCCGGCGGAAAGACCAGAAGCTGAATCGGTGGCGGTCTTGGACAGCGGTCGGCGGCTGAAACAGGGGCAGAAATGATTACCATCTGGTTATCTTTCAAACTTTCTGATGTACCATAATCGGGATTTTGCTCGTGCGAGTCTATATGGGGGGTCATTTCAACCCCTCCCGGGGACGTAAGTGGTGCCTAAGTCATAGTGCTACCCGGGGGAAACCGGGTTCCCCCTCCATTTGCATACAGAATCTGCGACCGACCTAAACGAGTTATTTTCCGGCCGGCGGCATTGCGCGGCAGTTACTCCGGAGTTACTAGCGGCCAACTCTGAGCCAAGGGCTTACTCTAGGTGGTGGCCGGGTCGAGCGCCGAGAAAACCGGCGGTACGATGCTCAGGCCCTGATGAAACACGGGGCTGCGACAGCGCTGAGCGCGGGTTTTTCCAGCGCCGCTTCGCTGCTGATCCAGCCGGCCTGGCGGGGCCGGCGGCGAAGAACAGGACACCAGGGACATCGTCGAACATCATCATCTTCTATTCAATCATCACCACGCTGTTTTCCATCACCCCACCCCACCAGCCCACGGTCTTGATCAACGGTCTTGATCGCAAGACGAAGACCATGATCAGCCCAACCCGGCGATTACCAGCCCGGAGTCGTCGGCGTCACCTCAAACGCCAGTCACTTCGAAAAATAGCCTAAACGGAGCGTCAGCCTTTACCGGAGAAGCCAGCGGCCGTTCGCCAAGCTGAGGCGCGTGTGCGTTTGTTTCTACAACAGACCCTGGCTCCGGCCGGAGCCGATGCCCGCGCGCGAGGCGGTTGCCTGCCCACAGGAGGAAGAGACCTGGTATGTGCTGCAGGCCGTCATGCGAGCCGGCATCACGAACTCGTTCGGACGGATCTTCACGTTCTTGGCGACCGCGATAGCCTGACCTTCGTTGAGGATGCCGAAGCCGTACGTCTCTTCGATCGACATGTTCATGATGTTGTACTGGCCGTCTTCCCAGCTCTTGACGTGGGGATCTTCGTCCACGATGAGAGCGCCGAGGTTACGGCTGTTGAACATCATGATGTCGGTCACCCGGTTCTCGGGGTCG
Organism: uncultured Acidobacteriota bacterium; assembly: GCA_963832365.1. Lineage (GTDB taxonomy): Bacteria > Acidobacteriota > Terriglobia > Terriglobales > Acidobacteriaceae > CAWBRT01. The sequence goes on along the minus strand of CAWHUL010000011.1, from coordinate 253,153 downwards.
AAGTTGACGAACGGAGACACCAGGATGCGGAAAGGCAGTCCCAGGTAGTTCGGCAGCTGCGGGGCCGAGTTCATGTTCTGGTAGTTGCCGGACTCATGGCTTTGGGTCGGAATCGTGTGAGTATATACTCAAAATAGTTGCACTGATCCCCGGTTTCCCCTTGACGAGGGAGCCGTTTTGGAGATAATGAGTATATGAGCACTGTTTCTATGCCTCTACTGAAGCATCCGACCCTGTCCACCGCTGCCCAGCCCGCCGATCTTGGCCTGTTGCTAGCCAGCTGTATCCGCCACCGCCGGGAAGAACTCGGCCTTTCGATCGAACGCGCCGCCCAACTGTGCGGGATCGAGCCGTCTCAGTGGCAGGCGCTCGAAGCTGGCTGGGTGCCCGACCTGGAATCCGGACTGCTGGAGGCCATCGCCGGGACACTGGAAGTCTCTTTCCCGTGTGTCCTGTTTGTCGCCGACGTCAGCAGCGCCTTCCAGCCGCTGCCTGTTTAGAAACTGGCTTCCCCTGGTTCAACCCGGGGTATCCCTTTACTCATAACCAGTTATCCTCACTTCTGACTCTAAACAGAGAGGAGGTGAGACACTGAATGCCGGAGCATCAAGGTGAAGCGCATGAACATCAACGTCGAAGCCAGCCTGCACGACTGCTTTCAAGGCGGCGACCGCCGCCCGCGGCGAGAACATGACCGACATCCTGATGAAGTTCATCGAAGATTACGTCAACAAGCACACGCCGGCTGCCCTGAAACCGGCGAAGAAGGGCCGCTAGCATGAAGCGCGCGGCCCTCTACCTCCGCGTCTCCACCCTCGATCAGCACCCGGAGACGCAGCTCTACGACCTGCGCCAGCTGGCCCAGCAGCGTGGTTACGAGATCGTCCAGGAGTACACCGACAAGATCAGCGGCGCCAAGGCCAAGCGTCCTGGTCTCGACCAGTTGATGGCCGATGCCCGGCATGGCCGGTTCCAGGTTGTGATGGTCTGGGCCTTCGACCGCTTGGCCCGGTCCGTTCGCCACTTCCTCGAGGTCCTGGACGAACTCAATCATATAAAGGTTGAGTTCGTCAGCTTCCGGGAAAATATCGATACCAGCGGACCGCTGGGCCGGGCGATGGTGGTCATTGTCAGCGCCATCGCCGAGCTGGAACGCAACTTGATCGTCGAGCGGGTGCGCGCCGGCATGCGGCGCGCCAAGCTCGAGGGCCAGCATATCGGACGCCGGCCACTGGACGTCGATCGCGACGCCATCATCCGTGACCGTCGGGCTGGGCGCAGCCTGAGCGAGGTCGCCCAGCTCCACCGAATCAGCCGAGCCCTGGTCAGCAAAATCCTCCGCGAGGCCGCCGAACCCGGTGGCCACAAAGGGGTCTCGCCAGCCCCTCTGCAACTTCAACAAAACAAGCCGCCGAAAACGGCATAATTTACTTGACACACAAAGTTAATTGCGCTACTCTGCTTATGTAGTTGAGAGAGTAAGCACATGAAAGCCCCGAAAACACTGCAAGAAGCGATCAAATACTTTGCCGATCCAGAACGCGCATTTGTCTACGCCGTGAACTGGCGCTGGCCCGATGGCGTTATCACTTGTCCGCGTTGCGGCCATGACAAACACTCGTTCATCAAGACGCGCTGGCTCTGGTTCTGTAGGGGTTGTAAGAAGCAATTCACCGTCAAGGTCGGAACGATCTTTGAGGATTCTCCATTCGGACTTGATAAGTGGATGATCGGAATGTGGATGCTGGTCAACTGCAAGAACGGGGTTTCCTCTTACGAACTGGCGCGGCATCTTGGAATCACACAGAAGACGGATGGTTTATGCTGCACCGACTTCGCGCTGCTTTGCAGCCTGACGCCATGACTCCGCAATGCAGACCGCTTCAACCTTGCGCTCTCACAGATCAGCGGGAAGCGCCTTACCTTCGCCGAAGTCACTGGCAAGTCGGGTAGTCAAGCGAACGCTTAACCCCTACAGGAAGCCGCGTGGTCCGAAGCCGAAGTCTTAGGCTTGGGGCCGCGCTTTGGCCTGTCTGCTCGCGCCAGTTTCTCCGCGTCAAGCCGCCGCTGAAGTTCCGTTTTGGAAACCGTGAGCACGCGCCGCATGGCGTTGTCAAAATTCTCGTACTCTGGATTCGGCTTTGGGTTAGACTTCATGCGCTAATCATACTCCTATGAAAAACTGCGCCTTTTGCCTACGCCCCGCAGTTATGTCCGGGGAACACCTCTGGGGTGCATGGATTGGACGATTGTATGGTGAACCAACATCCCCATACTCCTTCAATACACGTCTCTCTGATGGCCATTATAAGAGCTGGAAAAGCCGCTCCGTCGATTTGAAAGCGCATGTCGTTTGTGAACCATGTAACAACACCTGGATGAGCGATGTCGAAGCGGAAGCCAGCAAAACAATGGGTAACATAATCACCGATGCCGCTCCGGTCTCACTGCTCCCGCTTGGCATCAAGTCTATCGCTGCGTTCTTGTTTAAGACCGCCGTAGTCGCTGATCATACCCGGCCCAATATTCGCCCCTTCTTCCCATCGGTACGAAAACGGTTTGCCGAGTCGCTTGAGATTCCCGCTGGAGTTCAGATGTGGATTGCATCTTTCGGCTCAATCATCCCTGCGGTCGATTTACGACGCACTACGGCAAAATAGAAAGTGGTCGCTTCAGAGGTTTTGAGTTGTACATATTCACCTATGTCGCCGGATTTATCGCCCTTCAATTGACCGCATCCAGATGGCAAGCATCACCAAGCAACCGCATTTCTCCCCTTTTCTTACACAAAATACCGTATGGAATCGGGCATCTACAGTGTTCTGGCCCGAACGAAGCGAGTCGATAAAATGGCCCCCTGACGGCATTTCGCTGCTTGAGCCAGCCACAAATCTCTGCCTTCGTGAACAGCAAAGACAGGTATACAGCCGGGACGAATAACTTCCGGATGGTCCGTGACTCATTAACTGACCACGGCTGGTTCCGTTCGGCCCGTTCCGCCGGCGGAGACACTCCACGTAAGTGTGCCACTGCCGTGCCTCGCGTCGTAAGTGATTAATGATGGGCAGTCGGAAAAAGTCGGCTTGCGCGGACCACAATGAAGCGTGCTGGAGGCCGAATCGCCGCGCCCACTTCGCCTACGGTCAGTAGTCTGCAACAGGAGCCAGGGGCGGTCCAAACGGACCGCCCCAACTCCGGATTGACTAACGGGTCGATTCCGGTTGTTGTTGTCCGTTAGAGCTGGACGTTGCGGTGCCGGATTGAGTTTGCGCGGGGCTCGCTGGTCCGGAGTACATCATTCCCGGGCCGCTTGGAACATGCTGGTTGGAGTTCGACCAGCCATACATCATCCCGTGTCCCATTTGTCCGTAGGGCCTTGCGGAGTTACTCGCTTGATTGCCTCCACCCCAGCCCCACATTGGGCAGGTCAAATAGGTACCAGAAGCGGAGCCCTGCTGCGACTGTGATGCCGCAGACGACTTTCGTTGTGCAAACAGAATAGATGCGGTTGCCAGTAGCGCAACCAACACCACGACTAATTTCATGTGCTTCATGGCAATTCTCCTTGCCTCGCCGTCGTTGGCGTGCCGGCCGAGCCAGTTCACCCATCAGCGGCGATCAACTTGTTCCTTGCGATGATCTAAGTCTCGGGATACGCGATAACGCGGATCCCCTTCGTCAGATGGTGTCGGACAAGGAGCAGACTAGATCAGGAAGGTGCAGAGAAGGGGCTGAGAGGCCGAAACAGATGAATGCGAAGTGCTGTATTCAGATACAGAACGGTGAGAGACAACGGTAATCGACGGCGCCTCTGCCGTCAGGGGTTGCAGGAACAGAGAGGCTGCATGAACATCCGGCGCATCCTGGCGTTCTGCCCTGGCGCCGTGGCAGCACCATCCCGACAGCTCGGGTGCTGTGCTGATTCCCGTTGCAACCGTGGAGCTGCCGCAGCAGTGGAAGTGATCTTCCACGCACTTGGCCAAGGAGATAGTCGGCGCTGCGATCATTAGCAGAACGATTACGGCTATCATCGCTTTGGACGGAATCCGCATTGAGTGTCCATCACCTCCTAAATATATAGTTGTCCCTTATTTGTGGTTCCGCAGTGATTGAAGTCACATCAGGAACTCACAATGGGGTTTTTATCCCCGGCGCGCAGGTCGGAGTGCGGCCGTAAAAGGCGATGCAGGGCTATGGATATGAACACACTTTATTTCTCGTGCGCCGTTTCTGTATTCCCAGCTATTCAGGATGTGGTGAAGGCTCCGAAGTTACGAGTTATGCTGTTGTTCCTCCGCGGTAGCCCGTGCCAGCGGAGCTTCAGAAATCCATTGCTGTCTCCGACCGGATTCTGGAGAATGTCTTTATGGACCTCCCGCTGGATGTCAAGTCGCGCTCATCTTTTGTTCTCGCTCTCGGCTTCGGCACCCTGATCATCCTGATTGCAGTGCTCGGCTTTGGCGCTATTCGGCGTGCCCGTGCGATCTACAACGAAATGGAGAAAACGCAGGACGCGTATCTTCAGACCGAGGCCTTTCGTCGCGACATCGTTGCCGACATGTATCTCGCCGATATCTTGGTGCGTGACTATTTGCTCGATCCTTCGCCGCAGAGTGCTCCCTTGCACCGCCAGCAATTGATCGAGATCCGCACCTCGCTTCAGGGCCGTCTGGATTCACTGGCGCAGCGCATGGGCGAAGGCGACACGAGAGGTCTGAGCCGGTTCCGGACAGAAGTGCAGGCCTACTGGGATTCGCTGGACCCGATTTTCGACTGGACGCTGCAGGAAAAGGCGGATCTGAGTTGGTCCTTTCTTCGCCACAAAGTGCTCCCTCGCAGAAAGGCCGTCATGGACTTGGCGCGAGAGGTGGCAAAGCTCAATAAGGAGAATCTGGAAAGAGAGCGGCAGCGCATTCGACAGAGCCAGGAAGTGTTGCACGCCTTCTTACTTAAGATGATGGGCTTTGCCCTGACGCTTGGAACGGTAGTCGCACTGGTGACGATCTACCGGGTGGCAATTTTAGAGCGACGCCATGACGAGCAAACGAAGCGAATCGAGGAGGCGGAAAATAACCTGCGCCGCCTCTCGCGCCGTCTGGTGCAGGCACAGGAAGTAGAGCGAAAATCCCTCTCTCGCGAGTTACACGATGCGGTGGGCCAGATGTTGACGGCGCTCGGCATCGAGCTTGCAAACCTGCAATCGCTCAAGATTTCTGACCCCGAGGCATTCCGCACGCGCGTGGCTGATGCTAAGCAGTTGAATACCGATGCCATGCGGGCGATACGTGATCTGGCCATGGGACTGCGCCCTTCCATGCTCGACGATCTTGGCCTCGCGCCGGCACTGGAGTGGCAAGGGCGGGAATTCTCGCGTCATACTGGAGTGCCGGCGACGATCAAGGTGGACGGAATGGTGGACGATTTGCCGGAAGCCTATTGCACCTGTATCTACCGGGTTGTCCAGGAAGCTCTCACAAATTGTGCCAAACACGCCAACGCGAAGAACGTGTTGGTGTCGGTCAACGGAGGCGACGATTCGGTCGAAGTGATCGTTCAGGACGATGGAGCAGGATTCGACCCGACCGTGCGTTCCCGGTCGGGATTGGGGCTGCTGGGCATTGAGGAACGGGTGCAAGAGCTGGAGGGAACAGTCAACATCGCCTCCCAACCGCGTAAAGGGACCATTCTGCGGGTTCACATTCCCATAAAACATGGAGTGGAAGCATGGACAAAATCCGCATCTTGATCGCTGACGATCACGGCATTGTCAGAAAGGGATTGCGCCTGCAGTTGGAGCAGAATGAGCAATTCCAAGTTGTCGGCGAGGCCAGCGATGGTCGAGAGGCGGTTCGCCTGGCTGAAGAGCTTGCTCCCCAGGTAGTGATCATCGACATTGCCATGCCTAATCTGAACGGCATCGAAGCGACGGCCCAGATTACCAAGCGCAATCCGCAACTTCGCGTGATTATCCTGAGCATGCACTCGGATGAAGGTTACCTGACCCGCGCCTTGAGCGCGGGCGCCAAGGGCTATCTACTGAAAGAAACCGCCGATTTGGACATCTACCGTGCCGTGCAGGCCGTGGCCCAGGGCAAGGTGTTTTTCAGCCCTGCCATCGCGAACACCTTGCTGGAGGATTACATGCGCCAATTACAGCAACGCGGCCTTCAGGACTCTTACGACCTGCTCACGGATCGCGAAAAAGAGGTGCTGCAACTCTTAGCCGAGGGCAAATCCAACAAGGAAGTCGCAACCGCGCTCGACCTCAGCACCTATACCGCTGAAACCCACCGCTCCCACATCATGCAAAAACTGAACTTGCACAGCTCTGCCGAAATCGTGCTATACGCTGTTAGAAAGAAAATCATTTCCTGACGGCAGCAGAGCTACCTACCTCGATTTTTGCGGGTTTATACCCTCCTGACGGTATTTCCCTTCCTCCCCGGCGACCGCATACTAGGCCATGTTGAGGGCGATTTCGAACCTGGGATCGCTACAGTGTACTGGACGCGGCCGTCTCTGTACCGAAGGTGTCCGTACGTTGGACTGCTTCGCTGAATGAGGCGCCACTCTTGGTTCTCCACTGCCGTAGCAGTCTGGATGAGGCGGCCGCGTCCCGGCACATGCCACTTAGAAATCAGGAGCACCCGATGAGCACCGCTGTTGCCATGAAAACCCCGGTCCTTGCGAGAACCGTTTCCGATGTTTTCTTTGACCAGTTATCCGATGCGAGACAGCGTGTGTTGCTTCTCGATTATGACGGAACCATCGCGCCCTTCTGCGTGCAGCGGAATCGAGCATTCCCCTACCCGACTGTTCCCGAACTCCTCGACTGCATCATGAGTACCTGCCGTACCCGGGTTTCGCTGATTAGCGGTCGCGCCGCTCGCGAGATCCCTCCGTTGCTCGGCATCCATCCGCACCCGGAGATTTGGGGGACACACGGGATGGAGCGCTTGTATCCCGATGGCCGCTATTGTCGTACCTGCATGAGTGATGACGTACGACACACGCTCGCCGAGGCGGATTCATGGCTGCACAAAGAAGGTCTCGACTGCATGACTGAGCTCAAACCCGGGGCCGTGGCCGTCCATTGGCGAGGTCTGAATCCGCGTCAGGTTGAAGAGGTTAGAACCAGCGCCTACCGCGTGCTGTCGCCGCTGGCGTTTCGCCCCAATCTATTGTTGGCGGAATTCGACGGCGGACTGGAGCTTCGCAACCGGACACGCAACAAAGGTGATGCCGTACAAACGATACTCGCTGAAATTGGTAATGAGCCGGTTGCCTATCTCGGAGACGATACCACCGATGAAGATGCCTTTCGTGCATTACACGGAAGAGGACTGCCGGTCCTGGTGCGGCCCACCTATCGCTTTACGGCGGCTCAGATTTGGCTCCGGCCACCTGGCGAACTCGTACAGTTCCTCGCCGACTGGGTTCGAGCATGCGGAGGTGATATGTGAGTAGCGGAAGACGTGTGGTCATTGTCTCGAACCGCCTGCCGATAACGGTCGAGCAAACTGACGGAGGCTTTCGGCTACAGCCAAGTTGCGGTGGCTTGGTAAGCGCCCTGCGCCCTGCTCTCCGCGATACTGAAAGCTACTGGATCGGTTGGACCGGCAGCGACTACGCGCCGGGCGTCGCAGAATATCTGCGCAATGAGTCGGTGGGGAAATGCTCACTGGTCCCGGTATTTCTGACGGCGGAGGAAAAGGCCTGCTTTTACCACGGCTGTTCCAACGAGATCATCTGGCCGCTGTTTCACGACCTGCAGTCCCAATGCAATTTTGATCCGAAGTACTGGAAGGTGTATCGCGATGTCACGGAAAAGTTTGCCGACGTGGTACAACAAACGGCCCACCGAGACGATTTCGTGTGGGTTCACGACTATCATTTGATGATGCTTGCGGATGCCTTGCGGGCCCGCGAGCTGCCGCTCAGGCTAGCCTATTTCCAACATATACCCTTTCCGCCACCGGACATCTTCGAAAAGCTGCCGTGGAGAAGAGAGATTCTGTGCGGACTCTTGCAGTTCGATAGCATCGCGTTTCAGACCGTGCGTGATCGTCGGAACTTCATCGCCTCGCTGCGCCGCTGTCTGGGTGAGGTCCATGTGAAACATTTAGGCGAGCGCCTGCTGGTGCAAGCTGAGAGTCGGAATACCACGGTTAGCGTGTTCCCGATTAGCATTGATTTCCAGGAATTGGCAGCGCAAGCGGCGGATCCAGCGGTGTCGGCTAGAGTGCGGGAGATCCAGCGCAGCGTTGAGGGGGGCAAGCTCATCGTGGGGGTGGACCGACTGGATTACACGAAAGGCATTCCCCAACGGCTGGCTGCTTTTCGCAGGCTCCTGCATCAAAATCCGGAGCTGCATGGCCGCATCACTTTGATTCAGGTTGTGGTCCCGAGCCGCGAAGAAATACCCAAGTACAATGAGCTGAAGTTGAGGATCGAGCGGCTGATGACTGAGATCAACCGAGAATTCGGCGCGCCAGGTTGGTGTCCGGTGGTGTATCTTTACCGCTGTCTTTCGCAGTCAGACTTAATGGTTTTTTACCGTGCGGCGGACATAGCCCTGATTACCCCTCTCAAGGACGGCATGAACCTTGTCGCCAAGGAGTTCTGTGCCGCCCGCGTCGATGAGCAAGGCGTGCTGGTGCTGAGCGAGTTTGCTGGCGCGGCGACCGAACTCAAGTCCGGGGCTCTTCTCATAAACCCCTATGATACGGAGGGAGTGGTCTCGGCGCTCGACCGCGCACTTCACATGAGCAGCTGGGAGCAACAACTCCGAATGCGGCGGATGCGGACTTGGCTTCAAAGCCACGACGTCTTCAGATGGTGCAGCTCGTTTTTCGGGAAGCCGGCTGTTTTACCCTTCAAGCCACCCGTGCCTAGCGCGGCAGTGTTCTCCCTTTTACAGGGGCCGGCGCAAGTTGAGGCGGGAAGGTGAGGGCCTACCTGCGGCGATCAGCACAAGAGCATCCGAAGGTTTGTGCTGGAAGTCGCCCCGACGCCCCAGCAAGTAACCAGCGACTTTCCCTTGAGGTACATAGAACGTGGTCAAGAAACGGATGCAACTTTCATAGATTCGGCATGCATTGACCAGAGCCTTAGGTTGGGGAGCGACGGTCGTCCTACTCAGCATAGGTGCACAGTGGCTGGTGTACGAAGCACTTCTGAATGATCCTGGTGGCATGCGTGTCATTAGTCCGCTGATTGCCGGAACGGTAACTGTGGTCTTGGCGTTCCGACTGTCCATCCGAGCTCGCCAGCAGCGAGTAGCAGAGCTGCGGCGATTCGAGATTATCGGGGAAATGAATCACCATATCCGAAACGCCATGCAAGTGATGTCCTATCAGGCATACGCCAGTGACCCCAAAGCGCAGACACGAATGCACGACGCGATTAACAGGATCGATTGGGCACTCCGCGAAGTTCTGCCGAACATTCACACATCCGAAGAGCAGCAGGTCAATCACGTCTGAGACGGAGACACGGGCTGCGAATGGACGGTGATGAGTAGCGTCGCATCTCAGGCCCGCAACTTCGACATAAGCGGTACTAGAAGTTTCTGCAGGCGAGGCTTGGGGGCACAGACAATCTCGGCGAGCAGGCGCCCCTTCCGAAAGATCCGAACAGTTGCGGTTTCGGAGACCACAATTCCAATGCTGGCGCTGACCTTCGACATTGCGGCGGCAGCCATGTGGCGCGCTCCAAGGCCAAACGGCAGGTCTACGACTGAGGCTTTTGCGTCCAGATACCGGCAAGACGCAACAAAGATTCCCGATCGGGCCACAATAAAGGCACCGTCTAGTTGCGCAAGCTCTTTAATCGTGCCCCGAAGGTTCTTATCTCCCACACGCCGGGCAGTCGCGGGGTGACCGGCTAGTGGATCGAGAATCAACGGGCGCGAGTGTCGCAAGACTGCATCTGCATCACCAAGCATGAAAATGGTGCCGATCTTGCGACCTTCCCGTCCCTCACGGGCAATCTCAATCGCAAGTCCGAGCAGAGATTCCACCACATGTGCGGCTAATGGCCGCAAGATCGATGACAGCTTCTCGAGTATGCTTACCGGCTCCAGGTCAAAGAAGGCGCCCTCTCGTGGGCTGTACTGTCTCGGCACGGACTCTCCATTCTGCTTCACTCTGCCCGGAAGAAAACTGCTACGCAGGGGCGTTTCGGAGCAGCGCGTCTGTTCTGAAGATACGCCGCAGTGTTTCCTAGTTTTACGGGATGATGACAGAGAACGATTGCGTTGGCTGGCGGAAAGGGAGGGACTGCACGAGCTCTGGTTTTCATTGTTTAGGGCGGCCTGAATCCGGGCGTGAAGCGGTCCCGAAGTTTGGTTCTGGGAAGTCAGCCGCGGTCAGTTGAGGAAACAGAGACAACCGGGAGATTAGATCAGCTCCTGATCCGTTGGATCAGTACCGAACGCCGGTTTCGTCACTTTGCTCCCGGTTTGTCGCTAGCCGGAAGTTCAAGCGAGTGATCAATCGCATTAGCCTCGCCGGGAGTATCCCTCAATCCACTCGTCCACCCTAAAAACTAGCTTCCGGGTATCTCACAGAATCTCGAGCGGGACCACCTCACCCGACCGCAACCTACCCCGGAGCTGCCGAATCAGTTCCGCCCTTCGTTGTCGAAGCTTTTCATACTCCACCTCAAACTTTCGAACGAAGCAGCAAGCACTGCAGTCCCAAGTGAAGTCCCGGTGCTCTTTGCAGCGTATGTCGAGTTGGACAAGTGTTCGGCCCATCTGTGTTCACGAAGGCAGAGATTTGTGGCTGGCTCAAGCAGCGGTTTTCGGCGGCTTGTTTTGTTGAAGTTGCAGAGGGGCCGGCGAGACCCCTTTGTGGCCACCGGGTTCGGCGGCCTCGCGGAGGATTTTGCTGACCAGGGCTCGGCTGATTCGGTGGAGCTGGGCGACCTCGCTCAGGCTGCGCCCAGCCCGACGGTCACGGATGATGGCATCGCGATCGACGTCCAGTGGCCGGCGTCCGATATGCTGGCCTTCGAGCTTGGCGCGCCGCATGCCGGCGCGCACCCGCTCGACGATCAAGTTGCGTTCCAACTCGGCGATGGCGCTGACAATGACCACCATCGCCCGGCCCAGCGGTCCGCTGGTATCGATATTTTCCCGGAAGCTGACGAACTCAACCTTTATATGATTGAGTTCGTCCAGAACTTCGAGGAAGTGGCGAACAGACCTGGCCAAGCGGTCGAAGGCCCAGACCATCACAACCTGGAACCGGCCATGCCGGGCATCAGCCATCAACTGGTCCAGACCAGGACGCTTGGCCTTGGCACCGCTGATCTTGTCGGTGTACTCCTCGACGATCTCGTAACCGCGCTGTTGGGCCAGCTGGCGCAGGTCGTAAAGTTGCGTCTCCGGGTGCTGATCGAGAGTGGAGACGCGGAGGTAGAGGGCCGCGCGCTTCATGCTAGCGGCCCTTCTTCGCCGGTTTTAGGGCAGCCGGCGTGTGCTTGTTGACGTAATCTTCGATGAACTTCATCAGGATGTCGGTCATGTTCTCGCCGCGGGCGGCGGTCGCCGACTTGAAAGCAGCGTGCAGGCTGGCTTCGACGTTGATGTTCATGCGCTTGATCTTGACCTCCGGCATCGTGTCTCACCTCCTCTCTGTTCAGAGTCAGAAGTGAGGATAACTGGTTATGAGTAAATGGGATACCCCGGGTTGAACCAGGGAATCCAGTTTCTAAACAGGCAGCGGCTGGAAGGCGCTGCTGACGTCGGCGACAAACAGGACACACGGGAAAGAGACTTCCAGTGTCCCGGCGATGGCCTCCAGCAGTCCGGATTCCAGGTCGGGCACCCAGCCAGCTTCGAGCGCCTGCCACTGAGACGGCTCGATCCCGCACAGTTGGGCGGCGCGTTCGATCGAAAGGCCGAGTTCTTCCCGGCGGTGGCGGATACAGCTGGCTAGCAACAGGCCAAGATCGGCGGGCTGGGCAGCGGTGGACAGGGTCGGATGCTTCAGTAGAGGCATAGAAACAGTGCTCATATACTCATTATCTCCAAAACGGCTCCCTCGTCAAGGGGAAACCGGGGATCAGTGCAACTATTTTGAGTATATACTTACACGATTCCGACCCAAAGCCATGAGTCCGGCAACTACCAGAACATGAACTCGGCCCCGCAGCTGCCGAACTACCTGGGACTGCCTTTCCGCATCCTGGTGTCTCCGTTCGTCAACTTCGACCCCGAGAACCGGGTGACCGACATCATGATGTTCAACAGCCGTAACCTCGGCGCTCTCATCGTGGACGAAGATCCCCACGTCAAGAGCTGGGAAGACGGCCAGTACAACATCATGAACATGTCGATCGAAGAGACGTACGGCTTCGGCATCCTCAACGAAGGTCAGGCTATCGCGGTCGCCAAGAACGTGAAGATCCGTCCGAACGAGTTCGTGATGCCGGCTCGCATGACGGCCTGCAGCACATACCAGGTCTCTTCCTCCTGTGGGCAGGCAACCGCCTCGCGCGCGGGCATCGGCTCCGGCCGGAGCCAGGGTCTGTTGTAGAAACAAACGCACACGCGCCTCAGCTTGGCGAACGGCCGCTGGCTTCTCCGGTAAAGGCTGACGCTCCGTTTAGGCTATTTTTCGAAGTGACTGGCGTTTGAGGTGACGCCGACGACTCCGGGCTGGTAATCGCCGGGTTGGGCTGATCATGGTCTTCGTCTTGCGATCAAGACCGTTGATCAAGACCGTGGGCTGGTGGGGTGGGGTGATGGAAAACAGCGTGGTGATGATTGAATAGAAGATGATGATGTTCGACGATGTCCCTGGTGTCCTGTTCTTCGCCGCCGGCCCCGCCAGGCCGGCTGGATCAGCAGCGAAGCGGCGCTGGAAAAACCCGCGCTCAGCGCTGTCGCAGCCCCGTGTTTCATCAGGGCCTGAGCATCGTACCGCCGGTTTTCTCGGCGCTCGACCCGGCCACCACCTAGAGTAAGCCCTTGGCTCAGAGTTGGCCGCTAGTAACTCCGGAGTAACTGCCGCGCAATGCCGCCGGCCGGAAAATAACTCGTTTAGGTCGGTCGCAGATTCTGTATGCAAATGGAGGGGGAACCCGGTTTCCCCCGGGTAGCACTATGACTTAGGCACCACTTACGTCCCCGGGAGGGGTTGAAATGACCCCCCATATAGACTCGCACGAGCAAAATCCCGATTATGGTACATCAGAAAGTTTGAAAGATAACCAGATGGTAATCATTTCTGCCCCTGTTTCAGCCGCCGACCGCTGTCCACGACAGCCACTGATTCAGCTTCTGGTCTTTCCTCCGATCGATAGTCGGTTTCAGGCTGATTTCATCGGGGGTTGGTGGCTGTTCCCGTCCGGTCTTGGTGGGCGCGATGGTTCTTTGGGATCGGCATCATGGGCTCCACTCCGACACCGGCCAGCTCGCCCCCGCCAAGAGCCAGGATTGGTCGTCTTGGCTGCGCAACGGCTCGCTTTCGCCGGTTTTGTTGCGCACTCCGCTTCTTCCGCCTGCGCAACGCCAGGATTGCTGTCTACTTTGTTGCGCACCCGCCCTCTACAGGGATGCTTAACAGTCAGCCATATGTCTAACGGGCTGACTGCCTTGTGAAACAGGTCCGAGTCGACCGCCACGCGCCCGCAATCGCTGCAAACTTCTGACAAGCCGACATATCGGGACTAACCCCGGATAGAGTCCTCAACGTGCAGAATATCAAGCATGTACATTGTCTATTGCCCAGTTACTTGCATTGAGACGCCCGTTTCGGCTGTCGACCAGTACACCGTAATGGTGCCAGAGCAAGCTTCAGGGCGACGAAAATATCGTTAGCACCGAAGGGGTGCGGAACTATTAATCAACTGGTAACTACCGATTCGCTCGTCATCCGTGAGTAAGGAACGGCGGCGGCGATTCCGCTACACCAGCCGACTTTTTGTTCCCTATCCGTATTCAATAAGTGCATTGGCGATGATGCGCTTGCTGAAGCCCTAAGGAAGATCCACGCCCCAATCGTATCTAACTGACACACCGGCGCGGCGAAGCGGGGAAATCTTGCCATTGCCTCCACAGTCTCTCGATCTCATAATTGACGCAACACATCTGGATAAGAATTCGAGGCCTTGGCAGAATGAATCCATATTCGATAAACCCTCCGGAATCAGAGGTTATCTTTGAAGAGCTCTGCCTTGCCGTTCTGAAGCGCCACTGGAACCGGCCGGGTCTCGAACGATTCGGAAAGAAGGGCGAGGAGCAGTTCGGAGTCGACATCCTCGACACCCTGGGCGAAAGTCCCATGTATGGCGCGCAGTGCAAACTCAAAGAAGCGTCGAAGTCGCTCGATCCAGCGGAGATCCGCGCAGAGGTGAAGAAGGCCGAAAGTTTTCCCGCCAAGCTCGACCACCACGCCATCATGACCACGGGCAAGGTCTCGAGCGCCGCGCAGCTCACCATCCAGCAGATCAACCAGGCACACCGCAGCGCCGGTTCCTTCACGGTGGAGCTCTTCACCTGGGACAAGATCACCAAGTTCCTCCGCCAGTATCCGGAGGTTGAGCAGCAGTTCTATGGCGGCATGCGCGCGGAAGAAGTGGCAGAGGTCAAGGTCAAGCTCGAGGCCATTCACTCCGCCATCGCAGTGATCGGACCAGCCGTGTCTGCGAAGACGGAGATCGACGCCCTCATCGACGAAGCCAGGGAGCGCATCAAGCCAGGCGAGGCGCAGATCGCTATCACCCTTCTGCACCGCGTTCAAAGACTCAAAGGAGACCAGCTCAACGACTGGCATCGCTTTCGCATCTCCACGAACATGGGCGCAGCCAACCTCATTCTGGGAAAGGGGAACGAGGCCGCGCGGAACTTCCTGGAAGCCGCACCGCTGCGCCCCGACGACGAACTTGCAGTCGCAAACGAAGTGTTGGCATACCACATCTTGCTCCAGGAGCAGACGACCCGCGAGAAGGCTGAGGCAGCAGCGGCGCGATTCCCGAATGCGGCGCGGATTCGCTCACTCCTGATTCAGTCGGCAAAGCACGAAACTTCCTATGCGGATCTCCTCGCTGCAACACCGGAACACATGCGTTCCGATGCGGAAGTTGCTTCGGCACTCTCGCGCAGGGCGATGATGGCCGGTCAGATCGAAACCGGAATTGAGCACGCCCAAGCAGCCGTTACTGACAAACCCAAATGGGCGCAGGCGCACCTGCTCCTTGCCCAGGCCCATTTCGCGCGCGTGGTCATGGCCGAGTCGACGATCAAACCGCTCAAGGCGGAAGAGAAGGAGAAGCACCTCGAGAGCGCCATCAGCTCCGCAGATGCAGCCATCGCGAATGCGGAGACAGACGACCTCGTCTACGTCAGGGCACAGGCATTCGCGCTTAAGACGGACATCGCGCACGTGCAGGGACGCAAAGAGGACGCGGCGCAATTTGCACGCGACGCCTTTGCCGCCGACGCTTCCGAACTCCAGAGCCAGATGGCCATTGCCCACTCCGCCTTCAGCCGAAACGACATTGATGGAGGAATACGAATACTGGAACAGGCCAATCTCCAGTCAAAGTCCATGCCGAATGTCTGCTTCATGCTCGGCCAAGCTCTGATGGGGCGCGGGAAGAACGAGGACGTTGTTCGCGCCTTCGAAGTCTTCAGCACCGCCAACATTGCCAACATCAAGCAGGACCTAATCGATCCGTTGACGCTCGGAGCGGTCCGGGCCCTCGTCCGCGCAGGTCGCTTCCAGGAGGTCTCTGACTATCTGGAGCGCCCTGAGGTGAAAGGCTCGCCAACGCTGATCGCTTCGACGAGGGCCAGCATTACTTCACGCAAACCACCCAGGAGCAGTCGGACAGAGAAAAGGCCTCCTTCGAAGAGTGGATGCAGACGGTCGAACAGAACACGACCATCCTGCCCGTGCCGGAGCTCGCGGCATTCGATCCGGATCGCCGCGAAACGCTGGAAAAGCTCTTTGGGCGAGATGGCTTGGAGTCTGCGGTCCTCGCACTCACCCCTGGAGACATCCTCTGGACAGACGACCTGGCGGTGGCTGAGGTCACCAAATCGGAACTCGGTACGGAGCGCGTGTGGAGTCAGGTTGTGATCGAGAGCCTCGCGAACGGAGGTCTCATCGACCGATCACTCGCTGACGAGTGCCATGCCAAGCTCTTGGGTTTCGGCTATCAATCGACGCATTTCACCGGAGGGACGATCGCAGCAGCTTTGCGAGTCTCAAACGGTTCGGTCGATAGATTTCCCATGAAGCAGGCGATCGAGGCCTTCCGCGGGACCGTCGCAGACAACCGCATCATCGCCTCGGCGGTCACCCAAATCCGGCCATGTAGGGTCACTTCAAAACCGGCCATGTTAAAGGCCCAAGACAGAAGCTCCGACCGGGGTGCAGGTAGCCTCAGTTGGCATGGGCAATGTTTTGAGCGAAACGAAGCGGCAGCAAGTGATTGCGCTGGGGCGGCTAGGTTGGTCGCTGCGGCGGATTGAGCAGGAGACCGGGGTTCGTCGAGAGACGGCGGGCGGCTATCTGAAGGCAGTCGGGATTGCGATAGGGCGTCCGGGCGGCTGGAAAAGGAAGCCCGGGGCAAAACCGGCCATGCCAGTGACCACCGACTGCGGCGCGGAAATCCTTTCCTTTTCAAAACCGGCCGTGGAGGTGACCACCGACCTCGTGCCGCCAGCGGCGCTGGTGGAGAAGAACCGCCAGGCATCGGCCAGTGCCTGCGAGTTGTACCGGGAAACGATTCAGCTTGGGCTGTCGCAAGGCCGCAACGCGATGGGCATCTGGCAGGATCTCGTCGATAGATACGGGTTTCGAGACGGCTACCAAAGCGTGAAGCGTTTCGTGCGCAAACTGCGCGGGATGCAATCGCCGGAAGCGCGGGTGGTCATCGAAACTCCGCCAGGTGAAGAGCTGCAGGTTGATTACGGCAGCGGCCCGATGGTACGCGACCCGCAGAGCGGCAAGTACCGGCGCACCCGGATGTTCGTACTGACGCTGGGCTACAGTCGCAAATCGGTTCGTCTGCTGTGCTTTCGTTCGAGCACCCGCACCTGGGCCGAGTTGCATGAGCAGGCCTTTCGGCGATTGGGCGGTTCGACGCGGATCGTGGTTTTAGATAATCTGCGCGAAGGCGTGCTGGTCCCTGACCTCTACGATCCCAGCCTGAATCCGCTGTATCACGATGTCCTGGCGCACTACGGCGTGGTCGCCCTGCCTTGCCGGATCAGAGATCCAGATCGGAAGGGTAAGGTCGAATCCGGCGTAGGCCATGCTAAAAAGACGCCGCTCAAAGGCAAGAGTTTCGAGAGCCTCGAAGAGGCGCAAGCCTATCTGGATCACTGGGAAGAACGCTGGGCCGACACGCGCATCCACGGCACGACCAAACGCCAAGTTGCGGCGATGTTCGCCGAAGAGAAGCCCTTCTTACAGCCGCTGCCATTGGAACCGTTCCGTTACTACCAGTACGGCACTCGTGCGGTTCACCTGGATGGTTGTGTCGAGGTTGACGCGGCCTACTACGGAGCGCCTCCGGGATGGATCGGGCGCAAGGTGTTGGTGCAGTGGGACGGGCTGTTCGTGCGCCTGCTCGATCCGCGGACCAGCCAACTGCTGCGCGAGCATCTGGGACAGAAGCGCGGTGCGCACCGCATCCGCGATGAGGACCGTCCACGGCGTACACCAGTCCGTATCCAACAACTGCTAACGCGGGCTCACAAAGCTGGAGCCAGCATCGGCACCCTTTGCGATGCCATCCACCACCGACAGGGCGAGCTTGGAGCGCGACGCATTCAGGGCGTGCTCTCGCTCGCCAAGAAGTATGGCTGCGCGGCCGCGGACGAGGCCTGTGCCTTGGCCTTGGAGATGCACGTGCCTGAGTACCGCTTTGTGCGACGCTGCCTGGAGCGCGGCCCGCAAGCTCCTCTGAGCCTGCGCCAAGTCGACCCGCTCATCCGCGAACTGGTGCAGTATCGCGACCTGATCCAACAACGAACTCAATCTGAGGAATCCAAGCTATGAACCTGATCGAACTCAACGGCGCCCTGCGCCAACTGCGCCTGAGCGGCATGGCCGGAACATTGGAAACGCGCCTGCTGCAAGCCCAGAGCGACGCCATGGCTCCCATCGACCTGATCTCCATCCTCGTGTCAGATGAACTGTCCTGCCGCAGCCAGCGGCTGCTGGATCGCCGCCACAAGCAGGCGCGTTTCCGCGACACCAACAAGACTCTTGATACTTTCGACTTTCAGTTTAATCCTAAGATGAACCGTGCCCTTGTCTTCGATCTGGCGACCGCCGCCTTCATCGGCCGACGCGAGGACGGGTTGTTCATAGGTCCACCTGGGAGCGGAAAAAGCCATCTTGCCCAGGCCATCGGACATGCCGTCATCCTGCAAGGCTACCGCGTGCTCTATCGGGAGGCGCACGTGCTACTGGAAGATCTCGCCGATGCCACCTTGGACGGCAAGCGCAAAGAGCACATGGAACTGCTGTCCACCGTGCCATTGTTGATCATCGACGACCTCGGCATGCGAAAACTGCCACTGACCGCTGCCGAAGAACTGCTGGAAATCATCATGCGCCGCTACGAGCGCACGAGTACACTCTTGACTTCGAACCGACCCGTGGAGGACTGGGGCAAGCTGCTAGGCGACAGTGCCGCCGTCACTGCCATGCTGGACCGCCTATTACATCACGGGCACATTCTCAAGTGCGGGCCACGAAGCTGGCGAACCAAAACCGACAAGCGCGCAGAGGCCCAATGACGAATGCGAACAATAAGGAGGCCGGGCAAAAGCAGCCCGGCAACGTCGCGTTTCGTAATCCAAGGGCCTCTACAACGGAACATCACCAAAAGAATGGCGACAGAAACACGAAACCCTTTGCAGAGTCAGCAATCACGCTCACCTGCAAAGGGTCTCAATCGCCGATTCCTTCGGAGCCAGCCCCGCGTCTTCGGCCCTGGATGGTTCCGCCAGGCGCGACCCCGGCGGGAACAGCATTAACTTAACACGTCACCGCGACATCAACTCCTGCCTTGTCAAACCGACTTCGGTAGGGTAAAACAAAACCTGTCTTAGGCCACTCTCCATGGCCGGTTTTGAGACGTCCACGCATGGCCGGTTTTGAAGTGACCACTGAGGATCATCGCGCTCCGGGAGGCCGCCTTCAGCTGTACCCAGGGCAAGCTCTGTGAGGTCAGCGACTTTGCCAACGCGATTGCCTTCTGGGACGGATCTCTGCAAGAGCATGGCGGCCAGTTGCTTGCGCCGAAGATCAAGGTACTCACGGTCCAACTGCTGATACTGTGTCCGTAGCAGCTCGTGGCTGCTTCCCGAATGACGTTTCAGTTGCGGGTCGAAACTGAGGATTTGCTCAGCTGCAGAACGATAAAACACGAGCTCAGTCGCTGTGGGCAGATCGTGATAGTCCTCATCGGCGCTCGTATAGGCTCGCAAGACAGGTCCGAGCCCAGCACTGAGCACTCGTTCCTCGGCCAAAAGAAAGCCGAGGTAATCCTGCAGTTCGTCGCCGTGGTCAAGGGCAAGCCTACACCGCGATGCCAGAGCGTCCACGCTTGCGTCGTGAAGTTGAATCCCGCACCAGAGCTTAGGGTCGATCTTCCCAAGCTGAACGGCGGCTGCAGTCTTTTGCTCTAAATCGGCGAGCCTGTCAGCGAGTTTCTTGCCCTCTTCCTTAAAGCGAACGACGTTGGCGGTGCTCTTTAGCAGGGATTGAATTATCGCTGGCTGCAGGGGTAGTGCCGCAATGACGCTGGCGTAGGCCGCCGTGGCTGAAAGCCTTGCTTCATCCCGCTTTGCTGATTCCTCAGTTCCGCCGATCAAGCCCCAGACCACACTGTCGGATTCGAGTGCCTTGCTCTTCATTTCTGATATGCGCAGTAATTTGGCGACTTTCGACAAGCTGGCCATCTCAACGCTCGGCTGCAGTTGGGCAGTTGCCGCGCCTGCAATTAGGTCTGTTACACGTGAGCATCTCGCACTTTCGCGAAAGCGCAACTCAGTAAGGCTGATTGATTCATCGCTCGCGAACTCGTCCACAACGGCACGCAAAGTGGCATAGCCCCGATTGTTGCGACAGTTAATAATCGCTTCGAATTGCTCCACCGATGCGCTGAACATGAGTTCTGTGATACTCCGATTGAAATCCGGATGTTGGGCAGCGACACGGTAGACGTTTGACGCCCAGCGTTGTAGTTCCAAGAGATGTGTGAACGGAGTTTCTAAACTTGCAAAAAACCTTCCGCAGGCATGTTTAATTTCCGCATTGTTCTCGAAACGAGTCTTCTCATCCAGGTAATCGGCCGTTTGTAGTAGCAGTGCTGCGACCTCGGAGCGACTTCTTCTACTCTCATCGCGTGAAGCTCCGCGGAATACCCGGTTTGCGAGCCTGCACTTCTTGGCAAATGCCGCAGTGATGAAGTTCGCCGTTTTGAGGGCGATTCCGAGTTCCCGCAGCTCTGAAGCGGGTGGCAGTAGCGCAAGGTCTAGCTGCCGTGAAATGCGCTCTTCGTTATTGCGTAGCGCCTGGCACTGCGTGGCGGCTCTTTGCAGCACAACAAAGCTATCTAGGTCCAATACTTCAGGAACACGGAGCTTCCAGAGTTCGTGTGGAAGTTCATAGACACACTCAGCAGCGGCAACCGTAGCCCCCCGCCCAGCTAATGTCTCTGCCTTCAATCCAACCGCCTCACCGAGAAGAGCGGCCACTCGTTCGGCTTCCGCAATTGCCTCTACTTTCGATGAATACGCTTTCAGTTGGTCAGCAAGATCTCCGATGTGCTCATGCTCAGGCAGCCCAGCCTGGGTAGCAGAATCGGTGAGCCCCTCGACAGAAGCACTGCCAACCCGCATAAGCGATTGCAGATCCCGGGTGTACTCGGGGTAGAGCGTTACGTCAATGTCACGGAGTAATCGCACATCGTCGATAACAGCCTTCAATCGGTCGCGGCCGCCTGCCGAACTCAACATCTCAAAGACGTTCGGAATGATGTTGTCGTCAGGTTCGGGAACGTTTGCAACCACATCGCACAGGTGCCGGAGGTCTCTCGTCTTGAGGCTAATAACAACCCCGAACCCATTGCAGATCCCCTGTGCCGCCAAACAAACGTCGTCAGCAGAATCAGCCCAAGCGCGTATCATCGCGAGCAGGCCGTCGACCTCAAAGTCGGTTATCTCGGAGTTCTGCAGGCCCCGCCATGGGTGATTTGCTAACTTGCTGTGCTTCGTGACCTCTACTGTCCATTTCTGGAGGTTGCCTGCCATGTCCAACATCGGCTTCCGGACATGCTGCGAAAGTTTCAGTGCATTCGCAAACCGCGCATTCAGGATGCCAGCTGGCAACAACTTACGATCACTTTCTCGCTTCGCACTGCCAAGCAGCACATCACATACCTGCAACCCGGTTGTACCAGCGGGCGAGTTCGCTTTTTCAACGTAGTAAATCAGTTCTTTCCGCGCATGCTGCAAAGCCTCGAGGTTGCTTTGAATCGTACCCAGATTGATTTGTGGCCCTTGGTGTTCGAGCCTGGCCGACAGCGAGCTAGCCACGAGTGACTTCGAAGTTTTGCTCGAATGGAGCTCAAAGCAAAACGGAGCGAGACCTGCCCCGTCGAGCCTTTTCTTTACAACATCAAGAGCAGCCATCTTCTCGGCAACGAATAGAACTGACTTGCCTGCGTGCATCGCCGCAGAGATCATGTTCGTTATCGTTTGTGATTTGCCAGTTCCGGGTGGCCCCTGAACGACTCCACTCTTGCCATTCAATACATCAATTACAGCACTGTGCTGAGAGGAATCAGCCTCGGTAATTAGCAGTGGTTCCGGGCCGGACTGTGCATCGACGTCATAATCTGCGGCATAGTTGGTGCCATGCACTTCCTTTCCTGCAATGAGCGTTCTGATAAGTTCGCGCTCTTCAAGAGGAGTATTCGTCCAGCGTTGCGGATCGAGGTCTTTGTACATCGCCAGCGTTGAAAAAGTGAACAAACCGACCGTTGCAAAGCGGCGCAGCTTCCAATCGCGCCGGCCGGCAATGGCTCGCTCAAACTCCTGAAAGTAACTTTCGAGAGCATTGCCACCGTTTTCCGATTCCGCCCACTGAGGCATTGCAAGAGAGAACTGCTGGCGCAGGAGTTCCGCGAGAGCAACGTTGATCTCAACATCTTCGTTTCTGCTTTGGATGAAGTATCTATAGGCGCCAGCCTGAAGCTCGCGATCCAGGTCAACCGGGAAAAACACCAACGGGGCTATTCGCTTTTCGTCGCTTGAATCCGACTCATAGTACTCCAGAAAGCCAAAAGCACAGTAGAGTGCACTCAGCCCAGCATCTTGCAGCAGGACACGAGCAGCGTCCCGCAGTCCGCCCAGCTTTCTATTCAAGTCTTCGCGGTACCAAAGAGTTTGGATCCGGAGGTTGTGGTATCGGCGTGTACTCTGGCCAGTGTTTGTCGGCAGGTCGTAACCAGTGGCGATACCGAGTTCGGCGGCTCTCTTCTTTGCATCGGTGACGGGTTCGTATGGCTGAAGGCCGAGACGAACTCTGACCCAATTCCGTAACTCGCGCTCGATCTTTTGTCTTTGTCGGTCGGATGCGTTTGGGCGTAATTCAGCAATGGCTTTACGGTAATCTTCGTTTTCGCGCTTTGCCTTTTGCACGGCAAGCTCGAACGGGGGCAATGATTCATCGGCCGGCATTAACTCCGGTTCCGGGACCGGATCGAACGTAAGCCGTTGTCCCGCCGCAAGCTTGTCGTATAGCTTTTCGGGGATTTCATCCACAATACGGACGTGTGATCGAGACCGATCCGAATGCCGAAAATTAACGAGGGGATTTCTACTGCTCAAATCGAGCAGCTTTGCTCGGTACTGCTCGATTGTGTTGCGGACGAAGTCATCAACTGGGTCATCGCGTTTTGTGGCAGCGGCTTGTTGTTGCATGTGTTCGACCTGGGCGTGGTGTTCGCGTGCACATTGGCACGATGCCGAATGTGCCGAACTGGCCAGCACCATAACCAGAGGTCCACATTTTGACTGCTAACGGACGAGAGTACAAGCAAAACATAGAAACTTGGCACGAGCGTTCAACAAACGAGTTGGTCCCAGGTTGTCTCGCAGACAGTTTCCGTCCGATCAACTAATTTCGAATGGCTGCACAACATCGTTGAATCAATCAGTGCGGGCGCCTTTACTGGCAGGCGAACAGGTGCTGGGGAACTGGGCCAACCGGCCACAGTAGGGCCTTAGCCCGCTTGACTCGATCAAATTTCGACAGTCTGAACTCATCGCGTCAAAAACACAAGATTTCGAGGCAGGCAAAAACGCGATTTTCTATTCTTGGTTATCAGCAGCCTAGCCACGGCTGGCGCAGAATCGTTTTGAACTGTGGCTACAAGATCAACGCCCCTGCTAAGGGGCGGCAGCGATGGAAGTTGGAGTGTCAGCGAGGCAGATCCGGCGACGTACCGAAAAGGTCTGCAGCAACGTATTCTAACGAACGATTTCGGAACACGCTCCGTTGCGCGCCGCCGTTTCGTATTTGACGTTCACGCTTCAGCCGCCAACTGATTTCGGTTGCGATGACTCGTCGCAGCACGAAGCTTCGTTGCGGAGCTCTTTTACCAACAGTGTGTGGCACGTGACCGAGGTCGGGCCAGCGCGAAAATAACCGAACGATAGAGCAAAACAACCGGTATTCCGGTCGTTTGACTGCCTGTATGTCTATGATTAATAAAAGAACCGATACGAAATATTATGAATATAGTCAAAACACCCCATGCTATTTCTATACTAATCAGGTGGGACAGATCAACTATCTATTTTTTCATAGGAGCTTTCCCATGCAAACACAAGTTCTTGAAGCTGTAGCTGCTCTCCAATCCACGTGGCAGAATCTGCCAGATGTTGACCGCGCGGAAGTAATTGTCCACATACTCGCCGCAGGCATGAGCGGCCGCGGGTTAGCCAATGCGCTTAACTGCAGTGAAGCATTAATCCGCCACCTGAAACCTCTCGTCGAAGCCTTACCAGAAGAAAAACGGCTGGCACGACTCGGCAAGATCAGCACACGGGAACTGAAGCGTCGAATTGCCGAGCGAAAGACAGAGAAAGCGAACAAGAAGGAACAGACCGCGGAATTTGCGCGCTTGGAAGCCGCCCACAGAGGCGCTGACCATATCCAGCAATGGTCCAACAAGGAAGAGAAGATCGCGTACCCTTACGCCGAGCAGATCGTCCTGGAAGCGCGCCGCAAGCTGAGGGAAGCCGAACGCGACGGCAAGTTGCCGAAAGAGAAAGCTCCGGCAGGCGTGCCGGTACCGGAAATTATCCGCCGTTGCGATCGTGCAGTTCCCGCCACTACTGATGATGTGAACTTCATTGAGCGGTATGCCAACTGGCTTGTCCTCTGGGCGTACCACGTTATGCCGGACGCCCGGGTACGAGACGAGGCTCTCGACATCGCCTTGAACGAATTGATGACCCGCTCAATCTAAGGCTAGGCCAGCCACAGGCTGCGCGCGAGATCTGGACATTGGACGCCCGCGTCCAATTTGCGACTTCATGAAATCGGTGCCATTCATGGCGGCCTCCCCGCCGCAAAAAAGCCAGCTGCAAAGGTGTCAAGTCCAGCTTGGCCACCGCCAAGGCACTCTGGTACGACCAGAACAGCAGTTCGAGCAGAGGAACCGCCTGTCTCGCTAAGCCGGCGTATCCCAGCCGGCGGACGCCAGCACGTTTTTTCGCGTGCCCGAAACTTTTCTGTGCAATTGGCATATTTTCATTTTGCAAGAATCGTCTTGGAAGAGCTAGCAATTTATGAAGGCCTTTATTTGCAGCTGCTTACCTTTAGCATTTGACTGGCGTCGTTGGCAAAATAGTCGTTTTTTTCGCATTCGGAAACCCGCCCTGAGCGTTTGAAGCTGAAAAAACGTCGTTCATGATCGAGGTATGGGCACAGTGGTCTCTCTTGAAGCCGCTTTGCTTCATTTCATGTACTGGAGGATACCGTTTTGCAACCCAGCAGCACTACCAACAACTTTCCGGCCCGGCCGGTGCGCACGCCGGACAATAGGGTCAGCCACAGCCAGCCCGTCTCTCCTGCGGGCACGAGAACACCACCGGTGATACCGATTGAGACTACGCCAATCCCCGTCGACCCCATGCTCGATACCTGGCAGGCAACCGAGGTCCTGGGTGTTAGCCATGACCGGATGAAGAAGTGGCGTCATCGTGGCCAAGGGCCACAGTTCGTGCGATATCCGGATGGCGCCATCCGCTACCGCCTGAGTGCCCTCATGAAGTTCCTGGAGGACCACACCGTCTGGACTGAGGCCAGCTAAAGGTGACGGTTTCGAAACCGACGAGCGCGGCCGGCTACGAGCCTCGACGTATAGATTCCAACATCGCGGTGCATTCCAATGAGTCAATGCCTCCGGCGCGGAACGCTGCTGGAAGACGTGTCACCGCGAGAGACTAACGGAGCGAACGTGCACACTGCATGCTATCGCCGAGATGTTTTGGATGGGACTTCGGTTGGCGCACAGACCGCTCGCCGGTGTTGTAGTTCGAAAGCTTGTTAGGTTTGGACAGCGAACTAATGGCAATTCAGAGTGAAAATTCGGATATCGGTGGCGCTGGGCAGAATGCCGCGATTTTCTGTTCAGGTCCTGGGCTCCCTCTGGAGCCATTTGTGGATGCCGACGCAGTCGCTAAATTCTTGTCTCTACGCAGACCAGAGGTGCTCAAGCTCACGCGTGAAGGCATAATTCGCGGTTATCCATATCGGGGTCAATTGCGTCATGTTTACCGGTATAGGCTGAGCGAAGTGGGTGCAGATTTCACCGCTCCGAGAAAGCCTGCCCGCAGTACAATCAGCCAAGCAGCCCCTGTGAGCCGGAGGAAGAAATCCAATGGCTGACAAGGTAAGAGGCTGGCTCCGACAACGTGAACGGGCTGACGGCATGAATTGGCTTTGGTGTTATCAGACGCTCCGGTCGAGCGATGGAGTAATGGTGGAAAACGCCATCCGGCTCGGCCGCGTGGATGACATCGGCGATGAAAACGCCGCTTGGCTCAATGTGGGAGAGCTTGGCCTAATCGAGAAGCACATCAACAACCCCATCCCTGGCAAGCCGACCTTCGGCGAACTCTGTGCCGCCTGGGTCAAGGATGGTCTGCCGTTCCGCAAGAAAGATGGTCGCCGCAAGGCGAAGGGAACCATCGAAACCTACGAGTATCACGTCAACAACCACATTCTGCCCCGTTGGGAGAATGTTGTCGCCGAGAAGATGAAGGCGCTTGCAATACGCAACTGGCTCTTTGATCTCCACGACGGCGAAGACTACGCCTGGGAAACCTGTGCCAAGATTGCGGGGATCATGTCCTTGGTATTCGATTTCGTTGACCTCAACGAAATCTGCGGCATCCGCAATCCGCTGGATAAGGTCACCATTCCGGCCAGCGAGGAAGAGCATGCCGAGGTAAAGTTGCTGTCTCCGAGGCAGGTGTTTCGTTTGCTGGAGCGGCTGCCGCTTCCAATCTTCATTGCGGTCCTGCTGGTTGCGGCCACAGGCATCAGGATCTCGGAGTGCCTTGGCCTCCGGTGGCAACACGTGAAGTGGAGCGAAAACCGCATCCTTATTGAACAGGTGTTCCGGCGGGGCGAGATCGGAAGCGCACCAAGACGAAGGCCAGCAAGGCCGCCGTCCCGATGTGCGAGGCTCTGGCAATCGCCCTTAAAGAATGGCGGCAGGAAACGCCTTACAACCGGAACGAGGATTTCATCTTTGCCTCAGACCAGCTGAAAGGCAAGCAGCCGATGTGGGGTCAGACCATGAACGCCGATTTCGTTAAACCGGCGGCAATCGCTTTGGGGCTGGTGGCCGAAGGCGAGCACTTTGGTTGGCACTGCTTCCGCCACAGCCTGAGCACGTGGGCAAACGAAACGACCAAGGACATCACCGTCAGCCAGACCATGCTCCGTCATGCCAAGCCCGATATGACCGCGCGTCTACACGCACGGGAACTTCGACAAGGCACTGGATGCGCAACGCCTATACATGGAGCAACTGACGGCGATGAAGCCGGCCTCGGAGGCCACCCAATGATGACCTTTCCATTCGGGCTGGCCATCGGGCTGGGACTTTGGGAAGTCAAAAAACAACAGCCACTCGTAAGTGGCTGTGCGGTAAGAAGATAGAGATGGTGGGCGCTACAGGATTTGAACCTGTGACTTCCACCGTGTGAAGATGGCACTCTACCGCTGAGTTAAGCGCCCACGCTTACAAATCAATTACTTGCAATTTTAACATCTGACGTCGCAGGGACGCAAAGATACAACCGCTATAACGGGCGTGAAAATGTGGGAACAAATTTCCCCCACGGCTGAAACGCTTGTCCAAAGCGCGAAGCCGAAGGACCAGAGCAAGACCCGACTCGCATTGCACCGTGTCTGACCGCCCACATGAACGACATTCTGCCGTTCAAGCGGGAAGCAGCGTCGCTGCCACTACTTTTTCGGCGGAGCCGGCGGTTCGGCAAGTTCGGCGGTGATGCCCGCAATACGTTTGGCATGCGCCGCGTATTTCTCCCAAGGCTCCATGATCTTCACCACCATCCTGGCGCCGTCCGGCGAACCACCGCCGTGCATGCACCCCGGAATGCCGCCGCCCACGGTGAGCCATTCCACCAGGCGCGCTGCACGAGCCCTGGTTTCTCCATCGACACCGGCGGTAAGAGCGCGCTTGAGTTGCGCACCGTACAGCTCTGACTGGAAGTCCTTATAAGATGGGAAGCACCCGGTTTCGGCAATGCCGCCGCTGATGTCCTGGGCGATGACCTTGGTTTCGTAGGGCAGCTTCGCCACCTGGGTTTTGTTGACATGCGCGAGCAGCGCATCGGGAATCCACACTCCGGATGGATGCGCCTTCCCCACGAGCATGGCGCCGAGGCCAGTGCTGTAGGTAATCTCGTTGTTGATCGCCATCTGAGTGAGTTTGTCCTGGAAAGGCTTTTGCGAGAGCCCATTCGCCCGGGCCATGTTGATGGCGGCGCCAATCATGATATCGCCTTGTCCGGCGACACAGGCGCCGATTGCGGCACGGTAGATTGCCGTAAAGTAGCCGATCAACTTGCCACTGTACTTGAACTCGCCGCACATGAATACGCGGTCGTTCGGAACGAACACGTCGTCAAAAAGCAAAAACGCCTGGGTGATGTTGCCGGCCTTCGGGGCGTCCCAGCCTTCTTCTTCGTCGCGAGCGTCACTCGGCCGGCGGGTTTCGACAATCGTCAGCCCTTTTGCATCGCGGGGAACAGCCGCCGCAACACAGAAATCCTTTTCGGACTCACCGTAGCCACTGCCCGGAACAACAATGATTTCGTGGCACGCGGCGACACCGCAAATCTGAACCTTGTAGCCGCGAATCACGACCCCATCTGGACGCACTTCCTTGATGTGCAGGTTAGTGTCCTGATCCGCCTGCGCCGACGGCTTCTGTGACCGGTTGCCCTTGGCGTCTGTGATCGCGCCGGCCAGGGACAAGGCGTTGTCCTCCACGAAGCGGAAGTACTTCTTTAACCGTTCGTGATAGCTGGTGCCGAACTCCTTATCCATTTCGTAGGTTACGGCCCAGAGAACGTTGATGCCTGTCCACCCGGCGCAAGTCGCACCTTGGCAGGTTCCGGACTGATGGAACTGCTCCCGCTTCATCAGGGAGTTGCCCAGCACGCCTTCGGGGCCATTCATCAGGGTGTTCCAGCGGTGCGCAGTTTCCCCGGTCAACTGAGACTTGGCGGTAAAGATGGGCGCCTTCTCGGGGTCAAAGGATGCATCGTACGAGCGCGAGACCGACTCAACATGCAGCCTCGTCGCAGGATTGGTCGTGACGTCCTCAATCAGCTTGCCCCACTTGTAAACGTTTGGGCGCATTTTTTTTAAGGACTCTTTGTACTGCTGCCCGTTCATCATCATGATTGAATTACCTCATCCAGGCATCGCCTATCTTGACCTCGTTGATTCAGGCAATGCTGGCAGCAACAACTTGCTCAGGAAATTCGAGAGGACTTTCAAGAATCGTTGTCCCGGAGACATCGCGGAACAGCTTTGACATCAGCATCTCTTCGCTGTAGCCGTAGCCGCCCTCTATCTGCAAAGTCTCAAGCAATGAATTCATTCCCAGCCGTTGGGCGAACAGCTTCACCATCGCAGCCTCAGTCGCAAACGGCTTGCCCTGCTCGATCAGTGCAGCAGCATCGTAAACCGCCAACCGCGCAACGTAGCAGTTGGTGGACACTTCCGCCAACATCGTTTGTATAGCTTGAAAGGCGCTGATCGGGCGTCCGAACTGCACCCGTTGCTGCGCGTATTTCGCGGCATGCTGTACCGCAATTCCCACGACGCCGACGGTCTGTGCAGCTTCGGCAACAGCGAGTGCGGCGAGCAGTTCCGCGGCAATCGGTGTACCGCCGTTGACGGTTCCAAGAAGCTCGGCGGCAACATTGCGGAATACGACGTCTGCCGTCGGGCGCGCACGCAAGCCCATCGTGCTCTTCTTCGGGCCCACTTCAAGTCCCGCCGCCTTCGCACTCACCAGAAATGCGGTGAGGCTCTTGGCGCCCGCAGCCGCGTCCGTGCAACCGAAGACCACGTACAAGTCCGCTACGCCCGCGTTGGCCACGTAGGACTTGCGTCCATTGAGTATGTACCCGCCATCCTGCTGAGTGGCGATCACGGCTTCAGGTCCCTGACCGATGCCGGGGCCGGGTTCGCTCATAGCCACCGCGCCTAGCTTTTCTCCCTTGGCGAGCGCAGGCAGATACTGCTGCTTCTGCTCTGCCGTGCCCCAGCGGTTGATCGCGTAGGCGGCCGACGAGTGATTCACCACGATCGAGGCCACCGCCGCACTTGCACGCGACAGCTCTTCCACGCCCAGCACATAGCTCACGTAACCAAACTCGGCACCACCAAATTCAGCGGGCAGGAACCAGCCAAGAAAATCATGAGACGCCATCTTCTTTACGACCTCGGCTGGAAACTCAGCGGTCTTGTCCAGTTGGACAGCCAAGGGCTCAAGGTACTGTGTTGCGAAGTCGCGTGCGTTTTTCTGAATGAGTTGTTGGTCCTCTGTCAATAGATAGCTCATCTTTCACCTCCCTGCCTTCGCCGTTGCGGTCTTGGGCTGAATGCTGGCAATCAACTGGCCTGCAATAACAAGCCGCTGAACCTGGTTTGTGCCCTCGTAGAGTTGCTGAATCTTGGCATCGCGCACCAGCTTCTCCACCACGCAATCGTGCGAATAACCGTACGCGCCAAGCAAAGCGAGTGCGTCGGTAGTGACACGCATGGCAGTGTCGCTGCCCACGGTCTTAGCGATTGCCGAGTCGACCGTGATAGGAAGCCCCGCATCCTTAACCGAAAGTGCGTGGCGAACCATCTGCCTCGCCGCTTCGATCTGGATTCGCATGTCCGCCAGCTTGAACTGAGCAGCCTGACCCAGCTTCCTGGGATCGGGATACTTCTGGCTGAAATACTTCAGGCATTCGTCAAGCGCCCGCTGTGCAATTCCGACGCTCTGAGAGCCGACCATTGGGCGAGCCATGTCGAGACAAGACATGGCGATCCTCATGCCGTCGCCCTCTTTGCCCAGGAGTTGACTGGCTGGCACTTGCAGATCCTGCATGACCAGCTCAACCGTGTTGGAGCCGCGGATGCCGAGCTTGTTCTCGTGCTTGGTAACGATGAGGCCCGGCGATCCACCTTTCACGATGAACGCGCTCAGACCCTTCAGCCCTTTGCTGGGATCAGTCAGGGCGAAGATGGTGAACATCTTGGCGTAGGCGCCGCTAGTGATGAAGCACTTGCTCCCATTCAGGATGTACTCATCGCCAACCTTCTTGGCCGTGGTTTTGCCGGCACTGACGTCGGAGCCCGCGCCCGGTTCCGTCAGCGCAAACGCCGACAGGCCGCCTTCTGCGATAGGAGTGAAATAGAGTTTCTTCTGTTCTTCCGTGCCCACAAGCAGCGGCGCGTAGTATCCCAGACCGTTCACGCCGAGTATGGTTGCAAACCCCGCGCAACCATAGCCCAATTCTTCCAGGATCACTCCCTGCGTGACCGCGTCCAGATCCCGGCCACCGAACTGCTTCGGAATTCCCATTGCCAGCAGATCGGCCTTCTTAGCTGCTTCGATAATGAATTCGGGGAATTCACCCGTGCGGTCATACTCGCCGGCAACAGGGATGATGTATTTCTCAGCAAATTCCCGCGCCAACCGCTGGATCTCTTGCTGTTCAGGAGTAAGTATCATGGTCTTTCAACCTTTCGATTTCTTTGCAAGGCGTGCGAGCAAACTTCGCCCGCTTGCTAAAGGCGCTGGTTCAGAATAGGGCTAAAAGGTATGCCAATCAACTACCAAAACCAGGCATCGATGCGTGGGATTGGCAGAGGGGATCGCGACGATTGGATGTGTACCCGCGCGTCACAAGCACTGCGATCAATTGTCACAGACATCGAAACCAAACAGAGGTAGCGTGCCACTCGCGTCCTCGGCCTCCCGTCAGGTACCGACCCTGGAATAGTCCGTTCTTATTAGCAAGGCTTTATCTTTCGTGCAAAGAATGGAGGACCCATGTCGAACACAGTGTTGGAGAGGACAGGTGAGCACATTACGGATGCAGCTCACAAGGCTTCTCGCGCGGCCGACGCCATTGCCGAAGCAGCCGAAGATACGATTGGCATGCTGAGGCGTACCGGAAAACAATTTAACGATGCCGCTGAAGAGCTTATGGACGACACAACTCTGCGGATTAAGCGGCACCCCGCGGAAGCGGTTGTGACCACATTCGCCGTCGGCCTCATGGCGGGCGTTCTGATCGGTTGGTTCATTGGGCGGAAATAATCGCTTGCGGGGCCTGGCCTGTTAAAAAGCCCGCGACACGGGTTCGCGGGCAATGCTCAGGCGATGATACGCATATCGCCGCGACACCAGAGGACGTGCTCAGTTACACCTGCGGCCCTCGTGCTTCACGCACGATGGAGACGTACTGCTTCGCCAGCTCTGTAATCTCCCGCGTGTTGCCGGATTTCAGTGCGGCAGCCAAGACCAGCTCTCCGCCGACGCCCACGGCCGCCGAGCCCGCCTGAATGAACTCCGCCGCCGTGTTCAGATTGACGCCGCCGGTCGGTATCATTGGGATTAGTGGCAGAGGCCCCTTGAGCGCTTTGATGTACTTGGCACCACCGACATTTCCGCACGGAAAGATTTTCACAAAGTCCGATCCAGCGTTCCAGGCGGTGATCACCTCCGTCGGGGTCAATGCCCCGGCAATCATCAGCACGCCCTGACTGTTTGCAAACTTCACAGTCTCCAGGTCGAAGCCGGGACTCACCAGGAACTGCGCTCCCGCATCCAAGCACCGCTGGGCGCTGCCGGCATCCAGCACCGTTCCCGCTCCCACGAGGACCGCGCTTCCCATGGTCTTCACGAGTTGCGCGATCACCTCGACCGCTCCCGGCACCGTCATCGTGACTTCGACAACAGAGATGCCGCCCGCGCAGACCGCTTCGGCCGCGGCTATTGCCTGGGCAGCCGATGCGGCACGCACAACAGGTACTACACCAATATCGACGATCTTCCTGGTTATTTCCGCCTTAGTCATCTTGCCGCTCATCCCTTTCATAGCGATCAAAGCCGACGAAACCGATTAGGCTTAGCGGGCAATGCGCGCGCCTACACCCCGCATTACCTGGGTCACTTCCTTCAACGTTGCCATGGTGGTATCGCCCGGGGTCGTCATGGCAAGTGCCCCGTGTGCGGCACCGCACTCGACGGCCCACTGCGGCCCCTGTCCGGACAAGAATCCGTAGATCAATCCGGATGCAAACGAATCGCCGCCGCCAACGCGATCATAGATTTCAAGGTCCCGGCGCATGGCCGCTTCATAAAAAATCCCGTCCGCGTAGCAGATTGCTCCCCAATCATTGCGGCTGGCCGTACTTGCCTTGCGCAAGGTGGTAGCCACCACGCTGAATGGAAACTGCTTGACCACTTGCTCGATCATCTTCTTGAAGGACTCGACCTGCACATTGGAAATGTGCTCGTCCATGCCCGGCACTTCAAAGCCCAGCGCCGCCGAAAAATCTTCCTCATTGCCGAGCATCACGTCCACCAGCGGGGCCAATTCGCGATTGACTTGCTGCGCCCGCTTCTTGCCTCCCACGGCCTTCCAGAGCGATTCGCGGTAGTTCAAATCGTAGGAAACAGTTACGCCATGCCGCCGGGCTGCCTTCATTGCCTCCATTGCTACTGCCGGCGTCGTCTCCGAAAGAGCGGCAAAGATGCCGCCGGTGTGGAACCAACGAGCCCCGCTCTTTCCAAAAATTTCGTCCCAATCGATGTCGCCGGCTTTGAGCTGCGAGACCGCGGTATGGCCGCGGTCCGAACAACCAAGTGCGGCACGCACACCGAAACCTCGCTCGGTGAAATTCAATCCGTTGCGCATCGTTCGCCCAACGCCGTCGAACTCCATCCAACGCACCAAGGACTGATCGACGCCGCCCTGGTAGATCAGGTCTTGCAGCAAACGCCCAACTGGATTATCCGCAAACGCGGTGACGATCGCAGTGTCGAGACCGAAGCAACGCTTCAGCCCGCGCGTGACGTTGTACTCGCCGCCGCCTTCGTAAACATCGAACGAACGGGCCGTCCAAATCCGTTTGTCGATGGGGTCGAGCCGCAACATCACTTCGCCCAAGGCAACTGCGTCCCACCTGCACTCCTTCTTTTCACGTATCTTCAGCGCCATTGGCTCACCTTACCGAGCTCGGCTTGCGCCAAGTTTTCGAATATGGAAGTGCCCTAATTCCCCATTTCCTCGAGAAATTTCTCGACTTCGATGGCTGCCATGCAGCCTGTTCCGGCCGCGGAAATGGCCTGCCGATAACGCCGGTCGGCAACGTCTCCGCAAGCATAAACGCCGGGAACCGCGGTGAACACGTAGTCGCGTGTTTTAAGGTAGCCGTCAGCATCCGTCTCCAGTTGACCCTTAAATACAGCCGCATTGGGTATGTGGCCGATTCCAAGGAACAGGGCGCTGGTCGGGAAGTCGCGCACCTCGGCGGTCTTGAGATCGCGCAGCTTCAGGCCGGTAACCTCTTTGCTCGAAATGTCGTACACATCTTCCACCACGGTGTTAGTGAGGAAATGAATCTTCTCGTGCTTACGGGCGCGCTCAAGCATGATCTTCGAGGCGCGGAACTGGTCGCGCCGGTGAATAACCGTAACCTTTGTGGCAAAGCGGGTCAGGAACAGCGCCTCTTCCATGGCCGAATCGCCGCCGCCGACGACGACGATCTCCTTGCCGCTGAAAAAAAAGCCATCGCACGTGGCGCAGGAAGATACGCCATGACCGATCAGCGCCTGCTCGTTCGGCAGTCCCAGCCAACGCGCGCTGGCGCCGCTGGCAATGATCAGAGAACGCGCACTGATCTCGCCGGAATTGGCCTTGAGAGCAAACGGCCGCCGGCTTAGGTCAGCCGCCGCGACGTGAGCGGTGAGAAACTCAGCGCCGAAGCGAGCCGCCTGCTTACGCATATTCTCGATCAGCTCCGGTCCTTGTATGCCCTCCGGAAAACCCGGAAAGTTTTCGACCAGGGTTGTCAGCGAAAGCTGGCCGCCTGGTTCATGTCCTTCGATCACCAGGGGCTTCAGATTGGCGCGGGCGGCGTAAATGGCAGCGGTAAGCCCGGCGCATCCCGAGCCCATGATTACTGTGTTGCGAATCTTCTCGTTCATATCTTTCTATAAAGAGCACGATGCATGTGATTTGGATTCAAACCGCGCCCTATCGCTTTTCTGCCGGATTCGGATTCGACTTGGGCGCTTTCGTTTTGGGCAACCTGGCAATTTCAGCCGGGATCACCGACGCCACGCTCAACGCCGAGCGGTAACTCGCTATCAACTCCGTGGCGCGACTGAACAGGGGTTCAAACTGCGATTGATCGGAACCCGGGCAGCGCGCTAGGACGACAGAAGTACTTCCGAAACGTTCGAGGCGAATGCGCTCGGCTGGCGTGTTCACGCGCGCCACCTGCGCTGGAGTCGCCGGGCTGCTGACGGAATCGGAAATAGATACTTGAATAATGTCTTTCACCTCGCGAGCGCGAAAACTAAGTGTTTCCACCACGCTGCCCTGGTTCATGCTGAACGAATACTGCGCACTGACAAAACTCGACGACGCCGGAAACTCCCTCCGAATTCGAATCCAGTCGGAAACCGAGCCCTCGCCAACCGGCGACTCTGCGTTTTGCATCAGCAAATCAGAGCTGCTCAAGGTTGAGCGTCCGCGCGCCACCTCGAAATCCACGGCGAATTTCGGTTGAGCAGGGATTCGCTCCAGCGCGCCCGCGATCTGCTGCCGGTCCTCAGCACTTGGCGAGCACACGTTCAGGTAATTGACCCGTACCTTCGGCTGCGCGGAACCCGACTGTTGCTGGGGTTGCTGGGCCCGCACGCTTGCACCGAGGATCAGCAATAGCGCTACTGCGGCCAGATTGAAGATGAATTTCCGCACGGCGAGATTGTACACGGGCGCAATCGAAAAAGCTCATGGCGAGTTGAATACCGCGAACGGGCCGAAAGAACTACCCCACGTCAGCCCAAAAGAGGGGCGGGACGTAGGGCACCCGGCACCCCTCTTTGAGAGCCCCAAGATTTCCGCCGGGACCGCGATAGCCGCCACCGGAAGGCGCCGTTTATGCCCGCTTGAACTGCGCCGTGAAGTGGCGAAGGAACGGTGGCTCGTAAGTGAGCTTGTAACCGCGAATCCAATCGCGACGCTCCCAGACTTCCAGAATCACTTCGATGACGTAATCGACATGGCTCTGCGTGTAGGTGCGCCGCGGGATCGCCAGCCGCACCAGATCCATTTTGGCCTCACTGCCAAACATCAGCGTGCCGATCTCGACGGAGCGAATTCCTCCCTCCAGATAAAGTTCACAAGCGAGCGCGACCCCGGGAAACTCTTCGAGAGGAATGTGCGGCACGAAGGCACGCGCATCCAGGTACACGGCGTGTCCGCCAGGAGGCAGCACAATGGGCACGCCTTGCTGCGCAATGTGGTTCCCCAAATATGCGGTCGAGGCGATGCGATACTTCAGGTAATCCTCTTGCAAGGCTTCCTGCAAACCGACGGCGATGGCCTCCAGATCGCGTCCGGCTAGTCCGCCATAGGTCGGATAACCTTCGGTGAGAATCAGCAGATCTTTTTCCTGCTGCGCGAGCAGATCGTCATTGGTGCAGAGAAAGCCTCCGATATTGGCCATCCCGTCTTTCTTCGCTGACATGGTGCAGCCGTCGCCAAGGGCAAACATCTCCTGGGCAATCTGCTTCGGAGTCTTGTCTTCATAGCCCTTCTCGCGCAACTTGATGAAATACGCGTTCTCCGCGAAACGGCAGGCGTCGAAGTAAAAGGGAATCCCATGCTTCTTGCAAACCGCACTGACAGCCCGCGCATTTTCCATCGAGACGGGCTGCCCGCCGCCGGAGTTGTTGGTTACCGTCAGCATCACCAGCGGAATACGCTCGCGTCCGACTCGCTGAATCGCCTGCTCAAGGGCGACGACATCCATGTTCCCCTTGAAGGGATGGATCAGGCTGGGTTGCTTGCCCTCGGCGATGGGCAGGTCGAGAGCCTCGCCGCCGGCATGCTCGACGTTCGCGCGAGTGGTGTCGAAGTGCGTGTTGTTGGGTACGACGTCGCCTTTCTTGACCATTACGCTGAACAGGATGCGCTCGGCGGCGCGCCCCTGATGAGCTGGAATGACGTGCTTGAAGCCGAAAATATCCTGCACCGAGTCACGGAAACGGATGTAGCTACGGCTTCCCGCGTAGCTCTCGTCGCCTTCCATGATCGCGCCCCATTGGTAGGTGGACATCGCGCCCGTGCCCGAATCGGTCAGCAAGTCTATGAGGACATCATCCGCCGCAAGAAGAAACAGGTTGTAGTTAGCGTCCCGCAGGAGCTTTTCGCGTTCAGCACGCGTTGTCCAGCGGATAGGCTCAACACTCTTGATACGGAAAGGCTCGATGATAGTGCGGATCGGCATTCGTGCTCCTTAGTCGTGCTCCTCGGCAATAGAAGCGGGAATTTCGACTTACTGCCTGTATGGTTTCCTCGTTAGTGTATCCCGAGCTAGTGCCAGTGTCGCGTCCCGTGGCCTACCTTTCGCGAAGCTGTAGCTCATCGAGAGCGCGGGCCGCGGCCGAAAGCAGGGCATCCGGCCCGACGGGCGCTCCGGTGGCATGCTGCATCCACAGGTCGGGCGCAACGCAGCCGGAGCTGACCATGCGCTTAAACTCCGGCCCGACCGAACCAGCCTTGCGGATCTGCTCCTCAATCTGGAACGCAATGAGATGGCCCACCGGGTAGTCGGGAAGATAGAGAAAGCCATCAATCATGTGCGAATAGATTGCCAGCAGCATTACATCCGTTTGATGAAAGACAGAGGCATAGTACCGGTTCCAAATGTCCTTGGCAATCGCCAGTGTTGCCTGCTTCAACTCGGCCGGCGTGGCATTCGGATGGTCGTACATCCAGTGCCACACGTCGATGTCGACCAGCGAGACTCCGGCGATCTCGTATGTGCCCCAGAAGACATCGAGCGTTTTCAACGCTTCCGCATCGCCGTCGGGCGATTGCAACCCGAGCAATTCGAGATCACGGGCCTGAAAAACGAACGCCAGAGCTTCGGTGAACGCGGTATTCGGCACACCGTGCAGCAGCCAGTGATCCATATCGTTCATGGAAAGAGTTTGCTCGACGTTGTGTCCCATTTCATGCGCGGCGATGTTGAAGCCCTTGTAGTTCATGCCGCTCTCGTCGATGCGCGTTCGCAGGTGTGCCTTCGCAGAGCGCATTCCGGAACCCATGGCATGACCGGCTCCGCGACCGGGATCGACGACAATGCTGGCCGCTATCCTCTCCGCGTCGGATGGCGTGAATCCGAGCTTCACGAGAAGCTTCGATATGTCGTTGCCGTACGCTTCCGGTGTGGGATATCGCTTAGCAACAATCTGATCGAGTTCGGCTTCGCTGTAGCGACTCTTGGCGCGGAAGCCGTTGTACCAGATATCGAACGGCTCCAGCGAACGCCCGAGCCGCTGGCGAATGAGATCTGCGACACGGCCTACAAGCGGGGACGCTACTACCTGCTCCAGCATGGCACGCACGCGTGGTTCGGGTATCTCACGGTCTTCATCGAAACGGCGGGCGATGAGCGTGGGCGCGGTAGGCGAGTAAGGATCGGCTTGCCGGGCCGCCTGGAACGTGTCCAGCAGCATGCGATAACGTGTATCCGGTTCTTGGGCCGCCGGTGCGCCGGTCGCTACGCCGTTGGTAAAGGGATCCCAGTCGACCGCGGGATTATTGATCACAATCGCCGGTATTTCCTGGCTGATGATGCGTTCCATGACACGCTGAATGGTGCGCTGCTTCGCCAGTCCGTTCTCCGCGTCGGCATAATCGGCCTTGATCTCATCGCGCAAGTTCCAGTGCGACAGCAATCGCATGTTGGGGGGAAACAGGCGGGTTCCGGCAGCGTCGACAAGTTGATGCATCCAGATGTTGTATTCGGCAATATAGCGCTCGGCGTCCGACGACGCCTTCGCGATGGCGAGGCTCACGTGGGCGGGAATTCGCTTCGAAAATCGCTGCGCAAGCCGCACCTCGGCCCACTGGCGGCGGCTCCAGCGCCTTCCCTCTGTGAGGCGTTCGTCGAGCGTGGTGAGTGGAAAATTCAACAACACGACGAATGCGAGCCGGTTTTGAAATGAGTCATCGAGAAAGTGCGCCGAAGGATCATAGCCGGCAAAGATCTCGTCGAACGGAAGAATCGGCCCGCGTTCAAGGTCCGATTGAGTGCGAAACTCACGCACGATCTCCTGCGAGTGTCCGTCATATTGCTCAAGCAGGGATTCAAACCGCGTGAACATGGTATCGAGCGCCGCCTGGTTGCCCGCGAAGTTTGCCTTTACGAGCTCTTCCAATGCGCTCGCATCGCCGTCCGAGGCATACCAGTATCCGGAAACTTGCTTAAGCCCGCGCGCCGCGCGCTGGCGCTGCGATTCGCCATGGCGAACAACGAGTTCCTCCTCTAATCGGGCAACGGCGGTCTGCATCCACGGCAGCGGCTGTGTCGAAGCCGGCTTCTCGCGTTCGGAGGCACTCACAACGATGTTCATCTTCGGCTCCTGTGTTGTAATAGTGAAAAACGAGGCAGCGCTTTGCGCCCGTCCAGACTGCGATAAGCCCATGCGGAAGCGACATCGCATAAAAAATTATAAGAAGCGGTTCTCGTTGATGCCCCGGGCGTTCGCTGCATGATTTTCAGAAGGTCATCCTGAGAGCGTAACGAAGGATTCCATGCATGACAAATCAACTACACAGATTCTTCGCTCGCTCTGCTCGTTCAGAATGACACTTCAAAAAGTTCTTGCGCAGGCTTCGGGACGCTATCGCGTAATTACGCCGCAGGCAATGCGATCGCCGGCGTTTCCCGCGGGGTCGCTCTTGTTGTCGTCGGCCTTTGCATGGATCACCAGCGCCGTGCCGCCATTTGCGTAAAGGGAGTTCGGCGCGGAGCCGTCGCCCAGCACGACGCGAGGATCCGTCACAGTTCCCTTGTACTCGCCCTTCTGCCCCACTGTGATGTTGGGCATATCGCCGGCATGCGGGCCCTCAGGATTCTGCAATCCGTGATGCTTGCCCGTGGGATTGAAGTGCCCGCCGGAGGAGGTGAAGGCCGGAGGATCGCACTTGGCGGTCTGGTGGAAGTGAATGGCATGCTCGCCGGGCGACAGTTTCTTCAGGTTCAGCTTCATCGCGACCCCGTCTTTTGTTTGACTCAGTTCGGCGCTGCCGACGCCGGCGCCGTTGGCGTTTTTCAACTCGACCTTCTTGTGTCCCTTAACCATGGGTGGGTCTGGTTTATCTATGCCAAGGGTGGGGCCGGATGGCTCGGGCCCTTTGGTTTGCGCGATGGATAACGTTGCGAAACAAAGCAGTACGAGGACGGCCAGACGTTGCATTCTCATAGCACTCTCCTAATCCACTTGGATGTGAACTACTTGTCCCATGTAGCTCCGGGCAGAGATGAGTCATTCCCCGCCAGAGAGCAGGAAGCTGAACTGCTCGTCATTGAGAGGAACCACCGAGAGTCTGCCCTGCTTCAGCAGAGGTGATTGCGCGAAAAGCTTATTCGCTTTGATCGCGGCCAGCGGAACCGGCCGGGCAAGCCGCTTCCCTGCCTTAATGCGTACCACCGGAGACTTGGGGTCCCCGACGTCGACCGAGAGCACTCGCGCAGTACCGACGGCGCGCCGCTCCTCACCCGTGTGGTAGACGATGATCTTCGCTCCAGACTTCAGTTCACGAAGCACTTTGACCGCTTGTGGATTCGTAACGCCATCCCACACAGTCTCACCTTCGCGCTCGAGGTCGGCGAAGGAATACTCGGAAGGCTCGGTCTTAAACAGCACGCTCATGGTGCAGCATTGTAGCCGATGGAACGGCATTCGCGCACCGCACGTTGTAAAATTTGGTTGCCGTCTTGGCAATGCGGATAACCAGCACGGGAGAAGCGATGGAATACGTCAACATGGGTTCCACTGGGACTTAAGATTTCGCGGCTCGCCTTGGGCTGCATGACCTACGGATCAAAGCAGTGGCGGTCATGGGTGCTCGATGAAAGCGAATCGCTACCGTTCATCAGGCGGGCGTGGGAGCTTGGCATCAACTTCTTCGATACAGCCGATATGTACTCTCTGGGAGCCAGCGAAGAAGTGCTCGGACGCGCCATCAAGAGTCTCGGAATTCGACGCGAAAACGTGGTGATTGCGACCAAACTGTTTTACGCGATGGGCGACGGCCCCAATGAACAGGGCCTCTCGCGCAAGCACATCCGGCATGCCATCGACGCTTCGCTGCAACGGCTCGGAACCGACTACGTGGACCTTTACCAGATCCACCGCTTCGACAAGCACACCACCATCGAGGAAACCATGGAGGCGCTGGGCGAGGTGGTTCGCGCCGGCAAGGCTCTGTACCTGGGCGCCTCCTCGATGCCCGCTTATCGGTTTATGAAGATGCAGCACGCCGCGGAGCGCCTGGGTTCGCCCCGCTTTGTCAGCATGCAGAATCACTACAACATCATCTACCGGGAAGAAGAGCGGGAGATGCTTCCGTGCTGCCGGGAAGAAGGCATAGCAGTCCTGCCATGGAGTCCGCTTGCGCGCGGCTTCGTCATGGGGAACCGGCGCAAGCAGGACCTTGGCGACACCGAGCGGGCGAAGACTGACGATTACGCGCGGAAACTCTATTTCCGCGATGAGGATTTTGCCGTAGTGGACAAGATTTCGGCGGTGGCCAAACGATTGGGCGTTTCCAATGCGCAGGTGTCGCTTGCGTGGTTGCTACGGCAGCCAGGCGTCACCGCGCCCATCATCGGCGCCAGCAAGCTCCACCATCTGGAAGAATTGGTGAAAGCGCTCGAACTTAAACTCGGCGAGGAAGAGCTGCGCGAGTTGAACGAAACCTACCGGCCTCACCCGGTGCTCGGCTTCACCTAGGAAGCCGGGGCGAGCATG
The DNA here is from genome assembly GCA_963832365.1 of uncultured Acidobacteriota bacterium. Taxonomy (GTDB): domain Bacteria; phylum Acidobacteriota; class Terriglobia; order Terriglobales; family Acidobacteriaceae; genus CAWBRT01. Next base: position 211,489 of record CAWHUL010000011.1, on the reverse strand, counting down.
TGCAGTTCGAACCAGTGCCGGTCATCTGTCCAGCTCTGAAGCGATGTCATGCTCGCCGCGCTAAATAGCCAACGCAACATCGCAGGAGTGTATTTGTAGCTGTTCTCCGTGTGAATGGTCTCGCCCGCCTCAAAGCAAAAGCCTCCGGGCAAGCCCTTTAACCAGACTTGCTGCGCGACGGCACTCTCCAGGTGCATCTCGACGCGCGACTCCTGCTGGTTCCACACCGCCGCGTGGCGGAAGCGGTCAAGGTCAAAATCTCCTTCCAGTTCGCGATTGATGCGATGAAGGATGTTCTTGTTAAAAGCAGCGGTCACGCCTTGAGCATCGTCGTAGGCGGGCAGAAGGACTCGCGGCGATTTCGCCAGGTCAATGCCCAAGAGCAACCGATCAGATGCCTGCATCGTCCGCCGTACTCGCGCCAACAGCGCCGCGGCTTCCATCGGTTCGAAATTGCCAATGCTTGACCCTATGTAGAGAATCAGCCTGGGCGCGGAATCATTCGGCATTGGCATGCCGCAAGTGTAATCGGCCACGACCGGCGCCAGTCGAAGGCGCGGAACCCGGGCTCGAAGCTGGCGCGCGGCAGCCTGCAGGGCGCTGACGGAAACATCGATCGGAACATAGGTGATCGGACCATCGCGTTGCGCCAGCGATTGCAACAATAGCGCCGTTTTCGAAGCGCTCCCCGCCCCGAGTTCCACCACGGTATGGACATTGCCGGCGGCCTCCACGATGACATCGATGCTGCTCTCCAGAATGGCGCGCTCGGTCCGCGTCAGATAGTACTCGGGGAGCTCGCATATCTGCTCGAACAATGCGGACCCGCGAGCGTCGTAGAAAAGTTTTGGCGGCAGACATTTTCTCGGTTGGCTCAGGCCACCGAGAACATCCGCCGCTATGGTTGGAATTGCTGAAAGCTCTCTGCTGGTTGCCATTGTGCTTTAGTTGCCGTCTTGTGCCAAACGAATTCCGGAAAATTGCCAGCGCGCGCCGGGAGGAAAGAAGTTTCGATAGCTGGCTCGAAGATGCGAATGTGGCGTGGCGCAAGAACCGCCGCGCAACACAAATTGGTTACACATGAACTTGCCGTTGTATTCACCTAGCGCGCCGGATGCCGGTTGGAAGCCGGGATACGCCAAATAAGCACTTGCAGTCCACTCCCAGACGTCGCCGAACATCTGGCGCGGGCCGGAACTTCCCTGCTCCGCGGCAATCGGATGGAGTTGCCGCGATTCCAACAGGTTTCCCGAAAGCGGCACTCCTGCCGCCACAACCTCCCACTCTTCCTCACGGCAAAGTCGCGCGCCAGCCCAACGCGCGAAGGCGTCGGCTTCGTAATAGCTCACGTGGCACACCGGCTCGTGCGGATCCACCGTCTGCATTCCAGCCATGGTAAAGACGCGCCAGCTTCCGAAATGCTCCTCCCAATACAACGGGGCTTGCCATTTTTCCGCCTGCACGATGTCCCACCCGTCGGAAAGCCACAGCTCCGGGCGCGAGTATCCCCGGTCACTCATGAACTCCAGGTACTCGGCGTTGCTCACCAAACGTGCCGCGAGTTTGAAGGGCGCCAAGTAGACTTTGTGCCGGGGCAGTTCGTTGTCAAAGGCAAATCCATCGCCGCAATGGCCGATCTCGTAAACGCCCTCGTCCGCCATGACCCACGCCACGGGTTCGAAACGAGAGGCCAGCTTGATTTGCTGTTGCGCGTACGCGGGACGCAGCGGCTGCGACCATAAGGCGTATTTCACGTCCGTGACGATCAACTCCTGATGCTGCTGCTCATGATTCAGGCCCAGCTCGACCCTGGCCAGAATGTCGCGCTCCGGTTCACGGTCAAGCAGCGGTCGCATGGCGCGATCCACGTGCTCGCGATAGGCCAGAACCTCGTGCAAGGCAGGACGTGACATCAGTCCGCGTCGAGTCCGCAACGGATGGCCGCCCAACTGTTTGTAATAGGAATTGAAGAGGTGGGTAAACTCGGGGTGGAAGACGTTATAGTTCGGCAGACCGGAGAGAATGAAGGTTTCAAAAAACCACGTCGTATGCGCCAGGTGCCACTTTGCGGGGCTGGCGTCCGCCATCGGTTGTAACTGCATGTCTTCCGCGCTGAGCGGAGCGCACAAGGAAACGGTTGTCTGCCGCACTTGTTCGTAGCGCAAAGCCACCGAACCGGATTCCTTTTCAGCTATGGATCTGGATGAGAGCCCCATATGTACCCTCCGGCTCGCACACCTTCGGCTGCATCCTACGCGGCCAAGGAGCGCGCACACGAAATAGATTGGATGCCCGGAGGCTGGCGAGGAGAACTGAACGATGTTGTTTTCGTGAGTGGCTGGATTGGCTCCAGGAACGCCAATATAGAAAGATTCAGGCGAGCGGTTGCAGCTCTTCGATGAGCGAATCGCGGAGTTTGCCAATCACTTCCACCGGCAGCTTCTTTTTCTCCGCAGTCAGATAAAACACGTCGATGGCCATCTCGCCTTCGGTATCAATCAGCGCCACTTCAATGTTGCAGCCGTTTTCCGCAAGGATGGAGGCGATACGATAAAGCAACCCGGGGCGGTCCTGCGCGACCACCTCAACGATCGTGCTGCGACGCGCGGAGGTCTCATCAACCTGGACCCGTGGCTCGATGCGCACTTTGGGCGCTCTGCCGCCGGAGTGCTTGCGTCCGCTCCCGAGGGCCTCCAGGCTGCGCGCACCCGTGAGCACATCGACAAAGCTGCGGCGAAAACGGTCCCACTCTTGAAGGTTCAACTCCAGCGTGTGAAATCGATCGGTGAAATGAAACGTGTCGACTACTACCCCCGCGGCGTTGGAAAAGGCGTCCGCCTTCACGATGTTCATCCCCCACGCGGCGAGAATTCCGGACAGCTTGGCGAAGAGAGCCGGCTGATCATTGGTGACCACCGTCATCTCGAACGTATCTCGATTGCGCGTGAGGACGGTCTGCACGGGTTCGGAGCGCAGCTTGGCGGCGAGTTCCACGTGGGTAACAACGGCTTGCGGGCCGTGCAGGCGCAAATAGCGGCGCGGCAAGCCCTCCAAAAACTCACGCAGCCGCCTCGCCCCAAAGGACGGAGCCAGAACGCGTATCTTCGCAAATTGCTCGTCCCGGATATCGGCATGGACACGTTCATCATCGACGCTGCGGTCGAGTTCATTGGTGGTAGCAACGTAAAGCCGCCAGAGATTTTCCGCCTTCCAGGCAGTCATGGCGTCAGGATTGACCGCGCTGATGTCGGCGTAAGTCAGCAGGCAGAGCATCTTGAGGCGCTCGGGGGAGCCAACGGCCAGCGCCAAATTCTTCAACGTGGCCGGATCGAAGATATCGCGGCGCATCGCAGCGGACATATCGAGGTGGGAGGCGATCAGGAAGAAGACGGTATCGCGATCATCCTGCGGAAGCTCCAAGTCCGCGCAGGTGCGAGTAGCAGCTTGCAGACTGTCATCCACATGCGATTCAGAGCTGCCGGCTTTGCCCATGTCATGGAGCAGCATCGCCAGGTACAGCAGGTCAGGACGCTCGATTTCGCCGAGCAGTTCGGCGAAATGACGCTCCTGATCGTTGTCCTTGCCCAAATGATGGAGCGTATCAATAGTAAGAAAGGTATGCTCGTCGACCGTGTATCGATGATAGTAATCGCGCACGACGAGCGAATCGAGCGCGCGGAATTCGGGGACGAGCATGCCGAGCACGCCAAGTTCCTGCATGGAGCGCAGGGCCAGACCGGCATGCGGCCGAGTCAATACCGCACGCAACACCTGCCACCGGGCGGGGCCCGCCAAGGGCTGGGCGGAAACTGAAGGGAATGCCTGCTCTAGGCGCTGCTCCGTGCTGCCGGCGAGTTTGAATCCGTGCTGCGCAACAAACTCAAAAACGCGCAGAAAAACATCTTGATCGGTAATTGAAGAGGGCTGCTGAAGATAAACTCGTCCATTCACAACAGAAAAATCGGGATTCGAAAGCCGTGAACGCCAACTTTGAAACTGCTGGTAAATCGAAGAACGCGCCGGCACCACGTCGTCGAGCATGATCGACGCCAGGCGATTGATGTTGCGCGCGTGCCGAAAGTAGCGACGCATCCAATTGGCCGTGTCCGGCGCGTCCGGAAAGCCTATGTGGTCCTGGGCCGCGGCATCTTGCGCCTCCCAGGAAAGCATGTTGTCATCTCGGCCGGCGCGATAGTGCAGAAAGCAGCGGACGGCGCTGAGAAAATCGATCGCCTGTTCCGTGTAGCCGCGCAGGTTGACCGGAAATCCGTCTCTGGGACTGGTCCATCCGTGGCTCCGCGAGAAGCCGTTGAGCAACGAAAGCCAGCTTGCAAGATGGTAGTCGCGCAGTCCGCCGGGCGTATCCTTCACGTTCGGTTCAAGGTGGAAGATGGTGTTGCCCATCTTACGCCGGCGCTCTTCATTCACCTCGGAGAGCCCGCGCACCAAGTCCTGCCACTCGCGCAAGATGAGCTTGGGCAGAACCTGCTCCCGAAGCCTGCTGAAGAGTTCGAAATCACCCGCTAGAAAACGACAGTCCAGAAGAGAAATGTTGAATTCAAGATTGTCGCGATGCAGGAGGTCACACTCTTCCAGGGTGCGGGTGGTCGGGCTGAGTTTCAGCCGTATGTCCCACATATCCTGGCAGAGTTGGCGGATGATGTCCTTCTGTTCCGAGCTGGGAAGCGCTTTTTCGAAGAGGAACAGAAGATCGATATCCGAATGCGGATAGAGTGAACCGCGTCCGTAGCCGCCGACGGCGAGCAGCGCAAAACCCGACGGTGACGCCTGTTCAGGAGACACATACTCCTGCCACAGACGCAAGGCCAGGGAGTCAACCAGCGCGGTACGGCGCCGAATCGCCAATCGTCCATCATGGGCCGCCGCGAAGTCGAGACGAATCTGCTCCGTCTCAGCATCGTAACGAGTTCGCAAGGTCTGAGCCAGGCCGCCCGCGGCCATTAATGCACCTCTTGGACTGCGCTACAGCGCGTTGTTGCCGCGCTCATCGTTACGAATGCGAATGGCCTCGTCGACTCGGGTGCGAAAGATCTTACCGTCACCGATTTTGCCTGTCTGCGCCGCTTTGATGATGGCGTTTTCAGCCTGCTCCACAACCTCGTCGCGAAGCACGATTTCCAGCTTGATCTTTGGCAGAAGGTCGACGGTGTATTCCCGCCCGCGGTAAAACTCGGTGTGGCCCTTCTGGCGGCCGTGGCCGCGTGCTTCCAGGACTGTTAGACCGTCGATACCGATTTCCAACAGCGCGCTCTTCACGGCATCGAGCTTAGAGGGTTGAATGATCGCTTCCAGTTTAGTCATCGTTCTCCCGTGAGTACGCGATTGCGTCCAGCCTCAATCATAAATTATCTCCGGAGGCTTCCCAGTAGTACCCCTCTTCACCGTGCTGAGTGACATCCAACCCCTCGAGCTCATCTTCGGCCGGCACGCGCAACCCGATGACAACGTCGACGAACTTCAAAATTGCTATCGTCCCCACTGCCGCGATCGTCCAGGCAATAACCACACCAATCAACTGGTTGAATAACTGGTGGAAATTGCCGTCGATCCAACCGGAGCCAAGCACGTTGCCCTGAGCATCCTTGAAGACCGGGTTGACGAGTTTGCTGGCAAAAACGCCCGTCAGAAGCGCACCCAGCGTGCCCCCTGCTCCGTGAACCCCGAATGCGTCAAGACTGTCGTCGTAACCGAAGAGGGCCTTTATCTTTGAGACCATCGCGAAGCAGACCACGCCGGCAAGAAGTCCGATCAACAACGCCGGCATAGGACCGACGAAACCGGCGGCCGGCGTGATCGCAACCAAGCCGGCGACCGCTCCGCTGATTGCGCCCAGTGCGCTCGGCCTTCCCATGACCATCCATTCGGTTGCTCCCCAACCGACGGTGGCTGCTGCCGCCGCAAAATGAGTCGCCACGAAAGCACTGGTGGCCAGACTGCCCGCGGCCAGTGCGCTGCCGGCATTGAAGCCAAACCAACCGACCCACAGCATGCAGGCGCCAATCAGGCTGAGCACTACGCTGTGCGGAGGCATGGGCACTTGCGGATAACCCACACGCTTACCCAGATACAGTGCCGCAACCAGCGCCGAAACGCCGGACGTTATGTGTACGACCGTCCCGCCGGCAAAGTCGAGTGTTGGAAAGACTCCGCCGAGGGAAGCGTTCAGCAGGCCGCCCTTGCCCCAAACCATGTGAGCCATCGGCGCGTAGACGATGACCGACCACAAGACCATGAACAGCATCATGGCGCTGAACTTCATCCTCTCGGCGAAAGCGCCACTGATAAGCGCGGGAGTAATGATGGCGAACATCAACTGGTAAATCATGAACGTCTGCAACGGAATGGTCGCCGCGTAGTCGGGATCGGGTTGCGCGCCAACACCGTGCAAGAACACGTGCTGCAAACCGCCTATGAAGCCATTTCCCGAGCTGAAACACAGGCTGAAGCCTATCAGTCCCCAAAGAATCGTGATCACGGCCATCATGGCGAAGCTCTGCATCATGGTGGACAGAACGTTCTTCTTGCGAACCAACCCGCCATAGAACAAAGCCAGGCCGGGACCGGTCATCATCAGCACCAGCGCCGAACACACCAGCATCCAGCCGTTGTCAGCGGCGCCATGAGCCTCGGCAATCTTCTGCTCCAACTCGGCAATCCGCTCAGGTGTTACGATGGATTGCGCCGCAGGGACTGTCTGGGCGCAGAGTGCACAGCCGACCAGAACGACTCCACCTAGGACGCTCCATCTTCGAAGATTTCGAATGCTAATCGTTGACTTCAGACTTTGAAGAAACAAACCGGCCCTCCCTATCGGGCGGTAGCTTTGTTCCTTATTTAATACCGGGTATGCTGCTTCAACGGAAATCAAAAGTCTTTATTGGAGCTATCAAAGTTGTTTATGCGCTCGCACCCTAACGCGACGGATGTCGCGTAAAACACACTAACAAGGTAAGTTATTCATATGGAATATCGTGAACTTAAGCACACTAATCTTCGAGTATCGCGCCTCTGTTTCGGCACCATGACCTTCGGCAGACAGACCGATCAGGCGGCGGCTAGTGCCATGGTCGACTGCTGCATTGACGCTGGAATCAATTTCTTCGATACCGCCAATGCGTACGAGCATGGCAAGTCTGAAATTATGCTCGGAAATGCCTTGCAGGGCAGGCGAGACAAACTGATCGTCGCCAGCAAGGTTCAGCACAAGATGGGCGAGGGCGCCGATGAAGGTGGTCTTTCCAAGGCCGCAATTTTCCGAGCCATCGACGATAGCTTGCGGCGATTGCGGATGGACTATCTCGACATCTACTACTTGCACCAACCTGATTACGCCGTGCCAATCGAAGAAGGCCTTGATGCCATGGATATCCTGGTTCGCCAAGGCAAGATAAGGCACGTGGCGATTTCCAATTATGCGGCTTGGCAGGTTTGCCAGATGCACTGCATAGCTGAGCGAAAGAAGATTTATGTTCCGAGGACCGCGCAAATGATGTACAACCTGATTGCGCGCGGCCTTGAGCAGGAATTTGTTCCGATGACCAGGGAATTGGGAGTTTCGATCATCGCTTACAATCCGGTTGCGGCTGGTCTCCTGACCGGCAAACACAGCTCTCAAGCTTTCACTCCCGGAACGCGGTTCGACTACAACAAGCTCTATCAGGAACGCTATTGGCACCCGCAGGATTTTGAAGCGGTCGAAAAACTGAAAAAGATCGCAGCCGGCGCCGGGCGTTCGCTCATCAGCCTTTCCCTGAACTGGCTCCTGCATCACTCCGCAACCGATTGCATCGTTCTCGGCGCTTCACGCCTGGAACAACTTGCGCAGAACATTCAGGCGAGCGAGGAAGGCCCGCTACCGGCCGCGGCTGTTGAAGCGTGCAACCAGGTATGGAAGGAATTGCGCGGACCGACTCCGATTTATAACCGCTGACGAATTGCGAGTGGCTGGTGTCAGGACAAATCAGCCACTCTGCTTCTTCCAGCTACTCTGCTTTTCAGTTACTCTGCTTCGCTGCTCTGCTCCCGAGCTCCCGATGACTTAACCCGGCTACGTTGATGCGCTTAACACTTGGTTGGAGAGAGGCAACCACTGGCACCCTGATGCGCCAAGTATGAACTTGCGTTCATCCGCCGGCAGCTCTGTCTGCGCTTTTCCGTTAGAGCCGAGTTCTGGGCCAACTCTCGCGTTCTATCTGGGCATCCAGCTTTGAACAGCAGTTTTGCCCAAAGTGGCTGCTGAAGTGTGCGTAGTTCTTGCGAGGGGTCTATGTCCGGATTTGGAAGTGTCTGCAAACGGCGACTGATTTTGGGTTTATTGATTTTGGGGTCAATCTTTTGTGTCCCTGTATCCGCCTTGGCGGCAGGGGTGATCACGGTGATTACGCCGACGAACGGAGCCACCGTAACCGTTCCGTTCGATGTGAACTTCACCTACAATGCCTCGTCTACCTATACCAAGCTCTGGATCGACGGGGTCGCCATCATCTCCGACCATAACTCGAGCGGAAACTTGAGCACCTTCGATTACACGGTCACGTCGCTCGCCGTGGGATCGCACACGTTGACCCTGCAGGCGCATGATACCGCCAGCAATACAACCATCAGCGTTCGAACGTAAACGATCACGGTGTCGTCCACCCCGAACGTGAGCGTGACCCCATCGTCACACGCGGTACTGGAAGGCACGTCGTTCACATTCACGTCGAACGTCTCTGCCACTGGTCAGTTTCGGGAGATGGCACTATCCCGACTTGCACTGCCGCTGCCACTTCGTGCGTCTTTGTGGCCAACGCTTCGCCTGGAACGGCAACGCTTACGGCGACTGCGACTGACGGTTCGGGATCGGGCTTCGGCTAGTATTGCAGTTGGTCCGCTGACGTGACTCCGTCACCGGCAACTACAGTCGAAGGACAGACGCAGCAATTTACCGCGAACGCGCCTGCGAACTGGACAGCGACGTGCGGAACCTTCCCAAACACGTGCACGGCCACCACATCGTGCGTCTTCACCGCTCCCAGCTCGATCCCATCGGGCAACACCTGCACCATCACCGCGACTGATTCGGGCGGAGCCAGCGCACATGCAGTCGACACCATCACATCGGCGCCGCCTCCGAGCGGACTCAACTACACCACCTGGAAGAACAGCAACGAACACACCGGCCAGCAGTCCCGACGAGACGGTGCTGACACCAGCAAATGTAAATTCAACAACTTTCGGATTGAAGTTTACTAACGCGGTGGACGGCCAGGTCTACGCCCAACCTCTCTACCTTTCCGACCTCAACATCAATGGCGCCAACCATAACGTTGTCTTCGTCGCCACCGAACACGATAGTGTCTACGCTTTTGACGCTGATGCCGCCGGCCCCGCGCTCTGGCATACCACCTTCCTTACCGGAGGAGCAACCACGGCGTCGCCTTCGAGTGTCCACAGTACCATCGGAACGGAAATCGGCATTACCGGCACGCCGGTGATCGATGTTTCCAATGGCGTGCAGAATGCCGTGCTGTACGTTGTGGCGGAAACGGTTGAAAGCGGCAGCTATATCCACCGTCTGCATGCGCTGAACGTGGCAACCGGCAAAGACATCAGCGGCAGCCCGGTCAAGATTTCCGGCTCCGGGTTTTCCTCCAAGGAGCAGTTGCAACGGCCCGCGCTCATCATGGCCAACGGAAACATATACGTCTCCTTCGGCAGCGAGGGCGATACGTCTCCGTGGCACGGCTGGATTTTTGCCTTCGACGCCGGCACACTTTCACAAGTTGCCGTCTGGAATTCTTCGCCCAGCGGAAACGCGGGCGGAATCTGGGGCGGCGGCGGCGGCCTGGCGGCCGATTCCAGCGGCAACATTTACGCCGCGACGGGCAATGGCAACTGGAACGGAACCACCCAATTCAGCATGAGCTGGGTAAAACTCAGTCCGACCCTGAAAGTGCTGGATTTCTGGACCCCATACAACGAAGCCAGCCTGTCGAACGGCGACGGCGACCTCGGCTCCGGTGCCCCCTTGCTGGTTCCGAATCAGCCCAACAACCCTACCAGTCCGAACGAACTGATTGGCTGCGGTAAACCGACGCCGGTTTACGTGGTGAATCGCGATAACATGGGCGGGCACAATTCGGGTTCCGATAGCCAGATCGTGCAATCGCTGCCGAACGTGGTGGGCGGAGGAACTTCGAGCCAGCGGCAATACCACGACCACTGCTTCATGACGCCGGCTTACTTCAACGGAAAGGTTTATTTCATCGGCAACAACGACGTCATCAAGGCGTTCACGCTCAGCTCCACAACCGGAAAGCTGTCCACCTCCCCAACTTCCAAGGGTAGCTATACGTTCCTGTTTCCAGGCGGGCAGCCGGTGATTTCCTCGAACGGAAGCAGCAATGGAATCGTCTGGGCCATGGATTACACCTCGTATGACCTGCACGCCTACGACGCAAGCAACCTGACGAAAGAGCTCTACCGGAGTTCCACCGTGGACTTCACGAAGTGGATGGTGCCCACGGTCATCAATGGCAAGGTCTACGTGGGCTCGAAGAAGTTGCTTTCGGTCTTCGGGCTCTTCTGACGTTGGAGAAACTGAATACTGCGTTCAGCACCATTTGTGCGCACAATCGCCATCGCGGGTCACTCCCGGATGGCGATTCTGTTTGCCGCGGAGTGAGATAGATGGCATGTTGGCTGCTCGCGGCCAACCGTGATGTTCGCACGCGTCTCCGTTTGGCATTAGAATAAGGATTCACCAGCAGACTACAGGTCCGGTCCGACGTGAGCACACAAAGATCACGGACCTGGCGCACGAAGGAGAACGAGATTGAGCCAGATTGTGTCCACCGAAAGCTCCAGCCAATTGCGCGATAAGACCATCGCGGTGCTCGGCGCCGGCAAGATGGGAAGCCTGATTTTGCGCTCGCTGTTGAACAGCGGCGTCGTGGAACGCAGTCATTTGCGGGGCTCGGTGAAGCACAACGAGCACGCACAGGAGTTGCGTGAGAGCTTGCAGATCAGCGTCGGCACGTCGAACCTCGAAGCGGCGCGCAATGCCGATGTGGTGATCCTATGCGTCAAGCCGTCCGGCGTCTCGAAGGTGGCGGCGGCCATTCGCCAAGTACTGTCTTCCAACGTGCTGGTGATCTCGATTGCAACGGGCGTTACCACCGAGGGCATTGAAGCCGTGCTCGATCCCGGCGTGCCTGTCATTCGCGCAATGCCTAATACGGCCTGCCGGATCGCCTGCGGCATGACGGCGCTGTGCGCTGGAAAGTGCTGCCAGGAATCGCACATGGCAATTGCGGAAACCATCTTCTCGCTCATGGGAAAAACCGCCGAAGTGGATGAGATTCACATGGATGCCGTGACCGGCCTTTCCGCCAGCGGCCCGGCTTTCATCTATATCGTGCTTGAGGCGCTTGCCGAAGGTGGTGTCCGCGTAGGACTGCCGCGCGAGGTGGCAACCAATTTCGCGGCGAATGCCGCGCTCGGCGCAGCCTCGATGGTGTTGACTACGGGCGAGCATCCCGCCGTGCTGAAGGATGAAGTGACCACGCCGGGCGGCTGCACGATCGATGGCATTCTTGAGCTGGAAGAAGGCAATATACGAGCCACGCTCATCAAAGCCATTACGACGACCACGCGAAAAGCAAGCCAATTGGCAAGGTCGTGAGGCCCTGCGCAGCAGAACAGCCTGCGCATATACAGACGCAGGCTGTTATTGTTTTATCTTCGGCTATTGAGGCTCGACCACGCCTTTCATGCGTTCGATCTCTGCCTTGAGAAATGCGTCCACTCCCTTCGCCGCCGCCCGGCCCTCGGCGATAGCCCAGACAATCAGCGACTGCCCTCTTCGCATGTCGCCCGCAGCGAAGACGCAGGGAACCGATGTCATGCCATTCGCGTCCGTGGCTACATTGCCGCGGGAATCCAGAACCACGCCTAGTTGATCGAGCATTCCGTTGCGCACAGGCCCCAGGAAGCCCATTGCCAACAGGACTATATCCGCTTCGATCGTAAACTCCGTTCCGGGCAGCGGCTCGAACTTCGGTGCCGGCCCCACGCGGACTGCATGCAAAAGCTTCACGTTCCCGTGCTCATCGCCCGTGAATTTCGTGGTTGCGATTCCCCAGTCGCGAACCCCGCCTTCCTCATGCGAGCTCTCGGTGCGCAACTGCAAAGGCCACAGCGGCCAGGGAGTACTAGGCGAGCGCGAATCCGGCGGTTTGGGAAGCAACTCGAGTTGCAGCACGGAAAGCGCCTTCTGACGATGCGCGGTACCGACACAATCGGCGCCGGTGTCGCCTCCGCCGATCACCACGACACGTTTACCGCACGCCGTTATGTCCTGCGCTTCCGTGAGAGGTAAGCCGTCGCAACGCCGGTTTTGCGGGAGCAAAAAATCAATCGCATAATGAATGCCCTTGAGTTCCCGCCCGGGAATCGGCAGATCCCGAGGATGTTCGGAACCGCCGGCAAGCACCGCAACATCGTATTCCTTGCGCAAGGCTTGGACGAGGATGTCCTTGCCGATGTGGGCGTTGGTTATGAACTCGACGCCCTCCTTCGTCATCTGATCCAACCGCCGGTCGATGAGGTGCTTCTCCATTTTGAAGTGCGGAATGCCGTAGCGCAGCAAACCGCCGATGCGGTCGGCCTTCTCAAAAACCGTCACCCCATGCCCCGCGCGCCGCAACTGTTGAGCGGCCGCCAATCCGGCAGGCCCGGAGCCAATTACGCAGACACGTTTGCCGGATTCTCTCGGTGGTGGCTCGGGAACGATCCAACCCTCCTCGAAGCCGCGCTCGACAATTGACTTTTCAATTTGCCGGATCGTGACCGGAGGCTCGTTGATGCCGAGAACACAGGCAGTTTCGCAAGGAGCCGGACAGAGCCTGCCGGTGAACTCCGGGAAATTGTTCGTCGAGTGCAACTGGCGCACCGCCGCCTTCCAGCGGCCGTGATACACCATGTCATTCCAGTCGGGAATGATGTTGTTCAGCGGGCATCCCGTGTGGCAAAACGGCACGCCGCAGTCCATGCAGCGCGCACCCTGCTGGCGAAGCTTCTCTTCCGGAAACTCGTTATAAATCTCGAACCAATCGTTGACGCGCTCCGGCACCGGACGGCGCAAGGGCAGTTCACGTCCATATTCGATGAAACCGGTGACCTTACCCATGCTTAACCTGCTTCTCGTCCGAGTAAATTATGGTGCTCTGCAATTTTTGCATGCGCTCAATACGTGGAACACCAAGCACCCGCTTATACTCATGCGGGAATACCTTGATGAATTGCGGCAACGTGTCCGCCCAATGCTCGAGAATCCATTGTGCCCGCGGGCTTTCGGTTGCGATCAGATGGCGGTCGATGGCATTGCGCAGCAGTTCAATATCGCGCTCGTCGATCACCCCTTCCAGATCGACGCCCGCCAGATTGCAGCGTTCCTGCTCGAAGTCGCCGTCCTCGTCGAAGACGTAAGCCAATCCCCCTGACATGCCGGCCGCGAAGTTGCGTCCGCATTTGCCAAGAACGAATACTTGTCCGTTGGTCATGTATTCGCAGCCGTGGTCTCCCACGCCTTCGACGACGGCCAATGCACCGGAATTGCGAACGGCGAAGCGTTCGCCGGCAACCCCGTTGAAGTAGGCTTCCCCGCTGGTGGCTCCGTAAAGAGCCACGTTTCCAATCACGATGTTCTGCTCCGGCGCGAAGGTAGAACTGCGAGGCGGATAGACAACAAGTTTGCCGCCAGATAGCCCCTTGCCCACATAGTCATTGGCATCGCCTTCCAGCGTAAGCGTCACGCCCTTGGCAAGAAAAGCGCCGAAGCTCTGTCCGGCTGAGCCGGTAAACTCGCATGAGATGGTGTCGTCGGGCAGCCCCTTGGAACCATATCGGCGCGCAATTTCGCCGCTCAGCATAGCGCCCACAGTCCGGTCCACGTTGCGGATCGGAAGCTTTACCTGGATCGGCGTGAGCGTCTCCAGGGCCGGCTGCACGCATTCGATCAGTTTGTGATCGAGAGCCTTCTCCAGTCCATGATCCTGCGGCTGCACGCAACGCCGCGCCACATTCGATTTCTTTGGCGGATCGTAGAAAATGTTCGAGAAGTCCAAGCCCCGGGCCTTCCAATGCGCCATTGCCGGTTTCATCTCCAGCATATCGACCCGGCCGACCATCTCCTCCACGGTCCGGAAGCCAAGTTGGGCCATATACTCGCGCACCTGACCGGCGACGAAGAAGAAAAAGTTGATCACGTTCTCGGGCTGCCCGCGGAATTTGGCGCGCAGCTTCGGGTCCTGAGTCGCAATCCCCACGGGACAGGTATTCAAATGGCACTTGCGCATCATGATGCAACCCATCGAGATCAGCGGCGCGGTGGCAAAACCATATTCTTCGGCTCCAAGCAAAGCGGCAATCACCACATCGCGGCCCGTCTGGAGCTTCCCGTCGGTCTGCACCCTTATGCGGCCACGCAGGTCATTCATCACCAGCACCTGCTGCGTTTCAGCCAACCCAAGCTCCCACGGGATGCCTGCATGCTTGATCGAGCTGAGCGGCGACGCGCCGGTTCCACCGTTATCTCCGCTGATGAGCACGACATCCGCATGCGCCTTAGCCACGCCGGCGGCAACGGTGCCGACTCCGACTTCAGCAACCAGCTTCACGGAGATTCGTGCCCGAGGATTGGCGTTCTTCAGGTCATAAATGAGCTGCGCAAGATCCTCAATCGAGTAAATGTCATGGTGAGGCGGCGGAGAAATCAAGCCTACTCCGGGAATCGAGTGCCGCACCCGCGCGATCTCGTCATTTACCTTATGTCCCGGCAGTTGTCCGCCCTCCCCGGGCTTGGCGCCTTGCGCCATTTTGATTTGCAGCTCGTCGGCGTTAACCAGGTAATGGACGGTTACGCCGAAGCGCCCGGACGCCACCTGCTTAATGGCGCTGCGCCGGGAATCTCCATTCGCATCGGGCCGGAAGCGGCCCTCTTCTTCGCCGCCTTCGCCGGTGTTGGACTTCCCGCCGATGCGGTTCATAGCGATGGCGAGAGTTTCGTGAGCCTCTTTGCTGATCGAGCCGAACGACATCGCACCGGTCGTGAAGCGCTTTACGATCTCGCTGGCTGGCTCCACCTCTTCGAGAGGAACCGGGTCCTCGCTCTTCCTGATGCCGATCAGTCCGCGCAGTGTACAGAGTTGGCGGCTTTGATCGTCGACGAGGTCCGTGTACTCCTTAAACGTCTTGGGGCTTCCTGCTCGAACCGCATGTTGCAGCTTGGAGATGGTCAGCGGATTAAGAATGTGATGTTCGCCGTCGACGCGATACTGGTAGCTGCCGCCGACTCTCAACTCCGGCTCGAAGCTGCCGACCGGACGATAAGCGTGTTCGTGCTTCATCTGGGCTTCGCGCGCGAGCACTTCGAGCCCAACGCCTTCAATCCGCGAGGCGGTTCCGGTAAAGTATTTCGCGACGAGTCCCCGGTTAAGTCCGATGGCCTCAAACACCTGCGCGCCGCGATAGCTCTGCAGCGTGGATATTCCCATCTTCGAACCAGTTTTGAGCAGGCCTTTGTCGATGGCCTTAATGTAATTGTGAAGCGCGGTATCCGCATTCATGCCTTCGGGCAAATCGCGCCGCAGCTCCAGATCTTCCAAAGTTTCTATGACCAGATAGGGGTTCACGGCGCTTGCGCCATATCCAATTAGCAGCGCAAAGTGCATGACCTCGCGCGGTTCGCCCGACTCGATAATCAACGCCACCTGCGTCCGCAGCTTCTCGCGGATAAGGTGGTTGTGGACAGCGGTCAGTGCAAGCAGAGACGGAATGGGAGCATACTCCTCGTCGGTCCCGCGGTCGGAAAGCACGATCAGGCTGTAGCCGGACTTGATGGCCAGCGTGGCGCGACGACAAAGACCGTCGAGCGATTTCCGTAGTCCCTCTTCGCCCCTGTGCACCGGAAACAACGTCGGCAGAGTTGTCGCCAGCAGATCCCCCTGTGAAAGCCGCCGCAACTTCTCGAGGTCGCGGTTGGTGAGAATCGGGTGCGGCAAAGCCAGCGTGTGGCAGTGCTTCGGGGTCTCCTCCAGGATATTGCTCTCACATCCGATGAAGCTAATGAGCGACATCACCATATCTTCCCGAATAGCGTCAATCGGGGGATTGGTGACTTGGGCAAAAAGCTGCCGGAAATAGTTGAACAAACTCTGCGGACGATCCGACAAACACGCCAGCGGCGTATCCGTACCCATTGAACCCACGGGCTCCTGGCCATCCTTCACCATGGGCAACATAATCATCTTCAGGTCTTCATCGCTATAACCAAAGACGCGCTGCCGGCAGAGGATTGTGTCGTGATCCGTCGCTACGGTGCGCGGAGGCTCCGGCAAACCGTCGAGAGTGACTTGGTTTTCCCGCAGCCATTCACCGTAAGGCTGACGGCTGGAGAGACGGCGCTTGATTTCTTTGTCCGAGACAATGCGCCCTTCCACCAAATCGACCAGAAACATCTTGCCTGGCTGAAGTCGTCCCTTCTTGACGATGTCTTTCGGTTTGATCGGCAGCACGCCGACTTCCGACGCCATTACGACCATGCCGCCGCGGGTTATCACGTAGCGCGCAGGGCGTAGGCCGTTGCGATCCAGAGTTGCGCCGATCACTCGACCGTCAGTGAAGGTAAGCGCCGCCGGACCGTCCCAAGGCTCCATCAAATTCGCGTGGTACTCGTAAAAAGCCCGCTTGTCGGGATGCATATACGGATTGCCCGACCAGGCCTCCGGAACCATCATGGCCATCGCGTGCGGCAGGCTGCGTCCGGCCTGGAACAGCAGTTCGACGGCATTATCGAAATTCGCCGAGTCGCTGCCCCCGGGCGCAATGATCGGGAATAGCTTCTGCATATCGTCGCCAAAGAGCGGAGAAGCCAGAAGCGACTGGCGCGCGTACATCCAGTTGACATTGCCTTTTAGGGTGTTGATTTCACCGTTGTGCGCGATGTAGCGGTACGGATGAGCCAACTGCCAGGTCGGGAACGTGTTGGTGGAAAACCGCTGGTGAACCAGGCATAGAGCGCTGGTGACGAGCGGGTCCGACAATTCCTTGTAGAACTTGCTGATCTGGGGCGCCAGCAGCAGTCCCTTGTAGATGATGGTGCGGGCCGAGAGCGACGGAACGTAGAAGCTCTGCATCAAGGCTGCGTCGAGAGCGGTAATCTCCGATTCGGTCCGCTTGCGAATAACGTAGAGTTTGCGCTCCAGCACGTCTTCGTAGCTACTCCCGTCGCCCGCCGTGGCAGACGATGCGGTGGAGTCGCCGGCGTCTCCGGCAGTCGTCGCGGTTGCGGGGGACGAGGGAGCTGCGGCAGCGATGAACACCTGCTCGATATATGGCCGCGACGCGCGTGCCACCTGACCGATGGCATTCGCGTCGATGGGCGTATCGCGCCAGCCCAGGACCTCGAAACCCTCCTCCTGGATCACCCGGTTCATGACCTTGCGACAGCGCTCGCGCTGCTCGTCATTACGTGGGAAAAAGACCATGCCCACCCCGTAGGAGCCGGGTTCAGGCAGCGAGAAACGGAGCCTATCGGCTTCGCGGGCAAAGAACGCGTGCGGAATCTGAATGAGGATGCCGGCGCCGTCACCTGTTTCGGGATCGCACCCACAAGCTCCCCGGTGCGTCAGATTGATCAGGACCTCAATCCCCTTGAGGACGACGTCGTGAGACTTGTGGCCGTCGATGTTCGCCACAAAACCCAGGCCGCAGGCGTCGTGTTCATGACTGGGGTGATAAAGCCCCTGTGGGGCAGGCAATCCATTCGGCATGTACGATGTCGTCACTTCATCTCCGGATGTTAGCGGCATTCAGGGGGCGGCAGAC
This sequence comes from uncultured Acidobacteriota bacterium, assembly GCA_963832365.1. Lineage (GTDB taxonomy): Bacteria > Acidobacteriota > Terriglobia > Terriglobales > Acidobacteriaceae > CAWBRT01. The sequence goes on along the minus strand of CAWHUL010000011.1, from coordinate 193,600 downwards.
AGGCCGCCAAGGAAAAAACCGCAGGCGTCGCTGGACACAAGTCCCTGTATATTAAGCAGTTTATTATCGTTCGCGATACCCCCGGAAGTACAATCAAGATTTTCGATAGCACCGATTAAGAAATCTGGGTACAGCCGTAACCGCGAATCGTGAGCTGCTCACCAGCGGTGACGAGCAAAACCAGTATCCCCGCAAATATTCTCGCAAACGGCAGAGTGCGTGACAAACGGCACAGTCCGTGTATTCTTCTTGAGAGTAGGTTCAACTTGCCTGATTGTTGGTGGTGAATTCTGCCGCCCCGCTGTTTCCAGGAGAGCGAGGAAAGCCGTGGATTTCGATCAGCTTATCACCTTCATCGAAGTCGCCAAGCTGGGTAGTTTTTCGCGCGCTGGCCAAAAAGTGTTTCGCACGCAGTCGGCCGTCAGCGCTCAAATCAGGCAGCTCGAGCAGGAGTATGGCGAGAAGATTCTCGACCGCCGCGCCAAAACCGTGCGCTTGACTCCAGGCGGTGAAGTCTTGTTCGAGTATGCGCAGCGGTTGTTGATGCTGCGAGACGAGTCGATCCGTGCCGTCGCCGACCAGGGCAATTCGCCTCGCGGAGTCCTGGCCATCGGAGCCAATGAGGCCACCTGCCTGTACGTTCTCCCCGATATGTTTGCCGAATACTGCAGGCAGTATCCCGAGGTTCAGATTAGCGTCTATCGCAATTTCAGCCGTAAAATCCTGGAGCGGGTTGAGGACGGCGCGGTCGATTTGGGCATCGTAAGCCTGCCGGTAAAGTCTCATCGCATCAAGGTACATTCCATCTTCCGCGACCAGTTGATGGTCATGGTGAGTTCACGGAATCCACTCGCCAAGCAGAAATCCGTCACCGTGGAGGAAGTGGCGAAACAGCCGCTGATTTTTCCCAAGACGGGGTACACGCGGCAGGCGCTGGATAAGCTCTTCCGCCCTCATCGAGCGGACTTGCAGATCAAGATGGAATTGCCGAGCGTGGGCATGATTAAGAGATTCGTGGTCGCGGGCATCGGCGTATCTCTCATCAGCGCGAGCTTCGCCAACGATGAGGTGCGCTCCGGTGAGGCCAAGCTGCTCCCCTTGAAAGACAACGTTTTGTGGCGCTCACTCGGCCTGATCTATCGCTCGGACCGTACCTTGCCGCGCTCCGCGCAGGCCTTTATTGAACTCACAAGCCGCTTCGCCAAGAAGGGCGCAATCGCGGACTGAAGGGTGCGCGGGCTTTGGCTACAGAGGTTCGCTCTACCCCGCGCGCTTCAGCAAATCGCTTAGCGCAGCCACGTCTGCCGGGCTGGCATCACTGATTACGAAGTACCTGAGTCCGTTCTGCGACCAGGTTTGTATCGTGAAGTCCAGCTTGTGCTCAACCAGATTTGCCGAACTCATGTGCGCTGTCAGCGACCTCTCGGAAAAGATGAATACCGAGAGCTGATGCTTGCGGACTTGAAACAATAGTTGTGCTCCCGGGCTCTGCTCGAAATAGGCTACGCGACCGCCCGCAAGCTGGAACGGAGAATTTGGCAGATCAGGCAAATTGAACGTAAAGGGCAGCTTGCCTGCGAACCACGGCTTAACCGTATGCCGGTCCGTTGAAACAACATCGACGGGATTCGCACTGGCCAGTGTCGCCACGTGCAGATCGGCAAGCTCACCCAGTTGCCGCTCGCGTTGCCAACGCCCTCCCCAGAAGACGCCGAGGCTGATTGCAGCCACCAGGACTGCCGTTGCCGCTCCCAGACGCCAACCCAATCTCAGGCCCCAAAGCCGAGGCTTGCTTTGCTTGGCAACTTGCTGCGCGATCTTCAGCCTGAACTCCGGAGCTGGCGCGAATCGCTTGCCCGCCGTGTGGGTCATCCCCTTCAAGCGCAGCCGTCCGAGCGCGTCGGCGGCACACGACTGGCACTGCCGCAGATGCGCCTCTACCTCGACAGCGTCATCGCCGGACAGTTCGGAGTCGACGTATTGATCAAGTTTTGCGTGCCACAGCTCACAGCTCATTGCGAAGCTCCTCGGACCTTCGTCCCCAGCAGATCCCGCAGCGCTTTGCGTGCGCGCGAAACGCGCGACATGACAGTGCCGATCGGAATGCCGAGCGTTTCCGCGATCTCCTGGTAGCTCATCTCCTCCACGTCGCACAAGAGAACGATCTCCCGGTAGTGCACCGCCAGTTGTTCCAGCGCGCTCTGCAAAAGTTCATGATCGACGCGGGCCAGGAGCGCCGACTCCGGCGTCTCCAAAACCGGCGGCAACGCATCTTCTTCCTCTTCCAGCGGCGCGGTCGCTTTCAATCCCGTGCGTGAGGTCAGAAAGGTGTTGCGCAAAATGCGGTACATCCAGGCGCGGAAGTTGGTCCCTTGCTGAAACGATTGGAACCCTTTCAGCGCCTTCATGTACGTCTCCTGCACCAGGTCTTCCGCCTCGGCGCGGTTCTGCGTCAGCCAGTGCGCAAAGTTGTAAAGCGAAGCGAACAGCGGCATCGCCAGCTCTTCGAACGTCCCGGATTGGCTTCGCTCGTTTTGCATCCGGCTATAAGGGTAACTCGAAATCCGGCAAATTATTCCCGCCGCAGACAGAATTGCTGGGGCTCCAGGGCCGAATGCCGCTTCTGGTCCCGCTGCTCAGCCGAAGCCGGCGGGAAAACATTTTTTCGGTTGCGCTGGAATAAATCAAGGTCGTGCTTGTTTTCCACTACGCAGCACAGGGAGCCCGCGATAGCCAGATTCGCAAAAGGTACATTCCGTGGGCTTGATAGCTCCGGATATGCCGATAGGAACTGAGCCAGCGCCGCCCCGGCAAGCTGCAAGGAGGACTGCAATGGATGACTCGATCGATCGCCGCAAATTTCTGCGGATCGCCGGCATGTCGATGGGCATAGGGACTCTCTATAAGGTTGCGCCGCTGCTGGGCGCCCGCAGAGAGGCACATGAGTTGGGAGTGAGTCTGAAGGAGTCGAATGGAGAAGCCCTTTCGCCTTTCACTTTCATTCAGCTCAGCGACGCACACGTCGGGTTTAACGGCCCACCCGACCCGCTCGGCACCAAGGCATTTGAACAGGCTGTTGCGATGGTGAACGCGCTGCCACAACGCCCGGATCTGGTGCTCTTCACCGGCGACCTCACGCACGACAGTGAAGACAAGGATGTGCACTCCAAACGCATGCGCCAGTTCCAGCAGATCGCGGCGCAACTGAAAGTTCCCAAGCTGGTATGTGTCCCCGGTGAGCACGATGCGGGGCTCGACGGTGGTCAGTTGTTCCGCGAATCTTTCGGTCCGACGAACTACTCGTTCGATCATCGCGGTGTTCACTTCGTGGCGCTTGATAATGTTTCGCGCGCCAAGCCGGAACTTGGCGCGGAGCAACTGACATGGTTCAAGAAAGACCTGTCCCGGTTTCCCAAGACCGCGCCGATTGTGGTGTTCACGCATCGTCCGCTCTTCGACCTTAAACCCGAATGGGAGTGGTACACCAATGACGGCGACGAAGCCATGAACACGCTTGCCCCCTACCAGAACGTGACGGTGCTGTACGGACATATTCATCGTGACGATGAACACGTCATCGGCGGCGCGCATCATTACGCGGCGCGCTCGCTGATCTTCGGCTTTCCTGACCCGGAAAAAGTCGCGGACAAGAAGCCGATGCCTTTTGATAAGGACCACCCGTTCAAGAATCTCGGCATTCGCATCGTGAGCCAGAACGTGAAAAAGCCGCCCCAGGGCTCATCGCTCTCGGTTGAGGATGTTGAGCTCAGCCTGCGCGAGTACTCGGGCATCAACGGAATTCAGCAGATATTGAAGCCGGTTTCGCTCTGAGCCGTAGCTGAAACAAGCTGCTCAATGCCGGCGACAGATAGATACTGACTCGAAGGAGAGTCTCATGAAGAATAGAACTCGTCTCGTGTTTGCGCTCGTGCTGGCTTGCGTGGTGATGCTGAGCGCGCCTTTCAGCACGCAAGCGCAAGGCACGCCGCGCGTAATCGAAATCACTGCTAAACGCTTCGAATTTACTCCGAATACGATCACCCTCAAGCGTGGCGAGCCGGTCATCCTGCGGGTGAAGAGCGCCGATGTTACCCACGGATTCTTTTCGAGACAGCTCAAGATCGATGCGCTGATTGAACCGGGAAAAACCGTGGACGTTGAAATTACCCCGCAAACCGCCGGCACCTACACGCTGATCTGCGATCACTACTGCGGCTCGGGACACGGCAACATGAAGATGTCCATCGTCGTGGAATGATATGAACCAGACGAGCAACCCGCACCCTTGCGGCGTCAGCGCTGCGCGCCGGAGTTGCGCACGCCGGGGCAAATCGCGGTCGAGTTCCGTAGGTTGGGCTATGGCTGCGGCAAGTCTCGTGCTGCTCTTGAGCGGTTGCCAGGTCAGGAGCCCCGGCATTTTCGAGAACTCGCTGGCAACGCGCGTGAAGCACTCGATCACGATCGGCGGCAAGGCGACGCGCAATCCACTCGCAGCCACGGAGGAAAACATCCGCGCCGGCCAGAAAAACTTCGCCATCTACTGCATGGTGTGCCACGGACTCGACGGGCAGGCCACGGGAGTCCCCTTTGCTCAAAGCATGTATCCGCCCGTGCCATCGCTGAACTCGCGCGAGGTGCAGGATTACACGGACGGACAACTGAAATCGGTGATCGAAAATGGCGTCGGGCCTTCGGGCATGCCCGCTTCCAAGGGGATATTGAACGATGATGAAATCTGGAGCATCGTGAACTATATCCGCCACCTGCCCGCGAAGGGAAGCCTCGGTGAGCCTGCGGTGTACAACCCGAAATAAACGGGCCTGAGCGTCTCGCTGCTACACTATCGGCATGCGCGCACTCATAATTGGCGGAACTCGAAACCTCGGACCATCGCTGGTAACGGCATTTCTCCAGGGGGGATATGAAGTCTCTGTTTTCAATCGCGGCAAGACTCCGGCGACATTGCCCCCCCAGATTGAGAAGCTATGCGGCGACCGCCGCGATCCCCAAGCGCTGCGCGACACCCTGGGAAAGCGCGAGTTCGAATTGGTCGTGGATACGACCCTCTACACTGGCCGCGACGCCGAACCCATCGTCGAACTGCTGCTCAATCGTACTGGCCGATACATCTTCATCAGCACGGGCCAGGTCTATCTGGTGCGAACTGGGATTGAGGGTCCTTACCGCGAGGAAGATTATGCGGGTCCGGTGATGCCCGCGCCTCCCCAGTCCGCTGCCTACGACTACGACAATTGGGTCTACGGAATTGAAAAACGAGCGGCGGAGGATATTTTGATGCGCGGCTGGGCCGAGCGGCGGTTCCCGGTCACCACGCTCCGCCTGCCGATGGTGAGCAGCGAGCACGACCACTACGATCGCATCTACGGATACTATCTCCGCCTTCGCGACGGCGGTCCCATAGTCGTCCCCGAAGGACCAGCTCTGCCGCTTCGCCACGTTTATCGCGAAGACGTGGTCCAAGCTGTGCTGCGTCTGGCCGGAACGAGCCTGGGCCTCGGCCGCGCTTACAACATCTCGCAAGACGAGACTCTTTCGCTGGAAGCGATTCTTGGCCAAACTGGCCCACCTCGTCTATGCGCAATCGGTGGTCGTGCGAATTCCTCGTGAACGATTGAACCAGTTTTCTTTGTTGCCCGCGTGTTCTCCGTTCAGCGGGACGTGGATGTCTGTGCTGGACAATGCGCGGAGCGTGACTGAACTGGGCATGAAATACACTCCGCTCGACGACTACCTCGTTAAGCTGGTGCGCTCTTTTGAAAGCAGCCCTGAACGCAGCATAGAAGCCTACGCCAAGCGAGCTCTGGAGCTGAAACTCGCGGCCGAAAGCGCGCAAACAACTTCAGCTCGTGAGTATGACGGCGCGAACAGATTGCTGCCAGCAGCTTCTACTTTTTGGGTTCCAGCTTCAGGGACGCGGAGTTGATGCAATAGCGTAACCCGGTGGGCTGCGGTCCATCCTCAAAAACGTGCCCCAGGTGCGACCCGCAATGCGAGCAGGTCACCTCGACGCGGCGCATGCCGTAAGCGTTGTCCTCGTGATTGTCCACGCGCTCCGGGGCTGCCGGCTCATAAAAGCTGGGCCAGCCGCTTCCGGAATCGTATTTGGTATCCGAGCTGAATAATTCCTCGCCGCAAGCCGCGCAGCGGTAAACGCCGTTTTCCTTGCTGTGCGCGTATTCGCCGGTGAACGCGCGTTCCGTGCCCTTCTCGCGCAGAATGTGGTATTGCTCAGGCGTAAGCTGGCGACGCCATTCGTCTTCGCTCTTGTGCAACTTATCTTTGGTCTCCATGGATTTCCATGCCCACCTTCCAAGAGATTAGATTTCGTTAGGCGCGGTTGGGGTGCATCCGTTTTTGCTCAAAGCCTCTAAGGTCTGCAGGTACGGCCGCCAAAGACAACGCGCGAGTGAAGACCTCTCACTCGCGCGCAAAGAACACAGATACTGAAACTTATGCAGCGAACTTGACGGGACAGCAATCTAGTGCCACTCCCACTCCAGGAAACCAGGCTTCACGTCGGTCATGGCGTTCACGATCAGCTCAACCAAGCCGCCGTACAGGATTTGATGCTTATCCCAGAGATTCCAATAAGCGAACAGGTCGCGCATCTGGCCTTTGCAGTTGCTGCATGGGGCGCAGACGTATTTGGGAGTTTCCGGTTCGAGGCACTCGCCGAAGGCGTTCATCACCTGCTCGAGCTTCTTGCGCCCGGAAACCTGGAAGCGCCAGTCGGTGAAGTTGTTCGGCGACATGATGGCGAACCCGCTGCCACCGCCGCAACAGTAGTTGTTGACGCCGTGCGGTTCCATCTCGCGGAACTTGGGAGCAATCTTCCGCAGAATCTCACGCTGCGGCTCTACCACTCCCATCAGACGCACGACGTTGCAGGGGTCGTGCAGCGTAACGGGGAAATCATTGCGCGAAGGATCCAGTTTGAGCTTGCCGCTCATAACTATGTCGCGTAACAAAGTCATCGAGCTTTCGCGCGGAACGTTCATCTCGCCAAGCAGGATGCGGTCGGCGATCACGCTGAGCGCCTTGTGCGCGTGACCGCACTCGCCGATCACAATCTTTTTCACCTTCAACTTGCGCGCCATGTCCGCGTGTTTCAGCGCCACACGCGCAAACTGCGCGTCGTCGTACCATAGTCCGTAATTGATGGAATCGTAGGCAACCAGCTCCGAGGACATCGTCCAGCTTATCCCGGCGGCGTTGAGAATTACCGCGAAAGCTCCTGGGTTTTCGGGCCACGCAAGAATTTCTCCGGCATTGTGAAGCAAAAGGATGTCGGCGCCCTCCACGTCCCAAGGCGTGTGGATCTCCATCCCGGTTTTTTCGCTCATCTCCTCGTCGATGAAGTCCACGCTGTCCCTGACCGCCGCGGGACTCATGCCGGTAGAGGAGCCAACTTTCAACTGCTTCATCGAGCCGTTGTCATGGATTTCCTTGGCCGAGATGCCCATCTCCATGCTGAACAATTTGCGGAGGTCGTGTGCCACAAGGGCGTTATCGGCGCCAATGGGACAGGTCTGCGCACAGCGGCGGCAGAGATTGCATCGGTAGGAAAGCTCGGCAAGACGCGCCACCATCGGCCAGTTCAGCTCGATGTCGCCATGCTGCCAGCGCGAAACCAGGCCGCCATGCTTCACGTACTTGAAGTAAAGACGGCGCAGAATATCGCTGCGGAAAAGAGGACGGTAGAGTTCGTTGCGCCCGCTGGCTTCATAAATGTGGCAAGCGTCTGAGCAGGTCTGGCAACGCGTGCAGTGCTCCATGGTGAGCAGCAGCGGCTGGAGAAACGTCCAGTTATTCTCTTTGCTGAATAACTTTTCAACTCCGGACAGAAATTTCTTGACCAGCTCTTCTTCTTCCTCGCGGGACTTCGGCCTGGGCAGATTGAGCGCGCAAGTGCCGTCGAGAGCGCACTCGCATCGCTCCTTGACTGAAGCGCTGAGTGGGGTAAACGCTGGGCCTTCCACGGTGCCGAGACCGGCGGGCAACGGCTTTAAATCACTCATTTGCACTTGCGTGAGCGGCTCTGCATCACGCCGCGAAACATCGGCAATATTGACCTGTTCCTTCATTTACGCACCGCCTGCTTTTCGGGTGGATTCATCGTGGCGATCTCTCCCCAGGTTTTCGTGCCGTCGGCTCCGATGTGCGGCGCCGACCACGTTGGACGATAGGTGAGATACTCAGCAACTCGTGCGGAGATCTCCTTGTTGTTCGGCGTGTCGTCCCAACGGATCGTGTGGTAAGTGAAATATTTCGCGATAAAATGCCCCATATGCGTGTAGGGGATGTAGCCGAGGATTACCGACCCGAGTATGAGTCCGGCACTGGTCATGGCCGGCAGCTGGATCGTCGAATCGAATGTGAGCAGCGCGCGAGTCAGCGTGGAGAGCGGTGGCATCGAGCCACTAAGCGCTCCGATGATGACCAGCACGCAGGCAATCGCGAACATGCCCACATTCATCAAGTCGCCGAGCCCCGTGTAGTTTTTCAAATCCGGATCGGTGAGTCTGCGCCAGAACAACGCCAGACCGCCGAACGTCGTCAGCACCAGGCCCGCCCAAGCGCACGCGCGAGCAATCGCGAATAGCACGCCCGCGAGTCCCATGCCTCCGAAGACCGCGCCCACCACAGACAGAGCGGCCGCTCCCATCAGCAGATACAGTCCGGCATGAAACGGAAACGACCGGTACCAGAGTTTGCGATTGTATTCCCAGAGCCCTTTCAGCAACAGCATCTCCGGGATCATGAAACTCAATTCCCCGGCGAGGTTCGAGTGGCGTTCTTTCTTCCACCAGTCGCCTTGCTCAAAATACGATCCCCCGTGCGTTACCCGCTCCGGCGCTTCATGCGGCACGGGATAAAGTTCCCAACGGAGGTGGATGGGCGCGCGCGCGTATTGAATTACGCGGCAAACGCAGCCTACTGCAAACACAAGTACGCCTGCATAGATAAACAAAGACACCACAGTTGCCATGGATATCCCCCACCGCTCGAAGATCGTTAAGCACCAGCCCGCACACCCAGCCACTTCCGGGCTCACATAATTCGCACTACGAGGCTCGCCCCGCCAGATTCACTCCTGCCGCGCGATGCCGCCGGGCAAGTTTGATTACGCCCTCAGCCCATTCCGGCGTTGCGCTTGCATGCAGGTGCGTATAGCTTGCCCACACGTTGTTGACGATCAGTCCGTCGCGCTTGCCGATCGCGCCGGTTCCTCGGCGCACCGAACACGCGGTTGCCGGCGGCTCTGACTTCAGCGCCTCGGAGGCGACCGCGATGCGCGAGTAATGGAACTCATGACCCCGCAACACGGTTCCAACCGCGTAAAACGGATTCGGAGTATCGACCGCCGCTTCCACGTATCCGTGCCCTTGCGGAGCGCTGCCCACTTCGATATCGATAGGCAGGACGCCCGCCATGCGGAAACGTCTCCCCTGCCACTGGATTGACCGCGATAGCAACATCAACCCGCCGCATTCGGCATAAATAGGCACGCCGCGTGAACCGGCATCGGCAAGCGAATGCAGAAACCCCGCGTTAGCATCGAGCTTCTCGGCATGCACCTCCGGAAAGCCGCCGCCAATGTACACGGCATCCACATCCTCGGGCAGTTTGCCTGACCGCAAAGCTGAGATGAACACGACTTCCGCGCCCGCCCGGCTCAGTGCCTCGATATTCTCCTGGTAGTAAAAACTGAACGCCGCGTCGCGAATCACGGCAATCCGGACCGCGCCCTCGTCCGCCTCTTTCGTCGCTGCATGCAAAGGCGGCGCGCAAAGCACGTTCACGCCGGCGGCAATTTCCTTTATCCGCGCCATGTCGAGCCCAGCCGCGACCTTGTCCAACAGCGAAGACAGCTCCTTCATCGCAGGATGATCTTCGGGAGTCACCAATCCGAGATGCCGCGAGGGCAGAGCGTCACTATCGAGCTTAGGGATGACGCCGACCACCGGGATTCCGCACACTCCCTCGATCGCATCGCGCACGACCATTTCGTGTCGTTTGCTGGCGACGTGGTTCAGAACGACTCCGCCGATTTGCAAATCCGGATCTAACTGTTTGCAGCCCAACACCACGGCAGCCGCGGTGCGCGTCATCTTGGTGACATTCAGAACCAGCAGCACCGGCGCTTGAATCGCCTTCGCCAACTCGGCCGTACTGTGTGTTCCGGCTGCGTCAGACCCGTCGAACAGTCCGCGATTGCCTTCGATCACGTTGAGACCACCGGCGATGGCATGCGCGCAAAACGACTGCACCGCCCTCGGGAAACCCATCAACCATGTATCCAGGTTTCTCGCCGGCTCTCCCGAGGCCCATGAGAGCCACGCGGTATCGATGTAATCAGGACCCTTCTTGAATGCGCGCACCTGCGTCCCTTCGCCACGGAATGCCCGGAGCAGCGCCATCGAGACCACAGATTTTCCGGAATCGCCGGCAAGCCCTGCAATCACGATTCTTGGCGCGTTCGAGGCCGCATTCATCTGAGCGCTTAACCTCAGCCTTGCGATTCCTTGGGCGGCAACTGAATAAACGAGCCTCCGACATAGGCGTAGACGCAACGGCCGGAATCGATCAACTGCCGGATCGCGAGCTTGGTAATGTCTTTCGTGCAAGCGTCCCCATGTTTTGCCACCATCGCCTTGGTCAGGTCACCCGGTTTCAAGTTCTTCTTTCCCGCGCACTCGGATACCAACTGGAACATGTCTTCCGCAACCATCTCTGCCGTAAGCTCTGCCATATTAGTTCCCCTTTTCAGTCAGCCGGCACTGATTCCACCAGCACGCACGGCTTCACTGTGTATGAATTCGTCTTCTTACTCTTGATTAACATGCCCGCGCCTGCAAGCGGGTCCGAACCAGCCTCTAAACCCGATTTTTCCAGCAGCGCCGTAACGCGCTCCACGGACCACTCGGCACTGTTGCCGTTCGTGACCCGTCGTGCCAGGCGAGCAAGCGCGACCTCTGGAGCCACACTGGCTCCCACGGAGAGCAAATCGTCTTGCAGCATCAGCATCCCGCCAGCCTTCAGTTGGGTGGCCGCACGGCAAACGACATCATCGCATTCCTCGCGCGATGCCGAACCGAGAAGCCCGGAAATGATCACTGCGTCGAAGCTGTGCGCCGGCAGCACTTCACCCAATGCCGGGTTGACGCCTATAACCTTCGCACGCGGCCAGCGAGCCGCAATCAGCTCTGAATAAGTCGCCGCTCCCCATCCCGCAACGAGCACGGTCTCGCATCCGGCGAGGTCAACGCGATCCAGCACGACCGGCGCCGCGTAACGCGCCAGCGACTCACAGGCGTGGTAGTGCAGAGCTGCATGATCCGGGCGCAGCGTTTTTCGACCCGTGGTCGCGAACCTGTCGAGCGCGGTAGCGTCACAGTTTTCTCCAACCTCATACATCAGCGCGGGGACGAGCGACTGGGGTGAGTTCCGCCGCAGGTAGAGCGAGGCCAATTCCAGATTGCGATAGCCATCCGGTCGCGCCTCAACCAGCCCAAGCGCCACCAGCACCTGCATCATGTCGTTAAGTGCGTCCGCATCGGCATGGATTTGCAGAGCCAGATTGCAGACGGTTTTCGGATGTTCCAGTGCTTCGAATACGCCTGCTGACACTGCCCACGCCAGCATCTGACTGCCGACGCCTGCGGTCGCCAGGCGAAACAGTTCCTGTGGCGAGGGGCCGGGGGCAAAACGTGCGTCCGACTCGCCGCGACGCTGAAGATCGCGCTCGGCCTTCTTCAGTTTCTCGCGAAGCCTCACGACCTCGCCGATCACCAGTGTTGCCGGAGCCTTGACGCCTTGCAGCTTTGCCGCTTCGGCAATCGTCTCCAGTGTCCCAGTGGCAACCTGTTCGCCGTGCCAGAACGCCATCTGGATGATGGCAGCCGGCGTGCCTGGATCGCGGCCCTCGGCGATCAACCGCTTTGCAATCTGCTCAACCGCATGGACGCCCATCAGAAAAACCAGCGTCGGAATCTTGCTCAGGGCGTTGAAATCGACATTGTCGTCGTCGCCGTCGCGAAAATGACCGGTCACAATCGCCACGGCGGACAGAAGAGTCGCGATGTGTTACCGGAATTCCGGCGCTGAGAGGCGCCGAGAGCGCGGAGGAAACGCCGGGAATCACGTCGAAGCCGACGCCATGTTCCGCCAGATATTCGGCTTCTTCTCCGCCGCGGCCGAACAGGAATGGATCGCCGCCCTTCAGGCGAACTACGGTCTTGCCTTCGCGCGCCTTGTGGACGAGCAGTTCGTTGACCTCGTCCTGACGCGAATCGTGACGGCCGACCGGTTTGCCCATGTAAATGCGCTCAGCGGTCGGTTTCGCCAGCGCCAGCACGTCTTCCTGAATCAGCCGGTCGTAAACAATGACATCCGCCGCCTTGATCAGGTTTGCCGCCTTAATCGTCAACAGCTCAGGATGCCCCGGGCCTGCTCCAACCAGATAAACTTTTCCCGTAGCTCCCATTTCAAATCCCACTACTTCACCTATTCACTTCCGCTCCAATTGAGCGTGTTTTCAAAGCGCCGCTGTCGCGGGACCCATGTCCCGCGACTCACGGTGCGCATTTACCGAGTTAGCAGAACCATGATGATGAGCAAGCCTATTCCGGTAAAAAATGTGTACCAGATCAACTTCTTCTCAACGATATCAAGCGGTTCATATTCCATCTTGCGGATCTCTTCCGAGAACCGCGGCTGCGAAGGCTTCGGAGCCATTGTTGGATTTGCCATATCTCACCCCTTTAGGAGCGGCGGCAGCATGCCGTGGAAGAATAACCACGAGATAGCCAGACCGATCCAGATAATGTAGCCAAACAGGCAGAGCACATAAACGGCCGCCAGCCTGCCGATGCCCTCTTCCCAAAGTTTGCGGAAATTGGAAACAACGCCAATGCTGAAAAACGTCATGACAAAGAATATCCCGCGGAAAATGTTCGCCTGTCCCATTGCGCCCTTGACCTTCCCAATGGTCTGCGGCGCGAGAATTCCGATCGCGAGCACGATCAGGAAGGTCGCCACGTAGCCAAGCACGAACTTCGGGAAGCGCTGCCAGATCTCCTTCGCTTTAACTTTGTCGCCGGGCGCGCGCGTCTTGTCGAACTTGGCCGCCCACACCCAGGCAAGCACGAATGCCCACACGCCGATGAAGATGTCGATGAATACCTTCACCGTCGCGGCGACGTTCATGACCCAGCCAGGCGAGTAGTTGATGCCCATCGTCATCGCCTTGGCGCGTATCAGCGAATCGGCGATCGCTCCACTGGCTACCGCCGCTCCGTCGGTCTTGACGGCCAAGCCCATCCAAGCGCCGGCCACCATTGGCTCGTGCCAAAGGAAGTGCTGGGCTGCGAACGGCAGGATCAGCAGTTCCACTACCGAAAAGACCACGACCAGCGAGGACACCATCACCGGAACGACTGCCCGCGCCCGGATCGCGCCGCCGGTGGCAATTGCCGCCGAAACGCCGCAGATGGAAATACCCGAGGCGAGAGGCGCTGCCCACTCGCGGCTGAACCCAAAGTATTTACGCGAGACAAAATAGACTAGCGGCCAGTAAATTAGATACGCCTCGATGATCGCGCAAATACCGCGAAACATCACCGATGTCGCCAACGCGCGCTGATCCAGCGCGGCGATGCCGAGGAAACCGCCGAGGATCACAATGCCGGCCTTAATGTACAACTCAGGACGAATTGCTTCCTTGATCCACGCCGCCACGCCGGGCATGAAGTTACCGATAAAAAGCCCGCAAAGCAGCGCAATGATGAAGCCCGACTCGTTGGTCAGGTTCAGCGACCATCCAATTTTGAAGGCACCGCGCGTATTCGGAGTTGCGGCGATGTATGCCCAACTGCCGAAGAACCAGCAGAGATAACTGAGCCCGAATACTACGCCAAAGCCTTGCGCGAACTTCTTAACGTCTACTCCAACCTTCTTTGCCCCAACCCCCAGAATGACCAACATGAACAGAAAAGTTCCAACCAGGGATACAACGGCGGGAAGGCCGGCGTAATTCTTGGAGGCTGCGCGTAAAGCATTGGCTGGACTGGTCCAGACCGAGGTTGTAATTCCCCAGCCCAGCAAGTCCACGCCGAATAGAAGCGCAAGTGAGAGTGCAAAAACAAGAAGGCCAATGCACATCGCCAGCCAGTCTTCGTTGAATCCCTGCACCGGGCGTGAACCCGGTGGAGCGGTTCCCGTCTGAGCTGACGTTCCGGATTTGGCCAGATCAACTGCCATAAGTCACCTCTCAAAGAAACAAAATATGATTTGTACACGTCCCCACGATCTTGCAAAACACCGCGATCATCCGCGTGCCGTTCGACCAGATGCCCAGTCAGTGCCGGCAACATCTGCACTTACACGAAGCCCGAGCCGGAATCGACCTGCGCCGGGCTACACCTCTTCCTGAACCGAAAGCATGATCTTATAAAGCACTGTAATCATCAAGGCTCCAAGGGCCCAAATGCCGACGGCGACTGTCCACTCATTCAGCGTGGGCGTATAGCGCGCGACCGCACCAAATGGCGAAGGCACAAAGCCGCCAATCAGCAAAGCAAATCCCTTATCCAGCCAGAGCGAAAAGAAAACCAAAACACAAGCCCACGTCAGCAAACGCGTATCCGTCCGCCAGCGCGGCACCAGGAGCATGACCAGCGAAACGAGAGCAAACAGCAGTGATAACCACATCACGGGCACCATCTGATAGTTGCCGTCAAGCCCGAAGAAAAGATATTCAAAATGCTCCATGTGGCTGGGAATCTGGCTGTAGAAAGTGGTGAACACCTCCATCAGCACAAAGAACACGTTGACAACCATGCAGTACGTCATGATCAGGGCAAGCTTCTTCACGGCTTCGATGCCGGCATCGAAAACCTTCAACCGCCGCAGCACCAGGATCAAAATGATGAGCACTGCCGGCCCCGAAGAAAAGGCCGAAGCCAGAAAGCGGGGAGCCATGATCGGATTCATCCAAAATGGCCGCGCCGCCAGACCGCTCAAGATGAACGCCGTCACCGTGTGGATGCTGATGGCCCAGGGTATCGACAGAACGATGACAGGCTTGATCCACTTCGGCGGGGGCACGCCCTCATGCTTGGCGCTCAGCAGCGTCACGGTGATGATCGCGTTGAGCAGCACATAACCGCTGAGGACCGTCATATCCCAGAAAATGAGCGAATTCGGGTGCGGGTATAGCAGCACGTTCAGCACGCGTTGCGGTTGGCCCATGCTTACAAAAATAAAGAGCATAGCCATAATCACCGAGCACATGCCGAGGATTTCGCCCATCATCGTGCTCTTGCCGAAGGCTTTCCAGTCATGCAGATAGTAGGGCAAAACGACCACGACAGCCGAAGCGCCAAGTCCGATAAAGAACACAAATTGGGAGATATACAGTCCCCACACCACATCGTGACTCAGCCCCGTAACCGCCAACCCGACCGTCGCCTGCCGCAGGTAGGCCAGGAAACCCAGGAAGACGAGGGCGAGGAGAATACCAATCCACATCCAGTACTTCCGGTTCCCTACGAGCGCCTTCTCGAACATGAACATCGATAAACCCTCACACTATGTAGAAAACGTTGGGCTGCGTACCTAATTCGGGCTTTCGCCGGATGCTGAAACGCGAGCCGAGCACTTGCCGGATTTCCGAGTTCGGATCGGCAAGATTGCCGAAGACCATCGACTTGTCAGGGCTGGCCTCGACGCATACCGGCGGCTTGCCCTCAGCCAGACGCTCCGCACAGAAATTACACTTCTCCACCACACCCATGGACCGAGTGGGAAATTCCGGGTTCACCGGCTTGATGTACGCAACCGGGTCGGAAAAATTGAAACTGCGGGCGCCGTATGGGCAGGCCACAACACAGTACTTGCACCCGATACAGCGATGCCAGTCCATCATCACGATGCCGTCTTCTCTTTTCCAGGTAGCACCCGTCGGGCACACGCGAACACAAGCAGGATTGTCGCAATGATTGCACATGACCGGAATAGGGTGTCCTGCGTAAGCCTTCCGCGTATAGTCCGTTTGTTCGTCCGGGAACACGGTCTCGAAAGGCTGCTCCCAAATCCATCTCACCTCGCGGGGATCGGGAATTTGAGGGACATTGTGCGCCGCGTTGCAGGCTTTGATGCACTTGTCAGCGTCTGGTCGATTGCGCCACTTTCCGAGATCGATGGCCATACCCCAGCGGGTGGCCTTAGCCGGTCCGCCCGCGGCGGCTGCCGGCGTGCCTGTCAGCTCAGTAACGGCCTGCACTGCCTTCTTTCCCGCAAATGCCAGCAGGGACAACCCCGAAAGCCGGAGGAAATCTTTTCTGGTGATCTTCATGGTGTCCTCCTGGCCGCCACAAGTTGGGGTTTGTTGTGGCAATCCCAGCAATACGGAGTGGAGACGCCGCTATAGGTGTGGCAGCGGTCGCAAAACTCCGCCTTGTTGGTATGACATTCCCCGAGGCAGGTTTTCGTAAGACTCGCTTCGTAGGATTTTCCGTTCGTCGCATGAATCTGGCGCACGCCCCGGCGCACCACATTTTCGCGCCACTCAATCAGCAATTGCATGTGCGCCGCTCGCATATATGGAAGGGGCGCGACGCACTCCTTCGACTGCGTCGGCAACTGCAACTTCGGTTGCTTGGCTTCGGTTCCCAACGCCGCGGCGTGCCACAGCGGATAGGTAAACAGAATCAGGAACAACGCCACCCCGCTGGCGATCAGAGCTCGCTCACGCATGGGCCACCTCCGGTCCGCCGGCTTCTCCGGCTGGAATCACCTCTTCCGCCGGGAGGGGCTCCCCGCGAAGATCGGTCGCGCGCGTTTCACCCGTCATCACCAGCGCGTTTCCCAGCAACTCGTGAACTCCGGCAACCTCCACGCCCGGCACCCAATACTCCAGCAGCGGGGGCAAGGTTGCCTTGTCGATGGCGCACATGCAGGCCAGCAAATTCACTCCGTGCTTTTCCTTCACGTACTTCACGGCATTGGCCCGTGGGAATCCACCGCGCATTCGCATTTCCATGTTTTCGTCCGTGCCCAGCCCGGAGCCGCTACCGCAGCAGTACGTCTGTTCGCGGATGGTGTTCTCCGGCATTTCGTAAAAGTGATTGCACGACTGGTTGATGATGTAGCGAGGCTCCTCCAGCAAGCCCATGCCACGGGCGGGATTGCAGGAATCGTGATAGGTAACCTTCCAGTTGTCGTTGCGGCTGGGATCCAGTTTGAGCTTGTTATGGTGGAGCAGGTCGGCGGTGAACTCGGAGATATGCACCATCTTCGTCGATTTCGCGTTGTCGAAGCGCGTACCGGTTATGGGCGAGACCGGAACTTCGAGGAAATTCGCCGGACCGTTCATGGTGTCCATGTACTGGTGAAGCACCCGCCACATGTGGCCGCACTCGCCGCCTATGATCCACTTCACACCCAGCCGTTTGGCCTCGTCGTAGACCTTGGCGTTCAGCCGCTTCATCAGTTCGTGCGAAGAGAACAGGCCGAAGTTGCCGCCTTCAGAAGCAAAGGCGCTGACCGTATAGTCCAGGCCAATCTCCTTAAAGATCATCAGGTAGCCGAGCAGGGTGTAATAGTGCGGGGTGCCGAAGTAGTCGGCCGAAGGCATGATGAAAAGAATTTCCGCACCCTTGCGATTGATCGGAACTTCGATCGGTATGCCCGTGATCTCTTGCAGTTCCTCGGCGGCAAAATCGAGACTGTCCTTGAAGCCGTGAGGCTGGATGCCGAGGTGATTGCCGGTACGGAAACAATTCGCGGCCGGTTCCAGCACCCAATTGATGTTGCATCCGATCAGGTTCAGCAACTCGCGGCCGATCATGGTGATTTCAGCCGTGTCAATGCCGTAGGGGCAGTAGACGGAGCACCGACGGCACTCCGTGCACTGGTAAAAGTAGTAGAACCATTCCTTAATGACGTCTTCAGTCAGCTCGCGCCCACCCGCAAGCGCGCCGAAGATGCGGCCGCTCAAGGTGAAATAGCGCCGGTAAATCGAGCGTATCAACTCGGCGCGCAGCACCGGCATATTCTTCGGATCACCGGAGCCGATATAGAAGTGACACTTGTCGGCGCAGGCTCCACAGCGCACGCAGATGTCCATGAACAGCCGGAAGGAGCGATACTTGTTGAGCCTCTCCTTCATCCCGTCGAGGATGATGCGTTTCCAATCGGCCGGCAGCTTCCAGTCGGCATCCATGGGCTGCCACTCGCGCGGGTTAGGCATGCCGAGGTAAGTGAGGTTCTTCGGGAGCGCGCTGTAACAGATCACGCCCTTACGCAACTCGGGCCGGGTATCACGCCAGTCGCCCTGCGGGGATTTCTGTTCAATCTGCAGTAGTTTTTCTGACATCTTCGACCTCGAGCGGCAACCCCGCGGTTATGATCTTTTCCCGGAACTCATCTTCCCACTCCTGGTACGTGTGGGTTTTAACCGGATAGTTCCAGGGGTTGACATGATGTTCGCTGCGGTTGTTATTGGCCAGGTTGCGCGTCGGGCTCAGGAACACCCCGCCCATATGCATAAGCTTGCTGAACGGGAAGTACGCCGCCAGCGTGCTTACCAGCAGCAAATGAACCATAAACACCGGGCTCAGAACTTGCTGGATGACCGGGTGGAAGGTGGCCAGGCCAAGCGCAAATTGCTTGATGCCGGCGACATCCACTCTAGCCGCGTGGCGCATCAGTACCCCGGAAATCGCGATTCCGAGAAGCAGAAAGAGTGCAAAGTAATCGGTAAACAATGAAATGTAGCGAACCATCGGCTCGCGCATTCTCCGCAGCAGCAAATACGCCAGCGCCGCGATGACAATCGCGTCGGAAGCGTAGATGGCCGGAACGCCAACCTGGAAAAAGCCGTCGACCCGCTGCAGCACAAGCACAAAGGCGGGCACCGGCTCCACCAGCAACCGCACATGTCTGAGCAAGATCATGAGCAGCGACCAATGAAACCCCAGCGCCCCAATCCAGAGAAACTTGCTCTCGCCAAATGTCGCTTTGTTATCGGCGACCTTGGAGCGGGTGTTGCGGAACAGGGATCGGAACAGCAATACCTCCAGCGCCATCCGCGCTGCCGCCCCGACTCCTGTCGAGGGGTTGTCCAGCGGTGCGGACTTGATCCAGCTCAGCGATTTCTGCTGACCGCAGGTGGTGGGAATGCGGAAGGGCACGGGGGTCGCCGCCCAGCGCCACATTCGCGCGCAAATGCCCCCGAGAAAGATGGCGCACGCCGCGTAGGGAACGGCTACTCCCAGCAGTGTGCCCGTAAAGGTGGAGGCGCCTGCCATACTTCCGGCGCAAATCAGCGCAGCCACCGCCAGCAATGCATAGACCGCGTTCACAGGCAATCCCTCGTACGTTGCCGGACGCTCAGCGCCCGTTTCGCTTCATTGATTCGGACCAGGGCCAGATCTTCGCGGCACTTCACGTACTGATCGAAGGTCATCAACGCCAGTTCGTCGATGCGGCGCTCGAAATCCGGAAACTGGTCGCGGGCACCATGTTCGCGAATGATCTGACGCAGCAGAAAAACGAAGCAGACAGCCTCGGCCGGCGTGCAATCTTGAACCGCGCGCAGCCGGACGAGACCATCCAGCGCTTCCGACGTACGCGCGGCATCCATCTCTCCGGCTAGCTCCTGCAGCAGCTTGGCCAGCGACTCGCGCACCGCGAATCCCACGGGGTTGCGAAATCGCTCACCACCCCGTGAAATCGAAGTGCGGGCCTGCTCCGGATAGATCTGAACGGTCTTCTCGATCCATGCGTCGAGAATCGCTGCGTGCGCGCGCATTTGCTCCTCCAATTACACGCAACCGGTAGGCTTTGGCAGACCTGCGAGTTTGCAGGCACCCTTGGCCGGTCCGGACGGAAACAACTTGTAAATATCGCCCAGCTTGAATCCGGTTTCCTTGCAAAGCTTGCGGATCATAGGCGCAATGCCGAACTGCGTATAGTGAGCCCGCAGCATGTTGATGACCTTCCAATGGTCGGGAGTCAGTTCCGTAACCCCTTCCTCGGTCATGAAATCCTTCGCAACTTCCTCGTTCCAGATTTCCGGGTTCTCAAGAAAGCCGTCTTCGTCCACTAGATAATCGTGTCCGTTCAATACAAGTGTTGGCACTGTTTTCCACCTCTCTCTAGTTCATTTCGATAAATCCGCACGGGCAAACGTCGGCGCACTTCTTGCAGCCATCGCATAGCTCGAGCTTGGCTTTGTAATGCTCGCCTTTCGGCAGTTTCACAAAACAGTTGGGAGTGCAATACATCCAGCAAGTTTCGCAATCCATGCACATGCCGCATGACATGCAACGCTTGGCTTCTTCAACCACATCGGCTTCGCTCAGACCAAGTTCGATCTCGGTGTCCGGCCCGCGTTCGGCGACCGCCACCTGAGCCCGCTCGTGCCGCTCTGCCGGCTTATACCAGTCGAGTTTCACCTTGTCGGCTAAGATCACCGGCGGCAAAACGGGTTTTTCCAGCTTCTCGCCCCGGAAACGCGCATCGATCGCGTCGGCTGCATAGCGACCCTGGGCAATGGCAATGGTGACCAGTCCCAGGTCGACGCCATCGCCGCCCGCAAACACGCCCTCCGTTGGAGTTGCTCCCCACTCGTCGGTCTTGATCCAGTCTTTACCGGAATGGAGGTTTTCCAGTCCGGTGAATTCAGGCTCCTGACTGATCGCAGCGATGATGCTGGACGCCTCAACCTGGAATTCACTGCCAGGCTGCGGCACCGGGCGCGGACGCCCCGACGAATCCGGTTCGCCAAGCTGCATGCGAATGCAGCGCATTCCGACTGCTCGTCCGTCTTGCTGCACGATCTCAACCGGCGCGGCAAGAAACTCAATATGAACGCCCTCTTCCAGAGCGCCTTCGATCTCGGATTTGACCGCCGGCATCTCCGAACGGGTACGGCGATAGAGCAGGGTAACTTCAGCACCCAGCCGCTTGCTTACGCGCGCGGCGTCGATGGCAGTGTCACCTCCACCCACGACGATCACCTTGCCGCCGATCACAGGCGGTTCGTTGCGGTTCACGGCATTCAAGAAGTCCGTGCCGCTGAAGACGTTGGGAGCGTCTTCACCGGGCACTCTGAGCTTGATGCCCTTCTGCGCGCCGATGCCTACGAATACCGCTTGATAGTCCTTGCGAAGTTGCTCCAGGGGCACGTCCTTGCCCACGATGCAACTGCACTTCAGCTCAACGCCTAAGTCCAGGATGCGCTGGATCTCGGCATCCAGCACTTCGCGCGGCAGCCGATATGTTGGAATGCCATAGCGAAGCATGCCGCCCGGCTTGGGGAATCCTTCGAAAATGGTTACCTGGTAGCCCTTGCGAGCCAACTGGTACGCGCACGACAATCCCGCGGGGCCTGCGCCCACCACTGCGACTTTCTCGCTGCGCTTTTCATCGCTCAGACAGGAAAGTTTCAGCTTATGGGCAATGCCGAAGTCGCCGACGAACCGCTCCACAGCGTTGATCGAGATGGAGCCGTCCTTTTCCTTTCGGTTGCACGCGTCCTCGCAAGGGTGTGGACAGACCCTCCCGCAAACTGCCGGAAACGGGTTGCGTTCAGCCAGCCGTTTCCAGAACAGTTCGAACGCCTGCTCGTTGCTGCGGCCGTAGGCCTCGGCCTGAGCGACCGTGACCAACAGCTCGCGAATTTCATTGCCATTCGGACAACCGCCGGCACATGGTGGCGCTTTCGCCACATAACGGGGCCGCAGCGGGCTCGTTCCACCACCGCCCGCTGCACCCGTCATGACCGGTTTCTTAACTGCCTTGAATAAGGCCATTGGCCTCCCTCACGGGTACCGGTTCAGTACCTTATCTGTGCCGACCGGGCATAGCTCAATCCGGCATGTTTGTAGTCATCAATGTGGTAGCGGGTGAATTCGAATCCGGTAAGCTCGAAGAACTTCGGCCAACCTACCCTCTCGATCCATTCGCCCATGCGCTCGTACCTGCGTGCATGGCTCGCATAGACATCGACGATCTTCGTCACGGCCTCGACTACCTCGGGCCACCGCGGCGGATTGTTCGGCAGAAATGGCACTGCCAGCTTGGTGAACTTCGGTGTGCTGCGGGCATTGCTGACCTTGCCGCCGACCCAGATGGAAAGACCGTCGTGCTCAGGGTCATTCATCGTCATCGCCGGGCAAACCGTATAGCAGTTGCCGCAGTACATACACTGCTCAGGGATTACCTCGACCGAAGGCTTGCCGTCCACGGTGGCCGGACGGATGGCGCCGGTTGGACAGGAGGCGATCAGCGTTGGAATCTCGCATATCTTGGACAGAGAACCGTGCTGAATCTTCGGCGGCACGCGGTGGACACCCAGAATGGCGATATCGGAGCAATGCACCGCACCGCACATGTTGAGGCAGCAGGCTACGGCAATCCGCACCTTCGCAGGAAGATTCTCTTGCGTGAAGCGGTCGCAGAGCGCATCCATCACGCTCTTTACCAGACCAGAGGCATCGGTCGCCGCCGAATGGCAATGCACCCAGCCCTGCGTGTGCACAACGTTGCTGATCGAGTTATTGGTGCCCCCGACCGGGAACCCCAACTGAGTCAACTCGGCCTTGAGAGGCGCAATCTTGGCGAAATCCGTCAGCAGGAACTCGACATTATTGCGGCTGGTGAAGCGCAAATACCCGTCGCAGTATTTGTCGGCCAATGCGCAGAACTTGCGTATTGTTTGGACGGCCAGGATACGAGGTGAAGCGCAGCGAACCGTGTACAACTTGTCGCCTGACTCGCCAACGTGGCAAAGAACTCCGGGCGCCACGTTCTCGTGGTACTTCCACTTGCCATAATTCTTCTTTACGATCGGCGGCAGAAACTTGTCGTAGGCCGGCGGTCCGATATCGGTAAGTCTCGGTGGTCGTGGTGTAGTAGTCATTATTTCTCACCTCCCTCAGCAGCCTGGAAGAAGATAAATGGATTGTCCCTGGGGGCAGAAACCATCTCGGGTGCCGGTTCCAGACCGACGCCATCGAGAAATGCGGGCATGCCGACGCGCTGAATCAGTTCTCCGATACGTTCGCGGGCCTTGCCGTACTCATCCCAGAATTCCCACAGCCGGCTCAGGAGTTCTTTGATCGTCTCCATAAGCTCTTCCGCCGGAATAAATGGAACCAGGACTGAGGAAAGCAGAGCACCCTGGACAATGGGAGCCTTCGAACCGATGAGAATCGCCGCGCCGCGTTCTTTACCCGGACGCAACGCCTTGGGCATAACGTTAATGCAGTGCATGCAGCGCGTGCATTCCGCGTTGCTGATGCTCAGCTTCTTGCCGTCCCATTCCATGCACTTCGTGGGACAAAGACCGCAGACGTCGCGCTGGATATTGAGTCCGGCGGCAGCGTACTTGGTAACCTCGGCGTCATCCTGCTGAATCTCATCCTTCCACGTGCCGATAACGGAGAGGTCGGCGCGCGCGATGGAAGCGACGCAGTCATTCGAGCAACCCGCGGCCTTGATCTTGAACTTGTAAGGGAATGCCGGACGATGCAACTCGTCCTGGTAATCCATCGTCAAGTCGTAGCAGAGTTTCATGGTGTCGTAGCACGCCCACTCGCAGCGCGCCATACCCAGGCAGCAGGAAGGCGTCCGCAGATCGGAGCCTGATCCGCCCAGATCGAAACCGGCGTTCGCGAGATCCTGAAAGGTGGGCTCCAGTTGGTCGGTCGTCGTGCCCAACAGAACCATGTCGCCGGTCGAGCCGTGCATGTTCGTAAGTCCGGAGCCGCGCTTTTCCCAAATATCGCAGACCGTGCGCAGAGCGTCAGTCGTATAGAACCATCCAGCTGGCTGGTTGACTCGAATCGTGTGGAAGTGAGCAACCTTCGGGAACTGCTCCGGAACGTCGCTGTAGCGGCCAATTACGCCACCGCCATAGCCCAACACTCCAACCAGTCCACCATGTTTCCAGTGGCCCTTCTTTTCCTGATAAGACAGCTCCAGTTGTCCCAACAGATCTTTGGGACCGTCGCTGCCTGCGCAGGCTGCCTTGATCTCTTTGACGAAACTGGGCCAAGGACCTTTTTCCAACTGGTCCAGCAACTCAGTTTTCGGCTTTCCGTTGCCGTTACTTGATTCCGCCATAAGCTGTTTTTCTCCTCCCAGCGATGTGAGCGGCCAACGTTTATTACGCTGGCAGGTGCGCCCACGAGAACCGCGGACGTGTCGCGCGTCTTGAGATTTGGAGCGCTTTCGTCGTAATGACATTACTCGCATATTGCCATTGGAGAGGTGACCGCAGTCGCGTCAATAGGTGACGAGTGTATTAAAAAGAATGTGACTTAGCGGCGATTTTCGCTAATCGGCGATAAGCAGTTCGAATCGGCGGCGACCACTCCGCGAGCCGCAGTCTGGCCCCTGGCAATCATGGCCATCCGTGGGCGACCCCTTCGGGAAGTGGCGTTCCAGCTATCTTAATGATATCTTTAGTGCTTACGCTATTGATCGGGTTAATCGACGGGGGTTATGGAGAATCCACGCCTGAAGGTATTCCGCACCGTTGCCGAACTGCTCAGCTTTCACCGGGCTGCGGAGCAGCTTGGCCTTACCCAGCCGGCCGTCACCTTGCACATCAAGGCCCTGGAGAATGAGCTCTCCATCCGGCTTCTTGACCGCACGGGTAATAAGGTTTCTCTGACTCCTGCCGGCAAGATTCTCCACCGGCACGCGATCGCAATTGCCGAAATCGTCTCCACCGCCGAAAAGGAGATTGCAGAGGCGGCCGGAGAACACGCCGGCGAACTTCACGTCGGCGCCTCAACTTCGATTGCTCAGTACGTGCTCCCAAAAGTTCTGGGTCTCTTTCATCAAAAGTACCCTCGGGTTCGCCTGTCCGTGGTCAGCGGCAACACCGAGGAGATCGTCGACCACCTGCTGGCGCAAAAAGTCGATATCGGATTGATCGAAGGACCAGCCCTGCGACGCGACGTGAAGACCGAGCCTTTTCTCGCCGACGAACTCGTGCTCATCGTGCCGGCAAAACACGCCTGGACCAACGGAACCGACATTACGATGGAAGACTTGAAGAATGCGCCCCTGCTCCTTCGCGAGCACGGCTCCGGCACCCGGCGCGTGCTGGAAATGGCGCTGGAAAAAGCGGGCCTGAAGAAGCCCTTTACCAACGTGACCATGCAGTTGGATTCAACTGAAGCAATCATCTCCAGCGTCGAGGCCGGCCTCGGAATCGGCTTTGTCTCCCGCTGGGCGGTGGATCGACGCCTCCCGCTGGGCCGCATCAAGAAGGCGCGCGTCTCCGGACTCCGCATTCCGCGCAACTTTTGCCTCGTCTATCCTTCCGGACCGGGGCCGCGCGGCACCCCGGGAGCCTTCCGTCAATTCGTTCTGGAATACGGCAACGCCGTCTCGGTTGAAGACGAGTCCTCCGAACTACCAGCCCGCAAGTAACGGCCGACAGCCGTTCAGTGGCGAATCTCTACTGGAGTTCGGTCTGGAACAAGCTGCCAGATTTCTTCGATTTCGGAGTCGGTCACGGCTATGCAACCAGCAGTCCAATCATAAGAATAATGCTTGGCTCCCAATGATTTGAACTCGCTGCCAAGGCCGTGAATCATGATATCGCCGCCGGGGCTCACGCCCATTTTCCGGGCTTGCTCTTTATCGCTTTGGTCAGGATAGGAAATGTGTAAAGCCAGATGAAACCTGCTTGCGGGATTGCGATAATCAATCCGATAAAGCCCTTCCGGTGTCTTATCGTCGCCCTGTCGCCGCTTTGGCGCCAAGCCACCGCTTCCGAGCGCCACTGAATAGGCTTTTACTATCTGATCTCCACTCAGCAGAAGCAGTCTGTGTTCTTTCTTGAGGACCAAGACGCGGTCAACCGTCGGCTGTGGGGAGCCAAAGGCTGGGAGCACTGCGAACAGCATCAGCACCACACTGATCTTTGCTTTTCTGCTCACGGTTCCGAAGTATATGCGATTGCGCCAGTTTGGCAATAATTACAAGGGAACATGCCCTATCGAACATGCCCTATCGCGGATATGGGTAACCTTTAGCCAGGATTTCCTGTAGTTTGCGGTCATTACCGTAAATATCACGATAGAAATAGACATCTCCGTCTTCGCCGACCACAGCGGTTGTGTAGACAATCAACACGGGGACAGGCTTCGCAAGGTTCACCCTGAAGTTATCTCGCCCCGCCTGCATGGCGTGTTGCACGCGCTCAAGAGTCCATTTCGGCTGGTCCCGCAGTACCCAAGCCGCCAGCTTAGCTGGTTCTTTTAGATGGATGCACCCATGACTGATATTGCGATCAGGGTCAGCAAAATAGTGTCCCCAGGTCGGGGTGTCATGCAGATATACGTTGTAACGGTTCGGAAATACGAACTTCACCAATCCAAGCGAATTGTCCGAACCTGGCTTCTGTCGGACACGGAGCGTGCCGGCACGAAGCTGCTGCAGGAGTTCAGCCGAAACTTTCTCGTCGCTAACTACCTTTCCGTCCGGGGCAACGACTTCGAAATGGACTTCCGACAGATAGTTGGGATCATCCTCAATATTTGGGACAATCTCCTTTCTCTGGATGTTGAGCGGCACATCCCAATATGGGCGGAAGACCAGATATTCGATCGCGCCCTCAAGCACCGGTGTACGGCCATACTCGTCGCCCACATCTACAGTCATTGTCAGAGCGCTACTGCCATCCTTACGCATTGCGTAGAGCTGAAATCCAGGAATATTGATAACGATAGGAGGTTGCGAGTAGTTGTCACGCAACCAGCGGAAGCGTTCCAGTGCAAGCCGTATCTGCTCGACGCGACTGCTCAGCGGGACATTCAGTTGTCCGACCGTGTCCAGAGTAAGATATCCGTCAGGACGGAGGCCGTGACGGCTCTGGAACCGTTTTACCGCCTCCACCAGAGCTCCGTCGTAGAGTCGAGAGTCCGCTGGGATTACCGCACTTTCCGGCAGATCGCCAACCAGGCGAAGCAATCTGGCTAGCCTGGGGACGCCATCGTATAGCGTTCCGGAAAAACCCATGCCGTGCGGTTCGGGCAATTTCTCCCCATCGTCTTCCTTGGCTAGCCGCATGTACTTCACCAGCGCCTCTTTAAGTTCGTCGTACCTGGCGAATTGCGGTTCTAAACCTGCCAGGACCGACTTCAAATCCGTCCCTTTCAGCAGACGCTTTTCGATCAGCGTGGGGAGATCCGGCTTCTTGGGGCCTGCGTTGAGAGCATGTTCCAGGTGTCGAGGATTTATTCTCCCTATCCGAAGATCGGAGATGTAGCGCATCGTGCAAACCGTCAGAGCAACGTCAAATCGGGCCTCATCCGATGGCGTATGTTCGGTCTGGAGAAGCGCCAGGCGTCTCGGCCAACTGAGAGAGTCATAATCCGCGGCAAGGAGCCCCTTGCTATCGGCCTGCTGCAGTATGGAGATCATCTCCAGAGCCTGCGCCGTGGGGCGGCCCTTTTGGATCCAGACGGTAGCGTAACCTGAGCGCTGATAAAGGCTCGCCACCTGGGCGCGGTAGTCAGGGAAATTAGGCCAGCGAAGAGTCACCAGCCGGCCGCTGGCGACAATTGCACGCAAGGTGGTTTTCGAGTTTTCGGGGGTCCCACGAGATACCACTTGGGCGCCCATTCCCAGCGCCAGCATGAAGATCAAAAGTAATACGGAGACCGCGCCGACCCCAACCCGCGCAATTACGGCGCATGCCGACCCCGAGCGGGCGGTCGAATTCTTACGGTGGATACGCATGTACCCCCAAGGATCTCGTGCGTCCTTTTGAATTGAATCATCAAGACAATGAATTGCGTTCATCTCCCTGGGAATGTATTGCTACGATTGTACTCTGAACTTGCACCCGTGGCACTTAACTGGAAGATTCAGCAGGCTGCGTCCGTTCATCTCCTTGTTCGGCAGTGTTCGCACTTTCGTGGGTTTCACCAATGACCGCAACTCTTCCGGGGGTGTCACCCTGAGCCGCAGCGAAGGGTCTATGCATTTCCGCGTCGTTTCGATACGATGACACACGCCGAGGAAGGACCGGTATTGGATGATGGCACGAACCAGTGGCCGGTGCTACTACGTCTACATACTCACCAACCGATCGAAGACGCTTTACACCGGCGTGACAAATAATCTTTCGCGGCGCTTATTTGAACATCGGAACGGGCGGGGTGAGTTTACGTCGCGCTACAAGCTCGATACATTGGTCTACTACGAGCGCTTTGGAGATGTCCGTTCTGCAATTGATCGCGAAAAACAAATTAAGGGATTGCGACGAATCAAGAAGATTGCGCTGATCGTGGCGGTGAATCCGGCGTGGCAAGATCTGAGCATGGATTGGCCGCTGTGATCGCAGGGTGTCACCAATGACCGCAACTCTTCATGAATGTCACCCTGAGCGCAGCGAAGGGTCTATGCATTCCTGCTTCATTCCCAATGGCCGCCGCGAGAGAAAATGCATAGATCGTCACGTCGCGCCTGGCGGCGCTCCTCACGATGACACACCGGGAGGCATTAACGGGCGCCCCATCCAAGATGCGCCTGAGGGTGCCCCGTTCTAGCGGCAGCTAGGGCGGGGTGGTTTGTTTGAAGGGATGGGGCACCCCGGCCAAGACACCATGTCATTCCTGCTCAATTGAGCTAGGCGCACCCCGTTTCGCTTTGGTTTTGGGCTTGTCAAGTTGCGCAAACTGCTTTTGTGTTGCTTTCAGGCTACTCTTTACTAACGTAATGTCCTTTGAAATCGGGAGGCTTTCCGGCCTAGAGCCACTCGTTTGGATCATGGTTTGGCGGACCTTCTGTCCGATATCAAAAGCTGTGCTCTCAAGGGCCCGCTGACCGCGAACATTCCCATACTTAATCCGCGCCTCGGTCTGAGTAAGTCGGAATAAATTGGCGGCGAGTTCTTGTTTGCCCATGAAGTCGAGCAAGCTGCGGTCGGTCTGAATACCCTTCACGAGTTTCAACCGACTCAAATCCATGTTGTACATGCCACGATAGCCAGCGTTTTGAAAGAACCCATATTGCACGACGCCAGCAGAGTGTGCGACACCACTCAATGAGCGCTCTCTTTCAGAGACATCATCCCGGATGAGCACACGTTCTACGCTATCCGCATTCTCGATGTACTTTTGGAACGCCTCAGCCATGGACGCAAAAAAAGCTTGCGCCGCAGCAACCTGGGGCTTCTTTACATCGCCGTTCATTGCGACTAGGTAGCACGCGAAGCGGGAAAGCCGATAGTCACGACAGGGGTTGCCGTCAATCTCTCGCTTTTCTTGCTCGAAGTTTTCAAGAACCGAAATTTTCAGCGTCGTGCATGCACCGATTGCCCTGTTAATGCAGGTATTCTCAAAGGAATCGAAGGATTCGTACCCCAGCGCCCGCATCAAGTCCCGAGCGTACCAGAACCGGGTACCATCCGTGTGTCCGTAGGCCTCGAAATCGTGTTGCTCGTCGTTGAAATGAAATAGTGTCAGTTCGTTCATATGTTCACTCCCTGCATGGGCAAAAATCTTCGCTTACGAGCACCCGCTGGTGCTGCCGCAGCTCATGCAGCGGTAGCAGCTTCCGTTGCGGGTCATAATGGCGCCGCAGACGGGGCACGAGGGCGAGTCGCCGAGGTCGACCACGCTGCTCAGTGCATCGGATGCGTGATAGGCCGCACTGCCACGCGCGGGGGCGCCCCCGCCATAGAACAGGTTTCCGCTCTCGGGTTTCTTTTCATCTGCGGCCGAGCTGCTGGCCTCAATCCTGATGGTCCCGTTAGCGCGCGGGCGCAGGTCGTCGAACAACGACTGCTGCTGCCCGGTGAGGAAGCGCATTTCCAGCCAGCGGAAGATGTAATCCATGATCGACTTGGCGTAGCCGATACGTTCGTTCTGGCTCCAGCCGCTGGGCTCGAAGCGCAGGTGCTGGAGTTTTTCGCAGAGCAGTTTGAGCGGCACGCCGTGCTGCAAGGCGATGGACGCGGCGGTGGCGAAGGCATCCATCAGGCCGCTGACGGTGGAACCTTCCTTGGCCATGGTGATGAACAGTTCGCCCGGCTGTCCGTCGGGATAGAGGCCGACGGTGACGTAGCCCTCGTGGCCGGCGATGCTGAACTTGTGGGTCACGGAGAAGCGCTCGTCCGGCAGCTTGTGGCGGCGGGCGCGCGGCGGTCCGCCGGGATCGTCTTCTTCGATCACCGCTGCCTTGCTTTCGGCCGTGGCGCTGCCTTTGGACGAGAGCGGCTGCGACTTCTTGGAGCTGTCGCGATAGACGGCGACAGCCTTCAACCCAAGCCGCCAAGCCTCTATGTAAGCCTCCATCACTTCCTCTACCGTGGCCTGCTCCGGCATGTTGATGGTCTTCGAGATGGCTCCGGAGATGAACGGCTGTACGGCGGCCATCATCTTGAGGTGGCCGAGGTAGTGGATGGTGCGTGTGCCGCGCGTCGGTTTGAACGAGCAGTCGAAGACCGCCAGATGGTCTTCCTTGACCTGCGGCGCGCCTTCAATGGTGCCGGTGGCGTCGATAAAGCTGACGATGGCGTTCGTCTGGTCCTGCGAGTAGCCAAGTTTGAACAGCGCGGCGGGCACCGTATTGTTGACGATCTTGATCATGCCGCCGCCGACCAGTTTTTTGAACTTGATGAGCGCCAGATCGGGTTCGACGCCAGTGGTGTCGCAGTCCATCATGAAGCCGATGGTACCGGTGGGAGCCAGCACCGTGACCTGCGAGTTGCGATAACCGGACTTCTCGCCCTGGGCCAGTGCTTCGTCCCAGCAACTGCGGGCGGCCTCGAACAGTTCGCGGGGCACATGGCCGCGGCTGATGCGGTTTACCGACGCGCGGTGCATGCGGATCACGTCGAGAAATGGCTCGCGATTGGCGTACCAGCCGGGACAGGCGCCTCCGCTGACAGCAACGTCTTTGAGGTGATCTCCGGCGGCGGTGAGCGGCGGACAATGTTCGGCGACGCGGGCCGACTGCGAGTAAGCCTCGCCGCACATGATGGCCGTGAGGCAGGCGGCGTAATCGCGCCCGGCGTCGGAGTCATAGGGCAGGCCGGAGGCCATAAGCAGCGCGCCGAGATTGGCGTAGCCAAGCCCAAGCGGCCGGAAATCATGCGAATTGCGCGTGATGGCCTCGGTCGGATAGCCGGAGTTATCGACCAGAATCTCCTGCGCGGTGATGAGAATGTCCACGGCATGGCGGTAGGCGGCGACATCGAAGCTGCCGTTGGGAGCAAACTTCATCAGGTTCAGCGAGGCCAGGTTGCAGGCCGAGTCGTCAATGAACATGTACTCGGAGCACGGGTTCGAGGCGTTGATGCGGGCCGAGTTCCTCGACGTGTGCCAGCGGTTGATGGTGGTGTCGTACTGCATGCCGGGATCGCCGCACTGCCAGGTGGCTTCGGCAATTTTGTGGAGCAGTTCGCGAGCCTTGTGCGTGCTGATCACATGGCCGCCGACGACCGCATGCGTGCTGAAATCGGCGTCTCGCAGAACGGCGTTCATGAAGTCGTCGCTGACCCGGACGGAGTTGTTGGCGTTCTGGAAGAAGATGGACGAGTAGGCTTCTGAATCGGGCGTCGAGCCGTCGTAGCCGGCCTGCATGAGCGTCCAGGCCTTGGCCTCCTCTTTGGCCTTGCAGTCGATGAAATCGACGATGTCTGGATGGTCGATGTTGAGGATGACCATCTTGGCGGCGCGACGCGTCTTGCCGCCGCTCTTGATGACCCCTGCAAAGGCGTCGAACCCCTTCATGAACGACAGCGGCCCGCTGGCGGTGCCGCCGCCGGAGAGCTTTTCCATGGAGCCGCGGATCGTCGACAGATTTGTTCCCGTGCCGGAACCCCATTTGAAGAGCATGCCCTCGGTCTTGGCCAGCGTCAGGATGGACTCCATCGTGTCCTGAATGGAGTTGATGAAGCACGCCGAACACTGCGGAGTCTTGTAGCCGGTCGCACTGAATTCGACGCGCCCGAGCTGCGGATTCCAATGCCAGTTGGCGGCATCGGAGTTTGGCTCCAGCCGGTCGCAGCCGACATTGAACCACACCGGAGAATTAAAGGCCGCATACTGGTGCAGCAGCAGGTAGACGAGTTCATCGTGAAACACGGAGGCGTCTTCGGCCGTCCGGAGATATCCGCCGGCGAGTCCCCAATCGCGGATGGTTTCGGCGACGCGGCCCACCAGTTGGCGCGCGCCGCTCTCGCGCGCGGGCGTCCCAAGCTGTCCGTGCAGGTACTTGCTGGCAACGATGTTGGTCGCAGTCACCGACCAGTCCTTTGGGACTTCCACGTCCTGCTGCTCGAACAGAATCTCGCCCTTGGCGCCGGTGATCTGGGCCGTACGCAGCTCCCACTGAATTTCGTCGTAGGGGGAAATGCCGGGATTTGTGAAAAACCGCCTGAAACTCAGTCCATGCGTCCTTCTTGGAATTCACTCCGGCATTCTGGGCCTGTAGTGGGGTGGCACTGCTGGTCGTGGTCTTCTGCGTAACTTCGGCCATTTCAATTCTCCTTCACCGGGTCAACCCTCTTGCCCGGCAACGGGCGGGAACAACCTCCCTGTCACCGTTTACTCACTCACTGCTTCAGCCACGTTGGTGGCCGCTTTCAGCTCAAAAAGGCAAAACTACCGTCGAGATCGTAGGTCACGTCGCGATGGAGCACTCCGGAACTACCTCACGGAACCTGAGGCTGATCTGGGATAATCACCTCGGTTCCGAGGCACCCAAAAAGAGGCCCGGATGTGAAAACTACTCCCGTATATAGGGCTTGTCAAGCCCATACCACAAAATATTGTATCCCAATGTTTTCAAAAATATACAGTCCGCCCGTCCGCAAAGCTGCCTTAAAACGCTGCGTTCGGGGCCTTAGTCCTGTTTTTTGGTTCCGGTTGGCTTCGCCTCACCCCAGCCGCCCGTGACCGGCGAGCAGGAGGTGAGTAGAAGGTAGGAGATTAGTGCCTGTTCGCGGCCAGGTCAATTACTCCATTTCGGTGCAAGTGTGTGGAAATCGCGGAAAACCCAGCCAGCGACGAACCCAAGCTGACATTGATTCACCCTCGGCTCGCAGCAGCCCGAGTGCGAGAATACGACCGTTTCCGGAAAAGCAAGGGTCCTGACCGGGCCATTAGCCGTGCAAACGCCTAAAGCGGCAGCTACCGTGAATAACGCTATGACGATATCGTGCGGCGGCCGGTCAGGGAACACTGTTCATCTGCCCTTCCGATCCCAAGGTCACCGTCAACCACCGGCGGCAGACGGCAATCTGGCTGTGCGACGCTTGTGTCGATGAGTTTGAGGTGCAGTTTGAACCCAACCGGCTAATTTGGGCGAAGTCGACAGGCCGCATCAATCCTACTAGCTGCTCCGCCAGCCATCAGCCTGTCACCCAGGCAAGTTACTTAGGTATCTCCCCATTTATTGCATATCAGAGCACCGTGTGCTAGTTTCAAATTCTTCGAGGTTCTGATTGCAAAATACTTCGCTGGCCGGCCTGAGTCGCAAAGAAGCCGAGGTCTTTTCCCGGCTCGATTCCGCACGGCTGCCGAAACATATCGCCATCATCATGGATGGGAACGGACGCTGGGCGAAACGCCGTCACCTGCCCAGGATCGCCGGCCACCGCCGCGGCGCCGACTCCGTGCGCGACGTGGTGCAGACCGCCTCACGCGTCAAGATTCCATGGCTCACGTTGTATGCCTTTTCCGTCGAGAACCTGAAACGGCGGCCCAAGACCGAAACCGACTTCCTGATGGCCCTGTTGCGCCGTTATTTGAAGCAGGAAGTCCCGATGCTCAACGATTTCAATGTGCGGCTAAACTTCATTGGACGCACCCATGAACTGCCGGAATCGGTGCAGACGCGCATGGCGTGGGCGTTGGAGAAGACCCGCAAGAACACCGGAACGGTGCTGACCCTTGCGCTGAATTACGGAGCGCGCACGGAACTGGTGGACTGCTTCCAATCGATTCTCGCCACGGCCAATAGCAATGGCGGATTAGGTCATCTCAAGATCGACGAGGAGATGATCGCCCGTCACCTTTACACGGGTTCGCTGCCCGACCCCGACCTGGTGATTCGAACCAGCGGCGAGATGCGCCTGAGCAACTTCCTGCTTTGGCAGCTTGCCTACGCGGAGATTTACGTCACCCAGACATTGTGGCCTGACTTCGACGGCACGCATTTTCTGGAGGCCGTCAGCGAGTACCAGAAACGTGAGCGCCGCTATGGCGGACTTGTCGAAAACAGCGCCCACGCGTAAGCCATCCAGATGAAGCGCGTCCTCACTGCAGCCATCCTCATTCCGATTGTCATGCTGGCGGTTTTCCGCGCGCCGAACTGGGCCTTCACCCTGCTGGTGGCGCTCGTAGCCTTGCTGTCGTTGAGCGAATTCTTTGAGATTGTGGCCGGCTACGGAGTCGAACCCTTTCGCTTCCTTGGCTACCTGATCACCGTGACAATGTATGCGGTCGCGTTCTGGGCCGCCGCTCAGCGCCGAAACTCCATCGGCAGTGACGGTGCTTTCCGGGCTGATTTTCCTCTTCTGTTTTTCGCCTTTCGTGCTGTTATGCGCGGCCATGCCTCGGGCGGATATGCGCGGCGGATTGCCGGCCGCATGTTTCTCTTATCTGGGCATCGTCTATGTGGGTTTTTCGCTGCTTACGCTGGTGTTTTTGCGCATGATGCCGGCGGGATGGTTCTTTGTCCTGTTCACTTTTTTTGTGGTCTGGGCGGGCGACACATTCGCCTACTATGTCGGCCGGGCTTTCGGAAGAGTCCCTTTTGCGCGGCGCATCAGTCCCAAGAAGACCTGGGAAGGCGCCGTGGCTTCGGCTGTCGGGTCGGTGATTTTTGCGCTTCTGCTGACCCGGTTCGCGACCCCGATTGCCGACGGATTAACGCGGGCCCACCTGCTCACTTCGCCTGTGAGTTTTGTTTCGACACCTATGTGGATAGTGGTAGTTGTTGCGGTTTGCCTGAACGTGGCGGCACAATTGGGAGACCTGCTGGAATCGCTCATGAAGCGGGGAGCAGGAATAAAGGATTCCGGACGTTTACTGCCCGGGCATGGTGGAATCCTGGATCGAATCGATGCCTTGCTGTTCGCATCTCCGGTGGCACTGCTGCTTTTTGGAGGAATGCTTGAGAAATTCCTCCAGATGCCCTAACCTCAACGTGGATGCAACTTCCCCGCATGAAAAAACTCGCAATCCTAGGTTCAACGGGTTCCATCGGACATAGTACCCTCCGCATTGTAGAGTCATACCCCGACCGCTTCGGCGTAGTCACGCTGGCGGCGGGCAACAATCTCAAAACCGCTTTCGAGCAGGTTCTCCGCTGGCGCCCGCGTATTGTTTCGGTAGCTCTGGAAGAGGGTGCCGCGCAACTTCGTCAGCAGTTACACCGGGCCGGAGTAACGGATGTGGAGGTGGTTTGGGGCGAGGCCGGCACGGTCGCCGCCGCCATTCATCCGGAGGTCGATTTTGTCGTCAGCGCCATTGTCGGTGTCGCCGGCCTGAAGGCCACCTACGAGGCCGTGAAGGCCGGCAAAACGCTTGGCTTGGCGAACAAAGAATGTCTGGTGGCGGCCGGTGAACTCATCACGGCCGAGGCGCGGCGCAGCGGAACCGTGCTGCTGCCCATCGACAGCGAACACAATGCCATCCACCAGTGCATGCGCGGCGGACGTCTGGCTGAGGTCGAGCGTGTCTGGCTAACCGCTTCGGGAGGTCCTTTCCTGCACACTCCGGCCGTGGACTTCGCCGCCATTACGGTCGAACAGGCGCTCAATCATCCCACATGGAAGATGGGCCGCCGCATTACAATTGACTCGGCAACATTGATGAACAAGGGATTTGAGGTGATCGAGGCGTGCCGCCTCTTCGATCTGCCTCCGCGGCAGGTGCAGGTCGATCGTGCATCCCCAGTCGACGGTGCATTCGATGGTCGAGTTCATCGACGGCAGCCTGTTGGCACAGGTATCGGTGACTGATATGCGCTTGCCGATCCTGTACGCCTTGACGTATCCGGAACGAATCGAGTCCGACCTGCGCTTTCCGGTCTCGGAGCTGCGCCATTTGGACTTTTTTCCTCCCGATTTCGAGAAGTTCCCTTGCCTTCGGTTGGCCTACGAGGCTGCCGAGGCCGGCGGCACGCAAACCATTGCGCTCAATGCCGCGGACGAAGTGGCCGTGGCAGCTTTCCTGGAGGGTGAGATACCTTTTCAAGCCATCGCGACGACGATCGAGGGAGTTTTAGAAGAAACATCTACGGGCAGACCTGAATCTATAGAACATGTACTTTCAGTGGATGCCGAGGCACGATTGCTGGCCACTCGAGTAGTGCAGCGCAGCAGCGCATCCCGCAAGCCCGTATCGGCGAAGGGTATTTCCTGAATATGGCAGCTAATCTCTACTACGATATCGTCTCGGTTTTCTTTGTTCTGGCGGTCATGATCCTGGTCCATGAATGGGGCCATTTCGCTGCTGCCAAGCTGTTCGGGGTGCGCGTCGAGGTCTTTTCCATCGGTTTTGGCAAACGGCTGGTCGGATTCCGCCGGGGCGAAACCGACTACCGGATTTCTCTCCTTCCCTTCGGCGGTTACGTGAAGATGTCGGGGGAAAACCCCCTGGACAAGCGCTCCGGCGGGCCGGAGGAATTTATGTCCCACCCCCGGTGGCAGCGTGTGGTCATCGCGCTGGCCGGGCCGTTCATGAACATCGCGCTTGCAATCGTGCTGCTGACGTGCGTTTTCATGGTGCACTACGAGCACTCGCTTTACTTGGATCAGGCCGCTGTGGTGGGCTGGGTAGCCCCTGGCAGTGCCGCTGAAAAAGCGGGAATTCAGCCCGGCGACAAGATCACGCAGATCGGCTCGACCCGCAATCCCGATTGGGAGTTCGTCCTTTCCAAGATCATGATCAGTCCCAATTCGCCGGTGGAGTTGGTCATTCAGCGGGGCGATCAGCAACTACCGAAGACCGTCGTTCCCGAAGTGACCGGCAAGGAGCAATTTGGCGATGCCGGCTTGGTGCCGCAACAGCCGTTCACGGTCACGCAAATGGAGCCGGGTATGCCGGCAGCCAAGTCGGGAATGCAGATCGGGGATGACATCGTCGCCGCCGACGGAATGCCTGTCCGCTCCACCCAGAGCCTCGCGCACATGCTGCAACAGAGCAAGAACCATCCGGTGGTGCTGACCGTAATGCGCAATGGCCAGCAACTGGATTTGACCATCACGCCGCAACTCGCAACCGCCGAAGATGGTCATAAGGTCTACCGGATCGGCATTCT
Source organism: uncultured Acidobacteriota bacterium (assembly GCA_963832365.1). Taxonomy (GTDB): domain Bacteria; phylum Acidobacteriota; class Terriglobia; order Terriglobales; family Acidobacteriaceae; genus CAWBRT01. Next base: position 156,268 of record CAWHUL010000011.1, on the reverse strand, counting down.
CTCCATGCCGGTTCGTGTCGACAAATTGCCATTTATGCAGGCGCTCTCCCATTCCATCGACTCGAATCAGAAGAACTCGATGTTGATTCTGGAGTTGGTGAAGCGGATGATGCAGCGCAGGATTTCCATCAAGCAGATGGAAGGCCCGATCGGAATCGCGCGCGTCAGCGGCATGGCTGCTCAGCAGAAGGGTTGGACACCGCTGATGCAGGTGATGGCCGCCATCAGCCTCAACCTCGGCATCTTCAACCTGTTTCCCATCCCGATCCTCGATGGCGGATTGATCCTGCTGCTGCTGATCGAGTCGGTCATGCGGCGCGATATCAGCCAGCCCATCAAGGAACGCATCTACCAGGCCGCTTTCGTCTGCCTCATCCTGTTCGCCGGCATGGTGATCTTTAACGATATTGTGAAAGTGATTCCGGGATTCACGCACCACGTGCAGTGAGGGATATTGCGCGTGGTGTCGTCCTTACGGCGGATACTGACTCAATGCGAAGGGTGTGCTGTCCCGTCCGATCCTGACGGACGGTCCCGAATGATAAACTAAGCACATTCGTATGCCGAAGATTGAGCGCAAAAAGACGTACACAGCCACGGTCGGCGGGGTCCGGCTCGGTGGAGATGCACCCATCGTGGTGCAGTCGATGACCAACACCGACACCGCGGACATTTCCGGAACCGTCGCCCAGGTGGCCGCACTGGCTCGCGCCGGATCGGAACTGGTCCGGGTGACCGTGAATAACGATGCCGCCGCACAGGCCGTGCCGGAGATCGTGGACCGGTTGGCGCAACAGGGCGTGCAGGTGCCCATCATTGGCGACTTCCATTACAACGGCCATCTGCTGCTGAAGAAGTTTCCGGCATGCGCGCGGGCGCTGGCCAAGTATCGGATTAACCCCGGCAACGTCTCCATAGGCCGTAAGGACGACGACAACTTTCGCACCATGATCGAGGTCGCCATCGAAAACCAGCGACCGGTGCGCATTGGAGTGAACTGGGGCTCGCTCGACCAGCAGTTGCTGACGCGCATGATGGACGCAAATTCCAAGCTGGCTGAACCCCTGGACACTCGCGACGTGATGATGGAAGCGATGATCGCCAGCGCCCTGCACTCGGCCGAACGCGCCGAGCAGTATGGGATGCCGCCCGAACAGATCATCCTTAGCGCCAAGGTGAGCGGAGTGCAGGACCTGATCGACGTTTATCGCGCGCTCGCCGTCCGCTGCAAATATGCGCTGCACCTGGGCCTCACCGAGGCCGGCATGGGCGCCAAGGGCATTGTCAGCAGCACCGCCGGACTGGCCGTTCTTTTGCAAGAAGGCATTGGCGACACCATCCGCGTTTCGCTGACGCCCGCACCCAACGGCGACCGCAGCGAAGAGGTCCGCGTGGCGCAGCAAATACTGCAATCGATGGGCATCCGCAGCTTCGTTCCGCAGGTGACCGCCTGCCCGGGCTGTGGCCGCACAACTTCGACCTACTTCCAGCAGTTGGCGGAGCGCATTCAGGACTACCTGCGCGAGCAGATGCCGGTGTGGCGCAATCAGTACGAGGGCATCGAGGAAATGAAACTGGCAGTGATGGGATGCGTAGTCAACGGCCCCGGCGAAAGTAAGCACGCTAACATCGGCATCTCGCTGCCGGGCACGTTCGAGGAACCGAAAGCTCCCGTGTTCGTCGACGGCCGCCTGATGACAACGCTGCGCGGCGAAAAAATCGCGGAAGAATTTATGGCCATCCTCGAAGAGTACGTCGAGACCCATTACTCGAAAAAAGAAGCGGAAACGGCTACCAGGAAATAGTCCCCGGGGGATTAGACTACTTAGCACCATTTACAGGTACCGGTTAACAGGTACTCGGCAAGCTGGCGCGAGAAGTGCAAGACCTGGGCGGTTTGCCGCCATCCAACAGAAGGCATTTCCCGCGGCAACATGCGACCCTTTTGTCGCCGACGTGTGAGGAGCTGAAATGAGAAAGTTCGTTTTGGTTTGCTGCGTCCCCTTCCTGATGACACTTTGCACCTTCGCACAGCATGTGGAGGTCTCGGGCGCTTACGATCACCTGACCCCCGGGAAAAATGGATTCAACTTCTCCGCCGCATTTCTCGCCACCAAGCACCTGGGATTGGAGGGCGATGTGGGCGGATACTACCCTAGCCACGGTTCAGACCACGTCTACACGTATTTGGGCGGACCCAAGGTGATGTTCGCTACGCGCGATGCGCTGTTCACTCCTTATGTTCACCTGTTGTTTGGCGAAGTGCGCGAATTCGGCAACAACTATTTCGGGGTACTGCCCGGAGCCGGCGTCGACGTGGGCACCAAACGCATCGCCCTTCGCTTGAAGCTCGATGCCATACACTTCAACGACGGCACGCACGCACGCGCCGGAGCGGGTGTCGTGCTTCGCTGGTAGGCCATGCTCGTCGTGTGTCCGAGGCGATCCCGCTGCTGCACTGTGATTTACGCTTGCAGCAGCGACCTAGCTCGGCCAAACTGGTTCCATGCCTTTCAAGCCAAGTCAGCGGCACTATGACGAGCAGGCGCTCTACGACTACGCCGTCGGTGCGCTCGGCAGGCGCATGCGCACGGTTGCCGAACTCAAGCGCCTGATGCGGCCTCGCGTGCAGCATCAACCGGAGGGCGCGCTGCTGATCGAAGTGGTCGTCGCGCGCCTGAAGGAACAGCGCTACCTGAACGACGCCGGATACGCGGCTGCGTACTCCTCTTTTCGCAAGGAAAACGAAAAATTCGGCAGCATGCGCGTGGTCCGCGATCTGAGGGCCAAGGGCATGCATGCGGACGTGATCGAACGCGCCGTGAAAACCGCATACGAGGGCGTGGATGAGGAAAAGCTGGCGCGCGCTTTTCTGGCTCGCAAGCGCATCGCCGCGCCGGCCAATCAAAAGCAAACCGCACGCATCTTCCGCGCCCTGGCACGCGCCGGGTTCTCGACCCGCGTGATCATTCCAATACTGAAGAAATGGAACGTCGAGGACGAAACACTCAGCGCACTCGAGCAGGAGCGGGAAGAAACGGAATCGTAGAGTGCGGCAAATGCTCCTTGGGAATGTCATTCTGAGCGAGTGCAGCGAGCGAAGAATCTATGTATTTCGGTGCAGGTAAATGCATAGATCCTTCGTTTCACTCAGGATGACATCCTGAAACTACCGCAAAAATCGAAGGGACAACCAAGCGTCAACTATGCATCCCAAGTTATTGGATGAAGCCACCGAACACCTCAAGCGGGCCGATCGCCGCATGGCGCAACTGATCGAGCGCGTCGGGCCATGTACGCTGAAACTGCGGCACGAGCACTCCATCTTCTATTCCCTGCTGCGCTCGATCGTCTACCAGCAACTCGCGGGCAAGGCGGCGGCGGCGATCCTCGGCCGCGTGGACGAGTTGTTTCCCGGTGCGCTCGCCACTCCCGAGCAGATTGTGGCCGAAACCGAAGGGCGCCTGCGTTCGGCGGGCTTATCGCAGAACAAGATGCTGGCGGTCAAGGACCTTGCGCTTAAGACACTTGATGGCACAGTGCCGCACGGCAGCGCCATCGACAAGATGAGCGACGAGGAGATCATCGAGCGCGTCAGCCAGGTGCGCGGCATAGGCCGCTGGACGGTCGAAATGCTGCTCATCTTCCGACTGGGGCGCACCGACGTGCTACCGCTTGACGACTTTGGGGTGCGCAAAGGTTTCCAGCGAACCTATCGCCTGCCCGACATGCCCACCAAGCAGCAAATGCTGAAGAAGGGCGAGCGGTGGAAGCCGTGGCGAAGCATCGCGAGCTGGTATCTGTGGAGGGCAGCCGAAGACCCCGCACTCAAGTTGAAAAGCGCTGCGGCAAGAACCTCCAAGCCTGCGAAGGCTAAACGTTCGAAGGCGAGTGCGGGGAAGGTGAAGAAAAAAGTTCGAAGGTGAGCATCGTGTCACTAAAGAAGCCCCACCCTTGCGCCGAAACCACGGCGCAAGGGTAGGGCACCCAAGACGTGAATATTTGTTATCCTGCCGGGTGCCCCAGGTTCCGCGCCGCGGTTTTCGGCGCTAACCTGGGGTTGTTGATTTTCTTACCGCAGCTCCACCGTGAATTTCGCGTGACACTGGTTACCCGGATCGAAGAAGACGATGCCCTGTTTGTCGCCTGACTTGACATCGAACTGAATCGCTTTCTTCGAGTAGTTCGGCAGCCCGGTGAACTCCGCCTTGCCATAGTAGTTGGTGCTCACCGTCAGATCGGTTTTGTGCGCCACTCCCCAACGAACGAGGACGTGGATCGCCGCCTGGTACACCGGCTTGCCTTTGTCGTCGAGCACGTCGAACGAGGCGGTGCAGTCGCCGCGGTCGGCGCTGATGCGTCGGAACCTTGGCGCTCGCGTCGGGAGCACTGTTCTTCGGAGTCTCTTGCGCGGCCAGCAGTGAAGCCATCAGCAAAACAATCAGCAGAATCGGATTAGGTCTCATCGAAATGAATAGTAACTCCGGACGGGCGGAAGATGAAATGGATTTTGCGAGAACAACCCCACTCAAGCCAACAGGGGGCCACAGCCAGCCGGCCCAGCAATCAATGTTCAGGGTTAGGGATGTCATTCTGAGCAACCATCGGGAGCGAAGAATCCCAACACAGCGTGGGGCTGGAGGCGAGGCCGCAGGGTTTTATTAAGAAATCCAGCAGCGGCGCAGAGAAGGACAGTCTCGCGGGATCCTTCGCTGCGCTCAGGATGACAACGCTTGGGATTTGCTGCGGCTTCGCCCCCCACCGCGGCACCCGCCGTCATACCGGATGTTAAAATCAACAGTTCAGTTCCCTTCCCCCGCAGCCGTTTGAGGCACGGGCGACACTCCTTTGGGAACTCGCAAAATTATGAAGCCAAAGCCCTCAGGCAATGATGTTCGACGCATGTTCCTGGACTTCTTTATCTCAAAGGGACATAAAGAGGTTCACTCGTCTTCGCTGGTGCCGGCCAACGATCCGACGCTGCTGTTTACCAACGCCGGCATGAACCAGTTCAAGGACGTTTTCCTGGGACTGGAGAAGCGCGACTACCAGCGTGCTACCACGTCGCAGAAGTGCGTTCGCGCGGGCGGTAAGCACAACGATCTGGAAAACGTCGGCTTCACCAATCGTCACCACACGTTCTTCGAGATGCTGGGGAACTTCTCGTTTGGCGATTACTTCAAGAAAGACGCCGTCGCCTACGCCTGGGAGCTGGTGACCTCTCCGCAGTGGTACGGCATCGACGGCAGCAAGCTCTACGCGACCATCTTCAAGGGCGAGGGCGGCGTGCCGCGCGACGACGAAGCCTACGGGCACTGGCTGAGTGTGGGCGTGCCCGCCGAGCGCATCTTCGAGATGGGGACCAAGGACAACTTCTGGGCGATGGGCGACACAGGTCCCTGCGGCCCGTGCAGCGAACTGCACTACGACATGGGAGTGGAGTCCTCGGACAAGAAGAATGCCAGAGTGCGCGGCGGGCGAGTGCAAGTTTCCGTGCGAGTGCGGGCGCTACGTGGAGATATGGAACCTGGTGTTCATGCAGTTCGTGCGCGACTCCGATGGCAAGCTGACGCCGCTGCCCAAGCCTTCGATTGATACCGGCGCGGGACTGGAGCGCGTGAGCGGCTGTTCTGCAAGGCGTGATGAGCAACTACGACACAGATCTATTCACGCCGCTGATTAAGCGCGCGGCGGAGCTGACGGGAACTTCGCTGGAAGAGGAAGCCGAAAGAGAGGCGAAATCGAAAAGCGCGGCTTCGTTGCGGGTGATCTCCGATCACGCTCGCGCCGCGACGTTCCTCATTAGCGATGGGGTCATTCCAGCGAACGAAGGACGCGGCTACGTGCTGCGCAAGATCATCCGCCGGGCAATTCGGCATGGACGTCTTCTTGGGCAGAGCAAGCCGTTTCTCTACGAGATGGTGTTTGCCGTGCGCGACCTGATGCAGGAGGCGTATCCGGAGCTGAACGGCTCGGCTGAGCGCGTCGCCAAAGCGGTAGAGGCTGAGGAGAAACGCTTTGCGCACATGTTGGATATTGGGTCGCGACCCCTTGAGGAAGATTTGGAACAGGCTCATACAGAGCGGCTACTTGAGCTGAGACATCAGGGAATTGACGCTGATCGGGCGGTGGTTAAGTACGATGGTAAGAAAGCTTTCAAGCTATTCGAAACCTTTGGATTGCCGCGTGATTTCATAGCCGCTGCCGTTTTGGATCGCGGATGGGTATTCGACGAAGCCGGTTTCGACCAAGCCATGCAAGAGGAGCAGGCACGCGCGCGGGCCAGTTGGAAGGGCGGCGCAGGCAAGGCGACGGCGAGTCCGGTGTTTCTGCAATTTGCTGCACGGGAAGTTCCGGCATTGATCCATGTCGCCGAGCAGCCACCCGGTTACATGACCAAGTCTTATCCACAGTCGGTTTTTGAGGGCTACGAAAGACCCGAGACCTCGACTGCAAAGTCTTATTCATTGTCCGACGATGACGAGGGCGGTGCATGAGCTGAAGCCGGGCGAGCAAGGCGAACTGGTGCTCGACCACACGCCGTTTTACGCCGAAGCGGGCGGGCAGGTGGCCGACAAAGGCTGGCTCTACGCGGCTGACCACAACACGTTGGTAGCGGACGTAAGCGGCGTTCACTATCCCGTGCAGGGAGTGCGCGCGCACCAGGTGACGGCGCGGCAGCCGATTGTAATTGGCAATCGCGTGGATGCGGTGGTCGACGGCGAGTTGCGGCGGGCGACCATGCGCCATCACACCGGCACGCATCTGCTGCACGCGGCGCTGCGCAACGTGCTCGGCACCCATGTGAAGCAGGCCGGATCGCTGGTCGATCAGAGCCATTTGCGCTTTGATTTTTCGCACTTTACCGGCGTCGAAGACGAAGAGTTGCAGGACATCGAGGATCTGGCAAACCGCGAAGTGTTGCGCAACGATCGCGTGGAAGTGATCGAGGACGTGCCCATCGACGTGGCCGTCAACGAGTACAAGGCGATGGCGCTGTTCGGCGAAAAGTATGGCGACAAGGTGCGGGTGATCCGGGTCGGCGATTTTTCGACCGAGCTGTGCGGCGGCACGCACACGTCGGCCACGGGCGAGATCGGGCTGATCAAGATTCTGAAGGAGAGCAGCGTTTCGGCCGGCGTGCGCCGGATGGAGGCGGTGGCAGGCGAGGCCTCGCTGCGGCACTTCCGGGTGGATCATCAATTGGAAGGCATGGTCTCCGGGTTGGTGGGGCGCTCGGATGCATCTCCGGCGGAGGCTCTGCGGTTGGAGATGGAGCGCAAGGAAGACGAAATCAAGCGGCTGCGCAAAGAGCTGGAACAGGCGCGCATGAAGTCGGCTTCATCTTCGGTGGCGACCATCGGCGAGCGAGTGCGCGAGATCAAGGGCGTGAAGGTGCTGGCGCATCGCGCTGACAACCTGGAGCGTCCGCAACTGCGCACCCTGATGGACAACCTGCGCACCAAGATCGGCTCCGGCGTGGTGGTGCTGGGATCTGTTAGCGACGGCAAGGTGGCGATCATCGTCGGTGTCACCAAGGACCTCACGGCTCGCGTACAGGCGGGCAAGATTGTGGGTAAGGTGGCGCAGAAGGTGGGCGGCTCCGGCGGCGGACGTCCCGACATGGCGGAGGCAGGCGGCAAAGATCCGCAGGCGCTCGACTCGGCTCTGAGCGCGAGCTACGAAGTTGTCGAGGAGTTGCTCCAGCCGGGGAAATGAAGGATCGAGCCAACTACCCCCACCCAAGCTTCGCTTGAACGGGGCACCCGGCTTCCTTTCATTCCCACATTAGCCAACTGCGGCAAATGTGGGCCACCTAGGAAGAACTACCCAGGTTAGCCAAAAGCGGGCGAACCTGGGGCACCCGATGATAACAAGTCAGACAATCGAACAGCTAGAACGAATAGCGCACGGCGAACTGCACCTGCCGTTCGCGGTAAAGGTTTGTGCCGGCGGCGCTGGGAGAACCGAACGGCGAATAGCCGGTTACGTTGTCCACGGCGTTGAGCACCGCCGGAACTCCAGCCAATGGAGTCGCCGACGAAGCGCTTTGAGCGACGTACATCGTCTGGTTGAGGTTGCTGACGTGCTCGGTATTGAAGAGGTTGAATGCCTCCGCCAGGACCTCGATCTTTTGACGTTCGGCAAATTTGAAACTACGGGCAAGCCGCAAGTCGATATTGGAAAAGGCCGGATAACGGAAGTCGTTGCGAGGCAACAGGGTGCCCAGGCGGTAGACTCCACCCGAACCATTGATGCCGCCGGCGATTCCGTAGTTTGAGCTGCAACTGCCCGCGTTGCAGTTGTAATCGTTGCCGCTGATCGACTCCGTGTAAGGTTTGCCGCTGGAGATGATCATCACCGGAGCCAGGCTCCACCCGTTCAGTGTCGTCTTGACGAGCTTGTTGCTGTTCTGGAAATAGCGCGGCTGCCAGATCAGCGAAGTCACGAAGCGGTGCCGGACGTCATAGTTCGAATTGCCTTTTTCCAGCGCCAGGTTGTTCGGGTCGTAAACCTGTCCGTAGCTGGCGGTCTGCGTCTGCGAGGGGTTGGCGGAGTTGTCGATCGCATGCGCAAAGGTGTAGCTCATTTGAAACTGCAGGCCGGCGGTCATGCGCCGCTTCAACTGCACAACAACCGCGTTGTAAGAGGAGTTGGCGCCACTGGTTGCATCGATGATGGCGCCGTAGCTGGCGATTGGACGGGCCCCGCCATAGAACGGAACGCTCACGGTCTTTCCATTGAAGGGACCGCCGTTGAAAATGTAGGAGGCGGTTGTGGCTGGCTCACTGTTCGGAAGGTTCTTGTCGATCCACTGCATCATCTGACGCCCGTAGGTTCCCAGGTAGCTGACTGAGACGACCGTATTGCGGGCGACCTCGCGTTCCAGCACCAGATCGATTTCGTGGATCTGCGGATTCTGGAGGTGCGGATCGAAGTACGTAATCGAAGGAACCACGCACGAGGAGGAAATGACATGGGGGAAGTTCGGGGCGCAGGGAGAGTTGTACTGGACGGTGTAATTGGTCTGGGTGACGCCCGGTATGCCGCTTCCCAGCAGGACGCTGCCAATGGCGCCATTGTTGACGCGGCCATAGTACATGCCATAGCCGCCGCGAAGCGCGGTCTTGGCGTCGCCAGAGACATCCCATGCGAATCCGACTCGGGGACCGAAATTGTTCTTATCGGAGGGCATTCGCAAGGTTGGGTTCACGCCGTTCAAGGAGGCCAGCAACGAGCCTTGCGATTGCGCCAGAGTTGGAAAGTTGACATTGGGATACTGCGCGGTGGGCATCTGCTCGTACTCGTAGCGCAGACCGATGTTGACGGTTAAACGCCGCATGATCTTCCAATCGTCCTGAATGAATCCGGCGTAATCCCAGGTATGAAATTCGGCTCCGATGGGTCCGAATGCCTGAGAAAAGCTGCTCCAGTTAGTGGCTGGCCTGCCGGCGAAGAGAGCCGGATTCTGAAGAATCGTATAGTCCTCGACGAAGGCTTCGAGAGTGCTGTAGCTATAAGAGCCGTATCCGTTATAAAGATAATTCTGAACGTCGTTGACGCGATCGAGGTCGAAACCAAACTTGAGCAGGTGGTGCCCGTGTACCCAGCTCATGACTTCGGAAAACTGGTTGCGGGTCTCATTGGGATAGGCGTAGCGGGTAAAGGTGTTCGGGGTGCCGATCCACAACTGCGAGGCGATGGAAATCGACGGCACGTAGCCGCTGGCGCCGACGAGATTGCTATTTACCTCGGCAGCGGACGGCGGGCTGGCGGTTTGATACTGGAAGTCACGCCCGAACTGATAGCGGAATTCGCTGGCAAGGCTATTGGTCAGCGTGGACCGCAGGCGCCCCATGAACATATCGGTCTTGACGTAGTCGCTGCCCCAACTGGCGATGCCGTCGTTGTAAACCGGAACAGTCTGAACGCCGTTGGGAGAGCTCCAGCGCATGCGGTTGTAACTGGCGGTGAAGGTATTCTTGCTGTTGATGACCCAGTCCACCTTCGGGAAGAGGACGTCCTGAGTGCCGGAGCGCGGAACTACGCCGGTCTCGGACAGCAGGAAGTTCTGAGCAGCGGTGTAATAGCCCTGCACTTGGGCCTGCATGGCAAGGGGAATGTTGTTGCAGCCGGCGCCGCCGCAAAGTCCCAGATACCTGGCAATCGTGTTCAGGTCGGACCTTGAGCCCAACTGGGTAGCGGTGCTGGTCAGCGTGGTTTGGGTGGTGGCAGGAGAAAAAAACGTGCTGCCGGAAGGGGCGGCAACGCCCGGGAAGTTGAGCCGCTGGGCATCGTAGTTTAAGAACCAGAACAGTTTGTCTTTGATGATTGCCCCACCGAGATTGCCGCCGAACTGCTGGCGGCGATCCAAGGGCTTGACCGGCTGTGAAGTGATTGTGCCGGAGTTGCCGACATACTCGGTTGAGAACGGGTTGGTCGCGCCGAGGATGTTGTTATCGCGAAGGAAGTAGAACGCTTCGCCGTGAAGGTTGGCGGACCCGCTCTTGGTGACCGTGTTGATGACGCCGCCGGCGGCGCCGCCGTACTCCGATGAAAAGTTCGAGTTGTTGACCTGAAATTCGCGCACCGCACTCTGACTGATGGTGTGTGACATGCGCGTGCGGCCGCGTTCTTCTGACCAGAACGCGTCGTTGTTGTTGCCGCCGTCGACGGTATGCATGTTCAGCAGTCCGCTGATGCCGCGGAAACTAATCAGCCCGTAGGGACCATCCGGAACCAAGCCGGGCGTCAAGAGTGCGAAATTCGACCACTTGCGGCCATTGATCGGCAGATTTTCAATGGTCGTGTTGTCGAAGTTGCTGGCAAAGTCCGGCTGGACCGTGTTGACCGTTGGGGCTTCGTCGGTGACTTGAACGGTCTCGACGGCGGCGCCGAGTTTCAGGCCAATCTGGAGCCCGGTGACACGGCCAATTTCGACGATCAACCCCGAGACCCGATAGGGCGCAAACGATGGCGCTTCGACCGTCACCTCGTATGGGCCGGGGGAAAGCGTTGTGATGCGGAACTTGCCGAAGCTGTCCGTCTTGCCGGTCTTCTTCTCGTGAGTTGCGAGATTTTGAACGGTTATTGTGGCGTTGGACACCACCGCCTTGAGCTGGTCGCTGACCGTGCCGCCGATAGCGCCAGCCGTATTTGATTGGGCAAGGGCCGCTACAGGCAGCAGAATGCAAAAAAGTATCGCCAGCGCAAAGGTCTTCGGAGACCCTGAAGCGGCGAGGCACCTGCTGTTCGTTGACTTCATCCAATGCTCTCCTGAGAACGTGAGTTGAAATTCAAACGGCAACGGCAGAAGATATGCTTGATCCGATCTCGATACGGCCTATTCCTCTCGATTCGTTTCGGCGGCCAACGCGTTTGCCCGAAAACCCGCTCCCCCGGCTGCTTTGCGGGATATACCTTTTGCGAAACTGGTGTATCTCAGCGCGTCAGGCAAAGAACACACACGACCGCGCACTTTCGGGAAGCGGTAAATTTTTTTATATTTGGTGCACTTGGATTAGACCACGCAGGAACTCACCCTAAGTAACGAATTCTTGAAGAATGTGCCGAAGGTGTACCGGGGGCGCATCTTCTACACGGCAATTGAGGCGAACACCCGATGCGAATCAAGTTCGGATGCAGGAAAAGACCTGAGTCGGCCAGCGCGATGCTGTGAACGGCGTTCGCGGCCGATATTATGAGCAGGCGGCAAGAACAAAGGAGACGCGTCGAGCGCCGATCGCAAAAACTTAAAGCCGCAGCTACTCCGCGTTGAATCTAATGGTTGGAAGCACACTGGAACTAGCGCATTCGTCTTGTTTTCAGCAGCCCGGGTGGGGCTTCGGTTAGAATCGGGTTAGGGATTCATGCAAGCTCTACAATTTAGGCGGATCTGAGTGGGAGCGGAATGGCCGCCCGCGGCAGAGCTTTAGCGCGAGCGCAGACCAATACTAATGAACAATAATTCAGTGAATCAGGTCCAGGCCGCCGAAATCCTGCGGCAGGCGATTTCGCGCCATGTGCGGCGGACGCTTGTCAGGCGGGAAGAGGAATTGACGACCAGCGAGTTCGTCACTCCGGTTTCGCTGGCGGTGCGCGATCAACTCGTCGACCGCATGCTTCAGACCGAATCTCGCTATCGCGCCGCCGGCGCCAAGCGGCTCTACTATCTGTCGATGGAATTCCTCATGGGCAGGCTGCTGGGCGACACCTTGTGCAATCTGCGTCTGATGGAAATAACCCGGCAGGCTCTGGCCCCGATGGGCGAAGAGCTCGACAGGGTGCTGGAAAGCGAGACAGACGCCGGACTTGGCAACGGCGGACTGGGACGCCTGGCCGCCTGTTTTCTGGAATCGATGGCGACCATGGGCATGCCGGGCTATGGCTACGGCATCGACTACGAGTACGGTCTCTTCAAGCAGGAGATCGTCAACGGATTTCAGCGGGAAAAACCCGACCGATGGAAAGCGAACGGAACGCCATTTGAGATTCCGCGTCCCGAGCAGGCGATTGTCATTCCGCTCTATGGGCGGGTGGAGAATCTGCGCAACGCCGAAGAAGACTACCGGCAAAACTGGACCGATTACAAAATCGTGCTCGGGGTTCCGAATGACATGCCCGTGGCCGGTTACAACGGCGAGACGGTAAATTTTTTGCGGCTGTTCAGCGCCCGTGCCTCGGATGATTTCGATATCGAGATTTTCAATCGCGGCGACTACATCCGTGCGGTGGAACAGAAGATCGGCACCGAGAATATTTCCCGGCTTTTGTATCCGTCCGATTCGGTGGTGGCGGGCCGCGAGTTGCGACTGGTGCAGGAGTATTTCCTGGTCGCCTGCGCGGTGCGCGACATTGTGCGCCGATACCTGAACGAGTACGAAAACTTCGATCAATTCGCCGACAAAGTTGCCATCCAGATGAACGATACCCACCCGGCGCTGGCGGTGGCCGAGCTGATGCGGGTGTTCATCGACGATCACGGAATGGAGTGGGAGCCGGCTTGGAAGCTGACGCGCAAAGTGCTGGCTTACACCAACCATACGCTGCTGCCTGAGGCGCTGGAGAAGTGGAGCTTGTCGCTGCTGGAGCGCGTGCTGCCGCGCCACACGCAGATCATCTTCGGCATCAATCACCGCTTTCTCCGCGCACTCTCCAGTCTCAGCTGGATGGACGGCGACAAAGTGCAGAAGATGTCGATCATCGAAGAGGGCTATGAAAAACAGGTTCGCATGTCGCACCTGGCGATTGTCGGCTCGCACGCGGTAAACGGCGTCTCAGCCTTGCACAGCGAACTGCTTCGCTCAACCCTGGTTCCGGAATTTGCTCAGCTATGGCCGGAAAAATTCAGCAACAAAACGAACGGCGTGGCGCCGCGCCGCTGGCTTCTGAAGGCGAATCCGCAGCTCTCCCGCTTGCTGTGTGAAACCATCGGCGATGAGTGGATCACCGACCTGGAAGAGCTTCGAAAGCTGGAGGAATATGCGGACTCGCCCGAATTTCAGCAGCGCTTCGCCGACGTGAAGTACAACAACAAGGTGCGGCTCGGCAAGGTCATCCAGGAACAGACGGGGGTAATCGTCGATCCGGCCTCGATGTTCGATGTGCAGATCAAGCGCATCCACGAATATAAGCGCCAACTGCTGAACGTGCTGCGCATCATCGGCGACTACCTGCGCATTGTGGAAGACGGCGAGGAAATCGCGGTGCCGCGCACGGTGCTGTTCGCCGGAAAAGCCGCGCCCGGCTACTGGGCGGCCAAACAGATTATCAAGCTCATCCATAGCGTCGCCGAGGTGGTGAACTACGACCCGCGCGTGAAAGACCGGCTGAAGATAGCGTTTCTACCCGACTACCGGGTTTCGTTGGCGGAGGTGATCATCCCCGCCGCCGACCTCAGCGAGCAGATTTCGACGGCCGGGATGGAGGCATCCGGCACCGGAAATATGAAGCTGATGATGAACGGAGCGCTCACCGTGGCGACCTATGACGGAGCGAACGTCGAGATGATGGAAGAGGCGGGCAGCGACAATATTTACATCTTCGGGCTGCGCGCGGAAGAGATTCAGATGATGCGGCAGCGGGGACTTTATAGCCCACGAGCGATCTACGAGAGCGATCCCAAGGTGAAGCGAATTTTGGACTGCTTCAGCCATGACCGCTTCTCGCCCCAGGAACCTGGATTGTTCCGCTGGATCTTCGACGAATTGATTAATCGTGGAGACCGTTTCTTCCACGTGGCCGACCTGGCGGCTTACATGGCGATCAATCAGCGCATCGATCAGGAATTTCTGGATCGTCCGCTGTGGAACCGCAAGGCGATCCTGAACACGGCGCGCTCTCCGAAGTTCAGCAGCGACCGCACTATCCGTGAATATGCCGGCGAGATTTGGAACTTGAAGAGTTATCCGCCCGATTGGGTATCTTTTCCTTTGCCGCAACTATACGGTGAAGGGGAATGCAGCGAGAATGTCATCCCCGACGCTCGGGCGATTTCGGAGTAGGGGCGTCGCACCCTCGCCAATTACACTCACTCTTTGACGGGCTGGTCTTTGTGAGACCAGAAGAACCATGCGATGGTGGCACTCATCATCTGCACCACGACAACCAGCGCCACGCAACCATTCCAGCCGCCAATATCCCAGAGCCAAGCCGGCAGTGAGCTGCCGGTACCGCCGCCTACATAATAAAAGGAACCGTATAAACCGGCGGCCAGGGCGTGGCTGTGCTCCACCACTCTGCCGATGTGGCTGTTAGCGCTTGCCTGGGTGATGAAACAAGCCGAACTGAATACGGCGAGCCCGGCAATGACGATCCACAGCGAGTTGGCGAGAGTGAGCAGCACGCCGACGATACCCACTACTGTGGCTCCGACGAGTGCGTTGCGGTATCCAAGTCTGTCGATCCAGCGGCCGGCAACAGGCGTGATCACTCCACCCACGAGGTAGACCAGAAACACATAACCGAGCGCCGCCGTACCCAGGTAAAACGGTGGTGCAGCGAGGTGAAAGTTTACGTACGTGAAGATGGCCAGCATGGAAAAGAAAATGCACGACCCCACCAGGTAGGTCGCCAGCAGCGGACGATTGCGCAAATGGCCGAGCATCAGGCGCAACGACGAGACGGTCTGCGCCGCGGGCACGAACCGCGATTCGCGGGGAAGCAACTTAGCCAGCGCCACGGCCCATATTAGATTGATGCAACCCAGCACAATGAAGGTCCACCGCCAGTGGTAATGCGCCGCAATGGTGCCGGCCATAATGCGGCCCATGCATCCACCTATGATCCCTCCGGTTCCAAACACAGCCATGGCGTGCCCGACGCGGCTCGAGTCCCATTCCTCATTGATGTAAGCGACGGTGACTGAAAACACTCCGGGGGTAAAAACGCCTTGTAGAAAGCGCCAGGCAACAATCTGGCCGAGACTCACTGCCGTTCCGGTGAGAATGGTCGAGAACGAAAGCAGGAAGGCCGCCCACATCATGGTTCGCTTGCGGCCCCACCGGTCGGAAAGCCGGCCAAAAACAGGGGCGGCCAATGCAATGGCAACCGGCGGAGCCGTGACCGTTAGGCTGACGGCAAACTTGCTGGCATGAAACAGGTCCGCCAGCATGGGCAGCAGAGGCTGCGTGGCGAACAGATTCATGTATGCGCAAGTGCCGGCAAGCATCAGCGGAATCATGCTGCGCGGGGTGGCAGAGGCTGCCACCAATTCGACGGCAGGAGATCCCGCTAGTTGCTGCACGCAATGATCATCCATAACAGAACACAAAACACGAGGAATCCCTCTCGCCTGCCCCGCCGGCAGCCGCCAAAAATGACCGCGCCCAAAGCATGTGCGTGAAGGGAACCCTGCTTGAGTTCACGATACTCCAGCGTGGCTGCAGACGCCAAGAGGTTTCGGCCTGGCGTTGCGCCTCAGGCTGATCGTGGCGGCGCTCCCGGAGGGGCTGAGGCAGATTTTGGTAAATTTCGCCCGCCCTGGCGGGCTTGCGGCGGCATCTCATAGATAACGTTGTTGAGGAGTGGTCCGCCGGTGCGCAATCAATTCGAGAAATCTTTCCAAGCGCTTCTCGGTTCGCCGGCGCTGATTGCGCTCGTGGTGTTTCTGTTTGGCCTCTCTGCCGGGTTGCTGGAATTCGTAATTCACACCGCAATCGTGCAAGCTGGCGTTTCGCCGCGTCAGCAAGCGATGATCACTGCCGCGGTTGTGGGCTTTGCGGCGGCATTCGCTCCTCTCCTGGTCCTGCTCGCCGCCCGCGAACGACACCGAAAATTGCTGGATGATCTCAGGAAGATTTCGCAGCTGAATCATCATGTCCGCAATGCTCTGCAAACGATCATCTATAGCGAGTACCTGCCCAGCTCCGAAGAGAAGAGACAGGTCATAATGGAGGGCGCGGATAGGATTGGCCGAATCCTGCAAGAACTCTTCCCTGCCGTCGGCGAGCGCGTCGAAGATAAGCGGTGGAAGGTCATTCAGATTAATCGCGTCCGGGCTTTCGTCCCCGATCGCAGACATCGTTCTTAGAACAGTCCCATAAGGCTTCTCGCCTAACGACTCTCTCAGCATCTCTGTCATCCTGGATTGCTTCCCGGATCTATTCCCTATCAAGTTGCCCGACTCCTCTCACGGTAAATTCAAACCAGCCTCTTTCGCACCCATACGGCCAGCGTCGAAACGCGCGTTCTGCCTGTTTATTAGGTACTTATGGCGCCAACAGTGGTACCACCGACGTAACTTCCCGCCACTCCAGAGTTGTTGCTATGCTCCAAGCTGCCTCCTCTGTTTATTGCTGATTGGAAACAAGCAAAACCGTGGGGGTAGTTGCATGCAACCGAGGTGTTCGAATTATGAAGCTCAAGATCCGTGTCGCTTTGCTGGCTTTTGTCACTGCGGTCATCCCATTATCGCTATCCGCCGAGGGTGGCTTGGCGCAAGCCATCGCCAGTCGCGATGCCGCGCGGACCTATGCCAATCTGCCGTTGCGCTTCGAGCCGGCGATCGAGCAAGGACACTTCCTGGCTCGCAGCAGTGGCTATGCGGTGCTGGTTGGGCCTGCCGAATCGGCGATTGCCATCACCGCCAAGTCCGGCTCGACGCAGACCCTCCGCTTCCGCTTCGATGGCTCGAATGCGGCGGCGCGGATTGAGGCGATCGAACCCCTGCCGGGCATTACCAACTACTACATTGGTCAGGACTCGAGCAAATGGCGGCTGGGCGTGCGGAACTTCGCCAAGCTGCGCACCAAAGACGCCTACCCCGGCGTGGACGTGGTCTATTACGGCGACAACCGCCGTCTGGAATTCGATTTCGTGGTCGCCCCCATGGCAGACCCCAGTGCCATCGCGCTGGCGCTCTCCGGAATGGACAAGCTCTATATCAATGCCGAAGGCGAGCTTGTAGCCGAGGTCAGCGGTCACCCCGTCAAGTTTGCCAAGCCGTACGCCTATCAGAAAGTGGAAGGCAGCGCCAAAGCGGTCAGCGTGGAATACGCACTCGCCGGCCCGGGCAAGGCCCGGCTGCAAATCGGCGACTACGACAAGAACCTGGAACTGGTAATCGATCCGACCCTGTCCTACTCCACCTATCTGGGCGGATCTCAGGGTGACACCGCAAATGGGATCGCGGTGGACGCCGCGGGCAATGCCTACATCACCGGGCAGACCTGTTCGATTGGTATGGACGGACTTTGGTAGTATTCCCATCCGGGGCTGTTAATACTACTGGCACCGTTCCCAAGGGAGTCTTGAATGCCTGCAACGCTTACGTCACCAAGTTAGATCCCACCGGAGCTACGGTTCTATTTACGACCTTCATCGCGGGCGCGACGTTCCGTTACCCGCATGACGCCTTTGCGTACCGGCAACGGAATCGCCCTGGATGACCTATCGCTCAACCCGCATCCGGTGGTCGGCGCCATCGCCGATGTTCCCCCGCGCCCTAACGTGTATGTGGTTGGCACCACGAGTTTCCAGGATCTGCCTGGAACTTCGCGCCTATAACGGTGGTGACAGCGATGCCTTCATCGCGATCCTGGACTCAGTTGCGGTGCCTTGATCCGCGCAACCTATCTTGGCGGAAATCTCGCTGACGAAGGCTAATCGCCATCGCCGTAGACCCGCAACAGAACGTAATTGTGAGCCGGTCATACGAATTCCTTCAACTTTCCCGGCTTACAACGGATTTGAGCCGATCACGGAAGATCTTCGTGGCGTTCGTTACCAAGCTCGACTTCGGGCTTCACATCGACACGCCCTCCATACCGGACCGCTATTTCTCGGCTCTTCGCCGATGTCCCCCAGGCATAATTCCGCGACTGATACTTGCGGCGCGCCTCCGGCCACTTGTCCGGCGACGCCGGGGGCTGTCGGAACTTATTACTTCTTTTCCGCAGTGTACGGAGGACAGTTAGTGGCTCCTCCGCCTACGTGGCCTGTCAACCCCGTTACAAAGTTTGTTATCGGCAGCTATCAGATCGGCATTGATATCCCTTATGGTGCGATCACCAGCGCCACACCGACCGGCTGCCCTAACGTCAACACGGATTATCCCCCTCTGAAGATATTCGCGCTCAGCCCCGGAACATCGGGAGGCATAAACTGGGGGCTCTGCACAAGCTTCCAGATAGGCAGCGCCTTATCGGATTCGGGCGCGGGTAATGTCGCCTGGCTAATTCTTGGCGTCGGCACTCCAATAGCACCGATCTATGCCACCACGGAAGCTTATGGCGTGGCACTGGACCCGGCGGGCGACGTCTTCGTGGTGGGCGGCTCGAACACCGCTGACCTTCACCCTTCGCTTCCCGGACCCGCCCCCTCAAACGGGGGCATAGACTGGCTGGGGCAGGCGGATACCCACTATCCAGGCACCGGAGCCTGGATCATAAAACTCCTCGGGCGGGACACGTTTCCCGGCTGCCAGGAACGCTGGCTAGCCCGTCTATTTGACACCCTTGGGATCAATCGGCGACAGACGGTACTGAGATGGTGAACGCTGCCAGAGGGATCACGGTCGATAGCCGAGGTCGCGCCTACGTGGTTGGGACCGCGACCGGAGGCATCTGCTCTAACATGAACCTCTCACCGCCTCCGACACCCATTGGTGGTCAGGACGCATTCATTCTCAGGTTTAATACCGCCGGTTCCGGGGTCGATTACTGCACCTATCGAGGCGGCACGGGGAACGATCAGGGTCTTGGCGTAGCCGTAGACGCCGGAGGATATGCATACATCATCGGGAGCACCCAGTCGACTGACATCCCGGTCATCAACTGCGGTTATCGATGGGCACACACTGCGCTTAATCAGCTCAGGGGTACACAGAATGCTTATCTAGCCAAGATTACTCCTGACGGAACAGCATTGGTCATGTCCGCCTACTTAGGCGGCTCCAGGCTCGATCAGGGGAATGCCATCGCTCTCGGCAGGACCGGGAACAACGATTTCTACATTGCCGGCAATACCACCTCAACCGATTTCCCAATCGTACCCCTCGACACCCCGGGCAATCACGTAGTTGGAAAAACCACCAACGCCGGTAATGGCGATGCCTTCGTAACCATGATTTCCGGGGCAAGCTTCCCGAAGATCGCGCTCTCTACGGCGAACTTGAGCTTCCCGGATCAGGCAGTGGGGTGGGCGTCCACTCCGACGCAGGTACAGACCGTAACGCTCACAAATATCGGGTCAGCCACGCTCGAGTTCGTCTCCCCCGGCATTACAGCCAACAACGATTTCACGGTGACAGGAAACACTTGCGGTACTCCTCCGAACGCTCACCTGGCTGCGAGTAGTACTTGCACGGTCACCGTGACCTTCAAGCCCACTTTTGCCGGCACCCGCTCAGGCATATTGACGATCCTTGACGACGCGATTGACAGTCCCCAAACCGTGGGCCTGCAAGGTAACGGTGTGTTGGTGCAAGACTCGGTTTCGCCAGCCAGTCTCACATTTGCCAGCACGACATTGGGGGTAACCAGTGCGGCGCAGACAGTTACCGTGACAAATACCGACACGACACAAAAGCTGATCTTCAGCAGCACTCCCGTAGTCACCGGCGATTTCGCTTTAGCTCTGAATGGCAATCTCTGCACTACTCTGCTGCTGCCAGGCCAATCGTGCACCATTGCCGTGGACTTCACTCCAGTCGCCCCGGGCTCGCGCGCAGGGACACTGATCATCAACGGCAATGGCAGCACCTTCCCTGCAACAGTTCAGTTGACAGGAACAGGTAACGGCGCGGGCAGCGTAGGCACAGGCGGCACCACGGGGGCGGCTGTCACTATGACTCCATCGGTGACAACCATAACGGTCACCAAGGGCACGCCGGCGACCTTCACGGTTACACTCGTTCCCTCCACCTTATTTACCGGAACCGTACAACTGGTTTGTACACCAACAGGAAACACGACCTGCACGATTTCGCCGACTTCCATTCTAGTGGTCAGCGGAACGGCCAGTTACACGGCCACGGTGACCGTCAATGTTCCGTCCGGTAACACGATCACCATCGGTAGCCTGATGAAACCGGGACGCCTGTTGGCGACCCTGCTGCCATTCGGCGCAATTGGACTGGTTTTTGCCGGACGCCGTAGACGTTGGCTGCTAATGCTGGGGTTGGCCGCGTGCCTGACTCTGGGAATGGTGGCATGTGGTGGTGGCGGCGGCAGCTCGAGCGGTGCCCCGCCGCAAGTAACGATCACGGCAACGCCACAGACTGGAACCGCTCCGCCGCCCCTTGTTGTCAGTCTGAACGTGTCGTAAACCAGGGCCGAGGGGAATGAAAGAAGCGAGGTTGGCAGTTCGCCGACCTCGCTTTTTTGTGCCCCGCAGCGAAAACACTCGCGACACCCCAATGAATAAGTGTCATTCTGAGGGAGCGCAGCGAGCGAAGAATCCCATCACAGCATGGGCTGATGCGAAGCCGAAAAGGATTTCATCAAAAAGCCTCAAGCGGCGCGGGGTAGGACAAGTCTACTGGGATGCTTCGCCTTGCTCAGCATGACAGCCTAAGTTATTTCACAACCGATGCCGGAATGTATCCGCGCATCGCAATTCCAGTTGCCCGCTAGGCCTTCATTGAATCGGCTTTGGCGGCGAACTCGCGCACTCGACCTGCAATCTGATCTCTCACCCTTCGGAAGATCTCCAGGCGCTCGTGCTCGGACCCGGTTGCCAGCGCGGGGTCCTGAAACGGCCAGTGCATCCGCAGGGATGGCCCGGGAAAAATTGGACACGACTCATTCGCGTTGTCGCAAACGGTGATGACGTAACCAAAGTGAGTTCCCAGGTACTCGGTGGCGTTCTTCGAATGCTGTCGCGAAATGTCGATGCCGGCCTCACGCATGACCTCGACGGCCATCGCATTCAGCTCCGAAGCTTTCGTTCCCGCGCTGTGCGCCTCGAAGCTGTCGCCGCCAAAGGCGCGAAGAAAGCCCTCCGCCATCTGGCTGCGGCAGGAGTTCCCCGTACAAAGAAACAATACTTTTGCCTTCATGCATTCTCCCTTGTAGCTATTGCATCTGGCACGCGGGCCGGAAAATATCGTTGGAAGCGCAGAGCCACGTTCACCAGCGCGATCATGACTGGCACCTCGACCAGTGGGCCAATGACCGCGGCAAATGCCGCTCCGGAATTGATTCCGAACACCGAGACCGCAACCGCGATGGCCAACTCAAAATTGTTTGAGGCAGCGGTAAATGACAGCGTGGTGGTCTTGGAGTAGTCGGCGCCGAGCTTCTTCCCCATGTAAAACGACACCAGGAACATGACGACGAAGTAGATCAACAGCGGAATCGCGATGCGGACAACATCGAGAGGCAGACGCACGATGTATTCGCCCTTCAGCGAGAACATCACCACAATCGTGAACAGCAAGGCAATCAGCGTCAGCGGACTGACGCGCGGAACAAAGCTGCGGTCATACCATGCACGCCCTTTCGCCCGAACCAGCACCGTCCGGGTCACAAAACCGGCAAGAAATGGAATGCCCAAATAAATGAAAACACTCTTTGCGATATCGGCAATCGAAACGTTGACGACCACGCCGCGCAACCCTATGCGGGCCGGAAGCACCGTGATAAACACCCAGGCATAGAACGAGTAAAAGAACACCTGGAAGAGAGAGTTGAAGGCAACCAGGCCCGGCAGCGTATTCCGTGTCGCCCTTTGCCAGCTCGTTCCAGACAATGACCATCGCAATGCAGCGGGCAAGGCCGATCATGATGAGTCCCGCCATGTATTCCGGGTAACCGTGCAGGAACACGATGGCCAGAACGAACATCAGGATTGGCCCAATGACCCAATTCTGCAGAAGCGATAACCCAAGGACGCGCTTGTTACGGAACACCTCGCGCAGTTCCTCGTAGCGCACCTTGGTGAACGGCGGATACATCATCAGGATCAACCCGGCCGCAATCGGGATCGACGTCGTCCCCACACTGAATCGGTTCAGGAACGGAACAATGCCGGGTGCGAGCCATCCGGAAAGCACTCCCAGAATCATCGCGCCGAAGATCCATGCGGTCAGGTAACGATCGATAAATCCTAACCTGCGAGCCGTTGGTTCACTCATTTGCGCGCCCTCACTTCCAGCCGTGCAACTTGATCGAGGCTAGGGACCGCGAAGCCTCGCGCACCAGGTCATTCGGGTTCTTGAGAGATGCGACGGAGATGGTTGCGCCGCAGCAGGTGCTCTGGCCGCTCGTTGCGCCCTTCGGCGCGCAGCAGGAGCTCTTGCCGCTCGTTGAACTCTCCGGCGAGAGAATTGCCATCAGGTCCGCACCGATTGCGATGCGCGGGATGGACAGATCTCGCAGCCCGGCGTCGAGCGCGGTGGTGAGATAGTCGTTGAGCAGACTGGCTCCGGCAATGCAGCCGACATAGGCGCTGATGCTGCGCCCAAGCTCTTGCGATAGCGGACGGAGAAGCACAATGTCGCTCACCGCAAACCGCCCACCGGGTTTCAGAACCCGAGCGATTTCGCGAAAGACCGCCGGCTTATCCGGCGAAAGATTGATGACGCAATTGCTGATGACGTAATCGACCGACGCACTTTCGACCGGCAGGCTTTCAATAAATCCCTTGCGGAATTCGACGTTGGCTGCGCCGCGTTTTTCGGCGTTCTGCCGCGCCAGGGCAAGCATGTCGTCGGTCATGTCCACGCCGATGACGCGCCCGGTGGCGCCGACACGGTTCCAGGCGAGAAAGGCATCGAAGCCCGCACCGGAACCCAGGTCGAGCACCGTCATGCCGGAAACGATTTCAGTGAGGGCCAGAGGATTCCCGCATCCGAGGCCGAGATTGGCATCGCCGGCGAGCGCAAGTTCTTCATCGGAATATCCGATCGAACGGGCGACATGATCGAGCGGAGCGCTGCAACTGGAGGTTTCCCCGCGGGCGACAGCCGCATAGTGTTCTTCGACGGCGGTAGTGATGGATTCGTTCTTCATTCGTTTTCCTCGATTCTTACCAGCTTTGCGACCGGGGCATTCAAGGCGCAGCACCCGGCGGATTCGATTGCATCATTCAGAATGGCGAGCGCCTTGAGAACTCCGGTTCGTTTGTTTTCGGGAATAGATCCGATGATCTGATTGGTGCGCTGCCGCATCATGCCATCGAGTTGTTTGCGGGTGCGGCGACCCTCGGTGGTAATCCGGACCATCGCGGCGCGGCCATCGGACTGACCTCCGCGGACACGTTCCACCAGGCCGCGAGCCTCCAGCCTCTCCAGCACGCGAGTCATGGCGCTGGGAGTAATGCCGGAGCTGGCGGCGAGATCGGATAGCCGCGCGCCTTCCTGTGCAACCAGGGTGCGCAGAATGGCGCACTGGCGCTGGCTCAACCCGTCGCAGCAGACCTCATCGGGACCAACCTGGCCAAGCACGCGGGCCAACCGCTCAAGTTCATCCCACCAATGCTGAACCGCAATGGACTTTGTGTTCACATGGGAAATGTTACCTAATATAGTTGCATGAGTCAAGCAATTTGTTGGGAGGGGAAAAAGAGAAAACTACCCCAGGTTAGCGCCGCACAACCAAAGTGGCCTTTGCTACAAGCGGCGCAGCCAGCCAAGCTGCGCGGATTGTCTCAAAAGAGTTTCTTGGCGGCGCGGAACCTGGGGCACCCATCAAGATAAATTCCAGAGGCGGGTGCCCCACGTCCCGTCCCGCTTTTGGACTGACGTGGGGTGGTTTTCCTGGAGCGGCAGAAAGACGTGATGGGGAAATTAACCTGAAGAAACGCTGCTTCTTCTCACAAGCTTTGTCAGTGCTCGGTTTTGGGAGGACCGACGCGCGCGAACAAGACGGTTCCGTTGCGCTCGATGGTTGCGGCGCGTCCCTCGGCAACCAGATGGTGTAGGTGGGCGATCACTTCGCCAATCGCAAAGCCAATCTCATGGCCGTTGAGGCCGTCTCCAAATAGCTCCGGCAGCAGCGCCGCAGCCGTCATCGGACTACCGTCCAGCCAAGCCTCGATCTTTGCCAGTCTTTCATGGTGATGAGCTTCGATCTCCTGTATGCGAGCGTGCAGCCCCATGAACGGGCGGTTATGCGATGGCAGCACCAGCACGTCTCCGCAGCTCTGCGCAAGGCGGCGGTTGCTGGCCAGGAACAGTCCCAGCGGCTCCGAGTTTGGCCGGTCGCCGAAGACGCTGACGTTGGGAGTAATTTTCGGGCAGTACCTGGTCTCCAGAGATCAGCAGATTGCGCTCCGGCGAGTGCAGCAATGCCTGCGCGTGGGTGTGTCCCTGGACGACAATCACCTGCCAGCGGGCACCGCCGATGGACAGCCAAGTCTCCATCCTCAACCGGGTTCCACTCCTCCGGCACCGGTCGAAAATGATGTCTATGGCGGCCCCAATGCTCATTGATGTTGGCCGCCGCCGCTTCCGACAAACCGTGCCGGCGCCAAAATGCGATGCGGTGGGCCGATTCCTGCGCCCACTGGCTGCCCATCAATTTCAATGCTTTTTCGCGCTCGCCGCCCGTGAAGGTGAGACGAATTCCCCAGCGTTCGCATAGCCAGCGGCTATTGCCTACGTGGTCGGGATGATGGTGGGTCACAAACAGGCGCGTAATGGGCAGTCCGCCGAGCGTGGCTGACCATGCGGCTTCGATCTGTTCCCGCACTTCAGGCAGCGGGAAGCCGCAATCGACCATGGTCCAGCCATCGCCGTCGCGCAGCAGCCAGAGATTGATGGCCCGCAGCCGGAAAGGAAGCGACGTCACCAGCCAGTGCACGCCCGGTACTATCTCCACGGTCTTCCCCGGTTCCGGAGGAACCGGAACTGGGAAGCGCAGAGCTTCAGTTGCCGGACTCAATGGCTCGCCCATTCATTCCTTTTCCAACTCTTTCCGTTCCTCACGCAAGCGCCTGTAACGGCCCGTGAGATACAGAATGTAGAGGATGTGTATTGTCCAGGTAGCAATATACGCCAGGTATAAGAATTTCATCGCGGCTTGTTCCCCACCTTCGGCGCCGAGTCGTACTCCGGCGCGGACTCACCGCCGCCATGCTTGCTGCGTCGGATCTCCGTCACCGGGCCGAGAGCGCGGTTGGCGTGTGCTTCCTCCACGGCATTCTCGGCCAATGCGAGCCTGTATCGCAGCCAGATCAGCAGCAGCGCAAACGACAGAAAGCCCGCCAGATTCCAGAGCACGGCGGTCCACATACGCGGGTCGAGACCCGAGCCTTCGCCGCCGGCGATCACCGGCTGCGGATGTTGCGTGCGGAAATAACGGATCGACAGATACACGATTGGAACATCCAGGAATCCGAATATGGACAGCGCCGCCGCAAGCACTTGTGTCTGCGCGCCCGTGGCGAAGCGCCGCAGCACCAGGTAGCTGACGTAGATCAGCCAGAGCACGAGCGTGCTGGTCAGCCGCGCATCCCATGTCCACCAGATACCCCACACCGGACGCGCCCACAGCGGGCCCGTCACCAGCACCACGGTGCAGAAGACCACTCCCACCTCGGCACTGGCCAACGCCAGCGCGTCAGAGCGCTCGGTACGCCGGGCTAAATACCAGATGGAGGCCAGGAAATTGACGAAGAACAGCAGAAATGCCACCCATGCGTGCGGCAGATGATAGTAGAAAATCCGCTGCACGTCCCCCATGGTGGACTCCGTGGGAGCCACCACAAGTCCCTGGTAAAGGGCATAGGAGAGCAGCGCGAGCGTAACCAGAGCGAAAAACGAAAATGATCGTTTCATGTGGCGTTAATCACTTTCGGAACCATCATTTGGCAAATCGTGTCATTCGGCATTGATCACCGTGTCGAACAGCGCCAGGCACACCGTGGTAAACACCAAGTCATAGACGGCGAGCAACTGTATCCAGAAGCGCGGCGAGGCTTCGCCGGTCAGCACGGAAGTCGTGGCGTCGACCATCGCCAGCAGCGCTGGAATCGAAATCGGGAACAGGATCAGCGGCAGCATGATCTCCCGGCTGCGGGTACGTATTGAGATGGCGGCGAAGAACGTTCCGTTGACCACCAGCGCCCATGTTCCCAGCGCGGCGATCACTAACAACTGATAAACCGGCCCCACCGACCGCAAATTGTAAAAGACCACAAACAGCGGAGTCATCAGCGCCTCAAGCACGCCGACCAGAATAAAATTCCCCACCGCTTTGGCCAGAAACAGCGAAACCGCCGGCGCCGGCGATACTCGATAAGCGTCCAGCACCTGGTTGCGCAGCTCCCGCGCCCACGTCTGGTTAAGAGCAACCACGGCGGCAAACAGGAACGCCACCCAGACCAATCCGCCCGCGATGCGGCGCGACTCCTCGGCCGTGGGATCGAAGCTGAAGCTGAAGATCACCACCACCAGCAGTGCGAAAAACAGCATGGAATTGACTGCGTCTTTCGCGCGCCATTCCAAACGCAAATCTTTCGTCAAGGTGCGGCGCGCCACGGCCATCACGGTCATCGCTCACCGCCTTCCGCGGAACCCGGGCAAGCGCCATCGTCGCCCTTATCCAAATCCTCAACATTCTCAACCGGGTGATCCGCGCGCTGGCTGTAAGGGAATTTCAGGTATTCCGGCAACCCGCGCTCGCGGGCGGCAAGCAGTCCGGCGGAAAGCAGCAACGACTCGTCGGCGACCGCCTCCAGCACGATAGGCTGGTGGGTAACTACAAAGATTGTCTTGCCGTCATCGCGCATCTTTCCCAACAGCCGCGCCATCTCCCTGGCCGATTGCACGTCGACGTTCGAGAATGGCTCGTCCAACAGCAGCAGCTCCGGGTCATGCACAATGGCGCGAGCCAGCGAAATTCGCTGACGCATGCCCTGCGAATACTGTCCGACGCTTCGCTTCAACTCCGGATCAAGCCCCACCAACTGAATCGCCGCCCGGCAACGCGCATCGTCGTCGCCGCTATTGCCAACGCCATAGAGACCGGCGAAATATCGCAGGTTTTCCATCGCGCTCAGTTCATCGTAGAGCAGGGGAGCATGTCCCATGTAGCCCATGCGCGAAGCCACCTCGCGCAGGTCGGTCGAACCCAGCATGGTAACGGAACCGCGAGTCGGCTTCAGCAACCCAGCCATAATGCGCAGGAGCGTGGACTTGCCGGCTCCGTTTTCGCCGAGAATCAGATACAGCCTGCCCGCGGGAAATTCAGCCGTAACTCCGCGCAGGGCTGCAAAGCGGCCGAAATGACGAACAACGCCTTGCAGTGAGACAACCGGCCCGGCATTGGCCGCGAGGGTCGCAGGCGTTTGCTGCGGCGCGCTGGCGGGCGCGCAACTGCCGGTGGGCGGCATCGAGGCGGAAGATTTCACTGCGAAAGATTAGCAGAACCGGCTTGTGCTTTTTCGGTGGTCCCCGCCTGGGCGCCGCCGGTCCCCGGTTTGGGGGCATACTTCGAGGCGCATTTGGCCTGGAGCTTGTTGGCATGGAATACGCCGTCGCGCCCATAGGTACCCTCGGCCAATGCCTGGGAATCGTCCTTGAACGTGTCGGGAGGAGCCTCCGTACCGTTATAAACAACCGGCAGCAAGCGCCCCTCTTCTCGCAGCGCGAACTGAACGCGCGTGCCCTGACGCTGGATGGAACCGGCTTCCACGTTGCCGGCGACGCGCAGACGCTTGCTGTAAGCGCTCTCGCCCATGGTGTTCAGTTCCTTCAGCGTGACGTAGTAGCTCTTACTCTCCTGGACGCCGGTATAAGCCAGGTATCCGAGCCCCAGCACGATAATTGCAATGACGATTCCGAATTGAGCGTATTTGCGCCGCCGAGTGTGCATACAAGAGAAAAGATGCTGAAGCCCACAACCGGGGATGCGGGAAAATATCGGCCCCGGCACTCACCCTAGTCTGATCAGGCTACGCTCTCTGGATTATTTGGTCAAGCTTTGAACCGGAATCTAGTCGTCCAGGGATGGACTTGGAATTTCTTTCGCGACCACGAGCGTAGCTGCGCCTTTCAAGCTACATCACTGAATTTGCTTGCCAGTAGAGGCTTTGCCCACGTCGCTGCGGCGTTTGGACCAGAGCTGCCGGGGCGTATAATTGTATTTTCCAGCCAAGGGAGAGCTGTCTTATGACCACCGAACGGTAGCGACAACGGGAACCACGACGGTAAGGGTATTCCCAGGCGTTGGAATCCCAAAGATTCGGGCGGAATGGATTGCCAGGCGCCGGGCGGAGGCTGCCCGTACCGGCGACGACAATGTGACGCAGATGCACTATGCGCGCAAGGGGCTGGTGACGGAAGAGATGATGTATGTGGCCGAGCGCGAGAAGCTTACGCCGGAAGCAGTGCGCTCCGAACTTGCCTCGGGCAGTTTAATTATCCCGGCCAACATCAATCACCCCGAAGTCGAACCCATGGCCATCGGCGTGGCTGCGCTGTGCAAGATCAACTCCAACATCGGCAATTCGGCGGTCAGCTCCAACGTCGATGAGGAGCTGAAGAAGCTGCACACCTCGGTACACTACGGCGCCGATACGGTGATGGATCTCTCGACCGGCGGCGAAATCAACAACATCCGCGAGGCCATTCTGCGCCACTCGCCGATTCCGGTCGGCACCGTGCCCATCTACGAGGCCGTGGCCAGGGTAAAGCGGATCGAGGATTTGACCCCGCAGATCATGCTGGAGGTCATCGAGGAGCAGGCGGCACAGGGCGTGGATTACATGACCATCCATGCCGGTCTGCTGATTCAATACGTTCCCATGGTTGCCAAGCGCATCACCGGAATCGTCAGCCGTGGCGGCGCCATTCTGGCGCAGTGGATGACCCATCACCACAAACAGAATTTCCTCTACGAGCACTTCGACGAAATCACCAAGATCATGGCGAAGTACGATGTCTGCTACTCGCTCGGCGACGGCCTTCGCCCGGGCTGCATTGCCGACGCCAGCGACGAGGCGCAGTTCGCGGAGTTGAAGACCCTGGGCGAGCTAACCAAGGTCGCCTGGAAACGCGACGTCCAGGTGATGATCGAGGGCCCCGGCCACGTTCCCATCGACAAGATCAAGGAGCAGGTGGACAAGGAAGTGGAGTGGTGCGATGGCGCTCCGTTCTACACTCTCGGACCACTGGTGACCGATATCGCGCCCGGTTACGATCACATTACATCCGCGATCGGAGCCGCGATGATCGGCTGGTATGGCGCGGCCATGCTGTGCTACGTCACCCCGAAGGAGCACCTCGGCCTGCCCAACGACAAGGACGTGAAGGACGGCATCATCGCTTACAAGATCGCCGCCCACGCCGCAGACCTGGCGAGGCATCGGCCCGGAGTGCAGGATCGCGACAACGCCATCAGCCACGCGCGCTATACCTTCGACTGGGAAAAGCAATTCGAACTCTCGCTCGATCCGGAAACCGCGCGCGCCATGCACGACGAGACCCTGCCCGACAAGTTTTACAAGGAAGCGTCGTTCTGCTCGATGTGCGGGCCGAAGTTCTGCTCGATGAACTACTCCGCCAAGATCGACGAGTACAACAAGAAGGTGTTGGGCTTGGAAAAGAAGGACTACAGCGAACTGGCTAACGACGTTGCCAGCAAACTCGTTCACCTGAAATAAGCAAAGCACATCGAAGACTGAAGTTGGCCGCGCGGCAACGCGCGGCTTTTCTGTTGGCCTCGCAAGGGCGGCAGCAGCAGCTCAATGCATGTCGGCAAAGCACATGCCGTCGGCGTACTGCAAACCTGCGATCTGCGATGCCCTCAATTGCACTTCGAGATAGGCGCGCATCAGTTCGATGTGCATAAACTCTTTCTGCTGCGGGGTTCTGCAGTCGACGCGGGCCAGGTCCAGCGCCAAATAACGGTCATGTGCCTCGACGAATCCATTCATGTGCTTCAGCATTGCGTCATTCTCTACGCGGGCCGAACCTGGAGAATAGGCATAATCACCTAATGCGATGATCAACTGTGCCTAGACTTTTGTGTCAACTGTGGAAAAGGCTGTCGCCACTTACCCGTTGAGCGCCGGCATACCCTTTATTGGGACACCCGTTCTCACTTCACGGTCTCACCTCGTTGAACGCTCGCTGAGGGCGCTTACGCGGCGGTCATGTGCGGCTTCGCATCGGCCTTGGCCAGCAGCTCATTTGCCGTCGCCGACTTGCCCTCCAGAAACTTTCTTAGTGCCGGGAGCGCGGCGCGCATGGCTCTTTCCCCGCTGGCAATCAGTTCGGAGGAGCGGTCAAATCCGTCGTATGAAAAGCCATCGACGTCCGGCTCCAGCACGAGATCGGTGTCTTTTCTCCACTGCGCGCTCATCCGTGCCTGCGCAATCGAGAAACACTGCCCTATGACGTCGAACAGATGCCGAGGCCCGCGCAATTGAACCCAGTGGGCGTTCAGGTAAATGCCAATCACGTAGTCAGCGCCCATTTCGCGCAGTGGGGTGCTGGGTACGGCGTGTCCAAGCATTCCGTCCACCAGCCATTGACCGCCCACCTGCACGGGTGCGAACATCCCTGGATACGCGCAACTGGCGCGCACCGGATCGCAAATGGGGCCGCTGCGGAAAACCACCGGCTCTCCGGTTACGAAATCTGTTGCCGCCACCGCCAGTGGAATCTGCAGCTCCTCGAAGGTTTTCACCTTCACCACCCGCGGCAGAAACTCCTGCATGCGGTCGTTATTGCAGATCCCGTAACGCGACACCGTCCAGCGCGCAAAGTCGCGGAAACGCACCATCTTGGAAATCTCTTCCAGCTCTTTGGCCGAGACTCCGCTGCAATATGCCGCCGCGATCACCGATCCCACACTGGTTCCGGCCATATAGTCGATCGGTGATGTTCTCTTCATCGAGAACCTTCAGCACGCCTACGTGAGACAAGCCGCGGGCAAATCCGCCACCGAGCGCAAGGCCAAGTTTCGGTATCCTAGGGAGAGCCGAACCGTGGTTGGAAGAAACCCTCGCCAGCTCGTGGGAAAATGCCTTTGCCGACCGAACCAGCCTTTGCAGATAAGTCACCGTTGCACCCCGCAGGCGCTGCCTAGTCTGTTACGATGCACAGCAACTTACCACCGGATGCACAGGAACCCGGAATCCGGCAATGTACCTCTTGCCTCTGCGCGCACAAACTGCGAAGATTCAGCAGAGAGCCCGTGAGCGAGAATCCGCCGCCGTCCAAAAAATCCGTTCGTGAGTTTTCCGCTGGTGGCGTAGTGCTGCGCCGCATGCGCGGGCAGTGGCACATCGCTGCCATTGAACCCAACATCGTCAACGCCGACAGCATCACGCGCAACGCCGTCAAACTGCGCCGCCGCCCGGCGATCCTTGCCCTGCCCAAGGGAGCCATCGACAAGGGTGAAGTCGCGGAGCAGAGCGCCATCCGCGAAGTGCTCGAAGAAACCGGTCTAATGGTGCAGTTGATCGCCAAGCTGACCGATATCAAATACTTCTACGTGCGCTCCTGGGGCGGGCGTGAACGCGTCTTCAAGGTTGTAACCTTCTTCCTGTTCCGCTATGCCTCGGGCCGCCTGGGAGATATTCAGCCCCCCATGCGCAAGGAGGTGCGGCGGGCAGTCTGGCTGCCCCTGGAGCAAGCCAACCAGAAGCTTACCTACCCCGGTGAACGACAGGTGGCGCAGATAGCCCGGAAGTACGTCCGGGCGCACCCGGAACTCTGATCCCGGAGGACTAAAATCAGCCCTGTTTATGCGTCACTCTTTCGCGTGATCTACCGCACGCAAATCGTCGTTCTCCGCTACTGGAGCCACTTTAAGCGAATCTTATGACGGTATGAATTTACTTGACTGAATCAGAGTACTTCTCTAAAGTAGGTTCAATTAAATAAAGGCGCGCGTCGTTGCCATCCTCACCCCACATTTTCGGCGCGCGCCTGTCTCTATTTTAGAGCCGTTTTCAGCCGACCCAACCCCTGACAAGTCCTTCAAATTCAATCGAATGCGGCACTTTGGCCGTCTTAACTCAATAGTAAATCTCCCTTTCCTGCCTTTTCGACATCCAATTTTGTTTAGCTGCTGCTCCGGCCAAGCTTCCCAGGCGGCAGATATACGACCCAATGCGCAACACGATTGAAAAGGTAGCCGTACTCGGTGCCGGAACCATGGGTTCCCGGATAGCCGCTCACTTGGCCAATGCCGGAATCCGTTCCGTGCTCCTGGACATGAACCCTTGCTCTTGCAAGTCTTCGGAGACATCTGGCGCTGCCCGCAGCCGTCTCGCCGCAGCCGGACTGGAAAACGCCCGCCGGTCGAAGCCTGCCGCGTTCTTCGAAGCCCCTCTGTCGCGGCTGGTCACCGTCGGGAACTTCGATGACAATCTCGGCTTGATCGCCGACTGCGACTGGATAATCGAAGCCGTCGTCGAAGACCTGGACATTAAACGCGCGCTGCTTGGCAAGGTCGCCCAGATTCGCCGGCCCGGAACGATCGTCACCACCAACACCAGCGGTCTGCCGGTGGCGAAGATTTGCGAAGGCTTTTCCGAAGAGTTCCAGCGGCACTGGTTTGGCACCCATTTCTTTAATCCCCCGCGTTACATGCGCCTGCTGGAGATCATTGCCACCCCGGCGGCCGATCCCGAGGCCATACGTTCGCTGGCGCAGTTCTGCGATCTGCGCTTGGGCAAGGGCATTGTCTACGCCAACGACACGCCCAATTTCGTCGCCAACCGCATCGGCATCTTCGGCATGCTCAACGCCGTTCGGCTCATGCAGCAGATGGATTTGACGTATCGAGGAGGTGGACGCGCTCACCGGCACTGCCGTCGGCTGGCCCAGGTCCGCCACCTTCCGCACCATCGACATGGTTGGGCTCGACATCGTCGGACACGTTGCCGCCAACCAGGCCCGCGTCCAGGATGAGCGCGCGGAGCTTGCGATCCCCGATTTCTTCCGTCAGATGATCGAGCGCAAGTGGCTTGGCGACAAGACCAACGGCGGCTTCTACCGCAAACAACGCGGCGCCTCGGGCGAAGAGCGGCAGGCGCTCGACTGGAAGACCGTCGAGTATCGTGCGCGACGCAAGCCCAACTTTGCCGCGCTGGAGATGGCCAAAGGCATCGATGACCTTGGCGCGCGCCTGAAAACTCTGATCGGCGATGGAAAGCAAAAGCAAGACAAAGCCGGGCAGTTTCTCTGGACCGCCTTGAGCGAGCTGTGGCTTTACTCGGCCAATCGCATTCCTGAAATCGCTTCCAGCATCGCCGATATCGACCGCGCCATGCGTCTCGGCTTCAACTGGGAGCTTGGTCCGTTCGAGTTGTGGGACGCGGCTGGCGTCGAACCGACCGTCGCCCGCATGCGCGCCGAAGGTCGGACGATACCCGCCAACGTCGAGCGAGTGCTGGGCAGCGAACGCCGCTGCTGGTATGAGTGCGCCCCAGGCACGCGCTCGGGACGCCGCTACTTCGATCTGGCGAGCGGCGAGTGCGAATACAAGGACGAGGAAGTTCCCTCTGGCGTGAGTTCCGTGACCGTGATGAAGAAGAGCAACGGCGAAGTGAAGCGCAATGCCGGGGCCTCGCTGATCGACCTCGGCGACGGAGTGGGCTGCATCGAGTTCCATTCCAAGATGAACTCCATTGGGCCCGACATCGGCCAGCTTATCTCGCAGACGCTTGGCTTCGCCCCGGGATTCGACCTTTCGATGGGAGCTGCGGCCGCAAAGCCCGACGGTCCGGGTGCCAACTTCGAAGCCTTTGTCATCACCAACGACGCTGCCAATTTCTCGGTGGGCGCCAACCTCATGCTGGTGCTGATGGCCGTGCAGGAGCAGGAGTGGGATGAGATCGATCAGATGGTACGCGCCTTCCAGAGCATGACGCAGGCCATCAAGTTCTCGCCCAAGCCGGTGGTGATTGCGCCGTTCAACCTCGCGCTCGGCGGCGGCTGCGAAATCGCACTGCACGCCCCGGTTCGCCAGGCCCATGCCGAACTCTATATGGGACTGGTGGAAAGCGGGGTCGGCCTGCTGCCCGCCGGAGGCGGCTGCAAAGAAATGTTGCTGCGGGCGCTCGACGCGGCCTCTACGGTTCGCCCCGAAGGGCGGGGAGAATCGGTCGAGGTGGTCGAGGGCCTCAGGCGCACCTTCGAAACCATAGCCATGGCAAAGGTTTCCACCTCGGCGGCTGAAGCGCGTTCGCTCGGCTTTCTTGGCCCCCGCGACGCCATCTCGATGAACCGCGACCGCATTCTCTGCGACGCCAAGACCCGCGCGCTGCAAATGGTGAGGGCCGGCTACAAGCCGCCGATTCCGCGTACAGACCTGCCGGCGCCGGGCGAAAACATGCTTGCGACCTTGAAGCTGGGCGCGCATCTGATGCGCCAGGGAGATTACATCAGCGATCACGAGGTGAAGATTGCCAACCGGATCGCCGAGGTGCTCTGCGGTGGCGCAATCTCTCCGGGAACACCAGTTAGCGAACAGTACCTGCTCGACCTCGAACGCGAGCACTTCAAGGGGCTCTGCGGCGAAAAGAAGACGGTGGAGCGCATTGCCTACACGCTGAAGACCGGCAAGGTGATGCGGAACTAAGGGTGCTGTTTTTGTGAGTTCGTTGCATAAGTCAGGGTGCCATGGCGAGCGAAGCAAAGCTAGTTCAGGCTGTCATGCTGAGCGAAGCGAAGCATCCCCGGAAGCTGCCCCCAACCGGCGCTATTCCGAGCTTTCTGATGAATCCTTCGGCTGCGTTTCAGCCCAACGCTGTGCCGGGATTCTTCGCTCCGCTCAGAATGACACCGGGAACGAACCGATAAAGTTTTTGTCGAGTGCTGGTTTTACAAATCAAGTTTCTGGAAACTAAAACATGCGTGAAGTCGTAATTGCATCTTGTGTCCGCACCGCCGTTGGCCGCGCCTACAAAGGCACTCTGCGCGCCAGCCGCCCCGACGATCTTGCGGCCATCGCCATCAAGGGTGCGCTCGCAAGCGTGCCGCAGATGGATCTTCGCGAGATCGAAGACGTGATTCTCGGCTGCGCCATGCCGGAAGCCGAGCAGGGACTGAACGTCGCCCGCATTGCCTCGCTTCGCGCCGGGCTCCCGGTCGAAACCTCGGCGATGACCATCAACCGCTTCTGCTCCTCCGGCTTGCAGGCCATTGCCATGGCGGCCGAACGCATCATGGCGGGCGGGGTTGAGGCCATCATCGCCGGCGGCACGGAATCGATGTCGATGATTCCCATGGGCGGCCACAAGGTCTCGGCGAATCCATGGCTGGTGTCGAACTACCCGGACGCCTATCTTTCGATGGGCCTCACCGCGGAACGCGTCGCCGCGCGCTTCGGAATCACGCGCGAGCAAGCCGACGAATTCAGCTACCAGAGCCATCAGAAAGCGCTGCGGGCCATTGCTGCCGGCAACTTCCATGACGAGATCGTGCCGGTGCCCGTCACCTTCACCACCCCGGCTCACAGCTCCGGCGGGCGCGGCGGCACGGCTCTCAAGTTGGCCACCGAGCAGATTGTCTTCAGCGTCGACGAAGGCCCGCGCGCCGACACCACTCCGGAAGCGCTCGCCGCTTTGAGGCCCGCATTCCACGCCAAGGGAACGGTCACGGCCGGCAACTCCTCGCAAATGTCCGACGGAGCGGCTGCCGCCCTCGTGATGTCGGCGGATAAAGCGCGTCAACTGGGCATCAAACCGCTGGCCCGCTACGTGGCCTTCGCTACGGCTGGCTGCAAGCCCGAAGAAATGGGCCTTGGCCCGGTATATGCCATCCCGAAGGCGCTCAAGATGGCCGGCCTGTCGCTTTCCGATATCGAGTGCATTGAACTGAACGAGGCATTCGCGGCGCAGGCGCTCGCCGTGATCGGGGAAACGGGGCTAGACCCCGCCAAGGTCAACCCCAACGGCGGAGCCATTGCGCTCGGGCACCCGCTGGGCTGCACTGGCGCAAAGCTCACGGCCACCATTCTGCGCGAACTTCGGCGGCGCGCCGCGGGTCGCTACGGCTTGGTGACGATGTGTGTAGGCGGCGGCATGGGCGCGGCAGGCATATTCGAGAGCATCGCGTAGAGCTGCTGCGTTTCTTTGAAGGGGTCGGGTGCCCCAGGTTCCGCGCCGACGAGCACTCCTTTGAGACGCGCCGCGCGTCTCGGTCAGGCTGCTCCGTTCGTAGCAAACGGCTCATTTGGTTTTTCGGCGCCAACCTGGGGCCGGCGGAGTGATGAATTTCAATATCGCACCTCTGAAAAATGGAATCTAAACGATTTGTGAATGGCGGGTCCCGCGCGGCAGCTCTAAGTTCTAATTGAAAGGAAGTCGTATGGCTAGCACAACATCTCCAATCACTCCGGCCAAAATTTCCGGCGGAATTTTTCTGATCTCCGAACCTCGTCCCGACGAGGTCTTCACCCCTGAAGACTTTGACGATCAGCACAGGCTCATCGCGCAGACCGCGGAAGAGTTCGCCGACAACGAGATCATGCCCGTAGCCGGCAAGATCGAGCAGAAGGACTACGCGCTCTGCCGCGAGTTGTTGAAGAAGGCCAGCGATCTGGGCCTCACTTCGGTTGATGTCCCCGAGGAGTACGGCGGCTCGGACATGGACAAGGTTTCCTCGGCCATCATTGCCGACCGCACCTCCAAGTCGGCCAGCTTCAGCGTTACCTGGGGAGCGCACGCCGGCATCGGCACTTTGCCCATCGTCTATTTCGGCACCGAGGAGCAGAAGCGGAAGTATCTGCCCAAGCTGGCCAGCGGCGAATGGATTGGCGCCTATGCGCTTTCCGAGAGTTCCAGTGGCTCCGATGCCCTGAATTGCCGCACCCGCGCCGTGCTTTCTCCTGATGGCGGGCACTACCTGCTGAACGGCGAAAAGATGTGGATCACCAACGCCGGTTTCGCCGACCTCTTCATCGTGTTTGCCAAAGTCAACGGCGAAAAGTTTACCGCGTTCATCATTGAGCGCACCTTCCCGGGCATCACGCCGGGCGCGGAAGAGCACAAGCTCGGCATTCGCGGCTCCAGCACCTGCCCGCTCATTCTCAACGATTGCAAGGTGCCGGTGGAGAACGTTCTGGGCGAAGTGGGCCGCGGCCACATCATCGCCTTCAACATCCTCAACGTCGGACGCTTCAAGCTGGGCGCTGCCTGTGTGGGAGGCGCGCGCGCCAGCCTGCAAAACGCCATCGGATGGGCCAAGGAACGCAAGGCCTTCCACAAGACAATTGCCGACTTCGGCCTGATTCGCGAAAAAGTAGCGCAGATGGCTGCGCAGATCTATGTTGGCGAGTCGATGATTTACCGCACGGTCGGCATGATGGACAGCGCACTCGGGCAGATCGACAAGCACTCCGAGGGCGCCGCCGCGGAAATTCGCCGCGCCATCGAGGAGTACGCCGTCGAGTGCTCCATCATCAAAGTCTGGTGCTCGGAGCTACTCGATTTCGTCGTCGACGAAACCATGCAGATCTATGGCGGCTACGGCTTTGTCGAAGAGTATCCCGCAGAGCGCGCCTATCGCGACTCGCGTGTCAACCGCATCTTCGAAGGCACCAATGAGATCAACCGCCTCATCATCACCGGCTGGCTGCTCAAGCGCGCCATGAGCGGACAGCTTCCCTTGCTGCCTGCCATCAAAAAACTGATGGACGAAGTGATGAGCGGTCCCTCGTTCGGCGACGAAGCCGAAGGCCCGCTGGCCGCCGAGCGCGCATTACTGGCGAACGCCAAGAAGATGTGCCTGTTCGTCGCCGGCGTCGCCTCGCAGAAATACATGGACAAGATGGCCGACCATCAGGAAGTGATGGCCGCCATCGCCGACATGGTCATCGAATGCTACGCCATGGATAGCGCACTGGCACGCGCCCTGAAGCTGGCCTCTCCGGAAGGCTCTACGCCGGCGGCCATGACGCAAATCTACTTTTCCGGAGCCATGTCCCGCATCGAGGCGGCGGCACGAAAGGTCCTGGCCTGCGTCGCCGAGGGCGACATGCTGCGCACGCAAATGGCCATCCTGCGGCGGCTTGCAAAACATGAGCCCGCCAACGTTATCGCCTTGCAGGAACAGGTTGCGGCCCGAACTCTCGAGGCGGGCAAATACGTTCTGTAGCCCGCAAGTTGCTCAATCAGGTTGCCTTTTCGTCAGGAGCCGGGTACCCGAAACGTACCCGGCGCGGACGGGAATGTTTCCTTAATCCGGCAGCTCTCGTTGTAAAATTCCGCAAGAGTCCCGGCAAGCGCCGCAGTTGAGCGTGTTGGGGCAGAAGAGTTTTTTCCATGGAGAGCACGTGAAGAAAATTACAGCCTTTATCCTGTTTGTCCTTCTCGGTCTGGCGCTTACCGTTCCGCCTGTCGTCCATGCCGATTCGGCCGCGCACCACAAGGCGACGAAGACCTCGCAGAAGGCGTATAAGAAGACCCTTAAGCAACAAAAGAAGGCGAATAAGAAGAACGTGAAATCGCAAAAGAAGGCGACGAAGAGCTGGAAAAAGCAGCACTCGTCCGGCCACTGATCGCCTCGCTTCATGTCAGCCTGAGCACCAGCAGGTTGCTGAGCAACGGTTAACTTCGCTGCCCACCCTCCCCCGGGTGCCCCAGGTTCCGCGCCGCGTTTTTCGGCGCCACCTGGGCGCTTTAGCAGGCTGCTGAAAAACCTTTTTTTCGAGTTCGTCATCTCGAGCGCTGCCAGGCTGTCGCCCCGCCGTGGTGTATGCTGGAAGTCTCTGGAATAGATAGCACAACGAATTCAATTACCTCTTCCAGGAGGTCGTCATGGAGTTTTCCAGCCCATCCCGGATTGTCCGGAGGCTGTCAATCGTTCTTTTGCTTGTCCTGCTTATCGCCGGTTTGTTGCTGGCAGGTTGCGGGTCGTCGGGCGGGGACATCAGCTCAATCACAAGCACGACGGGTAATTTGAGCAACTCGCGAGGGCTCGCCGTGGATTCCTCGCGTAATGTTTTCATTGCCGACGCCGGTCACCATGTCATCCGCGAAGCTAACCGTTCCACTGGCCTGCTCACCTCGATCGCGGGCACCCTCAGCTCGCATGGATATAGCGGAGATGGCGGTCTTGCCACGAACGCAACACTGAATTTCCCGCAGGGCGTGGCCATGGATTCCGCTGGAAACCTCTTCATCGCCGATACGGGCAACAACGTCATCCGTAAGGTCGCCGCTTCATCTCAAGTGATCTCCACGATTGCAGGAACCGGCATCGCGGGATTTGCCGGAGATAACGGCGCCGCCACCGTCGCAACGCTGAATGGCCCACTGGCCGTGGCGCTGGACTCCTCCGGAACTCTCCTTTACATCGCCGACACGGGCAACAATGTCATCCGCAAGGTCGTTCTCTCGACGGGCGTGATTACCACGGTGGCGGGAACCCCCGGGGCCGGCGGCTTCAGCGGCGATGGCGGGCTGGCGACGAGCGCGCAGTTGAATAATCCGCAGTCCGTGGCCGTGGACTCCTCCGGAAACCTCTTCATCGCCGATACGGCCAACTTTGTGATTCGCGAGGTTTCAGGCGGCAACATCACCACCGTCGCGGGAAACAACACGGCCGGAGGCGGGTGCCAGACCACCACCGCCTGCAACAATGGCGGCCCAGCCACCAGCGCGCAACTGAATAATCCTCAGGCGGTAGCGGTCGACTCCTCCGGGAAAATCTACATCGCCGATACCGGCAACAATATCATCCGAAAGGTCGACGCCGGTACCATCTCGACCGTGGTTGGCAACGGCACGGCGGGCTTCACCGGCGACGGCCGTTCTCCCACCAGCGCTGCACTGCTCTCGCCCAATGCACTCGCCTTCGATTCTTCGGGAACCTTGTACATCGACGACGCGGGCAACCTGGCCGTACGAACAGTTGGGTTCTAGCAGGCTGCTGAAAAATTCGTAGTAGTGTCATCCTGAGTTTGCGCCGAAAATTCGCGCAATGAATGAGGTGTCATTCTGAGCGAGCGCAGCGAACGAAGTTGAGGCGATGAGGCGGCGTATGAGCCGCCTGCCGAAATCCTGAGCGAAGCGAAGGAACTCGAAGGCTCAGAGCGGCGTGGGCTGGGGCAGTTTAAATGGGATGTTTCGCTACGCTCAACATGACACTCCGGGGAGAGTTATGGCAGGTATTATGAGACCTTACGGTAGATCGGCCGCGCGGCTGATGCTGCTGGTGCTGACGATTTCGGTTGCAGCATGGCAGGCGAGCGCACAGTCCACTTCCACTCTGTATACCTATTCGACGATTGACGCACTGCTGGCGGGAACTTACGACGGCGACCTGACGATTCGGGAACTCGGCGCCAAGGGCGACTTTGGGATTGGAACCTACAACCGGCTCGACGGCGAAATGGTCGCCATCGATGGCGTCTTCTATCACGCCAAGGCGGACGGCTCGGTGGTCATTTCCGGACCGCTGGAAAAGACGCCGCTCGCATACGTAACCCACTTCCATCCCACCCAGACCATCAGGTCCGAAGCCGCTCTCCCTCTACTGGAACTCGAGAAGTGGCTGGACGAGCGCCTGCAGAACCTTGCCTTGTTCTATGCCATCCGGATCGATGGCGTATTTCGCGACGTGTCGGTGCGCGCGGTCGCCCCCCAGAACAAGCCCTACAAACCGCTGGCTGAGGTCGTCAAGACTCAATCGATTCATGACTACCCCACGACACGAGGAATTCTGATCGGCATTCGAAGTCCTGCCTTCAGCAAAGGCATCAGCGTTCCGGGCTACCATTGGCACTATCTCACCGATGATCGCCAGCACGGTGGACACGTTCTCAAGCTGACTCTGGCACAAGGAAGCGCCCAGGTGGCGCCGATCGCGGAGTTGGACTTACAAATTCCCCGCAATGAAGCCTTCGCACAGGCTGACCAAACCAAGGATCGCACCGAAGAGACCCGGCAGGTGGAGGGCAAGTAGTCACCTGAGAGCGACCGCAATGCAGAGTTCCTTCTTCGGGATAATTCACGCTAACGCCTGTTATCAACAACTACGCTCGACTAGAATGAGGGCACGATGCATGGGACACGCCGCATATTAATCTTGTTCCTTGTCACATGCGCTGCGTGTGCTCAGATTGGTACTGCTTCGCCGCCCGATGGCGGTCTGCTGATATGGCAACCGCCTACACTGGAGTTCCCTGACACGGCTCCGCAAGCGACTGTTCCCAAAGAGATGATAACGGCGTTGCGCTTGGCAAAGATGCCGATCATTCTCGAAGAAACCAGACTAGATGATCTGCAAAAGCAGCTTGGGGGAACTGTGGGGCATAGCGGCGATGCAAGCGAGTCGCTTGCGTGGCTCTGTTATTGCGGGGAAGATGAAACTGGTCGATGGGCGCTCTGGCTTGAGAGCAGTGAAATGGGAGGTGGTGAGCGAGTCGATGGCTTCGGTTTGCAGCGGATACGTCAGAATGCAACGGTGGATCGGCGCTGTCGAACATTGCACAAAGACGCTGGCAGGATCGAGCTTCCCATTGCGCTTCGGCTCGGTCTGACAGAAACGCAGCTCGGCAAGATTCTTGGTAGACCCTCGGTTAAATACCATGACACTCTGATCTTCGAACACGAACACAAAGAAATCATACGCAACGAGCCATTCACGGCGATCAATACTGTAGCAATTGCCCTGCGCGGAGGCGCTGTCTGGGCGATTCAGGTTTGGAAAGACACGAGTAATTGACGATAAATCCCCTTTACGTTAATCATCGGGTGGTGTTCCGGGCGGGTCGTAAAATGTGTTATCGCCAGCGATAGCCAAGTATCATTTGCGGCTGTCATCCCGAGCGGAGCGAAGCGAAGTCGAGGGACCCCTATGGCCGCAATCAACCGGCGCTTCTACGTGTACATCGCCGCCAGCATATCTGGCACGCTTTACACCGGCGTGACTAACAATCTTCTCAAGCGCATCTGGCAGCACAAGCAAGGCGAGACGGAGGGATTTACCAAACGATACGAAGTGAATCGACTCATCTACTTCGAGAGCTTCGATGATATCCGCACCGCGATCAATCGGGAAAAGCAACTGAAGTGCTGGTCGCGGCGCAAAAAGATTTGGCTCATTGACGTGTAAACCCAAGGTGGGAGGATCTGAGCCGAGGGTGGTATGACGATAGGGGTCCTTCGACTCCGTTCGGCACTGCCGAACTCCGCTCAGGATGACACTGCAAACGCTGTTATGGTTCTAAGAAATGCGCGTATAAGTGGTGAGAACGCCGGGTGCCCCAGGTTCAGCGCCGCGTTTTTCGGCGCTAACCTGGGTACTCTTGTCCAGCCTACGCTCTATTCCGCCGCCGTCTTCGCCTGTTGCGGCTTCCAACGCAGTACCGGCTTGCGGGCCGCCGTCACCTCGTCGAAGCGCGAGACGCGCGTATTGTGCGGTGCGTTCAGCACCGTCTGCGGCTCTTTCTCGCATTCCTCGGCGATGGCTTTCATGGCGTCGATGAAGTAGTCGAGCTCCTCTTTCGATTCGCTCTCCGTCGGCTCGATCATCAGCGCGCCGTGTACCACCATCGGGAACGACACAGTATACGGATGGAAGCCGTAGTCGATGAGGCGCTTGGCGATGTCCCCGGTCCTGACGCCGTTCTGCTGTTGCAGCCTGTCGCTGAACACCACTTCGTGCATGCTTGGCGTCTTGTAGGGCAGGTCGTAACTGGATTCCAGTTGCTTGCGGATGTAGTTGGCGTTGAGCACGGCGTCTTCAGTGGTCTGCCGCAGGCCGTCGGGACCGTTGGCCATGATGTAGGCCAGCGCCCGCACCAGCATGCCGAAGTTGCCGTAGAACATGCGTACGCGGCCAATGGATTGCGGGCGGTTGTATTCGAAGCCAAGCATGCCATCTGCGCGCTCTACGACCACCGGAACCGGCAGGAAGGGCTCCATGAATTTCTTGCAGGCCACCGGTCCTGACCCCGGACCGCCGCCGCCGTGCGGGGTGGAGAAAGTCTTGTGCAGGTTCAGGTGCATCACGTCGACGCCGAAGTCGCCCGGACGCGTCTTGCCGACCAGGGCGTTCATGTTGGCGCCGTCCATGTATAGCAGGCCGCCTTTGGCGTGCAGGATCTCGGCGATTCTGCCGATCTGCTGATCGAAGACGCCGAGCGTGTTCGGATTCGTCAGCATCAGCCCGGCCACGTCCTGATTCATCTGCGCCTCAAGCGCCGAGAGTTCGACCTGGCCTTGCTGGTTGGACCTGAGATTTTCGACCTGATATCCGGCCATGGCCGCGGTCGCCGGATTGGTGCCGTGCGCGGAATCGGGAATCAGGATTTTCTTGCGCGCATCTCCCCTCGATTCCAGACAGGCGCGCATAAGCATAATGCCCGTAAGCTCGCCGTGCGCTCCCGCCGCGGGTTGCAGCGTGATGGCGTCCATGCCGGTAATTTCAATGAGCTGCTCGGAGAGCGTCTTCAGGATTCGCAGCGCGCCCTGCGAGGCTTTCTCCGGCTGATAAGGATGCGCGTTGGCCAGCCCGTCAAGCCGCGAGACAAACTCGTTCACCCGCGGGTTGTACTTCATGGTGCAGGAGCCCAGCGGATACATGCCGTGGTCGACCGCGTAATTCCAGGTGGACATGCGGGTGAAGTGGCGAATCACCTCCACCTCGCTCACCTCCGGCATGTTGCCAAGGTCCTGGCGCGCGGCCTTGCCGAGCAATTGCTGCTCGTCGACTTCAGGAACATCGAGCGGCGCCAGCCGATAGGCTTTCTTCCCCGGCGACGACTTCTCGAAGATCAGCCCCTCATTCTGGCTGATGTGCGTGGTAGCTTTGGTGATCTTGTCGTTCCCCATTAGCGCACCTCCCCGCTGGCGAGATCGATTTGCGCTCGCGTATTCAACTCCGTGCAGCACCAGACGGCGGCATTGCCCAGCTCGGGATAAAACTTGATGAGCGGAAAGCCCCCAATAATCTGCTTGTCGGCCAGCCGATGGGAGATGACGTAGGGGTCCTCTTTCGTTTGTACGACGAATTCATTGAATCGCGGCGCACCCTCGAACAGAATCTTGCTGCCTTTGGCGAACTGCTGCCGGGCGTAGGCGGCCTTCGCCAGGTTCTGTTTGGCCAGCTCCTTGATGCCCTGGCGGCCATAAATGCACATGAAGATGTTCGCCATGAGCGCGACGAGCGCCTGGTTGGTGCAGATATTGGAAGTCGCTTTTTCACG
Organism: uncultured Acidobacteriota bacterium; assembly: GCA_963832365.1. GTDB lineage: Bacteria > Acidobacteriota > Terriglobia > Terriglobales > Acidobacteriaceae > CAWBRT01. Next base: position 111,710 of record CAWHUL010000011.1, on the reverse strand, counting down.
CCGGATGTGTTGCTCGCGGGTGGAAAGCGTCAGCACGAATCCGCGCTTGCCGTTCTTGTCGCGGGTTTCGCCGACGAGGCGGCCCGGAATCTGGCGAACGAAACGTTCCTTGGTGCCGATGACGCCGGCATAAGGGCCGCCGAAGCCCATCGGAATGCCGAACGATTGCGCCTCCATGGCAACGATGTCGGCCTCCACCGGCGGCTTCACCACACCCAGCGAAAGCGCCTCGGCGATGGAAACCACCAGCAGCGATCCATTCTTATGCACCATCTCGGCCAGCTCGGCGACATCTTCAATGGTGCCGAAGAAGTTCGGCGACTGGATGAGCAGGCACGCGACTTCCGGCGTGAGCGCCTTCTTCAGAGCGGCCAAATCGACGCGTCCGTTATCGCCGAAGCCGACTTCCCTCACCGGCAGACCCTGGTACCGGGCATAGGTGCGGATCACCTCGCGGTACTCCGGATGCACGCTGCGCGCCACCAGCGACGAGCCGCGTCCGGTCACGCGCATCGCCATCATCAGCGCCTCGGCCGATGCGGTCGAACCGTCGTACATGGAGGCGTTTGCGACTTCCATGCCGGTCAGCTCGCAGATCATGCTCTGGAACTCGAAGATCGCCTGTAGCGTTCCCTGCGCGATTTCCGGCTGATACGGCGTGTAGGCCGTAAAGAACTCGCCGCGTGAAATCAGCGCGTCGATCACCACCGGGCGGTAGTGGTTATAGGCTCCGGCCCCGAGGAACATGGCGTAGCCATGACCGGTCTCCGCTGCCCGAGCGCGAAACCACTCGACGATTTCCGATTCCGACTTCTGCGGCGGAATCTTCAGGTCGCGCTTGAGGCGGAATTGCTCTGGGATCGGCGCGAACAGCTCATCGACCGAGCGCACGCCGATCGCGCGCAGCATCAGTTCGCGATCATGATTGGAATTTGGAAGATAGCGCATTGAATTTTGCTGCCTGTCTCGGCGACTGAGCACGACCGCCATCCTGGCCCGGCACGCGCAACCGGCGCGCTTGCCGAAGGCCCGATGGCGAGATCCGTTCGCCGCCGGAAAGGAATTGCCTGCCGCGACCGGCTGGCAAGTTCCGATTGAATTTTTGCGTCCCGAATCCGCGCTGGGGTGTAAACCCCGATGCGGAGATCAGTGCTCTTCGGCGACGAACTTCTCGTAGTCGGCGCTCGACAACAGCGCATTCAACTCGGCTGGGTTCTTCACCGTGATCTTAACCATCCAGGCCGTGTGCGCGTCCTGGTTGACCTTTTCCGGCGCTGTAGCCAGTTCCTGATTGATCTCGGTCACGGTGCCGCTGACGGGCGCGTAAAGATCGGAGACGGCCTTCACCGACTCGACCGTGCCAAACGACTTGCCCTGTTCAATCTCCTTGCCAGGGTTGGGAAGCTCGACGAACACGATGTCGCCCAGCGAATTCTGGGCGTGATCGGTGATGCCAATGGTGGCTGCGGCGCCATCAACCTTGATCCACTCGTGCTCTTTTGTGTACTTAAAATCGGACGGGTAAGCCATACCTGCTCTCTCCCCTGAAATGGCGTGTACGACAGGGCGGAAGCCCTCAACTCTTGAAGTGTCATTCTGAGCAAGCGTAGCGAGCGAAGAATCTATGTACTTCGCACGCTCAGAATGACATCTTGAAACCGATACACTACGTCTTCTTGCTCTCCGCTTTCGGACGCTTATAAAACGGCGTCGGAATGACCTTGCACTTCACTTTTTGTCCGCGAATCTCCACCGCTACCTCGCTCCCGGGGGCCGACATGGCGACCGGCACGTAGGCCAGCGACACATTCTTCTTGAGAAACGGCGCGGGCGAACCGCTGGTGACGAAACCGATCTCGCCGCCCGCCAGATCGAATACCTTGTAGCCGTCGCGCGGAATGCCGCGCTCGACCGGTTCCAGTCCGACCAGCATGCGCTTCAGACCCTCCGCCTTCTGCTTTTCAAGTGCGGGGCGTCCGGTGAACTCGCCCTTCTCCATCTTCAGGAAGCGATCCAGCCGGGCCTCCCAGGCGGTAATGCTGTCGGAGATTTCGTGCCCGTAGAGCGACAGCGCGCCTTCCAGCCGCAGCGTGTTGCGCGCCCCGAGTCCGCAGGCCAGCAGGTTGAATTCCCTGCCCGCCGCCACGATCTCGTTCCACACCCGGGCGCTGGTTGCAACATCGGAAGGAATGTAAATCTCAAAACCGTCTTCGGCGGTGTAGCCGGTGCGCGCAATCAGCGTGTTGGCGAGGCCGCACACTTTCCCGTAGGTGAACCAGTAAAACTTCACCTTCGAAAGATCCGCGTCGGTCAGCTTCTGCAAGACCTTGACGGCGTTCGGCCCCTGGATGGCAATCTGGGTGAAGTTATCGCTCAGGTTCTCGACCGTGCACTTGAACCCTTTTGCCTGCCGCTGCACCCAATCGTAATCCTTGGCGTTGTTGCCGGCGTTGATCACCAGCAGAAAGTCGTCTTCGCCCATGCGATGGACGATAACGTCGTCGACGAACGTCCCCTCCGGATACAGCAGCGCCGAGTAGTGCGCCTGGCCGATGACCAACCGCGAGGCGTCGTTCATGGTCATCTTCTGGATCGCCGGCAGCGCGTCTGGGCCGGCAACCCGGATGTCGCCCATGTGACTGACGTCAAAGATACCTACGCTGTTGCGAACCGCCATGTGCTCGGCCACGAGTCCGCCGGCTTTGGGATACTCGACCGGCATGTCCCAACCGTTGAATTCGACCATCTTCGCGCCCATCTGCCGGTGTACGGCGTTGAGGGCGGTCTTGCGAACGGATGCAGCCTCAGAGCTGAGAGCCATGGAATCCTTCACACGTAAAATGTCTTGAGCTGTAGAACTTTGTACCTTAACACGCGGTCGGGGACGGGTCAACGTCGCGCACAGGCCTAGGTGGCGCACATTTGCCCGCCGTTGGCTAATGTGGGAAACGAAGAGCCCATGTGTCCACGCTGCGCGTCTCGTTCATCGTAGCGCGGTTGAATCACTGGTTCAGGAGACAGTCTCGCTCGCGGTCGCTGCGTCGGGCTCTTGATTGCCGGAACGCTCCGCTTCGGCGGCAACCGGCAGCTCAATCACGAAGCGTGCGCCCACGGGCCGGTTTTCCTCGACGCGTATGGTGCCGTGGTGGTCTTCGACAATCCTTGCCACGATCGCCAGGCCAAGCCCGGTCCCGCGCTGCTTGGTCGAGAAGTAGGGCATGAACAGCCTTTCCTTCACTTCGGAAGTCACCCCGTGACCGGTATCGGCTACCGACAGCTCAACCATCTCCCTGACGCCCAGCAGCGCGGTTGAAATCACCAGATCACGCACCAATGCGTCGCTCATTGCCTCGGCGGAGTTGTCCACCAGGTTGGAGATGACGCGTTTGATCGCTTCCGGATCCGCCATCACCGGCGGCAGTTCTTTCGCCAGAAAAGTACTGACGTTGATGTCGTCGAGACGGCTGTCGAACTGCGTCAGCGCCTCCACAATCGCCGCATTCAGGTCCAAGGGACGCAGTTGTGCCGCGGGAAAACGTGCCAGCGTCGAGAACTCGTCAACCAGTTGCCGCACCGTTTCCACCGAACTGGCAATGGTCTCGGCACAGCCGGCGATCACCTTCTGTGAGGATTCATCGGGTGTCCCGCGCACGAGGTGGCGACGGATGCGTTCCGCCGAAAGCGCTATCGGAGTCAGCGGATTCTTGATCTCATGCGCAATTCGCCGCGCCACTTCACGCCAGGCCGTCTGCTTCTGAGCTTGCAATAGCTCCGAAAGATCTTCGAATACAATGACATATCCGAGACGCTGGCGAGGAGCAATCGGCCCGCTGCGGCGCGTATTCATCGAGGCTGCCGTTACCGACAAAACCAGGGTAGTGGCGCCGGCCGCCATCTCCATTTGCGCGGAAGTCGAGCCCATGCGATCGGCCTTGCGCAGCAGCCGTCGCAACTCCTCCACAAATTCGACGGGAAAGAAATCGGCGAGCGCCAGCTTTTCGGTCCGGCCCGCGCGCTCCACGCTCTGCGGCCGGAACAGCCGTATCAGCGCATCATTCACATGCGTGACGGCCTCATCCGCGTCCAACGAAAGCACCGCCGTGGGGATGCTTTCCAGGATCGTCTCCATGTGCCGCCCGCGCGCTTCCAGCGTTCCATAGGCGCTGGCCAGATCCTTGCGGCTGGAATCGATCTGCAAACGATTGCTCTCCAACTCGGCCGCCATGCGGTTGAACGAGACCACCAGATCGGCCAACTCGTCCCCCGCCGCCACCTCGACACGGTAATCCAGCCGCCCTTCGGAAATTTCCTTGGTCGCCTGCGCCAGCGCCAGCACCGGCCGCGTCACCAGCTTCGACAGGGACAGCGCAAACCAGGTGGAAGCAAACAGCACCAGCAATGTCAACAACAGCAGCAGTTGCATGTAGGTACGCCGCACCAGTCTCCGCTCATTGCGCAGCGCGACATATTGGTGCTGGCTGGCCTCCAATTCCTTCAGCACCGCCGAATACTTGGCCGGCAGCGGCATCGCCACCAGGATGCGCCCGTGCTCGCCCGCCTTCGCACTGCCCGCGACATACTCTTGCCCGCCCAAGGTGAACGAACGAGATTGCCCGTCCGGCATCATCAAAGGAATCTTCCGCTTCAAGACCGGCCACAGGTCGGGGGCCTGGAAGCTGGCTTCCGGCTGTCCGTCGAGCAGCACAATCACAAAGCCTTGCTGCAATGTTGCCTCGTGCCTGCGCAACTCCACCATCAGCGGACCGAATTTTCCGGTCTGGAAGGCGCGCCCGGTCTCCGCCGAGGCCGCAATACTTTGTGCTTCGCTCAGCGCATTTTGACCGGCATAGCTGGTCAAAAGCTGCGTCACCTCGGCCGTGTGCTCGCGCACCTCCTCCACCGGACGCGAAAACCATTTGTCGATCGAACGGTTCATCAGCCCGTAGGAGAAAAAAAACAGTGCAATCACCGGCCCCAACGACAACAGCAGTGCGCCTGACACCATCTTGGTGCGGAATTTTGAGCCGAGCACACCGGTCTGCCGCTCCACATACAGCTTGATCAACGTCCGCATCAAGACGAGGATGAGAGCAATCAACCCGACAAGAATCAGGGCGGAGAAGGCCGCAAACGTCAGCGTTTGACCGAATGTATCCGGGCGTATAAACGTCAGGTTGAAAGAGACTTGGAGAAGCGCGATCGTGAACAGCACAAAAATCCCAACGCCCAGAAGTATCAGCTTCTTCCGGCGGCGCCGAGCTTCGCGGCTCTTCGGTTCGTCGGGCACTGTTGGAATTATAGCGAACACCCAAAACCGGACAGAGTGGCGCCTCGGTCTCTCAGGCGCCCGCTACTCGACGGCAAATCGCGCTGACGGATTGATGGACTGTTTGGCGACGTTGTCGTCAATTTTGACCTGGAAGCGGTAAAGACCGGGGTCAAGTTGGTTGAGCGCCATCGACTTCTGGAGAGTTAGCTGCTCTCCCACGTTGCTGCCCATGTCTTCCGTCTTTTCCGCGGTGTGCAGCACGGATTTGTTGGTCTGCGCATTGATGATGTCGTATTCAATCGTGGCCGAGGGCTTCTTGGTTGTGCCGTCGATCGCCAAGTTATAGACCTGCATCCAGAGATTCAGCCGCTGGTCGCGTTTGAAGCTGGCCGGCTTGCCGTCGGAGGAATCGACGCGGGGACGCACCCTGGTATTTCCAATTACGAATCGGCCCGCGCCCGCACTCTTGGTGCCAACCTTCTCGATCACATCGGCCAAAATCATCGACGAGGACGCCAGTTTGTCCTCGGCGTACTCCGGCACCAGCAATCCTTTACTCCAACTCCCCTTGCGGTCGCCATTCACGTCTTTCACGATGATGTCGAGCCTATAACGCCCCGGACGCAACGTGGGAGCCTGCCAGTAGACGGACGCGTTTTCGAGCGTTTTCGGCAGCAGTTCGGTCGGAACATCCAAGGCAACGGTGTCCTCGAAGGTCTGCGCAACCCGTCCGGTCAGGGTGCTAAGCCTGCCAAAAATGTTCACGCTGCCGCGCTGTATCCCTTCCTTGCCGGAAAACGTAATGTCCTTGTTTCTGATCTGGATGGTGATTGGGGTTAGCACCGAGTCGCCCGTGATGCGTGCGTAATCGACGCGGACGTCAAACGGCACGAGGTTATAGGTGATGCGGTGAGTAACGTCGGACTGCAAATCCTTGAACTTGACCGGCGGTGGCGCGTTCAGCTTTGCCAAAGTCGTCAGCTTGTCGAACTGACTGTTCTGCCGATTCGCGCCCATCGAATTCAGCGGGTTGGTGGAGGTCAAGCGGTCGACCTTGCTGGCCATACCCATCTGTTCGTACATGGTGAGTCCGGCGCCCGGCGTGTGCAGCAGGGCATCCTTCTCGTTCGGATCAATCGAGATGTGGTAATCGTTGCACATGCAGGAGTCCACAAACTCGATGGTGACTTCCTGCCCGACGCCTTCCAGGTACCGATAGCGCCAGCGTTCGAAGGGATACGTCGAGGTGGAACCGCCACCTTCCGAGATGGCGCGTTGATACTGCCCGCCGGCGGGGTGGGAATCGATCTCATCCGCAGGGCCCCAGACGATGTAAATGCGACCGCGATCCGTCCGCCAGCCCGGTGTTCCGGCGGCGAAGTGCTCGTTGGCATAAGCAATGCGGCGGTAGTGCTCGTCCTTGAACTCGTTTTCCAGGGTGTCAGGCGTGGGGTCGCGGCGCTGCCAGAATTGCTCTATGAACTGATCGCGCTCTTCATCGGTGGCGAGCTGCTTAAAGGCGGACTCCTCCTCAGGGGAAATGATCCAGCGGACATCCTCGTTGATCCATTTCTTAAATGGCCCCTGCAACTCCTTCATCCGTTGCCGCTGCATTTCCTTGGCCTTCTTGGCCGCCTCTTTGTCACTCTGTTTTGAGCGTGCGCTGTCGGGAGCTGCAGTGTCGGACGGGGGAGAGGTTGGCGCGGACGTCGTCTGCTGTGCCAAGCCGGAGGCAATCAACAGGCTAGACAGCAGCATTGGAAGTAGCCATCGCGATCCAAAATACCTTGTAAACACGCCAACTCCTGAGGATTCGAGCTATTGCGATTTTATGTGTACGGCGTATGCGGCGCAAACCGGCACAAGACCGGTCGATGCGCCAGCGCAGGGCTGTCTTTTGCTTTCAATCGCTTGCACACACAAGCTGAGGGCCAACCAGCTCCGCAGGTATAATAGGCTTACGCGTAAAATTGTCTTTAGCAGCAGGGGCGGAGATTCAGTAATGGTTTGTTTCGCAGCCAAGTTCGCGGAAGGTATATTCCGGAAGGTCGAAGCTCCGGGATTCACCTCTCCCGAAAAAGTCGTTGTCATTGAGGATGAATGAAGACTCGGACAAAAGTGCTTATCGCGATAGCAGGATTGGCCGCAGTCGTGGTTATTGTGGTTTTTAGCGTCATCCAGAGTCGCAAGGGTGTAGTCAAGGTACAAACCGGAAGAGTGCAGCGGGGCGCGATCTCTGCGGTGGTTACGGCCTCCGGCGAGATCAGGCCTAAGAACTACGTCAATATCGGCGCCGATGCCTTCGGCAAGATCATCAAGCTTCACGTCAAGGAAGGCGATCGTGTGCAGAAGGGCCAGCTGCTGGCCCAGATTGAAAACGTTCAACCTCACTCCGACGTGGAAGCAAACCAAGCCGCGCTGGCTGCCTCCAAGACCGATTACGAAGCCGCTCTAGCCAACCTCGAAGCCTGCGAAGCTGATTTTGCCAGGGCCAAGGCAGATCAGGAACATGGCCGGCTTGACTGGGAAAGGGCGCAAGTCCTTTACCGGGAACAACTGATCGCCAAGCAGGATTACGACACCAAGAAGGCGACCTTCGACTCCTCAAGTGCGAGCCTGGTTTCGGCTCAGACAAAGGTTCGGCAGGCAAAAGCTCAAGCCGAATCTGCCTCTAAGCACGTGCGGCAAAGCATGGCCACCCTGCGCCATGCGTCCGACGTGCTGGACAAGACAGAGTACCGTGCGCCATTCAGCGGAGTGATTACGAATCTGCCGGTACGCGAAGGCGAGACCGTGGTCATCGGAATCCAGAACACACCGGGCAGCACGCTGATGACGCTGGCGGATAATTCCGTGATCACGGCCGAAGTCAAAGTGGACGAAACCGACATCGTGAACGTCAAGCTGGGACAGCCGGCAGAGATTACCATCGACGCATTCCCGAGAAAGAAGTTCAAGGGCGTGGTCACGGAGATCGGCGAAAACGCAATTCTCCGCACCAGCGGCCTCTCCACCGCGCAGTCGACGACCGGTTCCCAGGAAGCCAGAGACTTCAAGGTCACGGTGACCTTGGAAGATCCGCCGCAGAATCTTCGTCCGGGTCTGTCGGCCACGGCAAAAGTCACTACCGCGACCCGCGGCGCGGCGCTGACCGTGCCCATCCAGGCGCTCACCATCCGGCAGCGTGGGGAACTTGAACCCCGGCACGGCGGCAAGTCATCAGTAGAGGCTGCGAGTGCGACCCAGGACCGGAGCAAGGCCAAAGAAGAAGTCCAGGGAATGTTCGTCATCCGTGAGAAGAAGGCGGTTTTCATCCCCATCAACACTGGAATTGCGGGCACCACCGACATCGAGATTCTGGATGGCCTCAAAGAAGGGGACGAGATCGTAACCGGCAGCTACAAGGTGCTGCGTACGCTGCGCAACGGCGCCAGCGTGAAGATCGATAACAGCATCCCGAAGCACGAAGGCGGCAACTCGTAAGGCCCTCGTGCGATGCTCCCCGGCGCAGGCGATTCCCGGCATCGCCGGGATGGAGGAAGATTTTAAGATGGCAACCGAAGTTGCCGGCATGATGCACTCGCCGATTACCCCTCCAAATTCGTCCATGATTTGCACCCAGGATCTGTGGAAGACCTACGATATGGGGTCGGAGCAGCAGGTTCAGGCACTGCGCGGCGTGAGCCTCGCCATCTATCCCAACGAGTATGTTGCCGTCATGGGCCCTTCCGGTTCCGGCAAATCCACGCTCATGAACCTCATCGGGTGCCTTGATACGCCTACCCAGGGCCGATACTGGCTGAACGGACAACTGGTGAGCGAACTGAACGACGATGAGTTGGCCCGCATCCGCAACAAGGAAATCGGATTCGTCTTCCAGACCTTCAATCTGCTGGCGCGTGCTACGGCCCTCCACAACGTGGAACTACCCTTGATTTATGCGGGGGTCCCGGCCGGGCGGCGCACTGAGCGCGCCCGCGAAGCACTGACCCAGGTTGGCATGGGCCACCGCACGCATCACAAGCCGAGCGAACTCTCCGGCGGCCAGCGGCAACGCGTTGCTATCGCACGCGCCCTGGTGAACTCCCCCTCGATCCTGCTTGCCGACGAACCTACGGGAAACCTGGATTCGCAGACCGGAAACGAAATCATGGCGCTGTTCGACGACCTGCATCAGCGCGGCAATACGATTGTCCTGGTCACGCACGAGCACGATATCGCCGAGTACGCGCACCGCACCATTCATCTCAAAGACGGTCTCCTTGCCGGCGATTCGCTCACGGCCCGCGGACGCGATTCCCGGAACCAGCTCGCCCATTGAGAAGAGACGCGTGAGTTGCGGTTCACTTGCGCCCGGTTTCGGTGTACTCTTTTGCCATGCGTCGCATCTTGATTTGCTGTCTTGTTTTGGCTCTTTCCCTGCCGCTGCTGGCGCTGAAGATCCGTACCTTTGATCAGATAGCGGTCGACCAACGGCGGGTCGTATCGGCCTATTGCCGGCTCGACTTCCAGGGCGCTCGCCTCACCCCCGAAGGCTGGGAGCGTATAAGAAATCTGTCGGCGTTTCGCGAGAACCCGGACTTCAGCTCAGTCTTCGTAGTCTCGCGATACCAGCTGATCGAGACGCACGACCCGTCCCATAGTCTAAGTGTGGCCTACGTGGTGATCGGTCGATACGACGATGGAGCTGGTTACGCGCCTATGCCGGCGGTAGTAAGAAATGTGACATTCGAAACCCGCGAACAGAGTGGCGAACTTCGAATCGTCCGCATAGACCCCTCTACGCCATTCGTCTCCAGCAGGGCGCTGATCGATTGGCTGAAGGCTAAGCTCGCCAGTCAGAAAGACGCGCGTGCCCGGGAATCGCTCGAGGCCGCAATCCGGGCGCTCGAAGCTCAGAACACGGGCACTCCGGCTTCCAAGTAAACAGGTAGGAGCCCGGCTTTACAGGCTGCTGAAAAACTACTCTCCGAGGTGTCATCCTGAGCAGAGCGAAGGATCTGCTGTTTGTGCGCGCTAAGAGAAAAGCAGACTCTTTCAGTCGCGCAAAATCGCGCGACTGAAGGATGACACTGATACGGCAGCCTGCCAGACGCATCCGGCGAAACTGCTCTATCGTATGGGGCTGGCCGTGTAGGTGTTGGGCACCGTCATCAGGCCGGCGAAGTAGTTGTGGTCATAAAGATTGCGGTAGAACTTGCCGGCAAGCTCGGCGGCCTTGGGACCGAAGGTTGGGCGCCCGCCTTCCAGGAAAAACACCACAACGATGCGTCCGTATTGCGTATTCGCATACGAGGCGAACCAGCCGAAGCGGGTGCCGTCCTTGGAACAGGTTCCGGTCTTGCCCAGGACCTGCGCTTCGGTAAAGTTTGCGTGCACGCTCCTGGCGGTGCCGTACTGCACGGCTCCGGCCATCCCTGGGCTCACCTCGGGAATTAACGAGGCGATGTTCAGGTAGCGCTTCACTTTTGGCTGGAAGTTGACAATGTCCTCAGGTGTGGCCGGGTGCTGCAAGTAGTAGAGCGTTCCGCCGTTGGCGATCGCCGAAATCAGAGCGCCAAGCTGAAGCGGGGTCAAAGAGATGCTCTCGCCAAAAGAGCACATCTTCCCTACGCCGCCCAGTTTCGCTGAAAGTTCTTCCCTGGGGAAGGTCCCCAGATGTTCACCCTGAATATTCCATCCCGCCAGTTCGCCGATCCCAAATTCATGCGCGTAATGGCTTACTTTTTCAAATCCCAGACGCCGGCCCAAGGCCTCGAAGTAAGCATTGTTCGAGTGCGCCAGGGCATTGGTCATATTGATTTCCCAGCCGCCGCCAAGCCGTACGGGAGTCTCTTTCTTAACGATGTTCTCGTTGAGCGCGGCTAGAGCAACGGCGACTTTGAAGGTCGAGCACGGCTGCGCGCCCTGCGAGAGCGCCAGTTTCTGGTTGACCATCGCCAGGACGCGGCCACTTCCCGGATCGATGGCGACTACCGTGCCGTTCATGTTCCCCAGGGCATCGATTGCGGCGGCGCGCACAATCGGATCTTCCCCGCCGGTCACGTCCTCCGACCCCTGGCCTTCGGCGAACGAACTGGTATGGAAGCGTTCGACATAACGCCGCTGAGAAGCTCGTGCCGTGGCGCTTGGCGCAGCCGCAGTGCGTTGCGTTGTCGTGGTCCTGGCCACGCTGCGACTGTGGCGCCCATGGCTGATGCGCTTTTGCGCGCTGGCATTCTCGGCAACTTTCTGTCTTTGCGTGCGTGAATACTTGCGGGAAGAAACGGTTGCGGCAAAAGAGCTGGCGCAGACAACAAGCGCCAACAGAGACAACATCATGGCCTTCACAACACGGCGAAACCCAGTCATCGATAAGTCCGATCCGAAAATGAATACTGCATTGCCAACGAGAGTGCCTCTTGCAAACTAGAACACGACATCAACACGGTAAATCAGCTACTCACCTTATTTTGGATGCGAGTACCTGCCTACCAGTTCCTCGTCGTGTCTATCCGGAGTTATCGCCTGCGGGAGCCACGCGCGGGCTGCTTCGTCGGATATACCTTCCGCGAAACAAAAGCATCTACTTTGCATTGTTAGCACAAAACTGGAATGAAACCGTTGTCAAAGTTGAGTCATGGCGAAACGAAAGGATCGGGTACCGGAAGTTTTTACCAGTTCCAAAACGGTAAAACGCACCGCCCGGGCGGGTACTCTTGCGCGTGCAACGAGCCGTGTCCGCGCGGAAGCGCGGCAGTGGCGGCATTCACCCTGCAAGGGAAGGGGACGAATGCGAACTTGCAAGGTTAAACTGGATTCGCGGAAGACATGCCGAAGGCTGATACGCGGGTTTCCCAATTGGGGAATTTTCCAGCCGGGTGTGACCCGTTCTTTTCAATCAGCCCAAAACGGCTAAGGCAGGTAGAGTTCGGCCTCCCCGACAATCAGGCTTTTACGGCGAGCACCGCTCGCCGAGGTGCTTCAGCGGTCCTCGTTTCGCTTGCGCAGAAACGCCGGAACGTCGAGGTCGTCCTGCTCGAATTCGCCCGTCAGACCGCGCGTCACCGATTCGATGGACGTGCTTTCCCGCACGGGAGTTGGCGCTTGCCAACTGCGCGTCACCGGCGCTTCCGGGGCAAGCTCACCCGGCGGTTCGGGGTGAACTTCGGGTTCGACTGTCACTGCAGGCTCCGGCTCGGAGGGCGCCGCCGTCTGGACCTCAGGCTGATAGTGAATGGGCGGCGGGGCCTGCTCAAAATGCGGTTGCGCGCCAGCTACCGCCACTGAAGCGCGTTCGCGCCTGCGGATCTGGTCTGCCTTGAAGCCGGTGGCGATCACCGTGATTTTGACCTCGTCCTTCATCTTTTCATCGAGCACGGCGCCGAAAATGATATTCGCGTCCTCGTGAGCCGCGCTCTGGATGATGGTGGAGGCTTCGTTCACCTCGGCGAGTTTGAGCGTACTTGATCCGGTGATATTGATCAGGATGCCGCGCGCTCCGTCAATGGCCCCCGCTTCGAGCAGAGGCGAGGCGATGGCGCGCTGTGCCGCCTCCATGGTGCGGCGTTCGCCTTTAGCGGTTGCCGTGCCCATGACGGCGTAGCCCATGCCGGCCATGATGGCCTTCACGTCGGCGAAATCACGGTTGATGATGCCGGGAATGGTGATGATGTCGGAAATGCCCTGAACGCCCTGGCGCAAAATGTCGTCGGCAATGCGGAACGATTCGAAGAATCCGGCGTCCTTGGCCACCGCCAGCAACTTCTCGTTGGGGATGACGATCACCGTATCCACCGAATCGATCAGCTCGGCAAGGCCGCGCTCGGCCTGCTGCATGCGGCGCTTGCCTTCAAAGGCAAAAGGCTTGGTCACTACCGCGACCGTCAGCGCGCCCATTTCGCTGGCAAGGGATGCGATGATCGGGGCCGATCCGGTTCCGGTGCCGCCGCCCAGTCCGGTGGTGACGAAGACCATGTCGGCGCCTTCCAGGGCTTCGATGATTTTGTCGGCGTCTTCCAGTGCCGCCTTGCGGCCAATTTCGGGATTGGCAGCCGGCTCCGAGTCCGTTGGTCAGCTTGACGCCGAGCTGAATCTTAACCGGAGCGCGCGAAAGCTGGAGCGCTTGCATGTCGGTGTTCGCAACCAGGAACTCCACGCCCTCCAGGGCTGCGTCAATCATGCGGTTGACGGCATTGCCGCCGCCGCCGCCGACGCCGATCACCTTGATCTTTGCGTTGTTGCGTGGATCTTCGTTGAACTGGATTCGAATGTCCTTGTTTTCGACTGTCTCCATCGACGGATTCCCTTTTCCCTGGCGACTGCCAACGCAGCACACCGCTGATTTTGTTAGAGCCTGCTAAAACCCAAAATTCGCGCGCGCAAAAAACGACCGTAAGCGCTTGCCCAGTCCTTGCTCCTCGCGCACCTTTTGCGCCCGGGCACGATGCGCGTAGAAAACCATTCCAATCACGGTTGCGAACTCCGGTTCGCCCAGCATTGCCGGCAGCTTCGCCATCGGGATTGGCAATCCGATGCGGGCCGGACAGCGCAGAATGTCCTCCGTGGTCTCGATCAGCCCCGGCAGGCGCGCGCCGCCGCCGGTGAGCACCACGCCCGATCCCAGCATTTCAATCACTCCCGCCTGGCGCAGGTTATCGCGCAGCATGTAGACCAGTTCGCGCGCCCGCGGTTCCAGCACCTCTCCGAGAAAACGCTGCGGCACCAGCCGCGAGGGGCGGTCGCCAACCGACGGCACTTCGATCTCAGTGCTTTCCGGAATGGAAGTCACAATGGCGCAGCCGAACTGGCGTTTGATTTTTTCCGCATCCGCCAGAGGCGTGCGCAACCCCACGGCCACATCGTTGGTGAAGTGATCGCCGCCAATCGGAATCACGGCGGTATGGACGGCAACGCCCTCGTGAAAGACGATGACGTCGGACGATCCGGCTCCGATATCGCAGATGCAGATGCCCAGCTCGCGTTCGTCGGTGCGCAACACGGCATCGGAGCACGCCAGCACCTCGTAGACCGTGCCGTCCACGTGAATGCCGGCGCGATTCATCACGGTGATGATGTTTTGATAGGCGCTGGTCGCGGCGGTGATCACGTGTACACGAACTTCGAGTTGGCGGCCCAGCATTCCCGCCGGATCGCGCAAGCCATCCTGCTGGTCGAGAATAAAGTCCTGGGGCAACAGGTGCACGATTTCGCGATCGTCGGGCAGAGGAATGTTCCGCGCCTTTTCGACGGCCTGACGGATATCTTCCCTGGATACCTCGCGCGCGTCCGCGCCGAGCGAGATGCCGCCCTGGCTGTTGATGGCGCGGATATGCGGTCCTGCAACCCCCACGACTGCGCGGTCGAGCGGCACCTCGGCCGACGACTCAGCATCTTCCATCGCCTTCTTCACGGCTTCGGTGGCCTTATCGAGATCGACGATGATTCCCTTGCGCGAGCCGCGGGAAGCGGCAATTCCATGCCCGCGATAGCGCAGGCCGGCGTCGGTGATCTCGGCGACCAGCGCCACCGTCTTAGCGGTGCCGATGTCAACGACGCTTAGAATATTCTCGTTCTGCTTTCCCATAACCTAGTGCTTACCTTTTGGGCGTTGGCCATGTCCGCTTGCCGACCCGGTGGCAATCGGCTTCGGTCCCGGCGCCGCAGCCTGTTCAATAACCGGCGGCGGTGCCGGAGCCGATGATCCTGGATTGAGAATAACCTGCCGGTCAAATCGCAGATCCACCGAGTGCAGCCGCTGGAACTGCTGGCGCCATTCCTGGATGTGCGTCTTGTAAAGACTGAATCGTTCCAGGTAGCTGCTGGAACCAAGGTGAATCAGCAGCGTGCCTTGCTGGTCGGCGACGGTGATCTTGACGTCTTCGGGGTCCGACAAATCTACTTCATCCAATTCGCGCGAGTAATTCGCGCCAGTCGAATCCAACTGGCGGACAAGTTCGACGTAGGTCTTCATCCGCGCCGCGCGGGTCGAAAGCGGATCGGATTCGGCGTTGCCCACGATGACCGGGAACGAATAGTTGCCGCCCAGAGGCATCGCCATGGTTACGCCGTTCACGTCGATCAGTTCAATGCGATCGCCGACCTTGGCAAATGCGATCGGCGTGCGCTCCCGCAGGGCTATGCGCATACGGTTCGGCAGAAGCCGCATCACACTGGCCGACTCGACCCAGGGAATCTTTTCCAGTTGGCGCTTGCGCTCGTCGAGCGGGATAAAGAAAACGTTGCGGCCAATATCGGCGCCCATCACTTGCAGCACCTGTGCTCGAGTCGCATTCCGGGTTCCGGCAATCTCAATGGCATCGCTCGAATCCACCCGGAAGCGCCATGAATACTTGCCGTAACGGTATACAGCCGTGGCGGCCGCGGCGCCGACCATGACAATGACTAGAAACAGCAAGAAGGCGCGCAGGCGACTCGTCGTGCCTCTCTGGAAGGGGCCGCGCCGCACTGGAACGCGCTTCTGCCCGCGCAGAAACGGCGATTGTTCCACCGCGTCGAGGTCGACGATCCTGTCCTCAAGCGACAAGGATTCGGCCTCGCCGGGAACGTAGCTCTCCGAGTCCTTGTGACGGACACCAACTCCGCGAATGGAGTCTTCATCCTCGGTCGTGAATGAACCTTGACTGCGAACCATGGAGATGCGAGACGTGGCCACTCCGGTAAACAGAGTGTCAGCTCACTATAACTGCTTTCTTCGCGGAAAAGGATAGGGGAAATTGCTAGGGGAATCGTCCGTGGTACGGACCGAAACAGGCCAGGGGGATCCCCTTAGCGCGGTATGCCGGAAGAGGAATCCCAACCCAAACTCAGGCTGTCAGGTGTCAAGCCAACATGCCGGTGCTACCTCGGCACGGCAGTGGCTGCCCGGGCTTTCAGCCGCTCGACGATCTGCGGTCCCAGCTGCGAAACGTTTCCCGCTCCGAGGGTCAGAATCAGATCTCCCGGTTGCGCCTCCTGCACTGCGGCGTCGACCGCCGCCTGGAAAGATGCGGCAAACTCCGCCGGTCGCTCACCGCCGCAGTGAATCCGGGAGGCCAGCGTCAGCCCGCTGACGCCCGCGATTGGCTGTTCGCTGGCGGCGTAGATATCCAGCACCAGCAGGCGATCGGCATCGGGAAAGGCCGCCGCGAATTCGTCCATCAAAAGGTAGGTCCTGGTATAGCGATGCGGCTGGAAGATGACGTGTACGCGGTTGCCGGGTGCCACCCACTGCCGTGCCGATGCCAAAGTGGCGCGAATCTCGGTCGGGTGATGTCCGTAATCGTCCACCACGAGGATATTGTTGCCGCGGCCCTTGACCTGGAAACGACGGTCCACGCCACCAAAGCTTCCGATACCCTCCCGAACCTTCTCGATCGGAATATCCAGCCCAACGCCGACTGCGATGGCCGCGGTTGCATTCAGCACATTGTGCTCGCCCACGGCGCAAACTTCGAAATCTCCTAGCTCCTGTCCGTCGAAAGCGACCGAAAAACGTTGCCGCACGCGGTCCTGAGCTCTGACTGTCGAGCATCCGGCGATATGGAAATTGGCTTCAGCGTGGCGTCCGTAGGTGACTACTCTGCGCGTCACCCTTGGCAGCAAAGCGCGCAGCGGTTCGTTGTCATGGCAAGCCACTACCATGCCGTAGAAGGGCACGCGATCCATGAACTCAATGAAGGTGCGCTCGATGTCCTCCATGTCGCGATAGCAGTCCATGTGCTCGCGATCGATGTTGGTCACCACCGCCAGAATAGGCGAGAGCTTGAGGAAAGAGCGATCGCTCTCGTCGGCTTCGGCAACCAGGTAATGAGAGGTGCCAAGCCGGGCGTTGGAACCCATGGCGTCCACGCGCCCGCCAACCACAACCGTGGGATCGAGCCCTCCGGCGGCCAGCACAGAGGCCACCATGCTGGTGGTGGTCGTCTTGCCGTGCATGCCGGCGACGGCAATGCCATATTTCAGGCGCATCAGCTCCGACAGCATCTCGGCGCGCTGGATGACCGGAAGCTTGAGGCGATGCGCCTCGGCAACTTCGGGATTATCTCTGGAGATGGCAGAGCTGGTCACGACGGCTTCGGCGCCTTGGACGTTCTCCGCCCGATGGCCCTCGAAGACTTGCGCTCCCAGCGAGACCAGCCGCGCCGTGACCGGCGAGTGTCTCAGGTCGGAGCCGCTGACGCGGAAGCCAAGGGTGAGCAGCACCTCGGCAATGCCGCTCATGCCAATGCCTCCAATACCTACGAAATGAATGCGCTGAATCTTGGCGAACATGAAGATTCGATTGTAAAGGAATAGCCCGAAGGGTGCAGGTCAGCTCAGGCAGTGATCCCCCGAAAAGTGCCGGCTGCTCAGTCTAGCGATGAGGCATCTAGCTTGCGCAGGAGGAATTTGGTCCATGGCAGTAACTCAGCTAAAGCACAAAGAAAAACCATCGATGTAGAACCGCGATTTTGCTAAACCGGAAGAGACGCGCAGCTTCGAATTGGGCAAAATCGACCTGGTTTCGCTCGGCGGAGCCACGTTCGGGCGGGCGGTCTTCCAGCCGGGTTGGCGCTGGTCAACCCACGTGAAGCCGATCGCCAAGACGCGGAGCTGCCAGGCGCCGCACCTGAACTTGCACATTTCGGGTCGCCTGCACGTCGTCATGGACGACGGTACCGAGCGCGAGTTCGGCCCCGGCGAGGTTAGTCTTATTCCCCCAGGTCACGACGGATGGGTGGTGGGCAACGAACCGGTGGTTCTCATTGATATTTCCGGAATGGAGAACTACGCCAAGAAGCGTTGAAATCAGTTGGCTCTGGTCGGGTGCCCCGTTCTAGCGCGGCTGGGGCGGGGTGGTTTTCGTTCTCTGGGATGGCAGGTGCCCCCCTTCGCCTGCAGTTGGGTAAGGTGGGGATTTTTTTTGCAGCCCAGCCGCCAGTCCATCCGAAACTTGCAACTCGAAACTCGAAACTTCTTCCTCAGATTCCGCTCTCCATCCTTGATCGCGGGTCGAGATAATCTCGCAGCGCATCGCCGATAAAATTGAATGACAGCACGGCGAGCATCACGGCTCCGGCGGGAAACAGGACAAGGTGCGGCGCGTCGAACAGGTGAGAGCGGCCGTCGTTGAGCATGGTGCCCCAGCTCGCCACGGGCGGAGGAACTCCCAGCCCTAGAAAGCTCATGGTGGCCTCGGCCAGCACTGCGCCCGCCATGCCGATGGCGGCCTGCACGATTACCGGTTGCACAATGTTGGGCAGGATGTGACGGACGATGATGTGCAGGTCGCCGGCTCCGAGCGTACGCGCCGCCTCCACGTACTCGCGCTCGCGCGCCGCCAGCACCTGCGCGCGCACCAGGCGGGCGTAGCCCACCCATCCGCCGATGATGAGCGCAAGGATCAAATTGAACAGACCGGGGCCGAGAAAGGCGACAAAAGCAATCGCCAGCAGGATTCCGGGAAACGACAGAAATGCGTTCATCACCACCACGTTGACGAAGCGATCGAACCTGCCGCCATAGTAACCGGCGAGTGAACCGATGATGGTGCCGATCGCAAGCGATCCGGCGACAACGCTGGAGCCCACCAGCATCGAAATGCGCGATCCGTAGATGATGCGCGAGAACATGTCGCGGCCCAACTCGTCGGTCCCGAACCAGTGGGCGCGCGAGGGGCCGGCGAGCCGGGCAGGCAGATCGATCCAGGCGGGGTCGCGCGGCGCGATCCAGGGCGCAAAGATGGCGAACAACATAAAGACACCGATGAGCACTACACCGCTTACAGACAGCGGATTCCGCCGGATCGTCGTCCAGCCGTACCGGGCCGCAGGTTGCTCGAAGGCTCTGGTGGTCATTGTCTGATCCGCGGGTTGAGCGCCGAATACGTCATATCGGTAAGAAGGTTAATGGCAACATAGGTCAGGCCGATGCACAGGATGCATCCCTGAACCAGGTAGTAGTCGCGATTGGTAATGGCCTGAATGGTGAGGCGGCCGATTCCCGGCCACGAAAAAATGGTTTCGGTGACGATGGCGCCCGCCAGCAGCGCGCCGAACTGCAATCCCAGAACCGTGACGATAGGTATCAGCGCATTACGCAGTGCGTGTTTGTAAATGACCTTTCGCTCGGGCAAGCCTTTGGCGCGTGCGGTGCGGATGTAGTCCTGCCCAAGTTCCTCGAGCATGGAAGTGCGCACCATGCGCGTCAGGATTGCCGCCAACGCTCCGCCGAGCGTGATTGCCGGCAGCACCACGTGCTTCCAGGTGCCCGCGCCGGAGACCGGCAGCAGGCCGAGATGAATGGAGAAAAATAAGATCAGGATCGGTCCCAGGGCGAAGTTCGGAAACGACAGTCCCAACAGGCTGACGAAGCTCAGCAGGCGATCGTCCCAGCGGTTGCGGCGCAGCGCCGAGCGAACCCCGGCAGGAAGCGAGAGCGCCACGGCCACCAGCAGCGCGGCAAGAGTCAGGGTCATGGTCGCAGGGTAAGCGCGCGCGATCACCTGAACAACCCCCTGGTTCAAGCGTAGCGAACGGCCAAGATCGCCGTGCAGCACGCCATTCCAGTAGTTGACGTATTGCCTGCCCAGCGGAACGTCGAGGCCGTAAGCATGGCGGGCCGCTTCGATGTCGGCGCTGGCCGCGCCTTCTCCGAGCATCTGCTGGATGGGATCGCCGGGCACAATGTGGATCAGCAGGAAAACCACGCTGACCACCAGCCAGAGAACCGGCAGCGTGTAGAGCAGACGAGTGGCGAACTGGCGCAGCATCAGGCGTGCTCCTCTTCTACCGGACCGAGCTGCTCAATCCGCACGGCTTCCACGCGATTGCCGTCCATGCGCTCGACCGTGTACCGGCGGCCCGCGAATTCGAAGGAATCGCCCTCTCGTGGTATGCGCTGCAAAGTGGTCATGACGAAGCCGGCAAGGGTCTCGAACCCCTCGTCTCGCGGCAGGCGCAGTTGATACTGCGAATCCAGGTCGCGAATGTTCGTCGAGCCTTCCAGCACCAGCACGTTGGGTTCGGCAACCAATGCCTGCGGCGCGATGTCGTATTCGTCCTCAATCTCGCCCACAAGCTGCTCGATCACGTCTTCCACGGTCACGACGCCCGCCGTTGTGCCGAACTCGTCGACTACCACGGCGAGGTGCCGCTTTCGCTGTTTGAATTCCATCAGCAGATCGGGCAGGGTTTTCGTCTCCGGAACGACCAGCACGTCGCGCATGATGTGGCGCGCACGCCATCCTGACAGCCGCTGAGTGCGTTCGTCGTTCTCGTGCATAAAGCGAGACTGCATCCAGCGCATCAGATCTTTGGAATAGAGTACCCCGATAATTGCTTCGGTCCCGCGCTGCGGGTCGTAGACAGGCACCCGCGAGTGCTGTTCTTCCACGACGTGCTTCATGGCCTCGTCCAGAGGCATATCGGCGGGAAGCGAAAAAATATCGACTCGCGGCACCATTACCTCGCGCACCGTGACGGTCTCCAGATCGAGAGCGCGGTGAACCATCTCCTCCTGTTCGAGCGGGATCAATCCAAAACGGCGGCTCGCGGTGACGATCATCTTCAGCTCTTCCGCTGAATGAACACCACCCGCGCGCAGTTCACGAGTTCCGAAAAGGCGCAGCACCAGCCGCGAAGAACGCGCCATGAACTTCAGCAGAGGACTGAAGATCGTCATGAATACGTCCAGCGGCTTGGCAACCGCCAAGGCCACGCGCTCGGCCTGTTGCAGTGAAACCGACTTGGGAACAACCTCGCCGAGGATCACGTGAAAATAAGTGATCAGCGCGAAGGCCAGCGTGATCGAAATCGCATGGGCGTAGACGGCGGCGTGAGGCAACTGTCCAAGCGGCTGCTCCAGCACGCGAGCCAGGGCATTCTCGCCGAGCCAGCCAAGGGCCAGGCTTGCCATGGTAACGCCCAACTGCACCCCGTTGAGCACTTCGTCGAGTTTGCGGTGGAGCTTCTGGATGGTGCGGGCGCCTGCTCGCTTGGCCTCGATGAGCTGCTCGATACGAGTATCGCGGATGCTAACCAGCGAGAACTCGGCGGCCACGAAGAACGCATTGGCGGCCACCAGGAGCAGCACGGCCAGAACTCGCAATAGTACGAAGGTAAACATGCGGAAACCGGGGTCCCCGACATGCGCATAGTTGCGCATCTTAGGGTGGTGAAAATTCTAGCATCCGGGCCGCGTTGTTCGGCGCTAACATGGGGTGGCGCTGCCGGTTCGTCGCCCGGCAGCTTCCCGCTTGACGGAAGCGCCGTTAACGGCTAGTGTCGGCTTTCACTTCATTTTGGAACGCCGAGGCTTTCCCGGCAGGCGACGGAGAACGGATTTTGCCCGCGCGGAACATCATCACGATTACCACCGATTTTGGCATGCGCGATCACTTTGTGGGCGCGATGAAGGGCGTGATCCTGACGATCAACCCCGAGGCCAACCTGCTGGACATCTCGCACGACGTTGCTTCCTACAGTGTGGTCGACGGCGCCTTTACGATTGCACAGGCCTATCAGTATTTTCCGTCGGAGACGGTGCACCTGGTGGTGGTCGATCCCGGCGTCGGCGGCGAGCGCCGTCCCATTCTGGTGCAAGCCGGCAGGCATTACTTCGTGGGGCCCGACAACGGCGTTTTCTCGTTCATCTACGAGCGGGAGGAGCGCATTACGGTTCGCCATATCACGGCTTCGCACTATTTTTTGCAGCCGGTCAGTCGCACCTTTCATGGACGCGATGTTTTCGCGCCAATAGCAGCTTGGCTCACCAAGGGAATCGATCCGTCGAATATCGGCGAACCAATCAGCGACTACCGGCGTTTCGCCAACCTGAATCCCCGCATCGAGAGCGAGCAACGAGCACACGGAATCGTGCTCAAGGCGGACAAATTCGGCAACCTGATTACCAATTTTTCAATTGCTCATTTCCCTCAGTTTGTACTGCCGCAGGCCCCGGCGTTCCAGATCGAAATCAACGGACAGCAGATCACTCGCTTGCACAAGACGTTCGACGAGGGAGCACCCAGCGAAATCTTTGCGATGGTGGGGTCCAGCGGCTATCTGGAAATCGTGTGCAAAGGCGCGCCGGCGTCACGGTCTCTCAAAGCCGCTTCGGGCGACGAGATCGTTCTCAGCTTTCAATAGAGCGGGTTGGTAACGGCGTCTTCCACTTTGCACGCGTCTTCAGTGTCATGCTGAGCGAAGCGAAGCATCCCCAGGGCATTGCCCCGTTCCACGCCGCGCCTGGCCTTTTTGATAGAAATCCTTCGGCGGCGTCTCGGCCGTATGCCGCGCTGGGATCCTTCGCTGCGCTCAGGATGACACACTCGAAGAATTATGCAGTCTGCTAAGGGTTCTGAGGTTTTACGCGGGCGTATTTTCCCATTCGACTCGTCCATCGGAGAAAGCGCAGAATCTCCATCCGCTCACGCCAGGTGAAGCCCAGGAATTCGATAAAGCCGATCCGGTGCATCCTGATTCCCGTGTAGGTCTCAAGACGCCATCGCAGATAGGGGCTCCTCCACGGAGCCAGATGATGGCCGCGAGTCGCGTTCCACAGAAATCGCAGGACATACCACATAGGCCGAGGTGATGGATGGTTGCCGCAAAGTCCGGCACCGCAATCAGTAGTTTACAACCGCCAAGAGCGCTTTGAGTTAGAGGCGCCCATCGCAACGCATCTCGCAGCCTCATCCCGCAGCTCACAGATCGTATTTCTTCATCATGTGGCGGAAGCTGCGATAGCTCAGTTTGAGCATTTCGGCGGCGCGCGTCTGCACGCCCTGCGAGCGGCGCAGCGCTGACTGCAAGAGCGAACGTTCCACGTCCGCGATGTAGCGTTCCATGTCCATCCCGTCGGCCGGCAGAGCCACTCCGGTTGCGCCTCCTCCGGCGGATGCCGCGGCAGCCGCGGCGCGTGCCTTGCTGCGCTCGTTAGGCAACTCCACCTGCAGCGGACCGCCGTCCGCCATGGCGACAGCGCACTCCCCAGCCCTACGTTTGAGGTTCGGTTCCCCGTCGTCGCCGAACGTGTCCGCGTTGCCCGTGGCAGGTCGATCCCCAGCCCAATCGTCAGCCCTACGCATGTGGAGCTGCGCGCTGGCGCTGTCGTACATGGCGACCGCGCGCTCGATTGTGTTCTCCAACACACGGACGTTGCCGGGCCAATCGTATCCCCGGAGCAGGTCGAGCGATTCGGGGGAAATCTCGCTCACTTTCTTGCTCATCTGGTGGGCGAATTTTCTCAGGAAGTGATTCGCCAGGAGTACGATGTCGTCCCCACGTTCGCGCAGCGGCGGCACGTCGATGGGGATAACGCGCAGGCGGTAGTAAAGGTCTTCGCGAAACAGCCCATCGCCGACGAGCGCGTCGAGATCCTTGTTGGTGGCGGCAATCACGCGCACATTGATAGGGGTTTCGCCTGCTCCGCCAATCGGGCGAACCAGGCGCTCCTGCAACACGCGCAGCAGTTTCACCTGCATGGCCAGAGACATCTCGCTGATTTCGTCGAGAAAGATCGTGCCGGTGTTCGCCAGTTCGAATAAGCCGCGCTTGTTCTGGTTGGCGCCGGTGAACGCTCCCTTGACGTAGCCGAACAGCTCACTTTCCAGCAGCGTCTCGGGAAACGCGCCGCAGTTGATGGAGACGAACGGCTCGGCGCTGCGTTGCGAACAGGCGTGGACGGCCCGGGCGACCAACTCTTTGCCGGTGCCGCTCTCCCCTGTAACAATGACGGTGCTGTTGGTGGTGGCCACGGTGCTGATCAACTGTTTGAGTTTCTTCATCACCGGGCTGCTGCCGACAATGTTGTCCAGCTTATCCAGAGAATTGCGCTGGGCGGCGTCGCGTTTGTAAGCGGCGTTCTGCTGGTCTCGCGACTGACCTGCTATGGCCCACTGGACCGCGGCCCGCACATCTGTGGGCAGATTCGCGCCAAGTTTGCGGACGTACAACGCTCCGGCCTTTTGCACCTCCATCGAGGTCTCATTATCATCCACAGCGGTGATCACGATCACCTGAGTTTCCGGCGACACGCAGCGGGCGTGGTGAAGTACCTCCATGCCGCTGATGCCGGGCATGCGAACGTCGGTTACCAGCACATCGTAAAGCGCGCTATCGAGCTTGTGATTGGCCTGCTCGCCGGAAGTCACGGTCTCGACGTGATGACCATCGAGCCGCAGTGCGATATCCAGCATGCTGCAGATGGAGCGTTCATCGTCGCAAACAAGTATGTTGCCCATACATCGTTCCTCTATTCCTCAAGCCTTTTCTGCCTGGAGCATCGCCGGAACAGCATCGGCAGGCTCCTCGGCGCGGAGAAAGCGCAAAACGAACTCGAAACCGGCGCCCAGTTCGGAACGCACGAGGTACTTCGCGTGATGCGCCTGCAGAATCTGGTATACGAGCGCCAGTCCGAGCCCCGTCCCGCCCTCGAAATTCGACTGGAACGGTTCAAACATGCTTTCCAGTTGCTGCTGGGAAACGCCCGGCCCGTTATCGCGGAAGTTCAGGCGCCAGTACCTGTCGCTGGCGTTCAGCTCGACGGTCAGCATCCCGGGATCTCCGGTCGATTTCTGATTGATCGCGTGCGAAGCATTGGTGCAGATATTCCAAAACACCTGCTTGAGTTTGTCGGCATCGCCCATGGTGTAGGCGTGTTCGACGGCGAAATTGCGCCGGATCTGGATGCAGCGATCGGGCGAATGCGCCAGCAGCGTGAGGGTGTCATCGAGCAGCAGGACGAGATCGACCGTCCGCATCTGGTATTTCTTTTCGCGCGAATAAGTCAGAAAATCGCCGATGATCGAGCTCAGGCGATCCGACTCGCGGGTCACGATATCGACCAGAACACGCTGATCGTCATTCAGCGCGGCGAGTGAGGCCAGCAATTTAACCGAGCCGGCGATAGAGGACAGCGGGTTGCGGATTTCATGGGCGATTCCGGCCGCCAGCCTGCCGACGGCGGCGAGGCGATCGCGAAGGCGCACCTCGCGCTCCAATCGCTTGAGCAACGTCAAATCGTCAAACGTGTAGATGTAACCGATGGTGCCGCTTCCTTCCACGGACAGCGGCGATACGGTGAGATCGAAGGTCCGCTCAATTCCCGATGGCGTGACCGTGTTTACCTCGTAATGCTGCCCGGGCTTCTCGATGGAAGGCAACCGGTCAAAAAACAGGTCCTGCACCGAGCGCCCGCCGGGTGCGGAATCCCCAAGTTCTAGCAAATCGCGGCCGGAACGGTTGACAAGTTTGATCTTGCCACTGAGATCGGTCGTGATCAGTCCGCCCGAAATGGAATCGACAATGTTCTCGTGCAGCGCCTGAAGGTTCTCCAGTGCTCCGCTCTTTGACTGCAACTCGCTTCCGACCTGACGAAGGCGGCTGCTGAGTTTCCCGGCCAGATAGGCCACGGTGATAAACGCAAACAGGTTGATGAGGATGACAGCTTGCAGCGAACGCAGATCCGAGCGGGTCATCGAGTAAGAGGGAACAAACTCGAAATGCACCAGCTCCAGCGTGGTGCCAAGCAGAATGAAGCTGAGCGCGGCCGTCAGGTAAGCCCACCACGGCGAAAGCAGAACGCTGGCGACGATGATAATCAGCGGATAGATGAAGTTGAACGATGTGTCGATGCCGCCGCTGAAATAAACGACGGCGGTCGTGAAAACCATGTCGGCGAGGATCTGGATCTTGGCCTGAGTTTCCCAATCGTGCCAGAGTGCCACCAGCAGAATGTGCAGCGCGGAAATTGCGTACCAGAGCAGAATGACGGTGACGAACAGAGTCCGATTGACATTTGTGACCGTCAGGTTCGTGATCGCCAGTTCAATCGCCAATACAAAGGTGACGATGATGACACGAACCTTGACCAGCCATTCCAGCCAAGTCCATTCGTTAAAGCCTTTAGCTGCCCTGTGCACCATTGCGTTCCGCTCCGGTTACGCGAAAGGTATGTCTCGTGAGGCAGTCGGGCATCCAGCCCGGCTTTGCCAGTTCAGGGACACACCTGCTCTGAAACTGCTCTAACCGGCGAGCTTGCTGATCATGGAGAACAGCGGCATGTAAAGCGAAATAACAATGCCGCCTACGCTCACGCCGAGAAAAGCGATCAAGATCGGCTCCAGCAAGGTGAGCAGGTTCTTGGTCGCGACATCGACCTCGTCCTCGTAGAAATCGGCGATCTTCTGCAACATGGAATCCATGGCGCCGGTGGCCTCGCCGACACCGATCATCTGCGTCACCATGTTGGGAAAGATATTGCTCTCGCGCAGTGGATCGACGATCGTTCTGCCTTGCTCGATCGACTTCCGCACATTCAGCAGCGCCTTCTGGATGACGGCATTGCCCGATGTGCGGGCGGTAACGTCGAGGCTCTCCAGAATAGGCACACCGGAGGTAATCAGCGTTCCCAAGGTGCGGGTGAAGCGCGCCACCGCAATCTTCAGCAGCAGAGGTCCAAAGACGGGCACCTTCAGCAGCATACGGTCGGTGATCAGGCGTCCTTCGGGCATTTTGCGGACCTGGACAATGATCACGATGATGGCGGCGAGGCCGAGGAAGATTGCCCACCAGAAGCCCGCAATGAAAGCGCTGAGGTCGACAACGAACTGGGTCGGCGCAGGCAGCGGCACTCCCAATCCAACGAACATGTTGGCAAAAATTGGAACCACGAACTTGAGGAGCGCGCCGACGACCAGCACCGCGATGGTGATTACCGAGACCGGATAAATGAGAGCGGACTTGACGGCCTGGCGCAGCCTGAGACTCTTTTCAACGTAAATCGCCAGGCGCTGGAGAATGGTGTCAAGGATGCCGCCGGTTTCGCCCGCTTCGACCATGTTGTTGGTCAGGTCGTCAAAAATTTTTGGATAGCCGCGCATGGCATTGGCAAGGGTCGCGCCGCCCTCGACGGACGAGCGCACGCCTGCCAGGCATTTCCGGAGGGCCTGGTTTTCCTGATTCGTGCCGAGAATTTCCAGGCATTGCACCAGCGGCAGGCCGGCATCGATCATGACCGAAAACTGGCGAAAGAAAACGGCCAATTCGGTGGTCTTTACCTTGCCACCGCCGCTGAAGAGTTTGCGACCGTCCTTCTCGCTGATCTTCGCGCTCTTGATGCCCTCTTTGCCGAGTGCGGCACGCAGCACCTGCTTGTTTTCCGCTGCACGCTGGCTCTTGATCGTCTTGCCCGCTGCGTTCTTGCCTTCATACGTAAAAACCGGCATCGTCTTCTCCTCACTAAAATCTCAAAGCCGTGCTACCGCCGCATGGTGCTTCCCGCGGGCGTGCTCTTGGTGGCAGCGAGGCCGCGCTGAACGATGTCGCGCAGTTCATCGGACATCGAGGAGCGCTGCATGGCCGCATCGAGCGTAATTTGCTTTTGGAAGTAGAGCATCGCCAAAGACTGATTGAAGGTTTGCATCCCGAACTTGTCCTGCCCGGATTGCATGGCCGAGTAGATCTGGTGAATCTTGTCCTCGCGGACCAGGTTGCGGACGGCGGCATTGGGAATGAGGATCTCCATCGCCATGACACGCCCCATCCCGCCCACGCGCGGCAGCAACGACTGGCAAAGGATTCCCTCCAGCACGAGCGAGAGCTGCGCCCTGATCTGCGGTTGCTGATGCGAGGGAAAAACATCGATGATGCGATTGATGGTGGAAGACGCGGAATTCGTGTGCAGCGTACCGAGCGTCAGGTGGCCGGTCTCGGCGATGCGGAGAGCCGACTCGATGGTTTCGAGGTCTCGCATCTCGCCCACCAGTACCACATCCGGGTCTTCGCGCAATGCGGCGCGCAGAGCCTGACTAAAGCCCTTGGTGTCGGAGTGGACCTCGCGCTGGTTGACCAGGCAGTTCTTGTGCGGATGCACGAACTCGATCGGGTCTTCGATGGTCAGGATGTGTTCGTGGCGATCGCGGTTGATCTTGTCGATCATGGCCGCAAGCGTCGTTGATTTGCCCGATCCGGTCGGGCCCGTGATAAGGACCAGCCCACGCGGTCGTTCACAGAGTCTGGCCACGATCGGGGGCAGATGCAGATCCTCGAAGCTCTTGATCTCCCATGGAATGACCCGAAAAACCGCGGCAACGGAGCCGCGCTGGTTGAAGCAGTTGGCCCGGAAGCGCGCCAGTCCCTTGAGACCGAAGGAAAAATCCAGTTCCAGGTCTTCCTCGAAACGGTGCTTCTGCGCGTCCGTCATGACGCCGTACACCAGTTGCTTACTTTCCGCTGGGGTCAGCGGCGGCAAATCCAGAGCATGCAGTACGCCATGTACGCGGATTTGCGGGGGAGAATTGGTCGTGATGTGCAGATCGCTGCCACTCATCTCGATCAGCTTGCGCAGCAGGTCACCTAAAGTAAGATTCATCAATCATTCCGTTCCTGAAGCTTCGTTCTGCTCCGGCGGTTATCTCTGTGGCGGCGTCAATCTCGCCCTACCTGGGCGCTATGCCGTTCCACGGAACCCACAAAACCGGAGTCTCGGTTTAGAGCCGAGCCGCTCTAGACTATGGTTTCGCGCGCCACTTCCTCCATGGTCGTGACGCCCAACATCACCTTCATAAGACCACTGCGCCGCAAGGTGGTCATTCCGTTTTCAATGGCTTTCTTTTTTAATTCCATGGCCGATGCGCCCACCAGGACAAGTTCGCGCAGCTCGTCATTGATCTCCATCACTTCATAAAGTCCGACGCGGCCTTTGTAGCCGGAGCCGCTGCAGGTCGTGCAGCCGCGTCCTTTCTTGACCTTGCACTGCCGTGCCTCATCGGGTGTGTAGCCCGCCCGGACAAGGGCTTCAAAGGGCACCTCGATGGTCTCGGCGCACTCGGAACAAATCCTGCGGACCAGGCGCTGGGCAACGATAAGGTGAACTGAGGTCGCCACCAGGAATGGCTCAATGCCCATGTTCATCAGGCGGCTGATGGTCTCAGGCGCGCCGTTTGTGTGCAGCGTCGAGAGCACCAAGTGTCCGGTCAAGGCGGCCTTGATGGCGATCTCGGCGGTTTCAAAGTCACGGATTTCGCCGACCAGAATTATGTTCGGATCCTGGCGCAGAAAGGAGCGCAGGGCGGCAGCGAAATTCAACCCGATCTGTTCCTTCATCTGGACCTGGTTGACGCCGTGGAGCTGAAACTCGACCGGGTCTTCAGCGGTCATAATGTTGGTGTCAGGCTTGTTCACCAGCGAGATCGCCGAGTACAGCGTGTTGGTCTTTCCGGAGCCAGTTGGGCCGGTCACTAGGACCATGCCGTAAGGCTTCAAGATTGCTTTCTGGAACTTTTCCAACGAGTCCGCCTCGAATCCGAGCTTGGTCATATCGAGGCGGAGATTTTCTTTGTCGAGCAAGCGAAGCACGACCTTCTCGCCCCATAGAGTCGGCAAGACACTGACACGGAAATCGAGTTGCTTCTTCTTTCCGCCAATGTTCATCTTCAGCATGATGCGGCCGTCCTGAGGCAGACGCTTTTCGCTGATGTCGAGCTTGGCCATGATCTTCAAACGCGAAGTGATGGCATCCTTGGCTTTCAGCGGCGGCGTCATGATGGCGTGCAGGACACCATCCATGCGCAGGCGCACGCGATATTCTTTCTCGTAAGGTTCCAAATGAATGTCGCTGGCTCCGCGCTTAACGGCTTCGGTCAGGATCATGTTCACCAGCTTGACGATAGGAGCCTGGTCCGCCGCCCGTTCCAGATCCTCCAGGTTCATTTCGGCTTCGTCTTCCTGGAGTTCGAGATTGGTGTCGGCACCGTCCAACGACGCGATGACAGACTCGAGATTGTCTTCCGTCTTGGAGCTGTAGGCCCTTTCGATGCCTTCCTGAATCTCGCTCTCGGAGGCGACCACCGGCTCAACGTTGTATCCGGTCATGAACTTGATATCGTCGAGCGCGAATACGTTTGTGGGATCGACCACGGCAATCGTCAAGGAAGCGCCAACGCGGCTGATGGGCAATATCTGATAGCGCTTGGCAGCTTCGTAGGGGATCAGTTTGACGACGGCGGGATCGATTTCACAATAGGCAAGGTTGACCGCCGGTATTCCATACTGGCGGGAAACAAAAGTCGTGACCTCGGTTTCTTTGAGAAAACCCAGCTTGACCAGCGCGGAGCCAAGCCGCCCGCCGCTCTCCCTTTGCAGCTTCTGAGCCTGCTCCAACTGCTCTGGAGTGATCGCATTTTCCTTGATCAGCAGATCACCGAGCCGCTGAGACATACGTTCGTTCTCCTCTTGGCGAGATATACTCGTCCAAAACTCACCGCGATTGCCCCAACTTGAAGGCAAAGATACTGAGTAGCGCGAATGTAGGCCGAGTGACAGAATTTGTCAATCCACGAAAGCGCGGTGTCACTAACTTGTAAAATTGCCTCCGACCGGCTGGTGGGAATAAATTAACGCAGCCGATATGTCACCGCATGCGACAAATTTTGGAACATGCGACAAATTTTGGAACCCAATCGCACAGTTACAGCTAAGTTGATTGGCAAGGAATCCGCAAGTAACGGTGGGGCAATGCACTTCCCCGCGACAAAGAAACCCGTCAAACGAAAAGTCGGGGCCAGCGCGTCCGCGAGTACGCCGCCCACGGCGCAAACCCGACGTATGATCGCCAAGTTCTACCGCTGTCTGCTACGGGAATGGGGTCCCCAGAACTGGTGGCCGGCGGAGTCGAAGTTCGAAGTTATTGTCGGGGCCATCCTTA
This sequence comes from uncultured Acidobacteriota bacterium, assembly GCA_963832365.1. Taxonomy (GTDB): domain Bacteria; phylum Acidobacteriota; class Terriglobia; order Terriglobales; family Acidobacteriaceae; genus CAWBRT01. The sequence continues at coordinate 80,773 of CAWHUL010000011.1, read as the reverse complement.
CCCAGAACACATCATGGACCAATGTGGAGAGCGCCATGCGCAACCTGCGGGAGGCTGGGATTCTGGCTCCTGAAGCCATTCTTCAGGCAGATGGCGCGCGTCTGGAAAGCCTGCTGCGACCTGCCGGTTACTTTCGGCAGAAGGCTCGCCGCTTGCAAGATTTGACTGCGCATATCCTCGCAAACTATGGAGCGGGCGGGACTTCCGGCGACGGGGGCGAGCACCCGGCTATGGCGCGCCTGTTCGATCAACCGACCGAAAGATTGCGTGACGCACTGCTGGAACAGAAAGGCGTGGGGCCGGAAACGGCTGACTCGATTCTGCTCTACGGGGGCAACCACCCTGTTTTTGTTGTAGATACATACACGCGCCGGGTCTTCGAGCGGCACAAACTGGTGCCGCCCCGCGCGGACTACGAAACCATAAGGCTATTGGTGGAGCGTTCGCTGCGGGATTTGCCGCCGGAAATCACCGGTGAATCGGCGCTTGCTGGGAATCGCCCAGGAATCCACGATCCGTCCGCCGTTTCAACCGGTTACCGGAGTGAACTCGCGCAGCGCTACAACGAATTTCACGCGCTGCTGGTGCAGGTTGGCAAACATCACTGCCTGAAAAAAGCTCCCAAATGCACGAATTGTCCGCTGTCGTGCTTCCTTCCTATGTCCGATAATGCGTAATTTGACCGATCCAATGTCCGATAACGGTGAGTAAAACGGGCCGCGCCTCCGGACTTGCGTTAGCCCGCATGTTTACTGTTTGTGTACCTCTTTTTTGTCAGATTCACAGTTTGTGAACCACTTCCTCCAGATTTCTGCGCGAGGTTCTTTCGGGGTTCTCCGCAGGGTAGCCGATCGCCAGCACTGCCACCGGCTTGATGCCTTCCGGCAGAGCGAGAGTCTGGGCCAGTTTTTCGGGAATGAAGGCGCCGATCCAGCAGCTTGCCAGTCCGAGATCCGTCACCTTCAACATGGCGAAGGTGCAGGCTATGGTTGTGTCCTGCATGGCGAAAACCTCGGCGGGCTGGTACTCGCAGCGCGCGGGGTTCATGCAAAAAACCAGGCTGAGCGGGGCATTCTGCAGGAAGTCCTGCCCGAATGTCGCGCCGGCCATGGCCTGACGCTGCTTCAGATCGGTAACGACATAGATTTCGAAGGCCTGAAAATTACCGGCCGAAGGCGCGCGATTAGCGGCCTCGAGAAGCGCCTGAAGTTTTTCTTCCGGCACCGACGTGGTTTGGTAAGCGCGAACGGATTGTCTGGCGTAGATAAGATTTGAAAAGTCCATAGGAAGTCTCGAATGAATTATAGGTGCTGGAGGGAAGCTCGAAAACTGCACACTCAAGCAAAAGAAGCTTGAATGAGCCACTAGTCCATCCCTCCCCACATTAGCCAACTGCGGGCAAATGTGGGCCACCAGAGGTAAATGTGCGCCACCTGGGAACTGCCGATAGTTGCGAATGTTGGGGTCCCGCACAGGACGTATCTGAGTACTGGCAGTTAACTATACCAATGCCGCTGCCTATCTCAAGGAACAGGGCGAAAACGAATATACGCGCCTTGTGGAAATGAGCGACCCGCACGTCAGGACATTGGACGAAGCCTTTATGGGTACGGTCATGGCCCAGTCCTACACCGATCAGCTAGACGCAACGAAGCCCGGAAGCAGGCCCAGGAGCGGAGCCTCTCCGCCTGCCCCCGGCGACAGGCGCGAGGTGCCCCGATCAGCGTGGACTATGTTGCTTGATGAGCTTCCCGAATCTCCGCAGACCAATCGCGTCGGCAATGGATGGCGACACGGCGTTCGCGAGCGTGAGCATCTTGAGCAGCCCTCCGCCCATGATGTGAGCCTGACGTCGCTTGCGGATGGTGGCAAGTATCTCGCGCGCGACCACGTCGGGCTCGCAGAGGTCGACGCCCATCTTTCGCCACATGTCGAAATATGGAGACTCCGACTCAGTGTTGGAGGGCACGGGCCCGAAGAACGAAAGTACCACGTCGGTCCCGGCAAGCTCGCGGTTGGCGCCTTGCACGTAGCTCGCCAGCGCACCGCGGGTCGCCGCGTAGGCACTCATGAACGGTAGCGCCACCCGGCCGTCCATGGCGCCGCCGAGATGGACGACCACTCCGCCGCCGGCTTGCTTGCGCAACCCCGGCAGGAATGCCTGAGTTACGAAGATGGGTCCCTTCACGTTGACCGCCATCAGCGCGTCGACGTCGGCCGTCGTGTAGTCCTCAATGGGCTTGCGCGGAGAGATGCCCGCGAGGTTCACCACCGCATCGATCCGGCCGAGGTGCTCGAAGGCCGCCGCCGCCAGCTTCTCGAGGCTCGCCGGATCGGTGACGTCCGCGCGCAGGTAAATCGCCGAACCGTCGCTCCGGCCGGTCAGCGCCGCGGCGTCGTGCTCTCGTCGCGCCGCGAGCACCAACCGGAAGCCCTCGGCCGCGAGGAGCCTGGCCAGCGCGTGACCAAGTCCTCCGGTCACCCCGATGAGAACGGCGGTGGGCGCATTCATGCCCTGCTTTGCAGCGGCGCCACCGGTGATCACAGGGGTCTTTTCATTCAGTTTCGTCATCTCGTGTTCCTTTCGTTGGGTATTAGTTACTATAAAAGTATCTATTTCGAGCAAAAAAACTCAACCGGACCTGGCCCTGATTTTGGACACCACATCCGCCAACGTCGTCTGCCTCAGGTCCCTACGGACGGCCTCCTGAGTGCCAACCAGCACGTCGCTCATGACTTCCTTGATGTTACAGCTCACGACACACTCCTTCGTTTTGGGATAGGCATGGATGGCAAAAGCATCTGGAGGGTTTACCGCAGAGTAGATGTCTAAGAGGGAAATACTCTTTGGGCTTCGTGCCAGGCCATAACCACCCGACTTACCAACAGTCGTCTTAGCCAGCTTCGCCTTCGAGAGTTTAACGAGGATTCTCTTAACGAAAACCGGGTTCGCATTCACGCTGCCCGCGAGAATTTCCGACGTGAAAACTCCCTCGTGATGTGCGATTGCCGCCATTACGTGGACGGCGATCGAAAATTGAGTGTTTACTGAAGCCATTTGCTAGATACTATATAGTATCCATATTGGATGCAAGAGCCGCGCGACGGCAAGGCACAGGACGGCGAAGAGAAGGAAGTGATTGAAAAGGGCGCTGCGGTACGGATGGTCGAGAAAGGCGCCTTCGCCCGCTTTACGACCATACCGGCTAACACTTGCAGGGCCAAAGCTCAGAAAGACTACAGCGACAGCGGCTTGCTGTTGTTCGTTAATTGGCGGCATTGAATGTGGACATTGAGGATAAGGAACCCTACCCACTGGAGACCATGCTGCGCATCCACCTGCTGCAGAACTGGTTCTCCCTAAGCGATCCGGCCATGGAAGAAGCGCTCTACGAAATCCCCCCCATGCGCCAGTTCGCACGTCTGACGCTGAGCGCGCCGATCCCCGAAGACACCACGATCATGAACTTCCGGGCTGGTGGCCCCTTCAAGCCTTCGGTTGGCTTGAGTGGGGCAGTTTGGTGGGAAGCGTCAACGACCCCACCCTAGCGTCGAAACCGCACGACGCTAGAATGGGGCACCCAGTCGTTCCCTTCCATAGTGCGTGTCATCGTGAGGAGCGCCGCCAGGCGCGACGTGACGATCTATGCATTCTCTCCGGCAGCTATAGGAACCCAGAGAGAAATGCATGGATCCTTCGCTCCGCTCAGGATGACACTCCTGGGACCGCTACGAAACTACCCACGTTAGCCCAAGGCGGAACGTGGGGGACCCCGGCTCCGCTGCGCAGTTCAAGAAACTACCCCAGGTTAGCCAAAAGCAGGCGAACCTGGGGCACCCGGCGATTGTTCCGATTGATGAAAATGCATAGGTGGCCCGCGGGTGGCCCATTCAAGCCTTCGGTTGGCTTGAGTGGGGCAGTTTGTTGGGAAGCATCAACGACCCCACCCTAACGTCGAACCGCACGACGCTAGAATGGGGCACCCGGTCTGTCAAAGTGAATGTCATGCTGAGCAGCAGCGAAGCATCCCAGGGAACTGTCCCTACTCCGCGCCGCTCAGTTCTTTGAAGAAGTCCTCGGGCCGCGCAATCTGCTCCACGCCACATAGGGATCCTTCGCTCCTCCACCCCAGCGACGGAAAAGCGCCGTCGCCGGGGACCCCGGCTCTGCTCAGGATGACACTCGCGAGGGATGACACTGCTGGGCACGGATGACACTCCCGAGACGGCGCCACGATTCAGAAAGAAACTACCCCACGTTAGCCCCAATCACCCCAACGAGCCGAGCCTCGTTGGGGACCCCGACGCGGGGCGGAACGTGGGGCACCCGACGAAGAGCTGAAGAACAGAGCCGAACATCCCCACATTTGCCAACGGATGGCAAATATGGGCCACCTTTCTGCTTGTCATCACCGGCAAAGAATCAGCATGATCCCCGGCCATCTCGACGTGCTGGAAGTGCGGGCAACTCCTTCCAGCGATTTACGTTCCTATGCCTCGGCTGCCTGGGAAATTCGATCCGCCAATTGAAAAGGAGAATAGCCATGTACATCACCATTCGTCGTTACAAGATCGCCCCTGGCTCGACCGCGGAGCTTAAACGTCGAGTTCAGGAGGGCTTTGTGCCAATCGTTAGCAAGTTGCCCGGATTCGTTGAGTATTTCTGGACATCCGCAGGGGAAAACGAAATGTTTTCCGTAAACGTATTCAAGGATAAGGCCGGGGCAGACGAATCCGTGCGTGCGGCAGCAGATTGGGTTCAGAAGAACCTTGCGTCGCTTATTTCAAGTCCGCCCGAAGTAATGACCGGCGAAGTAGTCGTGCATCAGTCCAAGCAGGAAACTACAAAGGCGGCGTGAACCAATCACTGTGGGCGCCCCATTCGAGCCCTCGGTTGGCTTGAGTGGGGCAGTTTGTTGGGAAGCATCAACAGTTCCACCCTAGCGTCGAACCGCACGACGCTAGTATGGGGCACCCGGCAGGGCCGGATCGTCAAAGTGAATGTCATGCTGAGCAGCAGCGAAGCATCCCAGAGAGCTGTCCCCTTCTCCGTGCATTCTGGGTTCTTTGATGAAGTCCTTCGACCGCGCAATCTGCTCCACGCCATGTAGGGATCCTTCGCTCCGCTCAGGATGACACACGCGAGGGCCGATGTAGTGTCTCTATCTGGCACCCCTGCGGGACTTGGGCATCGCCCTTTAGGTTACTTACGTTACGTTGTGGGTTCTAAGTAATCCGCCTAAGCTGTATTCCGTATCGGTAGGGATCCTGAGACTAGCTGTATGTCCGGGATTTGAAGCAATGCCATTTGCAGTGGCGGCAAGCGTCCGGTATGAAGTATTCGTCCGGAACGTTGGAAGACAAGAAGACTGAATGCGGCGAGCGGGACATATCGAAAGTTGGATGGTCGCGAGCGTTTGCGTCCTCGTGATGCTTGCGGCCATTGGCGCGCATGGGCAGACCATGACGCTGACGCTTTCGGCGCAGGTGCAGCCTTCGATCAGTCTAGTTTTCAATAACTATCCGGGCGCCTGCCCGCTGGGCAACGCGGGCACCAACAATGTTGGGCTTTATCTGGGCTGGGGCACGCAGCCATCCCAGGGGCAACACGGTGGGTGCGGCCAGTACACGGTGATAGACGGATCGACGTACCAGTTGAGCAGCGCGCTTTATCTGGAGGTGGATACCTCCAATTCGCCGAGCACGCAATATGACCTGCGCGTCTGGGTGTCGAGCGTGATTCCGGGGAAGGTGTCGCATTGGCTGTCGGGAACACAGTTAGGAACTGCGCGGCCCGCCGCGGCGTTGCAGACGAATGCGTACGGCAGCAGCGTCCAGACTTTTGCGACGCAAATCAGCAAGCAGGTGCCGGATGGAAATATATCTCCTACGGTGCAGTTCGAGGCGATCGCGAGGTGAGCATGAGCAGGAACAGGAGACAATTCGGGTGTCTGGCAGCCGGAATCGTGTTCCTCCTGCTGTTTCCAGTGCTGAGCCAGGCTCAACTGGTGGCGACCGGGGTGATCAATGGGTCCGTGCAGCACAGAGGCGGTATCGTGCTGATATTCATGTCGGACAGCAACGGCGTCAGCTTAACGTCGGCGTCGACACCCAATGCCGGCCTGAACTTTGGGAATGTTTCGATGTTTGGGGCGCTTGCAACCGGGGTAAGCAGGAGCACGACCGCAAACTCCTTCACGGTGAGCACACCGGTAGATGTGTACGTCGATTCGGGAGGCGTGACTTCCACCAGCTTCAATTTGAGCGCGTCCCTGGCTTCGGCACCAGGCGCTTTGACGTATAAGTTGGGGAGCAACACGCTAAACACTACATCGCAGATCGTCTCGCAGAACGATGCACGCTACTCGACGGCGGTTCCATACACGCTGGCGATCACGATGCCGAGCACGGTTGCAGCCGGGGCGATCACGAATACCATCAACTTCACCGCAGTGGCAAACTAAGCTCAAAAACCAAAAAGCGAAGTACCCCACGTTAGCCCCCAGTCACCCCAGCGAGCCGAGCCTCGCCACTAGCCCAATAATAATGCGTTCCAGATTTGACGGTCGCGATACAATTCTGCCACATGGTTCAAGTACTGATCGTCGATGACGAATACGGGATTCGCACCTCTCTGAGCGGCGTGCTGGAGGACGAGGGATACGAGACCAGCGCGGTCGAAAGCGGCGAGGACTGCCTGCAAGCGCTTGCCGAGCGCCAGTTCGACGTGGTGCTGCTCGACATCTGGCTGCCGGGAATCGACGGGCTTGAGGTGTTGGAGCGGGTCAGTGCGCTGGAAAATCATCCCGAGATCATCATGATCTCCGGACACGGCAGCATCGAAACCGCGGTCAAGGCCACAAAACTCGGAGCTTACGACTTTCTGGAAAAACCTCTCTCGGTCGATAAAACCCTGATCGTGGTGAAGAATGCCGCCGAGGCGCGTAAGCTGCGCTCCGAGAACGTCGACCTCAAGCGCGAGGCGTTTTCACCGAGTGAGATTGTCGGCGAGAGCATCCCGGCGAAGGCCTTGCGCCAGCAGATCGGCCTGATGGCCCCGACCAACGGGCGGGTGCTCATTTACGGCGAATCGGGAACCGGCAAAGAGCTGGTCGCGCGCGCGATTCACGCGCAGAGCCTGCGACGCCAGGAGATGTTTGTCGAAGTCAACTGCGCGGCGATTCCCGAGGACATGATCGAAAGCGAACTGTTTGGGCATTGCAAAGGGGCATTCCCCGGCGCCAGCACCGAGAAGGCGGGCAAGTTCCAGAAAGCCGATGGCGGCACGCTGTTTCTCGACGAAGTCGGCGACATGAGCCTGAAGACCCAGAGCAAGGTGCTGCGCACACTCGACGAAGGCCGCTTCATCCCCGTGGGACGCGAGGAGGCGGTGAAGGTCGACACTCGCGTCATAGCAGCCACAAATAAAGACCTGGAAGACGAAATCGGCAAGGGAAATTTTCGCGAAGACCTTTTCTACCGGCTGAATGTGATCCCGTTTTTCGTTTCGCCGCTGCGCGAGCGCAAAGAGGATATTCCGCTGCTTACGCGGCACTTCCTGCACGAATTTTCCGCCGCCTACGGCCGCCGCGACAAGGAGATGAGCGACGATTCCATGGAGATTCTGCTCCGCTATTCGTGGCCGGGCAACGTGCGCGAACTGCGGAACGTGGTGGAACGTGTCGTCATCATGAATCCCACGGCACACAAGATCGAACGCAAACACTTGCCGCCGCTGCTCTATCGCGAGGGATCGCGCCGCAACATGGGCGAGTTTTCCACGCTGCACCAGGCCCGCGCGGCTTATGAGCGCGATTACATTCTGAAGAAGCTCGACGAGAATCACGGCAATATCAGCCGCACGGCCGACGCCTTGGGACTGGAGCGAAGCCACCTGTACCGCAAGATGAAGGCGCTGGGAATCGCGGTTAAAGAATAGCGCGGGGTCTACCCCGCACGTGGGCACCCTCAAACTCTAATCGGCCTCGAACTTAATCGAATTCAGTGTGATTGATGCATTTTTGGTTACGGCTTTTTCCGCGCTTCATCGGCCTCGTACTCCTTGGGTGCAGTTTCGCTTCCGCGGAACAGGGCGCGCCGAACCCAGAAGCAACCAAGTCTAACCTCCCCGTCCACAAGGAAGAGGTGGTCGTGACCGGGACTTATGAACCGGTCGCTATCACGGACGTCGATCGCGATGTCACGCTGCTGGACGTGCGCAACACGCGCGCGCTGTATCCGAGCCTGGTCAATATTCTGCGGTTGGACCCGGCGGTGGATTTGCAGGAACGCGGGCCGCATGGCATCCAGAGCGACCTGTCGATTCGCGGGTCCTCTTTCGGGCAAAGCCTGGTGCTGGTTGACGGGCTGCGGATGAACGATGCCCAGAGCGGCCATCACAATCTCGACTTGCCGATGCCGTTCCAATCGATTGACCGTATAGAGGTTCTGCACGGCAGTGGGTCAACCATGTACGGCTCCGATGCGATTGGAGGCGTGGTGAACTTCATTACCGCGCCGCCGGTTGCGACGGAGGTGCGCGCGGGCTCTGCGTTTGGAAATTTTGGAACGAACCAGCAGTTCGGAAGCGCCTCCGTGGCGGCCAGGCGTTGGACGGAACAGGTTTCCTTCGGGCGCGATTTTTCGACCGGGTTCACGACGGACCGCGACTACCGCGCTTTGACCGGCAGCTCCGAGACCCACCTGGGAACCAGGCTGGGGGCGACTACGGTGCTGCTGGCAGGCGGCGACAAACCGTTTGGCGCAAACCAGTTCTATGGGAACTTCCCCTCGTGGGAGCGTACGAAAACCTGGGTTGCCGGTGTTTCGCAGGAGTTGGGGGCCAACACCCTGGTTCAGTTTGGCTACCGCAGACACACGGATTTGTTCGAGCTCTTTCGCACTAACCCGGCGGCCTACACGAACGATCACTTGACCAATAGCTGGCAGGCGGCAATCCGGCGGCACAACAATCTCGGCAAGAAGCTGAACGTGTTCTACGGCGTGGAGGCGTATCGCGACACCATCGACAGTAATAATTTTTCATCGCTGGGCGAAACCCTGGCGCTCGGCCAGCACGCGCGCAATCGCGGCGGCATCTACGCCAATCTCGATTGGAAGCCGGTGCAGCGGCTTTCGCTTTCCGTGGGAGGGCGCGAAGAATACTACGCTCCCGATGGGCACGGTGTCTTTACGCCGACGGTTGCGGGTGGCTATCGACTCTCCGAACACCTGAAGCTGCGCGCTTCGGTTGGCCGCGCCTTTCGACTGCCGACCTATACCGACCTTTACTACAAAGACCCGGCCACGGTTGGGAACGCCGCTCTGCAACCTGAAACCGCATGGAGCTACGATGGCGGCCTTGAGTGGAGCATTGGTCGCCGCCTAGCTGGCTCGGTAACGGTCTTCCGGCGCGATGAGAAAAACGATATCGACTACGTTCTGGTGCCCAACAATCTAACCGACCTGGCAGCGCCTCTGAGCCTGGTTCCGCGGACTTGCACCACGCCGACATCGTCGGGCTGCATTTATCAGGCCCGCAATCTGAACGCGCTGAGCTTCACGGGGGTTGAGGCGGCAGTGCGCTGGCAGGTCTCCGGCACCAACCAAGTTTCGATTGCCTACGCGTGGCTGTACGGCGCGCAGGAGGCTCTCAACGGGCTGCTGAGCCGGTATCTGTTCAACTATCCGGTGAACAACGCTTCCGTGCAATGGCAGTCGCGGCTGCCGGGGAAAATTCAGTTGCACACACGGGTCGGAGTCACCGAGCGATACCACAACGATCCGTACGCGTTATGGGACCTGGCCGCCACCCGGCAGTTCCAGCACGTGCGTCCTTTCTTGCAGCTTTCGAACTTGGCTAACACTTCTTATCAGGAGATTGCGGGAGTGGCGATGCCGGGACGTGCGATCCTCGGCGGGGTCGAGGTGGTGCTGAGCAGGAAGGTGCAGCCTAAAGTGGATACACAGTAGGCAGTTCACGTTCGGGTAGGATGGCTACCCATCCGACAGATGTCTTGCTTTCTCAAGAAAATATGCAAGAATTGACTGCATCTTATGAATCTTGTCGGGGGGTATTTTGCGAAAGATCATCGTGCTGTCCGTTTTCTTATTCTTTTCAGTCTCTATCATCGCTGCAGTTAATCCTTCCCCATTGATGAACGTCCAGAAGATTTACATTGGATCGATGGGCGAAGGCGACGAAGTCGGACGGTTCTGTATGCTGCTCGAAGGTGAACTGACGAATAGTAAGTTCACGGTAGTGAATTCAGCGGACAGTGCCGATGCCATCCTTAGCGGATTTCTGGTGATCCGCCAAAGCCAGGAGCCGGTCGCATCGGTCACCATATCATTGAAGGATGCGAGAGGGAATCAGATCTTTTTTGAGGATTTTGGACCTCAACATTACGTTTTTGGTGTGCACGATGATACGGTAAAAAACCGGGCGCAGGACATCGCGCGCAGACTCAGTTCATTGCGCGATTACAGCCGAAAAAGTTACGAAAAGTCGCTGAAGAAGAGCGCGAACAAGTTCGGCGCACCCTCCGCGCCGGCGCCGGATGCGGCTGCTGCCCGAGGCCGGGGCCGCGTTATGCAAACAGACGAGAGCCAAGCGAGGCCTGCGCCCATCTCGCCCAACTCGGCACCAGAGCCGACGCTGGCACCGATTGCTCCACCACCACCACCGCCGACCGACGTGCCCCCTCCGACTAAGACAATTTCACTAGGTCAGACGCGGGCCGAGGTACTGGCTATCTTAGGGCGACCGCAGAAGGTGGTCATACTGGCAAACAAGGAGATGCTTTACTATCCTGACATGAAGGTGACATTGGTCGACCAAAAGGTTGCCGATGTCCAGTAGAGCGGTGGGGGTGGGACACCCTTTTTGAACGCTTGCACCGCCCGCGCTATTCCGGCGCTTTTGGATCGCGGGTGGCGAGAGACTGCAACTGTTTGCGCCAGTCGAGTTCGTCGACGAACTGACGCGATTCGCGCCAGCGGCTGCGAACCTTGATAAAGAGTTCGAGGAAGACTTTCTTGCCCAGGAGTCGCTCGATGGAGTGGCGGGCGCGGGTTCCAATCTCTTTCAGCATGGCGCCTTGCTTTCCAATTACGATCGCCTTCTGCCCATCGCGCTCGACGTAGATGACGGCCGCGATTTTCACCAGCCTTTCGCTCTCCTCGAACTGCTCGATAATAACGCTGCTGGCGTAGGGCACTTCCTGTTGGGTCAGCACGAGTACCTGTTCTCGAATTAATTCGGCGGCGACGAAGCGCTCGGGCTGGTCGGTGACCTGATCCGGCGGGAAGTACTGCGGGCCTTCGGGCAGACTGGCCACCACCTTGTTCAGCAGAACTTCGAGTCCATCCTTCTTGGTGGCTGAGATCGGGAACACCTCGGCGAAGCTGTGCAGAGCGGAATAGTGCTCGATGACGGGCAGCAGCTTGCCTTTATCGATGAGATCGATCTTATTGAGAAGCAGGAAGGACTTGAGTTTGCTTCGCTTGACCAGGTCGAGGGCGAATTGGTCGCCGGCACCGAACTTCTGCGCCGCGTCGGCGATGAGCAGCAACAGATCGCAGCCTTCGACGGCGTCGTAGACTTCCTGCATCATGCGCTTGTTGAGCGCGTCGGCGGGCTTATGGATGCCGGGCGTGTCGACAAAGATAATTTGCCCGGCCGGGCGGCGGCCGGCGCGTTTGACGTTCACGATGCCGCAAATCCGGTTGCGTGTGGTTTGCGGTTTGTGGGTGACGATGGCGAGCTTCTCTCCCACCAGCGCGTTGAGCAGTGTTGACTTGCCCGCATTCGGGCGTCCGACAATGGAAACGAATCCGGATCGCATCTGCTGATTATCTTAACAGGCTGCGGAAAAATTACCCTCCGAGGTGTCATCCTGAGCGCAGCGAAGGATCTGCTGTTTGCGCGCGTTTTAAAAGTAAAAGCAGATTCTTCGGTCGCGCAAAAACCGACGCGGCCTCAGGATGATACTCCAACGTATTTCTTCTGCAGCCTGCTAAAGCCCGCATTGAATCTTTCGGCCGCACCTTAGTCTGATATGGTCATGGGATTCTTCGCTGCGCTCAGAATGACACTAGAAACAACAGATTCTTCACTGCTGTGACACAGGGGAATGCGGTCTAGGTTGTCGCGGCCCGCTGACGAGCCTGCTCGACCAGTTGGTAGACGTCGTCGCTGGTACAGACTTCGTAATAGACGTGATCGGTCCAGCTCAGCAGTGAAAGATCGCGAGCGTTAATCAACGGTACGGCGGCCTCGCGAATGACGATAGGCTGAAAAACATCGGTTGTCACCGGTACAAGGCCGCTGTACAGACGGACGAGCCGTTCTCCCCAGATGTCCGGCAACGGCATTTCAAATTCCTGCAACGAGATCTCCTGCCGGAGCCGCTGAAAGGCGCGCTGCTCAAGCTGAACGCCGCCGACGTTGTACTGAAGAAGGAAGTCATCATCAACACCGCCGCCCGACTCGGCATCCCCGCGCGCGCGAAAGAGGAAGACGCTGAAAGGAAGCTTTTCTCCCATGAGCTTGCGGGTGCGGTGGCCGCAGGAGGAGAGACGGTCGGCGCGGTTGATCGCGTCGGAAATCATGATCCGCGATTCTCCATCGAAAAGATACATCGGCGCGGAGTCCTGGTGAGTGATGCCAATTCCCAGTTCGAGCGCGGGCAGTTGCAAGGCGCTGGATTGCTGATGAAACGCCCGCACGATCATGGTGATCTCACGGGCAAGAACACAAGCACGCGCTACCGGAAAAGAGGCCGGTCCGTCACGCTCCTCAAGGCCGAGAATGATGGCGTCGCCTTCGATGAAGATCTTGCTTGCCCCATATTTCGAGAGCAGTTTGTTGACGGGATCATAGAATCCCAGGCTGAAGTAGGATGCCGGGTTCTGTCCGCGCTCCATGAGAGTATGGGTCAGGAGGGTGGAATCGCGAACGTCGGCCTTGAGCACCACGTGCGAGAGAACGCGAAGGTCGGCCGGCTTTTGTTCTTCCAGCAGCAGAAACTCGTGCAGCCTGGTGTTGGCCGCCGAAAGCTGGCGCAGGCGATCGGTGCTGATGAGATTCACTTGGTCCATTCCGGCATTGAGCGCCTCCAGCCGGCGCATGTCGCGGTTGTAACGCAATAGATCGACCAGGAAGCGCCCGGCAATCTTGGCCCGTTCGGGCTTGCCAAAGACGGAGATGCGTTTTACGGCGGCTTGAAAATTTGCCGGCGAGATCTTTCCGTGCACCGCCAGCAAGCCCTCCACGCGCTCCCGTTCGGGCCGGGCAATGAGAGCATTCTTCAATTGCTGGGGATTGACCAGGGCAGCGTATTCGGAGAGCAGCGGCACGACTTCATAGCCGGCGACGACATAGTCAATAATGCCGGCATCCTCAAGCACGGTGAGCCAAGCCGACAGCAGCGCGCGTTGCGCGCTTCCCTTTTCGGTGTTTTCGTCCGGCACTCCGCCGGCGACGAGTTCCTGGCCATTAACGGGGACATTCAGCAGGTCATCGATTTCATCGTCGGAGAGCGTGCTGCCCATGGGCAGAACACTGCGAAAAAAACCGCGCACCAAATCCCGGAGCACGGGGAGGCGATCGGGGTCCTTGTCGTAGTTGCCGAGCATGACATAGTGCTCGGCCTTGATGAAGTCGTCGCGTCCATCCTCGGAAAAAATCAAGCGGTTCAGGAACAACTCATAGGCCGCGCTCTCGGCGTCTCCGAAAATCGAGCGGCGCATCTGGCCGACGGTTTCCTTTTCGATTTCGCGCAGCGTTTCGTACAGGTCCCTGCCACACTTGCGGAGCACCGCACGCTTGTTGAGCTGGAAGCGCGCAAACGAATCGCGCAACTGAAGCAGCACGCTGCTGTTGCCGGGACTTTCCAATCCCCGCAGCTTGGAGCGGCATTGCTCCTGAGCGCTCGTATATTGGGAGTTCAGTGCATCGCGGAGGAACTTGACCAGCGCCAGCCGGAGCAGCAGATCAATCGAGAGATTGCCCTGCTGGCGCGCCAGATTCAGTCCGGCGACCTGCAGCTCGGCGGTTTTTCGCTTGAACTCCGCGGCTACATCCGAAGGTCTTTGTGGATTCGAGACGCCGCCAAGTGAGTCGTTTGCTGCGGGCCGCGCGGCTTCTCTCGAATAAGGGTTCGACGGGGCGGCCGTGCGAATCGGATTCAAGCCGCCTGGCATTAGCAGATCCTGGATGGCGCCGTGAGAAGTCACAAGCAGCGAAGCATGGTTGCGAACCAGCTCCACATACTTGGAGCTGAGAAAAACATCGTGCCGGAGATTGTCGATGCCAATGGACAGATCACGCAGTTGAATCGAAGGCCGGTAGCCGCTCAAATGCATCTGGCGAGCGAGCTCAACAGGCGTTGCGCGATGAAAAAATGAGAATGGAGACATGGCTAAAATCTGCGCTTATGCACCAGTTCAAGTGCTATCGACCTTATACCATGGGAACCGCCGTTGCCGGGATATTTATGCGGCCTGCGGATTGGCGATTCGTCTGTCTTCAGGCGGCCAGAAGTTCATTGGCCGGTTGAGAGCTTGCGGAGCTTTTCAAACTCATCTCCAGGAACCCACCGTAGCGACTGAGGCATGTCAGCCGCCTTGTAGGCAAGCGCAATTGCAAAGCGGGAGATTACGGCATTGGCACGATAGTCGTCATTCGGATTGAACTTGTCGCCGGGCTGGTGATAATTGCGGGTGATTTCAGCCAAACGCTGTTGTATCCAGCTTTCGGGATGGCCTTCGAATTTCGTTCCGGCATTGAGCGAAAACGCCGGCACGCCGATGCGCGCAAAACTGAACTGGTCGGAGCGATAGTAGCTACCGGACTCCGGCCGCACGTCTGGAATCACGCGCAGCCCGAACTCCGCCGCAGTCTTGTCGAAGACAGGCGCGAAGGTGGTGCGCTCATACCCCGGAGCCGACACTTCCTTGGGAAGTCCGAGCGGCGCCACCGCGTCAAAGTTAATGGCCAACTGCAGTCCGCCGGCGGGCAATGGAAAATGATTGGCAAGATACACCGAACCCCAAAGCCCCTGCTCTTCAGCCGTGACGCAGGCGAACACAAGCGAGCGGCTGGGCTTGATGGGCGATGCGGCAATGGCACGGGCGATGTCCATGACCATGGCGGTTCCGCTGGCGTTATCAAGAGCACCGTCATAAATATTGTCTCCAGGTTGCTCCGGACGGATTCCGAGGTGGTCGTAGTGGGCGGTAAACAGAACTGTCTGGCTCTTGAGCTCCGGATCCGATCCCCTGATAAGGCCGAGGACATTCGCCGCGTCGAAGAAACGCACCTTGCTGACCACGTGTACTTTGACTCGCACGGGAAGCGGAACGGGTCTGAACCCCTGCTGGTTGGCGGCCGCCAGCAGCGCTCCGAAATCCTGCCCGGCGGCGGAGACAATCTGACGCGCGGCTCCGATTTGCATCCAGGCGGCCAGCTTCAGCCTGGGAGGATCATCGCGCAGGTAAGAGCGTTCACCTGTCCAGGAATCGCGCACCACATTCCAGCCGTACGTGGCCAAGTCGTCTTGGTGGATCAGGAGCACGCCAGCCGCGCCCAGACGCGCCGCGTGCTCGTACTTATAAGCCCAGCGGCCGTAGTAGGTGAGGGAGCGTCCGGCAAAACGGTGCTTAAGTTCCGGCTGCGTCGCGGGGCCGCCGAGGGTGGGCGAGCCTGCGGCAGAAGACAGAAGCGCAGGCGGCAACTCCGAAAGCGGTTCGTTTACCAGCATGAGGAGCACCTTGCCGCGCACGTCCACATTGGCATAGTCATCCCAGCCGAACGCGGGCGCGGTGATGCCATAGCCGACAAAGACCAGTTCGGAGTCCAGATCACTCTGCTGCTGGCGAGTCTCGTCGATGGCAACATAGTCGTCCATCATGCGAAGCCCTTTGGCCTCGCCGGAGGGCGAGATCACCTGAAAAGTAGTTTGCGGCTGCGTGGTGATGCCCACCATCGGCACCTGCTGAAAGTAGGTTCCGTTGTCCGCGGCGGGCTGCAACCCGGCAATGGCGAATTGCGCGGCAATGTACTCGGCGGCAAGCTGACCGCCACGGGTGCCGGTTCCGCGTCCCTCGAGCAGATCGCTGGCCAGGAATTTGACATCGGCACGGATATGGCCGGCGTTGACGGCCTGGATTGCGGCAAAGCTGCCTGGCGGTAGCGATTGGGCCGCCGATGGCACCGGGCGCGGTGCCGGTCGCGAAGCGGGACGCTTAGGAGGCGTGCGAGTTTGCGCTCCGAGTGCGACCGAGCAGGCCAGTAAAAATACGAGAACGAATCTGCGCATCCTGGTTCCTTCGAACAATTCGTCTGCGATTGAGCAAAACGATTGTACGGGATTTTGCCGGAGGAAGGCGCGCAAGGATCACCGGGATAAGGGCGTGGAAGTCCCCCACATTAGCTCCGCCTGCGGCTCCGCAAATGTGGGCCACCACGCGTGTCATCGTGAGGAGCGCCGCGAGGCGCAACGTGACGATCTATGCAGGTCTCAACTTCGGTTGCCCCGCAACTGCGGGTCAGTTACGGGAGGTTCAGCCGGGGCGGAAATCTGCGACTTGCTCGTCGCTCTTGAACAGCGGCAGCTTCGCCGCATCATGGTCAAGGTACTTCGCATAAATCTCTTCGATTTCGGACTTCGACCAGCCAACGATGGAGGCCGCGATCTGGCCGTCGCGGGTGACTTCGAAAACCGTAGGAACATTGGTCAGGCCATAGGCGGCTGAAACCGCGTAGCCATGCTCGTTGTCGCGGGCCGTCGGGAAGCCGACGCCATAAGTGCGCATGAACTGAAGCGTGTTCTTCTCGTCGTCCTGGGAAATGGCCACGACCGAAACGCCCTTGTCCTTGAGCGCCTGGGCGAGCCGGTCGAAATAAGGGAAGGCATACTGGCAGACGGGACAGCTGATCTTGAAAAAAGCAAGTACGACGGGAGCCTTGGCCAGCATCTGCCGGAGCGAAAACTCACCGCCGCCTATCAGCGGCAGCCTGAAGTCGGGTGCTGAAGCACCGGGCACAAGTGCGGACATTGCTCTCTCCAAACGTGCAGTTGCACGATACTACGAGTTCGCCCGAAGCGGCCAGTAGTGCGTCCGGCAACTACCCCAGGTTAGCCGAAGTCGGGCGAACCTGGGGCACCCGGCCAACTACTCACTTGACCATGCAGCCTTCGCAAGCCCCACATTAGCCAACTGCGGGCAAATGTGGGCCACCTCATTTATCCACTTATAGAACACGTTCTAACTAATTTGACGGAACCAGCTCTAAATATTAGATGAGCGTGGCCCGGCGTAAGACCTTGCGCGTTAGTCCGGTCAGTGGCAGTTCGGGAATCCGATCGAGCGCCACCCAAATGCCGCCGCGGGGCTTACCAGCATCGTCAAAGACTGCAACCTTATAGTTCGTGACGGTGATGCAGTGCTTCAGTCTGAACAGCGGCTCCCGTCCGGAGGGCGGAGCCGACAGACGTGGAAGCTCCCACATTCCGGCCATCACCTTTGCCCGCAAGGCACGGCGAACCAGATAAATGGAGCCGGGTCGGCGCGCCAGCAGATACGCTTCATCCTTATGGAACTTTCGTCGTGGAGCCGGGGAGCCGTCGTGCGCGAATTCATCTTTTCCGCCCGCGCTTTCCGCCTTGGCAGCCTTGCACCACCGCTTCAGCGGGCACGCGCCGCATTGGGGCTGGCGTGGCAGGCACATGGTGGCGCCCAGCTCCATCATTGCCTGGTTCCAATCGCCCGGACGGCGGCGCGCCAGCAGTGATTCGGCGAGCGCCCAATAGTCCGGCTTGGACGCCGCACTTCCAGCTGAGGCGGCCAGCAAACGTGAGATTACGCGCTCGACATTGCCATCGACGACCGCGACCGGCACGCCGAAGGCGATGCTGGCCACAGCCGCCCCGGTATAGCGTCCGACGCCGGGGAGAGCGCGGAGTTCCTGCACCGTACGCGGAAAGCGGCTGCCATGGCACTCCACGATTTGTTCAGCGGCGCGGTGCAGCGAGCGGGCGCGACGGTAATATCCCAAACCGCTCCAGGCGGCCAAGACGCTCTCCAGCGGTGCGCCAGCAAGCTTCCGGACAGTAGGAAAGCGTGCCAGAAAAGCCCTGTAGTGCTCCAGGACGGCGGCAACGCGGGTCTGTTGCAACATGATCTCCGATAGCCAGATGCGGTAAGGATCGGCGGATCGGCGCCAGGGCAGGTCGCGCTGATTGCGGTCATACCAGGCGAGCAGCCTGCGGCGAAGAATTACGCTTCGGGGTAGCCTCTCGTTCGGTGGTCGCAGCATCTCACGTTCCTGAGAATTTAATGCAGCCTGTTGCCGCAGATCAGCTTCCATTAAGAGGGATTGTACCTCTGCCAAGCCGGTTTTCCCGCTCGCATAACACAGCGACCGGAGAGTCGCGGTGTTTCTGCCGATAGGACTTAAGAACACGGGAAGTATGAAGCCTATAGGGATAAGCATTCGTTCAAAAGACACCCGGCGGTGGCTGCTTGCAGCATGTTTGCTGCTTGCCGGGGTGGGCAGCGCCGCGGCGGAGCTGGGCGGAGACGTGACAAGCGTGGCCGCCGATGGGTTGCAAATGCAGGGCGCAAAACGAACCGTGCATCGGGCTGAGAACTACGCCATGCACCAGTACGAGGGGCAATCCGGCGCCGTGGTGCGCGAATACGTTTCACCTGCCGGCAAGGTGTTCGGCGTGGCGTGGCAGGGTCCCAGGATTCCAGATCTGCGCCAGCTTCTGGGCGCTTACTACGCTCAATACGAGAGTGCTGCTTCGGCGGCGAGAAGCGTGCGACATCGAGGACCGCTCCTGATCCAGGAACCTGGACTGGTGGTCGAGTCGGATGGACACATGCGGGCGTACAACGGCCGTGCCTATGTTCCCGACCTGCTGCCCGCGGGCGTCCGGGCCGAGGAGATACGATGAGCGGCGGCGCAAAGAAGTCAGAGAAACCAACGAAGATCGGGCGCATCCTGTCGCTGGCGCTGGTGGGAACCTTGTGGATGGCGGCTGCCTGCGGCAGTGGCAGTTCCAACGGCGGATCGCAAGCGGCTTCGTCAAGCGGTGCATTGACGGGCACGGGCGGCAGCGGTAACAACACCATCGCCGCCCCCGCTCCAAATGTCGCGTCCCTCACCGTAAACTCGGGTCCCAACTTCCTGTTTACGACCGTGACCGTTTGCGCTCCCGGAACTTCAACCTGCGCGACCATTCCCGATGTGCTGGTCGATACGGGTTCCTACGGGCTGCGAATTCTTGCTGCGCCCCAGAATGCGACCGGGACGGCGGTAACCAGCCTGGGGCTGCCGCAAGTGAAAGCGCCAAATAGCTTGCCGCTTTTGGAGTGCGTCACATTTCTGGATAACTCTTTCGTCTGGGGACCGGTGCAGAGGGCGGACGTGATCATGGCCGGCGAGACCGCCGGCACCATCCCGGTTCAGATCGTCGGCGATCCGAATTTTTTGAACGATGTGCCGGACGACTGCAGCGGAAAAAATTCCGGCAATAACGAAAACAGCTTCGATACGCTGGCAGCGAATGGAATATTGGGCATCGGTTTGCTCGTCGAAGACTGTGGAGTAGCCTGCGCGCCGCCTAATCCGGCGGTTCCGAAGGCTTACTACGCGTGTGTCCCTGGAGGAGCAGGAACTTGCCAGGGGTATTTGAACGGCAATCCGCGAAATGCGACGAGCGTGCCGACGGTGAACCAGGTGTCGAACCCGGTTGCCTCTTTTGCGCACGATAACAACGGCACCATCATCCAGTTGCCGGCCGTGCCTGCCGGCGGACAAGCCAGCGTCACCGGCTCGCTGGTCTTCGGCATCGGGACGCAGGCCAACAACGGGCTTGGCGACGCAACGGTGCTCACGACGGTCGCCTCCGGAGGCGGATCCGGCTCCGGTCAAGTTGGCACTTTTGTCACGCAGTTCGGCGGCCAGAGGTTCCCCCACAGCTTTATTGATAGCGGCTCGAACGGCTTCTACTTTCTGGACAGCAGCGCTCTCGCAAGTCTGTTGGGAGGCAATCCACTGCCGCTCTGCCCGCAAAACGGCGCCTTCAGCAACGATCCTTCCATCACCAGCTTCTATTGCGGCACTCTCAACTCGTCTGCCACGAACGTGGGAACCAACGGCAACAGCACGGTCGTTCACATCGGCGTCGCCAACGCCGAAACCCAGTTCATGTCCCGCCGCCAGGTATTCAACAATATCGGCGGACCCAACCCCGGCAGCTTCGATTGGGGAATGCCATTTTTCTATGGCCGGAACGTCTACACGGCGATCGAGGGAGTACCCCCGCCGAGCGGCGTTCCCGCCGGTCCATTTTGGGCCTACTAGAGCATTTCCATAGTCGGTATACCCCTGCATATCACCTTCGCGGGGTATACCTTCCGCGAATCCGGTCTGGCAGGCTGCGCCCGGTTTGCTAATCCTGGTCCGCAAATAAAGAGCGTTTTCGCCTCATTCCAAAGCAGCTATTCTGCC
The DNA here is from genome assembly GCA_963832365.1 of uncultured Acidobacteriota bacterium. Lineage (GTDB taxonomy): Bacteria > Acidobacteriota > Terriglobia > Terriglobales > Acidobacteriaceae > CAWBRT01. Next base: position 60,249 of record CAWHUL010000011.1, on the reverse strand, counting down.
GCAACCTGATTCAAAGGAGAGTACCGTCTGGACTCCGAAGCTGCACTCCAGAGCCGGCATAGGTTTGGGTTACGACGGGTCCAACTCTGGTTTCTCTCATTAAAGGCAGACATTCAGATTGGTATCGCAACAGAAGTGAGGATCATGAAAATCGATAAACGGAGCCAAAGTCAGGCCTTCCGCGGAACCGGTCTGGTTCTGCTGGCAGGGCTCGTTTTCTCGTCACTGCTCCTGCCCTTGCGCGCGACAGCGGCGCTGGGCGGCGATGCGACCTCGGTTGAGGCCGACCAGCAGCAGATGAAAGCCAAGCGCGCGGTGCGATCCAGCGCCAACTACTCGGTGCACGAGATCACAACGCCCTACGGCACCACCGTGCGGGAATATGTCTCGCCGGATGGAAAGGTGTTCGGCGTGACTTGGCGGGGGGCGTTTCTTCCCGACTTCCGGCAGCTCCTGGGCGACTCCTACGGGACGTTTGTGCAAGCCGCTCAAGACGCCAGAAACGCGCAGCCCCGGCGCTCACGCAATTCGCCGCTGGCAGTGACGCAACCGGACCTGGTAATGCACTCGACGGGTCACGCACGCGCCTATGTTGGGCACGCTTACATCCCGGGAATGATCCCGCAGGGCGTTGATGCCCAGGAAATACGGTAAAGGGGGGAAACGTGCGAAAGATTGAGTATGCAATTTTGATTTCAGCTTTAGCGGTCGCCGTGGGTTGCGGAGGCGGAGCTGGAGGCGGCAATAGCAGCCCCACTCCCAGCACCCCCACTTCCACTCCCACTCCCACTCCCGTTATCGCCACCCCCACCACGACCGTCACGTCGACAGCCGGCGGTAACACGATTGCAGCCCCCGCCCCCAACGTAGCGCCGCTGCTGGTTGATGCCGGCCCTGCTGCCGCCACCACCTCTCAGGTGAACGTGGCTTTTACCAAGGTGACCCTGTGCGCTCCGAGTGCCCCAACGAGCTGCGTCACGTTGGATCACATCGCGGTGGACACCGGCTCGACCGGTCTGAGAATTCCCGTAACGGCTTTCCATGCATTTGCCAATGGCGCAACTGTTCTCGCCGCATTGCAAAACGTCAACCCGGGCGCGCCGGTCGCCAGCTGCGTTCATTTGGGGAATAGCAGTTATCTCTGGGGTTCCGTGAAATTGGCGAACATAAAAATGGGTGGAACCAGCGGCGACGGAACCGGCAGCGACAGCGAGGTGGCAACTTCGCTGCCGATACAGGTGATGGGCGATTCTTCCATCCCTTCGGGGAGTTCGATACCAGGCGACTGCGCATTAGCGGGCGAACCCAATGAGGGCACGGTCGCGGCGCTGGGCGCCAACGGCCTGCTCGGGGTCGGCAACTATCAGTACGACTGCGATGTGCCGGGGCTGCCGACCGGGCCCGGATCTAGCACAACGTTCGGCATCGGGTCCAGCAACGCATGCGCCTCGAGCAGCACTCCGCCTCCGGGAGCGTATTACACCTGTTCGGCTTCCAGTTGCAGCGCTTCCTTGGTGCCTGCCAGCCAGCAGCTTCAGAATCCTGTATCGAAGTTTGCGACGGACAACAATGGAGTGATCATTGAGTTACCGTCGGTTGCTACCGGCGTTGGAGGAAAGGACGTCGTCGGCTCGATGGTTTTCGGCATCGGCACACAATCCAACAATGCGCTTGACAGCCGCGCAGTCGTCATGGCGCTTGATACCGACAATTCCCATAATGCATGGCTGGGATTTTCAACCGTGTTCAACAACGTCACCTACCCCGACCCGATTTCGTACACCGGGCTCCGCGGTAACATCATCGACAGCGGCGCGATTGATATCTTCTTCCTGAACCAGGCGACTTCAGGGATCAACGTTTGCGGCACCGGCCAAAGCGCTCATTACTGCCCGGCATCGACCCAGAATCTTATGGCAGGCAACCAGGCGAGCGGCAGCAATATCCGCAGCCAGGTCCCGTTCTTCGTAAGCGACCCCAGCACACTCCCGGCCGGCACCACCGCCTTCAGCGATCTGGGCGCGCCTGACACGTCAGGTCTACAGAATTTTGTTTGGGGACTGCCATTCTTTTATGGCCGGAATGTGTACACGTCAATTTGGGGAGTGACTCCGCCGACCGGCGTTCCCGCCGGCCCATTCTGGGCGTACTAGGGAAGGCTGCTGAAAAACGCTCTTCGTGGTGTCACCCTGAGCGAGCGCCGAGCGCCTGTGGCCGGAGCAGCCAAGCTGCGTACCCGACGTCGCGTTCGACAAGCAAATGGCTATTCAGGCGAGTCGAAGGGCCCCTATTGGACCGTGCCTGTTTGGTTCGGTAGGGGTGCTTCGACTCCACGCGCCCAAAACCGGGACGCGTTCCGCTCAGCATGACAGCGCGATAACTGCTTATCTGTCTGACGTACTACGCCAAAGGGCGTGCCCAGTGCATATAAATTTGTAAAGCCATTCTTTCCGCCGTATCCTAGAGCAGCTTTTCTGCCCCACTCGGGTTATAACCGGAAGGGGAGTACTGTGCAGACCCGGTACCGCGCTCCAGAGCCAGCGTGAATTCCGGGCCGAACCCTGGTTTCTCCCAGCGAAGGCAGCCATTCAAATTGGTATCGCAATATAGGCGAGGATTATGACAATCGACATTCGGAGCCGAAGTCAGGCCGCGACGCACATCGTTCTACTTGCAGCGCTCGTTTTCTCGTCACTGCTCCTGCCCCTGCGCGCGACAGCGGCGCTGGGCGGCGATGAGGCATCGGTTGAGGCCGACCAGCAGCACATGAAGGCCCAACGCGCGGTGCGACCCAACGACTCGAAGTACACCGTGCACGAGATCACGACGCCCTACGGCACCACCGTCCGGGAGTATGTCTCGCCGGACGGAAAAGTGTTCGGCGTGGCTTGGCGCGGGCCATTCCTTCCAGATTTCCAGCAGCTCCTGGGCGACTCCTACGCGACGTTTGCGCAAGCCGCTCAAGACGCCAGAAACGCGCAGCCCCGGCGCTCACGCAATGCGCCGCTAGCGGTGGCACATCCGGACCTGGTAATGCACTCGACGGGCCACACACGCGCCTATGTTGGGCACGCTTACATCCCGGGAATGATCCCGCAGGGCGTTAGCGCCACGGATATAAAGTGAGGGAGAGGAACGTGCGAAAAATCGGCTTTGCGATTTTGCTCTCAGGCTTGTGGTTGGCCGTGGGTTGCGGCGGAAGTGGCGGCAACAACAACAACAATAACAACAACACGAAAACGGTCGCAGAATGTATTCAATTCCTGGACAACAGTTACTTCTGGGGCTCCGTGAAATTGGCTGACGTAAAAATGGGTGGCATCGCCCTGGGTGGCACCGCCGTCAACGTAGCGCCGCTGACCGTTAACGCCGGCCCCGTTGCCTCTAACCCTCAGGCAAACGTGGCGTTTACCACCGTCCAGGTTTGCACTCCGGGAACTTCGACATGCGTCACCATTGATAACGTCGCGGTAGACACTGGCTCGACCGGATTGAGGATTCCGGCATCGCTGCTCTCGACGCTCAACTTGCCAGCTATAACCTTGAACTCGATTACGCCGGCTTCGGGCGGAACAAGCAACGGCAGCGAATTGGCAAGTTCGGTTCCGATACACGTGATGGGGGACACTTCCATCCCTTCGGCGCCAAGCTCCTGCTCAACGGTCACCACAATTAGCGGATCACAGAAGGCTGGAACGGCGGAAAATTCTGCCGAAGCATTGGGCTCGAATGGCTTGATAGGAGTGGGTAATTACATCTACGACTGTGATATTGTCGGCAACCCGGCGGCCGGGACTAACGGTTGCAGCTCTAATTCCACTCCCCCTACGGGAATGTATTACACCTGTACGAGTTCCAGTTGCAGTCCTTCGTTGGTGCCTGCCGGTCAACAGGTTCGCAACCCCGTTTCGCTGTTTACGGACAACAATGGCGTGATTATTAAGTTACCGACCGTCCCTGTCGGCGGCCAACTCACAGCTACCGGCACTATGGTCTTCGGCATCGGTACGTCAACAAACAACTTGCTTGGGGGCGCAACAGTCTTGAAGCTTGATGCCAACACTAATAACCCAGCTTGGACGGGATTCACAACCGTGTTCAATGGTGTCTCCTATCCTAATTCGACGAGCTCCATCGCCAGCTTCATCGACAGTGGCTCGAATGGCATCTACTTCCTGGACACTCCTACTACGACTATCCCGAACTGTCCCGTCAGTACTGATTTTTACTGCCCCGCCACGTCCCCCGATAATCTTCAGGCAACCAATAAAGCGACCGGCGGTAATAGCGCTCTGGTCTCGTTCAGCGTAAGCAATGCCGATTCTCTGTCCGGGAGTTTCACTGCCTTCAGTGATCTGGCTGGACCTAATACACCTGGATCATCCCTCAGTTCTGGCACCAAGACTGCCGATGGATATTTCGATTGGGGCCTGTCCTTCTTCTATGGCCGGAATGTCTACACGTCAATTTGGGGGGTGACTCCACCGACCGGCGTGCAGGCAGGTCCGTGGTGGGCGTATTAGGGCGCGGCGAGGATACCGGACGGGCGCGGGGCGAATCGGAATGCCGGAGGCAGCGCGGATCAGGACAGGATAATGGGGTCCTTCGCTGCGCTCAGGATGACAGCCATGGAGATTCGCTGTGTGCTCGGGGCGAGCGAGCGGGGACCGGACCGGAAGGCCTGAGGCGGCGCGGTTGGGGGAAGTTGGATGGGATGCTTCGCTTTGCATGACAACCCAAACGGTTATGCACGAGTTTTACGTATGTCATTCTGAGCGGAGCGAAGAATCCCCATGACGGCGTGGAGTAGAAGTGGGGCCTTGGGGTTCCTAATGAAATCTTTCGATTGTGTCTCAAACCCAAGCTGTGTCGGGATTCTTCGCTTCCTTCGGTCGCTCAGAATGACACTCCCAGTAGGGCATTGATGACGCCGGCGCGCAAATTCTAGGTCTATATCGTCGCCAGCAAGAGCGGGACACTCTACGTGGGCGTGACCAATAATCTTGACCGGCGAGTGTTCGAGCACAAACAAAAACTTATCGAAGGGTTCACCCGCAAGTACGGCTGCGATCGGCTGGTCTGGCACGAGCAATGGACGTTCGCGCAACATGCGATACGCCGCGAGAAACAACTGAAAGGTTGGACGCGCGCCCGGAAGATCGCACTGATAGAGGAAATGAATCCACGCTGGGCGGACCTGGCTGAGGGTTGGGGACAGGTGCTCGTGGCAAACGGAGGTTCCGATCAGAAAGCCTGACGCAACGTGGATTGGTGAAGTTCAATGGGATTCTTCGCTCCCTTCGGTCGCTCAGAATGACACTCCGATGTGGCTTTGTTGCCGGCCGGTGGGACAGTTTCTCTGCGAGTATCGGGATGTCATGCTGAGCCGAGGCCCGGCTTCAGCTTCTCAGGAACATTGGCCTAGACGAATGGGCTACACCAGCTCCGAAACCGTTCTAAGGGTTTTTTCCACATTGTTTCCAGTTGACCGATGAAACCTGAAAAGTACAATTGGAATTCCTGATGCAGTATTTCCGGGTCAGGCAGAGCAAGAGGGTCCTTGCGGGACCGCGGAGGCCATGAATGCACGCTTATCTGTGCGGATCAGTCGAATATTCCCCCGACCAGGGCAGAAGTTGGCGGGCCGCTATTACACCCTTTTTGCAAGAGCTCGGACACCACGTCTACGATCCTCAACTTGACGATCGCAAGAGCCTGACGGATGTCGAGCGGCGCGAGTTCCGCAACTGGAAGGGCGAAAACCTGCCCAGATTCCAGAAGGTCATGCGCAAGATCATCGACTACGATCTGCAACGCCTTGAAACCCGCTGCGATTACGTGGTCGCCTACTGGGACGAGTACGCCGCCCGCGGCGCCGGCACACAGGGCGAACTCACGCTGGCTTACCGCCGCGCATGTCCCGTTTATCTGGTTATCGATATGCCGGTCGAGCAAGTCAGCAGCTGGATCCTCGGCTGCGCCAGCGCGGTGTTCACCGATTTCGAACAACTGAAGGACTTCCTTCGCGGCAAGTTCGCTGCCGTGCCGAAACCCGAGCTCTCCGAATTGGAGCCCGTGGATACGCCGTAAGAGTCTCCGGACTAGCTCCAATCACGAATCCGGAACTACCCCAGGTTAGCGCCAACAGATGGCGCGGAACCTGGGGCACCCGGCTGCCGTGCCGAAACCTGAGCTCTCCGAGTTGGAGCCCGTGGATACGCCGTAAGAATCACGAATCCGGTAGCGCCGACGTGTTTCGCCAAGCGGCATTTTGGCGGGACATGAGGACGAAAGCAACTACCCCACTCAAGCCAACTACGGGCTTGAATGGGCCACCCGGCGCGGAACCTGGGGCACTCGGCGACCCTCTCTAGCGATTACGTCAGCATCACCGCGCACTCGCTTCGAAATCGGCCAGCGCCTTTTCCAGTTGCCATTGCTGGCGGGCCTTTTCGCTTCCCGACAGGAACTTCTGGCAGGCTGCTCCAGATGGGTGCGCGGTCAGTCTTTCATTGGCGCACTCTTTCACCAGTGCGAACTTGCGGGCGTCCGTCCAAAGGCTCTGGCCGGGAAGAAAGGCGTGTTCCATTCCGGTGCGAACCATCTTCTTCAGGCTTGGGTAGTCGAGGCCCTGGTCTTCGACCGCCCGCTGATACTCGCGCGTGATCTCCGAGCGCGCAACCCCTTCGTCATCGGTCGAGAGCGCGACCGGAACTCCAGCTTTCAGGTAAGCCGCCAGCGGATGCCGACTGCCACTGACGCCCAGGATCACGTCATTGCTGCTCAGATTGATCTCGACCATCACGTTCCGGCGCGCCATCTCCTCAAGCAACTCTTGCGGGTCCTGCTCATACATGACATCGACGCCGTGACCAATTCTCTCGGCGTGCCCCACCTCAATCGACTCGCGAATGTGGAAGCGAAGCGCCTCGGGGGGAACCATCCCCGGCGCAAGTTCTCCGGCATGGAGAGAAACGTGGATGTTGGGATAAAGCTCCTTGAGGAAGCTCAGGATGCGCATGTGTACCCCAAAATCGCGCAAGGGCACCAGCCAGTCTTCCGGCTGCACCATGTTGACGGCGACCATGCGGGAATCCTGCCGCGCCAATTCGAAGGCCAACAGCATCTGCGAAAACACCTGGACTGGCGAAACCGCCCGCAGAACCGGATAGATGTAACGCACGGTTACCTCGCACCCCGGACGAACCAGCGCCTTGTTCTGCTCGTTGCAATTCAGAATCCGGTTCCGATCCGCCTCCCATGCGTCGAGGTTGCGCCGCGAATCCGCCACCAGGTCGCTCATTCCCGAGGCCAGCAGCTTGTCCCGCATGTGGCCGAAATTCTCGTCCCACTGGATCTTCGCCGCCAACGCGACCGCTTTGCCGCCGTCGGGAGACTCCATCAGTTCCAGGTACTGCACTTTTCCATCGGCAGCCCGGGAAACGACCTCGGCCAGCAGCTCGCCGTTATGACCGTGCGAGGCCGCATGGAAGCGGTAGAAAGAGTCGAAAAAGTGGTCGTGCCCGGACTCGGCCATCCTGTTCCAGCCACGCATCGACCAGGCATCGATCATCTGGCGATAGAGAACGGGATCGGTGAGCGACTGCGCGGCATCGACCTGCCCGTCCTTGCAAGGCGGCTGCATCAGCGTCATGGTCCGCACTTCGAGACAAAGGTGCGACTCCGCCGCAAAACGTGCATAGGTTTCGGCATAGGCCGCACCCGTCAGGTGATTGTGCAGATCGGTCCCCTTCGGCATCTGCTTCAGGAAGGCATAGAGAGAGGGTCCGTTCGACTTCACGGAGTCCATCAGCCGCGCGGTTTTCTGCTCGGGAGTTTCCACCACGGACGACGCCGGCCGTTGCGCGGTTGCCGTCGCCGCGACAGGCCTTGCTGGAGCCTGGCGGGAAGCCTGACTGGCCCAGCCCGGCACGAGAAAAACCATCTGCAGGCAGAACAGAAGCTGCCATGCACTACGCAAGCGCAGTTGTCCGCGGCGGCGCTTGAACATTTGCTGAAATGCTTCTACCATCGTTCGTTTCCCGACTTCCTGAAAAGTATAGATTCTCTGGAGCTGATAACAAAGTGTCCGACCTCAAAGTGCTTTTGACGCGCGATCAGATAGCGAGAAGGGTAGCGCAATTAGGCGAAAAGATCACGATCGACTTCGCCGGAGAGCAAGTCGTGCTGGTTGGGGTGCTGAAGGGCGCCGCAATCTTCCTCAGCGACCTTGCACGCAGCATCCAGCTCGACGCCACCTTCGACTTCATCTCCGTTTCCAGCTACGGCAACGAGAAACAAAACAGCGGCGAAGTAAAGCTGCTGAAAGATGTCGATCAATCGATGGAAGGCAGGAACATTATCCTCGTCGAAGACATCCTCGATACCGGGTTGACGCTCTCATATCTGCGAAGAGTGATGCTGGCCAAGCGCCCCAAGACGCTGCACATTGCCGCACTGCTGGACAAGACGTCGCGTCGCACCGAAGTCCGTCAAGGCGGATTATGTCGGCTTTGAAATTCCCGACGAATTCGTCGTCGGCTATGGCATGGACTACGCGGAAAAATACCGCAATCTTCCCGACATCTGTGTCGTGCCCTGACGGGAACGATTGCAGATTATTTTATTTTGCCTATTTGAAGAAGCCGGAGCCAGCCGAGTGGGAGCCAGCGCCAGCGTCTACATCGTCGAGTCGATGGGTGCGCCAGCGAGATAAGCAGATGCAAAGAACGGGTGCCCCACGTCACGCCCTGCAATTGGGCTGACGTGGGATTCCCCAGGCACCATCCAAATTAGCCCACTACTCTTAATCTGCTTCCCTTCCTTCGGGCCGTGATTTACAACGTGATGAGAGGCGACCCCGCCATAGGAACGCGATGGGACGATTTACAGGTGTGATCGGCATCGTAGTGCTGCTCGGCTTGGCCTTTGTGTTCTCCGCCAATCGCCGGGCAATCAGGCCCCGAACCGTCGTCACCGGACTCGGGCTGCAAATCCTTTTCGCTTTTTTGGTGCTCAAGTTCGAATACGGCCGGCGCGCACTGACCGCGGCGGGAGAGGCCGTCAACCGCTTGCTGGGCTATTCTTTTGCCGGTTCCCAATTCGTCTTCGGCGAGCTTGGCGTCAAGCACTCGAAATATGGCTTTGATTTCGCCTTCCAGGTTTTGCCGACCATTATCTTTATCGCCGCGTTCTTCGCCATTCTGTATCACTACGGAGTCATGCAGTTCATCATCCGCATCGCGGCCCGCATCATGACCCGCCTGATGGGCGCCAGCGGCGTCGAGTCGCTCAACGTGGCGGCCAGCATTTTTATGGGACAAACCGAAGCGCCGCTGACCATTCGTCCGTTTCTGCCCACGGTGACGCAATCGGAGCTGATGGTCATCATGACCGCCGGCATGGCGCACGTCTCGGGCGGCATCATGGGCGCTTATATTCTCAGCGGAGTCGAGGCCAAACACTTGCTCACGGCCGTCATCATGACCGCGCCCGGAACCATCCTGCTGGCCAAAATGATGGTGCCTGAAACCGAGAGCCCGCAAACGCAAGGCTCGGTGGATGCCATCCACATGGGAGAAGAAAAGCACGAGAACGTGCTGGCGGCCGCCGCCAAAGGCACCAGCGACGGCCTGGGCCTGGCGCTGAACGTGGCCGCCATGCTGATTTCTTTTCTGGCCATCATTGCACTGCTCAATGGAATGCTGGGCGGCGCGCATAGCTGGCTGGCAGCGCATGGGCTCCGCTGGTTTCCGGCGAGCCTGGAGACGATTTTCGGCTGGATCTTCGCGCCGATAGCATTCATCATCGGCGTCCCGCTTCGCGATTGCCACGCGATCGGCAACCTGCTGGGCACTCGCATGGTGCTGAACGAACTGGTAGCCTTCACCATGCTCGGCGCACAGAAGGCCGTGCTCGATCCGCGCTCGTTCACCATCGCCACCTTTGCCCTCTGCGGATTCGCCAACATCAGTTCGATTGGCATCCAGATCGGCGGCCTCGGCGCGCTGGCTCCCAATCGCCGCGGAGACCTGGCACGTCTCGGCTTCCGCGCCATGATCTGCGGTACGATGGCCAATCTGATGTCGGCTTGCATCGCGGGAATCTTTTTATGAGCACTGCGCTATGAACACGGCGGCCACACCCGAACCCGATGAGTTCACTCGCGCTGAAGAGGCGGCGCAATTCATTCTTGCCGCGCTCGCGCCATACCCGGCCCTGGGGACTCCTCGCATCGCGCGTGGTTCTCGGCTCAGGCCTGGGTGATTTTGCCGGAAGCTTGCAGCAAGCGGTCGCGATTGACTACGAGCAGATTCCGTTTTTTCCGCGCTCGACGGCCATCGGCCACGCCGGCAGGCTGGTCATCGGCAAACTCGGCGATGTCACGGTCGCGGTCATGCAGGGCCGGGTTCATCAATACGAAGGCTACACGGCGAAGCAGACGGCGTTTCCGATTCGTGTTCTCGGACGCATGGGAGTGCGGGCGCTGGTGTTGACCAACGCGGCCGGCGGCATCAACCCGCAGTACGGCGAGGGAGCACTGGTCATCATCGGCGATCACATCAACTTGCAGGGCGCCAACCCCCTTGGCGGCCCCAACGATGAGCGCTTCGGCCCGCGCTTCCCCGACATGACCGAGGCTTACACAGGTGCCTACCGGCAGATCGCGCTCGAAGCAGGGCGCAAGAATGGCATGGAATTGCACGAGGGCATCTACGCGGCGCTCGCCGGGCCCAGCTACGAGACGCCCGCCGAGATTCGATACCTGCGCGCGATTGGAGCCGATCTGGTGGGCATGTCCACCGTGCCGGAAGTGATCGTCGCCAGACACATGGGAATCGGCGTGCTGGCGATTTCATGTGTCACCAACATGGCCGCTGGACTATCGTCACGCGAGATCAATCACCAGGAGGTGCTCGCCACAGGAGCGCGGGTGCGCGGCAAACTTCTGGCGCTGCTTGGCGACGTGATCCTCGGCATCGAAGCGTCGTTCAACCCCAACAAGCCAGGGCGAGCATGAAACCATACCTGATCGGCATTGCCGGGCCCTCGTGCGCGGGCAAGAGCTACCTGAGCACCCACCTCGCGCGGCATCTGAAGGCCGCCACGCTGAACCTGGACTCTTACTACGCCGACCTGAATCATTTCAGTCCGGCGCAGCGCGCACACTTCAATTTCGATGCTCCCGAGTCGCTGGATTCACCCTTGCTGATCGAACACGTGCGCCAGCTTAGCCGCGGCGATGCCATCGAAAAACCCATCTACGATTTCAAAACCCACTCTCGCACCGGGCAAACGGAACGCCTCGACGCGCGCGAGTTCATCATTATCGAAGGCTTGTTCGCGCTTTACTGGGAAGAGATTCGCGCGGTGCAGGCGACCAAGGTTTTTGTCGACCTGGGCGAGGAGATATGCCTTGCGCGCCGCATCGAGCGCGACACCCGCGAGCGCGGACGAACCCGCGAAAGCGTCCTCGAACAGTTCTCACGCCACCGTGCGGCCCATGGCGCAACGCTATGTACACCCGACACGCCAGTTCGCTGACGTGGTGCTCACCGGCGACGCCGAAATTGTCGACGAAATGGAGAGGGTGCTGAAGCACATCAAGGCAGTAAGCACGTCCTGATTCAACATTCCCAGGTTAGCGCGGCACCCGGCCATTACAATGTTGATTATATGTCAGCCAGAACTTACCTTTGAGACGCATGAACGCGACTAAGCTTTCAGCTATCTGCCTCGCCGCGGTTGGCGGAGTCACCGGCATAATTGCCGCCCACTACTGGCATGAGTCGAGCAAAATTGAGGTAACACCCGCGTGGGGAAGTTTTGAGCCTCTAGAAACAGACGATAAGGCAATGGGGTGGGCAGTTGGAACGCTGGACGCATTTACGAAATCGGCCATGCTGAATAAAAAGGCCGCGAGATGGACAGCGGTCTCGGTGTTGTTATCTGCGCTCTCCAGCGTTTTGGGAAACGTACTATGAAAAGACAATTGATTTTGATTGTTTTGCTCTCGCTTATCCTGCCCTTGGCCTCGGTGTCTGCCGAAGGAAAGTACAAGCATATGTACCTCTGTAGATCACTGGGGGTGACTCTGACGCCGAAGATAGTTCAAGAGATTTGTGATGGGATGAAGGCTGGCCGAGACCCGCAATGCGTTCGCGCCGAGGCTGATGAGTTTAAGCCGATCGCGAGTGGATGGGGCGGGGCGCTCGCTTTGACGGACGGAAAAACTAGGATTTGGTTCCACAATCCCGATGCGAGTGGATGGGTACACCCGGATTATTACGTTTCCCATGTCAATTCGAGGTGACAACGCGACGCAAATGGTCCCTTTGCAAGACACGGGGTGCTACTCCAAACAGGGCAGCGCCAAAAGGAACGTTTGGAGCTGCCTTTTCACACCGGCAATTCTTCCTGTTGCCACTGCGAGGTTTCGGCGGCCTTGGGCTCGGAGGATAGTTCGAGGACGAGTTTTTCCAGCACCAGGCGCTTGCTTGGAGGGCTGGAGCGCAAGGCCAGGTCGGCGCGCGCGATGAGCCGGATGGCCCGCGTCAGTTCGCGGCGTGATTTGTAGCGGCGCGCCTGGCGCACGATATCGTCGGCGGCGAAGGGCGGCACGCGGAACCCCTGCCACAGCACCTGCCACAAAGCGCGCGAGTCGCGCACGTTATGCTCGCTGATGACCAGCATCTGGCGGAAGGTCTTGGCCAGCATATAGAGGTGCCCGATGGCGGCTTCGTCGCCGTCGCCGGTGGAAAGAATTGCGTCGATGATGGCCAGCGCGCGGGGGCGATCCTTGGCCGAGATCGCATCGGTGAGCTCATAGAGCGTGCGCTGTTTGGCGGCCAGCACCATAGTCTCCACGTCGCCGAGCGTGATGCGTTTTTTTTCGCCGGCGTAGAGGATGAGCTTTTCCAGTTCGCCGGAAATCATCATCATGTCGCCGCCGAGCGCGTCCACCAGCTCGCGAGCCGCATCGGTGTCGATCTTCACTCCCCGCGCGGTTGCGGCTTCGGCGATCCATCGCGAGGCCTCTGCTTCATCCACGCGCGCCAGCTCCACGATGGTGCAGAGCTCGCCCAGGGTTTCGCGAATCCGCTGGTAGCGATCCTTGTCGGTCATCTCCATGCGCCGGGGATCGGCGGGGATGCCAATGTGGTCGGCGATGAAGAGGATCAGCGCATCGGGATTCGGATGGGCGAAATACTGCCTTAACGCCTCGAACTCGGCATCGTGCTTGCCGCGCCCGTAAAGGGCCTTGACGCCGCGCACAAAGAAAACCTGGAACGGCGCCATCAACGACGGCGTAAGCGCCTGGTCGAGGATTTCCTGAACCGGAGTCTCTTCCAGGTCGAGGTCGTGCAAACCGAAGTCGCGGAGTTCAATCGGAAGCAGATGTTCGAGCACGGCCTCGCGGCACTTCCTGCGGAAAAAAGCTTCATCGCCGGCGAGGACGTATCCCGGCTTCAGCTTGCGCGCGCTGACATCGGCAATGAAGCGCTCGACTACCGCAAAGGTCTTCAGAAGGCCTCCAGGACGTTGCTCACCAGCGTGCGCGCAAATTCGTTGCAGAGGCGGTCAAACGCGGGGTCTTGCTCCTCGAAGAAGCTGAAAACCTGCTGAGGTGACTGATATTCGTCGCGGAACAGGTAGTTGGTGTTTCGGAAGAAAATCTCGCCATTGTTACCCGTGAGTGTCACGCTCATGCGGATGGTGATCACGCCGGCAGAGGCGCGCCCGGTCCGCGGGTCATAAGTCAGCGGCTCGATCTGCGTGCTCAGCACGCTGCCGCGCATGGTGGCATCGGCGTTGGCCGGATCGCTGACAATCCGGTATTTGGTTCGGGCATTAAACTCGCGAACGACAGCCGCGGTGAGCTTGGCCTCGATACGGTAGGTCTGGGTTCTATTCTGAAACGTGGGCACGGCGAGGGTACGAACGTTCTCCGGCAAACGCGAAGCCTTGCCCGCCACATGATAGCCGCAGCCCGGCAGGCTCACGATCGCGAGCAGCAGCACTCCGCAAACCTTTGCCCATGAGCGAGACTTCACTGCACCTTCCCCCGGGGACGCGTGGTGGCCATGTCTTCGGCGGCCTCCACCGCGAGCGACGCCGAGACGCGAAGATTATCGGCGGCCGCCCAGATCCAGAAACCGGTCTTGCTGTTCGCGTCTGCCCGAACAGTAACCTGAACGTCCTGCTCGCCGGCGGCGTTCAAATTACTGGGCTCGCCCGGCTTCTCGTTGACAAACTCGACGTGTTCACCGGCAAGCGCCGCCTCGAATTCAGCCAGCGTAGTCGGCGACTCGAGGTCAATGTATATGGAAAAGGTGTGAGCGTGGAAGACGGGAACGTGCAAAAGCATCAGCGAAGGCACGGGGGCGCGCTTATTGGTGATGGCGCGGTAATGGCGCAGCATGCGGTCTTCAATGGAAGCCATGGTAGGCTCGGCCCCCTCGCCAAAGCTCGGCACGACGTTGAACGCCACCTGCGTTCCGAAAACCATCATGGGCAATTGCTGAAACGAAAGCAGATTCACCGTCTGCTCATGGAGTTCGTCCATTCCACCGCGCCCGCGCTCGCTGGCGGGTTCCAGAATGGTCGCGTTGGCACGACGGATTTTGTGACGCTTGTGGAGCCGCACCAGCAACAATCCAAGCACCACCGACACCGGATGCGCGATGACCACAGGAGTCGTGACCAGTTGCACCGGGTGACCCTCGCCGAGTTCCTGCTCAAGCCATGGGGCGCGAATCGCGGCTTCCGGACGGGCATCCAGCGCATAGGTCACATCGATAATCTCGCTGCCCGCGCGGCGCACCATCTCCCACGTCTTGTTTGTGCAGGCTTCCTGGGCCGCAAAGAAAGTAAAATCGACGCCGCTCAGGTGTTCCGCCGTAACGCTTTGAATGAACGAGGGCTCGTCGCCCACCGAGTCGAGCTGTCCGAGCGCATCTTCGTCGTCAAGCAACCGGATATTGCCGGTTGGAAAGTTGCGCTCCGAGAGCAGGTCCTTGAGTTCCTTGCCCTTGAGCGTAGCGGCGCCAATAATGGCAACCAGGAATTTTGCTCCCTGATTGGTTTCTGGTTTCGAACTTTTCATCAATGTCCGGTGACCTCTTGCGGAGGAGCAGGCGGCAAAGCCGTGCGCCGCTTTATAGCGTAGAACAACCGAGCCCACACGCCCGAAATCAGATAAAGAACCGCGAGCGCAAAAAGTACGTAGCGGGAGTAATACCAGATCGAAGCGATAAGTCCGCACATGATCAGGACGAGCCGAAACGGATGCCGGCTTCGGAAATCGATGCTCTTGGCGCTCCAGAATCGCCATCGGCTCACCATGAGGAATCCCAGGATCATGACCACCGCGATCCAGATGGCCGAATACCACCACTTCTCGATGGGGTCTCCATGCACCAGATGAACCATTGCGGCGATACATGCCGCCGCGCCAGGGATCGGCATGCCGACAAAATATTTGCGCCCCGGACGGCCCGGATTCGTGGGTTGCGGGTTCACCGCAATATTGAAGCGAGCCAGCCGGGCCGCGCCGGCAGCCAGAAAAATGAATGAGGCGATGGCGCCAAACTGGATAATCCGCGATCTCGCTGCGGCATCGATCATCAACGGAAGCTGCCGGAAGCCCCACATCCAGGCGAGCAAAGCCGGAGCCACGCCAAACGTAACGACATCGGCCAGGGAATCCAGCTCGCGCCCGAAGTCGCTGGTCGTATTGGTCATGCGCGCGATGGCGCCGTCCATGCCGTCGAACAGCACGGCAAAGCCGATCGCGATGGCTGCGAGGTTGAAGTGCCACGGTTCCTGCGCGCTGCCAATCACCGCCTGCGAAATTGCGTAGTACCCGGCCGCGAGATTGGCTGTCGTGAACAAAGACGGCAGCAGGTACATGCCCTTCCTCATCCGACGAGGCGATCTGTCCTCCCCGCGGCGATGGAAAACATTCATCGTGAGCTCCCCGACTGCTGTTCGTGCACGTCCAAAATTTCTTGCGGAACGGGTTCCGGCAGTGTGGCCAGAACCGTGGAACCGCCCATCACGTTATCGCCAACTTTGACCGCCGGCCGCGCGCCGGAAGGCAACAAAACATCGCAGCGCGAGCCGAATTTGATTAAGCCTACGCGCTCGCCACGCTCCACGTGCTCTCCCGGAACGCGATTGAAAACCACGCGCCGCGCCAGCAGGCCGGCAATCTGCTTGAAAACGATAGGATGGCCATCATCCGTATGCAAGCTGCAAATACTCTGCTCGTTCAATTCCGCCGAGGCCGCGCCCATTGCGTTTTGAAACTTGCCCTTGCGGTATTCGACGCCGGTAATCACCCCTGACACCGGCGAGCGGTTGACGTGAACATTAAAGACATTCATGAAGATGCTGATGCGCAGCCACTGCGTTCCCGTCGCAGCCACCGGCGAAACGTCTGTCACCTTGCCGTCGGCGGGCGAAACCACCGCACCAGCGGCTTGCGGAATCACTCTATCCGGATCGCGGAAGAACCACAGGAAGAAAGCCGCCAGCAGCAAGGGAACGACCGCCAAGGCAGGAATCGTCAACCAGCCGATGAACACGGCCACCAGCAGCAAAGCACCAGCGTAATAGAATCCGTCGCGAACCATTAGATCAACTGATTATATCGGACAGGTATTCGCGGGTATCGGGAGAAGCGTTTTCGGACGTCCCGCAGCGGCCAGCGGGCGGACACACGCTGGCGTCGGCCCGTGATCGAGCATTCATCGGACTTTAACAATTCGCGGAAACTGGATTGACGGGCTTTACGCCACGTGCTCGGGATGCGTCTTCACGTATTGCTGTTCGAGCACCAGCATCTGGTCTTTCAGTCGAAGCTTTAGCTTCTTCAATCGGACCTCTTCAAGCTTATCGTCGTCAGAGAGGTAGGGCTTCTGCGAGAGGGAATCGAGGCGTTGGGAGTATTGCGTATGTTCCTGAACCAGGTGCCGGAATTCTTCATTGCTGGCCAGGAGCGACTCGCGTACGAGATTTACCATTTAGGACCTCCTTGCGGTACCCGGCGACGGACTCCGGGGCGTTCAACCGTGTTGCAAACACTAGCACGCGGGAAGATGTGCGTTCAACCGTTTTTGAAAGTACAACCGACGGTTCCTAAGAAGAGGCGCGATTGCACCTGAAATTGAGCAAAAACGCATCTTCCTCGGGGTCGCGGTAGTAGCCTTTGCGCCGCCCGATCATCTGGAAACCCACCTGGGCATAGAAAGCCCGGGCAGCCTCATTCGATTCCCGCACTTCCAGCAGAACTCTCTCAGCACCTTCGTGGCTGGCATACCCAAGCAGCTCGCGCAGGAGCAGCTTGGCGCACCCCCGCCGGCGAAGCGCCGAATCGACCACTATGTTCTCAATCTCCCACTCCTGATCCAGGCAAAGCGCCACCACAAATCCCGCAACTGCAAAGGCGGCGGGCTCCGATGCCATCTCCACTACCAGGCAGAGGCGCTTCGGCAGGCTACTCTCATTAGACGCGCCGCCAGCTAAATTGGTGCCGAACAAGGCATGATATTCCCGCTCACTCCAGTGCGCGGCCCCCGGTGATTGCCGTTCGATGGCCATCAGGCGCGGGATGTCTTTGAACTCCGCGGGACGCACTCGCATGGCGGTTACTCCGGCGGCCGCGCTGATTTTGGAGTGGCGAATATCTCCGCATCCGAGTGACGCAGATAATTCGCGTCCAGTGCCTCGGACGAGGTGGTCAGGCCCTGGAGGTATTTTGCCACTCCCAGCCGAGCGATAAGATCCGCCGCCGGGCGCGAAATTTTTCCCACGGGGGAACCGGCCTCGCGCACTGCCCTCTCGACGGTTGCGTCCGGCGTGTACGTAACCGGCACGGGGATGCGTGCGCCCAATGACGCCGTGAAGTTCTCCAGACTGAGCAGAACCTCGTCGATGCGATGCAGTCTCAGCTCCGAGGGCACGTCGCTGTGTATCACCTGGTACTCGCCGACGTATACATCGCCCCGCTGCGCATCCAGCGCGGCAACCACGGAGCCCGTTTGCCGGCTGGCGGCGGCTGTGGCCTCTAACATCGAAACCGCAACTATCGGCTTCGCCAGCGCTTCAGCTAATCCCTTCACCGTGGACAGCCCCACTCGCAGCCCGGTAAACGATCCGGGGCCGGAGGCGACGGCCAGCAGATCGATCGCACTCTTGGCCAGAGACGCGCCGGCCAGCAGGGCCGCTATCGCCGGAATGAGCTGCGCCGAATAGGTTCCGCCCGCAATCGGGGCCACGCCGAGCACCTCGAAGCGCTCCCCTGAGCCGCGGGCCAGGGCAACGCTGCCGTCACGGCCCGAAGTGTCTATGCCAAGAATAATCATCGTCGCCGTCTGCCGCCTTATGCCGCCTTTTGCGCCGCCCCGCTTGATCGAAGCGAAGCGAAGGCATGATTCACGAGGTCAAAGGATTGGCTCAGCTGCGCTCAAATCTGCCAAGTATCTCCTCAACCACTGTGTACGGATCGCGCTCATGGGCCGCAATTCTCTCCGCCAGCTCCCGCGCCGCTGCCTCCGTCAGGTAGTCTCGCCTGACGCGTTGCATCAGCTCGGCTCGCAGCATCTCGACCAGGCGCGTGCGCCAGTTCTCGATGCGACGGCGACGGCCCACGTCAGACCTCTCAAGAAACGCTTCATACTGCGCGATGGCCATCGCCAATTCGGAGATGCCGCGGCCCTCGCTGGCGACGGTCTTGATAACCGGCGGCGTCCAACTCTCGCTTGTGGCACCGTCTCTGGCGGTCGCCCCCCTGGCCGGAGCAGTCGACTGCAAAGCACGAATCTCACGCTCGACCCGCTCGGCACCGTCGCGATCGCTCTTGTTGACGACGAAGATGTCGGCAATCTCCATGATCCCCGCCTTGATGGATTGCACGTCGTCTCCCATGCCGGGAACCAGGATCACCAGCGTCACGTCGGCCAGACGCACGATATCCACTTCATCCTGCCCCACACCGACCGTTTCGATGAGCACCACGTCGCGCCCGCTGGCATCGAGCACGGAGGCCACGTCCGCCGTGGTGCTGGCCAGTCCGCCAAGCGAACCTCGCGTGGCCATGCTGCGAATGTAGATCCCCGGATCGGCGTGGTGCCGCTGCATGCGGATACGGTCGCCCAGGATTGCGCCTCCGGTGAACGGACTCGTGGGATCGACCGCGACAATGCCAACACTCTGCTGACGCTTGCGATATTCCAGCGCTAACTGATCGGTAAGCGTACTCTTTCCCGATCCCGGAGCGCCCGTGAGGCCCACGATACGAGCCCGCCCGCTGTAGGGAAAAAGCGCCCGCAGCAACTCATACGACTCCCCTGTGCGGTTTTCGACCGCGGTAATCGCCTGGGCCAGGGCGCGCGGACTTCCCTCCCGAATCTTTTCCACCCAGCTTGCGATTGAATCGTTCACCAAACGTTCACCAGGTCTTTCTGAACGCGACGGCAAAGGGAAGTGTAGCAAAAGCCGCAATTCCCAAAAGGCAACATCGCATCGCCGCTAAATTTTTCGGATTTCCCAGTCAAGTCGAGCTACCAATCTGTTGCTATTAGCATCTCTTATATGTCTATAAGTCTTGTTGGCGTCCAATTCTTCGGCGAAACCGAGGAATGGCCTGGAGGAAGCACTTGAATTTTCAACTTACCGAAGAGCAGCAGCATCTCCGCAAAACGGTTCGCCAGTTCGCTGAGCGTGAAATCGCGCCGCACGTGATGGAGTGGGATGAAGCCGCGTGCTTCCCGCTCGCGACGATCAAGGAACTCGGCCGGCTTGGGCTGATGGGAGCAATCTTCCCGGTCGAGCTCTGCGGCGCGGGCATGGGATACGTCGAATATGCCGCCGCCATCGAAGAGCTTTCACGCGTCGACGGCTCAGTCGGCATCATCGTAGCCGCGCACACCTCTCTCTGCACCAACCACATCTTTGTCGCCGGCAACCCGGAGCAAAAGCGGAAGTACGTTCCGCGGCTGGCGAGCGGCGATTGGATTGGCGCCTGGGCGCTCACTGAACCCGGTTCCGGCTCCGACGCCGGCGCAGCGCGCTGCACGGCCGTCCGGGTGAAAGACAGGTGGGTGCTGAACGGAACCAAGACTTTCTGCACCAACGGCCACTATGCCGACGTATGCGTCGTTCTCGCCGTTACCGACAAAGCGGCCCAAGCTCACAGCCATCATGGCCTCTCGGCTTTCGTGGTCGAGAAGGGGACACCCGGTTTCAAACTCGGAAAGAAGGAGAACAAGCTCGGACTGCGCGCCAGCGATACCGCTGAACTTATTTTCGAGGATTGCGAAATCCCCGATGAAAACCTGCTCGGACACGAAGGCCGCGGGTTCACCGATGCCATGCGCATTCTCGACGGCGGCCGCATCTCGATAGCGGCGCTCGGACTCGGCATGGCCCAGGGCGCTTACGACTGCGCGCTCGCATACTCAAGACAGCGCAAGCAGTTCGGCAAAGCCATCAGTGAGTTTCAGGCCATCCAGTGGAAGCTGGCCGACATGGCAACCGAAATCGAAGCCGCACGCCTGCTCACCCAACGTGCGGCGTGGATGAAAGATAACGGCATGAGAACCACCCTGGAGTCTTCGATGGCCAAGCTCTACACCAGCGAAATCGCCGTCAAAGCAGCCAACGAGGCGGTGCAGATCCATGGCGGCTATGGCTTCATCAAGGACTACCCGGCCGAAAAATTCTATCGCGACTCCAAGCTCTGCACGATCGGCGAGGGCACCAGCGAAATCCAGCGCATGGTCATTGCGCGCCAACTGCTGAGCGATGACCACGCGATGCGCAATAATCCTGCGACGAGAGCGGCGTGAGAGAACTCCCCCACGTCAGCCCAAAAGACGGGCGGGACGTGGGGCACCCACATGGTGGTGCCGCCCAGTCAGGAAATTGCCTTTGCCTCGTGCGTCGCTTTGACCTCGTAGTGCGCCGCTTTGGCATCGTGCCGGGATAAGTATTTGCGGCGCTCCTCGGGAACCACGGAAGTCTCGTAGTCTGCTCCGGCAAAGGCGCGAATCGCGTCGATGGAATCCCAGAGCATGATGGTGATGAACTCGACTTCGGCTCCCTGGTCTCTCCTGAGCAGGTAGCTGCTCTTGTAGCCTTTGACTTTGCTGATGCCGGGCAGAAGCTCCGGTTTCAGCATGGTCTCATAAGCATCGGCGTGCTCGGGCTTGGTGTATCCATGCCAGATTCTTGCGATCATGTGATCTCCTTTTGAGAGTTGCGCTCTTCTAATTCTCAGAATTGGCTCACATAACAACATACTTCGCGCTTCGCGAATGTCATGCTGAGCGTCAGCGAAGCATCCCCGGAAAACTGTTTAACCCGCGCCGCTCTGGGCTTTTTTGATGAAGTCCTTCGGCTGCGCGTTAGCTCCGAAGCCCTTTAGGGATCCTTCGCTCCCGCTCAGGATGACATCCTAAAACAACAATGTCGGGACGCTGCCTCAACGCCTCAACCTGCTACTCGCTTGCCCGCGCGGCGCAGATCTGCTCGATAGCCCTCAAAGCCCGCTCGCACTGGCTGCGGTTCACGTCCCTGTGGGTTACAAAACGCATGGTCTGCGGGTTCACGCCGTTCGCCCTCACCTTGTGTTCGGCAAGTTTGCTGGAAAGCTCGGCCGACGTCATTCCCGTGCCGGAGATATCGACAATCAGAATGTTGCTCTGGACGGTCTGCGGGTCGATGGCAATGCCTGCAATCCCTGCCAGACCTTCGGCCAGAAAACGGGCGTTCTCATGATCTTCGTGCAACCGTTTCGGACTCTCCTCCAGCGCAATCAGTCCGGCTGCGGCGAGAACACCTGCCTGCCGCATGCCTCCGCCCAACGCCTTGCGGACCACGCGCGCTTCGGCAATGAATGCTTTGCTGCCCACCAGAAGCGAGCCGACGGGAGCCCCAAGGCCTTTAGAAAGGCAGAACATCACAGAGTCGCACTTGGCCGTAAGGCGGTCTACCGGCACACCCAGCGCAACCGAGGCGTTGAAGACACGCGCGCCATCCAGGTGAACGGGAATCCCGGCCTGATGTGCGCCGTCGCAAATTTCGTTCAGCACGGCCTGTGGCATCACCGCTCCTCCGGCCATGTTATGCGTGTTTTCCAGCGACACCAGCCCGGTCTGCGCCAGGTAGTAAATCTTGGCCGAGAGTTTGCTCCGGACCAGCTCCCAAGTGAGGATGCCGTCCGGCGCGGCGACCGGACGCACCACGCATCCGCTGAACCAGCTCAGCATTCCCATTTCGTAATTGAAGACGTGTCCGCGTTCTTCGCAGATGATCTCCTGTCCGGGCCGGGTGTGCAGTTTAATGGCGATGGCGTTTCCCATGCTGCCGCTGGGCACATAGATTGCAGCCTCGCGTCCAAAGATTTCGGCGGCGCGCGCCTGCAGCCGATTGATCGTTGGATCCTCGCCATAAACGTCGTCGCCCACCTCGGCCTCGGCCATGGCTCGACGCATGGCTGCCGTGGGCAGAGTTACGGTATCGCTGCGCAGGTCTATCTTACCAGACGATCTGCTTCAGAACTGAACTTCGAATTCAGGGAAGATGGAGGCATAAGAACGGGTTCTCCGGACAGTGAAATTTTGGGACATAAAAAAATTCTATCTTAAAGGCAAAGGTCCCCATCCAATTGTTATCTAAGCAGCAGCCGCAGATGGCAGCGGTCAGCATCCAATATGGAAATCATTCTGAACCGGGGAATAAAAAGCCTTGATGTGGTTTATTAACGACAGAAGCGACGACGAACTACAGCCCCAGACAGAGACACAACCCGAGGGCTCAAGTCCGGAACTCAGGGGTGAGGAGATGACCATGCAGTGCGGTATCTGCGAACACAAGGGGAACCTCAGAGAAGCTCCCCTCTTTCTCTGTTTCAACTGCTGTGAGGCAATCCGGCGATTGGTTTGGATCAGCGAGTGCGAGAAAGTGCAGTCAGAGCTTCGCCAGCCGGTTCAGAACGCCGAGCGTGCCGCGGCGCGCTTGCCAAAAATGGCAGTCCTGGGAAAGCGTTAGTTCTTCCCGATTCGAAGTATCCTTTCAAAGTATCCGTCGGCGGCCAAGCGTCCCTCATCCGGTCTGTCCGGAAGTTTGTGCCGTGGCCTGGAGCTCTGGAACTCAGGCCAGAAATCGGCTGAAGACTTCATTCGAGAGCAGGCGTCCGCGTGCCGTCAGCCGGACCCAGCCGTTTTCGACAGCCAGCAGTCCATTCGATTCAAGCTCGCCAAGCAGATCTCTGTGCAACCCTGCCTCGCCAAATGCGCATTCCAAGCGGCTCAACTCCACCCCGCGATTCAGCCGCAATCCAAGAAACCACGTCTCCTCCAGCGCCATGGGCTCGTCGATTCTGGTCACATCGAGCGCCGCGTCCGAGAGCAGCACATCGAGTTCATCACTGGTCGCGATGCGTACAGCGGAATGCCGCGAACCCGCGTCAAGGGACGGCAGCATGGAATGCGCATCGACTCCAAAGCCCATGTAAGGCCGTCGCAGCCAGTACTTCAGGTTGTGACGCGAAGCATGCATGGGAAATCTTTCATCATCCTGCGAACCACGTGCAAAGTTTGAGATTTCATACTGTGCAACCCCCGCCGCAGCCAGCTCCTGGCACGCCAGCGAGTAAAAGTCGGCGGTCAAGTCCTCGTCCGGCACGTGGTGCGCGTGGTAGCGCGTGCCTCCGGCAATCAGTTCCCTCCCCAGCCGTGAGTCCTCGTCCACTTCCAGCATGTAAACGCTGACATGCGGCACTTCCGCGGCCACGGTTTCCGCCAGCGTGTAGCGCCACGACGCTCCGGTCTGGTGCGGCAGGCCGGCGATAAGGTCGATGTTGATTTCGGCGATCCCGGCATCGCGCAGTCGCGCTATGTCGCCGAGCACGATGTCGCGCGTGTGCAACCGTCCCACGGCGCGCGCCTCCTGGTCGATAAACGATTGCGCGCCGAGGCTCACGCGACTGACCCCGCAGCTCACCAGCGTGCTCACCACTTCGGGCGTGAGGGTTCCGGGAGCGCACTCGACCGTGATCTCCGAGGCGGGCTGCACGGCGAAGCTGCCGTCGATGGAGGCGAATATCCTCTTCAGTTGTTCTGGGGCAAGAATGCTGGGCGTACCGCCGCCCAGGTAGATGGAGTCCACCTCGCGCTCGAAGCGGCCGCCAGCCTGCTCGGCGATCTCCCCGGCCCGCCGCAGTTCACGCTCGAGATGAGCGACATAGCGCTCCAGCAGAGGCCGCGAGAACACGCCGGAGGCAAAGTTGCAGAAGCTGCACTTGGTGCGGCAAAACGGCACCGAGATATAAAGCCCCAGCGGCATGCAAGCATTTTAGTGTAGTGCGCCACGCTTCACTCAATGCGGCCAATCGTTGACGATGACTTCAACGTGCACCCGGAACCGCCCTAAAAGAAGTACAGTCGTGCCGGATTGTCAGCCAGCAATTTTTTGCGCTGCTCAGGCTGCGGCACCCAGCGCGCAATGCGGTTCAGTGCGAGACCATCATCCTCGTGCCTCAACCGTTCGATTCCCACTCGCGTGCGCTTCTGGCCCGGAGCCGGAATCGTGTGTGGCCAATCGGAACCCCAGAGAACGCGATCCGGATTCGCCGTAACCATTGCCTCGACATAAGTTTTGGCGTCAGTGTATCCCTCGAGTTCCGAGATGCGATACGGCGCGGAAAGCTTCACGTACACTTTGCCGCTCTTTATCAGGTCAAGCAGCACGGAAAGACCGGGCTGTTGCAGGCCCTTTTTGGCTTCAAGACGGCCGAAGTGATCGAACACAACAGGCACAGGCAGCGAAGGGATCACGTCGCGGAGCGCCTGGACCATCGCCAGATTGGTATAAATCTGCACGTGCCATTTGAGCGGGGCTACGGCTTCAGCGGCCTTGGTCAACAGGCCGATGAGAATTTTCGCATCGTTCGTGCCGCCGGTCTCGACGTTCAAACGCACGCCGCGCATGCCTTGACGATGCAACTCTTCGAGTTCGGCGTGCTTTACGTTCTCCGGCACAACGGCGATGCCGCGCGCCCGCTTTCCAAGCCGCTGAATGGCGTAAAGCGTGCTGCGATTGTCGGTCCCGTAGGGGCTCGGCGTAACGATCACTACGCGCTCCAGGTGCAGCACCTTGAGGTGGCGGACAAGATCTTCGACCGGCGCGTAGTCAGGCGTGTACAGGCGCTCGGGCGCCATGGGGAAGCGGTCCTTGGGACCGATGACATGCACGTGGCAATCGCAAGCGCCTTTCGGCACCTTAAAATCGGGCGATGTGTGCGCGACCGAAGCGCCAGACTTTTCTTCCTCTGCCGCGAGCTTCCGCGTCGCCATCGAGACCGCGAGCGCGCTCATCGTGCCGATAAATTGACGACGGGTGGCCATGTTGTTTTCCTTTCTCACTTGCCTGTCAAGTCGAACGAGGTTCTTGTCTCCAAATCGTCGCCCTCCCAAGCCGTGATGCTGCGAATCACGTCGCGCTCGCGCTCCTGCACAGAAACAAGGTCATGGCCTTGACGCTCATGACCACTTCTTTGTTCTGGTTGAGCACCTCGATTTGAAGGCGGACGAGTCCCCTGTCGGGTTTGGAACTGGAGCGCCTGGCTTCGAGGATGGTCACGCGGATCGAGAGTGTGTCTCCGGGCCTCACCGGCCGAATCCAGCGCAGTTCGTCAATACCCGGCGATCCCAGACTCGCAACCTTGGAAACGACATGATCGGCATAGAGCCGCATCATGATCGCGCTGGTGTGCCAGCCACTGGCGATCAAGCCACTATACGGTCCTCGCGCAGCTTTGATGGGATCGAGATGGAACTCCTGCGGGTCGAATCGCCTGGCAAATTCGATGATCTCGTCCTCGCTGATAGTAATGCTCCCGTATTCGCCAACGAAGCCGGGACGATAGTCCTCAAAATATCTATCCGTGATCGGAGTGGGAAAGTCTGAAGTGTTCATTGGTTCCAATGTGTTTCAACCGTCTCTTCTTATTGCTTATGCTCCCGCGGCGCCGACCGTCATGCCGCCACAGACATACAATACCTGTCCCGTAACGAATCCGCTGCGCGCATCGAGCAAGTATGAAGCTGCGTGCGCGATGTCTTCGGGCAAACCGATGCGTCGCACCGGAATAGCATTAATAATGGCCTTGGTACGCGGGCTGTCAGGGGGGTTCCCACGCTCAAACAACTCGGTCCGAATCGGGCCGGGACCAATCGCATTGGCGGTAATGCCGTACTGGCCCAATTCCAGTGCCCAGACTTTGGCCATGCCCTGCAATCCAGCCTTGCTGGCAGCGTAGGCGGTGCGCAACTCCTTGCCGAGCGCGGCTCGCGACGACATGTTCACGATGCGCCCGAACTTGGCCTCTTTCATGCCCGGCAAAAGCGCCTGCGCGCACTGCATCGCGCAACGCAGGTTGAGCGATATGGCCCGGTCAAAATCTTCCAGTGTCTGCTCCTCGATTGAGCCCGGACGGATCACGCCGACATTGTTGACCAACCGGGTGATTGGGCCGTCACGCAATGCGGCTTCCAGAGCTCGCGCGGTCTCTTTCGGATCTGACAAATCCGCTCGAATGCCATCCCCGACCAGATCGATCACTACCGGTTCGTAGCCGTCCGCTCTGCTTCGCTCAACAATCGCACGGCCGATCCCATTTGCGCCGCCGGTAACAAGTACGCGATCCCTTTTCATGCTTTGTCGCCTCGTTGTTTATTTTGTTCGCAATGGTAGAAGCAAACGTCGAAAAATGGAAGATCGATGCCATGGAAAATATCAGGTTCAGTCGAGCGCTTTGTGGAAACGGAGAACGGCAACCATGAGCAAGCTGATTCCCAGGACGGCCATGGCGAGCATCTGGGGCCAGAGAATCTCCATGCCCACGCCCTTCAGATAGGTGCCGCGGAGCACAACCAGGAAATAGCGCAGCGGACTCAGATAGGTGCAGTATTGCAGCCACTGCGGCATGGTGCTGATCGGGAATCCGAAGCCGGAGAAGGTTATGGCAGGCATGATAAAGAAGAAGGAGGTCACCATCGCCTGCTGTTGCGTTGATGAAACGGTTGAAATCAGCAGGCCGACGCCCAGCATGCACAGAAGAAAAAGGACCGCGCCCGCAAATAGCACGAGGATGTTACCGCGAAACGGAACCTGGAACCACAGCGTCCCCACCACCGCAATCAGCGAAACATCGAAGAGGCCAATCAAGAAGAAGGGCAGCGTCTTGCCGAGGATGAACTCGACGGGACGGATGGGCGTGACCATGATCTGCTCGAGAGTGCCGATCTCGCGTTCGCGAACCACCGCAAAGGCCGTCAGAGTCACCACCAGCACGAGCGTGAGACTGCCGATGATTCCCGGCACAAAAAACCAGCGGCTCCTGAGGTCGGGGTTGTACCACGGCCGTTGTTCGAGCTGCACGGAAGGCATCTTGTCAACCATTTGCGGTGCAATGCGGTAGATGCGGTCCTTCTGGTAGCTTTGCGCGAAGCCGAGCGCGATCTGTGAAACGTAGCCGGAGGCGATCAGGGCGGTGTTCGAATTGGTCGCATCGACGATCACTTGCAGCGGCGCGGTCTGTCCTTTGCGCAGGTTCTGGGCGAAGCCGGCGTTGATCTCGATGCCCACAGTGGCTTCTCCCCGCTCGATGAGATCGCCGATCTGGCGCGAGTCCGTCAGTTGGCGTTGCACGTCGAAATATGGGCTGGAAGAAAAACGGGAGAGCAGTTCGCGGCTTTCCTGGCTGTGGTCGAGATCGAGCACAACGGTTGGGACGTGATAAATCTCAAAGGTAGCTGCGTATCCAAAGATCAGCATCTGAATGATCGGCGGGCCGAAGAGCACGAAGCGCGTGCGCTTGTCGCGGAAGACCTGAATGAATTCCTTGATCAGCATCTGCTTGAGGCGCTCCAGCATCGCTTCTCCTCTCCTCTACGCCAGCTTCTTGTGGAACGCACGGATGGCGAGCAGCGCCAGCACAAGCGTGAACACGGTTAACGGGATCAAGTCGGCATAGAGCAAGGTCGCGGGTGTTCCCTTAAGGAATATCTTCTTCAGCACCGAAACGTAGTAGCGCGCCGGCAAAATACGAGTAATTCCCTGCAACACGAGAGGCATTTGCTCAATCGCATACAGAAATCCAGACAGCAGAAAAGCTGGAAGAAAAGTGGCAAGCAGTGCGATTTGACTCGCTGCAAGCTGACTTTTCGCGATCACGGAAATAAAGAACCCGAGCGAGAGCACAACCACCATGAACATCGCGGAGCTGACCAGCAGAGTTAGAAAAGAGCCGCGAAAAGGAACATCGAACCAGTAGATGGCCATCAGGGCGCAGACGATGACGTCGAACATGCCGATGACGAAATAGGGCGTCAGTTTGCCCAGCATGATCTCCAATGGGGTGACGGGAGTCGAAATCAATTGCTCCATCGTGCCGCGCTCCCATTCGCGCGCGATGGTCAGCGAGGTAAGGAACGCGCCGATCACGGACATGACCAGGGCAAGCACGCCGGGAACGATGAATGCGCTGCTCTCGAGATTCTCGTTGTACCAGGTGCGGGTTTGGACACTGACGGGAGCGGGTTGGACGAGTTGGCCGCGGCTGCGCAGCCAGTTGAGTTGGACCTCCGACGAATAGCCTTGGACCACCGCCTGGGAATATCCGATGAGAACATTGGCGGTATTGTCGTCAGTGCCGTCGACGAGCACCTGAACCTGCGCGGGGCGGCCGTCGTACAAGCGCCGGGAGAAATCCCACGGGACCACAATCCCCATCTTCGCGTGGCCGTCGTCAAGCGCACGAGCCAACGCCGGGTAGTTGTCCACAACACGCACGAGGTTGAAGTAGGAGCTGGCCTGGAAGCGCTTCAAGAGGTCCTGACTCTGCTGGCTGCCGTCGCGGTCGTACACATAAACCGGCAGACCCCTGAGGTCGAGATTCACACCGTAACCAAACAGCAGCACCAGAATCACCGGCATGATCACGACAATGATCAGGCTGCGCGAGTCACGGAGAATCTGGACGACCTCCTTCTTCGCCACGGCCAGGAAGCGGGTGAGGCTCATGCTGTCCGCTCCTTTCCCGAATCGCGCGCTGTTGTAAGAGAAACAAAAACATCTTCCAGGCTGGGGCGTATCTTCTCGATGCGGCCAACGGTGATGCTGTGATCGGACAAATACTGCTTGACGTGCGGGACCGCCGCCTCGGCATCACGCACAACCAGGTGCAGTGCGTTGCCGAAAACCGCGGCATCGAGCACGTCCGGCGCGGATTGCAGGACCTCCACCGCGCTGCCAAGGGGCTCGCATTCCACCAGAAGCAGTTCGCCTTCCATCGATTTCCGCTTTAGCTCCGAAGGCGTTCCAAGGGCGACGATCTTCCCGCGAAAAATCAGCGCGAGGCGATTGCAGTATTCGGCCTCATCCATGTAATGCGTGGTCACGAAGACGGTCACACCCTCTTCCGCCATGTGGTGAATGAGGTCCCAGAAGCGGCGGCGCGAAATCGGATCGACGCCGGACGTGGGCTCATCCAGGAAGATAATCGGCGGCTTGTGCAACACCGCGCAGCCCAAGGCCAGGCGCTGCTTCCACCCGCCCGGAAGTGTACCGGTAATGAGATTTTCCTGGCCCTTGAGGTCCGCCATCTGCAGTGCCCATTCGATGCGTTCCTTGAGCTGGTTTGAAGGCACGCTATAAAGGCCGGCGAACAGGCGCACGTTCTCGATCACCGTGAGATCGTTGTAGAGAGAAAATTTCTGGGACATGTAGCCAATGTTCTGGCGCACCGATTCGGGTTCGCGGCCGACGTCGTATCCTGCAACCCGCGCGCGGCCGGACGTGGGCCTCAGCAGACCGCAGAGCATGCGGATGGTCGTGGACTTGCCGGCGCCGTTCGGCCCGAGAAAGCCAAACACCTCGCCTTTGCGGATTTCGAGACTGATGTGATCGACGGCCACAAAATCACCGAATTGCTTGACCAGGTTCTCGATCACAACTGAATTGTTGTCCTCAGGCATGGCGCGTTCCACCGCTGACCGCGTCGACGAAGAGGTCCTCAATCGTCGGCGTGACCTGTTGTATCGCGTCGAATGGGACGTGCGCGCTCTTCAGCCGGGCCTCGAATTCGGGGATGCGGCGCGCGGCATCGTCAACCACCACGTGCAGGCCGTCGCCGGTCAGCACGAGGCTGGAGATGCCGGCCGCGTGCTCGAGTTGTTTGCGCAATTCACGCGGTTCGGACGAGGTTACGGACAAGACGCCCTTGCCCAGCTTGGCCTTAAGATTCGCGGGCGTGTCGCAGAAAAGCAGCTTGCCATGATCGAGCAAAGCGACCCGATGACAGCGCTCAGCTTCGTCGAGATAAGCGGTGGAGGTGAGTATCGCCACGCCCTCGGAGATCAGCTCGTAAAGAATGCGCCAGAAGTCGCGCCGCGAGACCGGGTCGACACCCGTGGTCGGCTCATCCAGCAGAATCACCTTGGGGCGGTGAATGAGCGCGCAGACGAGGCCAAGTTTTTGCTTCATGCCGCCGGAAAGTTTTCCGGCCAGACGCTTGCGAAATTCCGTCATCCCAGCCGCCTGCAGTAGTTGCGCCGAACGCTCTTCGCGCTCAGCTTTTTTCACTCCAAACAGGTCGGCGTAGAAGCGAATGTTTTCGTCGACGGTGAGGTCCTCATAAAGCCCGAAGCGTTGGGGCATATAGCTCAGGCAATGCTTGGCGCCTTCGGGATCGCGAGCGACATTGAAGTCAGCGACCCTGGCCGTCCCTTCATCGGGCGGCAGAATGCCGGCGAGCATGCGGAGCGTTGTCGTTTTTCCAGCGCCGTCGGGACCGACCAAACCAAAGATTTCGCCGGAGCGCACGTCAAAGCTCAGATGATCGACCGCAAGTATGCCTGGAAAGCTCTTCGTGAGCCCCTCGGCAACGATCACGGATTGTGCCTGGCCGGTCATTTTTTCTCCGGCGCAGCGGCTGCCAGATTGATATGGGCGTCGGCGGGCATGCCAGGCTTGAGTTCGTGATTAGGGATTCTCGATATCGATCTTGATCCGATAGACGAGAGTGACGCGCTCCTTGTAGGTTTGAACGCTTTTCGGTGTGAACTCGGCGGTCGATGCGATGAAGGAAACGCGTCCATGGTACTGCTTGCCGGGATAGGTGTCGGTGGTGACGGTTGCATCCTGGCCCCAGCGGATGCGGCCCAGATCGGTCTCGGCGATATAGGCGCGCAACCAGATGTGATCGAGGTCGGCGAGCGTGACCACCGGGGTGCCGGGAGAAACCACCTCTCCGAGCTCAGCCTGGCGAACCGTGATCACGCCGGCAGAGGGGGCATAGAGAATTGTGTAATCCAAGTTGACACGCGACAGACCCAACGTGGCATTGGCTTCGCCGAGATTGGCGCGAGCGATCGCGATGTCTTCTTTCCGGCTGCCTTCAACGGCTTGTTCGTAACGCTGTTGCGCCGCCCGGAAGTTCGCCTGGGCACGATTCAGCGCGGTTTCCGACAGATCGCGGTCCTGGGCAGAGATGGCATCCTTGCTAAAAAGGCGCTGGGCGCGGTCATAGTCGAGCTTCTTCTGCCGCAGGTCGGCCTCTGCATCGAGCATGGTTTGCTGCGAGGCTTTCCGTTCCTGCTCGCGGGTTCCGGCAAGCGTAAGCGCAAGGTTGGATTTGCGCACATGAACATTGGCCTCGTCGATCCGGACCTTCTGTCTGTAGTCGGCGTTTTCCAGACGCGCCAGCAAGGCGCCCCGCTCAACCGACTGGCCTTCCTCAACCGGAAGTTCGAGGATGCGCCCCTGAACCTTGAAGCTCACGAGGCTCTCGTGCGCTTCAATATTGCCGGAGAGCGTGAGCTGATTTTCAGGCTCCGCCTTCCTGGTCAGATGCGTGTAGAGGTATACACCTGCGGCGATCGCCGCAACCAGCAGGATCAGAAAAGGTAAACGTCGTTTCATAGCTTCAAACCTCGCGGGGCCGATAAATCGATTATGGGTTTCCCATATACTGTCCGATGTTTTTCTCCGTGTCCCCCACGGCCCGCGCCAGCGCAAACTTCGCATCGGCATGGCTGGAAACGGCAAAGATGTAGTTCTCCCGCGCACGGGCCAACTCGTCTTGGGCAGTCACCACTTCAACGTTATTGGTCGCGCCCGATTCGAAACGATCCTGCGAAAGTTCGAGTACGCGCTCCGCGAGATCCTGCCCTTCCTTGGCAACACCGACCTGCTCGGCCGCGGACTCCAGATTCAGCAGGGCCTCGCGTATCTCCTCTTCAATGCCGTGGCGCAAATCGGAGATTTGATCGTCAATGCGCTTGATGCGGCTGGCGAGTTCCTGCCCCTCACCGCTGCGGTCACGATCGAATACCGTAATGTCGACCTCGCCTTGAATGAGCCCTATACCTTGCATCCCTCCAATGCTGCGGCCAAGCCCGCCATAGTTTCCGTTGATGCTGAGCTTCGGATAATAGCGAGCGCGACTGGCGCGTTGCAACTCGACCAATGCCTGGCGCTGGCCGGCAAGCGACAAATAGTCAGGGCGCAACAGGAGTGCCGGGGGGACAAGGTGCTCCGCCTGAGGCTGGGTCAGAGGCTGATACCGAAGCGGTTCGGCCAGTTCCAGCGGCGTGCCCGGATTCATGCCCAGGTTGCGCGCGAGGGCCAGCAGAGATCTCTTGTACTGGTTCCGCGCAACCAGCAGAGCCTGCTTGTCATTCGCAAGCTGCACCTGCGAGCGCAGTACATCTACGCCTGTCGCGGTCCCGGCGTCGTGCTTGTCTTTCGCGAGCTTGTGCAAGACATTGGAAGCGGTGACCCGGGATTGAGCGGCATCGACCCGCGCCTCGGCGGACTGGGCGTTGAGATAAAGGCTCGCAATGGAACGAACGATTAAATCGCGCGCATCCTGGTAATCCATTTTACTGGCGGCCAGGGTGCGTTCGCTGGCCTTCCATCCGCGATAGCTCTGAAGATCGACGATGTTCTGCTCGGCGTAGAATTGAGCGTCGAAATTGGAAAACGGTCCAATAACAGCGGGGACGCCAGGCAGCGAAATGCCAAAAGCACTCAGGTTGCGATTCTGCAGGTTGGCGTAGCTTTGCACGCGCACCCGCGGAAGCAGCGCAGCCGACATGCGGCGCATGCGGGTGCCCTCGGCTTCCTCGACCCGGGTGTCGGCGACGAGCACGTTGAGATTGGCCTGTAACGCCTTTTGAATTGCGTCGCGCAACGTGAGGCGGTAAGGCGTCTGTTCCTGGGCTGCGCTGAACGTGCCGCAGACCAGGATTGCCGGTAACAGAATGACGACAGCACCGAAATTGCATTTCATCGTGTCCACTCTTAACCGGAGAGCCGGGGACCCCTGCCCGCGCCGTAATTGCGCAGGTTGGGGTCGATGGCGATTGCCCTCCAAAAATGTTGAAAGCTTTCTTCCAGCCCGACGCGGAGCGCCGGTTCTCCTCGCAGCGACCAAAGCAGGACTGTCCCCATGAACGCCTGCTGAAAGCGAATCGCAACCTTCTCTTTGTTCAGGCCAGGGTCGATTTCTCCGCCCTTTTGCCCAACGGCCACAGCCCGGGCGAGCATCTTGCGGCCTTCAAGAAAGCTGCGGTCGATAAGCTCGCGAACGCCCTCACTCACCAGGAAAGAAGACATCAGGGCACGGGCAAGATAGGGGCTGCGTCCGGGTTCTTCCCCGACGCGAAGGAACAAGCGGTGCAACACCGAGTGGATGGTCTGCTTACCGGACTCGGCAAGCGTCATGGCTTCTCTCACCTTGCCAAGCTGAATTTCGGCCATGACAACCATCACGTGATCTTTACTCTCGAAATAGTTAAAGAAGGTACCCTTGCCAACATCCGCGGCTTCGGTGATGTCTCCCACGGTGACATTGGGAAAGCCGCGCTCGGCAAAAAGCTGAAGCGCGCAGCGGAACAGGCGCAGACGCGTTTCGGCCGCCCGACGCTCGCGACGTCCCATGGTTTGCGATGGCGAGAGGCCCCCGGAGTTGAGAGCTCCGATGCGGGTAGCTGGTCGAGATATATGACTGCTATTCATTTATGACTAATATCCGTAAACGACTTACAGTCATAATCATGAACAGCAAGGCGCGGGTTGTCAAGGGGTTCAACCTGGCGGATTTTGTGGGAGGACAGCGGACTTGGCCGGGAAGGCCGCGAACTGCTGGGATTGTTAGACTGAGGCAGGGCTCGGCAGCGACGCCGCAGGCAAAAAAAGGGCGCGGCTAAAAGCCACGCCCTTTCAAAGAATCACCTATGAAACAAGCTCAGTACCACGGTCCGCGCCCATAAATCACCCCCGGCGGGTACGGGTACGGATATGGGTAAGGATACGGATAGACGCGCGGATAGGCGGTATCCTGGCGCTGGTTTCGCACACGGCACCACTCGTCGAAGCCGTCGGGTTTGGGATCTTTATGGCGTTCGTAAGCAGCCGCCGTTCCAGATAGCCGAACCTGCTCATGTCCCTTCACGCGCAATGTTGAATGCTCTCCGGTAACGCTGCCCTCGCCCTTCCAAACGGTAATCGTGGTGGTGGCAGCCGCCGGGTCGGCGTCAAAGCGGTAATCACCTGACTTCTTGAGGGTGAATGAGCCGTTGTTGGTATCCACCTCATAAATTTCACCGTCAAAGAGGTGGCGTACGTGCAGATACAAGGTTCCTTGGTGGAGCCGTACTTGGACCATGCGTTGGCTGACGTTGACAATGGTCAGGCTCGTTTCCGCGTTCAGTTGCATCAAGCCGGTTCCGACGTTCAGCTCTGCCCGCGAAGCCTTGTCGATCCACACGTTGTCCCTAACGCGTACCGGATCATTGGACGAAGCCGCAACCCAACTTCCTCTTCCGTGCGGCTGAATCGAGACAGTTCCATTGATGTATTGCAAGACAGCGACACGTCCAGCAGGAGCGGCGCTTGCGAGCACCGCCCCAAAAAGCAACGGCATTAACGCTGCCCAACTCTTACGAACAAGTATGTTCATGCCGGACCTCTCCCGGGTGTATTAACCCGAAGTTACCTAACCTTTATGCCCGCCGCTGTGCCCACCACCACCACTCGGATGACCGCCGCCACTCGGATGGCCCCCTCGGATGACCGCCACCACTCGGATGGCTGCCGCCCGAGCTGGGGGCTGACCCATGATTCACCGATGGCCGAGGAGCGCTTGCTCCCGGACTCGAGTGACTAACATTCCCGTTCGGCCTGGGGACTGACGAATGATTGACCGTTCCCCGTGAAGAGTTTGCTGCCGGACTCGAGTGACTAACATTCCCGCTCGGCCTGGGAACTGACCCATGATTTACCGATGCCCTTGCTCCCGGACTCGAGTGATTAACAACATTCCCGTTCGGCCTGGGAACTGAACCACTATTTACCGATGCCCTTGCTCCCGGACTGCCAGGCCGGTTGACAGCAGCATGGTTGAATCCACCGGGCCGCGCGTAAGCTCCCCGCGCCCCAAAGGTTCGAGGCGGGCCGCCCGGGCGATTGAGTCCGCGGTTGACCACTGTCGTGCTGCGGGTGACGTAAGTGGCGTGGTTATAGTAGACCCCGTGGCCGCCCCATCGAGGCCCCCATCCGCACGCCCAGTGGCCCCAGCCCCAGCCCCAAGGCGCGAAGAGGCCGACAGCAATCCCAACTCCAAAGCCGATCGCTAATCCACCCCAAAAAACTCCCGGCGGCGGAGGATAGTAATAGCCCGGATAAATTGGGAACGGCGATCCATAAACCGTCCAGGGGTTATACACCGGAACGTAGACCACGGTGGGGTTGGCTGGCGCAATCGTAATCGCGCCGTCCGCGTTGGACACCGTCTGCTGCGGCGTGCTCCGCAACTGACCTGCAGTCTGTGCCTTCTGGCGCATCTTCTGCACCGAATCCATCACGTCCTGTGGCTGGTTGTAATAGGCATTGCCCAGGTCCGTTGTCCACTGAAGGTTGCGGTCCATCTGCGCAAGTACCGACGGAAATGCCGTCAACGCCTTCACGCTCGGATCCCAGTTCTTGGCTTCCGCACCAGCGGCTATCTGATCCGCGGGGGCGCTGCCCTGCGCCTGCCTCCAGCGATCTGCCTCCACTACTTGAGTCGGATACGTTGCGGCTGCAAGAACCTGCGCTACCAGGGCGTCGGGATAGAGCGCAATCGGCGCCACCAATTGGTTCAATTGCTCAGTTGACAAGGGCTGCCCCTGCGGCACCACCGGTTGCTCCTGCGGCACAGGCTGGCCATCATCCAATCCAGAATTGGATTGTCCGTCGCCGGGGGGCATTGGCACGGATTGCGCAAAGGCCTCGCCCTGCATCATCGGAATCAGGATCATCAGCGTGCTGAGCACGACTGCCAGCCCCTGCCGAGTCCATTGGCCAATTCTTCGCCCCGTGGATTGGGCATCCTGCCCGGGTTGAAAAATTTCGTGCAACATCTCTCTCAACCATCGGGCACTTTTCGTATTTTTATCGAATTTCATAGATTCCACCTTCAAACGCCTGCACATTTCCCAACTCGTCCATACAAACCCAGTTGAGGATGCGGAGTTTCGCGGAATACGTTTGGCGCCCATTCCCGCAAAGCGGGTGCGCGATTTTCGGGGGATCGTGCGGGTTTCAGGGCACAAAAGTCTCAGGGCAGAAAGCTGCTGTCCACTAGAAACTGGGGCTGAGAAGTTTGGACCCGAAACGCCCGATGGCCCTATCCGCAGCCAACTGCCCGGCATCCAGCTTGTAATCCGTGTACTGAATGGTGAGCGTAGCCGTGCCGCCGATCAGGACGGTGGTAACTGACTTGTTAGAAGCAGGTAACCAGAAATCGCCGACCTTTTCATAGCGATGCTCTATGCGGGTCTTTTTAATCCAGAAAGAAGGGTTTCTTGCCGGCTCCGCATCGATCGATTCCACGGCAAAATCAGTTCCATTTACGCATATTTCGCCGCGAAACAAGTATTTGTCATTTCGCACCGGATCTGCCCGCAAACGGTAGCAGCCGCCGTGCTGGCTGGCCTTTGTTCCCAATAGCTCAAATTTGTAGTTATCGCGTGTTAGCGCTGTATTGCGCTGATTGGCGGCGGCGTCCTTTTCGCTTTCCAGCAGCCTCTTTAGCACACGACTCTGGAGCAACTTTGAGCCCGATTGCGAGATGATGTCGAAACTCTTCGTGTCCGGAGCCGAGTAGCGGGCCATTACGATCATGTTGGCTTCCTGGTGCCCGGGAAAGCCCTGGTAGTCCAGGTGATAGATACGCCGGCCGGTGAAACCCCGGAGGTTGCGCGCCCGCTGCTCGTTGGCCTGTACCAAACGGGTGACAATCTCTTCGGCTGTCATGTCGGGCGTGCCGGCGGTTGCGGCCTGCGTCCCCGGAACAGGCGATTCGAGTGGATAGGGTTGTACGGCAGCGCGGACCGCCAAACAGAAAATGGACGCCACGCTGACAACCACAGCTACATGGACAGCGACTTTGAAGCAACGAGGGCTTTGCATTCGTCTTTCCTGCAAATTGCGGGCGTTGCGAGGTTGCGCTATTGCACCAGGAATGGCTTGGATGGCGCAGTCGTCTGTTCGCTGGGTGTCCTGAGACCCGCGCCATTATTAAAGTAATCCATTTCGTGCCCGTTCAGCGCCGCCCGAACGCGCTCGTCCTCACGCCGGAAATGCTCAATGACGACTGCCTTGAGCAGCGGCTGTTCATCCAGCGTGCATTCGCCAAAGCCCTGCTGGGATATCCGTTTCATCGCCGAAACGCTTACGGAAACGACGCTGGAAGAGATGACTTTCTTTTCGCCGTCTTCAGCATCGAAAACGATGACCGCGAGGAATGCCTTGTCTCTGGCTGTGTTGACAGCGCCAAGGTGAAGGCTCTCATGGTTGACGAAGGTGAACCGAACGGTTTGCATAATTGTGCTAGAGATAGCCTAACCCGAAATGCTGCGGAACCGTAGCTAAAACATGGCCCTGGAGCCATAGAAATAAGCTTTACCTGCCTTTCCCTTAGCTGCGCGGACGAACGCAGCCGACCGGATCGTCTCTGGGGCAGCTTCGCCTTTCAAAACCGCTTCTTAGCCAGTATGTTGCAAGCGATTTAGAGCTGTGGAAGGAGATCACGAATGAAACGTCTGGTTCCCGTTGTGACCATTCTGCTTGTGCTGGTCCTGGCGTTGGCTGGGTCCACCTTGGCGCAAAGCTCCTCAGTCCCCGAAATTCCGTACCGGTCGGTTCCCGATTTCCTGAAGTTGCCGCCCAACATGTATCTCGGTGAAGTCTCCGGCGTAGCCGTCAACTCCAAGGGACACGTTTTTGTATTCCATCGTGGCAACACGACGGGGCCCGCTTATTCAGCGGCCGGCGCGCAACTGCTGGAGTTTGCCTCGGACGGCAAATTCATCCGTGAAATCGGCCATAACCTCTATGCCTGGTCATTTGCACATGACGTGAAGGTAGATCGAAATGACAACGTGTGGGTCACCGACAAGGGCTCGGACATGGTTATCAAGTTCAATCCGGAAGGCCGTGTCGCGATGGTTTTCGGGCGCAAGCAGGAAGCATCCGACGAAGGGACCGAACCGCTTAAGCACCCCAAACCTCCCTTGCCGCCTGTTGACGGCATGTTCAGGCAGGTCACCGACGTGACATGGGACTCCGCAGGCAACACCTACATCAGCGACGGCTACATCAACTCACGGATCGCCAAAGTCGACAAAGACGGAAACTGGATCAAGTCCTGGGGGGAACCCGGCAATCAACCTGGGCAACTGAATACTCCCCATAGCATAGCTTCCGATGCGCAGAACAACATCTATGTCGCGGACCGAGGCAATGGGCGTATCCAGGTCTTCGATACGGAAGGCAAGTTCCTTCGCCAATTCCGCATCGATGTTCCCTTTCCTCCGGACACTCGCCCCGTGATCGGGAATAAGCCCAAGGCTGACGTGCAAGGAACTTTCGCGCCTGGTTCGCCGTGGACGGTTTGCATCACGCCTCCGCCAAATCAAGTGTTGTTTGCCTCTGACGCCTATCCGGGGCGAATCTACAAACTTTCCCTGGAGGGCAAAGTGCTCGGCGTGCTCGGGCAGTCAGGAAGGCAGCTCAAGCAATTCGGATGGGTTCACGAAATCGCCTGCCCATCGGAAAATGAACTCTACGTTGGCGAACTGCTGAACTGGCGAGTGCAGAAGTTGATCCTCGAGCCGGCCGGATCGAAATCGAAGTAATTGTACGGGACGATCGTTGGTGGCGAGTCGAAGGAATTCAGTCCTTCGACTCGCCGCCCGTAAAGGCTGACACCACTACTTAATGGTCGCAACCGCTGCCTTGCAGCACACCTCATCCTGTGCGCCCGTGCCGCCCGAACAACCGATTGCGCCGATGAGTTTGCCGCCCTCGACGACTGGAATTCCTCCGCGAGAGGCGATAACTCCATCAAGCGTAATCAGATAGTTCATTCCGCCCTGGATAGCGCCTTCAGCGACCTTGCTCTCGCGCCGCCAAGTCGCCGCATAGCGCGCCTTATGTTCCGAAATCTGGATCGAGGCAAGCTGTGCTCCGTCCATACGCCCGAAGGCAACGAGGTTGCCGCCGGAGTCGACGACTGCGACGTTCATCTTCCAATCGTGTTTATTGGCCTCAGCGACCGCAGTACGAATAAGCGCCTGGGCGCGCTCAAGGTTTATCGGTGGACCATAGGGAACATTGAACGGCATCTTGTCCGGTACGGCATCAAGCGGATTGGGCGGCGGGGCCTGTTACGCACAAAGCGGACTGGCAACGAGCAAGGCAGCGCAAAGCATTGCAACAGCGACAACTCGTATCAGCGACATTGTGTTCTCCTTCTTCGGTTTATTTCAGTAGGAAAGCCCGATCACCTGCTCAAATGGGTCTGGAACTTCTTGCTTCTTGGCCAAGCCAAGACCGCGCAATGCAATGTCAGGAACAGGAGCGTGACGGCTGTCATGGCCCGGTGGTCGCGAACAACGAGTGGCGACCCCGGAGGGATTCGAACCCCCAACCCTCAGATCCGAAGTCTGATGCTCTATCCAGTTGAGCTACGGGGCCAAACTCGGCGACTTAAGTCTTCTTTGCTGCCTCTCTTCTTGCAGAGCCCACTTCATTTTCCACCTGCTCGATTGAGCCCGCCTTAATCTTTTCCAGAGGCAGCATCAGAAAGATCCCGGCAAACCGAGCACGTGTTCAGCGATGTAAGACAGTATAAGGCCGGCGATTTTCCAGTAAAGCGATTTCACAAGAGTCTACCCTGAGCCAGGGCAGCCGAGCCAGCTCGGGTTACAATAGTCGGGCGCCGCAGTCAGGACCGCGGCAAAAGCAACTCGCCGCGACGCGGTAGCAACTCATTACGCACAAGTTATCGGCGGGCGTGAAAGTCTGTGACGAAACGGTTTTCGAGTCTCTGCTGCGTGTGCGCGCTGCTGTTTGGGCTGAGCGCGCGCTGTACTGCCTACTCAGTTCTCACCCACGAGGAACTCGTCGACCTGCTATGGAACACGGATATCAAGCCGCTTCTCATGGAACGGTTTCCGGACGCGTCCGAGCAGCAACTGCGTGAAGCCCATGCTTACGCCTACGGCGGCGCAGTCATACAGGATCTTGGCTACTACCCGTTTGGCAGCGACTTCTTCAGCGACCTAGTATCTAGCCGCATAAGTTAGCGTACGATGCTTTGGGGTGTTTCTGAAAGACCACCTGTTTCTTCCACTCGAAGGGGTGGGCGGTTTGGTTGTAGGCGGCGATGAACGCGTCCATGTGTTTTCTCAGCTGGCCGGGGCTGGTGAAGCTGGCACCGGCCAGAGAGTGGCTCTGCAAGATCGAAAACCAGATTTCCACCTGATTCATCCACGAGGCGTGGGTAGGTGTGTAATGAAGATGCACGTTCGGGTGCCGCGCCAGCCAGCGGTCCTGCTTGGGTTTGTGGGTGTTCAGGTTGTCGAGGATGACATGGATCTGGCGAGCTGGGTGCTCGGTCACGATGCGGTTCATAAAGTCGAGAAACTCCACCCGACGGCGGCGCGGGTAGTGATTGCCTTTCACCAGACCGGTGGCCACCTCCAGCGCGGCAAACAGGGTGGTGGTGCCGTGCCGCTTGTAGTCGTGCTGAAAACCGGTGAGCGCCTTGCCGTTGGGCAGTTTCAGCCAGCCCTGCGCCCGCTCCAGGGCCTGGATGTGAGGCTTTTCATCCACGCTCAACACCAGCGCATTCTCCGGCGGATTCAAGTACAGCCCGACCACGTCGGCCGCCTTCTGGGCAAAGCAGGGATCGGTGGAGACGCACCAACTGTGGCGACGTTCGAGGGAAATCCCATGTTTGCGCAGGACCCGCCAAATCTGATCGTCGGAGATGTCCTTCAGGGCCGCTGCCAGCATGGCCCCATTCCAGCGGGCAAAGCCCGACGGCGGCAGCCGATCCAGTTGCGCCAGGATGCGCCGCTCGCTGTTCTGGTCATAGATGGCCGGCTTGCCCGAACGCGGTGCATCCTGCAGTCCCTGCAAGCGGTGGCGCAGAAATCGGCCGCGCCACTTGCTCGCGGTGGCCGGACGCGTCTTCATCGTAGCCGCGATTTGCTCGTTGCTGGCTCCTGCCGCCGCCTGCAAGATCATCCCGGCGCGAAACACATCCCGCGCCGTGCTCGTGGCTCGCCGCACTACCAACTCCAAATTAGCCTGCTCTTCCGGCTTGAGTGTAATCGTGCGAGCTTTCATGTTCAGCACTATACACCGTTCGCTCATTTATGCAACTAGATACTAGTGCATTACGTTCGCACCGGGACGTTCGTCGAAAACCTGATCGCCGAAGCCACCAATCTGAATGAATTTGCCTTTGCCTTGGGCGCCATGTCGCACTACGCCTCCGACATTGTCGGCCATCCGGCGGCGGTTAACCGTGCGGTGCCGATTGAGTACCCGAAGCTGCGCAAGAAATACGGACCGGTCGTCACTTACGCGGAAGGCAAACCCGAACACCTGAAGACCGAATTTGGCTTCGACGTGGTCCAGGTGGCGACCCATCGATATGCGCCGCAAAGCTATCACGACTTCATCGGCTTCCAGGTCGCCAAGCCTGCTCTGGAGCGCGCCTTTTTCGACACCTACCGGATACGGATAGACTCGGTGTTGGCGCACGAAAACCTCGCCATTGGGACCTATCGCCGCGCCGTGAGCAAGACGATACCCGCAATGACCAGAGTGGCTCTCGTCATCCGCAAACACCAGCTTGTGTCGGAAGACCCCAGCTTTTCGAAAGAGAAGTTTCTCTATAATTTGTCCCGTGTCGATTACGAACGGACATGGGGAAAGGATTATCGCAGCGAAAAGCCCGGCGTCGGGGCGCGCGTGCTGGGATTCATCCTGCGATTCGTTCCCAAGGTCGGCCCACTTCGCGGGCTCGCCTATAAAGACCCCACTCCTGCCACGGAAAAGCTCTATTTCGAGAGCGTGAACGCAACCGTCGACTACTATCGCAAGTTGCTCCGCGATGTGCGCTCGCGAACTCTCGCCCTGCGCGACATGGATTTGGACACTGGCTCCGCAACCGCGCCAGGCGAGTATTCGCTGGCTGACGAAACCTACACCCAGTTGGTTTACAAACTTGGAGCAAACAATTTCGCGAGCGTGGACCGGCCCTTGCGCCATGCGCTCTTGACGTTCTTTGATCAGCAGCCGGAAAAACAGAATGAGCAGACCCTGGCAATGCAGTTACAGCTAATTCCGCTCAGGATCGGCTACCCGGCCCTGAGTTCTCTATACTATGAACGGGAAAAGAAGACTGGGAACTGAGCGCCCGACAACGCCAGCCTTTCACGACAACTGAAAGACAATATGAACGATGGCGCTGATATCGACGGCTTGCCCTTCCCGCTGAGCGGGTGAAAAACGAATCTTCTCGGCCGCCCGCACCGCAGATTCATCCAAACCATGGCCCAGGCCGCGCACCAGGCGCAGCACTTGGACTTGCCCGTTGGAAGTAAACAAAACCTCCAGCAGAACTTCTCCTTCCACGCGCAGCTCGCGAGCCTCACGCGTGTATGCGGGGCTGGGTTTCTCGCGGATCGTAAGCGGCACGAGGGTCGGCTTTTGCGGCACCGGCAACCTCTTGGCCTCGATGACCGGTCCTTCGAAACCCGTCGTATGGACACCATGTCCCAGGGGCCGCGGGCGTGCCTCAGTTGCGATTCCATTGCCAAACCCGGAGCTGGGAATTACTCCGCGCCGACCTCTTGCGCCTCCGGTGCCATTCCCGTAGCCGGGGCCGACAGGAAGCTCAAAGCTGCCAATGGCGGCGATGTTAGGCGCCTTGCCGGCTTTTGGCTGACTCGGAACACCATTGGGGTAGCCGAACCCGCCGGTCTGAACCCTGCGGGGGTCCATCTTCGGCAAGGTTGGGGTAGCCGAACTGCCGATATTATTGGCCTGCACCCACCACTGCAATTTCGGCGGCTCTACCGGCACGGCTACGATCTCCGGCTCCGGCCTGGGTTCAGTCAAAGCCTTTGTTGCAACCTCCAGGGTGGGCACGGCAACATGGGCAGACAGCACTGGTTTTGTTTGGCGAGGAGTGACCGCTGGCCGTGGCTTGGGCTTAGGCGCCACCACGACAATTTCTTCCGCGGCGGGTTGCTGCCACACAATAGCCTCGTGCGGAGGGACCAGCTTCGTGTAATCAAAGTGTTGTTGAACCACCGGGATGCTGGCGGTAAGGGCCAGGAAAACCAACGCAGTGGACTGCAGACCGAAACTGGTGGCAAAAGCTCCCCATCGATGCCGCGGTTGTGGCAACGGCGAGAATAGTACCTTTGCTCTAACCCACCTCATGTTCATCCCTCGGAGCACGGCCTGCTGGCCGCTCCCGACTGGTTTCTTGCAAAGAACTTATTCTGAGCGGCTCATTGATCTAATACGCATGAATGTGGCCATTCACTGCACGCCGCCGCATACGCGCATGTCCCATAGTATTAGTACTTTCGTAATGTTAAACCCGAGTGGCCGCTGCCGCTAGGCAAATCTTTTCCCGTCTCGGGAGTGCAAAAACTTGCACACATCTAGTCTCTGGG
Organism: uncultured Acidobacteriota bacterium; assembly: GCA_963832365.1. GTDB lineage: Bacteria > Acidobacteriota > Terriglobia > Terriglobales > Acidobacteriaceae > CAWBRT01. The sequence goes on along the minus strand of CAWHUL010000011.1, from coordinate 16,150 downwards.
GAGGCACTGGGTCTAGAGCAGTTCCCGGATTTGTTTAGCCACCAGTAAATTTGGAAGCGTCATCCCGTCTGAAGTGCGGAGCGCCTGCTGTCGGAGCAGCCAGGCTGCGTACCCGACCTTGTAAAAAAGTGCTTGCAAGGGGTTAAGATGGTGAGCGCGGAAGGAATCGAATCTGCGAATCAACGTAGATTCAAGCACTTACAGAGCACAGACGGCACTAGAAGTGTACCGAAAGCGGTGTTGGTTCACGGTAACTGATTGCAATTGGATTGCAGGTGAAATCCTGTCTGCGACGGACAGGCGGTTGTGAAGCGGTTGTGGGCGCTAAGCGTTGATCCCCATCGTGGGGAGTATAGATCGCTCCTGTGACAGGGAGAGCGGCGACGAGATGCTCAAAGGCATTGCGGTATCGCGGGTGCTTAGTGGAGTCGGAGGGCGAAGATCAGGGTAACGATGTTAAGAGCCTGACCGTCGTTAGACAGTCCTTCATTGGCATGTCGCACCGAAGGCTTGATACCGTGGCTCGGATCGTTAGACCGGCCATCTCTCGGTAGATGGCTACACAAGCGAGCCTGAACCCCACCAGCATCTTCGATTTGCATTCTGCACCGTTTAGTAAAGGAGGAGTGCAATCGGCGATGTCCGCGTAAGCGGGTGTGTGGCTCCATACGGAGAAATCGGACACACTGATATCTGGGTAAAGGTCTCAGTGTGCTCACCGCCAAAGAAAACACTAGTACATCGGCCCTTGAAGGGCCGCGTTCAACACGTTCAATGCCTCTGGGAGCGAAGCGACCCTGCAAGGTGGAGAGCAGAAGGAGAGAGAGTAGAGGAGAAGAAGGCTGGTCGCAGATGCGACACAGGTGATAGACGGCTGAGGAGGTATCGAGTTGCAACCGTATTTGGGTACCGAAAACAGACCCCGAGCACTATCCTGTGCCATTCCTTGCCCATCTCTGGCAGCAGAGAACCGGAACTGCGGTTCACGCCGGGAAAGGAACTGGACAGGAAAATAGGGCAACTGCGGGACTTGAGGAGATTTCTCGGCGAGTTTACGCCCCATGTAGTTGAGTGGATGTTAGACCCGGTTAATTGGTGGCGATTCTCGCAGCAGGTTAGGGCTGAGGCGAAACTTTATCGTGTCCCAGATACCGCTGATATTGGATTCCTGCTTCGCCATCGGAATAGGGCGTTGAGGATCATGCGCCGGGAGTTACGCGATTCAACGGCTCCCGCCGATGTTAGCTTCTGTACGAAGCTGGATCGATTGCGCTATGAGCAGTGGAAATCGTTGTTGTTGGTATTGGCCGACGGCAAGCCTGAGTGGTTGGCCAAGATCGAAGCAGCGAAAACGCTCACAGATATGCAGCGGGTGTTCATCGAGCTAGTGGATGCCGAGTGCCCGGTGCAGCCGACTGCCATCGAATGACAAACGTTCTGCCCAAGCGAAATCAACGAAGAAATATCAGCGTGAAAGGCTTGCGATCATGGTAGTGATCCACAAGCAGAAGCCAAATCGAGTCCGGCTACAGTGAATGGTACAAGAAGAACAGGCAAAGGATTTCAGAGAAGCGGAAGAAGCTGTATGCCGGAAATCCTGAATATCGGGAACGGGCATTGGCAGCCAGCAGGGAGTATCGGGAGGGCGGGATCATCGGCACAGCCTATTCCGAGTGGTTATCTCACTCTTGAACAGGCAGCGGCGGAGGTGGGTGTCGGCTTGTCCACCTTGCGCGAATGGCGTCGGAAGAAGTTGTTTCCTGAGCCGATATACCAGAAGGGCCGCATCTGGTTTGCCCCCAATCAGGTAGTGTTGTTGAAGGAAATTAGGGAGTTCTTCAGGAAATATGGAAAGCGACCCGGAAAATACAAGCAACTCAAGTTGCAGGAGTTAATGGCGTCCATCGTGGCCGAGTGGAAGTAGGCAGTAAGCGGTTTGTCCATCGCTGGCACACACTTGCAAGGTGGGCGTCGATGTACGCCGCCGATGTAGAATGTTCTTGTCGGTCTGCATGGCGTGGTTGAGATGTTGGCGAACCCGAATGCCGTCTCATTCACAGGCAATAACTGAGATTCGGCAGATGTAGATTGAGCTGTTTGCGGTGGCACCCTATCTACCTATCCCTGCTAGTCTTCAATGCGTCAAATCGAAGCTCACTTCGCAACAAAAGATGTTCCTCATCACTTCTCAACTCGGCATCCATATCATCCCCACTCCAAACCGCCAAGAAAGCCAGATCGAATATGGCCCATTTCGGGAAAGCTGCGGGCATGGAATGCAACCGCCAAGAGTAGCTGAATCTAAATTACTGCGGGTGCTGGCTGCTACTTGATCTTACTCCCATCAATCATGATCAGCTTACAGGTTTCGCCGTCTCTGGAGCCGGCGTATCGCCGACACCATCCCAACGCTCCTTCCTTGGCTATCTCTAATGTCTTTTGCCCGTCCATGCATTGACAGCTACCGCCCAAAGAAGCGGCAAATGCTTTATGGTCATGCTTTCTCATGCACTTGTCGAATTCCTTCTGAGCCTTGGGCGAAAGGACGACAGAATCAAATGCGGCGACGGGTTTTGGCGGCTCCACGACAATGTCGAAATCGGAAACGTCGGCCACGGAACTTAGTTTGCAACTTCAAATTCTTCATTCCATAGGCAGCCTGCTCGGAAGGGATCAAAGACATTTCAAAAGCACGTTTGAGGGGCAGAAGCCAGTTTAGTTTGACCTGCACGAAATACTCCGTCCCCGGCTTCATATCACGTTCGATTCCAGACTGTATGGCGGTAGAGTGAATGGTATGGCGACCCGCCGGAAGCTGGGCGACCAAATAGCGGCCATTATCAAGATTAGCGACCCTGACTTCGTCTATCCAGATACCGGGCATGGTCTGTGGCTGCAATCCTTCCTTGTATCGAAAGATCGTTACTTTGGCCGAGTCTTCAGCAAACAGCGACGGAGCCAATACAAGCAGCAGCACAAACAGAAGATTACATTTTATTCTCGGCTTCATTCCGTTTCCTCAGTATCTATTGCGTAATCGCCTGTTCGGTTTGCCTAGGGCTTCCGCCTTGCCAGTTCCTCGGTGTTAGTTCCAATGTGGATTATTTTGTACGTGTTGTCGTCAACCACCATTACGGGGCTGCCATCCTCTAGGCGTAGCGACCCGACGCCGGGAATCGCAGGTGGCTTCGGTTGGTGCGTATGGTTTTACATGAATCTGTCTCCGAGTCCTCAGAACGCGCAGTCTTTTACCGTCTACGGTGTAAACAAAGAAGGAGTCCGTCATGAATTCACCTCAACAAGTAAGATTGATTTACGATTCATTGATCCTTATTTACAGTGCACCCTTAACGGAATTGGATTGTATGCCAAAGAGCACAATCTTTCTCCGGAAGAGGTGCGGAGCATCTTTGATGCTGGTCTCGCCGCCGGAGCCACGCTTGGCTATATTACTATCTCGTAGACCACAACCCGTAGCGGCTACCGACGCCACATCGTTCAACACCCCCTACCTATACCCTGAAGCCGCACCTGCGTCAAAACAAAATTATTCTGCAACCAAAGTTATTTCCCTTTGACAACCCAAAGTCTATTAAAGCATAGGTATATATAAGGACTTACTTATATGTGCCACAGGCCAGAAAACGGATCATCGGACAAAAAGCAAAGCATCCGCACCATCCGCCTGAAATCGTTCAGCGGTGATAGCTGGCACACAATTTCCATAGAAGAAAAGACCTGTGACTGCCGGGAGTTCAATAAGAACGCAGGATGGTGTGAGCATCTCGAGTGCGCTTGGTATCCATCGTCTGAAACCGTTCACGCCCACAACGCACCCGACGTACTCGCAAGCGTTGAGCGGGTTGGTGAAGTCGATCAGGATTCGGAGGGTCGAAGATGCCGTGTACTGGCTGCTGTATCTGGACAGCTTCAAAGAGCCGCAGTACCGCTTCAGGACAGCAAGAAGGCTGCTCCTTGGCTCATCTGAGGATGGTCATTCAATCGCCGTCATGGAAAAGGTCGCAAGTCGTTTTCGGATTGCCTGCAAACCGGAGACGGAACTGCTGCACCTGATCGCGGATGCGGTAAGAATCTGCCGTCTTCCGAATTGGTGGAATCCGGCCAGCGGCGGCCCCGACTATATCTACAGCAGTTTGGTCGGGCAGCGGGTGTGGTGGTATCGGGCTTGGGATCGGAAGTTGAACACGCTCCAGAAAGAAATTCAAAAAGCAATTGAAGAACGGAACCGGGCAAATGCGCTGGGCGGGGTCATGGCGTTCAACGATCTGTCCGAGAGGTTCGGAGCTACGAAACAGGCGGAATTCCTTCTGCAACTGGCGGAGAACATGGGGCATGAGTTGGCAGCAAGACTTTGCAAAGTACATCTCTCCGCTAAATCAGCCCTGTCAGGAGACAATAATTTCTTGGCTCAAAGTGTGTGGATGATGGCGGGTGGAGTAAGCCCCATCGCAGAAAAGATCGAGCCAGTAACGGCGGGTGAAGTTTATGACTTGATCGAAAGAACACGAGAAGCATGGAAAACGCCACAGCCCCAACCATCGTGGCAACTTGATGGAATTCATGCGGCGGGATCGGACACACGCTTCACAGGGCTTTTACCGGAGATGTTTGCCTGTTGTAAGGCGTTTGAGCATTATGGCCGGGTCGATCCCGTATGACGTTTGGCTGCCCGAGTTCCTCCAATGCTACGACGGCTTGGTCATCGAGATGGAAGGCGACGCTGGAGGGAAGGGCTGAAGATGCAAATAACACAACAAACTAACCAAAAAGTTGCATTTCTCGGATCAGTCAAGCCGGAAACAAAAGGATTAACAAACCCTCAAGGCGAACAGGCCTTGAACATAAAGTTGGATTTTGGAGAAACCACACAATGTCGGAAGGTCGCACAGGCCGTAATCAGTCGATGACTCACCTTGAACCTGCCGAGGTGCTCTCCGTGCTCAGGACAGCCAAGGCGAAAGGCGCAAGGGAATTTGCCATGATTTTGGTGGCGTACAAGCACGGCATGAGAGCCTCGGAAGTCTGCAATCTCCGTGTGAACGACGTTGACATGCGGAATGGAAGCATCGTGGTCGAAAGGCTCAAAGGTTCAGCTTGCGTACCACGCAGGCGGTGACCGAGCATCGTGGGGAGCCGCTATTGAATGAGCACCGGGCACTTCGGGAATGGCTGCGGCAGCGGCGGGAGGACGGCTCAGATTTTCTATTCACCAGTCAGAAGGGAGGTCGGCTGGATCGTTCAGCAATTCTTCCGAATTGTTCCGGTCTGTGGCCGCCAGTGCCGGATTGCCCCCAGAAAAACTCCACCCCCATGTTCTCAAGCACAGCTTGGCCTCGCATCTCGTTTCCGCCAATGTGAATCTCGCTCTGGTCAAACAGCAACTCGGGCATAAATCTATCGGTTCGACCATGCGCTATGTGGCGGTCAGCGACCAGCAAGCCTCGCAGGCGACGGCTACCGCCCTGATGAGGATGTTTTGAATTGTTTTCCCAGAAGGACGGATTGGATAACCGAGACATCCTGATCTATCCATGGCCAGTTAAAGCAGAGGAGGCGTAGCAATGAGTCCGAGTCGCAAAGCACCGTTGAAAAATGCAGAAGTGCTTCGGGAGGTAATTCTCAAAGTTGGGGGAGGAGGCGGCTCCCTAACGATAGTGCGGGAAAAGAACGCCAATGGCGATTGGCAGGGTGGAGGCGAAAGACGAGGCGGAGGAAGAAACGCCGTTTACCCAAGACCGCATGATCGTCAATTTGACTGAGCTTGAATAGTTGCTCCCCCGACCTCGATCTCACTTGGGATGGTTGCCCACATTGCCAGCATTTTGGTGCTAGAACTTTCGAGCCAAATGAGTTAATATCGGCGACCAAACCAGAGAAGATGCTGGATTTTCACCCGTCCAACGGCGGAATCAAAAGAAGGCCGTGGAGATTGAGAGCCAGATTCTAATTTTCCAGCCCAATCAGTTGGGCAGAGCAGGCTCGGAGGAAATATGGCAGACAAATGGGATAAAGTCGAATCTCTTGTACGCAAACAAGACACAGCACTGTCGAAAGCTGGGGTGACCAATCAACCATTGGCTCCAATTAACGAACAGATTCAAGCTATTCGTGAACAAGAACTCGATATTATTGGCCGCTTCAAGCGGAACTCCATTGAGCGAAAAGCTGCACTTGAGGCAATGCGTTCGATGTATGATGCTCGACTTGAGTCAAGTAAACACGCCCTAATGCGCGCAGTGGACGTCGAAAAGAAACGGGTTGACGTTGTCGCCAATAAATACATATTTCAAATAACGGAAGAGTATCTAAACAACTTGCGCGAGCTTGGATTGCAGAACTTTGAGTCGAGGTTCAATACGCTACTTCAGTTGAATCAGATGCTGGCTCGGCTCACTGAGCAAGCCATGGCTCAAGATGTTCCTCCGAGTGTCAGGGATGCGACCATAGAGAATATAACTAAGAAATACCGGGAGTTTTCAGACAAGCTAATGGAGGAAGAAATCAATCTTTCAAAGTAAGAGGGTACTGTGAATTCGATTTCGTCTACGGCAACCATATTGGGGCGTTCTGTCGCCGTTATCCGGGCATATTTCCTGAACTTAACGAGCCGCCGGGCAGTTCTCCTGTTCCTAATGGCGCTTGGGGCTGGCGCTATCTTAATTGTGGCCAATGTATGCCTGCCATGGAGTCCCCCGCTAATTGTTGTCATATACGGAAGTGTGTTGCTTGTGACAGCGAAGTTTTATCGCGTTCCTCACAGCGACATGACGAACAACTCCCCTTATTTTTTGGCTTTTTTGTTTTTCTTGCTGTCGTTGGCTACCGCTTTTTGGAATCTCCGCCTTGCGTCTGCCGATTTACAGTTAGGGGATATCGTCCACCAGCTTGGGGGCGCTCTTATAGCGACTATCGTTGGAATTCCCTTTCGGCAATTGCTGTTTGCGTACAGTCCGGAACAGGCTGACCAAGACCTTTACTTTAGAGCGCTGGAGGAAGAACTCCGCCGAAGCGCAACGGAATTCAAACGCTCACAAGCACCGACGCTCCAATGTCCAATGGTCGTCGGGGAGCGCACGGATGACTGGCTGGGCCAAGCGTCCTGACGCCACAGTGGATGGCTCTGCGTTGATGGCCAAGGTCACGACTGCGGAGCTTCGTTACTGGGTGAAGTACCCACGCCGGAATCTTCCTGAGGGGCAATGGGACAATTTGTGGCTGGAAGCATACACGGATCAGGACGTCGAACGGATTTTTGCGGACTGGGAGCCAACGTTCCTGATCCCTTCAGGCAAGACCTACACAGATGAAACGGAGTTCAGGAAACATAGCCAGCCAGCAGCCCCATGGCAGATGCGAGACGATTTCTTGCGGCTGAAACCCAATTACGAGGACGCAAAGATTTTTCTGAGCAAGTGGGGCCGTTGGAACTTTGCAGAATTCGTGGAACTGCGGGAGATGATCCGATTGCAGGAAGCGGTACGAGAAGCACTCACCTCCTCGGCTGAGAGCTGGTTTGCGAGCACGAACTGTTTTCCGCCAGCAGGACGCCGCACTGACAAATTCCCGTTTTTCACCTTCGTCACTGATCTGTGCGAGGTCGCCGTTCGCCTCACGGTCACCATCGACTTGCTCCAGAATGCGAAATTTGAGTTGTGCGCCAGACCTGACTGTGGACAGCCGTTCAAGGTGGAGTCAAGGCGTAAACGGAAGTATTGCAAGCGGGAATGCGGTCATTTGGAGTTGGTACGAAAAAAAAGGAAGAAGGGCAACTCGGAAGGGGCTGCGAAGGGTTAACGCGGAGGATTTTGCACAAGCCCTCATTTGTCAACGGCTGCACACGATTGCACAGGTATCAAATCGCATTCGTACCGATGTGCGAACGTGCAGCAATGCTAGAGCCGAGGTTTGATGAAATGTACTCATACCCAGAATGGCTGACGGCTGACGAAGCTGCGGATTACGTGCGGGCCAAGACTCGCACTTTCTTGCTCTGGGCGCGGCAGGGCAAGGTAAAGGGCTACGTGCTTTCTGGGAACAAGCGCAGGAGATGGTTGTTTCGGAAAACTGATTTGGATGCGATGCTCTTGGCGAGAGGCGGAGGCATGATATGCTCCACTCCGCCGTCTGTGCTCGTTATGAAGAAAGGAGAAGAATGAAACGAGCACGGCATCAAGAAGGAAGCGTTGTAAAGGACAAACGGCGCGGGGCATGGATGTACCTTTGGCGTGATGAAAATGGCCACAGGCACACAGAGGTGCTAGGCCGTGAATCCGAATTACCAACCAAGGCGGCGGCACATAATGCAGCAGAACCGTTCCGCCGCAAGATGATGGATCAAAGAGGCAAGACCGTCACCGTTCAAGGAGTGACGGTGAGAACGCTGGTTGAAAGTTACCGGAAAGAGAGAATGCCTGCTCGGATCGACACGCGAAGGTCATACGACGTGTGGCTCCAGCATTACATTCTGCCGCAATTCGGTGATGGCCCTATGGTTGATGTTAAGGCGTGGCCTGTGGAGTTGTGGTTAAACGCTCTGAAGCTGGCTCCGAAAAGCAAGACTCACATCCGGGGCTTGCTCCGCATTCTATGGAAGTACGCCATGCTTCGTGGAGACGTGCCGACACAGGAGAACCCAATGGGACTGGTGTCAATCAAGGGGGCCACGAAGCGTGTACGAAAGCCGCGTAGCCTTTCAGCCGAAGAGTTCCGGCAGTTTGCGGGCCATCTGGAGGAACCGTTCCGTACCATCGCCGTGCTGTGCGTCTCTCTCGGTTTACGGATCAGCGAGGCTTTGGCACTGAAATGGTCGGATATCGACTGGCTAGGGGATGGGCTGCGACTTGATCGCGCAATCGTTTGTCAGAACGTGGACGACGTGAAAACAGCAGAGTCGGGGAAGCCAATACCCATTGCCGCTGAGCTGTTGGCGCTGCTCAAGGTGTGGCACGTAGACACGCAGTTTTCTGCTTCAGAAGACTGGGTGTTTGCATCGCCAGTGCAACTTGGTCGGCTGCCGTGGTCATACGACCAGATTTGGCGTGTGTACCAGAAGGCGGCAACCGCTGCGGGAATCGGTGCTCTCGGAACCCACAGCCTCCGTCACACGTTCAGATCATGGCTCGCCGCAGTTGGAGCCAGCGCGGAAGTCCAACGACGCCTCATGCGTCACACCGACCCCGCTATGGCACTAAAATACGGCGAAATCGTCACAGGCGAGATGGAGGAGGCGCAGCACGAAGTTGCGATGCTTGCCCTTAAAGGATTGCAGAACGGATTGCGGCTTCCGTAAATGCTTGAAAAGATGGTGAGCGCGGAAGGAATCGAACCTTCAACCTACTGATTAAGAGTCAAAGGATTTGGTCAATTCTGCTGACACGTGCTGACATTTGCCTTCAACAGCTTACAAATTACCCATTAATAACAAAAGACATAGATAGTAAATCCACTGACAATGTGAGACAGTCGTAGACGCCAAAAGACATCCAGTTGCTGACATGGTGCTGACACGGAAACCAACAAGCTTATTGTTGTATTAGACCTGCTAATAATCGGTGACTGACACGGAAACCGGAAGGCGTCGTTGTGGCCAAGCTGAATCAGAAGTTCGTAAAACAGGTGAAGTCTCCGAAGTCAGGGTACGAGGTGCATTGGGATGATGAGCTGAAGGGCTTCGGGTTGCGCGTTACCAGTGCCGGTGTGAAGAGCTTCGTGCTCAATTATCGCGTGCATGGGCGAGAACGCCGATTCACCATCGGACAGGTCGGCGCGTGGACGGCGGAAACGGCACGACAAGAAGCGCGCCGGTTACGTACCAAGGTGGATAAAGGTGAAGATCCCTTCGCCATTGAAGAGAAACAGAAGCAGCAGGCCTTAGAAGACGAGGCTCGCCAGCGCACGGTAAAAGATTTGGCAGACCACTACCTGTCCAGCCACGCGGATGTGCATAAGCGCGCCTCCTCAGCCAAAGAGGACAAGGCAATGCTGGACACCATAATTCTTCCGCGGCTGGGCCGGTTTCGCGTGTCCAGCGTAAAGCGTGTTGACATCCGAGACCTGCACACTTCACTCCAGGGCACTCCTTATCGCGCCAATCGGGTTCTTTCCTTGCTTCACAAGATGTTCAGTCTCGCAATTGCTGACGACACCCTTTTCTGGGGAATTGACACGAATCCGGCTCATGATATTCCCCGCTTTCCGGAAGAGAAACGAGAACGCTGGCTCTCTGAAGATGAGCTATCCCGACTCGCAACCGCGCTTTCCGAATATCCAGAGCAATGCGCTTTAGCGGCAAAGGTGGCCGACAAGCAAAAAGACTACTTGCGTAAAGAAGCGCAAAGAGCAGTGAATGCCATCCGGCTCACGATGGTTACAGGCTGCCGGAAGGGTGAAGCACTTACGGCGAAGTGGACTGACTTCGATTTTGATCGTGGAGTCTGGACGAAACCCTCGCACCACACCAAGGAGAAGAAGACGGAGCACGTCCCATTAAGCGTGCAGGCACAGACCTTGCTGGCCCTGCTGGAATCGCTGCCCCGTGATGGTGAATATCTGTTTCGAGGCAGGTCGGGCGAGCACCTCAAAGATGTAAAGGGCGTATGGGCCAAGGTATGTGAGCTAGCCAATCTGGACGGCGTGCGTCCCCACGACTTGCGTCATTCGTTCGCTTCGCATCTGGTATCCAGCGGCGTCTCCCTGCCAATTATCGGAAAGCTGTTGGGGCATACTCAGCCGCAGACCACCGCCCGTTATGCACATCTCGCCGACGATCCTCAGAGGGATGCAGCCAACCTCTTTCCCAAAGTGCTGTCTTGAGTGGTGTGTGAGATGTAAAGAAGGCTGGGATCGCTCCCGGCCTTTGCTGCGGACATGCTGAATGTATTGCGCAATGTGGGGCGAGGTAGTAGCCAACCCGTCTTCACTCCCGGTTGCCCACGAATGGCTTCGGCTGTCAAAGCTTGTATTTCCGTTACCACTCAGGCGTTGCTGACAGTAATTCTAACCCTGAAAACACGCACCGATACGTTGAATACGCGATCCAACGACTGGACGGCAAAAGAAGGATTCGTCCCAGCCATTTCGCCGCTCATGATTGCGCCTTCTTTGCAGCTTATGGAAGCGTGAAAAGAGCGCCTACAGCGTCGATTCAATCTCGAAACCCCCACGCCCCAAGAAGAGCTTCAGGAACGTATTTTGAATCCTTGTTTTGACTTGCCCACTCGCGAAGACGACTTGAGAATATGTACTGATCGGGTTGCAGATTCAATTCACGAACGATCTGCGCAAATTCAGTGATGGTCGGAGCCACCGCCCCAAGCGGCCCCGGCTGGCCCCAATTACGATTGCCGTGACTCTTTGTCATAAGTTCACTCCTAGGCAAGTAGCGGTTTAATCTTCTCCAAAAGAGCAGCGGGGCCTTCACCTTTGGCTATAAAGCAGTTGGCGCAAGTGACGACCACCTTCGCCGCGCTAAACGCTGACTGGATGATGATGGGCACCAGTGGCTTGCGTCGTTTCATCTGTTGAGCAACGATTCCACCGTCCATTATTGGCATTTGAAAATCGAGGACTACGAGGTCAACGTCATGCGTAGCAAACATCTCCAATGCCTTTTCGCCATCGGCTGCGCTCAGGACTTCATAACCTGCGCCTTGAAGAATCTTCTCGCGGGTGTAGAGGAGTGCAGGCTCGTCATCAACTGACAGAATTACAGGGCGCTGTCGATGCTGGATATTCTGGGCAGAGTTCGGCGACATGTCGCTGCACACCTTTCGATTAAGGACGAATCAATATTATGCCTCGCGGGACTATTGAACAGACTAAGGTTTCCGACCTACTTGCAACGCGAATTTGGCGGTTGTCTTGCACAGACTCATTCAGATACTCTGAAACTTCTATCAAAAAATGTTCTGTTCGGGGAGGGAGCGCGGTGCAGTGACTCCGCACTTTGCACTTTCATCTCCTCTTAGCAGGACGTTTATCGCTTGCTTGAAAGTATGCCGATGATCCCGGATAAGACCACAAAACGGTTCGTCCTAGTTGTTGACGACGAGCACGTCATAGCTGACACTCTCGTGCTTATTCTTACGCACGCGGGTTTCGATGCCGTCGCTGCTTATTCCGGTCGAGAAGCCGTCCACCGTGCCGTCCAGTTGAAGCCGGATTTGATTATCACCGACGTGGTCATGCCTGACCTGAACGGAATCGACGCATCCATCGCAATCAAGAGCTTTTTGCCCCAGTGCAAAATATTGCTCTTCTCCGGACAAGCGAATACGGCTAATCTTCTTCGGCAGTCGCGTCGCTCTGGTCACAACTTTGAGTTGCTGGCCAAGCCCCTTCCTCCGACAGACCTCATCGCAAAGCTACGGGATTACACGGGATTACAGGCGGCTGTTTGAATTCTGACCACTGCTAATTGTGACTCGGATGATGTCTCTATGATGAACTGCTCTGATTTCGAAGACCTGAACACGAAATACCGCATCGCCACGCTCCGGCACGGCAGGTTCGTGGATTCGCTCAAAGGGCTCGACCGAACAGATAGAGACGCAGAAGAGGCGACTACGCTCGAAGACCAGCTGAGAGAGGCAGAACGGGCTTTGAAGCGGCATCAATCAGAGCACGGGTGCAGGGGTTGATCCCTTGGACAGGTGGGGTCAACACTCGGACGATGACTACCCTCGGCTGACCTACGACGATAGCGATGTTCGCCGCGACAATCGGGCTGATGGCGGGTGGACATGATCCAGAAGCGGCTGGCTAAGATGGCCAAGAAGGCCCCCACCGCTAAATCGCAGTAGCGGCGGGTTGATCTACTCCTGATGTTTACCAAGCCCCATATGTGGCCCGAGCCGCCGTGAGTTGCGTTCCGGTCCTACGAACTCCTCAGCAGAGTCGGCCGAGCTGGCCGTGGAACCGCTACTAACGTCCGCAAGAGGCTGCCTGTGTGCTCCCACCAGCCTTGGAACACCTGCCCGTCAGCGCAACGGACGTGCAGCGGACACCAGCTATTGAGAGCGCGTGGAAGCCTGCAGGAAATATCCCGCTCTCCTCTATCCCCCGGTTCATCTTTGCCTTGAGTTAGAGGACTCACGATTACGGAACGGGTATCCATCCGAAGACCCGTGCGCAATGCTTTGAGTGCGCTCTCCTTGGCGCTCCAAAGCAAAGCCACTAACTGACGCCGGTCCGCCACGTCTGCTTGCGAAATCAGGTCCCGCTCCTCGGTCGCGAAATAGTCTTGAACGAAGGCCTCGCTACGACACTCAGCTATTTCCAAATCAAAGCCTAGCTGTGCTCCGAACTTTGCGATGGCGCAACCCGCAACGCCGGAGCGGTGGCTCAGCGAAATGGCAACGTCTGCTGGTTCGTCCGCAAGAAATACCTGCGGTGCGCCCGAGGGCGCCGGACGTATTTCGATTTCCGAAAGAGTCTTGGGATCGTTCGGAAGGTTCCAATAAATCGCCAAGGCTCGTTTCGCTGTCCAGCGTCCCAGTCGCCAATCTTCGCGGCGTTTTGCAAAACGGAAACCACCGAGGCAAGTCGCATCTTTGGCGCTTAACCATTTATCGTGCGCCGGTATGTCCGATTCGGCCTGCTCAAGCCAATAAACGTCCATGATGCTCGCCCAACTGCAACATCAGCGAAATCTGGTAAAACGTTTTCACCCGCTTATCTTCGCAGTTTCAGCGCCCTGCAAGGCCTTCAGAGGCTCGGACTTTACGGTGTAGGGTAGAGCTACCGTGCGATAGCCGAGCAGATGAATGTACATGTTCCCCGCCATATCCACGACTTCAACATCGAAGCTTCCATCGGGATTGGGGGTTACCACCGCATGCAGCGGGCCTTCGGCCAGATCTGCCGCACGCCCGAAACGAAGCTGCTCAACATACTGCGGCAGGCCCATACGGTTTTGTATGGCCAATTCCCAGAGGCCGGCGGTTTGAAAGCAAAGCTCGATTAGGCGCGGAGTCACAAGCGTCAGCCGTTCAGGAGGATTGTGATGACCAGGCAAATCTTGCTTCATTTGCCCGACGATCCGGTCTCCATCCCGCCAGGCCCGTGCAAGCACCTGATACGCCGGCCCGTGGAAGTAAACGTGATAGATATCAGCGGCCTCGACGATCCTTCCGGCCGGTTTGCCCGGTACAGGAACGGTCCCCAACTCGGGTTGTTGCTTGGTCAACCGCACCCGGCCGGTGAAGTGAGTGGTAACCTCCGGTTCCGCTTGTTTCTTAATTGTCCTGTAACCAATGAGGCGGCAATCCGCCACTACGGCACCATCAAGCTGATACGATATCGCCTCAACGGTGACCGCGCGCGGCTTGTTCCGGTAGAACTTGAACGGCGCCAGGAAGTGCACCCCTTCGATCGCCTGGATATTCCAGCTAGGCAGCAGTGAAAGAGCGGCTTCTGCAAAGGACTCGATACCCATAACACCAGGAAGCACCGGTGTGCCGTCTATTTGATGATCATGCAGAAAGGGCTGAATCTTCGGGTCCAGCGTGGTCTCAATAGTCAGGCCAGAGTAAACCCCCGAAGAGACAATCTTGCCGATCATCAATCCCTGCGTTGCTAAGCGATTGTCGCTGGAAGCCTCCACGGTGGCCATGTCGAGTCCGCCCGTGGCATCGAATTCCTTCAACAAGATGCCGAGGCGCTGGGCGACCACGATCTCACCGCGAGTTCCTCCAGCGGTCAATTCGCGGCGGATCAAAGGAACGCCGGCTTCGGGTGGCAGCATATCGATGCCTGCCAATTCCATCATTTTAGGAATCGAGCCTCGGGTCGCCATTCCGATGCCACCCCAGGTTGTCCAATCTATGGCGATGCCACGGGTAGCTGGCCTGGTGGCGCGGAAGCTTGAGGTGATTCCGCACAACAGGTCGTTGGCTGCGCTGTAATCCGCCTGTCCTGCGTTGCCGAAACGGCCGGCAATCGAGCTGAACGAGACGGTCGCTCCCAACGGCATGTCGCCGATAGCGTGCAGCAGATTGAACCATCCGTTGCTCTTGACGTCGAAGACCAAGTCGAATTCGCGTGGATCCTTGTCCGGCAGGAAATGGCTACGTTCCATCCCGGCCGCGTGGAGCAGCACGTCAATCCGTCCACTGCGCTCGCGCACCTGATTGATGACTTTCGCCACGCCCTCTGCGTCGTTGAGATTAACGCTAAAGTAGTGCGCCGTGCCTCCTGCCGTACGCACCTTATCGATTGCCTTCCAAGCGGCTAGCGCTCGCTCCAGGGCCGCCAGTTCCCGCTCGATCATTGCAGGAGTAGCGCGCTCGCCACGGGCCTGTATGCGGGCGATGAAATCCCGCTTCAGGCCGTCCCTGTCGTTGACAAACTTAGCCAGATCGGGATTGTTCGGATCCGGCTCCGGCACCAGATCAAGCAGGTAGAACGTCCCGCCGGATGCCGCAGCCAAATCTCCGGTGATAGCCGAAACAATACCTCCAGCCGCGCCTGTCACTACGAACACGGAGCCCTTCCCCAACGTCATGCCTGGTTGGCCGTCGATGGCAGGTAGCTCTTGCAACCCGACCGTCCAGCGCAGCCCTTCCTTGTAACCGACCTCCACCGCGCCGGGGTCACGCAGAGTTTCGTCGATCAGAATTTCTACAAGTTGCGAGACCTCGCACTCAGCTTGGAAATCGACCGCTTTGACCAGAACGTCCGCCCGCTCACGTTTGTAGGTCTTAGTGAAGCCGGAACCGCGCCGCCGAGCGGTGCGACTGCTCCGGCATCGTCATATCCGTGCAGTCCTCCCAGCCGCACCGCCGAGACCAGGAAGGTGCCGGGAGCCGCGATCTGCTCGTACAACACGCGCATGGTGGTGAAAGGCGCCTTGACGCGTACCCGCAGGGCTTCGCTCCAGCCAGCCAGATCCATCTGGCTGAGATCTCCTTCGTTGTCCAGCGCCGACAGCCAGTAGACGCCTTGCACCGAACCGGCAGCCAGCGAACCGTTCAATTGATTGGCCAGTGCTTCCGCGTCCAATGTCTCATCGATGCGCAAAACTTCTACATCAAACGCTTGGAGCAACTGGGTCAGCGCATCCGCCACTCCGCCTTTGTCCGGCATGAGTACTACCCGACTGCCTGGACCTAGCGTGACGCCTGTCGGCTTA
>CAWHUL010000010.1:0-86550 GCA_963832365.1 uncultured Acidobacteriota bacterium | reverse complement strand
GAAGGCCGACAGCCTCCCCCAAGGTGTCAGCCTTTCTAACCCAAAACACAGCAGATTCTCTGTGCAGGTTGGAACATATCGTTGCGCTACTTTCCACGCGAGTTACGCCGGTAACGCTGCTTGGTTACTCCGACCCTGAGAACCAGAACCATTAACAGCATGTCCAATTGGTGAACACAAACAAGCGTGGTCGAGTGTCTCCAGATACAAGATGCAGGGGTCACCCCAGTTGCCACTACCGTTCGCTTATAGCTGATAAGGCGATATGTTCCAACCAGTTATTCTTTGGCTTGCGCGGCTTTGGGGGTAACCATAAACGTCTCAATCAGGAACGCCTTCACTGCCTTCTTCGCTTCGGCGTAAGCACTCGGATCAAAGCCTACCGTCGCACCGCGAATTACACACGCATCCTTCCAGGTAAATGGTTTCCCGGTATCTGCGTTATAAATGTCACCACCGGCCCGCTCCTCGCGTTTGCAGCGATTGGGAATCACGGCATCGGGATAGGATAAGACTGCCGGGTACGTAGGGTTGTCAAAGGCGTGCCGTGCACCGGGATAAATCGTGATCTGCGCGTCTTTTCCGGCCGCATGCAGCCGCTCAATGTACTTGCGGCAGGGTTCTGCAAGATTGAAATCATCCTTCTCCCCTTGGACCATGCGAATGGGGCGGTCGCTCACTGTATCGTCTTCGAGCAACGGAGTTTCACAGTAGCCGCCGTAAAACGGCAGGTAGGCGGCGAATTCGACGTTTAGCGTCCCGTACATCCGCTGGAATCGTTTCATGCTCGAACGGAGTGCAACAAATCCTCCCTTGGAGAATCCCATAATGGCAATTTGTGAAGTGGCAATGCGCGGGTGCTTTGACAACAGATCGAGTGCGCGGTAAGCGTCATAAATCATATTCAGTTGTCCGATCTGTGACTGGTCAGTGATGGTTTGCCCAAGGCCGCGCCCGGTAAAACTGTCCAGCAGGAACGCCGCTATGCCGATGCCATTAAGCTCGCGTCCCCAAAGGTCAACGTTAACTCCCACCCCACCTGAACCGTGAACTAGAACTACAGCTGGAAACGGCCCGCTACCGCTCGGTAGCCGCAACTCGCCAGCGATTCGTGCGGGGTTGCCGTCTTTTGCTCCGGTCAGAAATTGCTTATCCGTGAGCGTCATTGTGTCAATGGAGTAAATTTCTGTTTTCGCTGCTTGCGCCAACATTTGGACCGGGACGATCAGAGCGAAAACCAAGAACACGACAATCACGAGACGTAGTTTCATTCAGGTTCCCTCTTTTCGGTGCGGAAGTACCCCCCATTGATCCCAATGACGATCTTGACGACAGGTAAGGCCAGCGTCTCCGCTGACCCTTCCCTGACCGGGACTGCTGTTTTAAATCCCTACTGGCTCACTCGTGTTGCTTGCATAGAGACTAACTTCCAATTGCCTTTCTGCTTCACCCAAACCCTAGTGTTGCGGATGGTGGTACTGACTGTGTTGCCACTTGGGGTCGTTCCTTTGAAAGAATTCAGTGTCGTGGCAATCGCCGTATGGCCATAGACCCGTATCTGTGAGTCTTGTACGTCAATTCTTTCGATCTTGAGAGTACCCGCCTTCACATTCTCGATCTCTTGAGCCTTCGTGGACAACGAGCCGTCGCCACGGATAATTATGCAGTCTTCGGCTAAGAGTGTCTGCAAAGAGTTGGTGTCAGCTTTCAACTGAGCTGCGATGTGTTGATCGGTCAGTGTCTTGATTTGCTGTTCGGCATTCCCGCCTTGGCTCCACGCCAGCGGCACGACGAGCAATGAGAGAATGGTGAACATTAGAGCAATTCGTTGCCACTTCATGAGAGTCTCCTTTTGTCGCGGTCGCGATCACCGCGCAAGGTGCTGGGTTCAACGGAACAAATGGAGCCCCGAGCCGAGATTTCCTTTTTTGACTTTCAAAAGCATTAAGGCGCGATTTGGGTGTTTTGGTACAACACACACTGCCAAATGCCGCCGTGCTTCACGAAGACTCGCGTCCAGCGAGATCGCAGCTCGCCGCCGTAGCCCAATGGCGATTGCCCTTTGCTGCTCAATATTCCCGTTGCCACTGCCGTGTTTCCGTAGATGCGCATTTTGATGTCTGACAAATCTTGCGCTTCCAGCCGGGACTTCGTAGTCCTGTTGGCGTTCAGAAGATCTGTCTTCGTAAAAACCGCTCCGTTAGGGGGAATTCGTACAAAGTCATCTGCAAGATATTTCTCTTGTATCGGTATGGCGTCGGCTCCAGTCTTGAGGTTTGCTTGATTGAGTTGTGCAATAGCGGCACGAACTTCTTCTTCTCCCTTGCTGCCCTGCTGCGCCAGCATCGAAGCTGGGACAGCCAGAGCAAGAACCAAGAGCATAGCAATCACAAAACGTGGTTTCATTTTGCTTTCCTCCCTGAAATTACATTCTTATTTTGACTCTGCTATCTCGGCTTTTCGCTACTTGCGCTCCACTATCAACTGGCGGCACTCTGCCGTGCCAATGTTTTCGGTGGAGTGCGAGGGGATTGCCGATTGCAAGAAGACGCTACCAGCTTTAGCAGTATTCTCGATTGTTTTCCCGTCCGGTGTGTAGATGCGGTGCTGGCAGTCAGTTAGGTCGTAGACTGTATTTGGCAAATGTGAATGCCACGCATCGCGTTGGCCAACCGCCTTCGTTGCCATGATGACCCGAAACTGATCGTTTTCGCTGACAAGTTTGTAGACCGCAGAATCTGCCACGTATGAGGGAGGCGCATTGTTCGACGCTTGGCATTGGCTGGCTCAAGCACTCGCGTTGTCTGGTAATAAACACACTTCCAGCCACCATCCTGCTTTATCCAGAATCGAGCATTGCGGGTCGTGCCGCTGAATCTCTTTCCGTTTCTCACATTGTCACTGAAGGCCACTGTCGTGCTCACCGCTGACCTTCCGTAGACACGTATCGTCAAATCTTTAATTTCATTCGCTTGGTACTTAAATGCTCCTGACTTATAAAGTTCGATTTCTTGAGCCTTGGTGAGCACCTTACCGTCGCCACGCACTCCGGTGTAGTCATCGGCATAAATCTTGTCTAAAACGGCAGCGCCTCAGCACCGCCCTTCAGGAAGGCGTCGGTCATTTCGCGGCTAATGGCGCGAATCTGCTGCTCATCTTTGCTGCCCTGCGCCAACATCGTTGCCGGGACAGTCAAAGCAGCCATAAGCATGACAATCGCTAAACTTTGCTTCATCATGGTCCCTCTCTTTTTTGGGAACTTCCCCACGGAAACGTAAACTTGAGTTTTCTTTCTGAGCCCGAGTCCCTGAAGACGAACAATTCTTTGACGAAAAGGAAAACTGGGCCGACCGCTTTGGAGCCGATTGGAAACCCTGACGACGGGATATATGTCTGGCTGGAAACGCCGGAACAATAACGCCGATCTAATCGAAAGTCAACACATAAGTGCCAATTATCATCCCCATCGTCCCCCGCACGCGCGGGGATAGACCCGCACCGGGAATACCGAAAGAGAGCCTATGGGCCTACTACGACGGCGGCGTAAACCAGATTGGGTGCATATATACCGCTCAGGGGTTTGAGTTCGACTATGTTGGAGTGATTTTCGGCCCCGATCTAGTCTACGTGCCTGAAGCGGCTGAATGGAAAGGCGACAAAACGAAGTCCCACGATACCGTGGTGAAGAGGTCCGGCGACCGCTTCGCCCAAATGGTAAAGAATACCTACCGCGTTCTCCTGACTCGCGGAATGAAGGGTTGCTACGTATACTTTATGGATAAGAACACCGAAAACTTCTTTCGCAGCCGTACGGAACGCACTAAAGATTAGGATGGGCGGCACGACGCACGGCGGCAAAGAGAGCCTGATGTTGCAGGAAGTGCGGCTCCGTAGCTCAACTGGATAGAGCATCAGACTTCGGATTCGACTCCCCGCGGGATCGCCATTCGCTTGTTCGTCGCAAACGCAGTGAACACTGGATTTCATTCCAAAAGCTATGACTGATCACAAGATTGCTGACGCTAGTTGCCGCTGGGATTTGAGTTCGCTTTATTCCGGTATCGATGATCCCAACATCGATATTGATACTGCGGAATTCTCCCGCAAGGCGCAACAGTTCAATGCGAATTACAAGAGCAAGCTCGCCGAGACGCTTGGCCCGGCGATCTCCGATTATTCGGAACTGTCGATGCTTGGCGAAAAGGTGATGGTCTACCTTTCTCTTAAGCAAAGCCTGGACGTCACCAACGACACCGTGAAGGCGAAGGTCGCTCAGGTGCAGCGGACCATGAGCGAGCTCCATGGCGAGTATCTGACGTTTTTCGAACTGGAGCTGGTGGCGTTGGATGATGCAGTGCTGGAGAAATGGTATGCGGCCGACGAGGTAGCGCGGAAACACCGGCCCTGGATCGAGCACCAGCGGATTTTCAAGCCCCACCTCTTAAGCGAACCTGTAGAGGCGGCGCTCACCAAGCGTTCTCCCTTCGGTCCGGCGGCATGGGATGAGTTCTTCGACGAATGCGCGGCGGACCTTCGCTTTGAGCACAACAGCGAGAAGAAGACGCTGACCGAGATGCTCGACGTCCTCACCCAATCGAAAGATGCCGCCGTTCG
Organism: uncultured Acidobacteriota bacterium; assembly: GCA_963832365.1. Classification (GTDB taxonomy): domain Bacteria; phylum Acidobacteriota; class Terriglobia; order Terriglobales; family Acidobacteriaceae; genus CAWBRT01. The sequence goes on along the minus strand of CAWHUL010000010.1, from coordinate 81,936 downwards.
CGCAGAAGTTCAGAAGGCCATCAATGACGGTCTCGACGGATATTTCGCCAAGTACTCGGCGCAGACGCTTTATGTCGTCGTTGGCAAGGGAGCCGTTGAGGGCAAGGAGCGGCATTACCGCCATCCAATGGAGGCGCGGAACAAAGCCAACCGCATTGCTGATGCTGTAGTAGACACGCTACACGAGGCCGTGAAAAATGTCGCCGGGCCGCTCGCCCGTCGGTATTACCGTCTGAAGGCGGAGCTGCTCGGCCTCAAGACGCTCAAGTGGAGCGACCGTAATGCGCCGCTTCCATTCACCGATACAACGGTGGTGCCCTTCGATAAAGCAATGGGTATGGTGTTGGCCGCCTATGAAAGTTTTAGCCCCACCCTCATGGGCATCATTCAGGATTTCATTGCGGCCAAGCGCATTGACGCTCCGGCCACGAAAGGAAAGCGCGGCGGCGCTTTCAATTGCTCAATCGTCCTTCCGGGAAACAGGCCGCAGTCGTTCACCTTCTTGAACTATCTTGGTTCCTACCACGACATAATGACTCTCGCCCACGAACTCGGCCACGGCGTTCACGGCATTCTGGCCGGTGAGGCGCAGGGGCCGCTCATGTTCCACCCACCGATTGCATATTGTGAGACAGCCTCTGTCTTCGGTGAGATGACGACATTCAATTTTCTGAAGAAGCAGCTTGCGGAAAGAGGCGAAAGTACTGCCCTGCTGGCGCTGCTGACCCAGAAGATCGAGGGGATGCTGAATACTGTCGTGCGGCAGATCGGATTTTCTAATTTCGAACGCCGTGTGCACGGCATGAATGCGGCTTATTCGGAATGGACGGAACCGAAGAAGCTTTCGGTGAGAGAACTCGACGCATTGTGGCTGGGGACCGCAAAAGAGCTGTACGGGGAAGATGGCGAGGTGTTCACCTATGAGAACGCCAACCATCTCTGGGCTTACGTCTCGCATTTTCACCATCCGTTCTACGTTTACGGGTACGCTTTCGGCGAACTTCTGACGCAGAGTCTCTATGCGCAACAATCGCGTCTTGGCAGCCGGTTTGAGCCGCTATACCTCGATCTGCTCCGTTCGGGAGCCACCAAGGATGTGATTGAATTTCTTCAGCCGTTCGGTCTCGACCCCACAGAAGAAACTTTCTGGGCAGCCGGGATCCGTGTCAGCCTGGAAAGAATGATCACAGAGACAGAAGAGTTAGCCCCCATCGCTTCCCGCTCTTCGCGGTGACACGGGTCACCCGAAACCGGCGGGGGAATCAGAGCTGTTGCCCCTGACAACGGCTGACTTCCCAGAACGTGACTTCGGGATCGCCTTCGCAACCCGGGAATAAATCGGTCCCCGGTAGCTCCGATACCATTGATGCGGTGCTTCCCGCTCTGGTGGATGTAGACAGCTTCTACAATGATCAATCCGACCCCGCCGCGCGCCCGCTCCCGGTAGTAGCCGACGTTGCGGTCACATACCATGCCGTCAGTGCCCGTAAAGTTAGTGCCCATTGCTATGAGGGTATTGCATGTCCTACCTCCGGGCCTGACGGACAAAGCCTTTGTCATGGCGTTTCTAGTGCAACCACAAATAGAAAGAAGGCCGATCTTGGTACATCAGAAATCATTCACTTTGATACTTGGCACCACAAGCTTACGGCCTGAAACAATACGGCAGGTGAGTTTCAGCTTTCTTGGACGTCCAAACTCACCTGCCTTAACCGTCCTGTATCTCCTTGGCCTTAGCGAACGGTTGCGGACTTTGCCAGTGCGGGCCATTCGACCAACTTAATGCCGAACTCCTCTTCGATACGGATCAGCGCATTCAGTTTCGCCAGCCGCTCACCGCCCTTGACGCCGGTCTTGATCATCAATGCATTCCATGACACCGCAAAGTGCGCGATTGAGTCGTCGACCGTTTCTCCCGAGCGATGCGACAACACGATCGAGACTCCATGTTTCTGTGCCAGTCGCGATGTGGTTTCGGCTCCCGTGATCGTGCCCACCTGGTTTGTCTTGACGATCATCGCTCCAGCCGACTTTGCCTTAATGCCGGCTTCGGTGCGCTGCGGATTGGTGGCATAGATATCGTCAGCACAGACGAGGCACTTGGTCCCAACCCGCGCATTCAACGCGGCAAAGCCTTCATAGTCATTGCTATGAAATCCATCTTCGACCCATATCATCCGGAATCTATTAACCAGTTCCGTAAGGTAATCCAGTTGCTGCTGAGAGGTCCGGGTGGTGCCTTCACGCGTGTAGCGGTAAACCTTCGCACTGAAATCCCACAGGCGATCCGCTGCAAGATCCAAGCCTATCCTTAGTTCCACTCCCTGCTGGTCGGAAATCTTCTTGCAAGCTATTTCGAGAATTTCAAACGCTTCAAAGTCATTCAGGTTCGCCGTCCAGGCGTTCTCGTCGTCGGTGCCGCCGGCGAACGACGGATCCTTCTTCTCCAGTAGCTTGCCGACTTCATCATGCACTAGCAGATTGGTGAAGATCCCTTGCTTTACACTTGTAATGCCCAACGGAACCACAAGGTGTTCTTGCATATCAGGGGCCGGCCCAGGCTGTGCGCCCCGCCGCCGATGACATTGCCTAGCGGATAAGGAATGGTATAGTTCGCCTTCTCATCGATAAACTTGAACAACGGCATTCCCAACGACTCAGCCGCGGCTTTCGCACAGGCCACGGAAACCACGGTAGAGGTATTGCCGCCCATGCGCTCGAAATTCGGCGTGCCGTCGACCTCGTGTAATAACTGGTCGATTCGTCGCCGCTCCGCGGCATCTGAGCCGACGAGCGCCGGAAAGATGCTTTGATTCAGGAGCCGAATCGATCCCTGAATTCCCTCCGGCGAGTACGCCGGCGCCTCGAACTCCCCCCTGCTTCCGGGTGCGCCAAACGGCGCCGCGGCCCTGCCGAATCCATTCTGGGTTTCGACATCCACTTCCAGTGTCTCCACGCCCCGGCTATCGAAAATTGTTCTGCAACCTATATTCTTGATGATCGTCTCTTTCACCTTGGTGCTCCTCTCCATTGCGGCGCGGTCAAACAAGACCGGCGCGGTTGAATAATGCGGTCGTGCAAGTCATGTCCATCTTTCGCAATATGAACGACTCGCCACGGCGTGGCGTCGCCGGGCGAATTTATGCCGCGCCAACATCCTCCAGCGACCTGCCCTTGGTCTCGATACCCAGCCAGTAGACCAGTCCGCAAGCGATCCAAAAGAATAGCGCCATGGTCACGTATACGCCGTAGTACATCTTGTTCGCCATAAAATAACCGAAGACAATTGGACTCAGTGCGGCACTGACGCGACCAGCGCCAGTTGACCAACAAGTCGCGGTCGCACGTACCTTCGACGGGTACAACTCGGCGGTCCACACCACGGTCCCGGCAACGCCCTGCTCATAGAAGAATGCCAGAACACACGCTCCCCACACCAAATATGCAGGGTTTTGTATCAGTCCAAACCCAAGCGCAGCCACTCCACCAAGACCGAATCCGACATAGAACAATTGCTTTCTGCCGAATTTCTCGATGGTGTAAAAAGCGGTCATCCGGCCAAGGATCGCGGAGAGCGCGGCGTACAACGTATAGGTAAATGTTTTTACCAGCGTCAGTTTGAATACCACCGCGAGAATTGATGGAAGCCACAATACAAAACCGTAGTAGCCGAAATACGAGAAGAAATAGTAGCCGGCCGTAAGTATGAATCTCTTGCGGTAGATCGGCTGCAGCAGAACGCCAATGGGCACTTTTTCCGTAATCTGCTCATCGCCTAGGTTGCGGACATCCGCTTCGGTGGCGCCTAACTGTTTCAGAACCGCCGCCGCTTCTTTCGTCCTTCCTTTAATCGCCAGCCATCGCGGAGACTCAGGCACCTTCCACCTGACGACAAACGATAATGCCGCGGGCAGCACACCAAGGATGAAAAGGATCCGCCATCCGTGAGTCGGAACCAGGGTAAGAGATGCTATGGCCGCCGCCAGTAATCCGAAAGGCCAGAGAACCGTAAGTACAGCCACAAACCTCCCCCGATACTTAGCCGAGGTGTACTCCGAGACCAGGGCGGTGTCGACGGGAATCATTCCTCCGAGACACATCCCAGTGATGAATCGGTAGATGAGAAATTGTCCAACGCCAGTAGCAAAGATTGTCAGGCCGCTGAACAAGCTGAAGCCCAGGATCGTGCCGATAAATCCGACCTTACGTCCATACCTGTCGGTGATCGGCCCCCAAACTATCGCGCCAAACATCATGCCCCAAAAGTTGGCCGATGCCGCTGTTCCAACCATGATGGTGTCCAGTTTCCACTCTTTGATAATCGACGGCATCGCATAGGAGGCGATGTAGGTATCGAAAGAGTCGAACATAAACCCCAAAGCGGCGGCTGTTATGATGAAATAATGGACAGACTTTAGCGGTAACTTCTCCACAATTCTGTCGACGGTAGTGGTCGCAGTTTTTACCTCGGTAGTCGAATTCACAACGGTCCTCCAGAGCTTTTCTCGATAACCTTACTAATGACCCAGTTTCCCGAAACATGCGGCTGAGTTAGTTCGTAGCAATCTCTACCACAAGCCCAGCAGCTTCCAGTAGCCTAATCCGAGCGTCATATAGATCACTGCGCAGATGAAAGCGACAATGTGTCCAACTTTCCACCAAGTGGTCTGATCCACGTACCCCGGACTGAATAACACTGGCGCCACCGCATTGCTGTAGTGGGTAAGCAAACATCCAAACTCCGAAGCCGCGCCCATTAAAAAGATCAGTGGCCACTTGGGGACATTCGCAACCAGTCCGATAGTTAACAAAACGGGAACAAGCGTCGTACAGAACGCCGCAAGAGAGGCAAAGCAATAGCGAACGCCGCAACTCAACAGCAACAGGATCAACAGCATCGTGAAGGTGCTATAACCGGAAAAGCTAAAGTTCCTTGATATCACCTTGGCCAGCCAAATAAAGAATCCCGCCTTTGCCAAACCGCCAGCCAGACCGATGATCCCGCCGTACCACATCAGAATGCTCCAAGCGCCCTTCGCACTTGACAGACTATTCCAGCCCACCACCCCAGTAACAAGACAGGCGGCGACGAAACCAACAGCTATGGCAGTCGCATCAATTCCGGTAATACTTCCCGTGGCCCAACCGACGAGCGCCAGCACAAACAGGCAAGCCAGGGTCTTTTCGCGCCGCGTCGTCCGCCCCATTTCGGCCAGTCCACCCTCGGAGATTGTGCGGTTATCGATTTGTTTTATCTCCGGCGGATACAACTTGTACACGATCCAGGGCAGCAGCATCAGGATGAACAGAGCCAGTGGAGTAATCGCCCGTGCCCACTGCATCCACGAGACATCGACCTTCAGAATGCTCTTAGCGAAGGTGGTGATGATTAGATTAGTCGCAGAAGCAGTGAGAAAAGCGTGAGCCGTGGTAATGCTTATCTGATAGAGAAGCAGGCTCAAGTACCCGCCTATCCGCCTCGAGGTCGGTCCGGGTTCGGACCCAAGTGTTACGGCCAGGCTGCGGAAAATCGGGTAGACCAGGCCGCCCGTGCGGGCGGTGTTCGAAGGGGTCGCTGGACTGATGATTAAATCTGTGAACGCGGCGACGTATCCGAGTCCAAGCGTTGTTCGGCCTAATCTGGTGCCGATCAGCAGAAACGCTATTCTCTTTCCCAAACCTGTCTCGATAAATGCCTGCCCGAGCATAAAAGCCGAAAACACCAGCCAGGTAGTCGGTGATGCGAATCCGGACAGAACAACGGCTGTGTTCTTGAAGAAGATGCTCGAAGCGGCGATTGCCACCAGAAGGACGACGGGCTCCGGCACCGGGCGCAACATCATGCCTAAGATAGCGCAGATATAGACGGCGAACAGCCTCCACGCGGCGATTGGAAGATCCGCCGGAGCAGGTGTCAAAAGAATCAGGACGGGTACAAGAATCGTAATCGCCGCCCGAATCAGTTTTCCCTTCATCTCCACGCTGCCGATAGAGGTAGGTGGAATGGGAGTTTGAATCGCTTTTACACCGGGGCCGGAACTCATAGTGGGTCCTCCGTTCGACATATGCGTTCGCTAATTCGAATTGTTACTTCCAGAAACCCGTAACAGCCGCATCAACGCAGCGTTTCGCCTCTCCAAACCACACGCCGAACCCGTTCGATCCCGGGGCGTAGAAGGCCATCTTGCCGGAGTTCGTCGCCAGTGTCTTGAAGCCGAGTGCCTCTGGATTTCCCAGGATGGTGCACAAGTCCTGAGTGACGATCGCCCCTGATTCTTCAATCGCGCGCACGTAGCCGAGTTGTCGGGCCATGGCCTTGATGGCAACATTGGTGTGCACCCACATGGTCACGTCTTTGGATACTTTCTTGCCCTGCAAAAGTCTAGCAAGCTCTTCCAGTTGTGGCAGCGAGTAGTGTGGACATCCTAGCGCCACGTAGTCGACCTTGTTGTTGCGGGCAGAGGTAAGCTGTTGTTTGCCTTCTTCGATCTCGCGGTTAGTGATCAAAATGGTCTCGTACTTCTTGGCGCCGAAAGCCGCTTCGACTGTTGGCGCTTCCGGAGTGACCCCGGCTATGTGGAACATGGCAACGCCGCCCGAGGATGCCAGAGCGGCGCCCAAGTAGACCATGGCCTCCGTTGCAGGATAAGAGATGCCACTAAAGACGGGTATCTTCGTCCCGACCCGCTTTCCAACGTAGGCACCTAGTCCGCCGTAGTCGGCGATGTCGCGCAAATCGGCTGTTACTTTGTAGTGCACATCTCCCTTGCGATTTTCGTCCAGGTGCAATCCGTATAGAGGAGTGCGCCCAGTGAGACCCGAAGCCATGGCAGTCGGTCCGCCTTCACGATTATCCCGGGCGCCTAGCACGGAGTTAGTGAAGACAACCGCCGAAGATTCTGCCCACGCAATGGACTCTCCGAACTTAGGTATGAATCCCATGTAGTACGGAACACACGTCGAAGAACCAAAACAACCCATGCCTTCGTAGGCTTGTTCGATCCTCAATTGATTTGCCGACCAGTCCGCAGGCAGTTTCAAGTCCCTGCTCCGATCGACTCCAATCACATTCAACGTTGTCGGCACGCGCACCTTCGCACCACTCTTGGCAATGTCCTCGACCCATTCCATGCCAGCTATGCCGTGGCTCTTCAGCGAGAGCCCCGCGATATGTGCTGTCTTGACAGGGATCAGCTTTTCAGCCCCGTAGATCTCACCGATGGCGACCACGATATCCATCGCCATCTTCACTGGTTGCCCAAATTCGCCGCCAAGCATGCGTTTCTCTTCGTCTGTCAGCTTCATTTGCTTTCCACCTCCACCGTTCCATTAACGGCGTCCACCTTCACATAGTCACCGGTCTTGATCGTTTCCAACGGGTTCTGTTCCAAGCTGTCAACTACAGGAATGCCGCCCATGATTGCGCCAACGGCAATGATGGTTTCCGTAGTCAGGTTAATCATTGCCTTGGGACCGCATTTGCACTTTGCCAGCTGATATACGACGTAGGAGCCACCGGTACTGCCTTTGCCGTGGGGAAAAATCAAGATCTTGTCCTTGATGGACTTGTTGAGTAGCTCATGGCCATGCTCGAGAATTCTGCCGTCGACCAAGTCGACTCCGAAGTTGAATCCTATCGGCTGGTGGCAGACTAATGCTTCTCCCTCCGCATACCCCTTGCTGATAGATCTTCCTTTAATAACGATCGACATTTTTTTCACCGCCTCAGTTTGTGCTGATATGAAAATGTGGTAACGCTTTGACCGTTTGCTTGCGAATCTGTTTGCTCTCTAGCAAATGCGACATTGCCTCCACCCGCTACTTGGAACTGGTCTTCACCGGTTCGATCAAACGCTTCTTCAGGTAAGCGACCAGACCACCTTCCTGAACCAACTCAAGGATGTGGGGCGGTATCGCGCTGCAAATGTAGACTTCGTTCTTGGTTGTATTGGTGATCCTGCCTTGCTCGAAGTTGATCTCAATAACGTCGTTCGCGCTGATCCGGTCCGTTTCGCGGCACTCGACAACGGGCAGTCCGATATTGATCGCATTACGATAAAATATGCGGGCAAACAATTTGGCGACGATGGCTCCCACTCCCAGGTAACGCAATGTCAGCGGCGAGGTTTCACGGCTTGAGCCTGAGCCAAAATTGTCCCCGGCAACCAGGATGTCGCCTTTGCGCACCTTGCCCGCAAACTCCGCATCCAGCGCGCTGAGCGTATACTTCGCCGCCTCGGCGACGCTAAGCTCCATGTACTGCGGCGGAGAAATAATGTCAGTGTTGATGTTGTCGCCGTACTTCCACACTTTGCCGCGAACGATCATGCTATTCACAACCGTTACCTCCCTGTAGGAAGGCTCTTGGATCTCTAATCCGACCGGCGATGGCACTAGCCGCAACCGTCATCGGCGACCCCAGGTAGATCTCGGCCTTCGGGCTGCCCATCCTGCCGACGAAGTTGCGATTCGTCGAAGAAATACAAGTTTCACCATCCGCCAGTAAACCCGAGTGCACCCCGACGCAGACGCCGCAAGTTGGCGGCAGAATCACCGCGCCGGCGTCGAATAGAATTCCGAAAATTCCGTCTGCGTTGGCCTGCTTCCAAATGGAACGGGAACTCGGTGACACCAGTAACCTGACGTTCTTGGCCACCTTGCGCCCCTTCAACAGGCGCGCCGCCGCCAGAAGGTCTTCATACCTTCCACCCGTGCATGAGCCGAGATACGCTTGGTCGATCTCGACTCCCTGCACGTCCGAAACCGCTCTGACGTTATCCACTTCGTGAGGACAAGCCACAACCGGCACGAGTTCATCCGCGCGGAACTCGTAGCGCGCGCAGTAGCTGGCGTCCGAATCGCTGAAGACCAGCGAGTATCCGGAGCTGATGTTCTGACTCTCCAGGTACTCGACCACCTTTTTGTCCGGCGACATCAGGCCAACCTTGGCGCCCATCTCAACCGCCATGTTCGTGATCGCCAATCGCTGATCAAGGCTAAGCGCCTCAATCGCGCGACCGGTGAACTCCACTGCTTTATAGGTTGCGCCGGCGTGACCAATCACTCCGATGGTCTTGAGCGCAATGTCTTTCGCCATGACGCCGTCGGGCAATTCGCCACTCCAGTTCACCTGGATGGTCTCCGGAACTCTGAGCCATGTCTTCCCCGTGAGCAATACGCCCAGCATCTCGGTCGAACCGACTCCGGTGGCGAAAGCGCCCAAAGCTCCGCCCATACACGTGTGCGAATCAGTGCCGAGCACCACTTGGCCGGGAAGGACATGTCCGTGCTCGACCATGATTTGATGGCACGGACCTTCCGATTCGAAGTAATTGCTGACCCCATGGTTCCGGGCCCATTCTCGCGTGAACTTCACAATTGCCGCTTGCTTCACGCTTGCCGGTGGAGTGTAGTGGTCGGAAATAACGACAACCTTTCCGGGATCCCATACTTCGTCTCGTATGGATTTCATCTGGTCTGCAATTTCCATCCGTGGACCGAGGATGTCATCCATCATGGCCTTGGCAACATGGACCCAGAGAATCTCGCCCGCGGTCGTGTCCGCGATACCAGCCGCACTTGCCAGTATCTTTTCCGACATCGTTTTACCCATCGACCACCTCGCTCGCAAACCTGCCCGCGAGTCTACTCAAATACTGATTTCCTTACGTACACATATCCGTCCATGATTCTGCGGGCAGTGCGATACACGCCAATTCGCGTCAGCTTGACCTGACCATCTTTGTAACTGGCTTCTGCTTCGACCGGAATAACACCGCCAGGATGCCCGATCTGAACCGTCATTCGGGACTTCGCTTCCTCTCGTAACACCTCGTATGCGATCGTTCCCGGAATCCTCACAGCCGCGCCGGTGCAGACGGTTCCGGTCACGGGATAGGTCTTGTGCATTCTCAACATGAACAGTAACCGCGAGACGAGATCGACATCGGCGGCCTTTACCTTTGATCCGCTGATGGTCTGATAGTCGGCAGGCTCGCTGACAATGGCGAAGAACGGTTGATACGGTGTCTTGGTGGCGGCATCTTCCGGCTTGTCGACCAGGCCGATCATGACGCAGGCCTCGCCACGGATTCGCTCAATGAGTCGCATCAGGCCTTTGTCGGCCTCGATTTCGGCGGGCGACTCTGTGCCCTTCATGCCAAAGCTTGAGGCATGTATGAATACCAGCGGGTTCCCTGCGTCGACGATCGACACCGGATATCCCTTGCCATCGACCTTGATACAGTCTTTAGCGTTTCCCGTGGGCAATAGCTTGCCGGTGATACATCCCGCTGTGTCCGACCAGTCGAGCGTGATCTTAGCGCCCGTTCCCGGACAGCCATCGATCTTGAAGTCGCCTTCCACGGCCGCGCGGCCGTTCTTTACCGGAACGTCGGCAACCAGGATGTTGTTGCTGTTCGTCAGATGGATTCTTACCGTTGTAATCGGCTCTTTGGGCTCGACCAGACCCTCATCGATGGCGAATGGACCGACGGCGGAGGAAAGGTTTCCGCAGTTCCCGCCGTAGTCTACAAATTTCGTATCGATGCTCACTTGCCCAAAGGTGTAATCGACGTCTGCGTCCTTACGGGTTGATGGAGAGATGATCGCCAGCTTACTGGTCAAGACATCAGCGCCGCCCAGGCCATCGATCTGCCTCACGTCGGGACTGCCATAAATAGCGCTGATTACCGCATCGCGCTTCGCCGGGTCGTGCGGCAGCTCATTCTTCATAATGAAGACACCTTTGCTTGTGCCTCCGCGCACGATGGCGCAACGCAGCATTTCCATTTCAGAATGCATTACAAACCTCCTCGATAATTAACCCCTGCAAGTGTCCAATCCGGCTCGGCAGATCGTCAGCCCTGATCAGTGACGTGAGCCCGAGAGTGCATCCTGCCCTGTTGCGTTGGTAACCCACTCTGGTTTGGGATATTTCCTGTCTGCCTTGCCCGCCTTCATCACCTGACCGGGAACGTCATGGCCGACAATTCCCGGTAAATCCTGGGCGATTTCAATCAGCGCATCCAGATCGACGCCGGTATCGTATCCCATCTGCTCCAGCATGTGCACCGCGTCTTCCGTGCAAACGTTTCCGGTCGCGCCGGGCGCGAAGGGACAGCCTCCAAGACCGCCGAGCGAAGCGTCGAAGCGGTACATTCCGGTCCCGAGCGCCGCTAACATGTTCGAGAGCCCCATGCCACGCGTGTTGTGGAAATGCAAAGTGAAGGGAATTTTCGGCCAGCGACTTAGTACCGCCTCGCACAAACGGCGTACCTGTTCTGGGTTCGCCATGCCGGTCGTATCGCACAGCGTTATTCCCTGAATGCCCGTATCCAGAAATCGCTGCACAAGTTCCATGACGCGCTGTTCGGGAACCCAGCCATCGAATGGACAACCGAAAGAGGTTGAAAGTGAGCCGTTGATGAAGACCGATGATTGACCGGCAAACTTAACGATTTCCGCGAACTGCGCCAGCGATTGCTCACATGACATGCGCAGATTCGCCCGATTGTGCGACTGGCTCGCTGACATTACGAGATTGATCTCATCCACTTTGCAGGACAGCGCCCGCTCACAGCCTTTTACGTTCGGCACCAACACGGTATAGACAACCCCAGGCTTTCTCTCTATCTGCCGCATCACCTGCTCGGCATCGCGCAGGTTGGGGATTGCCTTCGGCGATGTAAAAGATGTTGCCTCGATCTTCGCCAACCCGATTTGACTCAAACGGTTGATCAGCGAGATTTTTTCCTCTGTCGCTACGAAATTCGGCTCGATCTGGAAGCCATCGCGAAGCGCAACATCATTAATGTATGTGCGTTTCTTTTCCACCGTTGTCATAAGCCTCTCCTTTTCAGCCCGCAATGATGCCGCGCTGGCGCAGGCACTTACGCGTTTCGTCGTCGACGCCGATGGCCGAGAGCACCTCGTCCGTATGCTCACCCAAGGCTGGGCCCGCGCCGCCGGTTTGCCCCGGAGTGTCGCTCAGCTTCGGCAACACGGCTGGCACCTTCAAGGTCTTACCGGACGAAAGATTGATCGTCTGAATCATCTCGCGCGCCTGGTAGTGCGGGTCAGCGACGATGTCCGCGGCGGTGTAGGGATATCCAACCGGAACCCCGGCCGCGTTCAGTTGTTCCAGAACTTCCGAGACCTCGTGCTGCTTCGTCCATTCCTCAATCGCGGCGTCGAGGAATGCGGCTTCCTTGGCCCGTCCGTCGTTGTGTGCAAAGCGGGGATCGCTCCCGAGATCATCTCTTCCCATCACGTTCATCAGGCGCTTGAAGATGCCGTCGCCATTGCCTCCGATCAGCACGTATTTGCCGCCGCGGCAGAGATAGGCGTTGGTAGGAGCGATGCCAGGCAGGGCGGAGCCGCTTGGCTCGCGCACGGAGCCGAAGAAGTCGTACTCCGGAATCAGGCTCTCCATCATTCCGAACACCGACTCATACAAAGCCACATCGATGCACTGTCCCTTGCCGCTGTGCTGGTTGCGATGATGCAAGGCCAGCAGAACTCCAATGACGGCGTACAGGGCTGAAATCGAGTCGCCAATACTGACGCCGCAGCGCACCGGAGGCCGTCCGGGCTCGCCGGTCAGATAACGCAGTCCGCCCATCGCCTCGCCGATCACGCCAAAGCCCGGCAGGTCGCGATAGGGGCCGGTTTGGCCATAGCCCGAAACGCGAACCATGATCAGCTTGGGGTTCAGTTGCGATAGCTGCTCCCATCCCAACCCCCACTTCTCCATCGTCCCGGGCCGGAAATTTTCGATGAGGATGTCGGCGTCCTGGAGCAGTTTGCGCAAAATCTCTTGTCCTTCGGGCGACTTCAGATCGAGCGCCACCGATTTCTTATTGCGCGATTGTACGTGCCACCACAGTGACGTCCCGTTTTCCAACTTGCGCCATTTACGCAGCGGATCGCCCACATCAGGCGGTTCGATTTTAATGATTTCGGCCCCAAATTCTCCTAAGAGCTTGGCCGCAAACGGACCAGCTATAAGCTGACCCAACTCGATAACCTTCAGTCCACTCAGAGCGGCGGAATCTATTTTGCTATTATTCATGATTGCCTTGTCCTGCTCTGCTAGATCAAATGACATCCATAATGGCCCCGCCCGGCAAGCCGGAGCAGGGAAACAACAACCCGTACTCTAGCGATTGGAACTAAGTAATTGCCTGGCCGCCGCAACGCCCAAGCGTTTTCCAGTCGGTACCTACTTCAAAGATCCGCCAACAAGCTCCACTATGGGTCTAGGATGAACCGGCTCTGGCACTCGCGCGTCTCGACACAAAATCCCTGGTCAATTCCGCATAAGGGTACACCTTGTGCTCAAACACACGAGGATCATGTCCCGGCAAAATGTAGTCGCAGATCCGTTCCATCTTCTCGAATGTTCGGTAGTACTCCACCAAGTCGTAATGTATGCCGGATGGGATGTGCTTGAAGTGTCCGGTGCCCTCCCAGTTTTGAAATAGCCCCAAGGTATCGCTGGCTATCAGGCAACGGCCGGCCGCCGTATTGACCAGCACGCCTTGGAACCCAGGCGTGTGGCCGGGAAGAGTGACAATGTCTATGCCGGGGAAGAGGTTGAAGTCGCCCTCGAGCGCCGTAATTCGCTCATAGCCTCTGAACCATTGCGGAACCATACCGATCTGGTGGGTTTCGTAGTACGTCCACTGGGTCGGCAGCGGACTGACCGCGCACTCCATTTCGCGCTTCTGAACGTAGGTCTTTGCCCTGGTAAACAGCCCGTTATTGAAGCAGTGGTCCCAATGCAAATGCGTGTTGACCACGAACTCGATGTCTTCGACATTCACCCCGATCTTTTTCAGCGCGGCGGCCGGGGCCTCATCGGCAGGGCGCTGGATGGGATGGTGATATTTTTTTGCCCATTCTTCGTCGCCCGAGCCCGTATCCACCAGTACCAGCTTATCATTGCCCTTAATGAGATACATAATGATGGGAGCCACCATCTCAGTCATGAAGTCGACCTGATAGGTTAAGGCGGCTTTATGCATGAACAGAAACTCGCCGACTCTCACCGGTACAATCTCAAATGTCTCCATGTTTCTCTCCTCGTGCTCTAGCAGGCTGCTGAAGAACTTGCAGGAGTGTCATCCTGCGCGCCGGTTTTGCGCGCCCGAAGGATCTGCTTTATTTTCATCACGTGCAAACAGCAGAGCCTTCGCTGCGCTCAGGGTGACACCTCGGAGAATCGTTTTTCCGCAGCCTCTAGCGTCGCGTCCCACAAGTTCGTCGCGTAGCCGCAGTCTCCTTCTCTGAATGCTGCCAAATCGCGCCCATCCAAGAACTCGCCCCAGCGCACCGGAGCAACCAGGCCGTAAATGACTCGTAGGGTGATCACACCTGCATGTGATTCTGATCTGTCAGGAGCAAAAGGAGCATGTCACAAACACACGAAATTGAGAATTACTATTTCGTTAAGCCTCAGTTCGTGAAACGCGAACGGAATCATTCCACGAAGCGCGCGGCGATGCCGGGGGAAGGGCTGTTATGTGGGTCAAAATCAGCGCGATTCCAATTTCTCACTGCACTGTTTCTTGCCACTACTGGCGCTTGGGAACGAGAGATGGTCCACCAATTGCCTGGCGATGACGGACAGAGAGTTGTAATCCCGAACACAGATATTAATTTTGCGTTGTGCCCAACTTCCGTCGATCGGGACACCGACAATTCTCATCGATCGAATATGCGACTGCGCCGCCTTATCAGGAAGGATTCCGACACCCAGTCCAGCTTCAATCATTCGGCATATAGCGTCAAAGCTATGTACCTGAATACGAACCCGAAGAGCAATTCCGAGCTTCTGCGCAGACTGACAAACCAGCCAATAGAGTGAGCTATCCTGCCGCAGAGCCACCAAGTCGTACTCGGCGACATCTTGCAAGCTGACCACGGAGCAACCTGCTAACGGGTGGCCGGTAGGCGCGATTAGGATCAGGCGATCCTGGCGGTATGAAAACAGCTCCAAATCTTCGGCGGGAACGTGGCCGTTATAGATACCGATATCGGTCAGCCCTTCTTTAACGGCGCGAATAATCTCCGCGCTCATCTTTTCTTCCAGATCAATCTTGATTGCCGGATGCTCACGCAGGAAAGAGCTGAGATCCTCAGGCAAGAACTGAATTATCGAGGAGGTGTTCGCGAAAATGCGCACGTGCCCCCTAATCCCATGACTATATTCACTTAAGTCCGCATCGAGGCGCTCAAGATTGCTGAGGATGTTGCGCGCGTGGTGCAGCAAGGCATGCCCGCCCGGCGTCAATGCGACCCCTTTTGCAAGTCTGTAAAGAAGCTGCACGCCTAATTCGTCTTCCAAGTCAGTAACGCGTTTGCTTACCGCGGCTAACGCCAAATGCTCTCGCTCGGCGGCTTTAGTCAAGTTCAGCTCGTCGGCAATCGTATTGAAAAGCTTTAGCGTGATGAAATCTATCCGTCGCATGGGATTAGTCGGATGGAAGCTACTCTGGCACGCTGGTTGCGGTTTGCCAAGTGGTAATTCGGTTGGAACCGGCAGCGCGGCGGAGTTGCAAAACAATTGATGCCCCGCGCAAGAGTCCAGGCGCTTCAAGAGCACCACGGAAGACGAGACCAAAAGTGGATGAATCTAAAGAACTTATCTCGCGGTAACTCTTTGTTCTCCCCGTTCCGGTATCGCGTATTTCGGTCGGCCTTGCCGGTAAGGCGGCACCTCGCGACCGAAGATTGAAGCACAGCCGGGACTTTTACTCCCGCCAGAATTACTGCGGGCCGCATATTGTTCGGCAGGTCCACCGGACGGCAGGGGATATTGGGCGCTGGGATCAATAAACAGCCGGCGGAGCGTAGGGCCTACGAGGCCGCGAAACTGCGCTCTATCCGCGCTCTGTTTGTTGGATTATCACTGCTTTTCGTGGTCTTAGGTGTCATCCGCTGACCTGCATCTACTTGAAACTACGTTAAATTGTTGATTCGAGTCCCACCTGAGGAGCCATTATTTTCAAGTGCTTAGCGTGCTTTCCGCTCCAGCATAGACATCCATAGACATCGACTCTGGGGAAACTTTGGCCACAAAAGAAGGAAATGGCTGGAGATGGGTTTTCTCCAGCCGATTAGGGACTTCTGCGGCCAGAACCGCAGCCACTACCTTACTTCCCATTGGAGAAGCGTAAACAGCTACGGTGCGGTACAACCGTTACGAGCCGGCTTTTATCGAGGGTCAGTAGCCTACTGCCGCCCCTGCCGGTCGACGGTTATCGTTTGCTCCATAGATGAAACCGGCGCGTACTTGCCCCGAAACAGAAGCGCCGCCGGGCCCAGCTTTTATGCTTTGTGTCGATGCATCGATTGGGACAATTGCTATCAGCTCCGCCGCACCCCAGGCCGTCTGCTGGGTCAGTTTATAACCCATGCCCCGCAGGATCTTGATAGTGTCCGGCGACAGTCCATACGGCTCATAGAACACCTCATCGGGAAGCCATTGATGGTGAATCCGAGGTGCATCCACAGCCTCCTGCGGAGCCATGCCGTAATCGATGACGTTCATGATGGTCTCGAGCGTGATGGTGATGATTCTCGGTCCCCCCGGACTGCCGGTCACAAGAAAGATCTTGCCGCCTTTGGTAACCAGGGTGGGCGACATTGAGGAGAGTGGCTTCTTGCCAGGTGCAATCGTGTTCGTTTTGCCCTGGATCAATCCGTACTGATTGGGCGAGCCTGGTTTTACCGTGAAGTTGTCCATGTGGTTGTTCAACAAGAAGCCGGTTCCCGGTGCAATCACGGCCGCCCCGAAGCTGCTGTTGAGCGTGTAGGTCACGGCAACGGCGTTGCCCTCGCTGTCCACGACCGAGTAGTGTGTCGTTTCAGTGCTCTCGTGTGGCGCGATACCAGGCTGGACGGCCTTCGATAGTGTCGCCTTCTCAGGGTCGATCTTGGCACGGATCGAGGCCGCATACTCTTTCGAAAGTAGACGGTCGAGCGGGTTCTTCACGAACGCTGGATCGCCCAAATACGTATTCCGGTCCACAAAGGCATGGCGCATGGCCTCGACCATTAGATGAACGGATTGTGCGGAACGGAAGCCCATGGCTTTCAAATCGTAGCCCTCAAGGATGTTGAGGATTTGGCACATTGCAGTTCCGCCCGAACTCGATGGCGCCGCAGAAACCAGGACGTAGCCTCGGTAGCTGCAAGTCACTGGCGGGCCTTCGCTGATCGTGAAGTCTGCAAAATCCTTGGCCGTCAGGATACCGCCATTGGCCTTACTCGCCTGTTCCACCACTTTGGCGATTGGCCCCTTATAAAAGGCATCCGGGCCCTGTTCGGCAATCAACCGCAGCGTGGACGCTAAGTCTTTTTGTACGAGCCGGTCTCCCGGTTCCAGCAGCGTGTTGTTTGGCCGGAAGAATATCTTTCCAGCCATCGGATCTTTTCTGAGCCGATCGGCGCTGGCATCAATGATATCGGTGTCGGACCGAGTCAAAATGAATCCTGTGCGCGCCAGGCTGATCGCAGGTGCTAACACTTTGGCACGTGGCAGTCTGCCGTACTTGATCAAAGCATGGTCGAGTCCCATAATACTGCCCGGCACAGCGGCAGCTAGATAGCCATCCAGGCTAAGAGTCGTGATGGGATTACCCTGTGCGTCAAGGTACATGCGCTCAGTTGCTGCCGCCGGCGCAGTCTCGTGGAAATTAATGAAGGTGTCCCGCCCATCGGCCAGGTGAATCGTCATGAAGCCACCGCCGCCGATGTTGCCGGCGCTGGGGTTTACGACGGCAAGTGCGTATCCAACCGCAACTGCAGCATCTATCGCGTTCCCGCCCTGCTGCAGAATGCGCACGCCAGCCTCGGATGCGTGGCGCTGGGAAGAAACAACCATCCCGTGCTTGGCCTCGACCGCCGGCCCGGAAGCCGCGTGGGCCAACATCACGCTGCCTAGAATTACCATAAGGGTCACAATAGCAATTTGTTTCCGCTTCATTGGGAATCCCCTTTTTTAAAGCGATTGATTTTATTGTCTCTCCAATACCTCAATGATGCGCGCCACTTAACTGAATGAACCACTGCGTCACGGTATTCTTACCTGGCCCATAAAGCACTCGACCTGGACGGGCGGGAGTCGTGGCTCCGTTCTCGTAGACGACTTGGCCGTTGACGATGACACAAGGAACGCCCTCTGCATATTGATGAGGTCGGTCATACGTAGCCTTGTCGCGCACAGTCGCCGGATCGAAGACGGCGATGTCCGCCTTCATGCCCGGGCGCAGTATGCCACGATCCGTCAGACCGACACGCGCTGCTGGAAACGAAGTCATCTTGCGGACAACGTCCTCGAGAGTGATAACATGTTTTTCGCGAACGTACACTGCGAGCACACGCACAAAAGTTCCGTAGCTTCGGGGGTGCGGTGACATCCGGCCGAACACCGCGACCTCGCCATCAGACGCAATCATCGTAGCCGGATGCGCAAGAATGCGCTGTAAATCTTCTTCTCCAATCGCATGAAAAATCCCACGGCAGCCACCGTTTTCTACCAGCCAGAGGACCGTCTCAGCAGCATTGTCGATAGAGACGTCACGCCCCTGAGACCGCGTCAATTCAGCCAGGTTCTTGCCTGCGAGAGAAGGGTTCCAGTCGCAGGTTATGATACTGACATTCGTCGGATCACCGCCGCCGTGTTCTGTCAGTAGTATCTGAGCCGTTGCTGTTTTGATCTTGGCTCGCGTTGCCGGGTCTTTTAACCGCCCTTGGGCTCCGGTAATGCCGCCTTCCATTGCCCACGACGGCAACAACGCCGCTTGAATCGTCGTGCTCGACGCGGTGTACGGATATTGGTCGAGGGTGACATCGATGCCACGCGCTCGCGCATCATCGATTAACTTCAATGTTTCAATACTTCTTCCCCAGTTAGTCTTACCTACGATCTTGTGATGCGAGACGTGCGTCGGCACGCCGCCAAGTTCGCCAATGGTAATCGTCTCCTCAACGCTCTCGACAACCCCAGAAGTCTCGTTGCGCATGTGGGAAGTATGAACGCCGCGATATGGCGCAACTACCTTTTGCAGCTCCACAACTTCGTCCAAGGGCGTGAATGCACCCGGCACGTAGAATAAGCCTGTGCTCAGCCCGAAAGCGCCATCCTTCATGCCTTGACGCACTGCTTCGCGTATGCGCTCAAGTTCAGCAGGTGTGGCTGTGCGGCTTACCAATCCCATGACCAGTTCGCGCACGGCTCCTTGGCCGATGTAGCTGGCTACGTTAATCGATCTGGGCGTGGCTTCCAACCTATCCAAGAATGGTTTAATTGGCGCAGGTAAACCGCCAGCGAGCCCGGAGCCGCCGCCGTCAGCGCCTTCATAAACGGTTGTTACCCCTTGGCGAATGTAATTGTCGGCGGTTGGAAGTTGAAAGATTGCGCGTGAGGCGTGAGTGTGAATATCAATAAATCCGGGAGCCACGACCAAATCATGAACGTCAATCACCCGAGCGGCAGGAGCGGTAATCGAGGGCGCAATTAGCACAATTGTATCGCCTCGAATCGCGATGTCTGCGCGATACCAAGGGCTGCCAGTGCCATCCACGACACGAGCGTTCCGCAAAACAAGATCATAGGGCAAGTCTGCAGCTTTTGCAGAAGAAGCGGCGCCAGCCGTCTGCGTCGAAATCTGTGGCATGAAACGGCTGTCTACTGCTTCTTCGACCTTTACCGTAGTGCCTGCCGGAACAGCGCCCGATTCTTGGCTAAACTGCCAACTGCCCGCCACAGCAGCAACCAGGTCGTTTCCACTACCTCGCCCGCTTGCCGTGAGGTGCTGGTTTAGTTCGGCTACGGCTCGTTCTGCCACGTTCTTTGGAGCCTTGGTTCGCTTTACGTATAGGTCACTCGCATTGCCCGGATTCGCATGCAGGTAGCTGACAGTCTCCAACGTCGCCTTTACGAACTTTCTGACAAGGTCAGGGTTCTGTGCGATCAAGTCGTCAGTAGCCCACACGACAACTGCCGTATACGGTTTCGGGTAGATTTCAGAAAGCCGAACCAGCGTCCTGAGTTCCCCGGAGTCAACCAACGACAGAGCAGTGCCTTCGGAAGAATAGAATGCATCAATCTTTCCTTCTCTCCAGAGCCGTTAGGTTGCTCGCCAGACTTCCAAGAGGGATCGGCTCGGCCTTTATTCCCAGCTTGCTGTTCAAATACGAAACCGTGCGGTAGGACGTGTGTGTCAACGAAAGAATGCCAATCCTCTTGCCGTCCAACTCCTTTGCGGTTTTGAGTGGTTCATCGGCTTTCACAGAAATCTTGGCAATCGTCGGGCCAAAGTAAGCTGCAACGACCTTCACCGGTACGCCGTTTGACCTAGCAAGAAGCACTTCAGCCGTATTCACGAAGCCGATCTGAGTCCCAGACGCTACCTGCTCCTTGAGTTGAGTGGCCGAGGCTGCTGCAGGCACCCAGTTGGGTGCAAGGCCGTTTTTAGCCCAGATACCTTGCTCTTTTCCGGCATCAGTGAGGAGGAATAACCATTCAAAGGTCCCATTTTCTCCACTCGCATTGAACTCCTTAAGCGCTGGAGCCGTTGTTTGCGCCTGCGCGAAAAAGGAGAAAGACAGAAACGCTGCCGCATGAACGGCAGCCACAAACAAAAGTCGCATACTGCTGCGCAGCACTGACGATCTGTTGCGATCTTGGCGCATCGGGGTTCTCACCATCCATTTTTCGGCCAGAAGTGGTTGACCGGAATCTTGTTTTGGAATCGTTCGCATAATACCGATCATGCGCAGCTTTGCAATGCGAAAACCGCATTTGACAGATGGACACGTTAACGGCGGTCCCATTTTGGGGCTGAAAGTGCAAGCGCCAGACGCGCTGAGCGGCACGACGAGAAACTTGCGGGAATGGCTTTTAACGAAACAGGGACGTTCCCAGCCGCCATCATTGCAGAGAGCCGCTGCAGCGTCCCGCCGTGGCCTGGGTCGAGCGTAAAAGCCACCACGACTGCGCCGATATTGGTAAGCGATTAGTACGCCAGGGTAGGAGTCCCGCTTTGGCAAAGACCGGGTGCCGCCAGGGAGTCCCGGTAGAAGCACCAGGCCAACCGGGCATAGAGGCCCCGGCCAGCCATTCGACAGAGGCTGCCGATTAGGCAGGGCGCAACGAACTGGGTTACTGCTTACTTTGATCTACTCACTGGGTACCTTGTTGTTAATATCGCCATGCTAGGAGAACGCATGGATACTCGCACGATACTCGCCGACCTGAAGACAGAACTCAACCGCCTCAACCAAGCCATCGCCGCCCTTGAATCGCTGAATGGAACCGTAACAGCGACCACTTCTGCCGCCCCAACCCAGGCGAAGAAACGCGGTCTAACCCCCGCTGGCCGAAGAAGATTGTCGGCGATGATGAAGGCAAGGTGGGCGGCAAGGCGCAAGGCAGCAGCAAAGCCTACCGCGAAAGCGACCCGTGTCCGCCGCACAATGAGTCCCGCCGCCCGGAAGAAGATTGCCGAAGCTCAGAGGAAGCGGTGGGCGGCAGTGAAGAAGGCGAAGAAAGCGTAGTAATTAGGGTATTGATGGCACTGGGGCGGTAATCGCTGCCCTTGTCTTACTTGTCGCTTACACGGGAGAGGGAATGGAGCGTGAACGCTTCACCAAAGTAATCGAGGATGTGCTCGACTCGCTCCCGAAGGAGTTCCGCACCCGCATCCGCAATGTTGCCGTTCTAGTCGAGGATTTGCCGTCGAATCAGTCGGCAGCTCGGTCTGGACAGCTAGTTATGGGTATCTTCCACGGCATGCCCATGACCCAAAAGAGCGTTTTCGATCTTTCCGCGGGGCCTGATTACATTGTGCTGTACCAGAAGAACATAGAAGCGGTCTGTTCAACTGAGGCAGAAGTTCTGGAACAGATCAGACGCACCGTCATCCATGAGCTCGGCCACTACTTTGGTATGGACGAAGACCAGTTGAAAGGTGTTTAGCTGAAAAGCGGTCGGGGCTAGACGGAAGTATAATACTCCCGTTCTCTTCGTAAGAGAGAGGGGGAAGCGATGTCCACCTTGGGCACTCCGCAATATGCGCTCCCGCAGTCGATCATCGAGGAGCGCACTTTCATCACACGTGTTTATGGATGGATGGCAGGCGGGCTTGTCACCACCGGCTTGGTGGCCGCCTACACCGCCGCAAATCCAGCTCTTATCCGGGCCATCTTTGGCTCAGGCCTCTTTTGGATCCTGATTGTGGCGGAACTGGGCATCGTGATGGCGCTCTCCTGGGCAATCAAGCACATGAGCCCGGTGATGGCCATCAGCGCCTTCCTTTTTTACGCTGCCCTCAACGGCCTGACTCTCTCGATGATCTTTTTGATCTACACCGCTGAGTCCATTGGCTTGACTTTTTTCGTCACCGCCGGGACCTTCGGCGCTATGTGCATTTACGGTGCTACCACCAAGCGCGATCTGACGTCGATGGGCAACTTGCTGTTCATGGCGCTCTTCGGGCTTATCCTGGCTTCTGTCGTCAACATTTTCTGGCACAGCTCAGGACTCTATTGGGTTGTGACCTACGCTGGAATCTTGATCTTCGTGGGCCTGACCGCCTATGACGCCCAGAAGATCAAGCGGATGCACGCTGCTGGAATGGATGGTACAGATGAGGATCGGAAGGCAGCGGTGTTGGGAGCCCTCGCCCTATATCTGGACTTCATCAACCTCTTCCTCTTGCTACTTCGCCTCTTTGGCCGGAGAAAGTAGAACCGGTCAAACCGGCACCCAAGAAGTAGCAGATCCGAGAGCGCAGCTCACGGCATTCCTTTGGAACTGGGGTTGGCAGATGAATGAGGCTGCGGAGCGCACCATTAGACAGAAGGTCTTCGGGGGAACGCAGGCAGCAAAAAACGCCGGGGGCTTTGCGATAGGCAGGCTTGCCACCTCACTTGGCGACCTGGGCGAAATGTTTACGGCGAGGGCGCACGCATGGTCATCTTTCGCGTTCACGTTTCTTTAATCGGTACAGATCCTCCGATCTGGAGGTGCATTGAACTCTCTCGCCAGACCACCATCAAGCAGTTTCATCGCATACTGCAGATCGCAATGGGATGGACCAACTCCCACCTGCACGAATTTATCGTTGGCCGCCAGCGTTATGGAACTCCAGATTTGCACTACGATGGGCCCGGCGAAGTCATTGCCGAAGGCACAATCCTTCTGTCGAAGGTGCTATCTGTCCCCGAGGCGCGCATCCTCTATGTCTACGATCTCGGAGATTACTGGCAGCATTCCATTCATTTAGAGGCAATCCTTTCAGCCCAGCCGGGAATTGACTATCCCCGCGTGGTGGATGGAGCCCGTAGTTGCCCACTGGAAGATTGTGGAGGCACCAGCGGGTATGCCGATCTTGTCGATATCCTCCTCGATCCTAAGCATGAAGACTTTCAAGAAATGCGCGAATGGGCCGGTGAGGAATTCAACGCAGAGGTCTTGCACCTGGAAAAGATCAATGCTCGGCTCCGCCGGAACCACGCCCTTGTCGCAAAAGATGATTTCACATTGAGCGTTGGGTAGACTTTTCGACTGCAGGACATGCCAGAAGGCGTCCGCTTACTGGCCTGGAAGCCGAAAGAACCACCAGTGGCACTCTCGACCTGGGCTGTGGTCAATGACGTTTCCGCATTTATCCGCACCACCCTGGCTCAACTGGAAGCTGCACTTCGGGGCGAGAACTGGTTGGCTGGCAACTGGAGCGTGCGGGAACTGGTTGACCGCCTAGCAGGCTGCTGAAAAATGCGCCTATTCAGGCTTCTCCTGTGTTGTATGTGGTCAGTTCAAGGATTCCGCTGGTGAACTGTTCGTGGTTGACGTGGAGGTTGGAGGCGATTAGTGGCGGTTTTACGCACACTTCGGCTGAGGGGTACTACCCATGAGATTGCGGATGCGCACCAGATTGTAGGCCGCAGCCGTAAAGGTGAAGACCCAGCCGACCTGCTCCAGTCCACGATGCCGCAGTTTGCGTAACAGCCCCACTGTTTTCATCCAGCCGAACACCTCTTCGATTCTCTTGCGCTTTCTCTGGCTCACCCGATAGCCGTCGTGATGGGTGGTGCGCTGGTCGATGGCACTTCGGCGGTTGGTATCGTTCTGCGCTACATGCGGAGTAACGTTCATGTGCCGCAACTCGCCAATGAAGTCGTGAACGTCATAGCCCTTGTCGGCTCCCAGCGTGACGCTGCCGTTGCCGGGAATCGCCTCAACCATCAGCAGAGCGGCATCGCGTTCGGCTGCGCCATAGGCTTGCGTAGTGCGGGTCGACACCACCAGTCCGTTGCGGTTCTCGGTGAGCAGATGGCCGCGATAGGCCAGCACCGCTGCACTGCCACGGCTCTTGCGAGCCTGCATGGCATCCGGGTCGGTCGTAGAGCAATGGGTATCATTGCTGCGCTTTTCGCCATGAAAGTTTACCGTTGGATTCGAGCCGCCCTCTTGGCCGGAAGCCGCAGGTGGCTGCTCGTCATCATCCATACGGCGGAAACTCTTTTGCCCCGCCCATGCTTCCAGCAAAGTTCCATCCACGGTAAAGTGCTCATCGCTGAGCAGGTCGAGCCGCCGCGCTTGTTTCAGGACAGCCTCAAAGAACGCTTCCGCGATGTCGCCAGCCAGCAACCGCTGACGGTTCTTGCTGAACACGGTCGGGTCCCAGATGGCGTCGTCCATGTTCAAACCCACGAACCAGCGGAAAAGCAGGTTGTAGTTGAGTTGCTCCATCAGCATACGTTCACTGCGCACCGAGTACAGCACTTGCAGTAGCAGCGCCCGCAGCAACTTCTCCGGCGCAATCGAAGGCCGCCCTGTCCGGGCGTACAGCTTGTTCAGTCTGGGCCGAAACTCGCGCAGGGCGGTGTCGGTCATCGCCCGTACCGCACGCAACGGATGGTCTTGAGGAACGCGCTGCTCAGGGCTCACGTAACTGAAAACATCTAACTGCTGCTCGTCGTCTCCACGCATACCTTCTTCTTACCAGCTTGCCCTGTGGAAACGAGAGTAGTTTTTCAGCATCCTGCTAGGCCAGTGCGGGGTGAAGGTTGAGGTTAAATGACGGCGATGTAGTGGAACCTGAGCCCTTCTTCTCTGGGTAGTAGCCGAAGTCGGCACAAATGAACACCGGAGATGATTCGGGTATGCTCGCCAATCAGACAGCATCGCCGAACTTTCAGGGGAGCAATGTGCCTGGCATGGGCACGTTCCCCGGGCCGGTGGAAGTCTCTCCTTCTTCTACCGGCCATCAACGGACATGGCTATCGCCAAAGACAAGTTGCGGGCCTCGAACGCCTCATTGTTGATGCTCGCCGCCGCTATATGAAAGAAGCCAAATTGATGGGATTCGGGTGGGCGTGAAAACTTCAGTCCGGAATCTCACGACGACGGTGTTGTCTCATTTGTCTCTGGTTAAGGCTTGGCGTCAGCTGGCGATAGCGATTACCGCTGCTGTGGCTGCTGCCCGCAGGTTACTGCCCGGCACCTCGTGCCGCAGCGTTACCCCCAGCTTGGCCGAAGGCTTCTTCCAAGCGATTAAAGAGAGCCTCCACAGCGCGGGTTGTCTTTTGGGTGAGTGCTATTTGTCCCGAATGAGCCATTTCTGCGAACTGCCTTGCAAGCAGTACTCTATCCAGCCCCAGTCTGCGTATGGATTTGGTTGGTTTTTCTCCTTGTTCGCACGCCAGCTCAGGGTTGTACTCGTGGAGAAGAGCTTTGAAATCCTCCGGTGAGAACGATAGGGACGACCAAGGGAATGCTGCGCAAAAGATAGAAGTGATCAGTGATACCTTCTACCAACAAATTCTTGGGGCGTGCGAACGTAAACGTTTCTCGCACGTCAAGACCAATAGCTGTGAGTATCGGCGAAAACGTATCCTGGAATCCCTCCCCTCTTATTCGGGGGTCGGTTAGGCGATTCGCAATAATCGTTCCATCCTTGGGGTTCTTAACCACCACTCTCACGCGATGAAGGCGATTAGCGGGAATCAAAACGGGACTATGCGTTGAATATAGAATGCCATCCTTCTTTGCAAGCTTTTCTTCAAATAGTTGAGACGATTAAAGAAACCGCACCCAAAATGACAGGTGCTGAGTTGCTCAAGGGGAAGCAAGAAGAAACCGAAGCGGTAGAGGCTGCGCACCGAGGACTTCTTGAACTTTCTAGAGCGCATTTTCGGAAAGCACTCTGGCACACCACGATAGGTATCGTCGGGGGCGGGGTGACCCACCGTGAACCTGATAGCGCTCCTCGTGGAGCGAGATTCCTCTTATTGCTGGTGCCCCAGAATCAGCGGGAAGTCGCCCTTGGGGATTTGGAAGAGGAATATCGGACTGTTCTTTTGCCGGAATACGGGGTTCGCTGGGCGCGATTCTATTACTGGTGGCACACACTCTACAGCTTGCTTTTCTTCATCATGGGCAGCTTACAAAAACTGTCGCGCGCCTTTAGTCGCAATTAGCGGGGCAACTCCCTACCGGGGTTGGGAACGCGGAGAGCTGTGGCGCAAACGTGAGCGTTACGACGCGCCCGGATGGCAGCAAGACTGACTGCACTCGGCTCTGCCTACATGACTGAATGTTTCTTGAGGGGTAGCCGCGACGGGGTGGACTTCTTCAGTTTCTCCGCCACTCCAGGAAATACATAGACGTCTTTAAGCATGTTCTCCACGATGTCTATGACCTCTTGAACTTGGGCCTCGCTGGGCACATAGGGTAGTTGATGCTGATGCAGACACCTGGCGAATTCCCGGTAATACTCAAACACAATCGACTAGTTCGGGCGGCCCTGTTGTGACAGAGGAATTACGCAGCTAACCTTTCGCGGATTTTGGCCTCGGCGATTCTTCTGATTACGTGCCGCGTTCTTTCGACGAAGGCGAGTTTATCCGCAAAACAGCTTTCAAGCAGTACACCGACGCCATAGTTCCCCGTCAGGTCGGCTGCGGCAATCAGAGCCACGTATTCACCCATTCTGAGGTGAACCAAATGGGTAATTTTGGCTAGAAGAAAGAGGCGCTTTGCTGCCGGAGACTGGATTTCAGCTAACTCTCTACGAAAGTCTTCAAGAAAGACATCATGAAGACGTCCACTGAGCTTCATCGGCTTCTCACCAATGAGCTTGAAGCACTCATCGAGCCGAATAAGGTCTTGGTTTGTTATCAGGGCCCGTGCTTCCAGTGCTTCCTTTATGTCTGGGTCTTGGGCGACCTGACTAATCTCTTCATATATCTTTGTCGCTCGCTCGGTGCTCTGGCGCACATCGCTGAGTATCATGGTAAACACTTCTTTTGGATCTCTCATTGCCATAAACATCTCTCCAATTGATGGGATTCGGTGATGACTCGGTTAGTCTAAGTTGTTGGATAGGTTTGCGCTGCCCGAACTAGTCAACATTGCCACGCTAATCGACGTGGTTGCGAAGAAGTAACTGCCAAAACTAACAGCGACATAATAATGTAGGTACGCTGATTGCAAGGGAATCCAGACCGGGCGGGAGTTGATATGCGTGCGCTGATCCTCGATGTATGCTGCCCGATTGATTATCCCACTCAGGACGACGGCTGGTGGGCCAGCGAAACGAGGGATATCGCCTGTTAGCGACAATTACGATTGGCAATTGTCGATGAATGGCAGAGGGTGCAAGACATCGCAGTGAGCAGAAGCATTGTACGCCCCCGCCCAGATCCAGTCGCGTTAGCAGAACGGGAAGCCCCCGGCTCCGCCAGGGGACCCAAAAAGTTGGACAGATATGGAAGGATGCCGTCGCATTATTGCGCGTTGTGTACGTACAGCGTGAGCACGAGGGGTTTGAAAGCTCACCGCTCAACATGTGCTGTGTGGGGTAGGTGTTTTTGACGTTGGGGCGCGATCAGGTCCCGAGTGGCCCGCGACCCCTTATGCCTCCGGCTCTGACGGAAATACTTACGCCTGCTGTTAAAGCAGCAACAGTACTTGCGATGTCTCCGTCCCCATGCGCATTGCATGTTCGTGTTGTGACGGTTGGCACAGGCGTCTGGACCAGAAGTCACGGAGCCTGAGTAGGTTTCGCAGGAGTATTGTCAACAGATTGGACGGCAGGCGTCGCCAATGCCTCGTGCAAGACCTTCAAGTCATAAGCGCGGGTCGTGCTTGCCGTATGGCGCATCACTTCTCACCTACTGGCACAATCATGGAGTGCATTCGACAGGGCACTATTCCGAGGAAGAAATGAATGAAACCGAAAGCAAGGATAGCGCGGCCGTTGCTGTCTACGAGCATCACCCCGAAGCCGCAAACGCCGTCAATCTTCTGTGGAAGAATGGCTTCAGTCACAAAGAACTCACCATCATTGGCAAGGGCTATTACAGCGAGGACAACGTAATCGGTTGCTACACGACAGGAGATGGGGCGAAACATTGGGGAAAGGCGGGCACATTCTGGGGTGGGGTCTGGGGGCTACTTGCGCCATCCGCGTTCTTCGTCATCCCAGGGGTCGGCCCGATTGCAGTGGCAGGTTCAGCTGTCACTTGGATTACAGGCGCTCTGGATGGCTCTACAGTTGTCCCCGATTTGAGCGCGCTAGGAGCGGCGCTATGCAGCATAGGAATCCCGAGTGATAGCGCCGTGAAATATGAGAGCGCCATCAACGCAGGCAAGTACTTGCTCATTGCGCATGGAAAACCGCAAGAGGCAGAGTCAGCGCGTCGCATCCTGAACACCACGGGTGCGCAGGAAATAAGCACTCACGGACGCGATCAGCCCGCGATGGCCGCGGCCGCTTAGTTGGTCAAGCTCGGTGTTGTTCGTGGACAGCCCTGTTGATGACGAGCAGGAGCGCACCTCCTGCTCCTGCGGTCCGATCTAGGCTGATTCGCGGATGAAGCGCATTCGGACCGTTTGGCAGTGGAGCTTTCGTAAAGAATGGCACTGCCACTTCGGGAGACCGGAACGACCCAGAGGAGTTATGAACAGACAATTCACATCGCTTTTTGTATCCGTTATAGCCGCGTTTGGTGCGGCACTGGGGTCACCGTACGCGGCAGCCCAATCCCAGGGAGCATCTCCGCCTCCCGGCCCTGTCCAGATACTCGTTCATCCCGAACAACAGTTATCGCGAATTCTCGCTCTTCCGCCGCCCAGGTTGCCACGCATGCCGCCCAAACTCGCGCTTGCCACGTATGAATGGAGAGCTCAGCAACAGTCCAGCACACTGGCCGCTTATTCCGATTTCACTGTTATCGAGGCTGGACTGCCCGACAGCTCACAGCATGCGGTGTATGAGTTACGGCGCCGCTACCGTGCGCCCAGTACGCTGGAGTTCAGCCCCGTCAGCTTCGTTGGTGACGACTTCGTTAAGCATAACGTCATAGTTCGGCTGCTTCAGTCCGAAGCCCAGCACGTGAAAGAACACCGAGGCTCACGAACCGCTATTACCAACAGTAACTACACCTTCAAGTACAAATCGGTCGAAGAACTGGATAGCCACCCGGTGTACATGTTCGAAGTCAAGCCACGCCAGAAGCGACCGGGCCTGTTCAAGGGACTCGTTTTCATCGACATTTTCACCGGGACCCTACGACGCGCCGAGGGCTCACTGGTGAAGTCACCTTCCTTGTTCATTAAAAAAGTGCACTTCGTGCAGGATTACGAAGATGTGGGCGGCTTCACGCTGCCGGCCCACCTGCGATCGGTCGCGATTGTGCATTTCCTCGGCCACACAGTTATCGATGTCTTCCACCGCAACTACCAGACCACATCCTTCGCACGCCTCAATGGTCTGTTTATGGACGTCCAAACCACAGCAGTTCCGATGGGCTTGCATAGCGCCTCCTCTACCACTGGCGAAACGCCTGCACTTGAAGAATCTCCCTTTTGAACTCTCCGCGAGCGGAGGGTGCACCTTTTTTGTTCCTACGGCGCCCAGCAGGACTGGTAATTGTGCCAGTTGTCTTTGACGCACCATCGTTCCACCTTAGATGTATGTATCGTTTCATTGCATTAATTTCCGGAGATCGGCTTTTGCCATCGAACTGACGGCTGCCGTCCACTGAGAGGCGGTGCTTTGCCCTTAACTGATGACTCTAAGACAATCATGTTCAACCGCCAGACGCGAACGCGAAGGCATATCTTTACCCAACTCACGGCTGGGGATTCGTGCGCTGCTTATTGCTTTTGTCCTCGCATTACTTCTATTCAACCATCTTTCCTTTGCTGCGGAGTCGACGCCCGGAAGAAATGTTCTCGTGCTGTATGGCTTTTCGGATCGTAATATCTACGAATCGATTGAAAAGCTTAAATCTGAGGTGCGGTCGAGGGTCCGAGTTCCAGTAAACTTTTATGTTGAGTACCTGGAATCACAGCACTTGGACGATACTGGCTACGAGACGAGTCTGAGCACGACGCTGCAGCATGCTTACCAAGGTAAAAAGGTGGATGTCGTTCTTGCCGCGTCGTATCCTGCGCTTCGGTTTGCCGTCACTCATCGCGATCAGATATTTCCAGGTGCTCCGATTGTTTTCTCTTACCTGGCCCCCAACAGGTTCGATAGCCAGAACAAGATTGATGGTCAGAAGCTGTGGCCAGGAGTCACCGGTGTTACGGAAACGATAGATTTCCACGGTACGTTAGACCTTGCCCTTCGGCTTCAACCCGACACCAAGAATGTCGCAGTGGTCACAGGAACCTCGTCGGAGTTTGAGAGGTATTGGCTTAGAGCCTTCCATGACGAGTTGCGTCCTTACGAAGATAGGCTGAGGCTAATCGATCTAGTCGGACTTCCGACGGAGCTGTTGTTGCAACGAGTGGCGGATCTTCCTGCGCATACAATAATCTTCTTTCAGCTCGAGGCACACTCGTCATCACAGCCGCTTCTCGGGGTCTATGACGTCCTCGCGTTGATCAGCCAGCGCTTCCCCACCTACAGTGTTTTTCAGAGGTTCCTCAGCAAAGGAGTCATCGGCGGATCCTATGCTGATTATGCTGAACAACGAGTGAAGTCGGGTGAACTGGTTGCACGCATACTCTCAGGCGAGAAAGCGGGCGACATTCCCGTGATTCACGATTCCGGGGCTCACACGTACGTCGACTGGCGCCAACTTCGCAGATGGAATATTCCAGAGTCGGCGCTGCCTGCCGGCAGTGTTGTTTTAGACCGGGAGCCGACGGCCTGGGAACGGTACAAGAAGTTCATCCTTGGCACCGTCGCACTGGTTCTGCTCCAAGTTCTGCTGATCATAGCACTATTATGGCAGCGCAATCGGGCTGAAAAGGTTCTGCGCCAGAGCGAGGCGTTGCTGCGGACAGTTGCGGATAACTCGCACATTGGCCTTGCAATGGTTGATGCGGATCGCAGCCATGTTTACGCCAACAGCCCCTATGCTGAACGGCTGGGCTGGAACGCGTTTGAGATCGTTGGCAAACTGATGCCC
This sequence comes from uncultured Acidobacteriota bacterium, assembly GCA_963832365.1. Taxonomy (GTDB): domain Bacteria; phylum Acidobacteriota; class Terriglobia; order Terriglobales; family Acidobacteriaceae; genus CAWBRT01. The sequence continues at coordinate 50,493 of CAWHUL010000010.1, read as the reverse complement.
GAGGTATTGCCACAAGAGATCCAAGACCAAGTCAGTGCGTGGCTGAACCGCGCCTTCGCCGGCGAACACGTATCTTATGAACGGACGCTGCCTGACAGCGAAACGGGGAGGGACCGCTTCTACGCCGTCACGCTTGAGCCGCTACGAACTCGGGACAAAGTAACGCGTGTGATTGTGACGACGGTGGATATCACCGAGCGCAAGCGGGCGGAGGAGGAGGTATTCGAAACTCAGCAACGGTTGAAGGCGCTTGTGGAGGCGTTGCCTGTGGGGGTCAACTTCTCGGATAATGTTACCTGCCAGCGTATCACGGGCAATCCTGCCGCGCTGGCCCAGTTCGAGGCAAGGTCAGGGGACAACATCTCCGCCTCTGCGCCGGACGATAGAGCTCCGTTTCGCCAAATAAAATTCTTCCGCGAGGGGCGCCAAGTCAGCGATTCCGAGCTGGCTTTGCAACGTGCCGTGGCGGAGAATCGCGCCATCCCACCTTTTGAGTTGGAGGTTCAATTACCCAGCGGTCGGCGGTGGTTGATGGAAACGTCCGGAGCCCCTGTCCGCGACCAGCAAGGAAACGTGGTTGGCGGGGTCGCCGTAACCGTGGATATTACCGAGCGCAAGCGAGCAGAGGATGCGTTGTGGCAGAGCGAGCAGCGTTTCCGCCTCATGGGCGAGACTGCCCCCTTTGGCGTGTGGATGGCCGACGCGGAGGGCAAAATTATGTACCTCAGCCAAATACTTCTAGACCTAATCGGGATGACGATGGACGAGGTACGGGCGTCCGGCTTGAAAGAACTCCTGCCGCAGGAAGATGCTCAACCGGCCGTAGATCGCTGGCGGCATTGCGTCCGCACTGGGGAGGACTGGGAGAGTGAGCTTCGTATCCGCGGTTCCGACGGTGTGTACCGCACAATTCTGTCGCGCGGTAAGCCAGTGCGCGATTTACACGGCCAAATTGTCGCATGGGCAGGGGTTAACCTCGATATCAGCGATCGCAAGCGCAGCGAGGAAGCACTCATTCGTAGTGAGAAACTGGCATCGATTGGGCGCATGGCATCCACGATGGCACATGAGATCAACAATCCTTTGGCGGCAGCGATGAATACGGTGTTTCTCGCCAGAAGCAGCACCGGCCTCCCCGAGTCGGCCTGCCAGTATCTGGACATCGCGGATAGGGAGCTCAGGAGGATCGAACACATCGCCCAGCAGGCACTTGGTTTTTATTCTGTATCTATTGCGCCCACCAAGATTTCGATGACCGCCCTGTTGGATGCAATAGTCGATCTGCTGAAGACCAAGATCAAGAGTAAAAGGGTGATCCTGGAGAAGCAGTATCAGGATCAGCCGGAGGTCACGGCAGTTGCGGGCGAACTACGGCAGGTGTTTTCCACCCTGCTGATCAACAGCCTGGACGCAGTTGAAGAAGAAGGCACGATCAAACTGCGGGTATCCAATGGGCAAGCGCGTAATGGCGGCCGCTGCGTGCGGGTGACCGTGGCTGACAACGGTAAAGGAATCAACGCTGCAACGCTGCCGCACATCTTCGAAGCCTTCTATACGACTAAGACAAGTGTCGGGGTCGGTCTCAGTCTGTGGGTCGGCAAGCAAATTATTGACAAGCATGGCGGCTTCATTCGCGTGCGCTCGCGTGCAATCGAAGGGCATCGAGGAACTACGTTCTCGGTCGTTCTGCCGTCTGCGGCTGAACTGGCAGCAGAAAGCCCACTTCGGGAAGGGAATGTGGCCTCGTATTCAGTGAACGCTCAACCCACGCACAGAGATGCCACTGCTCAGCAGAATCCAGCGCCAGAACCTAGGCAAGGCGACCGAGGCGCGGCGTGAATGGCTTTCGTGACAAGGTGACTGCGGCAGCATTAACAATGGGGCCTTTTCCGGAGGACGATCGGCTATGACTTGCCCGTCGGCTGCTGCCGTACAGTTGCACGTGAAATCGCGATTTCTGGAGGGACTACCGCCGGCTGATCTCAATTCCGTCCTGGCGAGCGCGACCCCGCGGCAATACCTCGCTGGTACTATCGTGACAAACCAGGGAGACCCCGCGCAGTACTACTTCCTGTTGACAAGAGGCCGAGCCAGATATTTTTTCGTCACAGAAGACGGCCACAAACTTCTCCTTCATTGGTTTGGGCCAGGAGAGACATTCGGCAGTTTCGCTCTGTTGGCGAACCAATCGAATTATCTCGTCAGCACAGAAATGGTACGGGATAGTTGTGTACTGAGCTGGGATCGTCGTACCATCCACAGCCTTGCCGCGAGTTACCCGAGGCTACTTGAGAATGCATTGTTAACTGCGGCGGACTATTTGACGCTCGCTCTTGCAGCCCGCGTTGCTCTGAGCTGCCACGACGCCCGCCAGAGGCTCGCCGAGGTATTGCTGGATTATGCCCGCAACTTTGGCCAAAACGTTCGTGATGGAATTGAGCTTGAGATCACGAACGAAGAATTGGCTGGCGCCGCCAACCTTACGCCATTCACCACCAGTCGTCTGCTTAGTGAGTGGCAGAGCCAGGGCTTAGTCCTGAAGAGTCGGGGCAAGATCCTGCTCCGCTCTCCGGAGCGGCTGTTCCGCGCCGCCGCCTGACCACCGTTTCCTATCCTGTTCTTACTCCCTCACTTTCCGCCGCCTACGCTGATTAGCGCCTGAACAATCCCGAGGTTGCGCTGGGGCAACGACTAAGATACCTCTTCCATGGGATTCTAGCTGCGGTGATACAGCCCAGCGCTTCAAGCAAGTGGCAAAGGGGACTTTACAAGCGGCGGAGGCACAGAGTGTCAGAGATTCGTGCTCTTATCGTAGACGACTACGCTCCATTTCGCGATGTTGTCCAGAGGATCATTGCGGAAAGTCAGGAACTCCCGGCATTGCGGGTGATCTGTGAAGCAGAAGATGGGCTAGCGGCGGTTCGGAAAACCGAAGAACTCCAGCCGGATTTGATTCTGCTGGACATCAATCTTCCAGGGCTGAATGGAATTGAAGCCGCTCGAAGAATCCGACAAATCGCTCCCAGATCCAAAATCATATTCCTAAGCGAACACCGCTCACCAGCACTGATACGTGAAGCTATGGACACTGGGGCACACGGCTACATTATTAAGTCAGACGCTGCATGCGAGCTATTGGCCGCTGTGCAGGCAGTTATTCTGGATAAACAGTTCATCAGTGGGAGATTGGCCGGTTACAACTTAACCGCCTCCACGGACGCCAAGGGTTATCATAGTTTGCACGATAAGCCCCTTGCGGTGAGCTCACTTTTCGGATTGCGCAGAAATCACAATGCCTCAAATGCTGCGCCCCGTCCTGACTAACATGCTGGCGGGGACGGTCGTAATTACTATGAGCGGCCCTGCGCAATACGAGTGCCGGAGGCTGCGCTCTGGCAGCTCGAGCGTCTGACAAGTCTTACGACGTAATCAGCACGACCAGTGGGCCAGCCAGGGTCAGCAGCACGTTGGCAATGGTATAGGGTACGGTATACCCCAAAACCGGCGTATTGTTGCCGGCAGCAAGTGTCACCGCGTTGAGGGCAGGTGTGCTTGCCTGTCGCCCGCACAGCGCGCCGCACAGGATCACCGGGTGCATTTTCAAAATGTACTTTCCGTAGTAAAGGGCAACGAGACCCGGCACCAACGAGACCGCAATGCCGGCCACAGGAAGAGCCACACCGTATCTGCTGATCTGCTTGAGCGCCTCGGGACCGGTCGCCAGACCTACACAGGCCACGAACACTGCGAGGCCAAAATCCTTTAAATAGAGTGCTGCCGCTGTTGGCAATTGGCCGAATGTCGGGCGCCGCGCCCGTAGCCAGCCGAAGATCAAACCTGCAATCAGACATCCTCCGCCCGTGCCCAGTCCAAGCGAGGCGCCAGCAAATGGCACTCCCACAAGTCCCAGTGCGAAGCCGCTAGCGAGCCCGAGGCCGAAGTAGAGAAAGTCTGTTTTGTCCTCGGGTGGAACGGGATGTCCGATCAGATGGGACGCACGCTCCACATCCGGAGCTGCACCCACGATTCGCGCCACGTCACCTATGGCAACGGTTGTATCCGGAGCCAGAGGTAGAGGGTGGCCTAATCGCGTTAAGGAGGTCACAAATACTCCCCGACGCACCTGGGGATCGATTTGGGCCCGCAGTTCCCCGATTGAATGGTGCGCGACCGCGTGATTGGTAACCACCACGTCGCGCACATCAGCGATCAAATTTATGCCAGTAGAATCGGAGCTCTCCGGGCCCAGCACATGCTGGGCCATTTCGATGACTTCGCCGCGTCTTCCGGCAATGGCCACTCGGTCTCCAGCCTGAAGTTTCAGCGTTGGTTCCGCCACGATAGCGGTGGCCCCTCGTACGACGCACTCAACCACAACACCTTCCATCTGCTCTTCTATTTCTCTTATGCTGTGTCCGATAGATGCTGAACCAACTTGGTGGATGCGGGCAACGACACCCCGGAACGCCTCGACTTTCCCGGCAGGCGGTTGGGCGTTGCCTCCGCCTAGCTCTCGCTCGTACTCACGCGATGCGGAGGGGAGGTCGATACCAAGCAGTCTCGGCGCCAAAGTGGAGGTGAAGAATATTACAGTGAATGTCCCGAATAGGTAGGTAATTGCATACGCAACACCGATGTTCTCAGTCAGGCGGGCGATTTGTTCCTTTCCCAACGCCAATGTCGCTAGTGCCTCAGCAGCGGTGCCAATTGCCGCCGACTCGGTCGCGCCACCAGCCAGTACCCCTGCGGCTGTTCCGCAGTCGAGGCCAAATGACTTGGCGAGCACCCACACGGTAGCAACTACCGCTATTGACGACACTACCGTTAGGTGTACCTGCTTTAGGGTCGTCCGCCCCATGCTACTCACGAACTGCGGTCCTATCATGTAACCAAGCGCATAGATGAAGAGCGCAAAAGCCAGTGTCTTTACTTCGGCCGACACCTGTACGCCTACTTGGCCGAGCGCAATGGCAACGAGCAGCGTCCCCGCTACCGGACCGAGTATGAACTTGCCAAGCCGAATCTTGCCGCACAAGTAGCCCAGCGCCACAGACAGTGCGATCGCCGCCAATGGAGCCGCAGCAAAGAACGCGTGAAGATGGGACTTCATAGGTTCCTTCTTTCGAATTCCGGTAGCTTGCCCAAAACTAGAAAATAGGCCACCGGATTTCGGTAGCCTGAACTGCACACGAGATCTATCAGCATTTGGGGGCTGTCTGATGAGGGTCGTGAAGTTGTGGTGGCTTAGCCGTCCCTCCATGCTGCTTGAGATACTCGCAGGCCTTGATTATGTCGTTGGCCAGCATGTCCATCACCGTACGGTTCAAGTGCGGGCGCACGACGATGCGCAAGCTATTCACCTCCTGGGCATCCGGCGGCATAGCGTAGGCGGAAAGTACCCAGCCGTGTTCGCGCACCTTATTAGAGACGTCGAACTCGTTGAAGTTCTTGATTGTCTTGTTCAGCGTGAGCGCGACCACGGGAATGCGCTGCGTCTCGTTCATGATGTCAAAGTAGCCCGAATCAACGAGCCGCTGGCGCAGATGAATGGCGTTGTCGAGCGTATGGCGCATGATCCGCGTGTAGCCCTCGCGTCCTAGCCGCAGCATCATGTAGGCCTGCACCGCGATCGGCGCAGTCCCGCGGCTGAAGTTCAGCGTCGCGGTCGGCATTTCCCCGCCAAGATAATTGACGTAAAAGATGAGCTCTTCATTGAAAATCTTGCGTTCTTTGAAGATGATCCAACCCAGGCCCGGCGGCACCAGGCCAAACTTGTGGCCGGAAGCGTTGATTGACTGTACGCGTGGAAGTCGAAAGTCCCATTTGTATTCAGGGTAGAGAAACGGGTTCACAAAGCCGCCTGAGGCGCCATCGATGTGCATTGGAATGCTGATGCCGGTCCGCTTCTCATACTCGTCAAGCCAGTCGTGTATGCCTTGGATATCGTCATCCTCGCCGGTAAAAGTCTGACCGGCGATGGCCACTACGCAGATCGTGTTCTCGTCGACATACTTTTCGAGCCGGTCGGCATTCAGACGGTAATTGCCAACCTTCAGCGGCACAATGCGCGGCTCAACGTCGAAGTAGCGCATGAACTTCTTCCAGACGATCTGCACGTTGCCGCCGGTAACCATATTCGGTTTGTCTGCGCTCTTGCCTGCCTTGCGTCGAGCCTCGCGCCAATTCCACTTGTGAGCGAGTCCACCTAACATGCAGGCTTCGGAAGAGCCAATCGTCGCCGTGCCGTACGGCTCCACGCCTTTCAGACCGTTCCACAGGTCGTGGAGCCATATCACCATCTGGCCCTCCATCTTGAACACCTGTGGATACATGTCGTGGTCGATGTAGTTCTTATACATGTGTGCTCGCGCGAGCTCGACCGCCTCCGGCTCGGCATATGTAGTGACGAACGATGATAGGTTCAGCATGGGGTTCGCATCGGTCCAGGAAAAGCTTTGAACAATTGCCTGGGCGGCACGAGCCGTCATCCCTGTAGTTGGGAATATCTCCCTCGGGACGAGCATATTGAATTCATCATATACAGTGGGCTCTAGTTTAACCGTAGGAGCTGGTTCTGCAGTTGCCATAGGCATCTTCCGTAACGTTCCCATCTGCACCCTCCTTATGTTGTGTGCATGTTCGTGAATAATGTGTTTGTGCGCTACGATATTCGGCGTAGCGAGTAGAGAGTAGCTTTGGAAACCCTCCACAGCACCTGTTACAAGTACCAGTGGTATGGATTTAAATGTTCAGATTGTGCGTGAAGGTGGCTCCTCAAGGCAACCCTGCTGAGTGGGGCAGTTCTCGGGATCGCAGACGATTTCCGCCGCGATGGGCCTCTCGACTGACGCCATCAACCAACCGGGATTGGCCGCTGACCAAGCGAAGAACAGGCTCAACGCAATGCCGATCGCCTACGCCGTTACCTACATGTTCGGTACCGTCGGCACGGCGATCATGATCGCCGTGCTCGATTATGGGACTCTGTGCGGGTGGCCGTATTGATGGTTGGCGGAGAATGCTCCGCCGAAACTGATTCGACGAGGATCCGCTCGAGCCCTGGTCTCTAAACCACTGGCTCTGAGCGTTGCGCTAAAGCAGCGAGAGAATAATGCAGGTCGGTGACCGGCCAACCCGCAGCGGTAAAGAATGGCATCGCTGATGTGTCAATCCTGCTCTGCCAAACATTACACCGCCTAAGTCGGCACTGACCAAGCCTACCTACCCCTGCATCATCAGCGTTTCGAGTCATCACGCGAGAGCCAATTCTGCACCAACTGGATCACCCAGCGAAAGGCTATTTCCCAGCACCTGCCTCCATCATGAGTATTCGAGTCTCGCGCGCGAGAGCCTGACGATTTCGGATGAAGACCCCTGGTGCTCTTGGCATCGGGCTTGGTCGTTAAAAGATTCGAGCCCACCCGGGTCAAATCTGCACCGCCAATTCCAGAACAATAGGAGAATCAATCATGAATCTCACGCCACCTTGTGAAGACGCCCTGGCTGCGTCTTCAAAGCGCCAGCAAAAACCAACTGCAAGCAGTTCAACATTACTTTGCCCGGCGCGACCTGGAAGCGAATCTCGCTACGCTTGCTCGATGCCGCTCGTGGGCACGAGTCACACAGCGTCCCGCGGGATCGCCCCAGTATTTCGTCCTGCACCAACAGTCAGAAAGGCTTAATATGGCCTATTGCCAACGCTGGCAGATAACGCCCGCTCAACTCAACGCGGAGCTGCCCGCCCTGGGTCGGCTCCGTCAACTCGCTCAACCATCACTTCGAAAGACACCGATGGTCAACATCGCGCTGGCTTTCTTTGCTTGTATGGCTGCCGCATTTTGCCTTGGCATAGCGGCGGCCCTCATCCGTGTCGGTTATCACCTCATCGGAGCTGCAAAATGATGCTCACCATCCTCGGAGTTCAATCAGCACTGTTAGCGACTATGGCGCGCTGCCGTAAACGAGCAGCCGTCATCCAGACGCTAACCGTGCGGTCTCGCGAATCAGCTCCAGTTCGTGCCCTAGCGCGCGTCCTATCGGACCGCGTCCGGAGCACAACGACCATGGAGCGCATGCTCGCCGCAAAAGCGACGAGCCTAATTCGCCAATTCGTTCAAACCACTGCGTTTGACCAAACCGTTTTATCTGCCGTCGCCCATATCCGGGCGCGGATAAGGAAAGGAGGTATGTAGTGTTATTTACTCCATCCACAAAAGGAGCTTTTTGGGCCGGAATCGGCTTATGGCTCATGTTGTGGCTCGGGCTCTACAAGATCGATGATCTTGTCGGGGATACCAGACTCAAGACCTGGATATCTCGGGATGCCTGCATCCGCTGGATATCCCGCCATCGCAGCACTACGCTGCTCGGCACCGAGCTGGTCAATTATGGAACTCACGGAATTTCTCAGCCTGACGGCGTTGTCTTTGCCGCCGGAGGGACAATCGTGAATTTCCTGGTCATCTACTGCGTTTTGACACTGCGAGCGCTGTTCAAGCGCAAGCTCTAAACCCAACAACTCTATCGTTAATCAACACCCATCCAGAGGGCGACAGCCATGTCGCCCTCTTTTTGTTTCTGCCTCACTAAATCCCTTCACCCGCCGTATCGGCAACATCCACCCCTCAACAATTCCCAATTCAACTGATGGCGGACAACTATGTCCAGCCATCCTCAACCCCGCACCGGAGGTGCGTTATGAATCAAATCTCGAGCATTACCGCAAAGCAGATGTTTGACCCATTTCCTGACGTCAGCTACCTGGAAACCGAAGGCTTTCAGGAGCGTCGGCAACAGTACGACAACGGCGACTTCGGCTTCATCGGCATTCAGGCCGAGGCTGAAATCGTCGTCGCTGGTGTCTGCCAAACCATTACTTCAGGCGGGCTCTGGGGAATCGAATCTGATTCCACGCCCGACTATTTATCCGAAATCGAGCAGGAGGAAATCGAGCAACTGCAAGAGATCCTCCATGCGCTCGGATTCCCATCGGAAGTCATTTCAGAACACCTGCAAAGGAGCACGCTATGAACGAACCACGTTATCCCATCTGTCCAGACTGCCAAGAAAGCTTGACCACGCTGGACAGTCTGCACGTATGTCCAGGCTGCGGGCTGGAATTCAGCATCGAAGCCAACCCGACAGAGCCTGCTTCTAAGCCCGCCTCGCCCCAGTCGTAAGCCCTCCACCACCTCCCGCAGTAAATCCCCAACAACTAGCAAATCACCCCAGGGCGGAGAAATCCGCCCTTTTTCTTTGTCCCCAACCACGCCAGGCCGCAGTGCGCCTGGCGACCAAACGGAGGAATGAATGAAACGCAATCAACAGATAAGTATCAGCAACGGAAACCGCAAACTTGGCGTCGTGATGAATATCTCGATGTCGCCTCGGACATGTTGTCCGGCGGGTGTCCCATGCAGCAAGAAGTGCTATGCACTGAAGGCTGTCAGGCTTTATCCCGCACACCCGGGAGGCATGGAGTAGGAACGGGCGCATAGCCAAGCACCATCCTGATTCCTATTTCATGCAAATTGCTGAACGCGTGGCCAAGGCCAAGCCCCGTCTATTCCGCTGGCATGTCGCTGGCGATATTCTCAGCGAGAATTACCTGGGCGGTATGTGCAGAATCGCCGAAGAGAATCCGGATACGCATTTCCTGGCATTCAGTAAGGCGTTCGATATCGTCAATCGATACGAAGACCGCGAGGCGATGCCGAGTAACCTGGTGATTATCTTCTCGGCCTGGCCGAAGATGACGTTCGACAATCCCCACAACCACTGCATCGCCTGGATGCAGGATGGCACCGAAACCAGAGTGCCCGAATACTGCTATTGAATGTCCTGGGCATTGTTGGAACTGCGGCCTGTGTTTTGAACTGCCGAAACTGGGCCGCGATGTGGTGTTCCATAAGCACTGATCTCAGGCGCTCACATCCGCTATAGAACCGACTCTGGTCTGCCCAACAAGCCGCTTTTCTCTTCCGATATACTTCCCCAAAAACTTCCCCAAACCCGACAAATATCCATTCGTGATCAACCGTGACCACTGATAGTCAGAAGTGTGTAAGAATCTAACAAGAGGAGCAGAATTATGGAGTTAATGACAACGCGTGACCATCAGCGAGTACCGCTGAATAGCGCGGGGACTCTTCTCATAACCCAAAGGTCGTAGGTTCAAATCCTACCCCCGCAACCAAAAAATTCCGTCAGATTCAATGGCTTAGGAGGGGCGCTCCTGAGCCATTTCTGTTTCTGTCCGCATTTTGGGCAAATCTTCGGGCAATATTCGAAGTTGCCGCGCAGTCTTAATATCGTCCGCTGAAAAATGTGCACGTAGCCCATCGTCGTCGCCAGGTCAACGTGGCCGTTCCGCCTTACCTTCATCGGCGCATGTAGCGAGTCCAGATGCGTGCCGGCGCCGTGTGGGAATGCGTGGCACGCCCGGGTTTTACTTCTATGTTTAACTCACAATCGCCATGGGTAACTCGCCATCGACACGACTTCTTTGAAGTTGTCTTGACGTTGGGCTGAGCGGCTGGTGTGACCGATGTCACCTCACAACAGGAGAATAATTACAGACTTTGAGTGATGTCTTTTCTTACATTATCCGGTAAGGCAAGTGGGGAGAAGTATATGGGCCGTACAGGAATACTGAACAGAGAGCAACCTACCGCGACATTCTATGGAATTGCGATAGAGAAGAAACGACAGCCATCGCTGGAAGAGTTGGAACGTGAGATTGAAGTTCTCCGAGGCAAACTCCAGTCGTTGAAGACGGCTCACGACCGTGTCGAACGTGAAGCACAACAGCTGAGCGAGCTGGTTCAAGTGGTTCGGAATACGACTAGAGTAAAAATCAGCGCGGCGTGATTTCTTTCTCCTCGGCATCAGAGGATTGAGCCGCATGCCGGTACCGATTGGCGTGATGGGATTTACTTTCTTTTCAGGTTCAGCAATGTACGAAAGGCTGGGGCAGCGCTGAACCGAGCTTGACGAGCAGCCGCGAGACTTCGCGTGCCAACGTCACCGAAACCACCTGAGGCGTCCCAATTTAACGCCTATCCCGTGCGCGCGAATCCGATCAAGTTCATCGAAGGCCGCTTTCGTCACCGATGGCGGTTGCTTTCGCTCCGATTGATCCGCGATCTTGACCTCAATTGGACGACCGAACATTTGGTAGAACTTTAGCAGATTGTCTTGGGTGGCTTTCAAGGCGTTTCCCCCCAATCTGTTACTCGGCTCGTCACGGCCCCGGCGCTCGCGTAGCGACTCTAGCATAACCCAAAAGCTTGCGGGTTGAATGGCGATTTAACGAGATTCGGCGTGTAACTTTGGCCGGTGAAACGCTCGCCACTGACGCGCTCTTCTGGAATGGTTCCCGACAGGTATATCCCAACCGTGTGAGATTGTCTTGGCGAGCGAAGTCGAGCCACCTTTTGTTTCTGCCGAAATACAAACGGTGGGCGCCCGACCAGCTTCTTGCTGATTACGAGGCCGTAGAGCCATAGATCACTTGGATGTTCGCAACATTCGGGTCTGTGTTATCCAGAGCTGTCAAGTGCTTTTTGCTTCCGCCGATGAAGTCTCGTAGTCGTCCGGACCACTTCTGCCCCTGGCCTAATAACGGAAAAGCATCAGTCCAAAAACTTGGCAATGCTAAAACTTTAGTGTTGACAGTGATCCAGAGTTCCGGCTTAATGAGCGGTACAGCGTAAACTGCCGGTTACAAATCAGCCACTAGGGGGCAACATGAGGATGCAGGTTCGTAAGTCTTGGCTATGGGTGTGTCTGGCCGTGGCAATGGCGCTGGGTGCGTTCGCGTCAGCTACCCCGCCGTCGCCACCGAAGACCTCTTCGGCCCCGGCTCCGAAGGCTTCGGCTCCGAAGGCTGCTCCAGCTCCGCGTTCTGCTCCAGCTCAACGGGCTGCCCCTGCTCAACGAACTGCTCCGACTCCGAGGGCTGCCCCGGCGCAACGAAACACTCCAACGCCGAAGGCTGCCCCAACGCCCAGGGCTACCTCGACCCCAAAGACTACCCCGGCTGCGAAGGGTGCTCCGACTCCAAAGACCACTCCGGCTGCGAAGGGTTCTACGCCGACGACACGAGGTACTACGCCGACAACAAACACCGGCAGCGGAGCTTCCACGTCAGGCGGAAGCACGCCGCTTCGGCACACCTACACGACGGGTGGTTCCTCGGCCGGTAGCGCGGGCCACACCCCCTCGTCCGGGACTACCTTTACGCCGCATTCCTCCGCTTCGGGCGCGACCACTCCGCATGTGCAGCCCTCGGCGGGTTCGACCCCTGGGGTGAGCCATGCAAACGGCGCCACTACGTTTACGCCTCGCGCTTCCGGCGCCAAGACGCCTGAACCAGCTAAACCGTCGGGACCGTCGCCATCGGCTTCTGTGCACAATCCCAGCCCCGTTAGCCACATAGCCGCTCCACACACAACCGCTCCGGTCTATAAAGTGCCGGCCTCGGGCGTGGCTTCAAAGTCCAGCAATGGAAGGTCAGTCCTGACGCCAACGGCTTCCAGCTCCGTGGTGCACCAAGTCAACACCACGCGGAGCGGGATGAGCGGAGTAAACAAGAGGCCAATTCCGTCGGGGACAGTCACCACTCACCCTGGTGGGCGCATGACGGTTGCCTCTGCTGGCGGTCGTAACTACAACCTCCGTCCGAACGGGACACTATCGTCATTTCATGGGCGTAATGAGCAGGCCCACTTTCGTCCAGATGGCCGTGTCAGCTCGGTGCACACGGCAAACATGGACGTCAGACGCGGCGTTCATGGCGAGCGCACGATCGTGTCTCGCCGTCCTAATGGCACGGTAGTCGTGCGGTCCGGGGCCCATGCGGGCTATGTTCAGCGCACAGTGGTGGTCAATCGCGTCTCCTACGTGCAACGGACCTACGTGGTCGGCGGGAGAGTCTACACGCGCGCGTATATGCCGTACACCTATCGCGGCATCGTGTTCCATTCCTACATGCCCGGGTTCTACTATGGCCCGGCGTTTTACGGTTGGGCTTACTACCCATGGGGTGCGCCTGTGGTCTACGGTTGGCCGTGGATGGCCTCGCCGTGGTATGGCTTCTATGGCCCGTATTTCGCCGTCGCGCCACTGTATGCGAGTCCGGCGTTTTGGCTTACGGACTTTTTCTTGAGCCAGACGTTAGCGTTGGCTTACCAGTCGCAGGTAGCCGGCCAAGTTGCGGAAGCGCAGGATTACGCTGCGCGGAATGAAGCGCGAGGCGAGGGCGACCAGGTCTATGCCCAGGCCGATACGCCCATCACGCCGGAACTGAAGCAGGCGATCGCCGCCGAAATCCAGAAGCAGATTTCGTACGAAAATGCTGCCTCGCAGAAGCCCGCCGAGGCTGCCGAACTGACCGGACTGCCGCAGGTGCTGACGCGCGACCACGTCTTTGTGGTGGACGCCACGCTGGACGCGACGACGGCGGACAACGCGTCGTGCGAACTTGCGCCGGGCGATGTGCTGAAGCTGGCCGAGGTGCCGGCCGAGGACTCCACCACGGCGAAACTGATGGTTGCCAGCAGCCGCCGGGGAGATTGTCCGGCGGGCGTTATGGTCACTCTGCCGTTGAACCTGCTGCAGGATATGCAGAACAGCTTGCGGGCAAACCTGGATTCCGGATTGAAGGCTCTGCACGACGGCCAGGGTAAGGATGGATTGCCGGCGGCGCCAATGTCGGCCATCGCTGCGCCGCCGCGTCCGGCGGACGACCTGCCGCCAGCCCAAGAGGACGTGCAGGCACTGTTGCAGGCCGCGGATGCAGAAGCAGACCAAACAGAGAACCGCGTCGTGAGCATGGCATTTGATGGTGCTAAGACGGCAAAGACCACGCCGTAACCGAAGTTGCAGGGCGGAAACAGCACTAGCGTGTTTGAGTACCGAATTGTTCCAAGCTGGGAGAGAGAATCCGATGCGAATTATGCTGCATTCTTGACTGTTGTATTGATCGCCTCCACCGCGATGGCACAGCGGGAGGTGCCGCCTCCGCCCAGACCGCCTGAAGCCGACACCGGCCCTTCGCTGGAAGCGACACTGAAGTTCATTCAGGGAAAAGTCATCGACGAAGGCAGATTCAACTTTATGGTCCATCTGCATGACACCCAGTCGAACGAAGAGTGGTCGAACCGGAACACGGCCGAGATCAGCGCCGTCACCCCGGATGCTGCCAGCTGCCGCCTTACCCTGCACTGGAAGACTTCGGTGAATGGCAAAACGGCTGCCGATGGCGACTACCTGGTCGACCTGAAGACAGTCAGCAATATTCAGATCTTCATGCCCGAGCAGGAATTGAAGCGCGTCGACACCGGGGCGGCCCATGTTACGCGCGAATATCACGTCGAGCCTAGTTTCTCTGTTCTGGTGCTGAACCGTGCACACAACCAGCGCAACACGTTCTTCTTCCGTGCGGAGGCGTCCGCCAACAGCGTAGCGAAGGCGTTCGTCCACGCCGTGGAACTGTGCGGCGGCGGCAGTAGCGGCAACGAGCCGTTCTGATGGGGAGCAACGAATTCCGACGCTGACCGAAAGAGGGTTCGAAGATGGACGAGTGCAAGGATAGGGCTTTCGTTGGATTGCGCCGGCTGAGCCGGGCGGCGATAGTTCTGCTACTTACGATGACGGTGGCGAGTGCAAACGCGTCGACGAACATGGCGCAGGACAAGAGCAACGAGATGGAAGTGCAGCCGGCACCGGGCGCCAGCGTGCGGTCACGCGTAGCGCAGGACAAGGGCAACGAGATGGAAGTGCAGCCGGGAAGCCCGAAATTGCAATCGGCTGGAATCATCGTGTGGAAAGGGTTAGTGGAGAAGGACGGCATCATCGAGATTGACGGCGATAAGTGCGATCCAGGAAGCATTCAGGCAGGCCTGCCAGGCGTGCCGGTAACCATCAACCTCGATACCAAGAACTATGCCATGGTCGAGTTCCCCAGTGCGTCGAACGGATACAAGCGAATGAAGATACGGAGTAGAAGCAGGAAAGAATCAATCATTTTGAATTGGCAACTAGCCGATGTGGAAAAGAAAAGGAATCGATCATTTTGAACTGGCAACCAGCCAACTGAGAGGTTTTTGTGCGTAAGGTGTTTTGTTTCGCTTCTAGTATTGCTCTTTCCCCGGTCTGTTTTGCTGCAGATGAAATCAAGGCAAACACGGACTTTCTAGTGAAGCTCGAGGCTCCAGGAATCAGCTCGAAAACATCCGCGAAAGACGACGAAATCAGGGCCGTGGTTGAACAGCCCGAAGAATTCGCCGACTACGAACTCGTGGGGCATATCACTCAAGCTACGAACAAAGGGAAGATGAGGGGGCAGTCCGTCCTGCAGTTCAAGTTTGAGCGTCTGGAAAAAGACGGTGCCACAATCCCTGTCAACGCCACCTTAAAGCAGGTCACGAACTCCAAAGGCGCGCCTAACGTCGATGAAGAGGGACGCGTAATTAAGAACAAGAGCAATGTCAAGAAGGTAGCGATGGGAACCGTAGGCGGGGCAGTCATCGGCGGGGCACTCTTCGGCGCCAGGGGCGCGATGCTGGGCGCTGCTATGGGTGGAGCAGCTACCGTAGCCGCGATTGAGATCGGCGCGGAAAAAGGCGCTGATTTTGAACTGGCCGCTGACAGCCATCTTCTGATTTCCGTCAGCCCGGAGCGTCGTCACGTAAAGTAACGTGTCCGGACTGGTCTTAGTTGGCGTTTGCTTAAGTGCGAACGGCTTACAGATGGCGGGTCTGTAAGCCGTTTCCTTATTTGTCTCAGGCTCTGGACTATCTGGCTATCAGACTGCGCGAGCAGTCACCTCGTCGCTCGCGTCGAGAGGTTGGCCGGTCTTCTTAAGTATCGTGTCTTCGTATATTTTGAGCGTCTGATCCGCAATCACGTCCCATTGCAAAAAAGTCTCTGCCCTTTTCAACAACTGGTTACCAAGTTGGCGTCTACGCGGTTCACTGTTTAACAGCTCGATAATCCGCTCGGCCAAGGGCTCCGGGCTGTTCTCATCAACCCAGACTGCCGTGTCACCCAGATGGTCAGGCAGTCCGGCTTTACGGGTACACACGATTGGCAATCGGCAAGCGGCCGCCAGCGATGCCGCGAAGCCGGCAAAACTCCCCGTGTAGGGGAGCACACACAGCAGGGAACGTCGATATAAACGAACCGACTCCTCTTCTGGAATCTGGTTCAGCCACACAATTCTGTCTGCAATTCCGTGCTGAGCGGCAAGCCGAAGCGCCTCTTCAGGGATGTCCGTTCCGTAGTGTCCATGGATCTTCAGGAGAGGCGTACGGGCCGCCATTTTCTGTTGAATGATCGACCACGCCTTAAATAGAGCGTCGATGCCTTTGCCTGACATCAGCTTGTGCCCGCCATAGAACACAATGTCCTCCCTGGAATCCTCCGGCAGAGGGGCAGGGATACTTGTGCCGTGTAATACGATATGAATCCTTTCCTGCTGGACGCCAAGGCGAATGAGATGCTGCTTCATCTCTTCGCAATGCACGATGATCGCATCCGCGAGGTTATAGAGTTCGTTCCTTTTCGGGTTCTTGAGCTGATCTACATCCAGTTCGTGAATCGTAACGATCCTGCTCGCGTTCGAGGGCTGTTGCAGCCAGGAGAATACGACCTGTGAGCCGTAAGCATTGAGGATTTGCTGAAAGTGAACTACTTCCGAATTCTTCGACATGTTCGCGTATCGCTTCCCGCGAATCGGAAGCAGGACGCTTCGGGCCATGGTTTTTAGCGGCCTCTTCCACACTTTAGGCGAAAGAGTATCCGTGAAAACCGGCATTTCAAAGTAGTCGCACTGAGACCTTGGCATCAAGAACTGTCTGCTCTTTTCGATGGGGTCTCCGCAGCCGCAGTTTGAGCCCACCCACTGGACGGTGTCGCCGGTCTTGTTCTCGACCGCCGCCTTCAACGAGCTGGCATAGGAGCCGAAGGACGTCTTGAATGGGCAACAAATAATCGTCATGCGCATGGTAGTTTTCCCTTTTCTCGCGTCGAGTTTGCTGCCGAAGAATCAGGCGTAACTGCGTGGTCCACCTGCGGGCGCGCTTGGCTGGCCTTCGACCGCTTGTTCTGTTCGATCTTCCGCTGCTTGCGCTGTGCCGTGCGTTCTCGTAAGTCCTGCCGCAGCTTGCTTAACATCGGGTACAGTTTCGTTCTGATCTGGTAAGCGAGCCGCGGGCGGACGCCCGGAGCAAATACGAATCCTCTGCAATGCAGTACTGTTTCCTGCGTCCACAACTCCTTATAGTGGTCCTTGGTACCGCCGAAGAATAGCTCTGGAATTCGGGCTAAGGCGCACTCCTCCAGAATCGAGTTGAACATTAAATGGCCGGGGCCACCGCGGCGCAGCGCTTCGTTAAACGCGATCTTCATCGGAAAGAAACAGTCCGGCGTCATTACGCTGAACGCTCCGGCCGCCATCACGCCGTTCACTTCGAGCGAGTGCAGGCGGAAATAGCCGCGTTCGGCTCCCTGCCGGGCAATCTGATCATAGAAAGCGCGCGTCTCCGGTTCGCACTGAATGGCCGAGCCTTCGCGGCCTTTCCAGCCGGCGGCTTCCAAGTCGAAAAACTGTTGCATAACCGCAGGATCGGGATAATCCCATCGAGCCATTTTGGGCTTGGCCCCCGTCTCTGCTTCAAGCACGCGGGCGTATCGGCGCAATTCATGGCGAAAATGCCGACTCGTTCCCCCCAACCACGTGAGCCGCCCATTGCCGTCAGATTGCATCCGCAGGGTGGGGCTGTCCTGAAGGGGAAACGTGCTGGTGCGATAGCCATCTTCGCCGGCCTGTGTTAACAACTCCGCGCACGCACCGTTTTGGGGGAAGTATGGAAACTCCAGAACGTGCCATCCGGTCATGCGTTTTAACGAGTGCCACAGGGCTTGAATGGAGGCTTCTCCAGACGCACACGCAGATCGCAGAATCTCGAACCGGACTGAATGCACATTCGCAGCGGCAGTGAGCTTTATCACCGGAACGCCGGCATACCAACATCTTTTCCGGACCATCGGCAAAACAGCCACAAGCCGCTCACCGTCGCTGGCGGTCAGCAGAACAATTTCGCTGTTGGGTTCAAATGCCTGAAGGTAGGCGGAGATCCATTCCGGGCGATGGAAAGGCGCACTCCGGGTCTCATCGCACAATCTTTGCCAGCGGTTCGCAAGGCGGTGAATTACTTCGGACCGGCCAATTTCGACCCCCGTAGTAATTTCACCCCCCACTACAAGGTTAGGGGCCATCCCATCTCCAAAAGGGAGTAAATTGACCGTTTGCCTTAACTTCGTGTAGACACTTTGTCTGCGCAGCTCGAAGTCCAAGACCGTCGGGTGGATATCCGCGACTGACCAGAAGAGAGCACGTGAAACTCCACTTCAACTATCAGAGGATGTTTCATTTAGAAGCGACTGGCCCAGGCAGAAGACTCCCTTGCAAGGGCACGACTTTGGCGGACTTAAAGCCTCGCGCGGCGTCAGAATCGGAGAAGGCACTTCCGGGAGATGGTCGAACGGTCAGGCGGATGACGCCGTCGACGGCGGGCAGAGTTGCAAAGATACGCCACTCATAGGCAAGCGCTTACCAATTGTGAGTTCCTGGATTCGCCAGGCTGGCACCGGAATGACAGAGGATTCGGTCTAAACGGCTGCCCTTTACCACCGCAGGCAGCGTTGCCGGCGTCCATGCCAGGGCCTTGATTTTTATTGCCACGCCGGCAGGGAATTGCATCAGAAGAGCAAGCGAGCGGTTGGGTCGGCACACGCTGGCCGGCGCCTAGCAGTGTATTCTGATTAGGTAACACTTCGGATTCTGCTGCAAGCATGATCGTGGAAATCGCGACCTTTTGGGCTTGCATCGAACAGAATCGGAAGCTACTATGGAGCATCTTTCCGGACCGCACCACCCCGTGCGGCATGCCTAGTGCCGGATTCCGAGGCGCCAGCGGACAGAGATTTAATCCCGTCGCCGTGGCCAAACTACCTTAGCGGTGCGCCGCAGGAGCGACGGTAAGAGCCAGATTCTGAATTCTGAAATTGCAGTGCACAATGAGCAGCCGAAAATATGAATAATGGACCCAACAACCCTGCCGGGGGTTCCGGCGGGAAAGGGCGCAGACGGCGTCGTGGACGTAGAAATCCGCCTGCGCAGGCATCACAAGGCGGGCAAGGCGTACAAGGCGGCCATCAGCGCCGCGCCGGTGGCCCTTCTTCACCACGGCGCGCCGGTGCATCCGGTTCCCGGCCGGGCAACCGGTCATCCGCGCCGAAGTTCCAGGATGCGCATATCTATACCGCGCCCATGGATCACAATTACCGAACCGCGGAAAACGGAAACGGCGGCGGAGGCCGCAATCGCGGAACGCGCTTCGTCCAGCCGGAATTGGAAGCGCTTCCGACGGCTCACAATGGAGCGCCACGGATTTTCGCCTTCGTCGACGACCTGTTTTTCCTGGCCAAAATCCAGGAGACGGCGCGGAAGCTGAATGTCAAAGTGCAGTTCGTCAAGAGCGAAAAAGAGGTTCTGGACGCCGTCGCCGAGAACGAGCAGGCTCCGTCGCTGATCATCATGGACCTGAATAATGCTTCGGTGAAGCCGGTTCCCACGATCACCAAGCTGAAATCCAAGCTCAAGAAACAGACGAACATCATCGGCTTCCTCTCCCATGTTCAGGGAGACCTTAAGATGAAGGCACGGGAGGCGGGGTGCGACATGGTTTTGCCACGGTCGGCATTCTCCCAGAACCTGCCGCAACTGCTTCGCCGCCACGGTTCTTCCGCAGACTTACAGTAATCGGCAGCCCGGCAACCCGACTTCGGTCTGGCGGAATCCAACTCATCTGCGGGCTGCTCCAGGCTCGCCGCAGCTGGTGCTCATGTCGTTGACCAGAACCTTCGAAGACAACGAGGTCGGACCGGAGGTTGAGCGGGTTTTTGCCGATATCCGCGCAAGTTTCGATCTTCCATTTGTGCCCACGCCATTCCGGGTGCTGGCGGGGAATCCCGAATACCTGCGGCTGATGTGGAATGACCTAGGACACGTCGCTGCCTCGCGTGAGTTTCGCTCGGCCGTTGTGGCGCTCCAGGAATTTATTCGTTCCGAAGCGATTACGGGCGGGTGGTGTTTCGCCGGCCAGGAGCGAGTTCTAGCCGGACAGAAGATTTCAAGCGAAGACACGCTGGTGCTCTCCGGAGTTGTGGGTGTATTTAATCGCGCGCTGCCCGCACTAACGCTCTTTCTGCGGCTCATGCAGCTTGGCTACTCGGGCGGGACGGCTGGACGTGTGACGTCCGGAAAGCTCTCTCCCGCGCTCTCGAGGCTGATCACTTTGAATGTGCCTAACGAACGCGAAGCCAGCCTTCGCGTGTGGCTGCTCTACGGCGACATCAAGCGCACAACCGGCGAAAAGCAGGTTCTCGACCTGTTCCGCGTGCTCTCCCCTTTCCCGGGCTATCTTGCTTCGGCTTGGATGGACACTAAGCGGCTGCTCAAGGATCAGAGCTTCCAAACTGCGCGAGAAGAGGTGGCCCGTCGCGCTGCCTCGTGTGTTACCGGCATCCCGGTGCACGACCACCGCAAACTGGGGCGGCAGATCAGCGCCGAGCAGTGGTCCGAGATTGAGGAGACGGTGGACAGCTACGTTCGTATTCTCCCGCTCTACGCCTTATTGACGGCCACCTGGCGGCGGTCGTTCGCCGTTCCGCAAGCGGTCGTCCGGGCCGCCTGACCGCGTGGCTCCCAGAGGCTGAACCCAGCATTTTTATTGGCTTCGGACGGCGTGGTCAAGCCACAGCCCTTCAAGAAACCATTTCTGAAAACCGGTCTAGTAAACTGGAAGCTTGATAGCCGCACAACTGACGGCTCCGACTGCCAGCGCATGGGACGAATCCACGTACTTTCCGAACACGTTGCCAACAAGATCGCTGCCGGCGAAGTTGTCGAGCGTCCCGCTTCGGTTGTCAAAGAGCTGATCGAGAACTCGATTGATGCTGGAGCTACCCGCATTCGCGTCAATGTGGAGGCGGGCGGGAAGAAGCTGATCGAGATTGTCGACAACGGCTCCGGTATGGTTGCCGACGACGCTCTGCTTGCATTCGAGCGTCACGCCACCAGCAAACTGAAGAACCCGGAAGACCTTCTCTCCATCGCCACACTGGGATTTCGCGGCGAGGCGCTGCCATCCATTGCCGCGGTTAGCCGGTTGCGTCTGGAGACCTGTTCCGCCGGAGAAGCCGGCGGCACGGTGGTCGAAATCGCAGGCGGCAGAATTCTGAAAGTCGAGGAGGCCGGACTTCCGCCGGGCACTTCGATAGCGGTTCGCGATCTCTTTTTCAATACACCGGCGCGGAAAAAGTTCCTTAAGGCGGAGTCGACTGAACTCTCGCATATTGCATCGCTGGTCACGCATTACGCGCTGGCTCACCCCGATAAGCATTGGGAGCTGCACAGCAGCACCCATGCCATGCTGATTGCGGCTCCCGTGGCTTCGCATTCGGAGCGGATTTACCAGGTCTTTGGCAAGGAGACTCTCGACCAGTTGATATCGCTGGCGGCGACGGTTCCTCTGGAGCGCGTCGGGTTGCCGCCATCCTCGGCATGGGGAAGGCGCGAGCGGGACCCGGAGGTGGCCAACGATGATCAGGCAAAGGGCGATCTACGCGTACACGGTTTCGTCAGCAAGCCCGAGTTGCAAAAACTCAACCGCAATTCGATTTTCATTTTTGTCAACGGCCGGCTGATCCGCGATCGCCTCATCCAGCACGCGTTGACCGAGGCGTATCGCAACATCATTCCACCCACGGTGTTTCCCGTGGTCCTGTTGTTTATCGAAATGCCGTGTACGGAGGTTGACGTCAACGTGCATCCGTCTAAAACCGAGGTGCGCTTTCGTCAGCAGAGTTTTGTGCATGATTTTGTTCGCGACAGCGTGCGCGCCGCCCTGATGCAGGCGCGACCGGCAGCGCAGTTTGTGCGCGAACTTCACGCATCGCCCACGGCCTCTGCCGCGCTTACCTCCGGGGCATCGTTTGCTGCTGGAGAGATTGCTCCGGCGTTTTCGCTGGCTGCACCCACGCTGCCGGAGCGCACCGACCGCATCCAGTTTTCGGACAGCTTTGCGGTCGAGGCGAATGCCGCAGTGCCCGTAGCACGCTTCGCACCGCAGACGTTTGGATCGAACATCACCGAAATCGGCGGGATAGCGGGTGACGGCGGCCTGCAACCACCGCGGCCCGAATTTATTCCCGAACCGGAAGGCCAGTGCGGGCCTCCCGTGGATGCCGCCGATGACGGCATGGACCTATCCGCACTTGCGACGCTGAAGCCGGTTGGGCAGATTCGCGACTCGTTCATACTTGCCGTCAATCCGCAGGGGCTCTGGATCATCGATCAGCACGTGGCCCACGAGCGCGTGCTTTTCGAGAAGGTGCTGCACGCAAGGCTGGAGATGCGAGTGGAATCGCAGCGCCTGCTCATGCCGATGGTTATCGAACTCACGCCGCAGCAAATGGCCGTCTTCGCCGAACTTTCAGAGGAGTTGCAGCGCAACGGCTTTGAGGCCGAGCCCTTCGGATCGCGCACGCTGGCCGTAAAGGCCGCGCCCGCCGGCATCGATCCCGCCAATCTCGATCGCCTGCTGCACGAATTGCTGGAACAATTTGAAACCGAGAAGCAGGCGCTGAATCTGGAAAAGATACGCACCGGCATCGCCGCCAGCATCGCCTGCCACGCCGCAATCAAGATTAATACTCCGCTGGATGCCGCTAAAATGGAGTGGCTGCTCCGCGAACTGGCCAGGACGCGCTATCCCATGAGCTGTCCTCATGGACGGCCAGTCGTCTTGCGTTATTCTGTAAGAGATATTCAAAAAGCTTTCAAACGCATTTAGCACTGGCGGGAAAACAAAGAACATGACCGATTATGAACTCCTGGAGTTGCGCGCAAAGAAGTGGCGCACGAACGGCGAGCCAATTCGAACCCTGGAAGACGCGCAGGAGTTCATTGAATCCGTCGGCTTCTGCGTGATGTATCCGCTGCGTCCGCCGGTATTTGCTCCTACTTTCATTGGTGCCTTTACCGGGACTGATCAGGATTTACCGACGTGGCAGCATGCGTTTGCCGATCCGCGCGCGCAGCAGGCGACTGAGCTGATGGTTCGCTTGCTTCGGCAGCGGTCGGCCTATGAGGCCAACCCGTTCGGCGAGACCAACTTTCTGGTTGCCGCTTCGGTGTTTGCATTTTTCTATGGGGTTGTCGGCGACCGCAATCCGCGCCGTGCGCCAAAGGTCGGCTCCCGTTCG
Organism: uncultured Acidobacteriota bacterium; assembly: GCA_963832365.1. Taxonomy (GTDB): domain Bacteria; phylum Acidobacteriota; class Terriglobia; order Terriglobales; family Acidobacteriaceae; genus CAWBRT01. Next base: position 27,159 of record CAWHUL010000010.1, on the reverse strand, counting down.
GAGTACTCGCCCCTGGCGGTCCACGCTTTTCAGGTGATTCAGGAGAAGGGTCCGATCTCCAAGCCGCATCTGAAAGAGATTTTGGGCGGCGACCTCTCGACCGCAGCGCTGGATCGCGCCCTCAATGAACTCTGGGCGCGCCTGCGCATCACGCGTGTCGACTACAAGCCGGTGGAAGGTGCTTTCTGGGACGTTCTGTTCCGCTGGTCGCCGGAACCTGTGCGCGAAGGCATGAATACTTCGGTGGCCGAGGCGCTGACTGCCCTGGTCTCCAAGTACATGGGCTGCGTCATTGCCGCCGAGCAGACCGAAGTCGAGGAGTTCTTCTCAAATTTCATTGCCCGTTCGCGGGTTCGCGAGGCCATTAACGCGTTGATCGCCGCGCGGGAGTTGAGCTTCGTGCATGTCGGTAACCGTTCCATGCTGGAGTGCACTCCGCCTCGTGTAGCGCCGCCGGTTCGTGTTCCCAGGCCACCGCGGTCCCGCGTACTGCCCACATTGCTTCGCCCTCGAACCTCAGAGCCGACGAAAGAGAAACAGGCGAGCCCATCGGCGTCAACTCCAGCCAGGAAACTGGTCATCGCCATCGACGGTCCGGCCGGAGCCGGCAAGAGCACCATCGCTTCGCGCCTGGCACGGAAGCTCGGCTACATCAACCTTGAGAGCGGTGCCATGTATCGCGCTCTGGGTCTTAAGGCGATCGAGCAGGGAACCGCCCTCGATAGCGAAGCGGCGATGATCGCGCTGGCCGATTGCTCCCGCATAGAACTGATTCCTGCTGACGGCGGCAACTGCGTGCTGCTGGACGGCCGTGACGTGTCGACCCGAATCCGAGAGCGCGACGTGGCCGACGCCGCCTCGCGTCTCTCCGTGCATCCGGCGGTGCGCGAATGGATGGTTACCCGCCAGCGTGAAATGGGCGTGGAAGGCGGCGTGATCATGGAAGGGCGCGACATCGGTACGGTCGTTTTTCCCCGCGCAGAGGTGAAGATCTTTCTCGACGCTGATCCTGAGGTGCGTGCCAACCGTCGCATCCTGCAGCACGACGCAGCAGGCGATCCGGAGAAGGCAGCCCGGCTCAAAGCGGAGCTGCACGAGCGCGATCAGCGCGATAGCACTCGCGCCGCAGCCCCTCTGGTGGCTGCGCCTGACGCTGTGCACATCGACTCCAGTAGACTGAACATCGAGCAGGTTATCGTGGAGGCAGAGCGCATCGTCGACGATAGACTGGCGGTGCTTAGTCGGAAGTGAAGGGGCATTGCGTGTGGTTTGCGAGGTGTAGCCCCATTCTGGTGGGGGATGCATGCCCTCACGTCTGCGCCGCCGAAAACAGGCGGCTCTCTTCAGGGTGACACGTTCGAGGTTTGCGGCTAGGGTGCACATTGGAGCCGCTGGAAGAGCGCAGGAGGAGTTATGTCAACCGAAGCAATGCAGGCCGCGAAGATCATTCAGCCCAGCGAAAGAAAATGGACCCCGCACGCGCGCTTTGCAGGGGTGAAACGGGCTGACCTGCTGAATCGAAAGGACGATGGTTTCGGCGTGACCATGGCGCTTGACTACTGGTCGATGGGCGCCGACCTCGATCGCCATACGCATCTCGATTGCGACGACATCTTTTATGTCATCAGCGGCAAGGCGAAGATTTGGATCGAGGGCATTGGCGACGTGCCGCTTGTGGCGGGTTCATTCGTGAAGGTCCCCAAAGGAGCGTCACACCAGCCCCACTCCGTCGAGGAGGACGTTGTCGTTCATCACTGCTGGTACCCGGCTAACGTGTAGGCCGGTTTAGTGCGGCCAACGGGTGGCGAGAATCTCGCTGCCATGGCGCACCTCAAGGGGGCGAGGTACTTTTCGGGTAACTGTATCTTCTTTTTGTCCGGCCCAACGACGATGTGAATGGATTCACCTTCGGCGAGCAGCGCTCCGTCGCTCTGGCGAATAGTCTCGTAGCCGAAAGTGATCAAGGAAGGCCGCAGGTTCACCAGCCGGGTTCGAATCACCAGCGAATCGTCATATTGGGCCGGCACCTTGTAGCGGCAACGCACTTCGACCACGGGAAGGTTATAGCCATCCAATTCCATCTCGCGATACGAGAAACCGAGTTGCCGCAGTAATTCGACGCGCCCGATCTCGAACCAGATGAAGTAGTTGGCGTGATAGACCACTCCCATCTGATCGGTTTCGGCATAGCGAACCCTTACCAGAGCGTCGTTGACCACTGCGTTGGCGCTGTAGTGTGTCTTCAACGGCTCTCCTTCGCGAGATTCTTGAAGACGGCAGAATTGCTGTAGGAGAAATAGCGGCGGCTAACCGGCGCGCCGTCCGTCGCGCATCGCTTCGTCCAGGGCCGAGTCGAGAGCATTGCCCAGGCGAGAGGCGCGTCTTGTGTACTCTGTATCGATGGAGTCATACTTCTTCTTCAGTGCAATATACTCGTCGGCAATATTCAGCGCCGTGAGCACGGCAACCCGCAACGAATCAATGGTGGAGGTGTGCGCGGCCACCGTCCGCATCCTGGAATCTACGAACTCGGCAAGCTGCTGAATGTGTTCGGCGTCGGAGCCCCGCAGGTTGTAACTCTGGTCGTAGATTTCGACTCGTATGCTGCCGTTTGATTGCGTCATCGGGTCCTCTGGCGTCCCGCGAACCCATATCGCGAGATAAGTTTTACGCCTGCTCTTCTTCGATCAGAGCGTCCATGTGCGACAGCATCTTCTCCACCCGCGCACGAACCTCTTCACGGTCCTTTTTCAACGCGATTACTTCGGCCTTGATCGCGTCAAACTCTTCCTCACGAGCTTCCAATTGCTCGCGCAAACGGGAAACATCGCGCTCGGCGAGGACTTTGGCCTCGCGAGCATGCTTCAGCAGTTCAATTGTGCGGTAAATCTTCTCTTCCAAAGAAATAAATTCGTTGCCTGAACCATCAAAGGTAAGTTCGGGCTCGGCCTTGGTAGACATAATTCCACATTCCTCGTGAGGCGGATGGGTGATTCATGCGCAGTATAACTCAGGCGGGGCTGTGGAATTCTCGGCTTGTGGTGCGGAACACCTTCCAGAGTCACTTTTCGCCGAATACACGGAAAGCGAGGCGGAATGAACACCTGCGAGTTCAAACTCGCAGGTCTGAAGAAGAAGGTACATCATGCAACAAGGCCGCACTATAACCCGACAGCTTGACGAGCGCCGGGTTGTGTCCTTGTGCCGCGGAAAGCTCAAACCATTCCTGTGCCTGCCTCATGTCGCCCCGCTCCTCAAATGCGGTAGCCACGATGTATTGCGCGGGGGCAGAGCCGGCAAGAGCTTCGCCGGCAATAGAATTCCAAATCTCCGGCTCGATCGAATCGTGTTCAATCGCCAACGCTTGGAGAATCGACAGCACAGGGTCTTGTCGTTCAGACATCGAGGCCTCCTGCTTTAAGAACCTTACTTGCGCTCCTATCACAGCACCGTCCAAAAGGAGCCGCAATAAGTTAATTAAGGTTCGCCGCAGGGTCGGTCCCAAAACAGATAGGACCTGACACGACCCCATAACGGGACTTCGCAATTTGGATAGTGATTGGAAAAAAGCCCCACGTCAGCCCACCATCAGGGCGGGACGTGGGGCACCCGTTCCTGATAAAGATTTCAAAATGGTCCACCTTCCCAATTCTTCTCTTGCCGTGCGGCTTGGCACGAATGCCTTGCTATCCCCGCAGCTTTCCGCCGAGTGCCTCCAGTGAACGGACAATCTGTTGCGCCCAACCGGCAACCTCATCGTCACGCAGCGTTCGCTCGGCCGACTGAAAGCGAGCCCGCAGGAGAATGGCGTACTTGTTCTGAGGAAGGCTTGTGCCACTTTGTTCGCCGCGCAGGATTTCCACCGGCTTGAACTCCCGCAGCTCGGGAATTCCTACGGCCACCACCGCCTGCTGAATGCGCTCGAAGTACACCCCGGCGTCGAACAGCAGGGAAAAGTCGCGGTCTACGGCAGGGAAGCGGGGCACGGGGTGATAGTTAGGTTGGCGCAATTCGCGCTGGAAGAGACGATCGACGAGAATCTCCGCGACGTACACGGGCTGGCGAAGCTTGCGCGCGGAGGCCAAGTCTGGATGCAACTGACCGAAGCGCGCAACCATCGTGCCGTCCATCACGGCGCGCGCCGAGCGTCCGGGGTGGAGATACGCGGGCGTGTGCTGGTCGAAGTAAAGCTTCCCATGCTCAAACTGCGAGAGCAAGGCATCGAGATCGCCCTTCATGTCGTAGAACGTGTAAGGAGCAGGCTTGCCGTGCAGGCTGCCCCCGACCGACCCGGTTGCAACGAAAGCGATGCTGCGCTTCTCGTCGACGCGCTCGCCCGCCATTTCGAAGATGTCGCCGGACTCGAACAGCTTCACGTCGGTGTTGCCGCGATTGAGGTTGTAGGCGACCTGGTTCACCAAGCCGGCCACGAGCGAACTCCGCATGCAGGCGGCTTCTTCGCTCAGGGGATTCTCCAGTCGCACCGGTTGAGCGGTGGAATAGGCACGCACTTCCTCGGCGGAGATGAAGGTCGAAGAAATGGATTCGTTGTAACCCAGCGCGAGCAGTCGCTGCCGCAGCGTGGATTGCTTCTCCGCGTTGGGCAGCGGAATAACGGCTCCGGCGAATGCGGGCAGCGTGTTTGGCAGCTTGAGATAGCCGTAAATGCGGCCGACTTCTTCAATCAGGTCGATCTCGCGGTCAACGTCGAGTCGCCAGGTTGGGACCTTGACGACGAACTCGGCAACCGATTCGGCAACCGCCGCGACGACTCCGCCGCTGCCCTTGGTGGAAGCCGGGCCGGAGACGGCGGTCGTGGCCGAGTCAGAGAAGCGCCCCGGCGTTACCTTGAAGCCCAACCGGCTCAGGATGCGCGCGATCTCTTGACCGGGGATATCGACCCCGAGGATTCTTTGCACCTCGCGCTGGCTCAAATGAAGCTGGGGACGCTCCACCTGGCGTGCAAGGGCATCAATCTCGGCCTCGACAATCGGATGCGCCGAGTGCAAGCCGTCGCCCGCAGTCTGTTGCACCAGTTCCGCCACGCGCGCGCAGGCCAGCGAAGTTAGGCCGAAATCCGAACCGCGCTCAAAGCGATGCGAGGCGTCCGTATGCATTCCCAAGCGCCGCGAAGTGTGGCGAACCGTCGCTGGATCGAACCAGGCCGACTCGATCAGCACGTTGCGCGTCTGCTCAGTAATCATGGTGTCAAACCCGCCCATGATGCCGGCCAGCGCCACGGCTCGAAACGCATCGGCGATCACAAGGTCTTGCTTGCCCAACTTGCGCTCGACGCCGTCCAGCGTCTTCAGCACTTCGCCCTCGCGGGCGCGCCGGACAACAATCTTGCCGCCCTGCAGTTTGTCCAGGTCAAAGGCGTGCGTGGGTTGGCCCAGCTCGTTGAGAACGTAATTTGTGGCATCAGCCACGTTGGAAATCGAGCGCTGGTCAATCAGCTCTAGGCGGTGCACGATGAACTCCGGCGAGGGCCCGACCTTGACGTTGCGTACGATGCGCGCGGTGTAACGCGCACAGCCCTGCGCGTCTTCGATCTCGATTTTGAAATCCGAGAGCGGGTGCTCGCCCAGCAGACGGGGGGAGATCGGCTTCAAGTCGAGGTCGTAGATCGCCGAAACCTCGTGCGCGATGCCATAGTGGTTCATGGCATCGACGCGGTTGGTGGTGACCTCGGCCTCGTAGACGAGGTCGCTGCCAGAGCCATAGAAGCCTTCGATGGCGGTGCCGGTGTCCGTCAGGTCTTCCGCCATCTTGCGGTCATCGACCGGCGGATCGATAAAGTCGCGAATCCAAGTTGGGCTGATCTTCATTTCTGCGTCAAACTCTCCAAGGAGCAGCAGGGTCTTTGATTCGAAATAGCAGATCCTTCGCTTTGCTCAGGATGACACGTCAGACTTATGTCGCGAACTTCTGACACATCCTTTACGCGAACTGCTCCAGGAATCGCACGTCCCCTAAAAAGAACTGCTGAATATCGTCGATGTTATGGCGCAGCATAGTCATGCGCTCGATGCCCATGCCGAAGGCAAAGCCGCTGTACTTGGCCGGGTCGTAATCGACAAATCCAAAGACTGCGGGATCGACCATTCCCGAGCCGAGCAGCTCGATCCAGCCGCTGCCCTTGCACTTGTTACAGCCCTTCTCTCCGCAGAAGGGACACGAGATCGACACCTCAAGGCTTGGTTCCGTGAAAGGGAAGAACGACGGGCGGAAACTGGTTTTGACCGAGCTGCCGAACATCGCCTTCATGGCGTGGTCGAGCGTTCCCTTGAGATCGGCCAGGGTGATATTGGTGTCCACGCAGAGCCCTTCAAGCTGATGGAACACGGGCGAGTGGGTGGCGTCGGGCGCATCGTTGCGGTGTACCTTGCCGGGGCAAATGACGCGCACGGGAGGCCGCAGGCGCTCCATGGTGCGTATCTGCACCGGAGAGGTGTGCGTGCGCAGCAGCAGGCGGTCGCGCTGCGGTCGCCGCTCCTGTCCGGCGATGAACAACGTGTCCTGCGTATCGCGCGCCGGGTGATTGGGCGGAAAGTTCAGCGCCTCAAAATTGTAGTAGTCGCTTTCGACCTCCGGCCCCTCGGCAACGGAATAGCCCATGGCGACGAAGACGGCAATGATCTCATCCATCGTGCGCAGCACCGGATGGCGCACGCCCAATTCGCGGCGAATGCCGGGCAAGGTCACATCGATGCGCTCGGCCGCAAGCTTTTTTGCCTGGGCTTCTGAACGCGCATGCTTCAAGTCTTCCTCAGTAATCGGTCGGTCTTCATATACGCCTGCGGACTCGTCGATTGGAATCGGTTGGCCCTTACGCCCACCTGTTGCCTCGAAAACATCGAGCCTGACCTGACAGTCCGCCACGATGCGCTGGACATAAACCTTAATCTGGTTAACCTTCATGCCAGCCGTTCGCTTCGCTTCCAGAGGTGCCGCTTTTAGCCACAGATCATTAATTTGTGTAGTAATCCCGTTCTTTCTGGCAAGCCAGCGATCGTGAAAATCCTTGAACGCCTTTGGATTTGGAACGGTGTCAGCCTCGTGGCGAACAGCGGCATAGAGATCTCGCGAAGCCTTATCCAGAGCCTCTGGCGAGTAGTCTTCGAGTTTGGGGACGGAGTACATTACAAGCACCTTACAAGTATCTCTTCCAGAATGTCATTCTGAGCGAAGCGAAGAATCCCACTATGATTTACCTCACCGATGCCGCTGATGGTTCCGACAGTCGCGGGATGCTTCGCTTCGCTCAGCATGACACAGGAAGAGCGATGTTGGTGAAACTGGGAGAGCGCGTTGATCCAACCTAGCCTGCCCGTTTACTCCAATGCACGATGGGCGGCCCCGCTGGCCGCCCATCATGAAAATCGTAGTGCTCAGCCTCGGTCGTGAAATTATGCGGCGGCAGAGCCGGTCTTGGCCTGTGCGACCAGCGAAGCAAAGCCCGCGGCGTCTTTGACCGCGAGATCGGCGAGGATCTTGCGGTCGAGATCGATCCCGGCTTTCTTGAGGCCGCTGATGAATCGGCTATAACTGATGCCGTTCAGAACGCAGGCGGCGTTGATGCGCACGATCCACAGCGAGCGGAACTGACGCTTCTTCTGGCGGCGTCCGACGAACGCGGTCTTCAAGCCGCGCTCCACCTGCTCTTCTGCGGCCTGGTAGAGCTTGGATTTGTTCAGGAAATAGCCGGATGCTCGCTTGAGTATCTTCTTGCGGTATTGGCGGCGTTTGGTCCCACGTTTTACGCGAGGCATTGATTCTCCTTTTTATGTTCCCGTTCCCGGGCTCCCATGACCTCCGCTTGGCGGTGGCTGGGATAAAGCGGCTGGAGGCAGGAGCCAAGTCAGCTATTGGCCTCTTCACACGCTTTGCCGGATGACTCATCCGGCGGCAAGCCCCAAGATCAGATTGGGGCGGTGGGCGAACTAGTACGGAATCATCCGCTTGACCTTGGGCTGGTCAGCTTTTGAAACCATGCCGGGCATATCGGCCTGACGCTTTTGCTTGGTGCCCTTCGAAGTCAGGATGTGGCGTTGGAAAGCGTGTCCGCGCTTTACCCTGCCACTCGCCGTCTTCTTAAAGCGCTTGGCGGCGCCGCTGTGCGTCTTCATTTTAATCTTTGGCATTAGAGTCCCTGTCGGCGGTCGAAAACTGCCGCCGCTATATCTATGAAAACACAAGAGAGCCGTTTCCGCCAAATCCAAGTGACTTCAGCGGGCGACTTTCTCGTTAGAGGTGCAGGCTTCGCCTCGGGAAAGCCTTTATTTTGTTTTTGGAGGAGCCAGGATCAAATGCAGGGTGTTGCCTTCCTGCCGTGCCCGGAACTCAACGATAGCCTTGTCGCCGAGATCTTTGATGAGCCTTTCCAGAATTTCGCGTCCCAGGCTCTGCCGCGTCATTTCGCGACCGCGGAAAAAGATGGTGGCCTTGACCTTATCCCCATCCGCCAGGAAGCGAATCACGTGATTCCTCTTGGTCTCGTAGTCGTGATCGTCGACATTGATGCGGAATTTCACTTCCTTGACGACGATTCGCGTCTGTTTTTTCTTGGCCTCGCGTTCCTTCTTTTCCTCCTGGTAGAGAAACTTGCCGTAATCCATAATGCGGCACACCGGCGGTTGCGCCGTCGGTGAAATCTCAACCAGGTCGAGCCCTTTCTCCTTTGCGATTTTGAGCGCCTCGAAGGGTGGAATGATGCCGAGCTGTTCGCCCAGATCATCAATCACACGAATTTCGCGAGCCCTGATGCGCTCATTGGTCCGAATGAAACGTTTATCGATACGGTCCTCCGATGTATGGAAATCGCCCGATTATAGCACGCCCAGAGTAGATGTTTCCGCGACGGCCCTTTTCTAGGCTGCTGGTTCGTCGTAGAGCTCCGTCTCCGACACGACTGGCTGGTTCTGAAATTCTTTTCCGCCTCTCGTCGCAGCACCGAACATTGGCCCACGAGCCGGCAACACAGGCGCGAACGCCATAAACCCAATCGCCTGCGGCACGTCGTCGTAAATGGCTTCCATGCCGCCGCGCCGGAAATAGGTTTCGTGCCAGAACCCGGTCCCGCCGGAATCCTTCAGGAAGTCTTGCCACCATTTCCGGTGCGGCTCCGATCGTGTCCACTTCATCAGCGAATCGAGGTCGCGCCAGTATTGCCGCATGCCGACGTGCATCGGAAACAGCGAGTAAAGAACCGTCTCATGCCGAAGGAGCCCGTCAGGCTGTGCCGCGGCAGAGTCGGGAATCTGCCGTCCAAATCCCATCAGCGTCTTGATACCTGTGACCCGATTCACGCGCATGCCGAGATAAATCACCACCAGGTCTGGATAGCCGGAGAGATCAACAGTTCGTCGCTCAACACGCGTGCGCATACTACATTGAGATTCTCAAAGACCGCTACGGGGCTTCCAGGGTTCGGCAAGTTTATGGGCACAGGTGAGCCGGTAGCGCACATAGCAGGACAGTACAGCGGGAAGGGGAACTCGATTTCCTGACTATCCCAGAAGTTGGCCCAGCAGCGCCTCACCCTCAATTCCAACAATCCGCGCCAAGACTGTCTGATTCGCCTGATGAATGCCTTCGATCCAGAGCTTCTGATAGTTGCCGGTCAGCGCCTCGGTGAAGCCATTCTGCTCGTCTACGTGCGTCAGGGTGATTGCCTCCAGCGTCCTCCCGACGAACCCTTCCTGAAACTGCCGCTTTTTCTGTGCAGCCAGTTCACGGAGGATGCGGTTGCGCTCATGCGCCACATCGCCACGAACCTGCGACGGCATGGCGGCAGAGGGGGTGCCGGGCCGCGAGGAATAGGTGAAAACATGGAGATAAGTGAACGGCAGGTTCTCGATCAGTGCTCGCGTTTGCTCAAAGTCGTCGTCGGTTTCGCCCGGAAAGCCGACCATGACGTCGGCACCGATGGCGGCATCGGGCATGGCTTGCCGGATCTTCAGGATGCGATCGGCGTAGTGCCAGGGACGGTAGCGGCGATGCATCTGCCGCAAGATGCGGTCGCTGCCGGACTGCAACGGGACGTGCGCGTGCTTGCAGATGCGCGGAGAAGAGGCCGTCAGATCGATCAGTTCATCGCTCCAGTCCATCGGTTCGACCGAGCTGATGCGAATCTTTTCCACCAAGGTTTCCGCCAGAATCGCGTGCAGCAATTCGGCAAACCGCACGCGTTGGGCAGCGCTCTGGCCGGACATCGACGGCGAAAAATCGCGTCCCCAACGGCCAAGATTAATGCCCGAGAGCACGATTTCACGGTATCCGCTGGCCACCAGCTCGCGAACGCTGGCAAGTACCTGCTCCAATTTCAGCGACCTGCTCTTGCCGCGAACAAACGGAATAATGCAGAAGGAGCAGCGGTTGTTGCAGCCGTCCTGCACCTTCAGGTTGGGGCGGGTCTTTTCGCTGGCCGTATCGGCTTCGAAGACGGGAGCGGCTGTCAGTTCGGTATGCGCGAAGATATCGCCTACGATGATTTCAGCCGGCGACGTGCAATCTTGCGGCAGCTTTGCATTCAGGGTCGAAAGTGGAACGAATCCGCCCGCGAGGGGCAGAGCATCCGCCTGTCGAGGTTGGCCTGCCCGCTCGACAGCAATCTCCGCAAGCTGGGACTTGTGCGAGTTTCCCACGACCAACGAGACACCCGGCAGGGACGCCAATTCGCCGGGCGCGCGTTGCGCGTAGCAACCAGTTACAATAATCCTGGCCCCGGGGTTTTCGCGATGGATGCGGCGGATGGTGGCGCGTGCGTCATGATCGGCCGAAGTGGTGACCGTGCAGGTGTTTAATACCACCAACTCCGCCTGGGTGGTTGCCGTCGCGCGCGTCATGCCTTTTTCCAGGAGATCGCGCTCCATGGCGGCGCCGTCGGCTTGAGTGGCTCGGCATCCGAAGTTTTCTACAAAGAAGGTACCCACTGGGGTTATTATAACAATCGATCTGCTTGCTTCCGGTGGGGTGCCGGAGCGATCGGTTTGTCGAGGATTACTTCGAATACAATAAGAGTTAGCTGCAACGGTGAAATAAACCGACTATGAAGAAGTTGGGGGCTGGGAATGAAACGTCGAATTTTGCTGGTCGACGATGAATTGGCAATATTGTTGACCCTGAAGGCGATTCTGGAGCTGAACGGATTTGAAGTTGCCACAGCCGCCTCAGCACTGGAGGCGAAACAAAAGCTGCAAACCGCCGAATTTGAGATGGTGATCACCGATATGCGCATGGAGAGCGAAAATTCCGGTTTTGACGTTATTCATGCAGCCCGCCAGCAGAAGTACAATCCTGCCACCGCCATCCTTACCGCTTACCCGTCGCTTGGCAATGACTGGCAGGCTCGCGGGGCACACTCGCTGTTGGTCAAGCCCGTCAACACACCGGACCTGCTGCGTCAACTCGAGGCGCTACTGGTGACTCACGCGGACGCCAAGGCGCAAAACCACAAGGTTCCGGAAGCCGGAACGACTCCGCACGGCAAACCAGCCAAAAACCACGCTGCACGCAAAGCCGTGTAGCGGGGTTCCTAATGTTTTGTGCCGATTCGGTAGTTGTGTACAACCGCTTCGGTGACCACTCCAGTATGTATGATCGCGCTGATGCGCTCCACTTTGTGCCAGCCCATGCGGTGAAACATGTAGGAAGCCGATATCTGTCCGGCAACAAGCGAGGCGGAGTACGTGGCAAATAGCGGCTTGTTGTCTACGAATCCGTCCGTCAACTGAGATTCATGCAATCCGTGGCGGCGGAACTGCCAGGTCGAAATCGGGTCCATGGCGCGTGCCGCTACGAGCGAAGCAAAGATTGCCCAGTTGGCCTTGTCCAGGAACGGATGTTTATCTGCACCTAAAGCCGGAGGCGCTACCCTGGTGGCCGGGGCGATGGCAACGATGGGCGCGAATGCGCCGGGCGGCGTGGAAGTTGGGCTGTAAACCGGCATAGGCGCCGATGGCAGAGTGTTCAAGCCTGCCATAACGACCGCGGAATCTCTGGATGAACTCGCACCTGCCGCCAATCCGGCGGTGACTGGATCGTCGGCGTTCGCGATGCAGTTCATTCCCAATACCGCGAGAAGAACTATGGCCAACTTTCGCATACTGTTCTGTCCAGACCCGATGGCCATTTCACCTTCGAAAGTGCTAAGGGCAGCGATTGCCAGTCGATGGAAACCAGCTCTGGATGAGAACTTACGTTACTTAGGCAAAAATGGAGTTACGGCAAGCACCTTACGACTTCGAGGAAAGTACCTGAAGTGGGTATAAAGAGCCGCGCAGAAGTGGCAGCACTGCCGAGTAGTGGGGTCAATTTGGATAGTGCTTGGGAAATGGCCCACGTCAGCCCGACATCGGGGCGGGACGTGGGGCACCCGTTTTTGCAAAGGCCGCGGGCAATGTCCTTATTGTGCCGTGTAGCCGCCGTCGGAGCAGAAACTTGCGCCGGTGATATTGCCGGCGTGTTCTCCGCACAGAAAGACGGCCAGTGCGCCCATTTCCTCCGGCGTGCTAAAGCGTCCCGTGGGTTCGGTAGCGATCAGGTTCTGCTGCGCTTGCTCGTACGAGATGCCTTGTGTCTGCGCCCGCAGCGCAATCTGCTTCTTCACCAACTCGGTGAGCACCCAACCGGGACAAATTGCATTGCAGGTAACGTCGGTCTTTGCGTTTTCCAGCGCAACCGCCTTCGTCAGGCCCAATATGCCGTGCTTGGCGGCTATGTAGGCACACTTGTTGGTCGAGGCGATCAGGCCGTGGGCAGAGGAAATATTGATCAACCGTCCCCAGTTGCGCGCCTTCATGCAAGGCAGCGCGGCCCGCATCGTGTAGAAGGCAGACGAAAGATTCACGGCAATCACGGCCTGCCAGCGCTCGATCGGAAAATCCTCGATGGGCGAGATGTGCTGGATTCCAGCATTGTTGACCAGAATGTCCACGCCACCCAGCCGCTTCTCCGTGTCTCGAACAAGCTGTTCACAATCTTCCGGTTTGGCCAGATCGGCGCCGTTGTAGAGCACTTCCACGCCATACCGCAGAACCATTTCAGCGCGTTGCGCTTCTATCTCAGCGGCTTCGCTGAAGCCATTCAGCATAACCGCGCAACCAGCGGCGGCCAGCGCGTTTGCAATGCCCTGGCCAATTCCAGTGGTTGAACCGGTAACGATTGCCCTGCGCCCCTTCAACATGCAGTCTCCTCCCGATTAGTTGAGGTTTCTTTCGACGCCTTGCGGCAGCAAAGCGATTGTAACCGCGAGAGACTGGCTTGGCGACCCGACTTTTCAGCCGTCAAGGTTGCCGTGGGTGCCTGGATCCGGGCGCGGGCACCTTATCATCTGGAGCTGCACGCCAAGGTTATCCGCCCAATGCAGATTCGTTGCGCTGAACGTCATATTTACTGGGATATGGATTCCATCTACGTCCAGGGCCACGAAAGTATACTGATGCTTCGTTTAGCCGTACAGTACTTGGTGCATGCGAATGCCATATTCCGCCGGGTTCAGCGCAGGCGGACAGGAGCGCGTCCCAACCTGCGCCCTAGCTGCGCAAATTGGGACGGAGTTTCATAGGTAGGCGTATTTCGTTCGAAGATCAGGAACCGGACGCGGGTTCAGTTGACACACGAGCCGAGCCGCACAGCATTGCGACTACATCTGCCGCGCTGTAAGCCATGCTCCCGTTTGGTGGTAGAAAGCGCGTGATTCCCGCCAAGTCATCGCCGGCGGTTACCAGGCCTTCTTCCAAATGGCCATCCTGCCGCACCTGGGAGTAGCCGATATTCGCCAGCAGTGAGTTGCAAATGCACTTTCTCCCCGGAGTCTTGTCCAGCTTTCCAGCCTTACGGACGTAGTTATTCTCCGGCTCGGCGGAGCACCTGTAACCGATGGCTCCGCCTTCAGTAACATAAGCTTCGCGCAGATACCCAACGTCGCAGAGACGAACTCGTGCCAAATAGGTCTGCGACTCCGACCCCGAACCCTCCAACTGCACGACCTTGAACGGGAAGCCCGTTGGGGAGCATAAAGGATCCGTGAACACCTTCGCTTCGCCGGCGGCGACCTTTTGCAAAATTGCCTGCTTGTAGTCATCCCGCAATCCCGACTCGACACAGAACGCAAACGCGGTGCCCACTTGCACGCCGGCGGCACCGGCGGCTAGCGCTTCACGCACTTTATCGGCAGTACCATATCCGCCGGCGAGCCAGAACGGGACTCCCAGTGCGTGTATTGCAGCCAGATCCACTATGTCGCGTTCGCCGTAGATCGCTTCACCCGTTTCGCTGAGCTGGAGCTTTCCGCGTGGCGGCGCGTTGTGGCCACCTGCCGTGGGCCCCTCAATGACCAGTCCGTCGACCTTTCCATTGGCCTTCTTGAGCACGGTCACGGCGAGCGTATTCGAGGCGACGATCGCAAGAAACTTTGGGCGCAACAGCGGCGAAAGTTCGCGTTCCACAAAGTCCCGCGGGACAAAAGAAATTGTTGCTTCGGCGCTGTCGGTCGAGCCCGCGACCTGCAGTGTGTAGGTTGCAGGCTCGAAATTTGCAAAATGATCGAGGACGCCCGGGATCTTGAGGGGAATGCCAGCCCCCATGATCACGTAATCGACGCCGGCGAGCATGGCGCCAAAAATGGAAGACAGATGCGGCAGCTGGATCTTTTCCAGATAGTTGATGCCAACGGGGTTGCTATGCCCTTCGCGTGCGAGGAAAACCTCGACGAAGTTGGCCACAATGCAAAGCTCGTCGTATTCACGAGAAGCATTCTTGGCCGGCATTGGTACCGCTTTATATGGCGACGGCTCGGATTTGCCGCCTGGAATGTAATATTTCCGCCATATCTTCTCCACCATCTCCGGCAGAGGGCAATGGTCGAGGCCCCGCCGCATGTGGCCGCCGGGGTCGCCGTCTTGCAATCGTCTTGCGAGGATGTGGGCCAGAGCTGTTCCAGACACAACTCCGAGCTGACCTAGTTCGGAGACAGCGCGCGCGAGTCGCCAGTTGGAAACTCCAGCGCCCATCCCACCTTGGATGATTAATGGATGATCGCTCATTGAATACAAACAGATTACCCCAAATGGGAGCCGATTTTCATGTCAGAGTTTCGTAATATTTCCGGGCGGCAGATCAGGAAGCAAGAATCTGCAACTCCGCGCAACGGGAGTACGCCACATCGGAAGACACGGGCCGGGCGACGTTCAAGCCGAGAGCTCGCGAAAAGTGCCCATCAAGACGCGACAAATTTCCACTGAGTTTGAACGCGGGCTGTCCCCGCGGGGAGTCTTAGTAGGCTGCTGAAAAACTCCCTTTGGAGAACACATTTTAAGCAGTCTTTAGGGAAAGGGGCTACGGTCAGTCCTCTAGTCCTTCTCTTCTGTCGATTCATCCTCACAGACTTCCCGCACCGCACCTTGCGGAGCGGTATCGCTTCGACATGTTGCGGCATGACCGAAAGCTCTGAGGCACTCGGAGCAAACCGAGTGACCGCCCTGGTCATCATCCCAGCTATGCATCACGCGCTCTGTCATTGCTCACCCCCAAGGTCACCGCCGGTCACTGACGCCGACGGAAAACCTCTTCGTTGACTGCGCAGTTTACACCAGTTGAATCACGCGGAAAAGAAAATTTTGAATGGAGAAAAAGTTTTAAATAAGGTGGTTTTGCGGCTGAAAATGCGCGGCACACAGGCAAGGGCCGCAATTTCTTGCGGCCCCTCAATTTAGAAAGCTAAACCTTTATTGTGCAGGTTAGTTGAATTCGACTTGCACCTCGATTCTGATCAAGTGATGATCGCAAAAAGGTTGACGTTCACTTGCAAATCCGAGAGCTAACACTAACCGAGATGCCAGAGGCGTTTAGGGAATGTCCCAGCGATCGTCTAAATTGCGAGTCGCAAAATCTCCGGCAACCTTCTTATACACCTTTTTGCGGCTCCGTGGCGTTGAATTTTGCTACAGGTTGGGCACCGCAGGGTTTCCGGATCTTGCAAGTTACTGAACACATTGGTGCTCCCTAAAATAGGAAAAACGTGACCTGCCAAGCGGACGCAGTGAACCCGAGTCGAAGTGGCGCGACGGCAGGGAACTGGCGAAGCTATCCCGCCTTGAGGGCTTCTGTATCGCTCTCGTAAAGCCGGTCCAGTTCCTTGCAGTAATGCTGCTCGATGAATCGCCGCTTCAGTTTCATGGTGGGAGTGAGAGCCCCATTCGCCATTGAGAACTCGTCGGGCGCGATGATGAATTTCTTGATCTTTTCGAACCGCGCCAGGTCAGCGTTCACGCCGGCTACGATGCTCTCGTACAGAGCGAAGACCTCAGGAGTGGCAACCAGCTCCTTGCGCGAGGCGAACGGAACGCGGTTAAGCCCGGCCCATTCTTCCAGCGCAGGAAAGTCCGGCACAATGATCGCCGAGGGAAAGTTTCTCCGGTCGGCGATGATTGCAGCTTCTTCGATTAACAAACTGGTCTTCAGCCTGCACTCGATTGGCTGCGGAGAAATGAATTTCCCACCCGAGGTCTTGATAAGGTCCTTCTTGCGGTCCGTAATATAAAGAAATCCCTCGGCATCCACACGGCCCACATCCCCTGTATGGAACCACTCACCATCAAAAACGGCCGCCGTTTCATCTGGCATGTTCCAGTAACCCTTGAATATCGAAGGCCCCTTTACCAGGATTTCACCGTCGTCGGCGACCTGGACCTCAACATTCTTGACGACCGGTCCTACGCTACCGAAGCGGAAAGACTTGGGATTGTTTACGGCGATGATCGGTGAAGTCTCAGTTAACCCATAGCCTTCATAAATCGAAATTCCAATACCCGCAAACCAGTCGAGCACTTCTCGGCTCAATGGCGCGCCGCCGCAAGCAAACAGCTCGACGCGCCCGCCTAAAGCGGCTTTCAGCTTCGAGAAGAGTAGCTTGTCGGCCAATCGCCATTGCATCGCGGCAGGCCTCTTGCCTGCCTGCACTTCATGCTTGTGCTCCTGGCCCACGCGCATCGCCCATTCGTAAAGTTTGCGCTTCACTGGACTCTTGAACTTACTTCGCACCTGACTGCAAATCTTCTCGTACACGCGCGGAACAGCTACGAAAACGTGCGGTTTGACATCGCCGAGCACAGACAATAGCTGATCGTGGAACGGGCAGTACGCGATGGTCACCCCATGCGACAACATAACGTAGTCGACATGGCGTGCGAAGACATGCGACAAGGGCATGAAAGAGATACTGACCTGTCCACATTCAAAAGGGTGCAGATAGTGCGAGTGCAGAAGGTTGGACGCCAGATTCCCATGCGTCAACATCGCGCCTTTCGGCGTCCCCGTTGTGCCTGAAGTGTAGATGATGGTCGCCAGCGTATCAGGGCCAATCGCAAGCGCCCGCGAATCGAACGCGTCATCGCGCTGATCGGGGCCGCTCCGCATTAGACCCTCCATGGGAACGATCCCGGCAGCGTGGACATCATCCATGACCGCGATCTTCTCAATCGAGCAGCGGTCTTTGATGTCCATTACCTTGCGGAGTTGATCGGCGGTCGAGACGAAGATCGCTCGTGCTCCGG
Source organism: uncultured Acidobacteriota bacterium (assembly GCA_963832365.1). Taxonomy (GTDB): domain Bacteria; phylum Acidobacteriota; class Terriglobia; order Terriglobales; family Acidobacteriaceae; genus CAWBRT01. The sequence goes on along the minus strand of CAWHUL010000010.1, from coordinate 9,604 downwards.
CATCGCGCAACAGGTGCAGCGTTTGCTCTGCGGTGAGGGTAGCGTAAATGGGGACGGTCGCCGCACCCAGCAGCATCGTGGCAAAATCCGCTACAGCCCACTCGGGACGGTTCTCGCTCAGGATTGCTACACGATCGGCTTCCCGAATGCCCCAGCTTTGTAGCGCGCGTGCAACTCCCACGACGTCGCGGTAGAGTTCGCGAGACGAAACCGGAGTCCATCCTTCTTGTCGCTTGATTGTCAGGACGCGGTCGAAATCTCGCTCGACCACGCGATAGAACAGCTCAGAGATAGTGCGAATGGTCATGGCATTCCCTGACCGGAAATCATGGATTCTGAGCACGCTAGGTTCTAGGATGCATTCGTGAGCACACGCGCATCCTAAGCCACGAGAATATAAACGATTTATCTTGAAATGAAAAGTGCGGCTCGAAATTCAGACCCTATTCGGATAACTGCGAATACAGTTGAAAGAGAGCTACAATGACCTGTGGCCCTGCAGTCGCAGGTGCGGGAAGCCGCTGGTGAGGCTCGCGAATGTCGAACCTGACTTTCATGGAAGGGCTTTTGAAAGGTTCTTCACCGGAGCAGGCATACGCGTCGATGGCAAGCCTGCTGCCTGGAAATGGCACGACGGCCGACAAGGTCAGCGCGATCGAGACCGCGCTGGGGACTCCTGTCGGGCGGCTGTTGCGCGCTCAAGTCGGAAAATTGATTGTCGAGAAGTTTGTGCCAGTCGAGGCTTTGGTCCCGCCGGAGTATGAGAACTGGCGCCCACCCGTCCGCGATGCGATGCTGTTTGTTATTTTGCACCTGTCCGATGCGCGGCTCGCTCCCAAGCTTTTGGAGCAAATCGAACTTCCGCCGAATACCCCTCCCGAAACCCGATTACTGCGTTTAATAGCAAAAGTCCCCGGTCTCCAAAAGCTCGGCCAGGTGATTGCGCGAAACCACTATCTGCGTCCTGCCTTGCGGGAGGCCCTTTCTCAACTGGAGAACGGTATCCGTGACGTGAGCGCAGAGGAAATGTGCGCCATTATCCGGCAGGAACTGGGGGCCCGGGCTGAGGCCTATGCCGTTCACATAGAGCCATCCATATTGTCGGAGGCGAGTGTCAGCGCGGTCTTACGCTTCACGTGTAAGGACCCTAAGACCGGCGAGCCTCAGCGGGGAGTCTTCAAGGCCCTGAAGTCTTACATCCCGGCGTGCTTTGCCGAAGATATGGAGTTATTGCAAGGGCTGGCTGACTTCTTTGGATCGAGGTATCGCGAGTACGGCCTTGCAAAGGACGTGCTCACCGATACGTTCACGAAGGTACGTCGACTGTTGCAACACGAGGTCCATTTTGTTGGCGAACAGAAGACGCTGGTCGAGGCGTACGCGCTTTACGGTTCTTTGTCCAAGGTCCGGGTGCCGCGGATTTATCAGGCGCTGTGTACCTCCAAGATCACGGCGATGAGCGAGGAGCATGGAGAAAAAGTAACCGAGGCGGTTGCTCGGATGCCCGCACGGCGTCGCGGCCAAGTGGCCGAGCAGCTGATCGAAACGCTAATTGCCGTTCCACTCTTCGCACCGCAGGAGAGCGCGCTGTTCCACGCCGATCCCCATGCAGGCAATCTGTTTTATGACAATCAGACAGGGGAGCTGATTATTCTGGATTGGGCCCTGACGGAGCGTTTGAGTCGCGAGCAACGACGGCATTTGGCGCTTCTCGTTCTTATGGTCGGCTTACGCGATCCGGTAGGCGCTTGCAGTGAGATTCAGACGCTGAGCCAGGGCGACACGACGCGCCGCGATTCAAAGCAGGCGAAGATAATCCGTCAGACCGTTGAAGAATTCTTTGAGGAGCAGCCATTAAGGTGGGTGCCGGGTGCCGTGGACGCCATGCGACTATTGCAACGAACCGCCGCCAAAGGCATTCGCTTCGCATCATCGCTGATTATGCTGTCGAAGGTGCTGTTCACGCTGGACGGGGTTGTCGCCGACATCCGCGGTTCCGGTGTGTCCATGGCCTACGCCGTTGCCCGCCATGGTCTGCAAAGCTGGCTGACCATCGGCTCGAAAGCAGGGTTGCCGCTCACTCTCAGGGATTTGATGAAGGTGCAGTGTAGCGCCATGCTCTACAGTGGCCGCCTGTCCATCAAGTTGGAACAGACAGTACTGGACAAGTTGCTACCCCGCGTTTCAGCCTGGTAAAGGGATCGCCTTCAACCGCATCTGCCGTGACTGAGCACCGGAAGCAGGCTGCGCTGAATGGTCCGCGAATGGACCTGCGCTAGGCGAGTGGCGATTGTAGTGTAAGCAGCAGCGTTGAATACCAGTCCAATGTGCGTTCCGGTGACCTCGACATCCACATTGGGTTTGCCTGTTACGCAACATCGCCAGTTCACTATCCCGTCATCTCGCGTATAGATTGCAGTCTCCAGAACGGATGGGGGTACGTCACTGCGCAAATGAGTTAGAAAATCGCAGGTGCAATGATGCGTGTAGCACTTGGGCAGTACCTTGGGACCTTGCTCGCGTAGAATCTGCTTGCGAACAACCTGCGCTGCGCGACGGACCATTTCGTGGGACATGTTTTCATTGGATGGCGCCGCCAGTGTAATGATGGAAGCGACATCATTCGGCCTCTGACCCGCTAAAGAACGGGCCATCATCCCGCCAAGACTGTGGCCGATGAGGTCTACCTTCTGGCCGGTCTCGTCGAGAGCCCTGTCAATGATTGCGTTCAGGCGATTCTGAATGAGCAGGTTTGGACACTCTGCATTGAGCGTTATACCCGAGCGATAGGACCGATATCCGACGCGTTCGAGCCACGAATGAAGTTGCAGCAGATATCGGTCTGACCCAAGGAAGCCCGGGATTATAACAACGCCAGATCCGTTGCCGTGCGGTATCCCGAAGCCGTAGCAAACAGGAGAGGCGTGGAGCAACAGGAGGTCAACGGCACACAACGCCTCGTTCCAGATTGGGATTTCAGCTTTTGTTTGCTTTTCCAGAGGAATTCTCTCGGAGCCATCGTAACTTCGTAAATGCTCCTGCGCCTTAGTTCCGTGGCTGGGAACGAGCGCATCCTAAGACGCCTCCGAACATAGATGGCAGGGGGCCAACTTACGTTGCTTGCGATCTGAACAGCGTTCGAACTGTGTTCGGCAGGCGGCGTTGCCTTCGAGCGCACCCTCGCGTAAGAGCAAGAAAATTCGTGCCGCTGGGCGAAACCAACGGCACGATCCACAACTCCATCAGCGTGCTGCATTATGAAGCGAGCGCCTTACAGAGAAAACGCTCGCCCGTCGTGCAAATTATGCTCCTGCGGCCTGAGCAGCAGGTGCGCGGCGGCGGCTAGCGTGACGCTTTGTAGCGCGCGCCACCTTAGGTGCGCTCTTGGCGCCATTGGGCTTAATAATCGTGTCGAACATGGCTTTTTCTGCGTCCACGAAGCTCTTCACGCTATCTCCGGTAATATTCGGCAGGGGGTTCAGGCGAAGCAGGTTTGCCATTTCCGCCAGTTTGCCCGCCACCTGCAGATTGACGTTGACCTGCTGCCCAGCGAGATCCAACAGATTCTTTTGAGCATCGATGAACGAACTCGCCGCTTCGCGCGCAATGCCGGAGATCTCGGCCTTCTTCTTCGTCTCCTCAGCTTTGCCGCCCTTTGGCTTCGCTCCGCCCTCGACAATCACATCCAGAAGTTTCTTCTGTGAGCGGACGAAGTTATCCATCGCATCGCGGGTTGCATCGACCAGGCACTCGGCATTCGGGGCTTCGTTGGACTTCAGCCGCGTCTGCATATGTTTGCTGGTAATTGTCAGGAACTCCTGCTGCATATCGACCAGCGTGTCGATCCCACGGCGCAGACGGTTCGCCACAGAGGCGGCTGGGCCGTAGCCCTCGACGCGCTCCGCAATGGCGCCCATTACGATGTCGTTTTCCTGTTCCACCAAATTCAACAGGACTCGCTGCGCTTCGGTGAGACTTGCAGTTCCCTCGACGGCGAGTTCGGTCAGAATCGCGGTGGGAGAGTTCTCGGGGCCGGACATTCCTTCCCGCAGACCCTCAATTGCTCCGGTGGCTTTGCGCGTTGCAAAGTCGGCGAGGATTTTCTGCGTGGCCAGGAAGCTATCAATGCCCTGCTGTGTCCATCCCATCAGCAAGGAAGCAAAAGATGATAACCGGTTCTCGGGTTCGGCTGGCTTCTTCGCATTTCGTGGCATACGTCCTCCATGTTCTCCATGTTGCATTGCAACAATTAAGAACAAAGTAGTATATTGAATCGCGGATGTCAATAGCTGGGGGTAAAAATGTTGCGGGGCAACAGTGGCGAGGCGACCCGACCTGCGAAGGTAGTTTTCAAGAAATACGGGAAAAATCGACGGCTATACGACACATCGTCCAGCCGGTATGTCAATTTAGACGAAGTGGCGACTCTGGTCCGAAATGGCACAGAGGTGCAGATTGTCGATGCCAAAACCGGCGAGGATCTGACCCGCGGGTGTTTGATGCAGATCGTCATGGAAGATGCCAAGGAAAAGCCTACAGGCCTCCCGCTTGAGCTGCTGCGCCAACTGGTCGTTGCCTCGGATCATGTCGGGCGCGAGTTCATCATGTGGTATTTGAATTCGGCATTCGACGCCTATCGCAAAGTGCAGAACACGGTTGAAGACGGGTTAAGCGAGGTAAAGTCCGCGGCCACTTCTCCGCTGCAATTGGTCAAGACGTTTATCCAGAGTACCGTGTCGGAAAAACAACCGGAAAGACAGGGTGAAGAAACCGAGTTGCAGCAACTCCGCAAGCGCATCGCGGAGTTAGAGAAGCGGGCCGGTAGTCCTGCTCGGAAGCGCCGGCGCAGCAAGGCCACGAAGTCATCGACTCGGTAGCTCAGTACGCCCTTGAGCTTGGTTCCGAACTGCTTGCAATGGTTCTTCACCGCCCACACTTAGCGATATCACCTGCTGACCTGCTACTGCTTTTGCCTCCGGTTCTCTCGCGGATTTTGCGGGAGAGGCAATTGCTTCCGGCACCACCACGACTTTGACAACTTTTGCAGCGGATTTTGCACTAGCCGGAACAGGTTTGGCCTGTGGCTTGGCCCGTTTGCGGCTCGGTTGAGGCCGACGGACGCCGACCGCCTTCAGCAATTCCACAAAACTCGTGCTGAGCAGTTTGTCCAGAACCCTAAGATCGGGAATTGCATGTGCATCTCCGGTAAATCCGAAGAATGCGGTGCCGTCATAAGTCAGAACGGCGCAGTTCATTCCCATCTCGCCGCCGATCGGCACATACGGATGGCAGGAGAGCAGCCGGTGACCAAGGAAGTAAAGGGGGACCTGGGGGCCGGGCACGTTGGTGCAAATCAGATTGCAAAGGCTGAGAGGCAACTGACTGATAAGCGGGCCTACGATCGCTTGCAAAGCATTCGGAATCGCGCCTATCCAGCTCCCGAGCAGGCCGACCAGTTCGGCCAAATGCGCGCTCCGGGCACGGGCCACTGCCGCACGCACCGCATCGATCAGCTTACGGGGATCAGCGATATCGAGCGGGATGTCGACTGGAATAAACGTGATCCGATTTCCGAGGTCGCTTGTTTGCGTGTTGCCACGGATATTCACCGGAACAATGATCCTCACTCGCTGTCCCTTAAGCCGAACATCGTGCAATTCCGCGTAGCGCCGTACAGTCGAAGTCACGAGGGTGAGTACGACATCGTTAACCGTAGCGCCGCAGGCTTGCTTTACGGCCTTTATGTCGGCGAGCGGAATTCCGAGCCAGTTGAACTTCTGAGGGCCGCGGCAGACGGTGTTGAATGGCAGGCGATTGGGAATCGCGGCGACATCCGGCAGCACACGTTGCAATTCGTCAAGGAGCGGAGTCCGCGCATCAGGATTAGCAGCAGACTCGGCACGTGCTTCTGCCGCTTCGGGCCGTTCTTCCACACCTGCTATAGCCTGCTTGGTCAAGGTCAGCAGCTCTGATTCGGCGGCCAGAAAGCGCTTCACGACAGACATCGACGAGTTGATCAAGTCGTTCAGCAGCGACTTCTCGCCCAGCGGTCGCGGCGGCGCGTGAAAGGGCACCCTATCCTTGGGTATCGGCGGCGGCGTGGGGCTCGGATCCATGAGGGCGTTTAGCAGTCCCACTCCTGCAATTCCGTCGGCGAGACAATGGTGCATCCTGATAACCGCGCCCGTACGATTGCCCTTCAGTCCGCTCACCAGAGTAAAGTCCCACAGAGGCCGATTACGGTCCAATGTAGTGCTCAGGATCCGGCCGGCTGCATTCTTAAATTCAGACTCTGTTCCATGTTTCAGCACGACCTCGCGAACGTGATTGCGCAGGTCGAACTCGGGGTCGTATTCCCATGACGGAAGGTCGATGTTGTACACAGGAGCGACCACACGTTGCAGGTAGCGAGGGATGAAGGGAAGTTTGGATTCGATGAACTGCAAGCAATTGTCCAGCGAGATCACACCCTCGAACACGTTGACCGACGCCACGTTTACCGGTTGACCCTCGCGTTCGAAATACAGGAAAAGAGCGTCTCCGGGTGTGAGCGAACTCTGTTTGCGAATATCTGCCATGAAGATGCCTTCCGTCGAGGCGCCAGAGCGCCCCATTTTCATGGGCGGTCGCCCAATCGTCGTGTAACTCGTTCGCGGCCAAACCTTCCGATCATCGCTCTCATCTCAGGTGAGGAACGAGAATCGCGGCGCCAGATTTACCAGCTTCAGCACCTTGTAAACTTTGACGTCGACTCCACGCAGCACGACCTTGACGGCCTTATCGTCTGCTGCACCGGCCAGCTTTTCCATCGCCCGGAGGGCGTTCGGGTCGATCCGGCGCACGGAAGAAAAATCCAAAGCCACCTCGCGCGCGGCACTGTCCAGGTTGTCGCAGGCCTGCTGCACGCTATGGGCTAAGCGCTCCGCGTCAATTTTGAGCAAAACGGCATTCGTTGTCATACGCACGTCCTTCGGTGACACTGACTATTGCTGAGACGCAGTGGCTCCCTTGGCCAAACCGCGCCCTTGATAAGCGCTCCAAAACAGCTGGACCATTTCGTTCATCATCGGCAGACGGGGGTTCGTCCGCCCGGAAGGATCTTCAAAGGCGCTCTTAACCAAGTCGGGCAATGCCCGCTCGAAATCCTCCTTTGAAATCCCCAGCTCGGCAATCGAACGTGGAATGGCCACCTGGTCGAGCAACTGTTCTGTCGCCGTCACGAGGTTCTTCACCTTTTCCTCGATCGTCTGACCGCCCAGGCCAAGCATGTCGGCGATTGCGGCATATTTCTTGTCCGCGGTATATCCACGCTGATTCGGGGACGGCATGAACTTGGTTGGCACCGCCGCATTATACGCAATCACATGCGGCAACATGAGCGCGTTGGCCCGACCGTGCGGGACGCCGAAGCGCGCGCCGAAGGCATGTGCCAGCGCGTGATTGATGCCTACCGAGACGTTGGCGAACGCAATTGCTGCAATGCAGGCGGCATTGTGCATCATGCTGCGCGCCTCTTCATTCCCGGGGTGCTCGTAAGCAATGGGCAAGTACTTGAATACCATTTGAATCGCCTGCATGGCGTTCGGGTCCGAGTAGGGCGAAGCGTAAAGCGAAACAGCAGCTTCCAGCGCGTGAGTCAAACAATCGATGCCGGTATCGGCGGTGAGGCCCTTCGGCATTGACATGACGAACTGCGGATCGATGATCGCCACATCCGGGGTTAGCGAATAGTCGGCGAGTGTCACCTTGCGCCCGCGCTCTTTATCTGTAAGGACGGCAAACGGCGTCACTTCGCTCCCGGTTCCGCTGGTAGTCGAGATGGCGATCAACCGCGTCGGGTTGATTTTCTCGGTCGGGAACTGAACCACGCGCTTGCGGATATCGAGGAACGGAGCGGCCAATTCATCCAAGTCGGCCTGCGGCGATTCATACTTGAGCTTCATGATCTTCGCCGCATCGAGCACAGCTCCGCCACCCAGAGCGATGATTTGGTCCGCTTTGTAGAGTTTGAGCGACTCCACGCCTTGCATGACCACCTTGACCTCGGGCTCCGCATCGGGAATGACCTCGACATGGACGCGAGTCTGCGGGGAAAGGTAGCGCCGGACAATATCGACGTGGCCGATTTGCTCCAACAACGAACTGGTAACAATTACGGTGGAGCGCGAGGCGAACTGGCGCAGGTTTTCCACGGCGTTCAAATTGAAATAAATGTGATTGGGGATGCGAAGCCACATATGCGCTGGCGTCCTCCGAGACACGCGTTTGATATTCAAATAGTGATATACGTTTACGTTATCAGTCGTGCTGTTGCCGCCGCCGGTGCCGCATCCGAATGAAAAGGTGGGCACCATGTCGTTGTAAATGCCGCCGAGAGCCCCAACGGAGCCCGGCGAATTCACGATGATCCGACCGGCGTTCATCATCTCACCGAATTTCCGGATGATCTCATCGTTGTTCGAGAAGATGACTGCCGTGTGTCCAAGCCCGCCGGCGTGGTTCACGTCCACGCAAACTTTGAGCGCCTCATCGACGGACTTAGCACGGTAGACCGCGAGCACCGGAAACAGTTTCTCGACCGACAGGGGATGTTCGCGACCCACACCTTGAATCGGCGCGATCAAGAGTTTGGTGTTCGGCTTCACGGAAAGACCGATCATGCGGGCGATATCGGTGGCTTTCTGGCCGACTGCCATAGGCTGCATGAATCCGGTTTCGGGGTCGATCACCGTGCGCCCCAGCAGCTTCGCCTCTTTCTCGTTGCAGATGTGCGCGCCCAGCTCCGCGAAGTTCTTCAGCACGCGATCATAAATCTCATCATCAATCACAAGCGTCTGCTCTGAAGCGCAAATCGTTCCATTGTCGAACGTCTTGGAGGTGATGATGTCAACCACGGCCATGTCCAGATCGGCCGTCCTTTCCAGATAGACCGGCGTATTGCCAGGGCCCACGCCAAGGGCTGGCTTACCGGAGCTATAGGCGGCCTTGACCGCGCTCGGCCCACCGGTGGCATCAATCAGGCCGACATCCTTGTGATGCATGAGGTAAGCGTTGTCCTCCAAGGTGTGCGATTCCAGGCAAGAGAAAACACCTTCAGGTGCGCCGTGCTTCACCGCCGCCTCGTACATGATCCGTACAGCCTCGTGGCAAGAGTGCCAGGCGTTCGGGTGAGGGCTGAAGATAACAGCGTTCCTGGTCTTGATAGCCATGACGCATTTGAAGAGAACCGTCGAGGTCGGGTTCGTAATTGGCGTGAGCGAGAAGATGACACCGATCGGATCCGCCACCTCAACTAGATTGCGCTCCGGAAATTCGCGGATGGTGCCAACGGTGCGTTTGTCCTTTACGTAGTTGTAGACAAACTCCGTGGCCACCATGTTCTTAAGGGCTTTGTCTTCCAGAACCCCGAGCCGGGTTTCTTTAATCGCCAGTCCCGCCAGGTACTGCGCTTGTTCGAGTCCAGCCAAAACCATTGCTTTAACAATGCGATCGACATCCTCTTGAGTGTATTGCGTAAAGACAGCGGCGGCGATTCTGGCTTGACTGACTAGTCCCTCCAGGTAAGCAATCCGTTCTTCACTGGGGCTTGAATGGTTCTCGGTCA
>CAWHUL010000009.1:0-72884 GCA_963832365.1 uncultured Acidobacteriota bacterium | reverse complement strand
GCTGGTGTTGCCGCCCCTTAATTTGCCCTTCTTTTGGACCGCGAGACGATTAGCCCCTAGCCAACGCGCAGTAGCGTTCACTTTGCTGCGCTTTCTAACAGTGCGGACGTCAGGATCTCGAGTCCCTCTGCCATGAGGGAGTCGGAAATCGTAAGCGGGAACATGAAGCGAATCACGTTTGCATAGATGCCGCACGTCAATAACAACAGGCCATGCTCGAGCGCTCGCGCCTGCACTTGTTTGGGGAAATCAGGGTGTGGTGTATTGCTACCCGGCTGGCAGAACTCGACGCCAATCATGGCGCCAAGCCCACGTACCTCGGCGATCTGCGGCACGGCACTCCGCAGGGTCTCCAGTGCTTCCTTCAACCGCGCACCAAGCACATTAGCGCGCGCCAACAAGCCTTCTTGTTCAAAAACATCGAGCACCGCATTGGCCGCCGCCAAAGCCAGCGGATTGCCGGCGTAGGTGCCGCCCAGCCCGCCTGGCGCCGGCGCGTCCATAATCTCGGCGCGTCCGCACACTCCTGTGAGTGGCATGCCGTCAGCTACGCTTTTGCCGAAGGTCATCAGATCGGGAAGCAAACTGTAGTGTTCAATGGCAAACATCTTGCCGGTGCGGCCGAACCCGGTTTGTACTTCGTCAACAATCAACAAGATTTGGTGCTCGTCGCAAAGCGAACGCAAGGCAACAAGGAATTCCTTCGGTGCCACATAAAACCCGCCTTCCCCCTGCACCGGTTCTACGATCATGGCCGCTACCCGTTGGGGATCAATGTCAGCCTTGAAAAGGCCTCGCAGCGCGAGGAGAGACTGTTCCACCGTTACTCCGTGCAGTGCGTTCGGAAACGGAACATGGAACACTTCGTTTGGAAACGGGCCAAAGCCTACTTTGTAAGGCACCATCTTACCGGTTAGCGCCATGGCCATCAGAGTGCGTCCATGAAAGCCTCCAGTGAAAGCGATAATTGCTGGCCGGTTGGTCGCCGCACGCGCGATCTTCACCGCATTCTCGACTGCTTCGGCGCCAGTACTGAAGAATGCGGTTTTCTTGCGGTGCGAGCCCGGAGTGATCTGATTTATGCGCTCGGCGAGCTGCACATACGAGGCATAAGGAACGACTTGGTAACAGGTATGAATGAATTGCGCTAGCTGCTCACTCAACGCGCGCACTACCCGAGGATGACGGTGGCCGACATTGTTGACCGCGATCCCTCCTGCAAAATCAATAAAGCGCCGGCCTTCAACGTCCCAGATCTCAGAGTTTTCCGCCCGAGAAGCGTAAACGTCGTACGTAGTGCTGATACCCCGAGGCGTTGCCGCCTCCTTTCGCAATTGCAGGTCACGGTTCGTGAAATTTTGCAGCATTGTATCGATCACGGTCTCCTCCGTATGAAGCACCCAGGGACAGCAACGGTAAATAACGGGCGACGCCTTCGACTGAGTGCTTCCTCGCTGCCCCTATACACTCTTTAACATTGCATCCTATTACTGACAGGTGCCCGTATTAACATATGTCGACAATTGTTTCGCTGTCAGAGTCCCGAGTCCCAGGTTGTTGAGAGTACGACCTTCCCTAAAATAATCAACACCGTGAATGGAGGATGCGATACGGACAAAAGCATCCATTAACGGTGTTTCCACCCCGACCAGATCACCAAGATTTGCCCAGGTCACCAGTCCATAAGCAATATCCTCCATAATAAAACGGTTATGAAGATCAGGAGGAGCTTTCATGGGAGCAAAGACTTCGCTGTGTTGATACTGGTCGTATAGATTCTTTCCGGGATGAGTGTATCCCAGAATTACCAATCTTTCGGCGGTACTTATCTCGGTAAGCTCATAAGCACGGACGACCGCCATTCGTTCCTTATCCACATCCTCCATCACCCTAGCCACAGACGGGGTGATCCCTTCTTTATAATGGAGATAGTTTCCACCAGTGAATTCGATTCGTCCGGCGTTCAATAAAGCTCCGGTCGGATGGCTAACAGGGTTCCCATTGTTCAGCGCCGTGTCCAGAATGTTCTTCACCTTGACAGCCGCAGGGAACATCTTCTTGAATTCTGAAAACATCTCTTCTGTTTTCGTGGCTGGAAATGCTGCGAAAAAAATCTCCTTGGCATCCAAAAGGATGTTGACAACCCCGGGTTCCACTATGCGAGCGCCATAGGGAAGGCTTGCGGTTTCAGCCCAGTCAATGTTTGCGGTTACGCCCTTGTCTTTAAAGACCTTCATAAACTGCAACAGCCCGCCCGTCGAGCCAGGGTTCAGAATAATGGACTGGCCGTCCCTGGCATGGAAAGCACATGCTTCTGCCAGCGCCTTGTGAGCAAACGTCGGAACGACAGGCATGATGCAGTCTGCCTTTGCAAAAGCCTCTTTGGCATCTGTGGTGAACTTATGGATTTTTACGAATTGCCGGTGTTCTCCCCGTATGACCTGAATTCCACCCGTCTTGGCAACTGCCTCTAGGTTGCCTTTGAACTCCGGCAAGTCAAAAAGCGTTACGGCGTAGCCCCGTAAGGTCAGATCCGCGGCGGCTCCGTGAGCTCCATTACCTGTACCGATGACCGTAATATTCCTGACCTCTTTCATTTCTATTCCTTCCTCGCGTGATTTGATGAACGATAAAGTTCAGCTTCGGCCTGAGCAGATAACGCAGCAGGCGGGCTCACTTCACATGCATTACCCGCCTCAAGAAATCTCGAGTCCGATCTTGCCTGGGGTTGACAAGGATTTCCCGGGGCGATCCCTCCTCCACGATGACGCCCCCATCCAAAAAGATCACCCGATCGGCCACCTCCTTCGCAAAGGCCATTTCGTGGGTGACGACAAGCATGGTCATACCTTGCTCGGCAAGGTTGCGCATGACGCTTAGTACCTCTCCTACCAGTTCTGGGTCGAGAGCAGAGGTGGGTTCGTCAAAGAGGATTGCCATTGGTTGCATGGCTAGAGCCCGGGCAATAGCCACTCGCTGCATCTGTCCGCCAGAGAGTTGGTTAGGATATGCGTCCGCTTTATTTGCCAGACCTACCTGTTTCAGGAGTTCGCGGCCGCGGCTCGTAGCCTGGGTACGGTCTTCTTTCTTTACATAGACCGGGCCTTCAATGACGTTTTCAAGAACGGTTCGATGCGGAAAAAGGTTGAAACGTTGAAACACCATGGACACATGTGTACGGATCCAGATGATTTCCTTCGTGTCTCGGTTCACATGGTGACCCTCTACACGAATCTCTCCCTTGTCGTAACTTTCCAGCCCGTTGATACAACGCAAGATGGTTGATTTGCCGGAGCCGGAGGGGCCGATGATGCACAACACCTCTCCTTGGGTTACTTCGAGCGAAATGCCCTTGAGCACTTCATTTGCTCCAAAAGCTTTGTGCAGATTTGTGATACTGATCATGCTCGCTTAAACCTCTTTTCAAGCCTCGCCACCAGAAAAATGAGAGGTAGACTCATTATTAGGTAACCAATCGCGCCCATAGTGAATACTGTCGTGTTTTTGAACGTGGAGGCAGCGATCAGTTTGCTTTCCAGCGACAATTCGGCAACGGTGATTGCAGAGGTCTGCGATGAATCCTTCAGGAGCATAATCAGGTTGTTGCCGTAGGGTGGAAGTGCGATACGAAAGGCCTGTGGCAGAACTACTCGGGCCATGATAAGCCACCGGGTCATGCCAATGGTTTGAGCCGCTTCGATCTGGCCGACATCAATGGCTTCAATACCGGCGCGAAAGACTTCCGACATGTAGGCAGAATAGGCGATACCTAAACCGATGCTACCGGCCTGATATGCGGTAAGCTGGATCCCTATTTCCGGCAACACAAAATAGATGTAAAACAACTGCACGAGAATCGGTATGCCACGAATAGTGTTCACAAAGGTGGCACTTATCCACGAGAGCACTTTGATATGGGATGTTCTCAGGAGCGCCCAAAAAAGGCCAAGGACGGTTGATAGCGCGAGGGAAGTGATAGTAACCATCACTGTCACCTTCGCGCCTTGCAGGAGTATCGGCGCAAACTCCGCCGCGTCATGCCAGAACGTTGCCATGAGTCCCCCCGTTACGAAATCTACTTGAGACCCCATTTGGAGAGAATCTTGTCCATGGTGCCGTCGGCTCTTAACTTGGCCAGGGATTTGTTCAGTTTCTCCAGGTTAACTTTGTCGCCCTTACGCACTGCCATGCCGATATCGACGGTCAGGATAGGTTTGATACCCTTAAGCATGCGTACGTCCTTATGTACCCCCTGAGAGATCTGGTAGGCTATAATCGGATAGTCGCCGAAAGCCGCCTTGATTCGTCCCAGACTGACGTCATGAATGGCGTCGGCCATAGAGTCATAGGCGCGTACTTCCTTGAAAATGCCGGTTTTCTTGAGAGGTTCCTGCCAGACGGTTCCTACCTGAACTCCAACCACCTCACCCTTGAAATCATCGTAGGACTTATATTGCGTGGTATCCTTGGCGCTTATCACTACTCCCTCGCCATAGGTATAGACCGGGCTGGTGAAGTCCACCACCTCTTGCCGTTGTGGTGTAATTCCAAGGGCGCAGGAGATAATTTCAATCTTTCCAGTCGTGAGCGATGGAATCAGGGTATTAAAAGGCATGCCCTGAATGTCGACGGTAAAGCCCTGATCCCTGGCAACGGCTTGAATCACATCCACCATTACCCCTTGAATGGAATTCGTTTTGGTGTCTAGAAACGTGAATGGAACACCCGTTGGCGTTGCCCCCACTTTGTAGGTTTGAGCTCCGGCAGCAGGGGTAAAGAGCGCCAAGGACAAGATCACAAGCAAACCATTCAGCAGCTTTGACAGCATTTCTTTTGCCTCCGTTTAATAAAAAGCCCTTTTTTGATTGCAGAAAGCGGAGACTCCACCCAAGGTCCATGTTGGTTCGGCCAAGAAAATATTGATATGATTTATTGCATTGCGATAAATCATATTGTATAATTGTCGGGAATTATCAGATGGAAAGTTAGAGCTGTCAATATAATTTTTATAATCTTTTTGGCAAGGAAATAGGCGTTATGAATCTCCCCAGGTCGACAGCGAAGCGCATTAGCCAGGCGCGAGAGTCGCGAGTGGATCCATTGACAGTTAGATCAGTTGAAAAGGCATTTCTCGTTTTGAATGCTTTTGGTGGAACGAATTTCTCGATGAGTCTGACCCAGCTTGCTTCGGCGATCCGTCTGGATATAAGCGCGGCGCAGCGTTTCACCCATACCCTAACGAAGTTAGGCTACCTGCAAAAGGATCCCCTCACCAAGCGATTCGGCCTTGGGGTGAAAGCGCTTGATCTCGGCCACCATTATCTTCGGGCAAATCTGCTGGTTGAGCGGGCTATGCCCTACCTCCTGCATCTGAGCAAAACGACACAGGAGACGGTCAATCTCACCGTACGGGATGATACCGAGGTCGTTTTCATTGTGCGCTTCATGTGCAGGCAACTTCTGAATCTGAACGACACTGGTGTCATAGTGGGAGCAAGAATGCCAGCTTACTGTACTGCCAGTGGCATCGCCATTCTCTCTCAACTAGCTCCGTCCGAAGTCGCTGATATCCTCAACCGATCCGAGTTGAAGGCTTACACTCCTCATACCACTTGCCGGCCGAAAGATTTGCTCAAGAAGTTGGAGATATCGGCGGCCCGCGGATATGCCACGGCATTCGAGGAGTTCTTCCTAGGTGATCTTGCGATTGCCGCTCCGATTCTTGCCCACAATGGCCCGGGAGGGGCCATTAACATTTCGGTACCACGGGCGCGTTTCTCTCGGGAGGAAGTTGAAGAGAAATTCGCACCATTAGTCGTGGCCGCTGCTCAATCTCTGTCGCAGATATCGAATCCTCGCTTATGACTTATCATTTCCTGCCACTCAACTGTAGCCTCTTTACTGGTGTGTGCTGATATCCGCCGCGGTTTCGGCCCGCGAAGTACTGCGCGGGCGCTTACACGAAGCGGGGGTTCCTGTTGGCTTGGCAGTTATGCTCTATGCAACGACGAAGCCGTCCCACACAACAGCGACGCCGCAGCGAGGTCGCTATCGCCAGCAGTGAGCCGATTAGTGCCGGGGTTCAACCAGAGATAAGAGAGAAAGAACATCGTCGTAAGAGCCCGGACTGAAGTTTTCTACAACCGCCCGAAGTGCATCAATTTGGCCTCTTTCATATAGCTTCGGCAGACATCAACAATGAGGCGTTCGAGGCCCCGCGTGGCCATGTGCTATTGATGGCCGGTAGAAGAAGGAGAGGACTTCTACCGGCCCGGGGAACGCGCCCATGCCAGGGCACATTGCTCCCCTGAAAGTTCGGCGACGCTGCCTGATTGGCGAGCATACCCGAATCAGGTGTTCATTCTTGCCGCGTCGGCTACTTCCCCAGAGAAGAAGGGTGCAGGTCCCGCCACACCGCCGTCATTTAACCTCAACTTTCACCCCGGATTACCCCAGGCGGTCAACCAATTCCCCCACGCTCCAGTTGCCCGCCAACCAGTTCTCGCCACGAAGCGCGGCTTCCAGGTGAACCAGGGTGGTGCGGTAGACGTCATTAACCACAGCCCAGGTCGAGAGTGCCACTGGTGGTTCTTTCGGCTTCCAGGCCAGTAAGCGGATACCTTCTGGCATGACCGGCGGCCGAAAAGTCTACCCAGAGGTCATTGTGAAATCATCTTTTGCGACAAGTGTGTGGTTTCGGCGGAGCCGAGCATTGATCTTTTCCAGGTGCAAGACCTCTGCGTTGAATTCCTCACCGGCCCATTCGCGCATTTCTTGAAAGTCTTCATGCGTAGGGTCGAGGAGAATATCGACAAGATCGGCATACCCGCTGGTGCCTCCACAATCTTCCAGTGGGCAACTACGGGCTCCATCCAACACGCGGGGATAGTCAATTCCCGGCTGGGCTGAAAAGATTGCCTCTAAATGAATGGAATGCTGCCAGTAATCTCCGAGGTCGTAGACATAGAGAATGCTCGCCTCGGGGACAGGGAGCACCTTCGACAGAAGGATTGTGCCTTCGGCAATGACTTCGCCGGGCCCATCGTAGTGCAAATCTGGAGTTCCATAACGCTGGCGGCCAACGATAAATTCGTGCAGGTGGGAGTTGGTCCATCCCATTGCGATCTGCAGTATGCGATGAAGCTGCTTGAGAGTGGTCTGGCGAGAGAGTTCAATGCACCTCCAGATCGGAGGATCTGTACCGATTAAAGAAACGTGAACGCGAAAGATGACCATGCGTGCGCCCTCGCCGTAAACATTTCGCCCAGGTCGCCAAGTGAGGTGGCAAGCCTGCCTATCGCAAAGCCCCGGCGTTTTTTGCTGCCTGCGTTCCCCCGAAGACCTTCTGTCTAATGGTGCGCTCCGCAGCCTCATTCATCTGCCAAACCCAGTTCCAAAGGAATGCCGTGAGCTGCGCTCTCGGATCTGCCACTTCTTGGGTGCCGGTTTGACCGGTTCTACTTTCTCCGGCCAAAGAGGCGAAGCAGCAAGAGGAAGAGGTTGATGAAGTCCAGATATAGGGCAAGGGCACCCAATACCGCTGCCTTCCGATCTTCATCGGTACCATCCATTCCAGCAGCGTGCATTCGCTTGATCTTTTGGGCGTCATAGGCGGTCAGGCCCACGAAAATCAGGATGCCAGCGTACGTCACCACCCAGTAGAGTCCGGAGCTGTGCCAGAAGACGTTGACGACAGAAGCCAGGATGAGCCCGAAGAGCGCCATGAACAGCAAGTTGCCCATCGACGTCAGATCGCGCTTGGTGGTGGCACCGTAAATGCACATAGCGCCGAAGGTCCCGGCGGTGACGAAGAAAGTCAAGCCAATGGACTCGGCCGTGTAGATCAAAAAGATCATCGAGAGAGTCAGGCCGTTGAGGGCAGCGTAAAAAAGGAAGGCGCTAATGGCCATCACCGGGCTCATGTGCTTGATCGCCCAGGAGAGCGCCATCACGATGCCCAGTTCCGCCACAATCAGGATCCAAAAGAGGCCTGAGCCAAAGATGGCCCGGATAAGAGCTGGATTTCCGGCCGTATAGGCGGCCACCAAGCCTGTGGTGACAAGCCCGCCTGCCATCCATCCATAAACACGTGTGATGAAAGTGCGCTCCTCGATGATCGACTGCGGGAGCGCATATTGCGGAGTGCCCATGGTGGACATCGCTTCCTCCTCTCTCTTACGAAGAGAACGGGAGTATTATACTTCCGTCTAGCCCCGACCGCTTTTCAGCTAAACACCTTTCAACTGGTCTTCATCCATTCCGAAGTAGTGGCCGAGCTCATGGATGACGGTGCGTCTGATCTGTTCCAGAACTTCTGCCTCGGTTGAACAGACCGCTTCTATGTTCTTCTGGTACAGCACGATGAATCAGGCCCCGTGGAAAGGTCGAAAACGCTCTTTTGGGTCATAGGCACGCCTTGGAAGAAACCCATAACCAGCCGTCCAGACCGAGATGCCGACTGATTCGGCGGCAAATCCTCGACCAGAACGGCAACATTGCGTATGCGGGTGCGGAACTCCTTCGGGAGCGAGTCGAGTACGTCCTAGACTACTTTGGTGAAGCGTTCACGCTCCATTCCCTCTCCCGTGTGAGCGACAAATAAGACAAGGGCAGCGATTGCTGCCCCAGTGCTATCGAGACCCTAATTACTATGCCATCTTCCCCTTCTTCACGGCTGCCCATCGTTTCCTCTGAGCATCGGCAATCTTCTTTCTGGCAGCGGCACTCATGGGGTGGCGGACAATCGTCGCTTTCGAGGAAGGCTTTGCTGCTGTCTTGCGCCTTGCCGCCCACCTTGCCTTCATCATCGCTGACAATCTTCTCCGGCCAGCGGGGGTTAGACCGCGCTTCTTCGCCTTGGTTGGGGTGGCGAGAGTGGTCGCTGTCGCTGTGCCATCGAGTGATTCAAGGGCGGCAATGGCTTTGGTGATGCGGCTCAGTTCTGCTTTCAGGTCAATAAGTATCGTGCGAGTATCCATGCATTCTCCCATTGTGATGATTTAGCAACAACGTAACCCAATCCTAGAACTTACGCTCATCAGGCACAAGGGTTTCGAGGGGCACTTGCCACGCAATCTTGGTTCCGGCTGGCACTCCGATCAGTTCTTCAACAGTCGAGAAGCCATGGGTGCCAACTTTTCTGCTTCCGCAATCATCGTATCCAGGCTCACACGTATGCCTTCGGCCCAAAAGGTCTCTTCCGCCGGATTGATGCCGAACGGCTGAAGAAACTCGACCACGTCTTTCGTCGCTCCGGAACGGAGCAGGTCCAGATAAAGCGGTTCAAATCGGCTGCCGAGGTGCGATTGCTGGGCATATAAGCTCTGCGTCAAAAGTTCGCCGAACGCATAGCCGTAGACGTAAAACGGCCGATGGAAATGCGAAACGTACGCCCAGAGATGGCTGGCGTTTTCGTACGTGAACACTTCGCCCTCTTCTCCGTACAGCTCTTTTGCCGTCGCAAGCCACAATCCATCGAGCTCTTCCACCGATAGCTTCTTCGGCTCCTCCCATTCCGAATATGTCGCATCCATGCCATGTAAGCGGCGTTCGAAATTCGAAAATCCAATCTGCCGCACCACGGTGTTCAACATCCCCTCGATCTTTTGGGTTATGAGGGCTAGGAGCGCGTTACTGTCGCCTTGTTCGGCGAGATGCCTCTTCAAGAAGTTGAATGTAGTCATTTCACCGAAAACCGAAGCCGTCTCGCAATACGCAATCGGCGGCTGGGACATGAGTGGCCCCTGTGCTTCGCCGGCCAGCATGCCATGAACGCCATGGCCGAGTTCATGTGCAAGCGTCATTACGTCGTGATTCGAACCTAGGTAATTCAGGAATGTGAACGATTGCGTCAGGTTTCCAGGAAGCACGCAGGAGCAATTGAAAGCCCCGCCGCGTTTGCCTTTGGTGGCGGGCACATCGATGCGTTTTGCCGAAATGAAGCCTTGGATGATGCCTGTGAGGGTAGGGCTGAAGCTTTCATACGCCGCCAGCACCGTCGTCATCGCTTTCTCAAAAGGTATCACTGTCGTATCAGTGAAGGGCAGCGGCGCATTCCGGTCGCTCCATTTGAGCGATTTCATGCCGAGCAATTCTGCCTTCAGTCGATAGTAGCGGCGAGCCAGTGGCCCGGCTACATTCTTCACGGCGTCGTGCAGCGCGTCGACCACCACGTCGGGAATGCGATTCTCTTTGTTCCTCGCCTCCATCGGATTGCGGTAGTGACGTTCCTTGCGTTCGACCGCTCCTTCACCCACAATGACATAAAGCGTCTGCGCTGAGTACTTGCCGAAGTACCCTCCCAGGCCATCGTTGATCGCCTTTTGTACTTCCGCGCGTAGTGCGGCATCTTTCGAATTTCCGAGGATGTCGAGCATCTCGGTCAGGGTTTTCGCCTCACCTTTATGGTCGAACCTAAGATCCGCCTCGCATTCGTCGAAAAACTCATCCCATGAACCCGGGCCGAACGGAGAACGCTTCGTAAGCGCCGCTTCCACCGGTTCACTCAAAAGGTGCGGCTTGAAAATCCGCCGATGCTCGATCCACGGTCGATGCCTCCGCACTACCTCGTCGCTGGCGTACCATCTCTCAAGTGCGGCGTCATCGAGCGCCACCAGTTCCAGGTCGAAGAACGTCAAGTATTCGCCCTGGACTTGGCTCATGGTCTGTTGCACGAAAGCCACCTTGGTCTTAGCCGCTTCATTCGTTACGTCCAGGCTTTGAAGGAGAGAAAGGTAGACCATTACCTTTCCTCCGAGCATCTCAAGTTCCGAGTAGTCAGTAATCGCCCTGCCAAGCGTATCGGCAAGCTTTCCCTTGTAAACGGCATTGAATGCTTCCGCGCGCTTTGCGAGCTCCGCAATATCGAGATCCATGTGCGGGTCATCAATGCCGGAGTAGAGTGAACTTAAATCCCAGCGGACGTTGCCATCGGCAGTATTGTCAGTATGCATGGTTGTGAAGTCAGAATACGGCTCGGATTTTCAGATAGGTCGGGGCTTGGACAACCGGGTCCCGAAAAAGATTGTAGCAAAATTGCAATGTTCCGGCGATTCCGTAACCGAGGGCGAGCACGATTATCATCGTGCGTCATCATCTGACATCTTCTCTGATCTTATCCAACAATCGAACCCGGTCGCTGCTGGTCGATTCCACAACACGGATGTCGTGCAGCGAGGTTGGGCCAATTCCGTGGGCAGAAAAGCCAAACCGCTCACCCACCCATATAGTTGGAAGATATTCGAACACCGCGAGCTTTGTACTGCCATTAGCTTCTGGCTCAAGATGGATTATGAACGCACACCGAAACTTTGCGGGGGCGTCATTGTAGTAGTAATCAGAGGACCAGTAATAGTCCGCAGTTGGTTCGTAGAGATAGAAGTCGTTCTTCCGCTTGTCTTTGGGCACGGACGCATAGGGGCGTATGTAGGGGTCGATTTTCACCCAATACTGGATTTGGAAGTCGTCGGGAAAAAGGGGATGCCCGTATGGATATAGATAAAACTTGTCAAACAGGTCTTCCCGAGGCAGTTTGTGCGTACCTCGATTCAAGTCTCCTTCGTCGTTGAACATTAGTCGGACGGTTGCGGCTATTGTCTCGATGCTTCTTGGCACCGTCATCTGAACAATAACCGGCGTTGGTGGCGCTCGGCGCTGAATCTGCTTTAATTTGGGCGCTACCATTAACAGCGCCATGCCGCCGATGAGCACTACGGCGACAACTGCAACTATGAGCCGTGCTTTGTGTGTTTTCACTTCTTCCCTCGTGAAACGGGACAGTTGCGTCCGCACCTTGCCGCAACAGGGTAAGCGGGAAGGGCGTCGATTGCAATATCCCCCGCTCTGGCACTCGACCAGAACTGTCCACCATGGGTGGAAACGGTTGGCTGAACGATACCCCTGCATCTTGTATCTGGAAACGCTCGACCACGCTTGTTTGTGTTCACCAAGTGGACATGCTGTTAATGGTTCTGGTTCTCAGGGTCGGAGTAACCAAGCAGCGTTACCGGCGTAACTTGCATGGAAAGTAGCGCAACGATATGTTCCAGCCTGCACAGAGAATCTGCTGTGTTTTGGGTTAGAAAGGCTGACACCTTGGTGGAGGCTGTCGGCCTTCTGTTTTTTCTGATCCCGATTCCCGCCCGCTTGTCATTCTCCATAATTCCTCAACAGCCAATTTGGGACTAAAAATGCGGGCCATGGTCATCAGTTGATTCCGTTTGGTGGACGTCAATGGAAAAACAAAACCAACTGAATGCTGTTCCTGCGCAAACTCCGGTAGCGAGGCATTGGGATTTCTCGTTACTTAGAATATTAGCTTTTCGCCTCGGCCTAATCGTCGTTTGTTGGCTCATCGCTTCGGGGTTGGTTCATCTGCTGGGACGGACGGGTGGCATGCTCGCCTTTCTCGCCTTGATATTTGTGCTGGTTCTTCTTAACGGTGGTCGCCGCCTCTGAATTTCCCTGTGCTGGCGTTTGACGACTTTGGCGTACTTGGAAGCCGCTATTTGGGTCAACGCCTATGGGCCTTTTTTCGTGAGAGATTTGCACTACGCAGCGATAGAAACCTCACGAGAGCAGCGGGCACCGAATCCATTCCCATTATTTCGTGATTCTGGAATACCACTTCCGAGAGTTTTGCTCCGTGCACTCCGTTAGGGACCTTACATGTCTGGACCTTACATGTCACACCGAATTCGTAACATCACTGAAGTTCGTCGCGTTATGCCTGACTATGAGCTAGAGTGAATTCACACCAATGCGGCTCTCAAAATCCAGATTCGTTGCCGGAGTGCAGTGTCTAAAGCGCCTCTACCTGCAGGTGCACCAACCGGAGCTCGCCGCAGAAGCCGGTGACGGAGCTGAAGCCATCATGGCTCAGGGGCAGGATGTTGGCGAGGTGGCACGCAAAGCCTTTCCTGGCGGTGTCCTCGTTGAGCCCAATCATGAACACCTCGATGAGGCGGTCCGAATGACCAAAGAGCTGATTGGCAATCGGAGCGTGCCCGCGATCTTTGAAGCGACATTTGAGTTTGGCCGCGTGCTTGTTCGGGTTGATGTCCTGCAGCGGATTAAGACCAACAAGTTCCGTCTCTTGGAAGTAAAGTCCTCGACCGGCATGAAGGACCACTATGCCTATGACATCGGGATTCAGAAGTATGTGGCAATTGGCGCTGGCCTCCAGATTGAAGCTGCATGTCTTATGCATTTGAACCGGGAGTATGTCTTTGGCGGTAGCGAGTACGAGCTTTCGAAATTGTTCTCGACAGAAGAGATTACGGACGATATTGAGATCGCGCCAAAGGAGATTGCCCAAAAGGTTCGGACGCAATTGAAAGTGCTCGAAGGAGCCGAACCGCCAAAGGTCGAGCCGGGGGCCCGTTGCACAGATCCTTTTCCCTGCGAGTTCTTAGAACAGTGCAATTCACCGGTGCCCGCTGATCATGTTTCGCAGCTTCCCGACATCAGGGCGAACAAAGTGGCGGACCTGCTTGCTAAAGGCATTGTTTCGATCCATCAGATTCCAGAAGACTACCCGCTCAGCGAACGTCAACGGACAGCATATAAGGCGGTAACGGACGACACCGTCTGGATCGGCCCTGAACTTGGACGGGATCTCTCACAGCTCAGCTATCCGTTGTGTTTTATGGACTTTGAAACGGTTTACCCAGCGTTGCCGCGCTTCGCTGGCATGCGCCCCTACGACCACATACCGTTCCAATGGTCAGTACACCGCCAGGAATCTGCCTGCGCGCCGGTTGAACACTACGAGTTTCTGGCGGATGACGATCATGATCCCCGGCCAGCATTCATTCAATCGCTGTGCCGGGCAGTCGAAGGCGCTGCGACAATTGGCGTTTACAACCAAAGCTTTGAATCAGGCCGCCTAGCGGATCTGGCACGCTGGTTGCCTGAGTATGCGGCGACGATTGGCGAGATCCAGGCGAAACTGTTCGATTTGTTGCCGGTGATCCGACGCAACGTGTACCATCCCGCATTCGGGGGTTCCTACTCGCTTAAGCAGGTGCTTCCGGCGTTGCTGCCGCAGATGACTTACGCAGGGATGCAGGTTGCAAACGGCGAGGATGCTGGGATCGCCTGGCAGCAGATGATTGCGCATAATCGGACGGATCTCGAGAGGCAAAGACTTCGTTCGGCGCTGCTGGAATATTGTAAGCAGGATACGCTCGCGCTAGTAAAATTGATAAACCGCCTCCAGAAAACGTTGATGTAAGAATGATGTCTTTCTACCAACTCAGCCCGACGTTGCCGCACCGAGGGCGAGGTTAAGTACTGGAGGGCAACGATGAAGTACTGCCGAATTCGATTTAGAAACCACGTGGGCGCTTTCACGGAGCGAGCTTGGGCTGAAGACATCGTTGGAATCTGGTACGGAGCATGGCCAGCAAGCGTTTTCAACGCCGCCGAGCGATCTGCCAATTTGGTGGAGTTTCTGTCTTCGGTGCCGGCACCTCCGGATGCAAAACCCAATGAGAGGTGAGGATCGATAAATGGCACGTCAGAATCACAACCGCGATATTTCCTCCACTCTAGCTGCGGCGGACCAATGGATAAGCACGTGCTTCATCGAAGACCGTTCAGTGTTCTTGCAGGAACAATGGGATGTTTGGCGACAGCCGCACTCGTACAGGAAGTGTATCTGGCATTTGTAGAACATCCTGATGTTGGCGAAGACGATTTCATGACGAAACTGAAGGGGCAGATGAAGAATGCTTCCCCGCACGCGCAACAGTTAATGGCCGAAATGCTCTGGGCGTTGCTGCTTTTTCCGTCAAACATGAAGGCCAGAACGAAGCGCCAGCAGGTACGCGAACTGTGGGCGTTATCGGGGCAGCAGCTTGCCGAGAATCATCCCTTTCTGTGCGATAACGTGCTCATCGGGATTGGATCAGGGGGGCCTGGGTTTAATAATTATCGCCCTGACGAAATGACATTCTTGATAGCGTTGACACACGATTTAAAGCAAAAAGAAGAGCAGGAACGGCGGCGCATCCTCGTCAACTATGACGCATTCGTCAATTGGATAGGCTCGGTGCCACAGAAAGGGAGCCGGCAGTTTCGACACATGTTGAGGTTCTTTGCTTTCCCGGACCGTGTGGAGAGAATCTCTTCAAATAATGATCGCCGCAGGATTCTTGGGGCGTTTGACGTTGCGTCGTCACGAGAGATCGCGAATTGGACCGATCGACAGTTGGACGATGCACTGATGGAGTTACGCACGAAGCTCCAAGGGACTTATCCATCAGCGGTGTTGGATTTCTATGAGCCACCGCTAAAAAAAGAATGGTCACGCGACCGCAAAATCAAGACGGTAGAGGGTGAAGTATCAGTAACGGTACCGGACGCTGATGACGAACTGGAGGATAAGGATTTGGTTGTGGTCGAAGCCAAATCGCCTGATCCACGCCAATCGATTCAGATCCAATCCAGAATAGCCGAGATCGGCGCAAAAATGGGATTCAAGATATGGATACCTAGAGCCGACAGAGGACGAGTCCGAGAACTGCTGCAGGAAAAAGTACATGCGGCATTTCTTGAAGACCTCCCTTTGAATTACGACACCACGACCCTCGACACCATCGAGCAGATCGATGTTCTGTGGCTCAAAGGGAGGTCGATCGCCCGAGCTTTTGAGGTGGAACACACCACAGCGGTATATTCCGGTCTGCTTAGGATGGCCGATTTGCTCGCGTTGCAGCCAAATATGGACATACGCCTTCACATCGTTGCCCCAGATGAGCGTCGGGATAAAGTATTTCACGAGATGAAGCGTCCAGTGTTTTCACTCTTGGATCGCGGCCCATTGTCGCGTAGCTGTACATTTATTTCCTACGAGAGCGTGAACGCAATTAGTAGTCTGGAACATTTGGCCCATACGAACGACAGCATCATTGCGGAGTATGAAGAAAAAGCCGAGTAATTGTCGTGCAGCTGGATGAGGATGACGACCTGAACTGGAAGGCATGCTGCGCTGCGCAACAGTGCCAGACGCAGTGCGGTGAACTATATGGCAATCGAAGCTACACTCTCTGACATCACTGCTCGATTACGTCAAGGCACATATTCCAACGAGCAGAAGGTCTCGCAGGGAATTGTATTGCGGATCCTTCAAGAGCTCGGATGGGATACATTTGACACCGCTCTTGTCTGGCCGGAATTCCAAACAGGCGAGGGCCGATGCGACTTCGCTCTCTGTTGTCCGCCTTCTAAACCAAAAGTGCTTATCGAGGTGAAACAGCCTGGGAAAGCCGAAGATGCTGTACGCCAAGCACTTTGGTACGCCTTCACTACTGGCGCCCAGTTTGTGGTTTTGACTGATGGACAAACCTGGAACTTTTACCTTCCCGCTGAACAGGGCAGCTACGAAGATCGTCGCGTTTACAAATTGGACCTTTTTGAGCGCCCATCTAGTGAAGCCGCTGAGACTCTTCAGCGATACCTTGCACGGCTGAGAGTTGAGTCAGGAGAAGCACTCAAAACTGCTCGATCTGAATACCAGAGCCGTAGCCGCAAATCTCAAGCCCGTGCTGCCATCCCGGAAGCGTGGCGCGAGTTGGTAGAAAAAGGGGACGAACTGCTGGTGGATCTCCTTGCCAGCGCGGCGGAGTCTAAGGCAGGTGTGCGTCCCGATGTTGATGACGTTGCGGAATTCCTTGTGAGACTAGGCAGATCGATCGCCCAGGAAACGTTTCCCCGCAACGTCCCAAGGCTTCCTGTGGCGTCGCGTCCAATTGCCCCGCGAATGGACGGTAAGACATCGCGCAGTGGAAAACTCGAAATCAGCGGCCATGAATACTCTTACAGGGATGCTACGGAAGCGATGGTCACCGTTCTGCGGGAACTCGCTGAGATCGACCCAACATTCTTAGAACGGTGCTCACACCATCCCTGCGCTCAAGGCAGCAAGCGCCACTACATCGCACGAACGGCAGAGCAGCTTTACCCAGACCGTCCCGACCTCCGCGGCCTTTGTGAGAAGCTGCCCGGCGGTTGGCTCGTGCTCACTAACCTCGACAACAATCATAAAATGGGCATTATCAAGCTTGCCGCCGAGGTCGCGGGATTGTCTTTCGGGAGGGACGTCGTGGTTGAGTTTTGAACGCGTAGGAGCCCGACGAGCATCGATGTTTGTTTTGGGCCGAGACACCAAGAGCCACACTGATTCTAAACAGGGGTGGTCAAGGTTCTGGTTCTGATTGAGGGAACCTCAACTGCTGGTTTCGCTCCAGCAAGGGGACAAAGTGAAAAAGCCAATCTCAATCGTTATCACCGACCTAGGCAACACCCTTTTTGATTGGGTAGGTACCTGGCACAGATCGTATTCGGCCATGCTGGCCAGGCTCGAGGACTGACCGCGGCTGCAAGGTCGAAATCACGTCGCGGAAGACGGGCGTTCATTGCGTTAGGCCAATGACAGCCGCACGAGGTACAAAGATGGCTGAAGGGTATGTATACATTTTGTTCAATCCTTCGCTCCGGTCGAATCGCCTCAAAATCGGAATGACAACAAAATTTCCTAAAACACGAGCCGCCGAGATTTCCGCCGCTACTGGCGTACCAGAACCCTTCGAAGTGGCCTATGAGCGAAGAGTTTCCGATTGCCGACGCGCCGAGCGAGAAATCAGTGCCAAATTGGAAGCGCTACGTATTAGCGCGAGTCGCGAGTTTTACGAGGTAGCGCTCCATGATGCCGTGAAAATACTTAACAGCGTTGCGGACGAGGTTGATGCCATGGCCGCAAGAGGGACGGATCAAGGTGTAATCACTCCCCAAACGCTTTCTGCAATTAGCCCTCCGCAACTGGAAGACGCTGGGCAGGCCGACGTCGATTTCGACGTTAACTTCCAACCACTGATAACAAGTCGAACGAGCAGTTCTGGCAGCTCTACGAAAAGCGGAGGGAAAAAAACGATGAAGACGATAGAAGAGCATCTCTCAGTGTGTCGCCGTCGCCCGGACCTTCGTGACCTCTGTAAAAGCTTCAGTAAAAGGATCAGGGAGATCGATCCCTCCATACGAGAGGAAATTTGGACTTACGGCCTTGCCTATTATGCTGGTGCGAAACGGAAGTTTGTTGAGGTGCATTTTCGATCCGACCGCCTTTTAATCTTCCTACTGCCCGGAAATTACAATGATCCGAAACGGCTGCTTGTGGATCTAGTGTCCGATGGTAAGGGGTGGCAGCCGCTCAACCGCCAGTTCAAACTTGACGACGAGGAGCAACTTGACTATCTCATGTTTCTCGTACGGCAATGCTGGGAAGGCGAGAGATAGACGGGCAGGTATTGGGTGGGTGCTTGCTGAGGATGCGATCTTGGTCAATGAATTGTCGCCGGATATTCAGGGCGGCTTGAGCTGAATTGAAAGTGAAAGCCATGCCGGCCCAGATGGCAGCTCTGGGCAGAGCACCTGATCCCGAATCAGTTTCATGCGGTTATGGAAATCTGTTGAAACATGCTGTTCGGAACTGTTTTCTATTGCACGGTTTGCGCGTCGCGCGTTTGCCCTAGCAATCCATGTGAAAGATCCCTCCGCCGGTTACAACTACAAAAACTTCGCGGATGGGTTCTCAGAGGCACGCGACAGGGTCTTGAGGCGAAAGAGCTAACCGAGAGCTAACCGAGTCTTGCAGAACGGCTGACCAGCTTGACAAGCGCCGGTGCCAGGAAGCAGATTGCGAGCTACGATTACCGCACATCAGCATACGAAGCGACAGCAGCGATATTTGCAGTTCTAGACGATAGCCCGACCGCGTCATCAGCCTGGGCCTGTGCGAGGCAACATGGGCTCGCTCGCTCCGACTCTCTCGCAGGGGCGTCGCAACTTTCGGGCCGGCTAAAGTACAATCATTCAATGCAATGGCGACCCTATGCATTCCGCGTGCAGGCGTTCCTGGTGATACATCGGATATGGGGAATCCGGTCGAAGATGAACGCGATTCCGGTCTGAAGCCGAACACCATTCCGTTGTGAATCCGAACAGTATTCCGGTCTGAAGGTGAACACCGATTCCGGTGGGAAGGCGAACAGTTTTTGTCACCTGCCGGAATGGCGTTCGGCTTGGAGCGGAATGTTTTCCACAGACGAACAGCAGGAGCAGCAGTGACGCTGGACAATAACCCGGCATTAAAAACTCCATCGATAAGGAGATCAGGGTGCCGGCCAGGAGATTGTCCATGCGGAAAACGAAGGAAGTCCTGCGGTTACGCTTTGAGTTGGGTCTCGGGCAGCGCCAGATCGCACGTTGTTGTGGGGTCGGCGTGGGCACGGTCCACGAGTATCTGGAACGGGCGACGGCGGCTGGGATCGGTTGGCCATTGCCGGAAGGCTTGGGCGAAGAAGACCTGGAAGCCAAGCTGTTTGGGAACCAATCGGTGCCGGCACCAGTGGTGCGGCAGCGACCACAACCGGACTGGAATGCCATTCATCAACAGCTCCAGCAACACCGCCATCTGACGCTGCAGTTGGTGTGGGAAGAATATCGGCAGGCGAATCCCGAGGGGTATCGCTACAGTTGGTTTTGCGAACGCTATCAGCACTGGCGGCGGCACTTGGATGTGGTGCTGCGCCAGGAACACAAAGCCGGCGAAAAGATGTTCGTCGACTGGGCCGGGGCGACGATCTCGGTGTATGACGCCACCACCGGGCAGGCGTGGCCGGCTTCGTTGTTTGTTTCCGTGCTGGGAGCCAGTTCCTACACCTACGTAGAGGCGACTCGTGACCAGCAACTGGAAGCCTGGATTCAGGCGCATATCCACGCGCTGGAGTTCTTCGGCGGAGTGCCGACCCTGACGGTACCAGACAACACCAAGACGGCCGTCACCCGAGCTTGCCGCTACGACCCTGATCTGAATCCCA
Source organism: uncultured Acidobacteriota bacterium (assembly GCA_963832365.1). GTDB lineage: Bacteria > Acidobacteriota > Terriglobia > Terriglobales > Acidobacteriaceae > CAWBRT01. Next base: position 53,007 of record CAWHUL010000009.1, on the reverse strand, counting down.
CCTACCAGGAGTTCGCGGTGCACTATGGGATGGGAGTGGTGCCGGCCCGGCCGTACAAGCCGCGGGACAAGGCTAAGGTCGAAAGTGGAGTACAAGTCGTTGAACGCTGGATCGTAGCGGCGCTGCGAAACCGGAAGTTCTTTAGCCTGCCGGAACTCAACCAGGCAATTCGCGAGCTGCTGGTGCGACTGAACGAGCGCCCTTTCCGCAAGCGGGACGGATCGCGGGCCAGTCTGTTTCACAGCTTAGAGAAGGCAGCTCTGGCACCATTGCCGGTCGAGCGCTTCGACATGAGCGAGTGGTTACATGCCACCGTCAACATTGACTATCACGTCGCCTTTGACGGCAACTTCTACAGTGCGCCGTACACCTTGGTGCAGCAAATAGTGGAGGTTCGCTCCACCCCGACCACCGTAGAGATCTTTCACAAGGGCAATCGGATTGCCTCCCACATACGCAGTCGCGAGCGTGGTAAAAGCATCACCCAAAAGGAGCACCGCCCCAGAAGTCATCAGGCCCATCTGGAATGGCCGCCTTCGCGCATGGTGAACTGGGCACGCAGCATCGGTCCGAACACGGCGCAGTTGTTCGAGAGAATCCTCAACGAAAAGCCCCACCCGGAGATGGGCTATCGTTCTTGTCTCGGCATCATTCGCTTGGCGCAGCAGTACTCTGCGCAGCGGGTGGAAGCCGCTGCAGAACGGGCACTACTCGCAGGGGCGTGCCGGTATCAGAGCGTAAAATCGATCTTAAAGAACTCGCTCGACGCCCTTCCCTTGTCTCCGCCGCCATCCAGCCCTCCGCCCTTGACGCATGACAATGTCCGCGGTGCCGAGTACTTCGACAAAGGAGGGCGTGTGTCATGCTAAACCAACCGATGATGGAGAAACTGCTGGCTATGCGGTTGCAGGGCATGTTCGACGCCCTGAAGACGCAAGAGCAAGATCGAGCTGTTAACGAGCTGAGTTTCCTGGAGCGGCTCTCTCTGCTGGTCGATCAACAATGGAACTGGCGCGAGAATCAGGCGCTGGTGCGAAGACTGAAAGCGGCCAAGCTGCGGGGGCCGGCCTGCGTGGAAGACATCGACTATCGTGCTGTACGTGGACTGGACAAGTCGGTGATGCGTGCTCTGACAAAAGACTCAGTCTGGGTTCGCAATCACGAGAACGTTTTCGTGTTGGGGCCGACCGGCGTGGGCAAGAGCTTCATCGCTTTGGCGCTGGCGCAGAAAGCCTGTCGCGACGGCCACTCGGCTCTCTATCTGCGGGCGGCAGCCTTGCTGCGTGATCTAGCCCTGGCCCGAGCGGATGGAAGCTTGCGCAACCTGCTGGCACGGCTGAGTCGCATCGACGTTCTGGTCATTGATGACTGGGCCATGGCACCGCTGAATGATACCGAGCGTCGCGAAATCTGGGAGATCTGCGAGGATCGTTACCAAACCCGTTCCACCATCCTCACATCTCAACTTCCGGTCTCCCGCTGGCACGAGCAAATCGGCGATCCCACCATCGCCGATGGCATCCTGGACCGTCTGGTTCACAACGCCCATCGCATCGAAATGCGCGGAGAATCCATGCGCAAAAAACGCGACCTACCACCGAATGAGAAGCAAGAATGAATCGCTTCTTCGACATTAATGAAGCAGGGGCAAAGGGGCTGCTGCCCCTTTCCCCTGCACCCCAAATCCCCGCTTGAAAAGCTTCCTTCGCTTCGCTCCGGATCATCGCTCTTGACGATTCCGAACACTTACTCCACAATCACCATGCCAGCGTCGCTTCGCTCCGACTGCTGTTCACCTTCGTTCCGGAATGCCGTTCGGCTTCCCTCCGGAATCAGCGTTCACCTTCACCGGAATACCCAGGATATTCATAACCGCTGCATTGGGCGTATTTATCGCCCCTATTTTTGCGCTGGGGTTACGCGCTTACTCTGACCCGAAGGGTGCCGTGGCTCCGTGGGCGGTGGCATTTGTGGCGGTCTACTTGGTGCAGTTCTTGGCTGCCATCTCTCCCTCGTATTACGCCAAAACTGAACTGCTGGAGTCGATTCTTCCAACGATCTATGCGATTCTGGAACTTCACGGCGATGATCGCCTGACGATTCACCACCTGAAAAGCAAGAGTCGGCAACTCTACGAACAAATTACCGACTACGAGCCGAATCGGTATGGCAAAGGGCGAGTGTTTCCGTTCTCGCACGGTATAGTGGGGCAGTGCTTTAAGACGGTTACACCCCATGCATACAAAGTCCCGCAGGGCGTGACCTTCGAGGCCGCGATGAAAGACCGCTGGTCATTCGCCGTCGATGAACTGGCACGCTTACCGAAGGACAGGCGGTCGTTCTTTGCATATCCGTTAGGCCGCGACGGCAAGTTTGCGCGTGCCGTTTTATACATGGACTCGGACCGCCCGGATGCGTTTGATGATGAGGAAGGGATGGAGCAGAAGATCAGCAAGTTATTTCGGCGACAATTGGAACTGATCATCGAGTGAGTAGTCATGATTAAAGCTATCCTCACTGACCTCGATAATACGCTTTACAACTGGGTCGATTACTACGTCCCGAGTTTCCTGGCAATGGTGGCGAATCTTTCTGACATAACTGGAATCGACCAGGAAACGTTGAAAGCATCATTCAAGCGGGTACACGAACACCACAAGACAACGGAGTACAGCTTCGCCGTCGAGCAACTCGATGTGCTAGCGCACGCGCATCAGGGGTTAGCCACCAGCGAGTTGCTTACACGCTATGATTCCGCGATTCGTGCTTTTCGAAGGGTCCGAAAGGACACGCTTCGGTTGTACGAAGGCGTGGCGGAAACGCTATCGACCATGAAAAAGCGCGGCAAGATGCTGGTTGCGGTTACGGATTCATTGCGATTCTACGCCGAATACCGACTGCGGCAGCTCAATATAGACAGTCTGTTTGACGCCTTGGTCTCTCCTCCGGATCACGGCATCCCCCAAGGTATCACCCCGCGTGATGTCCGGTATTACGAGGACGAAGCGCGGTACAAGTCATGCATCCCCATCCAAATAGCGGCTCCAGAGGGCGCTCGCAAACCCGATTCGGCGTTCATTGTGCCCGTGCTGGACAAGTTACAGATTAAGCCCGCCGAGGCCATCTACATCGGGGACAGCGCGACCAAGGATATCCTCTTGGCGCAGGCGTGCGGCGTTCATGACGTATTGGCTCAATACGGACGCAAATATGACGAGCACAATTACGCGGAGTTGGTGAAGATCACATACTGGACCAACGCGGAGATCGAGGAAGACAAGAAGCTGCGCACGCGGACGATCCAACCAACTTGGACAATCAACAACTTCAACGAAGTGCTCAGTATAGTGGAAAGTCTTGACGCTTTGTAATCAAGGCCGCCACCTACCTCTTCTAGTCTAACGGAGGATCTGACAACCTCGTCCTGGTAACCCGGGGTCTTTCTAGTGAGTTGAGTGACTGTCTCTCGCACTGGCAAGACTTGAATCTGCCGTTCACTGTTCCTCGAAGCCTGCCTGCTTGAACTTGAGCGTACGGCTGTTTTTCGTTACCACGCGGACGACCTTCTCCGGCACACCGCTGGCAACTCTGCTATCGCGAAACCCGATGAAATAGGACTACCTCGTCACTGCTGGGCGTAACCCCTCGCTGGCTGGCGTACCACTTCCGGTTAGGAACTGACCGCCAGATCCTTCCGTCGCGTTTAGTAGCCAGTCCGGGGATCTTATTCTCAGTGAAGCCCGCTTGCCCCATTACCTTCAAATAGCGCGGGAGTTGCCAGCTTGGTTCCGAGAACGCGACCATCTGTACGACCGCCGTGTTTGCGCTAACCACCTTTGACAGCGATCTGAATGCGGCTAAGGCATGATCGAAATACGGATCAAGCTGCTCCCGCCCGCGATCGCCGAATGTGTAAAACGACGAACCGTTGCCATCGAGAGAATTTGCAATCCAGAACGGCGCTGGTGTTTCTCGTCGCCCTTGCACTTGCCAGCGATGGTAAAGCACGTGCACGCCAGGGTAGGGCGGCGAAGTCAATACAAGGGATATGGGTCGGCAAGCGGCAATTGCGGGGTCGTCCTCAACACCGACAACCGATCTCTGCAGACACACCGGCTGCACTGTTGGATACCCATAAAGTTCGCGCGAATTGGCAATAGCGCGCGCATATTGAATCGACGACTTCGCCATTTCATTTGCATTGAATACGAACTGTTGTCGGAACTCTCGAACTGGAGGGATATCTTTTCGGGAATCCAGTGCCCACTGCGCTGTTTTCAATGCAATGCATCGAGCAAACTGCTGTTCTTTAGCTGTCCGCAAAGTCTCGATCTCAGCCAATGCGATCTCAAGAAGTTTTCTGATCCGCCATGTCTCTTTGCTGCTAATGTTTCGTTGATAGCCGGAATCTGCCCATTCGACTGCGCGGGGAACTTTCCTCCACACATTTAACTTGCAGACCAAACGTTCAGCCCAGGACCGGACCGAAGAAATCTGCTCACCACTGAGAACTGTGGTCTTCACGTCAGCGAGAAACAAAGCCAAGCTGTTGATGTCGGTGCCGACGGCTCGTCGGCCTAGTGCGCAGGCTTCGACGATTGTTGTCGCTCCCCCCATGAAGGGGTCGTAGACCACGTCTCCTGGTTGGGTGAAAGTCTCGATTACAGCTCTAGTGAAAAGTGGCGAAAATCGAGCCGGATATCTGTAGAAGTTGTGCGTCAGGCCAGAGACGGGGTCACTACTGTGAATCCCATCACGAAGTACGGCCTGATCAATTTTCTTTATCACGCTTTGACATCTCCTGGGTCGCGCTTCCGGGTTTACTTCCCTTTGCCCTGATCCAACGGTCAATTTCGTCCTGGTCAAACCTCCAGGTGCGCCCGACCTTATATCCCGGTAGGCGTCCCTGCTGCACGAGTCGATACAAAGTGGACTTGGGAATTTTCAGGTAATCCTCCAAGCCTTCCAGGTCGAGCCAAATCGCCATAAGCAGCATGTAGTCTATCATAACTACCAGTAACTGCCAATAAAGCCTATTAACTGTTATGATTCGCCAGTTAATGTCTCAAACCATGGTTGTATCGTCGGTAACATTTCTAAGATATTTTTACATATAGTCGACTATCTATTGACAATGTTTGCATTATTGGCAATCATTAGTTTGCATGGTGGCTTATGATTATTTGCATTGAATTGTCGCAGCGTACAAAAAATGACCTTGACCGCCTACTTAACGTCGGCCAATACCGCGATTACTCCGAAGCGGTGGCTGTAGCAATCTCGAATCAGATTCTGCTGCATGGTGACGCGGCTCAGCAGCCGCCCATCGTCTGCTTTCAGTCGAACCAGCTCCGGGCTGATGCTGCTCATGGACCGAGGCCGCTAGCGGTACCAGCATTGTTCGCTTCTTTGAGCGTGGATAGAGGCGCGATCAAGGTTGCGCCACCACCGAACGACCTATTTGAAGTTGGTCAAGAGGTTTCTGTGGATCGCTGGATCTTCGGGCAACACAATAAGCTCCTGCCCGTGAAAGCGACATGCCGCGCACTTGCCAAACTGCTACAGCGCGACGGGGTATTGCGCGATGGGGTTCCTCTATCCAAGGCCGCCTCAGAGATTGCGAGCGAAGCCGTGATGTTGGGGGACTTCCTTCGCCAGATGGACAAGCAATCAGGTGCTCATCGGGATGATGCGTTGGCGTTTGCCTTTCCATACAGCGAGTCACCAAACGGTGATAAGTCACGACTACGCTATGCAAACCAATTTGTTGCGAGTCTCAGCAAGCAAGGACTGTTAACCGGGTTGCCGGTGGAACTGAAGCTCGTAAACCGGGACGATTCGCGCAATCCCCGCCTGCTGTTAACGGAGGCAGGCTGGGAGTTGGCTCGGTTAGCTAATCCGATTCTCGACGGAAGCGCCAGCCAAGCAACGGAGAGGTTTACGGAAGAAGAAGTAGACTTTTTCGTGCAACACATTCGCACGCATTTGCCTGCCGAAGATTTTGCCTTTCGAGTCGTGCTTAGCGCGATTGCAGCTGGGAAGAACACGCCCAATAAACTTGACGACGTACTGGAGCAGTTTCTCCCAAAACGCGACGAAAAGCCATTTACTCGTGCGTTCCTGACTACCCAAAGAGCAGGAGTCATGTCGCAGAATGATTGACCTTGGCCTTGTTCAGCGCATAAGAGACGGAATTAATGTAACCTATGCGGCCACTGCTAAGACATTTGGCTATGCCCCTAATTCCTTACGCCAGGTTGGATAAATAGATGAGAGATGAAAGACTCCTTCAGGACTTTCTCGAAGCAGAAAACGAGATTGCTGTTCTTGGGGCGCTCAACCACCGGGGGCTGTTGACTGACGAAACACGGTGGCGGTACCTCGGCAATATGCCGAACAATCAGTCGATCGTACACAACCAGCAAAGTTCGCCAGGGGCAGCACTCGTCGAGAAGTACACTAACGGCCTCGATGCGATACTGCTGCGGCTCTGTAAAGCGAATGGAATCGATCCGCGTGGACCTAGTGCGCCACGGAGCATGGCGAGCGCAGCTCGGGCATGGATCGGAGATGACTTTCCCGAAAGAGACTCGCAGGGTATCCGTGCGATGGCAGAGAACAGTCTGCTGCTTTACGCGACCGGATCCAAGCAGCGTCCATCTCTGTCCTTCTACGACGCGGGGGAGGGGCAGCTGGCTGAAGATTTTCCGAAGACCTTCTGCTCGCTGATTTATGGAAGCGCGGATGGTTCGTACAAAGGTGCGATTCCGTTTGTGCAGGGGCGATTCAATATGGGCGGTACGGGTGTGTTGCCATTCTGCAGCGAAGAACGCAAGCTGCAGCTGATCGTCTCTCGCGTGCCGAAAGACGTTGCTAAACGCGACGATCACGAATGGGCGTTCACACTTTTCTGTTTTTTCCCTCGAATCCGGATCCGTCATGGCGTTACCTGGTCGGGCCCGATGGCAAGATATTGACCGCAGGCTCGAGGCCCTAGCCCTCGTTCCGAAGGCCGGAGCTAAGTCTGGCGAAGTATGCATGCCACGTGAACGAGAGGTTAAGAGCGGTACGTTGATCAAGATGTACGACTACAAAGCTCCTCGCAGTAATATATGCGGCGAGCTTTTCAAGAAGCTCGTGGACTACTTACTACGTCCTGCACTACCGCTTCGCCTCATTGAATGCAGGTCCGATTATAAGGCCCACGTCATGGGCGTGACGATTTGGGATCGTCTAGGTGCTTGGGGCAAGAGCAAACTTGAGGAAGGTTTCGAGGATGGGGCCAGCATTCAGATCAAACTATCTACCGGAGAGACAATCCCTGCAGAGGTCCGGGTATTCAAAATAGCCGAGGGAAGCGACAGTGAAGATGATCAGCCGCAGACCGGAGTTCGCGCCCTGATTAATGGCCAGTCCCATGCCAAGCGAGATAGCCAGTTCTTCCGGACGAAGGCCGTTGACAAGGAGCATATCGCCGGAAGCATGTTGGTGACCCTTGACTGTACCGAGCTCGGGCAGGCGTCGCGGAACGCGCTGTTCATGAGTAACCGCGAGACATTCCGCGAGGATCCGCTACTCCAGGATCTGTTTAAGAAGCTACAAAAAGAGTTGCACGACCATGAGGGGTTGAAGGAGCTGAATCAGAAGCGTTACGAGGAAAAAATCGCTGATGCGGTAAACGACGATGACGGTATCAATGCTCTCGAGGAACTGCTGTCGACCGATCCAAGCCTGGCAGAGCTCTTCGGCAGCGTCGTGGCTGGGAGGGTGGCGGCAAAGACTGCTACCAACGGAAAGGGCGGCAAGATCAAAGGGACAACGCAGCCCTTTCAAGGGGTTGAGTTTCCCACTTTCTTCCGGCGTCCTGGCGGTTCGACATCGGTCGAGGTGGACCTGCCACGCGGCGACGCAACGCGTGTTTCATTCCGAACCGATGTCAAAAACAACTACTTTACCCGCCGGAAGCACCGTGGAAACTGCGAATTCGCAAACGGAATCCAGCCGACCTTCCACCTGTTTAACGGTCGGTTAACGTTCACCTTCCAGATAGAAAAGAGCATTGCTGAGGGTACGACTCTGCATATGGATGCTGTGATTACCGACAATATGGGTAGCGGGCCGTTTGCACTAACCATAATTGGCCATGTGGTCGCGCCACGGGAGCCGAGCCTTTCGGATCCACACAGTCCTAAGCCTAAGCCTGATCCGAAAGTGCAAGCTGGCCCGAGCCGCCCGGATGTGATCGAAGTCGACAGAGGTCCAGATGACCCGCCCATCACAATCGAGAAGGTACCAGGAACTGAACGTCTTCAGCTTGTCGTAAATAAGGGGTCGCGTCTTTTATCAGAAGCCAAGAATCTGCGTCCACCTGAAGAGGAAGCTGCCGTTGAGTTTGTTTTTAAGTATGGGTTGGCGCTGACGGCAATGGGCTTGCTAGATGCGGTGAAGAAAACGCCAGAGTGGGCCACTGATGAGGCCAGCTGTCGGGAACACATCCAGCAGAGCGCAACTGGGATAGCACGCGTTATTGTTCCACTGTGTCTTTCGTTGCCGAAGAAACTTCCTAAACCTGTGTACGCCTGAGCCTTTGACAAATAGATCGGCAAAAGAGATGAACAGCGATGAAACAGTTTGAGACTCGGTCCACGTCGCGGCAGACTGCCGAGAGCAACCCTATAACTCTGAGGCAGGGCGATCGCGTCCGACTTGTGTTTGTGCCATTCTTGGTGGACAATCCCGCAAGTCCGAAGGCGAGCGTTGATGGCTATTTCATCTACCAGAAGAAGACGGCTTCTGGAAGGTGGGTTCCCGTACCGACCGTTCCTCTTTCAACGCTCAAGGATGGGGAAGGCTTCAAGCTCACTCTCCATGCGCAAGAGCTGATGACTCTCCTTGAAGGACTCGTTCCTCTTTATCGTCTGTACCGCGATCAGGGCATCCCAAAAGGTCGCAAGACATTTATGGAAGTTGATAAGAGCCTGGCGAACTTTGTTTCGCTTGGGCAAAAGGATCTTTCGGCTTTCCTTGAATCTCACTCAGATGAAGCGGCGACGTTATTGCTCAAGCTGGTCAGGTGGCTGGCAACCTCTTCGGGGCGTCGCGACGCCGCCACTAAACTCGCCTCAATGGCTCCAGAACAGATGCCTACGTTTGCTGCCTTGTTGGGTCTTGCCGCAATCAAGGATGCACTGGCATATTGGAAGCAGAATCAGAACAATAATGCTGAAGAGTTTTGGCAACGAGCTTTATCCGATAGGACGTATGTCCTAAGCCAAGTGTTCGCCTACCCAGTTGTTGTAATCGGCTCGAAAGCTTATGTCGGAGGCAAGCAGATCAGCAGGACAGGCGGGAAAGAGGCCGACTTTTTGCTTGCTGCAGAATCTACCGACGCAATGACCTTGATCGAGATCAAGACCCCTAAAACAAAGCTATTGGGCGCGGAATACCGCGACGGTGTCTTCCCACTCTCTCGCGAGTTAGCGGCAGCCGTAGCTCAGGTTCTTCGATACCGCCAAAGCTTGATGCGATCATTTGACAACTTGACAGCAGAACTTCCGGCTCGATTAACCCTCGGCGATCCTCGTTGTATTGTCGTTTCGGGTCATTCGGAGGAGCTTTCCAGCCAGGTCATGCGAGAAAACTTTGAGCTCCAGCGCGAGCGTTTACAGGGCGTGACAGTCATTACATATGATGAATTGTTTCGCAGATTAGAACGACTGATAACTCTTCTTGAAGGACCAGTCGAAGCTAAAGATGATGAGTGAGGAGCAGCTTGCCTGACCCTCCAGACTCAGGGCGGCGAGTCAGCATGTACTGGCGATGGGGCCGCAAGTGTGCAAACCGGGGGGCCGTATTCCAGCCCGTAGCTGATGGAACATTTGAGAATGAATGCGCCTACGAGATGGGCGCAGCGCTGCTTTTGGGAAATGGCCAGGCCATCACCGACAGGCCAAATATCGCCATTTCAACGCCAACAGTCCTCGCGAGGGGAACTGGGCCCTGCTTTGCCCTGTATTATGAATCAGTTTCGAAGTGAAATGGATTTCCTGAAGCTATCCTGTTCCTACAAGTAACGATTCCAGGCAGCACTATTGAGTTCATCGATATCGATTTCCAGGTAGTTCTGTCGGATATATTGCAAGAGAGCTTTTGTAATTGCGGATGTGAAGCCAAACAACTCCATCCTCTACCCATACCTACTTGCTGTCGAATGCTCGTTGCCTTTCACAGTTGGCCAGATTTCATCCGCCTTGTTCCTTTTCAGGACTACGGAGATATTCCTGGAACCTCGACATTGCCTTGCCCCATGCCGCATTGAACGCATCCCTCACATCGGTCAAACGGTCGATGTAAATCTTTCGCGTCTCTTCGTCCCTGACTGAATCTATGTTAAGCGCAATCGCGCTCATCTGGGCGTCAAACGCGGAGCGCTCGTTCTCCAACTCCCGTATGAACTGATTCGTGACCCTTACAAATGTCAGAATTTCCTCTTTCTTCGCGTCGCAACTGCGCTCAGCCTGCGCCACTGCCCTGAATCCGGAGACCGCCCAGGCGCTAATCACATCCCTCCTGACCCGCTCAGTCACTCGCGCTCCAAAAAGCAGCGAATCCCGGATTTCCTCGTACTCCCCTGGAGGGGTCGCTGCTTTTAGCAGGATCAGCAGCGTATCTAGAAACACGAAGAACGCGAGCAGGAAGACCTTGACAAGCCACACGTGTGGCTCGCCTCGCTCCAGCGCTGCCAGCGCATTGACCTGGCGAGGTAATCGGATCGGTCTTCGTCGTAGCGCTGCTGTATATCGATAACGTCGTTTGCGGTGGCCTGGCCGACTTCCACCACCCTTTGCTGAATGCTTTTCTGCAGCGGCGCGATTTCGTTGTCGAGCACGGTTAGGCGTCGCAGCAGGTTCCGGCAATTGGGGCCACATCCGGGCTCCGGCGAACTCGTGCCGCATACGCTCCCGTCCCTGTCCCGGACCTCGCCGAACGCGCCAGCCTGCTCGGCTTCCAGCACCCGCTCCAAGCAGGCTCTGTACTCGGTCTTCTTTTTCAATTCGTCCGCATCCGGGCCTTTTTGAGCATCCACCTTCAACTGCTGGACCTGCTTCAGTCTGCTTCCAACCTGCGCGCGCCGCGTGTCCGCGAGCTGTTGCTTTACGGTTCCGTCAAACAGGAACAGCACCAAAGGATGCGACACAGCCAAGCCGATGAAGCCCGCGAACGCCAGCCGACAGAGGAAGGCCGTCCAGTATTCACGTCTCCCGCCAACCGACGATTTGTAAAACGTCGAGGACAGAAACCTATCGATGGCGAGCACGATGAGAAACCATAGGACACCAGCGCCGATATAAATCCTTGGGTCCTTTGAGAAGGTCGAGATCGCGTACCCCATCGAGAAGAGCCCGAGGATTGCGGGAACAAGAACCATCGTCCCAAATCCTGCGAATTTGCGCCTTTCGGAACGGGGCAGTCTGATGCACTGTGAGAGAATTCTCTCATCCGCCCCCGACAGCCATACAAAGAACCGTTCCATTTGCCCTTTCCGCAGATTCCTAGACCGAGATCTTGCTCTTCAATGCGCTGATGAAGCCGTTCAGCAGCTCGTCGATGCCCGCGAAGTAGGTTTTCACCTCGTTTTGGATCGACTGCCGCGCGGGGCCATGCAGTTCCGGCATGTTCTTGTAGTTGTCGAGATCCTCCAGCTGCGGTTTGATTCGCACTAGAAATCTTTGCCGGCTCATTCCTATAGTCTGGGAGAGATCGTCAATCTGCTGCGTCGCGAAGACCGCCAGTCCCCCCTGCAGTTCTATTCCTACCGAGGCGACCAGTGCATCGCCCTGCTTGCGCGCGATCTCAACCCGAATCGCCGTATAAAGTTCAAAATACTGCTTCTTCTTTTCGTACAGCGTGCGCATCCGGTCCAGCGTGATCCGCTGCTCTTCCTTTTCAAACGCGTTCGGAAATATCCGTGCGATCAGGCCTGGATTCCGGTTGATCCGCTCAATAGCGGTTTGCATTACAGCTTCGTTCTCCGTATTGATGTACTCCGTCATCGTCGTCGCGATATCATTCAGGTCTTGAACGCCCCAGTCCCCTTGCGCCCGTGCGACCTGTACTTGCGATTCCATTGTTGTCTCCTTTTTTGGTGTTCAGCAATTCAATCCCGGCGCACGGAACATGCTCGCCATCGAATTCTCGTGCGATGATCATGCGGTTTGGCAGAAACACACCTCCAAGGGTTGCACCTGAATTCGGATTCGATGCACCACTGGTGAACTGGGTTGGTGATCATCTCTGAGCTACCCGGGTTGAATGCAAGTATTAGCCCGCCCTTTTGTGCTCCGTTCCATGAGGCTTCAGCACAGGGCAGCAGCTCCGTCGGAGGCCGTTTCTTGCAGTGTCACAGGCAGGTCGAACGCGGAGGTGTTCCTTTTCCTTGACGAGGCGACAAACCGATTCCCGGTTCTGTTTGCGAGCCCAGGACAGGGCGGGGCTCGATAAGGCCAAACAACCTGGCAAGGCACGTTCAAAAGCCACAAATTGGTCATGTATCGAACCCGCCGATGCGATACGCAAACGTGCAGGTATTGATTTAGGTTTCGGTGGCGGAGGAGGGCTGGCGTCATAATCTTGGTCGTCCGACCAGCCGTCGTTTTCACGCTCGGCAATCATGTGTTCTATGCGCTCATCATCGTGCTTTTCTGCCCACCGGCGCTGATAAACCTTCCTTCGCTCTGCTCTCCGTTGCTTTGTAAGCCTAACAAGGTCGATTATCTTCTCAGCGGCCTTGACCAGCGCCGCCACCGCTGGCATCGCGATGAATCGCCGTAGGTTAGCGAGAGTGAATCCTGCCAGACCTACTTCTTTGGACTTATCCATCTCGGCGCGGCTCAATTCACCTTGGGATAATGTGCGTTGGCGCGGCGTGCCAAACAGGGGCCTACGGTTGGCAATGTCTCGGGCGAACTCTTCAAACTCATCGCGGATAACCGGTAACCATTCTTCGCCGCCGAACATTGGGTGGTTCACTAGCTTGCGATATTCAGCATGCATCAAGGACACAACTCGAGCGACGATATACTTTGCTATTCTCCGCGTGGCGGTGGACACTTCAATAGCGATGCGCCGAATGGTCATTGCTGGTAGCTGCGCCAATTCCCATATCCTTTGCCTTATAGGGAAAGGTAAAGCCCGAATATACCTGTCTGAATAGGCGGCGTAGAGGTCGTCGCGAAGGCATTTACAGGAGCGGGTCGGTCTATCCGGCCGGGTCAAATAGCTCGCTCTTACTTCGACTATTCGGCCGCAGCGGTTACATAAACAAAGCTTATAACTGTGGTTGTAACGGCTGGGCGCATCACCGATAATTTCGATATTTCCAAATCTTTGTCCTGGTTGTATTTCTATTCGTGGTCTCATCGTGTACGAATTACCTATTTCTATCTTGAAACGGCTAAAGTATTAAGTGTTAGTTATATTAATAATGTAGCACGGTGACTCAACTGAGCCAAAGCGGGCGAAAAGAGCTAATATGACGCACTACTGAGTTATTTAGCCCGCGACGGCTAGACCTTCCAACTTAGTAGCTTACTCGACCGAGCTCCGCCCGCTTGCGCGGGCGCTCGGTCATTGAGGTGTATAAGACAAGAATACCCGATGGCTATATGTGGCAAGGTTCCAACGTCCGCACCGCTCCGCCATCCAGGCCATCTAGCATTAGGCTATGCTGCCGTGTTACCAGAGCATGGTGCTGCCTTTCGAGTGCATCGACTACCCGCAGCTTCTGTTCTTCTAGCTGCTTCTGGTTAAACTTACGGCATAGGTAGGCGCTCGCCTGTCCCATATTAAACATCTTGCCGTCCAGAAGCGGAATCATTCCATCGGTAGGTGCCTTCTTGTTGGTCTGTGACCGTCGAGAAGTGAAGCGTTTCATCGCCGCCTTTTCTTTTTTGGTCTTGGGCAGAGACCACACATACCAGCGGATATGCGCCAGCGCAGCACGACGGGTAGCGAATTCACCAAGCACCACCACTGGGCGGTTATAATCCGCAAGAATCTTGTGAAGTTCGCTCCTGCTTCGATTGGCAGGCGAGACCTCGTCGACGCGAGCCGCAACCCACTTGTCGCCGTGTTTGAAGAGCTGGATATGCATCTGCCACGATGGAACCTTATTCTCCGTCGCACGATACCTGTATACAGATGCCGAGCCTTTTGGGGCCGGACTGCAGATAACCCGCAGTACGTACCACTGAGGGTCCATTTTGACCCAGCTCTCGCGCTCCAGTGGCAGCGCATCAACCATGTTGCTGACGGTCTGAACTTCCCAGTAGGCTTGGGAAATCGTCCCGCCTACCAGTTTCGCGTCTTCGATGATTTCGCCATCTTCATCTCTCGGGCGGCGTGGCACAACCATCTCAGACACCAGACCGCCCTCGGGGTCTAGATTCGTGTCATATCCGCCCAGAATCGCTGGGCCGATGGTGTTGAAATTGGATACATCCTTGAAACTGATGATGATGCCGTACGATTTGCCTTCGCTTTTGCGACTACACCGTGTAGCGGGTTGGATGAAATTGATTTCACTCATCGTCGGGTCGATAATCATCGTGCAACGCAGTGGCGGCATGTTGAACCCTTCCCGGAGAATGCCGCAGGCAATCAGAACCTTGGTCTCACCGGAGCGAAGACGGTCGATTTTAGCTTTCCGTTCCTTACCAGAGATGGGCTTCGTCGGGTCTTTTTCGTTCACCAGAGCCTCTGCTTTGATACCTCTATCACGGAATGCCTGCGCTTGATTAAGTGCGTGTGCACGCGTCGAAACATAGCCCACGGTACTGCCGTTTTCCCCCTTCTCGAGCCACTTATCAACCACAAAGCTGTTCCGCTCCGGTGAATCGGTGTCCTTTGTCAGGCTCTGCGGGTCGAAGTCCTCGCCCTTCTGCTTGGCATGCTTGAGCGTGGTTATTGTATAAAACTGGTAAGTCCGCAGGTCAGCAACGACCTCCGCATCGATTGCAGCTTTCAGGCTGATTTCATCGACGGCTTCCCGGCCGAACAGGTGGTGGTTTGTTCCTTCTGTCCGCCGCGGCGTACCGCTAACACCCATCAGAAGACCGTTATCATTTGGTGGAAACACCTCCATCGTGTCCGGGTCGGCGACAGCAAAGCCCAGATTATGGATGGCTTCCTCCGACTGTGACCGCTTGTAGTCATCACCCTCGCCCTGGCCGGCGGGCTTGGTTCCAGCTTTGTGGCACTCGTCATACAGGATTGACTTCTTTCTGGAACTGAACCTACGGGCGCGTGCTGCGCCCGAATTGCCGGTTTTGCGGCCAAGGGTCTGAGCGCTGGAAATGACATAGTCACAGTCGACGTCGGCAGTGGATTTTGCCTTCTCGACACCGACTTTGATGGCCAACCCTAGGTCATAGGCAACTTTCTCGAGCTCTGCTTGGGTATGCGGGACCAATTCATCTGTCGGCACGATAATCCAGATTTGTCCAAGGTCGATGCCGGCCTTGGCATATTCTGACTTGACCGAAGCCATGATGTAGGTTTTGCCCAGGCTCATAGCATGGGCGAGATATTGGCGAGTCCGGCCGGCGTTAAAGGCGGAAATGGATTTGTCGATTGCATTCTGTTGATGTGGTAGCAACGGCATGTTAGTTCTCCTGTTCCCGTTGCTGCAGCTGATTGATATCGCTGGCTGGGACCGCATTATCGACCGCAAAAGAGGCAAGCCACTGACGGACTTGCTGGTCTACTTCGTCCCATTCTTCTCGAGGGCTATCGGTGTAAACGTTGGCTTCCTGAAGCGCAAGGACTGCATGCTGGAAAATGAACTTCTTGCGCTTTTCGGCGGTGTCGAACGGAAGGACTTTGACGGGCGAAGCCGGTTCAGGTGCCAATGAGGACGACGGATCCACCGCTTCAACGGCGTTATCCGTAAACCACTTAGAACTTCCGTGACTTTTCTCCGCAACCTCTTCATTCTGCGTTGGTTGTGGCGATTCTGTGCCAAATGGCACAGAATCCTTCTTAGGCTTGTGGCCGACTTGGGCATCGTATTCGTCCATCCAGCGATAGACTGTCCGGCGAGCGAATCCCAGCTCTTCAACGCGCTTGCCAAATTGTGCGTTTTTACTCCCCTTGGCATAGTGCTTCTGGAGCTGCTTAAACAGCTTGGCGAATTCCATCTTGTTGACTTCGAGCGAAGTATCGCGCAAGCCGACAATTGCTTTGACAATCTGCTGTTCAGTTTGATTGTTAGCGTCGGTGGCCACAGCGCGAGGTACTATTGCAATCGTGCTGCTCATCGCGCCCCTCCAGGAGTAACGCTTGTTTGCTCCGACGATTGCTTGTCCAATGGAAATAGTAGCGAACGCCACAACGTGGTCGCTCCCCGGCTGTGCCTGTTGCTCCGACGTACCAGTCCTGCGTTGGCAATAATTCCAAGATTTCTGGCTTGAATCATTACGGAGCCAACGGCTCTTAAGTCACTAGTTTTGGCTTCAGACTTGTCCAATCGCTCGAGCACGTCGAAGGAGGTGAACGTCTCTCGCTTCCGGGCTAGGCGCTTTACCGTGGCGAGTGCAACTTTCCGCCACGCGGGGTCGGCGTGAACGCCCCTTCTGTTAATCTGGGTGGTAATGGTTGGTGGGACTAAATGAGTGGGTGTCATTGGTAGAGGTCCTTTCCGACGGTCGGTCGGTAAACTGGGCCTTATTCGGCCTCTACCTTTCTGTATAGTATAGGGTTTTCCGATACTACAGGTGGCCAACAGATGACTTATTTTTGCTGGCGCATCTGCAGTCGTGTAGCACCATCCCCCGCCTAGCAGTCAACCATCGAGTCACTGCCCCCGCTTGAGCCTTGGTTGCGTCGATGCTTTGGTTCGCAATGCATTCCGAGTGATAATAGAGTATGGACATCAATACTTTTGGACTGAAACATCATTTGATTGTCTGCCGTGATAGCAGTGACTACACCGACATCATTCGTGGAGGTAATGACAACATCCTTTACGAGTATGGCGAGGGCCAGCTTGCAATCATGATATTGCCTGGAGTTGTAGATGGAAAAATCTGGGGTGCTTTCCGCCGGACCTTCGTCGACGCCGGAATGGAGATACTCCAGGACGGAGACTCTGAAGGCAGCGCCGCCTTTGATTCAGACAATCCAATCCAGTCGAAGCTGGCCATCAAGGCGTGCGGTGCTCGAAAGACACGCAAGCTGAGTTCGCAACGAAGAGCGAATCCTCTGCACACCTGTAAACCATTTTCCGCCGGACCTGATGACCCGATTTATGCGAGGGTGGCCGTGGCAAAACAGGGGGGAATCGACTCTAGGAGCGCTCGGTGAGCCTGGGATGACCCCAACAGCGCAGACCTCCATTGCCGGAGTTCACGGGCACGCTACTACGCCAGCAGTGGCCGCCAGGAACTCCAATCGACGAGCACGATGGCCTAAACCCAAGAGGCCAGTTGCCCGTTAACGCCAAAAGCCAGTATCGAGATCTCACCCCGGTACTGGCTTTGCCTTCTCCACGCCGGAGTTCCCGCGTGTAAGGAGCCGCCCGGCGCAACTCGCTACTCTAACACCACAAGATCGATACTATAGCGGGGCTGGAGCGGCACTCGAAAGCGCCGTCCGTGTCGTAAGTGTCATTAAATCACCTCAACCCTCCGCGAATTCCGGCCCCTCGATCTTGAACTCGATACCCCGATTCCTTCTCCAGATCTGGCAAGCATTGCGCCTCGAAGAATGCCGCTGCTCCCAAGCGGATGATGCTACGAGAGATAATCAGGCAATAAAAAGGGGAACCGACTGGGTCGGCTCCCCTTCCATTACCGAGCGAGACGGTTAATCATCTGCCGGGTATCTCAGACGCGTAATAAGCTAACCTCCTTCTCGCGATCTTCGCGTATTCTTCTGATATCTCAATTCCAACAACCTCGTCCCACCCCGCCTGGACTGCTCCGATCATCTCCGAGCCACTTCCACAGAACGGAACCAATAGGCGGCGTGGCGACACCGATGGCGGGGGTAATATCAGAGTAGCTAGATAACGGCACAGGTCAAGAGGCTTTACGCAGGGATGGTCATTGTGCGCTGGTTTCTCTAGGCCAGCATTCCGTTCCCGACCAGATGCCTTGGCGCAAAAGAAGAACCTGCTGGCTCCTGATAGCCTCCCTTCGTCATACCAGGTCGCGCCATTGTCTCCTCGCTGTTCGTAGTCGCCATATTTGCCATTCGACTCTCCAGAATATCCGGAGCCGAGGGGAGCACAAGCACCTGTCAGCGGTGCTTGCTCATCGAGCATCGCAGCGCTGGTAGGGTCAAGAATCACGTTAGCCGGATAGCGACCACTACTGTCGTTAGCCATCCCGCCAGACGCGTCAGTCTTCTCTGGGTCGCCAAACATCCCATTGTTATAAGCACGACTGGTCTGCTTCTTCGGGAGAGCAGTAACTCCGTACTTGTGATAGATACCATTCCCTTCCACCACGCCCTTGCCACCAGTGCGTTCGTATTCGGCCCTGGAGCAATTGCCATGGTTGAAGATGTGTTCTGTGGTAGGGATGCGACAGCCGTCTATGTTTAGGCAACCACTGCCATGTTCCAATGCCAGGTCCACATAGTTCACCCCGTGACGTGGCGCACGGAACATTAGGCACGGTTCCCAACCCGGCTTCAAGGCGGGTGATTTATACCCAGCCCATGCTTTGGCGTGGTCGGTAGTTAGCTCTACTTTACCAGCCTCTACCTCGGAATAGTCGCCTCGATAGCCCTGGTCAGCTTGAAGTCTTACATATCCAGTTTTCTGGTCATACCTCTCACCACCAAGGTTCTGCCATTCGTTCCAGTTGGACGAGCCGGTGCGTAGCTTACCTTCTATGCCATTAGCAACATTGTATGCCTTCGGAAAACCCTGACCGTAAAGCCACATCAGGGTATCAATTAGCTCGAAGCCAGCATCTTCCATGCCAGTAGCCAGCTTGTACCATGTTCTTGTGCCTCCGAACATTAAGCCAAGCGCACCTGGACAGAGCAGAGGCATAATGGCTTCGCCCCATTCCTTGAACTTGGTGTTCTTATCCCAGTCCTTACCCATGAATTCATATCCATAGGGCGGGTCGCATAGAACAGCATGGAAGCGAGCGCCTTGTAGCTGTTTACAGACATCGACGATGTCACCGCAATGGATGACAGTAGTAACGCGGCGATTGTTGTCAGCCCCGGTCAGTCCTTTGACGGATCCGTCAATAGTCTGCACTTCAGGGGCTTGTGGGTTGAGGTTGTTAGCGGTTTGCTGCGCGGTGCTCGCAAAAGCAGAGCGTTTCTTGGGAGACATATCTAGCGTTCTCCGCTGGGCGCAAATCATTCCCTCGGCAGCGAAAGTGCTGTCTTGGGGAGTCAGTCCCAGCTGAAGAACGCAGATAAGTGTACGGGATGAGATATCCGTAGAATATCTCGGCGACCCGCGTTCGTTTATGATTCCTCCGTGCCGTATCAACGGAGGTTAAGTCGTCAATATATTTGATGCGCTTCTATGCAAACAGTTTCATGCGTGATAACTCCTTTCAATATAAAACTCATCAGAACGACACCATGTAAGCGTTTACCACGGCTGCTCGACTACATATAGAGTAGTGAATCTCCAGAACTGTAAGTGCTGGAGTCACCAGATAGCCTGCTATGCGTATAACATAGGGTTATATTATCTTTACATATAGGAGCTTCCCACACTCCTCTACACCCCATGGTTAGGTTGTTGTTGCTGTTGCTGTTGTTGGTTGAACACCTGTTCAACAGGTGTTCGTCTGCCGTGCCGGTTATGATCATTGGCCACCCTCCATTCTTTCCTCTCGACGGTTTCCACCACTCGCACGTCCAGCCTTTGATTTGATCGACGCCAACGCCGTACTTTCCAGATACAAGCGAACAAGCGGCTCATCGACCAGCACGTTACCGAAGCTCGCTTCAATCCGTCTAAATAGTTCCATAACGGACACGCACTCTTCCAGGAACTGTGGTCTGTTGGTGGGTTCTGCCAGCGAAGCAAGTTCTTCTGGCGTCGCCGGAAGTGAGCCCCCGTAGCGCCATGCAGCGTCCCTCAGCGTCCGATACCAGCCTCGCTGATAGTCGGTGAGCAGCTTGACCTGTTGACCCTGATAGGAGTCCACGTCGTTCGGATACCACCACGTGGCCTTGCGCTCACGCCCGGTTGGGTATTTCGCCACGCTTTGCGCGATTTCTGCAACCTCCGACTCGTCGAGCGGCGTCACACAGTTGACCTCGTTGATCATCAGCAGTAGAGCTTCGATCTCCCGTGCTTCCAGTCCATTCCATCGAAGCTTCCCGGCGAGGCTGGTCAGCACGGTGTTCCGTTGCCCCTTGGGGATGAGCGTATCGCGCTTTTGCATCACCTCTTCGGTGCGTTTCTCATCTGGTTTGCGTGTGGCATGCTTGCGGACCGCATCAAGCAACCAGTGGGTGGGTTGAGCTGGCTCTATTTCATTGGTGAAGGAATAGCGGTTCCCCGTCCGATGCATTGATGGTGGAGCCAGCACCATGCCACCCTGGGCCCGAATATCGATCCCCGGCCGCACTCCACCGCGTGTCGGCACCACACCATCGGGTGCCTGGAAGTATCGGTGAGTACCTCCGGATCCAGTACTGACCTCCAAGGTGTCAGGCAGTGCGCCAGATTCCTCCTCGAGTGCCTTTAGCGTGGCATCGCCGTCGAGATCTGGTTTACGGTCGACATCAACGACGAATATGCCGGACTCGCAGCCGGTAGCAATCCCGACATTGGCCCAGGGAAACTCCTCGAACCATGAATGAATCTGCGCTTCGTCTGTTGTGGCGAGCGCAGTCCAGTTCTTGATGCAGGGGTGCTTGGCGACTTTGTTGCAGCCGGGCTTCCGGCAGGTACAGCGACCTAGCTGGAGAGAATGAACGGGGAGAACGCGCCAGCCAAACTGTGCGTAGGCTAGCGCGGCTTCCAAACAACTATCGTGGATGGTGGGTAGCTTCATGCTCATTCACCCCCTTCCTCATCTTCAGTTGTCGCTGCACCGTTGACGGGGTTAGTCGAGAACTGGGCGAGATAGTCCCGCCATTCATCGTCAGTAAAGCGATGACCCTTCTCGATGCTCAGCGGGAGCATCGGCAAAGCCGTGGGCGGAATCTGTCGAATCAGGTCGTACTTACCGTCGATACCACGGTTTAGATACCGTCCAAGACCGTCGATGCCCCTTTCCGACCGATAGGCACTCGATTGCTTATAGAAGTAGGACACGTTGGGGTAGGTAAGGGAACGCTCATACAGCTCCGCCGCCCACTCTACGTTCATCTTGTTGTCCTCCCATTTCGGCCCGGACATTCCGCCGACTAGCAGCCAGGAAAACCCGGTCAGGTCAATATCGCTGACCGATTCCAGCAATGGCTCGATGGAGATGAAGCGCAGAGCGCACGGGATCTCCCGGAGCTGCTGGAGACGGTGATACGACGTTTTCGCGCCGACAGTCACGCCCAGCCACACATTGGGATAGCCCTCGCCCCAGTCTGCGGGAAGGCATTCTCTAATCCTCTCGGGGCGTTTCGTTAGAATGAGCCAGACGAGATTCCTACAATCGCGGATAATCTCCCACGCCTTTGGCCGCCACACATCGGCGTCCTTGTGGAAGAAGTCGCTGTACGAGCAGGTGAAAACAAGCGCACACTTTCCTTGACGTTCAGCGTCGGCATTCAGCTCGTATGGTTTGTCCCATTGACCGGTACGGCGCACGACATTGAAGTTGAGCCCTTTCTTGCGCATCGCCTCTTCGACGTAACAGCCCTTGCATTCGGCCGAGACCATCTTGCATCCCCACCAGAAGTTCACGGTGTAGTGCGCCCAGGCAATTGGTGTTTCTACAATGTTGGTGATCATGCTGCCACCCCCTTCTTGCCTTTCGAAGGAGAGAGCAACCAGTCATCTTCAACAGGCTGTGGTTCGATTTTTAGCTCGAAGGAATCTTCTTGACGTGCGTCGTAGTACGCCCAATGGTTCAGCGCCTTTTGGGCATACCCATTTTTCCGTGCATCGGGAACGTTGGCCGTAAATGTCTTCAGTGCTTCGAAGACACGATGGAGCTCTTTGTCCTCTTTGGTTAAGCCGGGCCCGTATTTGGGTTCGGGTTTGATCTCTTGAAGAAAATGGATAAACTCAGCGGCATCGTTCGCAGTCATCTGCTGATTGCCAGCTAACCGCTCTGCGACCGCCTTGGCGTAGCGTTTTGCGGTTAGATCAAGGCAGGACTTTTCAGCGGCCTGGATCAAGACTTGCGGAGCGTTCTTCAGGCGGTTATAGTCGGCCAGCACTTCGTAAGCGGTTGAATGTGGGATCCCTCTCTTTTTCAGATACCCACGAAAACGCCCCTCCTTGCCGGGCGTCGCTAGCTCCGTCTGAAGTTCGTCCAGAACACCGCCGAACTTCATGCGGTTGGCACGCGTTCCGTAGCTATCCTTCGAATATGCCGCCCAGCACGAGTCCAAGCGGGCGAGAATCTCGTCTATTTTTTCTGGAGCCGGTGCAGGTGGGGCTTCAGTAGTTGGAATTGTCCGGCCATGGACAATTGCCCCGGCCGGTGCGTGGAAATGTTGGTCTTTAGTTTGTTCGCTGGACTTAGAGGGGGCAGCGCTGATCGACGTCATGTCTGTTCTCCTTTGCACTTATCTGTTCTCGATTGGGCGCAGATCATCCTTGACAGCGAAAACTGCTGCCACAAGCTATCTGTCCCAATCGCAGGTAAGGGATTCGGAGAAAATTCTCTTCGTCGACCCGCGTTCGGGCTTCCCGTGCACTAGCACGAGAGCTAGATTGTCAATAAATTCGATGCGCTCTTACGCCAAACGGTTCAGCCTGGATAATAACTTTTCAATCGCCACCGCCCGTACTGCCTACCAGAGTTTTTGACAGTAGCATTCCATGCAGCGGACAAGTTTAATTGTTCAAGGTGAATGGGAAAGCCCTCGGCGATCCACCAACCCCGGGGCTTTTGTATTCAGGAAACATGGTTAGCTTCGCTCTCCTCCTGGCACCACGGGACGCGCTCCTCCGTGTCAGCGGGGAGATACCTCGTGAAAGTATCCTGGAAGTCCTCCAGGTCGTAGCCACGGAAGTTCTTTCCGTGCAACCATAGCTGCTTCGGGCGGATGTTGAATGGCCGAAGTCTCTTGGCCAACCCCAGCGAGTCTAGCCGACGCCACCTGCTCTCCGGCAAGGCTGCCAAGCTTTGAAGCAGGGCTTCGGTCGCCAGCTTCTCGCTGTTCCGTCCGAACACCGCCCGGATGTCCTCCAACAGGCGCATCTCCGGTGAGCGCTCTTGGTCGTGCAGGCTCTTCTCCGCCGTCAATCGGAGTGCTGTTTCCTGCAGTTCCCCAACGCGGGAGGGGCAAACGTACTCCGCGATGGCGAAGAGCGGCTTCCAGATGCTGCCAGCACGAGCGTGCAAGAGCACGAAGTTAGGCTGGGACCGGTAGTGCTCCGCGACGGCTTTTCTATGCGCCGAGACCCATTTGCTTACTGCGACAGGTAGCTCCTCGTCCGCGACAGTGGCGTCGAAGGGCATGACCTGTTCATCGTCCCGCAGGCGTTTCAATTCCACCTGGATGGACCGGTCGAAGACAGTTTCGGGTATTGGTTTGATCGATGCAATCACCTTCGGGCAGTACACCTTGAAGGAACGAAGACCACCGTTGATCCACCGTTTCACCTCCCCACCATTGCGCCTATAACCCGCGTTAATTATGGCTATCATCTCTCGGTCATCCAAGTTACCTTCGGCCTCGTCGAGAACGAGAGTAGGGCGATCCTCGTCTACGACGTGATACAGGGCAGCCTTGGTGATACCCACGGTGAACTGGCTGCGATGGCTGGCATAAGCAAGCAGCTCAGCCAGCGTGCTCTTCCCGCATCCCTTTGTGGGCGAGTGGAGCCAAAGATACGGTGTCAAGGGAAAGTCGTCGAACATGTAGGTGTGCAAGTTCCACAGCGCCAACACCAGAGGAAATCCGTTATCCAGCTTGACGTGATTCTGGTAGAGTCGCTCCAGCCGCTCGACAAGAAGTCCGCCTTCTCCGTGCAGGGCCCCGGCGGTACCGGCAGTCTGGGGAAACCCGCTAGACGTGCTAGAACCTGCTGATTCGGCGCTTCCGGCCGTTCTAGTGGGCATAACCTTGGCGGCCAACGGCGCGTGTTCTTCTGCTTGCCCGTCTGGCCTGTAGATGATTTTGCAATTCTGAACGGTGGTCTCGCCACTCATGTTATCTGCTCCATAAAGAGAGCGGGCACACTTTTCCCAGCAGCCGAAAAGCACTGCAGGTGTGCCCGGTAAAGCAGATAAGTGAGTTGCGGAAAACGACTCCCGCTTTCGATCCGCGACCTGGACTTCCGTGCCGATAGACGGCGCGGCCTATTCAATTGTCAGCCCGCGCCTAGCGGCACCGGCTGTTTCTATTTACTCAAAGACGCGTAGGGTTGTCAAACTGGTAAACTCCGCCATCTGTTACACCAGTTCATTGCTGTTGTTTTCGACCAACCCGGCGGCCCGGCAAGACCGAACCGCCACAGAGTTGGTTGATTCGTTGCTACTGGATGGTCTTAGTTCCCTCCTTATCGTCCAACATGAGGTTTTGGAAGAGGTGTTTGTTGGCATCTCCAATCGTTTCAGCCGCCCGCTGCTGCGCACTACTGCGGATGTGCGTGTAATGCTCCGTCATTTGGGGGCTCAAATGACCGACGATGGATTGCACGACCCCGATGGGGACATCAGCCTCCGCGCCCGCTGAAATGAACGTATGACGCAAATCGTGGAAGCGGAAGCCAGGGATGCCCGCAGCTTTGCGCAACGATTTCCAAGCTGATTTCCACGAGTTTTGATGAGCTGTTGGGTCGTAGCCGCGTGATCCCCTCCGTGGATCATCAGCCCTGTTATGCCTGGAACGATCAGCTGGCAACAGATAGTGGTCTGTCCTGCTCGCCCCCAGCCTCGTCGCCCGCGTAAGCAGCCGCTTCATTGCCCAAAGCGCAGTAGCGTTGAGTGGAACGTGCCGATCACGACGTGATTTCGTCGCCTCGGCACGGATGTGAATGGATGGGGCATTGTTATCGGCGTGGATGTCGCCGAGTTGCAGTGCCCGTATTTCTCCTGCACGCATTCCCGTGCAGTGGGCGAGTAGCGCCGCGCAGAACGCTGCTTCCCACGAAGACTTCAAGTTTGCCATTTGAAAGAGCCTTATGGCATCCGCGTCCGACAGAGCTTGGCCAGGGCCACCTTTCGGGACAGGTAGCGGCCGATAGTGCTCTCGGAAGCGGGGCCACAGGTCAGCGCGCTTCAGGATTTGCCGCAAACAGAACAGCTCATAGTTGACCGTGCGCGATTTGACACCCGTAAGCGTGCCTGGGCGTCTGAGCCGCTTTGCCTGATACGCTTCGAAATCGTGCGGCGTGATGGTTTGCAGTATTCGGTTTTCTCCGAACACCGTCAGCACCCGCCGTAGGAAACTTCGCTCTGTCGCCGGTGTGCGTCCAGGTTTGGTGGCGGTTCGCCATGTCAGCCAGTGATCGCACGCCTGCTTCAGCGTCCAAGCCGCCATCTCGCTTGGCAGCTTGCCGTTGTTCAAATCGTCAAGAAACCGTTGCTTCTCCTTTCGTGCCTCAGCTTTCTTCGACTTGCCAGTGGATCTTTCCCGCCACCGGTTCTTACTGTCGCGATAGCGGAACGACCAGAATTCGCCGCGTTGGAAGAGACCGTCGCCATTACCTGCCATAGCGTCTCCTCCTACTCTGCCTGCACTGGCTGGCCATTGAGCCAGGCGTCCAGCCAGCTGCGGCGATAGCGGATAATGTGACCGTCCTGCTTGTACTTCGGTCCGGTGCCAGCTTTGCGCTTGCGACGCAAGGTCGGAAGACTGATGCGCAAATACTCGGCGGCTTGTTGTTCGGTGTAAATGGGATCGTGGTTGGTGACTGCAACGCTCGGAACGCAATTCGCTTGCGCCATGATGATGGTGCCGCAACCCGGGTGGGCTGCGTACTTCCTTCTCTTTGGTGAAGAGTGAATGCGCCTGGCACAGACGGCTGTATTGGAGACAGGACCGTCCGGGAGCTCCTTGCGGGGGCCCGTTCAAGCTGCACGGCTTTGCCTAGAGCGGCAAAGCGGGGTTTAGCCCCATTCCCCGACGCTACTCCGTAGGAGGCGGAGTGCGCGTCGGGGTCGCGACCCGCGTGCTGTAAAGCACGCAGATAAGTGCGTTCACCAGATTTGATGAAGCGGATCGCCGCCGGATGCAGTGAACGGCAGCAATTGTGACAAAGATGTGGGGCAAGATGTGGGTCTGGGCGGTGAGCGGTTGAGAGCTCTAAATCGCTGTCTGTAAGTTGTTGATAGGAAGGGAGAAATGGTGCGCCCTGAGAGATTCGAACTCCCGACCTACTGATTCGTAGTCTTGGCTTTATATCATTTCTGCTTGACACGTGCTGACATTTCCCTTCAACAACTTACAATTAGACCGCTATAAACAAAAGACATAACTAGAAAACCCACTGACAATGTGAGACACTCGCAGACGCCAAAAGACACCCAGTTGCTGACACGGTGCTGACACGGAAAAGGCACTACTTATTGCTGTATTAGATGTACTAATGCTCGGCGCTGATACGGAAACCGAAAGGAGGCGTTGTGGCCAAGCTGAATCAGACGTTCGTAAAGCAGGTGAAGTCTCCAAGAGCGGGCTACGAGGTGTATTGGGATGATGAGCTGAAGGGCTTCGGATTGCGAGTCACCAGTGCCGGGGTGAAGAGCTTCGTGCTCAACTATAGGGTGCATGGGCGAGAGCGCCGATTCACCATCGGACAAATCGGCGCCTGGACGGCCGAGACGGCGCGGCAGGAAGCGCGCCGGTTACGCACGCTAGTGGACAAAGGCGAAGATCCTTTCGCCATCGAAGAGAAGCAGAAGCAGCAGGCCCTGGAAGACGAGGCGCGCCAGCGCACGGTCAAGGAGCTGGCCAAGTACTACTTGACCGATCATGCTGAAGTACACAAGCGCCCCAAGTCGATCAAAGGCGACCGCGAGATGTTGGAAGGCATCATCCTGCCAAAGCTAGGCCGGATGCGCGTGTCCAGCATTACACATGCCGAGTCCGGTGAAGCTGCACAACTCCCTGAAGGGCACACCGTACCGGGCGAACCGCGTGCTCGCGCTGCTGCATAAAATGTTCAACTTCGGCATTGGAGACGATAAGCGCGTGGGGTCAGACAAGCAATCCCGCGCATGGCGTACAGAAGTTCCCCGAACACAAACGCGAACGCTGGCTAACTGAAGAAGAGCTGCAACAGCTCGCCGCGGCGCTGGAGAACTACCCGGACAAGCGCGCGTCTGAGGCGAATGTCTCGGAAAAGCGGCGGGACTATATGCGCAAAGAGGCGCGGCGTGCGGTGAACGCCATCCGGCTAACAATGGTGACCGGCTGCCGTTCGGATGAGGCGCTTACGGCTAAGTGGGCCGACTTTGACTTAGAGCGTGGCGTGTGGACAAAACCATCCCACCATACGAAAGAGAAGAAAACCCAGCATGTTCCTTTGAGCGCGCAGGCACAGGAGTTGCTGAATCATTGCCGCACGATGGCGATTACTTGTTCCGGTAGACCAGGACGCAAGTCGAAGGAACGCATTTAACAACGTTGAAAGGCCAGTGGGGGAAGATCTGCAAGATGGCCAAACTCGACGGCGTGCGCATCCACGATCTGCGCCATACATACGCTTCGCATTTGGTTTCCAGCGGCGTCTCGCTGCCGATAGTGGGCAAGTTGTTAGGCCACACGCAGCCGCAAACGACAGCAAGGTACGCCCACATAGCCGACGATCCTCAGAGGGATGCAGCCAACCTCTTTCCCAAAGTGCTGTCTTGAGTGGTGTGTGAGATGTAAAGAAGGCTGGGATCGCTGCGGCCTTTGCTGCGGACATGCTGAATGTATTGCGCAATGTGGGGCGAGGTAGCAGCTGACGTGAACCCGTCCCCACTCCCGGTAGCCCACGATGGGGAATCCGGTCGAAGATGAACGCGATTCCGGTCTGAAGCCGAACACCATTTCGTTGTGAATCCGTCTATAACAACGTCCGGGTTGGCTAGGCACACTCCGGCCGAGACGCTTTTGCGCCTACTTCGGCCTTCCCCAGCGGTTTTGCTCTTGCGATTTTTCCAGAAGACCTGTCATGTTTCGAATCTCACAGTGGCGGCCTGTGGCCGCACTAGCCATCTATTCGATCGCTTCCGCGACCATGATTCACCTGTTCAAACTCCCTCGCTCATCGAGGGAGGCGGGCTGCCCATACAAGCGCTCGGTGTCCTACTGCTCGCCACAGAATGACCCGGGCTCACCCGCATGACGTGCCAGCTCCGCGTACGTCCAGTTCCTGCGGAGCATCCAGTACAACCTCACTGCCAGCCGGCGCGCCACCATCACCTTGGCTACCGCCCGGCTCTTCTTCGCCGCCAGTCTGGCGTAAGCGCGACGCAACTGCTCGTCGCCGCGCACTGCCGTCTGTCCGGCTTCCACCAGCAAAAACCGCATCAGCGACGATCCTTGCTTGCTAATGTGTCCCAGCCGCTGCTTGTTTCCCGAGCTGTACTCGCCCGGAATCAGCCCCAGGTAGCTGGCCACCTTCTTGGCCGACGCAAAGCGGCTCACCTCGCCCAGCGTCAGCACCATCCCCAGCGCCGTCTGCGGACCCTACTCCTGGATGCGTCATCAGCCGCCGCGCATCTTCGCGCTCTTCGGCCTGCCGCCGCACCAGAACGTCCAGTCCGGCAATCTGCGCATCCAGCTCCACCACCGTGCGCAGCAACTCATCGCGCCGCCGCGCCGCGTGTTCCATCATCGGCAACTCGCGTAGCTGTTCGATCCCCGCTGCGACCACAGCTTCTTGCCCTTCTGTAATCCCTGGTTCAGCGCCAGCGACTGTAGCTGGTTCTTCACCTGCGTCCGCGCTCGCATCCGGTGATGCCGGTCCATCAGCAATTGCCGCACGTCGCGTTCTTCCTCCGACGGCAGCCAGATCCGCGGAAACCGATCTTCCAGCATCAACTTCAGAATCAGCTCCGCGTCGTGCCGGTCCGTCTTCTGCTTGCGCACTTCTGCCGCCCGAATCTTCGCGGCATCGCCCACCCACAGCTCATGCCCGCACTCGCTCAACAGCCGCCGGAACCACTGGCAGGGCGCACCCGCTTCCATGCCCACCCGCACTGGCTCCGCCTTGGCAGCGGTAATACTCCGCCGCCTCGTCCGGATGCAGCAACTTCTTCTCTTGAATCTCACCTGTCTGATTGTCAAAGATCGCTAACTGCTGAAAACCGGAGTGGAAATCGCAGCCTATAATCAACATCGTTGGCTCCTTCTCCGGTCTTCTGGCTTCGTTCGCAGAAACAGACTACCGCCGAACGGAGCCAACGTTGTTATGAGATCAAACAGGCTGCGGGTGCCTTCGCAATCGCAGCGGGGGACGGACTATTTCTTCGGTGTTGGAACCATAAACGGTTCGATGGTCAGCGGCAGCTCGAATGGGACCGCTTCCGGCGCCTCGCAAACGGTGTCGCTACACTGCTGAAAACAGACTCTGCCTGACAACACAATCCGGCCCGTGTCGAGCGGGAATTTGAGAAGCACCGAACCTTGCCCCTGGAAAGAACCGGTGTACACAGGCAGGGTTTCCCCGAGCGCCGCGATCTTCATCCGCGGGGCTTCGGGCAGCTCAAAGGATTGACGTACGATTTTGGAATCGTCGAAAGTAATCGACGTGGCCGAGTACGCGTCTGGCAGAGGCGTGCCGTAGACGTGCCATCCTGGTTCCAGCTCGAATTTCGCGAAGAAGCTGATCTCCTGGCCTGCAAACGCCTTTCCGCTAGAAAGCCCGATTTCCACCGTGAGCGCGCTGCTCCGGAGAGTTACCGTTGCAGCGTCCTCGCCAGCCGCGCCGAATTCCCGCAGAACCACTGCGGACGCAGTTACCCGGTGCTGGTAGTTCGGTACGAAATACTTCCGGATGACTCTGCCGTCCGGCGCCACAAGGTAATTCACTGGATGCGGCACGCCATAGGCTCGTAGCTCTGGAGCGATGTTGACGTTGAGAATCCCAAAGCGGCGAATCACAGCGCTATCACGATCCGAGAGTAGTGGATATCCGATTCCGTGCTTTTCCGCAAAGCCTTTGAGAATCTCCTGGGAATCATAACTGACGGCCGCGATCCGTACGTCATTCTTCTCCAGCATCAAGCGCGATTGTTCCAACTCGACCAGTTGGGAGCGGCAGTATGGTCACCAATGCGCGCTGCGATGAAACACCAGCAGCAAGCCGTTGGCCCCGGCGAGATTCGTGAGTGATCTCAAAACACCGTACTGATCCGGCAAGGCGAAATCCGGAATGTGCTGGCCGGACTCCGGCCCAGTGGTGTAGCGGTCGTTGGTTGCGCTTACGTGCTTGGCGTACAACTCATCGGAGACCGGTTCCCCGGCGGCTCGCCGCCGTCCAAACTCCCGCATGATCGCAGCTTTTTCTGCCAGGTCTTCCGGCACATCGTAGGCCAATTGAGATATCCTTTCAGTCAATTCTCAATTTATCATCGGCACGCGGCGTCTGCTAATGCGGATGCGCGGCCGGCTGGCGCAGAGACCCCCCTCAACCCTCGCTTGATCGACGTTCCAGCTTCCAAGAAGTTCAAGCATTTGGGGCACTGAGTCACTGGAATATGCGATCAGCAGCCCCGGCTGCTTCGCGGATCGTAATAGCAATAGCCGCACTGAAATCTGACTCCGGGATACATCTACTTTGAAACCGCTCTAGCTGCAGCATAGGATCTGCTTTACGATTCTGCACGGCGGATCCTTTGACTCGCAAATTGCGCCCGAGCCCTGACCTCTACAGTGTCAACTCAGGAAAATCGATACCTTACAACAACATAGCGGGGGTACGGACGGCACCCTAAAGCATTGTAAGGACACGTAAAGAAAAGTTGTTGTGTACCACGGATTGTTAATGATTAATCTTGAAAAACCGCCCGCAGGTGCTTAGCCGCATTCACAGCTGCCGCGGTTTTCGCGCCGCTCATGCCTTTAGCGGGCAATCGCCTACTCACTCTTACCCGCTGCGCCCCTGTAGTATGCCCATCATGGTCGCCACTGTGATGCACGGCGCTTACGATGCCCGTTCAGCTTCCAGCACAACGCTGACCAATGAACTTTTTATGAGCATTCCGCCACCGTTGTAGTCGATGTAGCCGAGATCGCGAAACCGATTCAGGAAGAAACTGACACGAGATCGGGTGGTGCCTATCATTTCCGCCAGGGTCTCCTGGCTGATCTTGGCGATGACCGGAATGGGCTTCGAATTCTGGCCAAAGTTGGCCATTAGCATTAGCAACCGGGCGAGGCGCTTTTCGCTGGAATTAAACAAATGATCGACCAGATCAGCTTCCATTCGGATGTTGCGGGAGAGCGCGTGCGCGAGGAATTGCTCGGCAAACTCCGGCTCACGATGGAGCAGGTCCAGCATGACCGTCTTTTCGACGCGAACGATGGTGCTGGATTGAAGCGCGATTGCGGAGGAAACGCGAAGCGGCTGGCCGGCCAAGGAGCCTTCACCGAAGAAGCTAGTCTCTGGAAGGTAGGCGATTACGGCCTCTTTGCCGCTCATCGATGCAACGGTAAGCTTCACCTTGCCACTCTGAATGTAGAACACTGCATTGGCCGGATCGCCTTGCGAAAAAATGGATTCGCCGGTCAGGTATTCGCGCCGCTGTTTTCCAGCCAAGAGCTTGGTCGACAGAATCTGAGTGTCGAACGCGGGACCCTGCGCCGGCGACCCAATCGCCTTCGGCGCGACCATCGACTTGTGATGCGCAGCTGGCGGCAGAGGAAAGGAGAAACCCAGTGGAACCCTGATTGCCGTACTCTTCATACTGGCGAAGCTAGTAGCCATCTTTAATCCCTTTCAATCTTATTTACAGAGTGCGTGCTCGGGTATGACTTGCCGTCAACCTCTGCGATCTCTACATAACCAAGATACGGGGCGAGAAAGAGAATGGAAATCGGCGAACACTGTTGTTGCTGTAGGCATTACGACGTGAACCTTGTAGGGCTTCCCCTACGGCCGAAGACTCGATCGCATCAATTGGTTTATGCGCTGTGGCGTAGCGGTCAGATTCGAAGGTGCTCTTCATTGGTGCCTTTTCCATGATGGGAGTACGACCTCTGCCGATCGCTTTTACCAAGACATTAAACCGGTCGACAAACTTCGCATGAAGGACGCCGAAGACAATCATCTCTTCATCTGAGAGTGACTGATACAAGGGATTGTCAACGGATTCATCGAGGTTGGCGATCAGTTTCTATCGGGAGTTCAGCGAAAGCGTTGCGTCGCTGCCCAGTATCTTCCTAATCGTCGATGCCAGTTCTTCTGAAGCGCTGTCCTTGTTAACATAGGCGGCCGCACCGGCCCGCAGGCAGCGCGACGCATACTGGTTCTCAGGCTGGACACTCACCATGATGACAGGAAGCTGCGGGTATTTCTGCTTTACATTCTGCAGCACTTCCATCCCGCTGCGTCCAGGCATATTGATGTCGAGCAACAGTACGCCGTATTGAGATCTGGCTAGTTGGGCCAGCACCTCATCCCCGTTGGCGGCTTCGGAAAAGTGTGCGCCAGAAAAGGCATCGGTCAGAATCTCTCTCAGGCCGCGGCGCACGTTTGCGTGATCATCTGCTATTAGGATATGCATCGTTGTATCCGCTTGCCGGCCGCACATTCGACCTGAAACAACGATACCGGAGGTGAAAAGGAATTAGAACCAGTGAAAGCCGTGAGTTTTGTAGGGTTTCTTAAGGTCGCTCTGTAGGGTTATTCCTACACGGACGGGTCGATCTAGTCGATGAGGTTGTGCGTCAAGGCGTAGCGGGTAAGTTCGGCATTGCTTTTCATTTTCATCTTTTCCATGATGCGAGCTCGATAGCTGCTGATGGTCTTTACGCTGACATGAAGCCGGTCGCCAATTTCCGTCAAGGGGACGCCGGAGGCAATCATTCTCATGACTTCGTGTTCCCGATCCGAGAGCAGCTCATGCAAGGGCTTGTCGGTGGACTCATCCAAATTGGCGACCAGTTTCTCTGCGAGGCTTGCACTGACGTAGCGGCCGCCTCCCAGAATCTTCTTCGCCGCCAGCGCGAGCTCTTCGGGGGCGCTCTCTTTGTTGATATAGGCGGCTGCGCCAGCCCGCAAACAGCGTACCGCGTACTGGTCCTCCGGGTGGCAACTCAGTATGATCACCGGCAACCGCGGGTACGTGCGCTTCACATCCCGCAGCACGTCCATCCCGCTGCGTCCAGGCATATTGATATCCAGCACCAGCAAAGCAACGTGGGATTTGCCGACGTGGCTAAGCACCTCATCCCCGTTGCCGACTTCGGAAAAGTCCGCGCCGGGAAGAGCATCGGCCAGTATCTCTCTCAGGCCACGGCGAACGACGGCATGATCATCTGCTATCAGTATGTGCATGTTTGCTCCCTCTCGGCGCGTGGAACGTCCACAGGAACGCGAACAGTGACCGTCGTGCCATTACCGGGTGAGCTGGAGATGTCTACGTTACCGCCGCAGAACTGCGCTCGTTCTTTCATGCCCAGGAGACCCAAAGATCCAAGAGAGCCTGAAAAATCGGATTCACAGAAGCCGATTCCGTCGTCCTCTACAACCAGAAGGATGTTCTCATCTTCCTGGCGCAGGGAAACGCGCACCGACTTTGCCTGCGCGTGCCGGATCACGTTGGTCAGGCACTCCTGGAAAATTCGAAAAGTCGCGGTGGCCCGGTCCCCATCCAAGTGCAAATCGACAGGCGGGACAGAGACCTGGCAGCGAATGCCATTGCGGGAAGCAAATTCGCTGGCCTGCCATTCAATGGCTGCCGCCAGGCCAAGGTCATCCAATACTCCAGGCCTCAAACCGCTGCATATCGTGCGCACCGACTTTACGCCATCGTTGATCAGCTGAATCGATTCCGTCAGTCGAGCGAGCACCTCGACTTCCGACTCCGGCAGATGACGAGTCATCCATGTCATGTCCATTTTGATCGCAGTCAGAATCTGCCCGATCTGATCGTGCAGGTCGCGAGCGACCCTCTTGCGATCCTCTTCGCGCACCCACTGCAGGCGTTCCGCCAGCGCGCGCAGTTGTTCTCTTTGCAAGACGAGCGACTCTTCCCCCCGCTTGCGTTCCGTGATGTCGCTGTTGATCACCAACACGCGAGGTGCCTGGTCGCGCTTGCCCCACTGCAATGCCCAGCGACTAGCCACCACAATACGCCTGCCGTCCTGAGCCGTCTTGACGAGATCTCCCTCCCAGTGTCCCACGCGCATAAGTTCCGCGCTTATCTCGGCCAGCGGCTGCGGAAACTCGCTGCGGAGCAGGTCGTGCGAGATTTTGCCGACGGCCTGGCTTTTGGAGTATCCCAACATCGCCTCCGCCCCGCGGCTCCAAAAGCGGATCGTCCCATCCATGTCGATCACAAAGACGGAGTCCTGAGTGAGTTCGAGTAGAGCAGCCTGCTCCGCAGTCGCCTCCCGCTCCTGCCGCCGCCGCGTAACGTCGCGGAAAACCAGCACCACGCCAATGACTTTTCCGCCGGCGGCAAGGATTGGCGCGGCATTGTGCTCGACAGAAATCTCGCGGCCATCCCTTGATATCAGTGCCACGTGATTGGTCACGGCTAACATCTGTCCGTCTTCGAGCACCCGGTGCACTTCATCGTCCGCGCCCATCCCGGTCTGCTCATTGATGATCTTGAACACGTCATGGAGCGGCTGGTTTTGAGCCTCCTCCGATGGCCACCCGGTTAGAGTGGCGGCGACCGGGTTGAGGAATGTGATTCGGGCGTCGCGGTCAGTTGCTATAACGGCGTCGCCAATGCTGCCCAGAGTAGCAGTCCATCGCTCTTCGCTCTGCAACAGCTTGGTGCCCAATCGTTCGACGTGGTATCGAGTGAACAATGCGATGAAAACCGCAAATCCCAGACCAAGGCCAACGCAGCTTGTGACCATCCATGTCCATCGCAGGTGCGCGGTTCGGATGCGCTGGACACGCAGTCCTTCTTCCACACCTTGAAAGTCCGAGAGCTGCTCTCGAAGGGCATCCATTCCGCGTTTTCCTTGCAGGCTCTCGTAGAGGGCGCCGTCGGCTTTTCCCGCTCTGCGAAGGGCAATAACTTTGTCGGTGTACCCCACCCAGCCCATATAGCCAGCACGGGTGTCCTCCAGTCGCTGCTTCTGCGGAGGATTGTCATCCACCAACTGATACAAGGCCCGGTATTCGGAGTCGAATCGCTTTGTGCCCCCCAGATAGGGCTGAAGGAGGGCCTCGTTGCCGGTTACGAGGTATCCGCGCATGCTGGTTTCTATATCTACCAGCAACTTAAGCAGATGCCTGGATTGGTCGAGAACCTGATCGGTATGGTCAACCCACCGCAACGATTTGTTCAAGTCGAAGGTCTCCCATAAAAGCAATCCGGCAAGGGCTGCCATGATCACCAAGGGAACCGCAACCACTCGGCGGAGCAACGACTTGAATTTCGAGTACTCCATCGTAACCAATCACTCCTTTTCGGAGGAAGAATGAACCAAGTTGGACTGTGCCGCTCGTGCCTCGCCTCTCAACATCTGCCCGGGATGCCCATAATTGCGGGTTCTGCGGCGTTGTCACCGGGTAATTGATCGTGCAGAATCACGTTGAGCAGCGCCTTGTGCACCAGAATGCGGCCGTTGTAATCAATAAAGCCGAGCTCGCAAAATCGGTCCAACAAGAAGGTGACGGTAGACCGCGGGGTGCCAATCATCTCCGCCAGACTTTCCTCCGTGATCTCTGGAATCAACCTCTCGGATTCATCTAGATCGCCAAAGTCCGCCATCAACAGGAGTATCTTTGCCAAACGTCTTTCGCTGGAGTCGAAGAGCTGGTCGACAAGATCGGACTCGATGCGCACACCGCGAGCAAGAACGAATCTTGAGGAATGCTTCGGAGAGGGCGGGCTCTTCGTGCATCACACGGATCATCTCCTTCCTCTCTATCTTGAGTGCTGTACAGTCGGTGACGGAAGTAGCAGTGGCCGTACGCAGCGCGCCTACGCTCGCGAGCGACTCTTCTCCAACAAACTCCCCGGGGGAGAGGAGAGTGATTGTGGCTTCCTTGCCATTTTTGGAAACGACAGTCAGCCTCGCGCGGCCACTCTGAAGATAGAAGACCGAGTCCGCGGGTTCTCCCTGCAAAAAAAAGGTCTGTTTTCCTTGCAGTTTGAAGATTCTGCGTCCGGGCCCGGCACTCGCCAAAAAGACCGCTGCATCGAATGTGGGCTTACGAAGTTCAAGCATCTAAAGACTTTCCCCTATTACGGTCCTGCCACTTAGCGCAAGGAAGCGTAGCATTAACGAGTGGGGCGGTCTGGTCAGTTTTGCTCACTTTGGGGGCAATTATTTCGAGCCTCATACAGGCTATCGCCAATGCTAACGCGGGGCGCGATGTCAGTGCTGGTTGCGTATAGGCGCCCCCCGACCCCCGGACCTGTTGGCCGCTCATGGGGGTTGATCGAGCGCCGAGCCTGGAGGCTTACGGGCATACTTTGAGGTTCCGCCTGCTTTTGCCCGTCACGGCAATCACTTATGGTCTTGTTGTTATTGTCGCGGAAGTCTGAACCGGTTGGTCTGAGATAGATTTCGAAGCGATACCAGCCGGCGTTTGCTTGTTAAGCGGAACCTCCGTCCCGGATGGATAGATCAGAATCCGAACCGTACCCCAGTCGGCATTCGGATTCGCGGCTCGTAGCCGCGCGGCCCACACCCGCGGCGCCTCCTTGTGCTCGCATTCCCTGAAAACATGCGATCAGCCCAATGATCAGGCCAAACACAGCGGTCTCAAACGTGGGTGGCAGGAAATCGTCAAACCCGGCACCATTAAAACCACTGTTGATGAACGGGTGTAACGAGAGCGGCTCAACCAGGGCCTGCGCAACCCAGCCCATGATCAAACCGCATAAGTCGGCAGCGAGAGTCATTTAAAGGCAGCATCAGGATGCAAGCCAGGATGCGGGTCGCAACATCCCTCGCCCCGGAAGTGGAGGGTTCACACTTGCGACCGCCATGAGTTTCTGGTTGTTCACCGATTTGGACCCCGATC
Source organism: uncultured Acidobacteriota bacterium (assembly GCA_963832365.1). GTDB lineage: Bacteria > Acidobacteriota > Terriglobia > Terriglobales > Acidobacteriaceae > CAWBRT01. The sequence goes on along the minus strand of CAWHUL010000009.1, from coordinate 15,752 downwards.
GGGCGCTCCGTGCGTATTGTTCAAGTGCATGCGAGAGAGCAAGGAGTGGGGTCCGCTATAAAGAAACTCCAGTGCGATGTTCTGGCCTGCAAATACCAACAGGCTGTAGTTGCCCATCCGAAGCGCATCCCTGGCGCCGTAGCGTTCCGGGTACCAGCCGTAGACAGCCGCCATCGAGCCTGCATACGGTGCGACGAGCGCGGAGACAGAGAAGGCGCTATGGCCGTCTTCGCCTCGCCGGGCCGTCAAGGTCGAAATTACGGCATGCCTCAGGCGCGGAAATAGGCCCGTGCACTCACAGCGGTAGTACAACGTGTCTTCCTTAAAGGCTTCTGCTAACGCATAACGCGTCGTAGTGCTTACCGCTCCGACTGCATAGGCGGAACCGAATCGCTTGCCGTAACTTTCGGCGCCTTGCTTCCATTCGGGCGGGGCATTATCCGCTTGGTTTACTCCAGCCACGGCCGCAACGCCGACAATGGCGTACGGGCCGAATGCGTCAAAGAAGTAGTTACGGAGCTTGATAGCCTGCGTCGGACGCGTGTAGGGCAAGTCTGGTAGGGCCGCGGACTTGCTAGCAACAGCGCCGGAGGAATCTCCTGGATCGCTCAGCGATTGCCCCACTGCAAGCATAGACAGGCTCGAAATTATCAACAGGCAGAGCGTTCTACGGCACATCTTCATTTGGGGATTCTCCTTAGTTCGGAGTCACGCGCATTTGGATTCTGTCAGGATGGCGATCACAAAGATGTTCACTCTTGCTCAGAATTGCTGAAATAACGCTATCTTCACTATGTGAGCGATTCAGCTCAGACTTAGCTTTTTCAGTTCGTTATGCTCACTCTTGATGAGTGATGAGGACTCGAGCGACGGCGGTAGTCCCCGACTGATTGAGGCACTCACATTCAAGATATTGTCGGTTCTGCTGGGATCTGCATCCGGCGGCATGTCTGGCGGAAAAGGAATAGTGACGAATGGTTTCAACAGCAACAGATCCGGTAAAGCAAGTCTATGCTGAACCGCTTGCACCGCAGCCGGTCTCCGCTCGCCCCATCCCCATCAGGAAAAGCCCGGGTCATAATTGGATCAGGTGGGCATTGGTTATCGGCCTTGTCGTAGCAATAGCGGTGGCTGCAGGATTGTGGCGGGCGCATTCGCAGAACGCGATTCGCTATGACACAGTAGCGGCGGAACGTGGACTGCTCCAGGCAAGCGTCACCGCCACCGGTACGCTCAACGCCGTAGTTGATGTGCAGGTCGGCAGCCAGGTATCCGGCAACATCAAAGCGCTCTACGCGGACTTCAATACCAAAGTGACAAAAGGCCAGCTCGTCGCCGAGATCGATCCCCAGGTCTTCCAGACGCAGGTCGATCAGGCACAGGGCGCGCTGGGCTCGGTCCACTCCTCGGTCATTATGTCAGGGGCGCAGGTAGTGAAGGCAAGAGCGGATCTTGCGGGGACGATCGCGACTGAAAAGAGTGTGGAGTCCGTCTTGGCCAAAGACCGTGCCAGCGCGCTCAATACAAAGAACCAGTGGCAACGGTCCGACAGTCTATTCAGCGCGGGAATTACTTCTCAGCAGGATCACGACGCGGCCAAGGCTGCTCTGGATGCGGCTGATGCCCAAGTAGCGGCCGACCAGTCTCAGATTGAAGCGTCCAAGCAGTCCATCCAGTCGGCGGAAGCGCAGGTCAAGGCGGCGCAGGCCCAGTTAGGTTCAACACAAGCCCAGGAGCGCCAGGCACAAGCGGTGCTCGATCAGGCCAAGATTAATCTCGGACACACCCGGATCACTGCTCCCGTCGACGGCACGGTGATCGCCCGCCGCATGGATGTTGGCCAGACGGTGGCCGCATCGTTTGCGGCTCCTACCATCTTCGAGATTGCGCAAGACCTGACGAAAATGCAGCTCGATACCAATGTCGACGAGTCCGATGTTGGAAACATCACTGCCGGCCAGGACGCTACATTCACGGTGGACGCTTATCCGGGAACTACATTCCAAGGCCAGGTTTTAAACGTCCGCAAGGCGCCCATCAGTGCACAAAACGTGGTCACCTACGATGTCGTGATCGCGGTTTCGAATCCCGATCTCAAACTGTTCCCCGGGATGACGGCCAATGCTCGCATTCTGACGACAAAGCTGGACGACGCGCTCAAGGTGCCGAATGCTGTCCTGCGCGTCCACCCTTCAGCGGCGGTGTTGACAAAGGTCGGCCTCCCATCCACCCCCGCCGGTAAGCAGCAGGTTTATGTACTTTCGGAAGGCAAGCTCAAAGCTGTCCCGGTCACGTTTGGTATCTCGGATGGCAAGTCCACCGCGGTAACAACAGGGGATTTGAAAGCAGGAGACCTGGTAGTGGTGAGATTTATCACCGCCGCAGCCTCACCGACGACGGCCGCCACCCCGGCGCCCGGCGCCGGCGGTGGGCGCCGCGGACCCGGATTCTAAGGAGCGCCGCCTAGTGCCATCACTTATCGACGTTCGGGACCTCACCAAGACTTACCTGCTGGGGGAAGTGAGTGTGAACGCCCTGCAGGGAGTCACCGTCACCATCGAGCGCGGTACTTTCGTCGCGATCATGGGCCAGTCCGGTTCGGGCAAATCGACTTTCATGAATCTTTTAGGATGTCTTGACCGGCCGACCTCGGGCCGTTATCTGCTCGACGGCATTCCGGTCGAAAGCCTGGATCGCGACCAGCTCGCCGAAATTCGAAACCAGAAGATCGGATTCATCTTTCAGAATTTCAACCTGCTTCCCCGTATGGACGCGTTGGAAAATGTAGAACTACCGTTGCTTTACGCGAATACGGATACGCCGAATCGGGACGAGCAGGGCCAACGCGCCTTAGCCGCCGTCGGTCTGGCCGGCCGGGAGAGCAACTTTCCCACCCAGCTCTCGGGTGGCCAGCAGCAGCGAGTGGCCATTGCGCGTGCGCTGATCAACCGGCCGGAGATTCTTCTTGCAGACGAACCCACCGGCGCGCTGGACTCGCATAACAGCGCCGAAATCATGAGCATCTTCCAGGAACTGAACCACACTCAGGGCATCACCATCGTTCTGGTTACGCACTCCGATGAGATCGCCGCATATGCGGACAGACTCATCGCCTTTCGCGATGGGCGCATTGTCAGCGATGTGCCGGTCGTCCACCCACGAGAATCCATAGAGGATCGGGCCGATCTACGCATCCCCGCTGAGATGGCGCAATGAAACGACTAAAGTCATCCATTCGGATCGCTTTCCGGGCCCTGCAGATGAACAAGCTCCGCTCCGCGCTCACCATGCTGGGCATCGTCATCGGGGTCGCCTCCGTGATCGCAACCATGGCCATAGGCTCAGGCGCCACCCAGCGCATTCAGCAGCAAATCGCGAGCATTGGCAGCAACATCATCATCGTTGCGCCGGGGAGCATCGAGCAGCTCAGGCGTGCGCCTGGGCAGCGGCAATGCGGTTACGTTATCGGAAGCGGATGCAAGGGAACTTGTGGCGCAGTGCCCGGACGTTGCCCTTGCGGCACCCTTGGTGCGAGGCGGAGCCCAGGTGATTTACGGAAACAATAACTGGGCGACGAACATCTACGGAGTTACTCCCGACTATCTGACGATTCGCGATCTCTCCGTGGCTGATGGGGGCTGAGTTTTCGCAGCAGGACATCGATTCGGCGAACAAGGTGGCTGTGCTCGGAAGGACGCCGGTGACTAACCTATTCGGCGACGCAGATCCCATTGGCCAGACGATCCGTATCAAGAACGTTCCATTCACCATCGTCGGCGTGCTTACCGCCAAAGGCCAGTCGTCCCAGGGACAGGATCAGGACGATGTTATTCTGCTTCCAATTTCCAGCGCGAAGCGAAAAGTAATCGGCAGTCAAGCAGGCCAATGCAGACGCCGTGGACACCATCATGATGCAGGCAAAATCCGGCGCTCAGATTCCGGCTGCGCAGGATGAGGCCCAGGCGCTGCTCCGGCAACGCCATCATCTGCAGCCAGCCGAGGCCGACGACTTCTCGGTCCGCAATTTGGAAGAGCTATTCGCCGCGCAAGAGGCGTCTTCGAACATCATGGCGATCATGCTCGCGGCCGTTGCATCGGTTTCATTGGTCGTAGGCGGCATCGGCATCATGAATATCATGCTGATTTCGGTCCAGGAGCGGACGCGAGAGATTGGGCTGCGGCAAGCCCTGGGTGCCAAAACACGCGATATTCTCACTCAATTTCTGGTCGAGGCGGTAACGCTGTCGATCGCCGGTGGAGTCGTCGGAATCCTGTTCGGGATCACTACATCAGCCATCATCTCGCATCTGGCGGGCTGGACGACATCGGTCGGCCTGGGCGCGGTAACTCTCGCCGTCTTCTTCTCTGCGCTGGTGGGAATCGGCTTCGGCTATTACCCTGCGAGAAAAGCTGCCTATCTGGACCCGATCGAAGCCTTGCGGTATCAATAGATTGTTGCACGCAAGCACTACAAGTATTCGATCGACCATCGGGAAGTGGATGACACGGCTACCGACCGCTCATTGTTCCAACGAGCCCAGTTCTTGCAAGCCGTTTGATGAGATGCTTTCCGCGAATCTGGTCTAATAGTGGAGCACGACGCTAACCATGAGCTGTGGATGTGCATGCCTTCGCCGTCGTAGTTGATAAAGCCCAAGTCCCTGAAGCGATTCAGGAAAAAGCTAACGCGCGAGCGGGTTGTGCCGATCATCTCGGCCCCGTGTTTCCGGGCTGATTTTCGCGATGAGCGGTATCGGCTTGGACTCCTGGCCAAAATTGGCCATCAGCAGGAGAAGCTAGCCGGCGCTTTTCGCTGGAGTTGAAAAGGTGATCCACCAAATCAGCTTCCATGCGAACGTTGCGAGAAAGCAGATAAGCGAGGAAGCGCTCGGCAAATTCCGGCTCCTTGTGGAGCAACGCGACCATCGGATGCTTTGTCACTCGAATGATGGAGGCGCGCTGCACGGCGGTGGTGGTGGCCATGCGAAGCGGTTGGCCCGCCAAACAGCCCTCGCCGAAAAAGCTACCTTCCGGAAGGATTGCAACCACGGCTTCTTTGCCCTGAACGGAAACTGCCGTGAGCTTCACCCTGCCGCTCTGAATGTAGAACACTGCATCCGCAGCGTCCCCTTGCGAGAAGACGGACTCGTAGCTGTGTAATCGCGAACGGTTTTTCCAGCCGCGAGTCTTGTCAGGAAGACGTGAGGATCAAAAGCGGCAAGTTCTTTGTGCGACGCATCAACCTCTGCCGGGTTGAGTTCCTCGTGCGCTTTAGCCCCGTGCAAAGGGGCGCTCTGTTTGCGAGTCTTTCGCTTGGTCTTCGCCATGACGGTTGCGGAGGGGGTAAAAGCCATAGGAACCTCCACTGAGCAAATTCATACGCAGAGCCGCGCCAATGAGAAATAATAGCACCCGATAGCGAAGTTGCGCCTTTAAACGTTTTAGTTGCAGGTAAAGGATTGCGGCGATCTTCCCGATTTGAATCCGTGGAGCCGGGTCGAGCGGGGAGAAAGGACGGGTGCGGTCAATTCAGCGCGACCTTCAAAAAAGCGGGCCTACTGATCGGACGCCCGCGCTGCGTCCCGCACCCTGCCTACGGCTTTTCAACATGGCCGAGCCAGTTCTGAACGGCATCCATTCTTTAACGCTGTCAGTTTTCCCTTCAACTTCACGACGGCTTCTTTGGCATGACCTATTCGCTGCTGCAGCTTTCCTGCATTTTTTTCCGCTTTTCCTTCGGCTTTCAAATCGCGGTCGTTGGTAATCTTTCCCACCGCCTCCTTAATTGTTCCCTTCGCTTCGTGGAAGCTGCCATTGATCCTGTCTTTCGTGCTGGTATTCATATTTCTCCTTCTCGTCCTCGTAAAGCTTGGATTGCAAGCTTTGAGAGCTGTCACTATTTGAAATCTCGCGGCTTTCCGGCGTCTGAGCGGAATTGACCATCTCTCGAATAACGCTCGACTTTTCCCAAAACGAAAAGATGGATTTCCGTTGGTACCTGAGCGGTATTGCTCAGACAACTTCATCGGAACTCGCTAGCGTAACAAGTATCTTGTGCACGATGAATGAATGCACGGAGAGAAGGCGAATATGCTTTGGACGATAATGGTGATTCTCTTGGTCATGTGGCTTCTCGGGTTCAGCTTTCATATCGCTGGAGGCCTGATTCACTTGCTGCTCGTTGTAGCGGTGGTGGTTCTGATCGTTAACTTAGTCCGTAGGACCGCATAAGCCGACCTGAAGCTGCTCTGCCCCTTATAAATCGGGAGCCTTTAATTAGCCCAAACCAACCTTGAGGAGGTGTGTAATGATTGTTCGTAGCATCCCAGAGCCTCGGCTGCCGAATCCGAAGTGCCAGTTCAGCCTCAGCGTAGATCATGGCCCACTCCTCATGAAACACACTTTCGAGCACGCTGATTTGAGCGATGGTATAGAGTCCCGTGAACAAGGCGAAGAGCGCTTCGCGACGGAAAAGCGTGGCCGCGAATGGATGACGAAGGCTGTCTCAGGAGACATCAACCGTCCCATCCGCGCTAAAGACATAGTCAGAATGCAGGTCTAATCCAACGAAGCTGTCTCAGGCGTTTCCCTATCCGAGCAGCCCCAACAGGTGTAGCATTTTGAATAGCGTCTCACGTCCACGGTCACGGCACGTTTTCAGGCGATAGTTAGGGCAACAAATAATAATGCTTTTCTTCCCCACAAACGCTAGAGTTGGCCAGGCGCCTTCTTGCTTGCGAAGTTGTTGCTGGCGAGACCTCCGCGCCAACGGAGTCGTCGGCCGTTCGCGTCTGTGAGAAGCTGCGCCGGCCTCTATGTGCACTCGCGGGAGTCGCCGGTTATCGGTCGCTCCTTTCTCGCGCGCTGACCTTGGCCAGAACGGAAGCTCCTGGTCTTAGCGCGGTGCAGGTCGCGGCGGATGGATCCTTAGAGGGTCTGGGTGAATTCGAGTCGCAAATCGACAATGACCACGCTGGGGAGGCAGGAGTCATTCTCATCGCCCAGTTACTCGGACTGTGTCTTACCCTGATTGGCGAAGTTTTAACATTGCGGCTGGTCGAGGACATATCTCCTTACCGCAAGCTCACAACGGAATCTGCCACACCCACGCCCTTTGAAGACATCCTGAAGGAAGTTGGCCGACTCAACAATGTGAGCGAACGACTTGAGTCGCTTGCGGACCAGCATCCGATCGTGGAAGATGCACTGATGAGTGTCTCGGGGAATATCCGTAATACAGCTACGGTATTGGAAGTTCTCACTCTGATCAGAAACAAGTCTGTCCCACTAGCGAAAAACGCGCCGAAGGAACCGCTGCAGCGCTATAAGATGTGATTTCTGCAAGATCGTCACACCAGTCGCCTGTTGTCGGACCGGTTATCCGTAGTCGTTGCAAGTCTGCGTAGAGCGGTTGATTGAGAGTTTCGACAGGCTCCGTTACGGCGGAGCATTTTGCACAGAAGCGGAAATGAAGACTTCGTCGGAGACGCGAGATTGGGCCCAGCGGCTTCTTGCTTACGAAGCTGTTGCTGGCGAGACCTCTGCTCCAGCGGACTCTGCAGCTGTTCGCGTTTATGAGAAGCTACGCCGACCACTATGTGCACTCGCGGGAGTCACCGGTTTTCGGTCGCTCGCTTCTCGCGCTCTGGCGTTGGCCAAGGCGGAAGCCCCCGCACTTAGCGCGGTACAGGTCACGGCGGATGGACTTTTGCAGGGTCTAGGCGAACTCGAGTCGCAAAGCGACAAGGACCACGCTGAGCAGGAAGCCTCCATTCTCATCGCTCAGTTACTCGGACTGCTTCGCACCTTCATTGGCGAAACTTTAACTCTGCGTCTGGTGCAGGATGTGTGGCCGGATGCAGCCTTCGATGATTCCGATTCCGCGAACGGGAGAAAAGCATGAATCCACAAGATAAAGTAAAGATACGACAAACTGCCGACCGGGGTCCCGGGCCTCGACGAGATCGTGGGCGGGGGTCTCCCAGAATTCTCTTTCAACATCATCGCGGGTGCCCCCGGAAGCGGCAAGACCACTCTGGCGCACCAATTCGTATTCGCCAATGCGACCCCAGAGCGCCCCGCGCTTTATTTCACTGTGCTCGGCGAATCCGCCATTAAGATGCTGCGCTACCAGCAGCAGTACACGTTCTTCGATCCGGCCAAGTTGCCCGACGCTGTCCGCTTTGTCAACCTGAGCCAGATTGTCTTAGAGAAGGACTTGGGCGCGGTCTTGGAGGAGATTACCAGAGAGGTTGAGAAGGCTAACCCCGCCGTCGTGGTAGTGGACTCCTTTCGGACCATGGTGCGTAAGCCGCAAGGCGGCCTAAGCGAAATGGATCTGCAATCCTTTATCCAGCGGCTGGCCCTGTTCCTGGCCAGTTGGCAAGCCACGACTTTTCTGATCGGTGAATATGCCGAGGAGGAGTTGCGCGATAACCCCGTATTCACGGTCGCCGATGGCCTCATCTGGCTGCGCCAAACAGCGGAACGAAATTCCGTTGTGCGGAAGCTGCAAATCATAAAGCTGCGCGGGCAGGCTTCCGTGCCCGGACTGCACACCTTTCGCATTACCGATGCCGGGCTGCAAACCTTCTCGCGTACTTTTGGGCTAAGCGGACACAAGAGAAACCCGCCCATCGAGCGGCGCCTTTCCATCGGTGTTCCAGAGCTGGACAAGATGATGGGCGGAGGCATTCCTGAAGGCGATAGCGTTTTAGTGACCGGGTCTTCGGGGACGGGAAAATCGGTCCTGGCAACTCAATTCATTGCCGAAGGCCTGCGCCAAGGGGAACCGGGCATTGTGGCGGTCTTTGAAGAACGACCGCAGGCATACGTCGACCGGGCCGGCAGTTTTGGCATGGATTTGGAAGACGCCGCAGCGAAGAGGGAAAGCTCCTGATCCTCTACCTGCGTCCGCTGGACCTCTCCGTGGATGAAACCATGAACGAGATCCTCGACGCGGTAAAGAAGATTGGCGCCAAGCGCCTGGTGATCGATTCGCTGGCGGGCTTTGAGATGGCGCTGTCGCCTGGCTTCCGCGAAGACTTTCGCGAATCGCTCTACCGGATGATCTTCGCTTTGACCGGAATCGGGGTGACGATCCTAAGCACGGTCGAGGTGGATGAGTCTTTCACCGAATTTCCGTTCAGCACCTACTCGATTTCTTTTCTCACCGATGACATTATCCGGCTTCGATACGTGTCCATCGAGGGACAGCTTCGCAAGATCATGGTCGTGATCAAAATGCGCGGCGGCGACCACAGCAAGGATGTCTGCGAATATGAAATCACCTCCGAGGGGGGTATTGTCGTCGGCGAACGCCTCAAGGACTATGCACGTCTCATCACTGGGATTCCTGAGCGTTTGAACAAACAAGGTCCCTTACCTAAGCGGGAAGCCAAGAGTAAGAGCTGAAGTTCTATGAATGCCAAGGCTAACACCGATCTTCGCGTGGACCAGATGCGGGATATGCCAAGCCTCTGCTCCTCAATCTTTGCGGGCTCGTCCCTGCCGACGGCCATGCTGGCGGGAGCCGAGCACATTGTCCGTTATGTCAACCCGGCCTTTGGCCGCCTCGTCGATAGAGATATAGACGAATTGACTGGAATCCCCTTCGCCGAAGTCGTGCCAAGCGACGGATGTCTGCCGTTGCTTGACCGGGTCTATCGCACTGGAGAAGCCGAAACCCATACGGAACCGGAACCCTATGGCGGGCATACGCTTTATTGGTCTTATGCGATGTGGCCGATTTTCGGTGAGGACGAACGCCCGGTGGGAGTCATGCTCCAGGTGACAGAGACGGCGAGTTTCCATCAGCAGGCGACCGCGATGAACCAGGAGTTGCTGTTATCGGCGGTGCGCCAGCATAAGCTCGCAGAAGTGGGGGAGAGGCTGAACGCGCAACTGCAACGAGAAATGACCGAGCGCAAACTGATGGAGCAGGCTCTGCTCAACAGCGAGAAACTGGCAGCCACGGCGAGACTGGCTTCGACCATGGCTCACGAGATCAACAATCCTTTAGACGCGATTGGCAACCTTATCTTCCTGCTGGCTCCACTGCAAACCAGCCCCGAGGCGCAGTCATACATTGCCACTCTCGATCAACAGGTAAGAGGTCTCAGTCGGATCGCTACCCAGATGCTCAAGTTTAATCGCGACAGCAACCAGCCGACTGAATTCAAGTTGGGGGAATTGCTCCGTGAGATATTGGACTTCTATCGTCCTCAGGCTGAGAGGCAAGGAATAGTCGTTATTCAGCGCCTTGAGACAGACGGGATGATCGTGGGCTTTCGAGGTGAAATCGTTCAGGTAGTTACCAACCTCTTGCTCAATGCGATTGAGGCCGCACCCGTGGGCGGGAAGGTCGTTGTTCATCTTGTATCCCGCTCCGCCTTGGCTTTGTAAGGTTCACAATCGATGTGGTTACTGCCTTTCTGTTACCGATACGGGCGCTGGAATCGTCCCCCAACATTACAAGCGTATCTTTGAGCCTTTTTTCACGACAAAAGGCGAAAAAGGAACAGGGCTGGGGCTTTGGCTCTGTACGGGTATTGTCAACCGGGTTGGTGGCTCGATTCGCGTCTGGAGTTCACGCCGCCCCGGTCGCTCAGGCACCTGTTTCTCTGTTTTTCTACCTGCCGAGGAAGCTACCTTCACACCGCTTCGGCGCAGATACGAGCGTGAAAACTCGACCTGTCAGTCGAAGTGAAGGTGGAAATCTTGCCTTTGTCGTCCCCCATGGTCCGACTATTCACAATTACTCACTTTTGAACATTAGACGGTATTAACCATCCGGTGCAACCCGTTTGAGGCTGCACCGGATGGGCCGAGACGTTTGACGCTATTCAGAACACCTGCTTCCATCGCAAGCTTCCGGTCGTCACATGACCTGATTGCCGATGGCTTCGCCAGATACGAGAAGTTCCACTCTCCGGTTCTGCTGCCGGCCGGCGGAGTTATCGTTGGAAGCTACCGGCAAAGTGTTGCCGAAGCCTGTTGCGCTGACTGAACCTGTCGCCACGCCTTGTTGCACCAGATAATCACGTACTGAACCGGCGCGGTTCTCAGACAGTGTTTGATTCATTTGGTCGCCGCCGACATTGTCCGTGTAGCCGCCGACTTCAATGTTGAGCCCCGGGTAGGCGAGCAGAATGCCAGCGACTTTCGCCAGCTTTTCCCTTGCACCGGACTTCAATGAGTATTTCCCAGTGTCAAACAAGACATCGGACATGCTGACGATGAGCCCGCGCGCACTGTCGCGAGTCTGGAGAATGGAATTCAACTGCTCAGACAATCGCGTGCGCATGGCGGCTTTGTCATTTTCCGCTTGCTGCACATTCTGCTGCGCTTGCTGCGCAGCTAAACGAGATTGGTCAGCATCGGCCTGAGCCGCGGTGACCGCCGCTGCTGATGCTGCTTGATTCGCAGCCATGTCGGATTGCGCCCTTGCCGCATCAGCCTGGCCGCGTCGACCGCTGCTGCTGATGCTGCTTGATTCGCGCCATGTCGGATTGCGCCTTTGCCGCATCGGCCTGAGCTTGCTCTTTCTGCCGAATCGCTTTATCAGCCTGCGCGCTGCGATTTCATCTGTGCATCGGCGGAAGCCTGACGCTCGTTTGCCAAGCAGTTCCTCGTTCATCTTCGTCACTGCGATCGCGCGTGCATCTTCAGCAGTCTGCACTGCCTCGCGGGCGACTGCGATCAGCGGCTTTTTGTCGATGTGTTTGCTTGTGGCATATTCATCGGCTCTGTTCATTAGCTGGACCGCGTGCTGATAGCTGTCACTGGCGTACATCTCGGCACCCTCGGATTGCGCAATGCGCAGTGCATTCCGTGCCTCGAAGAATTCCAATGGCAACCTGGCATTCAGAACCACAGGGTCGAACTTGTAGCCGGTGGGAATGTAGCCGCCGCGCTCCATGAGCTCATACTTCGCATTCACCGCCTCGGTAGTTCCCTTGGTGTCGTCGCGAACCACGTTTTCAAGCACCACTACGTTGCTGGGCTGCCGAACCGCATAGTAAGGTTCCGCGGTAACAATCAGGGCAAATGCCTGAAGATCCGTTGTCACGTCCAGCTTGCTGCGATGGTTGCCGCCTACCAGCACTTCTCCCAGGTTCACTGCCCGGCCCTCGGGTGAGATCGCCCACAGGATGTAGGTCAGATACTCATTGCCGAAAGTCGTGGGCTTCTGCAGATTGCCAAATTCCGACTTCGATTTCGATGTAGCCCTTCTTGCTTTCTACCTTGGCTTGGCCGTTGGCTGAAGGCATCAGGTCCGTACCCGCGAAATCCAGCTTGGTGGCTCCGCTGCGATGCTTGTAGTTGACTGCCTGCACGCTGCGGCTGATTACAGTGACCCGGAACATCGGCGTCTGAGCCATTGGTTCGACGAGATGTGACTTGAGGAGTGGTCTGAGCCAATGCGTTCAAACTCAGGGCGATTACGGCTGCTAACAACAATTTTATCTTCAATGATCTTCCTTTGGCAGATGTCTGCCGTATTGCTTCATCTAATTTGAGCTTTGTGCCGTGACGTTTCTTGAGGTGGCTCGCCACGCCTCATCCTTTCCCAATGTGGATCCGGGAAATGGAGTGAAACAGACCAACGCCATTCAGCAGCCACAAAACGACTGCAATGACCACGACGCCATTCAGAATTGACTTGAGGGTTGCCTGCATTGGGATGAAGCGATTCACCAGCCACAGCAGGACACCCACCACAATCAGCACTTCCACGAGTTGAATCAGAGGCATAATGTTTGACCTTCCTTGTTTCGCGGCTAACGCCTCTCATCCGCCTGGAGGCGTTGCCCTAAGTTGAATGTTCGAGAGCTTTAGGGTCGAATGGTGTCCGCCGAGGTTGCGCGGCACACGCGGATGAAGAATGCCAATGTGGCTGGATGTGGTCGTTTCGATGTGACTGGCTGGGATCTCACCCGGAGCGACCTAAGAATGAAAGCTACGAACTGGCGGTCGTCGCACTCTCGACACACTCAGCAGATTAGAGAATGACAGATGCAAGAGTTCGTGTCTGAGCAAGATCGCTCACATGAGAGGAATTCGGGTCGCGGCGCCTGAACGACAGGAATCGATTCGCGCAGGCTTTAGCTTGCCTTGCGATATTCCAGCAGCGCACAGGCATTGTCAGCAACGCTCGACTGCATGGGAGTGCATCAGAGGCCCACGAATACTCAAATTCCCGTCCACAATCGACGCAGACCTGGTACGTCCGTTTCTTGATGGTGAACACGCGGCTCAGCCGGCCATGATGGCACCCAAAAGCAAACTGGAAAATCTAAAGCAGAGGTTTCATAAATTCACTCGCCCGGCGTCCGGTCACCAGGTTGAAGATCAGCACCACCAGCGCTACCACCAGCAGCAGGTGGATCAGGCCACCGCCGACGTGCAGGCTGAAGCCAAGAAGCCACACAATCAGCAGAATAACCAAGATCGTCCAAAGCATATTCGCCGTCTCTCCGCATCGCGAGCACCCGAGACCTGACATTTTTCTCGGGTGCACCGCGTGCATTCCAGATCGACTACTACCTTGCAGCTATGGCCTGTGCCTTCGCGCTCCGGACTGCGTTCAGGAACGAGTCGGGCCGCAGGCGGCGCCGCTACCTTACCCAGTCAGCACGGAGCGGGTCGTGACATGACGCCCGTAAATGGCGCGCATGGAATCGTCGTCGCGACGAATCGAAGCGCCGGTCAACGTGAGTCCAGCAAAGGCGCCCTTGGCGCGCGAGTAGGTCAGGATTTCGGTGTCCAGCTTCCAGTCGGTATCGGCCGAAGCATGACGTCCAACCGGTCCGGCTGCCGCCGAGGCATCCGCTCCAAGTTGGAATTTGCTGGCGAGCAACTGCTGCATGCCTTTTTCATTCTGGATGATCATGACCAGATCGACGCCTTCGATGCCGATCTGCAATCCCCAGCTACCGCCCGTGATCGCAAAGAACGCTGGTGCGCTCCATCCATTGGCAGTGCGGCAGGTCGCTACGCCTCTGCCATTCTCAGCGCCAAACACGAAGCCGCCCTTGATCATGTGCGGCACTACGGCCACGCACTTTGCGTGCTCCAGTACTTCTTCCGGAATGCCCTTGTCCGGCGCGGCCATAATCTCGTGCAGCACTTTGGCGGCATTATCCAGGCGATCGTTCGACGATTCGCGCTTCGACTCCGCCCAGCCGAAGCTGGCCAGACTCAGCAACGCAACTAACAACATAAGTTTCTTCACGGTTTCCCCTCTTTCTTCTGCCTCTGCGCCGCGTTTGTTGCTTCGGTCGCATTCGCAGCGCGCGAGGTACTTCTCACGTTAGCTGGTTTCGGATCGAGCTGTCTGAGCAATAACGCTCACGGGGCGAAAAGTTGTAACACATTCGTCCTTCGCAAATCTCTGCCCCGGCAATTTCCTTCTTGGAACGCGAGCAGTCTTTTTTCGGCGGTGAGCAATTGTGAACAGACGCGTAATCCAGAGTTGCTTACATCAGGCACGAGAATGATGCACGGCGCTAATTTGAGCCGAGAAGAAGAGGAACGCAATGCGGACACACAGCAACTATAAGATCTTGTTGACAGCACTCCTGCTATTCAGTTTCGCCGTCGGATGCTGCGATCCAGGCAAGAATCCGACTACCGGAGCATCCCGCCGCCCCTCAAACCCCGCCTACGGTGATCCTTGTAACTCCGCCGAATGCCAATGTCGGCGTTTGCCCCAACATCGCCATTATCAGCACAACCTTCAGCAAGGCGATGAACCCCGCGACCATCAACGGTTCTACGTTTACTTTGGCCGGGCCAGGCGGGGCGGGCGTAGCCGGGACAGTCACCTACGTTGTGGCGACCAATATTGCCACCTTTACACCCTCGGTCCGCTCTTGCGCCGAGCGCCACTTTTACCGCCACCATTAATACAGGGGCGGCTGACACCTTCGGCAATCTCTGGCGGCCGATTTCGCGTGGACGTTCACGACCTCCCGTGCTGGCACCGGTACTGCCACTGCTGCCACCACCACCATCGCCCGCGCCGCCCTCACCATTGGGAGCGGCCTGCACTTTCGGATCTCTGGCCGGCTCCACGGTTACAAACGTCAATAATGCGGGTACCAGCGTTAGTGGGGATATAGGTGTGTCGCCAGGAAGCGCGATCACCGGATTTCCGCCGGGAATACTCACCAACGGCGGCGCGATCCACGCGGGTGATGCGGTTGCCCGACCGCCCAGGTTGACTTGACCACGGCATATAACAACGCCGCGGGCGAAGCAGGAGGGGCCATCCTCCCCGCGGATATAGGAGGGGAAACCCTCGCCCCTGGCGTTTATAAGACAACCAGCGCCCAGCCCTCGCTGGGAATAACCGGGAATCTCACTCTCAGCGGCCCTGCTACTGGGGTGTTGGATATTCCAGATCGAGACCACACTCGACGGCAGACGGTAACAGCCAAGTCATCCTGGCCGGTGGCGCCCTGCCAAGAACGTGTTCTGGCAGGTGGGCAGTTCGGCGACCCTTGGAACCAACACCACTATTCCAAGGAAACATAATGGCTCAGGCATCCGTCACCGCTACGACTGGTGCGACGCTAGATGGCAGAGCGCTGGCGCAGACTGGCGCGGTCACGTTGGACACCAATAAGGTTAATGTGCCGAGCTGTCCATAAGGCCTCAGGAAGTGAGACCAGACTGAGGCTGGTCTCGCTACCGGTCACGCTGGAAAAGAAAGACATCACGCTATCCGAGTTTGGAGGAATATTCGC
>CAWHUL010000008.1:0-42139 GCA_963832365.1 uncultured Acidobacteriota bacterium | reverse complement strand
TTCACGAAGGCAGAGTTTCGTGGCTAGCTCAAGCAGCGGTTTCCGGCGTGCTTGTTTTGTTGAAGTTGCAGAGGGGCTGGCGAGACCCCTTTGTGGCCACCGGGTTCGGCGGCCTCGCGGAGGATTTTGCTGACCAGGGCCCGGCTGATTCGGTGGAGCTGGGCGACCTCGCTCAGGCTGCGTCCAGCCCGGCGGTCGCGGATGACAGCGCCACGATCGACGTCCAGTGGCCGGCGCCCGATATGCTGGCCCTCGAGCTTGGCGCGCCGCATGCCGGCGCGCACCCGCTCGACGATCAGGTTGCGTTCCAGCTCGGCGATGGCACTGACGATGACCACCATCGCCCGCCCCAGCGGTCCGCTCGTATCGATATTTTCCCGGAAGCTGACGAACTCAACCTTTATATGATTGAGTTCGTCCAGGACCTCGAGGAAGTGGCGGACTGAGCGGGCCAAGCGGTCGAAGGCCCATACGACGACAACCTGGAACCGGCCATGCCGGGCATCCGCCATCAACTGGTCGAGCCCGGGTCGCTTTGCCTTGGCGCCGCTGATCTTGTCGGTATACTCCTCGACGATCTCGTAACCACGCTGCTGGGCCAGCTGGCGCAGGTCGTAAAGCTGCGTCTCCGGGTGCTGATCGAGGGTGGAGACGCGGAGGTATAGGGCCGCGCGCTTCATGCTAGCGGCCCTTCTTCGCCGGTTTTAGGGCAGCCGGCGTGTGCTTACGGACATACTCTTCGATGAACTCCAGCAAGATATCGGTCATGTTCTCGCCGCGGGCGGCAGACGGCTGCCTTGAAGGCGTTGTGCAGGCTGACGTCGACGTTCAGGTTCATGCGTTTCACCTTGTGTTCGTCTTTCAGTTGGCTCACCTCCTTTCGCCCCCGGGCGGGGCTCAGAGGTGAGCATATCCGGCTATGAGTACGAAAACCAGCCTTAGCTGGCCAGAGGCCGGTTACTCAACAGTTCCTGGTTGTAGCGGCTAACTTCGGCGATGAACAACAGGTTCAGGTAGCCGGCCTCCAGGGTTCCGGCGATCGCCCTCAGCAGCCCCGATTCGTTGTCCGGGATCCATCCGGCCTCCAGGGCACACCACTCAGAGCTCACGATCCCGCTCAGTTCGGCGGCGCGCTCGATAGAAAGGCCGAGTTCTCCCCGGCGGTGGCGGATACAGCGGGCCAACAGCAAGGCGAGAGAGGCGGGGGTGGTGGTCGGTCGCTTCGATCGAATGTCCAAAGTAGTGCTCATATACTCATTATCTCCAAAACGGCTCCTCGGTCAAGAGAAATCCGATGATCTGAACCATCTTTCTTGAGCATATACTCATTTAGCCGCCATCCAAAGGCATCCCAACACCGTCCGAGCCGATCTGGCCGTCATGTCCAACGCCTATGCCAGCAACTACGTGCAGAACATCGTCTGCACGGTCGCCGGCTTCTACTCGGCCATCGATCCCAAGAGCGCCATCTGGAACAAGGGCCTCAACCTCACCCAGATCGCGGCTCTGCGCTACACCCCGACCCAGCTGGATGCACTGACCAAGGCCAAGGTCAACGTGCTGCGCTACAAGGGCGCCAACACCGCTCCTGTTCTGCTGCACGACCGCACCGCCGCCGTCATCGACAGCGACTTCACCTTCGTGCTCCGCATGAACATCCACGGCCTGGTGATCGATACCCTCTGCGCCCGCGCCGATCAGTACGAAGGTCAATCGACCCTCGACGGCCTGCAGATGACCTCGATGAAGTCGGCCATGGACGAGGACATGGTGGCGCTCACCAAGCGCGGCTACATCAGCAAGAGCAACATCACCATCTCCGCCACGCAGGTTCAGCAGAACACGGGCATCCAGCGTTGCTGCGGCAGGACATACCAGGTGCCTTCTTCCTGTGGCGCAGCAAGCGCCTCGCGCGCGGCCGCCGGCTCCGGCCGGAGCCAGGGTCTGTTGTAGAAACAAACGCTAATCGCCCAGCCTGGCGAACGGCCGCTCCCGCTCCGTTCCGGCCAGCTTTCGATGGTGACTAGTGTTTGCAGTGACGCCGACGACTCCGGGCTGGTAATCGCCGGGTTGGGCTGATCGTGGTCTTCGTCTTTGGTCTTCTGATCAAGACCTGGGCTGGTAGGTATGGGTGATTGATGGGAGAACAATAAAGAAGATGATGTTGATGATGATGATGTTCGACGTTCGCTGTCCTGTTCTTCGCCGCCGGCCCGGTGAGGCCGGCGGGATCTCGAGGCAATGACGACACGCGGGAAGAAGCAGCAGGAAAAACCCGTAGGGTCAGCTCTGGTGCGTGTCAGATCAGAAGGGGTCGATCGCCGGTCATGAAACTGGTCTTCGAGGCCGGCGGTTTTCCCCGGCGCCGCCTCTCGGTCCGGCGCCCGGCCGCGACAGAAAGCCTGTTTTTCCCGGTTCGGGGCCTAAGGTAAGATTTCCTAAGGTTGGCGGAAAATAACTCGTTTAGGTCGGTTGCAAATCCTGTAGTCGAAAACCGGGGGAACCGGGTTTCCCCCGGGTAGCACTATGACTTAAGCACCATCGTCGGGGCCAGACGGGGACAAAACGCGAATAGTAATTCCACCGCTAAATCCCGATTATGGTACAGCGGGCTTTCAGGCTTGCGCACTTCAGAAAATCGCTTCCGCCGGCTCCGTTATTCGGCTTTTTATAGCTAAACATGCCGCCTGTTGACCTGTTCCGCCGCCGCGCCCGACCGGCGCAATCCCACCCAATGGCAGGACACGCAATACTTCCACCGATGAATACATATCGAGTTATCCGCCTGCCAATCAGCTACATAGATCTGATCGCCGCCTCGTGTACAATCCATGCAAACCTGGAAGTATTGCTAACTTTCCAGCGCGGAGACAAGGATGACAGCAATCGAGACCCTGATCGAGATGACGGAGGTTTCGCAACTCGCTTTCGGCAGGCGCATCGCCAAGGGCGATAGCCTGCTGTTTCTACGCGCTCTCCACCTGGCGAACGGAAAGCCGGGACGACCCAGCCTGCCATCAGGAAAGAGCTTGGCCTCACTCAGCCCGTAGCCAGCCGATTCGTTGCCTGCCTGAAAGAGCGGAAATGGCTTGAGTCTGAGCCTTCGACATCCGACCGCCGCGAAAATGCGGTCAGGATCACCAAAAAGGGCAAACAATGGATGGCTGAGCTGGAAGCCGAATTGGTCGCCATCCTGCGCCAGCACGCAACAGCGGAAAGAAACTGGCCCCGCCGGAAATTCTGGAAGACCACGGCCCCAGCCAGACCCTGGCCCCAGCTTCGACGACCATTCATGCTCCGCCAACGCTTTCCTGACCGGATTTGGTCGTCTGACCTGCGCAACAGAGTTGTCTCCGTCCGCGTCTGGCGCCCGCCTGCGAAGGACCTGCGCCACAGCGGGTGTTCCCGGGAACACGACGGAATTGTCTTAGGCAACGCGGACAGTTGTCGATTGGGCGCTGGAACGCAGATATGATTGATGTTGACGCCGCTGCGGAGGCTCGGTCCCTCGAATGGCCGACTGCGTTTCAGCAGTTTCGGCCGATCGAGAGGACAAGCGCGACCAGACTTGCTAGTCCCTGTGGTCATGGTTGTTGTTGCGATCTCCGTTATTTCTTCCAGTCGCGATGGTCGCCATCCGGGTGATTTTTGTCATGATGGTTTCCGTCCCGGTGGGCGCGGTCATTATTCCAGTCGTGGTTTTGGCGTCCGCCGTATGCGCGGTCATAGTGTCTGTTTCCGCGAGAGTCTCTCTGGTAGCGATAGCCATTTTCGTAGTAGTAGCCTTCATGGTAGCCACTTTGAAACACAACTGCCGGCGCTCCGATTTGAACTCCGAAAGCAACCTGTGCGTCAGCTTTAGGCGGCGACGCCAAGCCGACGAAAATGAGCAGACTGAATACTACGAATAACACTTTCTTTAACATGCTTTGAATCTCCATTGCTACTTTCTGTAGCCAATTCCAAGCGATATCTCTATTCGCTGTGAAACTGATCCTAACGATCCCAGACAGAGATGTCTGGTCAAACTAGCTCATGGTCACTTTCTGCAGTGATCTTGGGACGTGGTGAACATGATTATTCGGAAATAGAACATATCGAACACTGCGTACCACTGCGTCACAATCGCTTATGAACCGGGAGCTAAAAACTGTCGCTCCCCGAGCAAGTCAGTACTGACCGCGGCGGCACGAGGGCTTTCCCGAAGACGTAATAGGTGATTTGCTGATTTCGCGATTGGGACATGTTTTTATTTTCCGCCGCCACTCCCGTGCGGCTCCTGCCGATTGTGGCTGGGCCGCACGGGGCGACATTGAAACATCTTCGCCGAGCCGGCTTCTGGTTAAACCACTCGAGATTTAGAACGCGATATTGACGGCAATCCCGACACCAGGGTGCACCCGGTCATATAGGTAGTACCCATCGCCCGTGTAATCGATATATACGTCGTCGGTTTCGTACCACGTCGGAGCCCACGACTCTGGCCACGGATCAACGAACGTCACCCCATAGCCGTCGTACTGAAACCGCGGATACCCGCCCACGTAGACCATCGGAAGGCGGCTGATACGGAAGAAGTGGCTACTACCAAAGTAATTTCTGAAGCGGTCTTCAGGAACCCGGTAGCCGTTATAACCGCCGCGCTGACCCCAAGTGCGGTGGTCGTTATTCCACGAACTAGCGCGAGACTGGCCGAAACCGCTACGCACCTGCCCCTGGTGTTGGGGGACGCCGCTATGGTGGACGCCGCCATAGGTTGGGCCGTTGCGCTGGACGCCCCCGTGATAGGTGCCACCCGAGCTTTGTTGAGGTCGTTGTGCAGTTTTATTAGCAGGGGCTTGATGTTGTTGCGGTGCGGGTTTCGCCTGCTGGTGTTGCTGTCCCTGTTGAGATTTGCCCTGCTCCTTACCCTTTTGTTCGTGCTGTGCGTAGCCAAGGGCAGTGGTGCCGAGAAGGAAGAACACAATCGCTGTGCAGATCATGCAAGATCGTTTCAATTATCGGTGCTCCTTTTGACCGCGAGAGGTCTCTTGACACTTAACCTTTCTTCATCATGCTATTCCGGTGCGACATGGGAGTCTGATCAAAAGAGATCACTTCACCCGAGATTCGTAACTTCTTCGCAGGATCATCCCCGACCTTCCGAAGCGCTATTATGGCCTGCTGGCGGGTTTGAGGTTAGAATCTCGCAGCTTCCTAGGAGAAATTTGGAGACTTGAGTCACAGTAGGGCAGATGTCTTTGCCGACTGCTCGCGCGACGCGAGCGGCGGGATTGAACCGAAAATCCAGCCGCTGCAGTTCCAAATCAATCGAGAGATGATCACTTCTGCTCAGACCCCAAAAAGCCCGCGGGGTATAAGAGTGACAGCCCCGCAAAGCTGTATTTCAAGCTTTACGATGACCAGCAGGGAGAGCATACATGTACGGTCGGAATGTGACTTGCCAATTCGCCTCGGTGTTGCTCGCCGTCTGTGCCCTAGTATCCGGAATCAGCGCACAAGACCATGGCGACCGCTCTAATCCCGAGAAAGTGAACGCCCCTGCTCTATCGCAGGTAACGGCATTGCGTGCGATTGTGGGCGCCGGTCGGCTGGAAGATTTACGTTGGGCCAACTTTCCGGACTATCGCGTTCATGTGGAGACCTTTTATCGGAGTTCGGGGTATTCACTGGCCTGGGTGCGTCAAGGACGGCCTACGTCGCAGGCCGCCGAGATGATCGAGATATTGCAGCACGCCGATCTGCAAGGACTCCGCGATGAAGACTATGACTCCGTGCGCTGGACCGAACGACTGGCACGTCTTCGACACGAGCATACGCTGCGCGACGAGATCCATTTCGACATCGCACTTACAGTGTGCTACCATGCGCTATGTCTCAGACGTTTCGGTGGGAAGATTAAATCCGCGATATTTCCAGTCCAGGCTTAACATAGGCCCCAAAGAAACTGGACCTTGCCATGTTCGTTCGGGACTACTTAGTGCAAGGGACAGACTTGAAGTCGGAATTGACGACAATCGAGCCGCCGATCGCCAGCTACCGTGAAATGAAAAAAGCGTTGCTAACGTACTTGCGATTGGCAAAAGAGGACGAGCGGGGAGCAATTACCCGAGCCTCACGGCATGGGGTTTTCCGGTACGCAGTATGACGGCGTGCCCAGGTTAGCCAGATTGCTTCGCCTACTGGGCGATCTGCCGGAGAGCGCGATCGTCCCCGAGGGTTCTCGACTTTACGATGGAGTGCTGGTCGAGGCCGTCAAACGATTCCAGGAGCGCCACGGTCTGCGGGGTGACGGATACCTCGACCTGAAAACAATCGAGCAGCTGAATGTTCCGCTAAGCTACCGTGTCGAACAAATACAACTTGCGCTCGAACGTTATCGCTGGCTACGTTACGACTTTCCGCGACCTCCAATCGTGGTCAATATCCCGGCATTTCGTCTTTATGCATTTAATAAAGAGGGCGGAATTGATCTGACGATGAGGGTGGACGTCGGAGAAGAGGGTGCCACAAGCACCCACACTCCGGTGCTTGAAGACGAGATCGCGTACTTGGTCTTCCGTCCATATTGGGATGTTCCGTTCCCAATTCAGCGGGATGAAATTGTCCTTAATATCAAAGAAAATCCCGACTATCTATCCGAAGATCGTTTCGAGGTCATAGCACCGAGTGGACGAGTGGTTACGGGTGGACGCGTCACGAGAGAAGTCCTCCAGGAGGTTAGCGTTGGCAAACTTCGTGTTCGCCAGAAGCCTGGGCCAGAAAACTCTTTGGGATTGGTGAAGTTCATCTTTCCGAACCGGTACAACGTATATCTTCACGATACCCCGTCCTGGGGAAATTTCTTCGGGCAATCAGCTCGAAACGTGAGCCACGGCTGCGTTCACCTGGAGAAGCCTGATGAACTGGCGGCGTGGGTACTACGAGATAAATCCGACTGGACTCTTGAACGGGTGCGCCACGCGATGCGAGACGGCCAAGACGATCTCAAGGTGACTCTCACTAAGCCGATACCAGTAATGCTTCTTTATACAACTGCGCTAGCAACGGAACACGGCGACATTCACTTTCTATCCTGATATCTATGGATACGATACAGAACTACTGGCAAAAGGTTACCCGACTCCGAGATAAGAATGCTTCACCTTAGCTTGGAACGTCGTGGGAACAAAGTATCGGCTCCAGGATTGGATGGTCCGACCACGCTTTTCACCGTGTCTCGCCACTCTATGGTTGCTGGCGCCGCGATGAGCCAGAAACCCGCATTCAGAGTTTCCCTCTAATGACTACAAACCATAATGCCGTCGGCACCCAACTCTTTCGACTATGTGAGCAATACTGAGCAGACGCAGGGTTTTGTGCTTGGTACCTTGGGAGATGCCGGGCACTGCGAGAGTGGATTACAGGCGGGTTGTTCGCGCCAGCCACAGGCAAACCGGTCACGACATCGATCCATAACCCTATAGGGTAGAAAGAGAGTTCAAGATGGTTAGCACGCTGAAAGAAAGCGCACAGAATTCCGTCGTTGCAGTTTTCGCACAGCATTCTGGAGCAGAAAACGCAGTCAAAGAATTGAAAGATAGTCGCTTTGACGTCAAGAAGCTGTCGATTGTTGGAAGCGATTACCATTCGAACGAAGATGTGGTCGGCTTCTACAACATAGGCGACAGGATGAAGTATTGGGGAAAAACGGGCGCATTCTGGGGCGGGCTGTGGGGCATGTTATTTGGAGCGGCGTTCCTGGTCATCCCCGGAATCGGTCCGATCATTGCTGCAGGCCCGATAGTGACCTGGATCATCGGCGCCTTGGAAGGCGCGGTTATGGTTGGCGGGATAAGCGCTCTGGGGGCGGGACTATTCAGCCTCGGTATCCCGAAGGACAGCGTGGTGAAGTACGAGACGTCGATCAAAGCCGGAAAGTTTTTGCTGATCGCGCACGGAACTGCCGATGAAGTCCAGCAAGCTCGTAATGTTCTGCAAAGCACCGGAGCCGAAGAAATCAACGTGCATCAACCGCCCGTAGAAGCTACGCGGGTTGCGTAGACATCGTGAGATGCGTTGTCCGCGGCACTTGACCAGCAATGTGCAACTTGCCGCGGACACGCGACTCAATGTCAACGCCGATGCATTTGTCCGTTATGAAGTCCGAGCGACCGCAGATTGATATCCACGAGAGCACTAACTGCTCACGCGGTATAAGGACGGGCTAGATATTGTTCGTGACGCCGTCCTAGCAGCCGAGGAGAGCGAGACAAGGAAAACAACATGGAGCTTCTACGTCACCTATTTACTATGGAGCCGTTGCTCGCGCTTTTCGCGACCATCGCGCTCGGGTATCTGGTTGGAAAGATCAAAATCGGCAGCTTCGTCTTGGGTGGTATTGCCGGGACCCTGTTGGTCGGCGTCGTCATTGGACAGCTTGGCATCAATATAGATAGTGGCATTAAGGCGATATTCTTTGCTCTCTTCATTTATGCTGTCGGATTCCAAGGTGGACCCCAGTTTTTCCATGCGCTCAACAGACGCTCGCTTAACCAGTTAGCCTCTTCTTTCGTCATGTGCTTCACGGGCTTGCTCTGTGTCTTGTTAGCTGCCTGGATGTTCGGGTTGGATCGAGGGATGGCGGCAGGGCTCGCCGCTGGCGGGCTCACCCAATCTGCGATTCTCGGCACGGCCGGAGATGCAATCGCCAAGTTAGGGCTTTCTCCTGCATTAATCAAGACCATGCAGACCAATGTCGCCGTCGGTTATGCCGTTTGTTACATCTTCGGGTCGCTCGGGCCGATCATCATGGTCAGTTGGTTTTTGCCGATGGTGATGAAGTGGAATATTCGCCAAGAGGCAGTGAAGCTCGCGAAACTCATGTCCGGCGGTCGCGCAGAACTCGATCCGGGTCAGTTCAATGCGGTGCGGGACATCGACACTCGCATCTATGAAGTTGCACAGGTCGAGCAAGGCAGTAGGCGAGACGGCGCTAGCGATCGACCAAAAGCTCTCCGATGCTGCGGTCGAGGCTGTCTTTCGTGATGGCAAGGCGCTCGATTTCACCGACGCAACGATCGCCCAGGCCGGTGATAGCGTCGCAATCACCGGCACGATCGATGTCATGGAGACCGCTTCCGACTTCTTCGGTCGGGAAGTAACCGCCCCGAACGGTCTGTTGCTGGTTCAAGAAAACCGCGAAATCATTTTGACCAACCGCGCCCTCAGTGGCCGCGAGCTCGGCGAGATTCACGACCATGTCAATGTGAACACCCGTCACGGCGTGTTCTTGACGGCAGTCAAGCGCATGGGGCTGAACCTACCTCTGCTGAGCAAGCTTCAGCTGAAGAGCGGCGACGAATTGCACTTTACCGGGAGCCCAACCGACCTCAATCGAGTGCAATCAAAGATCGGCTACAAAATCACCGCTGCAGCAGTCACAGACTTCGTCTTCTTCGGCATCGGCATGCTCATCGGTATGCTCATCGGCCTGATCCAGTTTAAGCTATGGGGGATTCCGATCTCGATCGGCAGCGGCGGCGGCTGTCTGTTGTCCGGCTTGTTCTTCGGCTGGCTGCGCAGTGTGCATCCGAAATTCTCGGCGTTACCGCTCGGCGCCTCCAACTTCCTCCGCGACTTCGGACTGGCCGTGTTTGTCGGGATTGTCGGTATCACCGCCGGCCCCCAAGCACTGGTCGCTATTCGGCAGTACGGCATGACGCTGTTCTTCTTAGGCGTAGGCGTGACCCTGATTCCGCAGATCATCACATTCTTCTTCTCCTACTACATCCTGCGCATCCAGAACCCAATTGAGGCTTTGGCCTGTGTCGCTGGCGGTCGTAGTGCCAACCCTGCCTTCGCCGCTTTGCTGTCGAAGGCAGGCAATGCCACGCCGGTCGTTTCGTTTACCGTCACCTACGCCGTTGCCAATGTGTTCCTTACCCTCTGGGGACCTGTCATCGTCGGCATTATCACCAAAAACGCAGCCCACTAATTCAGTATCGAGGCGCTATCATGTCAGAACACGATTTCACCCAAGTTGCAGAACTGAGCCCCTTCGAACTCAAAGACCAGCTGATAACAATTGCCTCTTCAGACGCTCAGCGAATGATGTTGAATGCGGGGCGCGGCAATCCTAACTTTCTGGCGACATTGCCGCGTTGGGCGTTTTTAAGCCTGGGCGATTTCGCGATGCGGGAAGCGGAGCGGTCTTACTCGTACTTGGACAGTGGCTTCGGCGGCCTGCCAGAGCACGACGGCATTGTGCAAAGGTTCGAGGCCTACGCTAACCATCATAGTGAAACGGACGGGATCCGTTTTCTGCGTGCGGCGATATCCTATGTCAAAGATCAGCTTGGCCTGAACCAGGATGCATTTCTCTTCGAAATGGTCAGTGCATTTCTAGGCTGTAAC
Source organism: uncultured Acidobacteriota bacterium (assembly GCA_963832365.1). Taxonomy (GTDB): domain Bacteria; phylum Acidobacteriota; class Terriglobia; order Terriglobales; family Acidobacteriaceae; genus CAWBRT01. Next base: position 31,744 of record CAWHUL010000008.1, on the reverse strand, counting down.
TACCCCACGCCGCCGAGGATGCTCCTTCATACTGAGGAAATCGTCAAAGCGTATCTTGCACAGGAAATGTTCGGACCGCTGCCGCGTAACGGCAATTTTTCGGTGTTTGCCACCGAAGGCGGCACAGCGGCAATGACCTACATCTTCCAAAGCCTGCGGGAAAACAGGCTGATTCAGCCGGGCGACAAAATTGCCATCAGTACGCCCATCTTCTCGCCTTACTTGGAAATCCCAGTTCTCAACGACTACCAGCTAGAAGTCGTAGACATCCGGATGGATGAACACGCGGACTGGCAGCTGCCGGTGACGGAAATCGCCAAGCTGCTAGACCCCGCGATCAAGGTATTTTGCATCGTCAACCCGAGCAATCCACCGTCGACCAAGTTATCCGATGCCGTTCTGGACCAGTTGGCCGCGCTGGTTGCGACCCATCGTCCAGACCTCTTTATCGTCACCGACGATGTCTACGGCACCTTTGCGGACGACTTCGTTTCATTGTTTGCAAAGTGCCCGCGTAACACACTGTGCGTTTACTCGTTCTCGAAGTTCTTTGGCGCAACCGGTTGGCGTCTCGGCGCCATCGCTTTGCATGACGATAACGCATTCGATGCCGCACTGGCCGCCCTGCCGGAGAAACAGAAGCTTCTCCTCGACACGCGCTATGCCACACTGACCACGCAGCCGCGCGCCTTACGCTTTATCGATCGTATGGTTGCCGATAGTCGTGCCGTTGCGTTAAACCATACGGCTGGCTTGTCTGTGCCGCAGCAGTTACAGATGGCATTATTCGCGCTCAATGGACTGATGGACCGCGAACATCGGTACAAAGATGCCGCCAAACAGCTGATCCGGCAAAGATATCAAACGCTCTACAGCAATATGGGCATTAAGGCCGTTCACGAGCCCAACGACGCCAATTATTACACCTTGATAGATTTGCAGGAAATAGGCGGGAAGCTATACGGACCGGAATTCATGGCGTGGTTCATCAAAAGCGATTTAGGAATCGGTTTTCTGTTTCGCCTCGCGAAAGAGACCGGCGTCGTATTGTTGCCTGGTAACGGATTCGAGGTCGTCGATACCTCGGCACGAGTGTCGCTCGCCAACCTCACGGATAGCGAATACGCTGCAATCGGCAGATTCACGCGGCAGGTACTCGACGAATACTATCAGGATTTCAAGAAACTCACGCCTCAATGAATAAGCTAACAACTCAACGCGTGACACCATGTTTTCAAGATGAACGTCGTAGTCAGACAAGCAAATCAACATCTAACTCCAAGGGAAAAGAGGATAAGAATATGCCGCAATCAGTGTTGGAACGAGCAAGTGAGCAAATTGCCGAATCGGCACGCAAGGCTTCTCGAACGACGGCAGCCGTTGCTGATGCATTCGAAGATGGCGTTGGAGTGGCGAAGCGTGTTGCAAAACATGGCTGCGATGCCGCCGAGGAATTCCTTGATGACACAACCAAGCGTTTGCAACGGCATCCTACCGAAGCCGTCGTGGCTTCATTGGCAATAGGTGTCGCCGTCGGAATGGTAATCGGTTTTGCAATGAAAAGACGGTAGCTTTAACAACCGGCCGATTCGAATGGAGTGATCATGGCTACAAGCGGTGAGGTTACAGGTGAGCGCTAGCATGCCGGTTGACTGCGAGTTCCGGCCGGAAGATGATTGTTCAAGTGGTTGATTTTCCATGGCTTGAGAGCTCCGCCCGAAAAGCGGGCAAAGAAACGATGACAACACCGGACACGGATAGCACGACAGGAGCTTTGGTCGGCGGCGTTGAAACGGCAGGTTCCAAGCCTGCCGGGCCATCGGTTCGCCCGAACGAACCACCGATCCTAACCAAGGCAAATCACCAGAATATTCGTGTTTCGCCGGCAGTCCTCGACGCCGCCCGAAAGGACGGCGAAGAGTTGCTCCGCGACTTGCGGACATCTCTCGGCGGTCTAGCGCAGATGGCGGGTTGGCAGCAAGCGCGAGAGGGGCTGGCGTTGCGGTTGCGGTAGGAGCAATCCGCATCACTTTTTGGGTGCGCTCGCCATGGCAGTGACCGCAAGCGTCGGGGCGCTGTTCGGAACAGTTGCATGACCGAGCCAAACGATCAATGTTCTAATCCATTGGGGACAGATCTGACCGTATCAGAGCCTCCACTTGCTTCCACACCGTTGGATCACATTCAATCTGGGTGTGAGGCTTCGCGAACATGCGGTCGTACCATGGATACTCCCCGCAGCTATAAGGACTCGACCGGTAGTCGAACCGAAAATTCCCAATGATACTCGTGCGTGCCGGATCGGCGGCGCGAATCAAGGGCTGACCGTGGAGAAGCCCATTCGGCTGATAGAAATTGGCGGCTCGTACCACATTCGAGGGGATGACGGCGTCGTTTTGATGACGCTTCGCGATACTATCCACCTGAATCGTAAGGCGCACGGGGATGCCATCCTTTTCCAGTTCACGTGCCAAAGCAATCGCTGCCGAGCCTCCCCAGCTATGTCCGTAAATGATGATGCGGGCATTCTGCTTCTCGCCGGCTGTTGTTGTTCCATCATGGTTCGTGTCCAACAGTCCGAGGATTCTCATTCTGGCTTCTTCCCCACTGTAACCCTCAAAGGTTTCCACGTCTACGCCCAAAGGGAACGCTTTGCGCAGGCGCGCTGCAAGTTGCACCTCGCTATGGATCGGATTATCGCGTTTGATGAACCCGCCCACAAAGCCGATGACGATCACGGGTGGCATCGTGAGGGCGACGTTCGCCACGGGCACCAATTGCTGTGCACGGCTGTCGGCGACAGCCGCATTCGGAGTCACGGACTTCAACTGGTCTAGCGATGTCAGTACGGCCTGCCAGCGACCCTGGTCCTTCTTCGTTTCGAACGGCAGCGAAAGGTCGGAATAGAACTGTAGGAGATTATCGCGAAGCTCCGGCGAGGTCCGATCGAACTTCCGCTTTGACAATTGCGCCAGTAACGTTGCGTAGGTGTCGTCCGTGAGGGAGTATTCCGCTGCCTTGATTAAGTTGCCGCTATCAAGATCGCGATTGGAAAGCACGAGCGAGTCAGTGCGCACTTCTTTCAAGAAGGCCCGGTATTGATCGACGGTCGTGTTAATGCTTTTGAAATACAGGTCTTCAGTTTGAGGAGTCGGGGTTTTGAACGCTAATCCTTTGAAGGGACCAATCCTCGGCATGTACCGTAGCAGGGTTGATAAGACGCGCGTGCCTGCGCCTGGCTTTACGTAGTCCTTTCCCCACTCCTTTTCATACCCGGAACGGGACAGCCGGTACAGGAACTTTCGCTTCGCGAAGTTCGGCGTTTCGTGTATCAGCTCCTTCTTATGGGTTTGCAGCGCAACCTGAGTCATCTGCGGAATCAACCGGCTCACAGCGAAACGATACGAACCCACCGCCAGATCTTCGTGCGCGAGCACGTCTTTCAGCTCCACTCCGTACACAACGGGAAAGACCCGCTCCAGCAGGGGCTTGGAAACCTTAAAGCCGATGAAATCATGATACTGCTGCGAGGCGTAACGGTTCTTAGCGACCTGCGCCGTATCGAACCCAAACTCGGTTTTCAAATGCGCCGTCTTGTCCTGGGCATAGCGAACTGACTTGCCAAACTTTGCTCGCAGTTTCGGATACTCGATTGCGACGGCCTGGTTGATCGCCGGGTGACCGGCGATATCCGACGCATAGTGCGACAGCGCGCCCAAGGCGAAGGCATATTCGTTCACATCCTGGCTTTCGAGCAGCAGCTCACAAACAAAGTCACCGCTCCGGACGTAATGCACCAGGTTGCTGAATTCTTTATTGCCGAACGGATAGTAGCCAAGGTCCTGGATGACGGCGCCACCATAGGCGTAGGCGTGCGCTTCCCTGATCTGGTCTTCCGACAGCCCTGGATATCGTTTGAGCAAAAGGGGCCGGATCTCATCGGTCCAGAGCAGGTCTACGATTTCCTCGTGCGTTAGCACCGAGTACGCGAAAGCACCGCCGCTGCACATGAGCACGACAAGAAGGAGCGCCATCGCACGAAGAAAGAGCAGGCGCCAACTTTTGGCTATGGCGCCTGGCGATTTTAGCGAATGGTGCATGGTTAGATCCGCCCGAGAACCAGCAAGATGACAACGATCATGAGGACCAACCCCACTCCGCCGCTCGGCAAATACCCCCAGTCTCTGCTATGAGACCATCTTGGTAGCGCACCACAGAGCGCTAAGATCAAGATCACGATCAATATAGTTCCAAGCATATTTCGCTCCTTCTTCACGTATTGCTATGAGAATGTTTGTCTGGTGCAGCCCTTTTGAGGCTGCACCAGTACACCGTCACATCAATCCCGACATCGAGATGCCTGCGGTTGAACAGGTGTCGTCTCGTCACATGACCTGATTGCCGATGGATTCGCCAGAAACGAGAAGTTCCACTCTCCGGTTCTGCTGCCGGCCGGCGGAGTTATCGTTGGAGGCTACCGGCAGAGTGTTGCCGAAACCTGTGGCGCTGACTGAACCTGTCGTTACGCCTTGCTGTACCAGGTAATCACGTACTGAACCAGCGCGATTCTCAGACAGTGTTTGATTCATTTGGTCGCCGCCGACATTGTCCGTGTAGCCGCCGACTGCAATGTTGAGCCCCGGGTACAGATCCCGGGAGAAACGACAATATCTTGAATGTGAGTGCCTCAGTCAGCCGGGACTACCCCGCGTTGGAGTCCTCATCACTTATCAAGAGTGAGCATAACGGACTGAAAAAGCTAAGTCTGAGCTGAATCGCTCACATAGTGAAGATAGCGTTATTTCAGCAATTCTGAGCAAGAGTGAACATCTTTGTGGTCGCCATCCTGACAGAATCTAAATGCGCGTGACTCCGAACTAAGGAGAATCCCCAAATGAAGATGTGCCGTAGAACGCTCTGCCTGTTGATAATTTCGAGCCTGTCTATGCTTGCAGTGGGGCAATCGCTGAGCGATCCAGGAGATTCCTCCGGCGCTGTTGCTAGCAAGTCCGCGGCCCTACCAGACTTGCCCTACACGCGTCCGACGCAGGCTATCAAGCTCCGTAACTACTTCTTTGACGCATTCGGCCCGTAAGCAGACCGACGCGAATCCGGATGCCGGCTGGGGTACCGTGCGGATTCTGCCGAGCTATCTTGCTGATTCTCTTTAGATCTAACTGATTGGGTGTCTCATAATCCGTAGGTGGTGAGTCCAACCGCTCCTACCCCGAAGCCTTCTCAATTGGCCTTTGGCATGCGCTTTCGTCTGGATGGCAATTGCATCCGTATCAACTTCTCGACACGGCAGATTCGAGCAAAGTGGAGAAGTCGGTAACGGCTGTACTTCGCTTGGTGAACACTGGCGCGCAGTGCGGCTACCGCAATGTCAATCCCGATCTGGTGGCGGAACTTGAAGCAGTCGGCGATGGTTTTCATCGGGCTGTAAACGCGAACTGGCAGGCCGTCGACTTTCAGATTTACAACGCCTAGTGTCAGCGCCTCCCCGGAGAAGCGGACAATCTTTAGGGACAGCGCATCGACACGCGGCAGCCTCGCCTTGTGCCCGATGGCCATCCACACCTGAGGCGGCTCTTGCCGAAGCAGGCCGTGGAAATAAAGCGCCGAGGAAAGGCAAAGGATACCGCGGGGAACACGACGGCAAGCCTGGAGGAGTTCCTGCCGTCGATCGCGTTCGGAGCCTGCCGGCGCATACAGTCCACGGGCGACACGCTTGATCAGGCCCTGCCCACAGGCGATGGCCAGGTAACGGCGGTGAATGCCGGCGTTGGAAAGGTCGCGGCTGCGGCAGATGACGCTGTCCCGCACCAATTTGGCTAACTTTGCGAGTTGGGACTGGGCGCCCATCGGCTGCACTCCCGAGCAAAGATGAGATCGTCAGCCATGCTACGCTCGGCACCGCGATGCGGTCGAGGTCAACTTCGAAAGCGGTTCCCGGGAGGGCGTAAAATTCCTGGGGCGTACAAAAGGTCGGCCGGCCACACGACAGAAGGTCCGGGCGAGGGGGTGCATATTCTTTAGGTGTACATAACGTCGGCAGGTAAAAAATCCGTCATACCGAGAGGTGCATGTTAAGGTGCCATGTTCGGCTCCCAAACCGCGTTTTTGCACCCTAAATAGGGCAGTTTCTCCGAACTAAGTGATTGAATCCGAACACCAGGGGTGGAGCGGCAGCAAATTGCCTCGCAACTGCATTCTTGTGCTGGCCAATTGGTTCGGCGGTGCCTGCGAGCCCGTCTGGGAACTCCAGCATCTTCAGCATTCCCTGTGGGCCTACAACGTGATGCTCGATGGCCGGGTACGCCAAGAGGCTCTCGACATCGCCTTGAACGAGTTGGTGGTCTAGGCCAATGTGGCGTTAGGCCAGCCACAAAGGCTGCCAGCAGCTTCGACACATCAAAAGAATAGTCGTGGTGCTTGCAAGGCTCAGGCCGCAGCCAAGTCAACTTGTTGTTTAATCCAGAGCAATCAATCTACATAACTTAACCAAATAAATTATTATTTTCTATTGACACATGATTTTCTAATAGATTATGCTCACAATCAGATGGAAAACGATCAAGACTTCAGTTGGCAGGAACTAGGGCACCGCGTCAGGAACTGGCGGATGCGTGCTGGCATGTCGCAGAAGCAGCTGGCTGAGGCCGCGGCTCTGACCCCTGCCGGATTGTTTCGCATCGAAGCCGGCAACACCAATCCCCAACTCGAAACACTTCGTCGTATCGCTGCGGCCCTTGGACGTAGCGTCCGAGAATTGTTTTGCGGTGATCTGACAGGAAGCGCTACCGGTCCTCGGGCTGGCGCCTACAAAGTTGTCGACCGAGTGCTCGAGTCAGGCGACGAGGCCGCTCTCGGGGTTCTGTCCTCGGCGATTCTTACATGCCAAGTATTGCTTGATCGTCGGAGTCGCGTTGCCGGTCAGCAAGATCAGTATTTCTGCGGCTGGAAACTGCCCAAACCTGGCGAAAAGATAGAGACAATTCGTAGCTCGAAGAGGATTAGAGTCCGGCGAGCCACGGGGGAGTGGATCAAAATCGGGCCAGATGGCATGGAGAAAGATAGCCATCAAAGCACACCGAACGACGCGGAAACACGCGACCATGACAACAAGTAGCAGCAGTAAATACCTGGCCGGCGCAATTCATATCTCAAACAAATCCGGCCATATTACGCTATAGTTCCGGGTTTCATAGGAGGCACACCGTTTTTCATATCAATCAGTCGCCCGCGAAAACCAACCTCTCGCCCCAGCCGGCACGCACATTGCCTGTATTCAAGCTCCCAAAGCGCGCGCCTCGTCCCAACGTGGAGGTTCCGCCGGCTCCCCAGATTGCCATAGCCCCGTATCCAACCGAGCGCATGCTCAATACACGGGCTGCAGCCCAAATCCTTGGCCTATCGTACGAGGCGCTGAAGAAGTGGCGGCAACGCGCCCAGGGGCCGGAGTTCGTCCGTTATCCCAATGGGGATATCCGCTATCGTCAGGGCGTCGTTTTGAAGTTTAGGGAAGACCACACCGTTCGGCCCGAGTTTCCGACAGCTTGGGAGTACGAGGATGAAGCACGTTGAAGTTTGCGCCGCAAACAACTAAGGGTCTCCACCGATGGTTTCAATATTGCTGTGGGTTTTACATAAGCACTGCCTGCCGCGCACGGAGCGATGTTGACCACGCGCAATACCGGGCACAGCTCAACCGGCAGCGGTGACGTAACAGACGAAAGGAGATATTTCGATTTGCAGGCCAGCCACACAATTCCGAATGGCGAATGCCAGGCCCAGCCAGTGGTAGTCCCAGCTGCTACCGCCCCAATCGCAATGGATCCTCTGCTCACCAAGTTTCAGGTAAGCGACCTTCTGGACGAGAGCTTTGAGGTTCTGGAGAAATGGCGGAAGCGTCCTGGTACAGGGCCGGAGTTCGTGCGCTATCCAAACGGTGAGATTCGTTATCGCTTGAGCGCCGTCATGAAGTTTATCGAAGAGCACACGGTTCGCCTCTGAACTTGGAGAGGCGAGCTAGAACTATTTTCGCTGTTGCAACTCGCGGTTGTACGGGCGCCGGCGGGCGCCGCTAGGACTACATCTTTCATGGGCTTTAAGATTGCAGTGCCTCCCGGTATGTCTTTGTTTGGAAAGTTTCCGGAGGTGGCCTGAGTGATTCAGACTGATTCCGCGGCATCCACGATTACCGCAGCAGAGATTGCCTGCATGGAACGCTTGGAACGCCTGATGGCGACTGACGAACTGCGCGAGTGGGAACCGTCCGGCCCTGCTTTCAATGAGTTGTTTCCTGTGATCGCTCAGCCGTCAGCGCGCGAGAAGAACGAAGTCGCAGAAGTGCGCACCCAGCCGCTGCTGCTAGACGAGTACCTCACTCCCGCCCAGCTTGCAGCGGAGCTTGGCAAGACTGTTCGCACGCTTGACCGCTGGCAGCTCCAGGGCCGGGGCCCGTATTATACCTACATGGGCAAGACTAAGATGTATCGTCGCGGCGCCGTCATCGAGTGGCTGCGCCGCTGCGAGACATCTCCCAATCCGCGTCGCCGGATCATGTAACGCAATTACATTTTGTTCTAACAACCGCCCCGGCTCCGGCCGGGGCTTCGTTTTTGCTGTCACGGCTCGACGGTACGCACAGGCAGAGTACACGTTTCAAGTGCTGACATGGCGCTGACACGACAAAGAAGCGCCGCTTAAACCTTTATTTTGCTAGCTTGTATGTTGATGATTATAAAGGAAAAGAATGGTGCGCCCTGAGAGATTCGAACTCCCGACCTACTGATTCGTAGTCAGTCGCTCTATCCAGCTGAGCTAAGGGCGCGGGTACATTAGGTTTCTGCGTTGCCAAGTGGGGTCCGGTCGTACATTCCCTCTCGATTCCGCTGATCCTGATTGTAGCGAGCGCGCCTTCATTCTGTCCAGTCGCTAGACCGAACCGAGGGGCGACGAGCGAGCGGCCTGGCGCTGTGATGCAAACAGGATCGCGGGCCGGGTGTGGTGACCTGCGTCGACAAGGCGAACGTCTTCTCTGCCTTTGCTTTCTTCCGCCAAAGCGTAGCGCGCCGAATCACTTTGCGGCTGCGAGCAGGTTCTTCCGGTCTTCCGGGGTTAACGCGTGCAGCATAACCAGGAATGTGGCGTTGGTCCAGCCAAAGCCCACGACATTTGTTTGGTAGCCAGCCGTGACATTTGAGTCCGTGGCGCGCGTCACCACATTATATTTTTCTCTGATTGTGCCCTCACGTCGATAGTTCTCGATCACCATCATTAGGAACTTCTTTGAGACACGATCCGCGTCGGAGTTGAAGCCGTAGCGGCGCATCCCCTCCACGGCGATCATCTCCACGGGTGCCCAACCGTAAGGCTTGTCCCACTGCACGCCGCTCACATGGCTGCTCATTGCGACTCCGCCCAACTGCTCGAAAACCGCCAGGTTCCGCACCACTGCCTTCGCCTGCTTGGGGGTGGCGAGCCCGGCCCAAAGCGGATAGAACGTGGTTGCATAGTCGTATGTGGACCGCCTATGTGTCTCAAGGTCGTAATCGAAAAACAGTCCCTTCTTCCGGTTCCAGAAATAGCGGTTAACCAGCTTCTTGCGGTGGCGGGCCTGCGCGCGCCAGCTTCGAGCTTGGTCGCTGTATCCCAGAAGCCGAGCCATTTCCGCCATGTCCACTTCAGTTTTATAAAGCAAGCTATTCAGGCAGACTGGCGCATAGCGGTGGGTTGAGCCGCCAAAAGGGCCGAAGCGAAACGAGATATCAAATCCCGATTCACGCATAGCGCGGTCGCCCTTGTAGTAATCGGCCGTAAAGCGCACCACGTGGTTTTCAGCGCACGGTTTTTCGCCGCAGAGCGGCACGCGCAGCTCCGGTCCGGTGCCGGCTATGGGCGCGGAGGCAATGTATCCGGTGTGCACCTGCGGATGCCGCACCAACCAGTCGGCAACGTCGGCATAGTATTCCGGATGATCGGCAATCTCCGGGACCGGTCCCTCGCCCACATCGAAGTAACGCGAGAGTCCCGTCTCACCCGCCAGCTTCGGCGCATGGGTCCAGAGTGCATAGTCACGCCTTGAATACTGGTAGGCGCGCGCCAGCCACTCCCGGTCCTCTAGCCCAGCGGACTTATCAGCTGCATACTGTGCCATCACCATTGACGTGAGGAAAGGCGGCTGTGAGCGCGTCAAATAGTAGGTGCGGTTGGCATTCAGGACTGCCCCGTAATTCTCGATTTCATAGAAGAAGTTCTCGACCATGCCACGCGCCGAATCCCGCATGCCATCTTCCAGCAGCCCGCGAATGATGAAGTAACTGTCCCACCCGTACATCTCATTGAACCGTCCGCCTGGAACCACATATGGATTGGGAAGGAAAAGCAGGCCTTCGGTCGGCAGTTGCCCTGGCATGACCTTGCCGAGGCGATTGATCTGCTTGGGCAATTGCCGAACGAGAACCTGACATTCTTTCTCGAGGCGTTCGATCTCCGATGGCACGACAGCCGTACTCGGAAGATAGAGAACGGCGCGGGCGTCAACACCGAGCTTCGGATCGACAACCGACGAGCACTCGTTCATCGAGCGCCGCAGCGTTTCCCAAGCCTTGTGAATGTAGTCGAGAATATTCGCTTGGGCAGCAGGCGCTGGTTGCGACGAACTCGCCAACGACTGGGGAGCCCGGGCAGGTGCGGCACTCTGTCCGAAAAGCGATACCGCACCGAGCAGGAAGATAAATGTTAGCCGGCGAAACATGGACTGGAAGTCTGATTAGCAGGCGGAGCAGTAGGTTGCCGCACTCGCAATTTGCGGGCACAGGCACTCAGCATTTATTACGGGTTCACGATTGCGGTGCTCCTACGCTCGCGCAAAATCAATGTAACCGCGCTGTACGTCCGTGCTCAGCAGCTTTACCCGCAGCTTATCTCCAACATCCACTCCCTGCTGGCCACCCGCTCAACAATCCCTCTACGTGGGGCTGCAACACGCGAACAAAGGTTCCGTGTGGAGTCACTCCCGTAACGATCGCATCGAAGAGTTCACCGATTCTGCTGCTCATTGCGACCGCCGCGATTCGCTTCGACATTTCTCGCTCAACTTTCCGCGCTGCGTCTTCTTTGGACGTGCAGTTGGCGGCGATTGCGGCCAATTCATCGTCCGAATATGGAGGAGGCTGCTTAGCGAGCACGGCTTTGATCAGCCGCTGAGTGACAAGATCGGCGAAACGCCGGTTGGGAGCCGTAGAGTGCGTATAGTCCTGGACGGCGAGGCCGAAGTGTCCTTGCTCAGGATCGCTGGGGCGTTCCAGAACATACTCGCCGGGCCCCATCAACTTGATCACCGCCAACGACAGATCGGCAAAGTGGTCCGGATCCGCGGCCTTGCGCTTCATCAGGAACTCGTTCAGCGCCTTGGAATCCGGCTCGGCGGGCAGTTGTTCACCTTGTTGTGCTGCGAGCTGCACGATGCGGTTCCACCGCTCTGGGGTCTTTACCACGCGCCGGATGGAAGAAACCGGCAGTAACATGCGCGCAACCACCCCATTCGCCGCGATCATGAAATCTTCGATCAGCTCCGTGGCGTGGTTCTTCTCCTGTTTCGCAACGCCCACGATTTGCTGGTTCAGTATCACGGGGCGGACTTCGGTGGTTTCGATATTGAGCGCACCGTGCCGATATCGCTCATTCCTCAAGGCGTGGGCGATCTCATCCTGGAGGCGCAGCTGAGATTGCAGATCAGAAGAGCCTGCCACTTTATCCGGAGCTGCGCCTTTGCCCTCGAGCCAAGCCCCAACGGCGTTATAAGCGAGCTGCGCTTTATTGCGGACGATCGCCTCATATACCTCGCTCGATTTGACGCACCCATCCGGGCCAACCACAAACTCGATTATCAAGCTGAGCTTATCCGCTCCCTCCAGCAGCGAGGTCGTGCCGGTCGAAAGCTGCTCGGGCAACATCGAAAAATTCCGCACTCCCGTATAGACCGTGGTCGTTTCTTTCGCGGCATGGCGATCAATGGCGGAGTCTTTTGGAACAAACGTATCGACATCCGCGATTCCTACCAGCACCCGCGTCTCTCCAGTGGGCAGGCGCTCAGCTATCTCAATCTGATCGAGATCACGCGAGGTATCGTTATCGATGGAAGACCAGCGCAGATTGCGCAGGTCGCGAATCGTGCCACCCGGCGCCACCTTGGGTGGGTGCGCTTCCAATTGCGAAAGCTGCTGCTCGGCTTGCGGAGGAAATTCCGGCTCAAAGCCGTTCGCCAGCATGGACTGTTTGGCCGCCGCTTGAAGATCGAAGTGCAAAACGTGAATGGTGCTCATGGTTGAGTAGGCCAACGAAACAAGAAAAGCCTAACACGAGCACAGCCTTGACGGTCTATTCTCGCTCCATACACAGGTTCGCAGGTGGCCCACATTTGCCCGCACTTGGCTAATCTGGGGATGACTCGCCAGAATGGGCTGCTTTGAGCGGATAGGTCAATCAAACCGCGTCGGAGCTTTTGACCGTCGCACCCATGCTAGCTGAATGTGTTTTCCGCAACCTCGGTGCGTTAAGCACTCTTACCACAAAGTCCAGCGGCAAGCCCGTGTGCTCCAGTATCTCGGGGATGGTCAAGCGAGTTTGGAAGAGTTCTCTAACGTGTTGTTCCTGATCCAAGGTTGGGCACATTGATGAGTCTCCAGTGCAGTATTATCGGCACGTAGCATCATCAGCATTAGCCTGGCTACGACAGTGAAAGGCCCGCGAATCCGTAAAGGAGCAATGGTGAAATCGATCCTTCGCCTGACGCTCATCGTTGTGAGCACCGCTGCCTATTTCGGCTTGGCCGTTCTGGGCGGAGGCGGGCCTGCTACCTTCTTCGCCCACCCGGCGCTGATCGCGCTCGCCTTAGCAACCTTTGCGCTGACTGTTGTCGCGTTTTTTGCCGGCGGAAATCTGAGTTCCGGGGTGCGCGAGGACCGTGGTAACCGCTGGGTCCTCGTGGCCTTCGGGCTGATCGGATTTCTTGAGGCCTATCTGCCGGCTTGGGCGGACCGGGCAGAGTTTTGGACATTCGACGGCGATGCTCTCCGCTGGCTTGGCGTCGTTCTCTTCGCCGCCGGCGGCGCGCTGCGGATTTGGCCTGTCTTTGTGCTCGGTCGCCGCTTTAGCGGCCTGGTGGCAATTCAGCCCGGGCATACCTTGGTCACAAGCGGTATCTATGGTGTCATTCGCAACCCCAGCTATCTGGGATTGCTCGTCAATTCACTGGGGTGGGGACTGGCTTTTCGTTCGACGGTCGGCGTGCTGCTCACGGCGCTCCTTATTCCGCCACTCGTCGCGCGCATGCACGCGGAAGAAAGACTGCTACGCTCACAGTTCGGCGCTGAGTACGATGCTTACCGGGCCCGGACATCACGATTGATTCCGGGCCTCTATTAGGAACCATCAGGCTCTTCGAAGCTTCGCCTATGGCCGTCTACCGCAGGAAATGGAGCGCGAACGGTAGTCCCACTGCCAATAGTACAAACAGATTAAATAACCCGAGTATCAGTCCCAAACGCCAAAAATCCTTGGACGGTATATAGCCGCTACTGAAGTAGATGGGCGCTGGGCCGTTGGCATAAGGTGTTATGACGCCCATCAGTCCGAGTGAATACAACAGCAAAAGGGTTACGGGCTTAATCGGCAGTCCGCTTACTGCCACAGCTGCCGTCAAAAACACGGGCAGCAGCGCAGCCGTTTGTGCCGTTCCGCTTGCGATGAGGTAATGCACGGCAAAAAAGATGGCTACAATGGCGATCATGGTTGCCGTCAACGGTATGTTCGTGGTCAGCGCGGCGGAGCGACTTGCAAACCAGGAGAGAAATCCGACCTTGCTGAGTCCCTCGGCCAGTACCACCAGCGTGGCGAACCAGACGAAAACATTCCAGGCTTGCTTTGCGTTGATGATGTCATTCCAGGTCACCACCTTGGTCAACACCATGAGCGAGATCACGACCAGAGCTACGGTGGTTGCCGAAATCCAGCGCGATGCTGAAATCCAGGAACCCAGAGCGCCCAACGCCAGCAACGCCATCGTCAGTTCACGCCGGCTGATACGGCCCATCTGCTTCAACTCGGTCGCGGCCCAAGCCGAAACTTCGGTGCTGCGCTTGATGGTTGGTGGATACAGGTAGTAGCACAGCAACGGCGTCGCAACAAAAAGTATCAGGCAGACCGGCAAGGAACCCATTGCCCATGTGGTCCAGTTGACATCCACATGCGTGATCTTGCGGGCAATTTCCGTTGCCAGCACGTTCGGGGCAAACGAGGTCATGAACATGCCGCTGGTAATCGACGCCATGGCAAAGGTGGTCCACAGCAAATACGATCCGATCTTTCGCGGGTTCTCGGTGGGGGAACAGCCGTAGATTGGAGGAATACTCTTCACAATCGGATAGATCGTGCCCCCGCTGCGTGCGGTTACGGAAGGCATGAACGGCGCCAGGATAAGGTCAGACAGACCGATCGCATAAGCGAGCCCAAGCGTGCTGCGGCCGAGCTTTTTCACGAACACCAACGCGATTCGCCGCCCCAGGCCAGTCACTTCATAGCCCACGGCAAACATGTTGGCGGCAAAGATCAGCCAGACGGTATCATTGGCGAACCCGGACAAAGCCCAACGCAGACCTTCCGCCGGCGTCTTTCCCACGAAAAGAAAGGCGGCGGCGAACGAAACGCCCACGAATCCAACTGCCGGGCCAGGGATTGGTTCCGTGATCAGCCCGGCAATCACCGCCGCAAACAACGCGAAGTAGTGCCACGCGACCGGACTCAAGCCCGCCGGCGTGGGTATGAGGCGCAGCACCACGGCTAGCGCAATCGGTATCAACCATTTCAACAGCACGCCACGTCCCGCGGGTGCTGTTTCTTTTTGAACTGGTTTTGGAAGTGTCGCGGATGAGGCCACAGTAGTACTCCTGATTGGCGGTAATCACTATGTTGCGGCCAGCATAGAAGTCAGGCGCGACCAAGCCGCGATACCCTGGCAGTTCGCTCCCGCCTGCTAGACCGCAAACAGCTGAATATGCAAGTCTGAACATACCACGGTCGAGTCCCAACTGAAACCAATTCGTCTGGTTTCTTCAGTTGCGTCGGCAGGGGCTGCGGAGCCGCCAGGGGCAGTTCGAGGTTAATCAGGCTGGTAGCTTCCGTGCAAGTCAAGTTACTGATTCAACAGGCTATGGAAGCCAGTAATCGGCGAAACTCGTTGCGCAAACCTACAGAATGTAACGCGACAGGTCCTGGTCCTTGACGATGTCGCTGAGCATCTTGCGCACGTAATCGGCGTCTATCTTTATCTCTTTCTCTTTGAGGTCCGGCGCGCTAAAGCTGATTTCGTCCAACACGCGCTCCATGATAGTGTGCAGGCGGCGCGCCCCGATATTCTCCGTGCCTTCGTTCACGCGTGCGGCAAAGTTCGCGATTTCGCCCAGTGAGTCGGGCGTAAACTCCAACTTAATTCCTTCGGTTTCCAGCAGCGCCATATACTGCTTCACCAGCGACGACTTCGGTTCGGTGAGGATCTTGACGAAGTCCTCGACCGTCAGCGTTTTCAGCTCCACACGGATCGGGAAGCGGCCCTGCAATTCGGGGATCAGGTCGCTCGGCTTGGAAACGTGGAAGGCGCCGGCGGCGATAAACAGGATGTGGTCCGTGCGCACCATTCCGTAACGGGTGTTGACCGTTGTGCCTTCTACGATCGGCAGGATGTCGCGCTGTACTCCTTCGCGCGAAACATCAGGTCCGCCGTGTCCGCTCTCGCGGCCGGCAATCTTGTCGATCTCGTCCAGAAAAATAATGCCGGAATTTTCGACTCGCTCCACCGCCGTGCGCGTCACCTGGTCCATATCGACCAGCCGTTGCTCTTCTTCCTGGATCAGGTACTCGAAGGCTTCGCTTACCTTCATCTTCCGCTTTTTCGTGCGCTGGCCGAAGATGTTGGGAAGCATGTCCTTGAGATTAACGTCCATCTCCTCCACGCCCTGGTTGGAGATGATTTCAAAAGCCGGCATGTTCTTTTCGCGCACGTCCAATTCCACCAGGCGCTCGTCGAGCTTGCCCTCGCGGAGTTGCTGGCGCAGTTTCTCGCGGGTGCGGGAGTTGGATTCACTTGGCGCCGGCAGGCTGGGCATGGTACCAAAGCCGACCGCGCCTTCGGCGGCCGGTGAGATCACTGTCGGGGCGGTTGGCAGGAGCAGATCCAGCAGCCGTTCTTCGGCGTTGATTTCCGCTTTGTCGGCCACATCCTCAAGCTTCTCTTCGCGCACCATATCGATGGCGATCTCGATCAGATCGCGAATCATCGACTCGACGTCACGCCCGACATAGCCGACCTCGGTGAATTTCGACGCTTCGACCTTCAGGAAGGGAGAACTTGCCAGCTTCGCCAGCCGCCGCGCGATTTCCGTCTTTCCGACGCCGGTCGGGCCGATCATGATGATGTTCTTCGGCATGACCTCTTCGGCCATTTCCGGCGGAAGCTTCTGCCGGCGCATGCGATTTCGCAAGGCGATGGCCACGGCGCGCTTGGCTTCATGCTGCCCGACGACGTACTTGTCCAGCTCGACAACAATCTCCCGCGGAGTAAGCTCGTCAAGCGTCAACTGCTCTTCTTCAAAGGTCGATGGAAGGTATATGGCCACGAATTAACTCCACACTAAACTTGTTCGCGATTTCTTGGGGGCGATTTCAGCCCCGGTAAGCGAAAGCCGCGCCTGCAACCGGCTAGCCGACGGTCACAGCTCCTCAATGGCGATGTGATCATTGGTATAGATGCACGTACTGGCCGCAATCTTCATCGCCTCTTCGGCGATTTCGCGCGCTGTCATCTGCGTATGGTTCATGAGCGCGTGGGCGGCCGCCGTCGCGTAAGCTCCACCGCTGCCGATGGCGGCAATTCCGTCGTCAGGTTCGATCACGTCTCCCTGGCCGCTCAAAAGGTAGGTCTGCTCCTGATTCGCCACCAGTAACAACGCCTCAAGCTGTCGCAGCATTTTGTCTGTCCGCCAGTCCTTCGAGAGCTCGACCGCCGCACGGCCCAGATTGCCGTGGTACTGCTCGAGCTTGGATTCGAAGCGCGAGAACAAAGAGAAGGCGTCAGCCGTTGAACCGGCAAACCCCGCCAGAATCTTGTCCTGGTACAACCGGCGAATCTTGCGGGCGCCGTGCTTGATCACATTTTCGCCAAGCGTAACCTGACCGTCGCCTGCCATGATCACCTTGTCGAAGCGGCGAACGCAAAGAACAGTCGTGGACCGGATTCTGGAACCCCCACGCACCGCGGTTGCGCGCGGCGGGGTAGAGATTTTGCCGGAAGAAACAATCCCTGGCGGGCGACAACCAGCCAGGGCAAAAGGTTCTAAGTTTTTTCTTGCCATTTGACCACTCCGGATTATAACAGCCGGGCGGCCTACAAACGAGCCGCGGCGATCTCCTGCATCAGAACATCAATCTTCTTTTCCAACAAGTTGCGAATGGAGAGGATACGAAGCAGCCGTCCATTTTCGTCCACGATCGGCATGTGCCGATGATGATTGTCCAGCATCGTCGTCAGCGCCTCGGCGTAGGAAATTTTTTCCAGCGCCATTATTACAGGTGTGCTCATAAACTCCCGCACAGGAGTGGTTTGCGGATTTTTACCGCTGAGCGCCACGTTCTTCATGATGTCGCGCTCGGTGAAGATTCCAGCAACCACGCCGTGTTCGTCGACGACTGCGGCGGCACCTACACGGTGAGTCAGCATCGCTTGAATGGTTTGCGCCACGGTCGCATCCAGCGGGACCGAAGCCGGTGTGTCACTGCAGATCGAAAGAATGCTCATTTTTAAGAGGCACGTCCTGAAAGCCTTACCTATTGTAAGGTTCCACTCCCCCTTTCCGCCAATATTCA
This sequence comes from uncultured Acidobacteriota bacterium, assembly GCA_963832365.1. Classification (GTDB taxonomy): domain Bacteria; phylum Acidobacteriota; class Terriglobia; order Terriglobales; family Acidobacteriaceae; genus CAWBRT01. The sequence continues at coordinate 13,819 of CAWHUL010000008.1, read as the reverse complement.
TGAGCCTCGCTCTTCTGGCCCCGGAAAACCGCGTTTTTGTAGAGGGCGGACCCAACCGGCAAGAAACCCTGCAACCTTATGATTCTGCGGCATGTCAAATCAGTAGGACTTCTAAATAGGGACAGGCAGGGAAGAACCTTATTGCTTTCCTGTCGGCAGCGCGGTAACAAGACGCAAGCAGGTCGGGACGCGACCGCGACTTCTGGAGAGCCCAATGAGTTCTATGGGGAATATCTCAGAATCTAATCCGTTGCGGCAACTCTTCATGGAGCTGGTGAGCAGCCACTTTGAGCAGGATATCGGGCTGCGCGACCAGCAACTCCAAGCCTATGTGGCCAACATGCTCACTGAGTTTTGCGACACCCGGGAACTCTACAAAATTCGGGACGCCGCCGGACGTCCGCTGCACGATGTCGGTGAAATGCTGCTGGAATCCGACCCCATCTATGGCGAGGCGCCGGGATTTGACCGCGAGCGTCAGGTGCGCAAGCATATCGGGGATTACACATTATTTTTCGCAGGCATGTTTCCGGAGAGCATCAACCGCTTTCGCTTGCGGCGTCACCGCCTGGAGAGCTTCATCGACCTTGTGAAGGCGGGCAAGGAGAGTTATTACATCGTCTCCCAATTCAATCAGTTTGAGTGTGCCAAAGTCGCTCCATTGTTCGCCAAGCTTTCGCACGAATTCGAGGTCTGCGTTTTCGGCCTTAACATGGTAAAAAACGAGCTCCGGGCCAGGCAATACGCGATCCTCGATCGAACCGATGAGTTGCTGATGTGATCCGGCCGCTCCGTTGAATCGGGCCGCGCTGGTTCGACCTCGGTACGCTTCGGCGGCCGAATGCGGCTGGTGTGCGAAATGCCGGCTGCAAAATTGCCCTTCCGAGAATGTCATTCTGAGCGGAGCGAAGAATCCCCACGCGGCCTGGAGCAGAGACGCAGCCGAGGACTTCATAAAAGCTCAGAGCAGCGCGGGTTGGAACAGTTCTCTGGGATGTTTCGCTACGCTCAACATGACACTCCCGAGGTCTTTGTAGTTATACGAGGTGTTTCCGGGCGCGACACTAGCTTTTTTCGAACGAGTAAAAGCTGAGTGCGGACTCGCCTTGCTGAAGGCAGCGGTAGCGCTTCAGGCCTCCCGAACCCTCGCCCGGATCGAAATGCTTGTCGTGTTCGGCAATGACGACCCCGCCTTCAGAGAGCAGCTCCAATCCGCCAATCAGGCGCAGCATTTCCTCGTAGGCGCCTTCCATTTTGTACGGGGGATCAAGAAAGCAGAATCGGCAGCGCACCTCTCGCGACGCTAGTTCACGCAGAGCCTCCGGCGCACGCTTCTCCAGAATCTCGCAGCCTTCCGTGATCTCTAACGCGGCGAGATTCTCGCGGATGATCCGGGCAGCCGTGAGGCTGCACTCCACGAAGTAAACCTGTGTCGCGCCGCGGCTGAGCGCCTCAATTCCGATCGAACCGGTTCCCGCGAACAAATCGATGAAGACCGCGCCTTCGAGACCGCCCGCAGACGCAAGCACGTTGAACAGCGTCTCTTTGAGCCGGTCATAGGTGGGACGGGTATCAAGCCCGGGAAGTGCCTTCAGGGTCCGGCTGCGAAACTTTCCGGCAATCACTCTCATCAATCATCCATGGGCCAGCGTGACTCGTGGCCAAGGTGCCAATGCGGGTTCTGGGCCGTACCGACTGTATAGCACTAACTGTATAGTAGAGAAGTAGAGACAGGGCGAATCGAAGCCTAGGCGGCTCATCTGCCTGCCAGATACGCTGAGGAATGATGAAGAACTGGTCAATCGCGGCCGGCACCATCCACGGGATTCAGCTGCGAATCCACGTCGGATTCCTCTTCTTGCTTATGTTCATCTGGTTCACGGATACGGTAACGGTCGGCCCTAACGGCGCGATGCGCGGCTTGGCGCTGGCCGGCATAGTGTTTGGTTCCGTGGTGGCGCACGAGCTTGGCCATGCGATTCTGGCGCTTCGTTATGGCCTCAAAGTCCGCTCGATTGTGTTGCTGCCCATCGGCGGGGTCACCGTAATGGAGAATCCGTCGCAGCCGGATTCCAATCCCGAGCGTGAACTGCGTATCGCGGCCATCGGACCGATTATCAATCTCTTGCTCGCTCTTGTTTCGGGCGTGGCAATCGCGCTTTTCTTTCCGCAGGCGCACTTGTTCGAACGGCCTTACATCGTCAGCAACAACCTTTTGCGCAGCTTTGCATGGGCAAACCTGTTTCTGGGCGCCTTCAACCTGCTTCCGGCTTACCCGCTGGATGGCGGCAAGGTATTGCGTGCCTGGTTTGCGGAGCGCATGGATCAGATCACGGCCACCCGACGGGCAGTCAGCATCGGCCAGTCCTTTGCCATGCTGATGATCTTTGCCGGCGCCGTTTGGAACGCCTGGTTCATGCTGCTTGGCATATTCCTGTTTTTCGGCGGCATGCTGGAAGACCGTTCAGCGGTCTTCCAGGCGGTTGCGGAAAACGTTCACATGGAAGACGTGATGCTGACCGAGTTCTCGACCCTGTCGCCCGCCGATACCCTGGAGCACGCTCTGGAAAAGTCCTTGCACTCTCTGCAAGACGATTTTCCGGTGGTCCGCGGTACCGATATGGTGGGCGTCATTTCGCGACAGGTCATTATGGAGAATCTTCGAACCGAGGGTAACGGCTACGTGCAAGCTGCCATGGTCCGCATCTTCCATATTGCAGACCGCAAGGATACGCTGGCCAACGCGCTGGCCAAAGTGGGGCGCGCCGGCATTTCGCTGATCCCTGTCGTGGACGGTGAAAGCCTGGTGGGCATCGTTACCATGCAGAACCTGATGCACAGCATGGCTTTGCTCGCCGAAAGCCGCAAACTGCGCCGCGCCGCCGAGAATTAAGAATCCCCAGCCCGCCGCCGGTGCCGTCTTGGGTTCAAACGAAATTGAGACTTCGCCGCCAACGAAACGTCTCTTCTTTCACTTCTTGATGTATAGGACACCGTGGATAACACACTGAAGCACGCCGATTCTATTCCGCAAGTCGTTGTTTCCGCCCGGGCTATCGCCCGCCTTCGCGGCGGTCATCTCTGGGTCTACCGCTCCGACATCGAGCAGGCTCATGACGCCGCGCCCGGCGCGCTGGTCACGGTAACCGACCGGCGCGGTAAACCTTTCGGCACCGGACTCTATAGCAGCGCCTCGCAGATAGCGGTTCGCTTGCTGGCACGCGACGCCATTGCCTCCGGCCAGTTGCTGCCGCTGATTCGTCAACGCATTCTTGACGCGCTCGCCTTCCGCGGCCAGAGCGTTCGCGACAGTGACGCTTACCGCCTCGTCTTCAGCGAAGCCGATCTGCTGCCGGGGCTGATCGCCGACCGATACGGCGATTTGATATCCCTGCAGGTTCTCACCCAGGCCATGGACTTGGACCCCGTGCGCGAGACGGTGACCCTGACGCTGGCCAACGAGCTCAAGCCCGCCTCCATTGTCGAACGCGTGGACGCGCGCATACGTGAGCTGGAGCAGTTGCCGCCGCGTCAGGATCAGGTGGTGTTTGCCGCCGAGGGTTCCATTGCCAAAACTTCGACTGTCTTCAGCATGAATGGCATTCGCTTTCACTACGACGCGCTCGCCGGACAGAAGAGCGGCGCCTTTCTCGACCAGCGGGAGAACTACGCTGCCGCCGAGCATTACGGCCGCGGACGCGCCCTGGATTTGTTTACCTACCAGGGCGGCTTCGCCTTGCACCTGAACCGAGTCTGCGAGCAGGTGACGGCCGTCGATGCCTCGCTGTCGGCTCTGCAAATGGCCGAAAAAAACGCCGTCCTCAACGGCGGACACGAGATCGAATGGATTGAAGCCAGTGCCTTCGACCTGATGCGCGACTACGCCGGTGCAGGCCGACAGTACGAAACCATCGCGCTCGATCCTCCGGCGTTCGCCAAGAGCCGGCGCACGCTGGAAACCGCTATGCGCGGCTACAAGGAACTCAATCTGCGGGCGATGAAGATGCTTGTCCGGGGTGGTGTGCTCGTCACCTGCTCCTGCTCGTTCCACGTCGGGGAAGCCGAGTTCATCGAGATGCTTTTGCAGGCGGCTAACGATGTGCACCGCGAAGTGCGCATTCTGGAAAGACGGGGCCAGGCCAAGGATCATCCCGTGCTGCTCGGCGTCCCCGAAACCGCGTATCTGAAGTGCGTGATCTGCCAGATGCTGTGAGTTTTGCATCTTAAATCGAATTCGCGGAAGTATGTGCCCTGCGGCAATATCTCCTTAAGGAGGCGTGATCGCATGAGTGCCAAGGGTCAGGTCGAGGGTCTTGTCACTATAGCCTGCAGGCGTTCCGTGGCTGAAACCCTGGCGGCGCTGGAAACAACGCTGCGGGCAAAAGCGGTGAAGGTCTTCGCCGTTGTCGATCATAGTGGCGAGGCCGAAGAGGCCGGATTCAAAATGCGGGCGACCAAGTTAATTATTTTCGGCAACCCTAAGGCAGGCACGCCCCTCATGTTGGAAGCGTCGACAATCGCAATCGACCTGCCGGTCAGGGCGCTGATCTGGGAGGATGCCGCCGGCCAGACCTGGCTCAGCTATTACGCGCCTGAATACATCGTCCGCAAACATGGTCTCGAACCGCAGTTTGCAGAAAACCTGGCGGGTCCCGTGGCCCTGCTGAACGCCGCCGCCTCCTAAATTCGGGTTTTCTGCCTCCCACCTCCTGCCCTGTCCAAAGCGGACCTTTGCCAAAGAACCCGAAGTAAACCTTTATTTTGTAAAAGCTTACGAATGCCTTCTGCGCGAGCGACAAGCCCGACGGATTTTGTCTCCCATTATTTGACATAAATACGCTAATATTTTATGATTCGTTTGTGGTTAGATAAACGTCTAACCGAATTGAAGGGCAGCGCGGTATGCCCACCCGAGGCTCCCGCTGGCACAAGCTCTTCAAATTTTGAAAGAAAAACTCTTTTGGAGGCTACGAAAATGACGCTTTTAACTCGTTGGGAACCATTCCGTGAGATGGCCACTTTGCAAAATCGCATGGGCCGCCTTTTGAATGAATGGCATGAACCGTTCAGCTCCCTGACCGGCGACGAGTCTTTGAACGCCGGTTCCTTCGTCCCTCCGGTGGATGTATACGAGGACGAGCACGGAATCCAGCTTCGGATGGAAGTGCCGGGCATCGACGAGAAGGATATCGACATCCGTCTGGGGAACAATGTGCTGACCGTGAGCGGTGAGCGCAAAATCGAAAAGGAAGAGAAGCAGGAGAACTTCCACCGTGTTGAACGGCGCTACGGCACCTTCTACCGCAGCTTTACCTTGCCCAACACGGTTGACCACGAGGGTGTTACGGCCAGCTACGACAAAGGCCTGCTCAAGATCTCGCTCGGCAAGCGCGCCGATGCCAAGCCGAAGCAGATCAAGGTCAACATTGGCAAGGAGCTGTCAGCAACCGCAAAGTAGGTCGCATATGCGGCAACGCGGCTGGAGTATTGTCGGGGAGATGGAACCTGAGGGGTCTGTCTCCCCCTGATTTTTATGAAGCGCAAGGCAGTGGCCGGTCATCCGCATTGATCAAATCCGGCAATCGATACAAACTGAGGTTTACGAATCATGGCCATTCGATGGGACAAATTAACGGTTAAGACGCAGGAAGCCTTCCAGCGTGCCAACGATCTCGCCTCCGAACATGGTAATCCCGAGGTGATGCCGGTGCATCTGCTGGCCGCGCTGCTGGAGGACCGCGAAGGGATCGTGCTTCCGTTGCTCGGCAAACTCGGTGTGCAGGCCGGTGCCGTGCAGCAGGCTGCGATGCGCGAAATCGAGCGCTTGCCGAAGCTGGGAAATGCCTCGGCGCAGGCGCATCTAGCCGATTCCACCAGCAAGTTGCTGGACGAGGCTTTCAAGAAGGCGGCCGATTTCAAGGACGAGTACGTTTCGACCGAACACCTGCTGCTGGCAATCACGCAGTTGAAGCGTGATCCGGCGCGCGACCTGCTAACCGCGGCCGGCGTGACTTACGATGCCATTCTGAAGGCGCTGACCTCTGTCCGTGGAACGCAGACGGTTACCGATCAGAATCCCGAGGCAAAGTACCAGGCGCTGGAGCGGTATGCGCGAGACCTTAACGAGCTGGCGCGCCAGGGCAAACTCGATCCGGTGATTGGGCGCGATGATGAGATTCGCCGCACCATTCAGGTGCTCTCGCGGCGCACCAAAAACAATCCTGTGCTGATTGGCGAGCCTGGCGTAGGCAAGACTGCCATTGTCGAAGGTTTAGCGCAGCGCATCATCGCCGGCGACGTACCCGAGCAATTGAAGAACAAGCGCGTGGTGTCGCTGGATCTGGCAGCCATGCTGGCCGGGGCGAAATATCGCGGCGAGTTCGAAGACCGTCTGAAGGCCGTGCTTAAGGACATCGAGGAGAGCGACGGCAAGATCATCCTTTTCATCGACGAGTTGCACACGCTGGTTGGGGCCGGCGCCGCCGAGGGCGCCATCGACGCGTCCAACATGCTGAAGCCGGCGCTGGCCAGAGGCGATCTGCGCGCGATTGGCGCCACCACGCTGAATGAGTATCGCAAGTACATCGAGAAAGACGCCGCGCTCGCGCGCCGCTTCCAGATCGTCTTTGTCGGCGAGCCCAACGTCGAGGACACGATTGCCATTCTGCGCGGCCTCAAGGAGCGTTACGAAGTTCACCACGGAGTCCGCATCAAGGATTCGGCGATCGTGGCGGCGGCAATGTTGTCGCACCGTTACATCAGCGACCGCTTCCTGCCGGATAAGGCGATTGACCTGATCGACGAGGCGGCAGCCTCTTTGCGCATGCAGATCGACTCGATGCCGACGGAGATCGACGAGCTCGAGCGGCGCGCGACGCAATTGGAAATCGAGCGCCAGGCGCTGAAGAAGGAAGACGACCCGAATTCTCGCGAACGCCGTGAGGTCGTCGAGCGCGAACTGGCCGGCCTGCGCGAGCAATCGAACGCCCTCAAGGCCCGTTGGAAACAAGAGAAAGATGCGATTTCCCGCATCCGTGATTTAAAGGAGAAGATCGAGAAGCTGAAGCTCGACGAGCAGAATGCCACGCGGCGCGGCGACTATGAACGCGCTTCGCGTATCCAGTACGACGAAGCGCCAAAGTTGCAGCGCGAGTTGGACAAGCTGAACTCGGATTCCGACGGCAAGGGTTCACGCATGTTGAAAGAAGAAGTGGACGAAGAGGATGTGGCTCGCATCGTCAGCAAGTGGACCGGCATTCCGGTCTCGAAGATGCTCGAAGGCGAAGTGAAGAAGCTGGTCGAAATGGAAACGCGTTTGCGGCAGCGCGTAATTGGTCAGGACGCCGCGCTCGAAAAAGTAGCCAATGCCATACGCCGTTCGCGGGCAGGACTGAGCGATCCACGACGGCCGATTGGCTCTTTTATCTTCCTCGGTCCGACGGGTGTAGGCAAGACCGAGTTGGCCCGGGCGCTTGCCGAGTTCCTGTTTGACGACGAACACGCCATGGTTCGCATCGACATGAGCGAATACATGGAGAAGCACTCGGTTTCTCGGCTGATCGGCGCGCCTCCCGGCTACGTTGGCTACGATGAAGGCGGGCAGTTGACCGAAGCCGTGCGCCGGCGTCCCTACGCGGTGCTCTTGTTCGATGAAATCGAAAAGGCGCATCCCGATGTATTTAACATCTTCTTGCAAATCATGGACGACGGCCGGCTGACCGACGGTAAGGGTCGCAACGTCGATTTCAAGAACACCATCATCATCATGACCTCGAACATCGGCGCGATGTTTTTGCAGGGCGATCTCTCGACCCCGCAGAAATTCGCCGTCGCGAGCAAGCAGGTGATGGAGAGCCTGCAACAGCACTTCAAGCCGGAGTTCCTGAACCGCGTGGACGACGTGGTGCTGTTCAACCCGCTCGGTGTCGAGCAGTTGTCGAAGATCGTCGAGCTGCGGTTGGAAGATCTGCGGAGACTGCTGGCCGATCGCAAGATATCGCTGGAGTTGACCGACGCCGCCAAGCACGTGTTGCTCGGCGAAGGTTATGAATTCAACTACGGTGCGCGTCCGCTGAAACGAGCCATTCAGCGACTGGTGCAAGACCCGCTGGCGATGAAGATTCTCGACGGCGAGGTGCTGCACGGCGATCATGTAGTGGTCGACGCCGCTCCGGGTGGTAAGGCGATGGCATTCAAAGTCGAGCGGCATGCCGATGAACGGCAGTCGGTAAAAGTCTAAGCGCTACGCAACGGGCCGGATAAAGATTATTAGAGCCGTGTTTCATAAATGGTGATTTGACGCATAGCTTTACAGGCTGCGGAAAAACTATTCTCCGAGGTGTCATCCTGAGCAGAGCGAAGGATCTGCTGTTTGCGCGTTCTGAAAGCAAAGCAGATCCTTCGGACGCGCAAAATCGGCGCGACCTCAGGATGACGCTCCTACGAGTTTTTCAGCAGCCTCTTTCGCCGAAACAAGCTCTAAAGATGCGTCCGGCCCGGAAAGACAAACATGTTGATGCCTGCACCACCCGGTTTAGCCGGAAAACTCGCAATCTTGTCGATAGTACCGGTACTGACAGTCGCTCTCTCGATTCCGATGGTCCTCGGCAAGATACCGCCTAACCACTTTTACGGTTTTCGTACCCGCAAGACGCTTTCGAATCCCGAAGTCTGGTATCGCGCCAATCGCCTTGCCGGAATCGATTTGATCGTTGCCTCAGTCGCGAGCCTTGTCGCATCGGCCCTGGTGATTCCGCTGCTGCCGGAACAGGCTGCCGTGTCGGCAAGTGCCTTGCTGTTCGGCATAGGAGCGATGCTGGCAACCGGCATTTGTTTTTGGCAAATTCGAAAGTTGTAGAGCAATATCTCAGCCTCTGGACTGCTGGCGCTCGACGCAACTCCAACCGTACGCCGGGCTTCTCACTTCGCAGGAGGCTAATCCCATGGCAACAAGCAAGCGCAGTTCCAGTTCGCGTTCGGCACGCACATCGGCCAGTTCGTCCCCGCGGCGGCGCACCAGTTCAGCGCGCGGAACCAAGGCTTCGACTACGCGCTCTCGCACACGTCGCGCCGTTGCTACGGCGAGCACGCGCCGCACCTCGAAAACGCACTCGCGGAGCAAGACCTCCGCCAAAGGTCCCGCCCGCTCCCGTCGTTCCAGTTCCGGCAGCACACGCAAGTATGGAGCAAAGTCGCAACAGATGGTCGCCAAGGAAATGCGCCAGATGAAGAAGGGAAAGCTCAGCACCAAAAACCCCAAGCAGGCAATCGCCATTGGCCTTTCCAAGGCAAGACGGGCCGGAGCTAAAGTTCCGGCGCGGAAGAAGGCCGCCTGAGAAGAGAACGCCCTGGGGGAAAAACGAAAGCCGCGAGCCTGCGTTGTAAGCTACTTGCTCTCGGCGGCAGTGCTGGGTGCAACGGAGGGTTTGCTCTCCGGCACGCTTGCCGTGGAAGTTGACGCCGCCGTGTCCGTCGAGTGTCCATTACCCTTTGCGGAGCTCTCGAACGAGGAGCTGTCGGAGGAATCCTTGCTCGGAGATCCCTTCCGGGCATAGTCAGTTACATACCAACCTGAGCCCTTGAACTGGACGTTGGGAGCGCACAGCAGTTGCTCAACTTCCAGTCCGCACTTGGGACACACACGAACCGGATCGTCGGAAAATTTCTGGATTACTTCAAATTGATGTTTGCAACTCTTGCAGCGGTACTCGTATAGGGGCACGAAGAAAACTCCGGAGGGTAATCAGTTCTTGTCCCGAATCGCCGGGTCGATCACGGCGCTCAGCTCACTCAAGCCAACCTAAAACCGTTCAGCAGGCGAGCACGGGACTACGGAAAGTGTGATTGCCTGCTTTCATTCTAAGTTGCCGAGTAGGTAAACGTCAATTTAGACCGGGAGTCTGCGGGACGTGACACTTCCAGCTAAGGAAGGTCTGAACAAGTGAAGGTTCTTGAAGGGTACGGGCTTCACAGGCTGCTGGAAACCTATCTCTGAGGTGTCATCCTGAGCGAAGCGAAGGATCTACTGTTTGCGCGTGCTGAGAATAAAGCAGATCCTTCGATCGCGCAAAAGACGCGCGACCTCAGGATGACACTTCTATGACTTTTCAGCAGCCTCTTCAGCCCGTACGTAAGACGGCATGTTCAGACTTTCCCTAAATCGAGAACTCCCCGGCACTGACCGGAACGACGTTTCCGCCAACGAAGATATCTGTAACCGTCGTCGCCCTGCTTCCTGCCGCGAACGAAAATCTTGCTGGGGCGCTGCATCTCGATGCCCTGTTCAATGAGCGCGCGCTTTTCGCTTTCGAAAACTCCATGCCGCACGCCCCATGCGGTGCAACAACCGGCAGCCGAGCCCGTCGCCGGGTCTTCTCCGTTATAGAAAAGCATGCGCGCATGCAGGGCAGCGCCGGGCATAACGGTTTCGCGGCAGACGTAGTAAAAGAAATGACTCTGCGTCTTGTCCAGGTACTCGGCGGCACGCGCGAAGTCCAGTTGGAATCGCTGCAATCGCTCCAGCCTGCGAAAGACAACCATGATGAACGGCAGTCCGGTCGAAACCGTCTGCACCGGCAGCCCGGTATCGATATCCGCCACTTCGAGGCCGAGCACGCGCGCGACCTCATCGACCGCGTGAATCTGCCCGAACTGCGGGTCCCGCTGCCGCATTTCGCCGAAGACCATGCCGGCATCGTCGTGGCTGAACTGCACTGGAATCTTGCCGACCTTGAGGTCGAGCTCCACCAGCGAAGCGGAACTCTTGCGTTGCAAATGGAACGCCGTGCCAAGCGTCGGGTGCCCGGCAAACGGCATCTCCTCCGCGACGGTGAAGATGCGTACCTTGACGCCGTGCTCGCGCTCCGTGGCGGCATCGCGAGGAAGAATGAAAGTGGTCTCCGAGAGCCTGGTTTCGCGTGCCAGCGCCTGCATCTCGGCGTCGCTCAAGCCACGAGCATCGTCGAAAACCGCCAACTGATTTCCTTCTAGCGGCTGGGAGGTGAAAACGTCATACTGCACGAAGGCGAACCGCCGTGGCTCTTTCATGATTCTCCCTCACGATGAGGATTTTCCTCGCAATCAGGGTATCAGAGCAGAGATGGTGCGGTGCTGCCCGGCCGCAAAAAACAGAAGAACATTGGGTAGCGGGAGGTTTTATATTCTTCACTCAAGGCGGGTGCCCCGTTCTAGCGAAGCTAGGGCGGGGTAGTTTGTCTGTGGGTGGCCGGGTGCCGGGTGCTCCACGTCCCGCCCGACTCTGGTCCCCCAGCGAGGCTCTGCTCGCTGGGGTGATTGAGGGCTGACGTGCTTTTTGGGCTGGCACGTGGGGATGTGATTTATTTCGAGTTGACGATCCGCACCGCCTCGTTTGTAATCGATGCGCCGGGTGTTGGCCTTGCGTGCGGTGCACCGAACGCGATGATGGCTACTTTCGGGCGTGTTCGGCGCCGCGACAATCGGCATTGCGGAAGCGAAGGGGGTCCGGTGATCCTCCCGGTCTTCAAAACCGGCGGGAGGCATCTTCGCGATGTCTTCGGTGCGTTCGACTCGCACACGCTTCCGCCATTTATTTTTCAATGAGTTGGCTTCTGTGATGCGCCTCAACTTTCGTTCCGATTACCAGCCTGCGATTCGATAGATTGTGATAAAAGTGTGATAAATTCGTCCGGCTATCTTTGCGTGGCTTGATCCAAACGTATGGGGAAGAAGATTGAGAAGCAGGTTCCACTTCTCCCTTTTGCTGTACTGCTACGCAGGCGAATAGTACCCTCGTATTTCTTCACGATGCCGCTAATGACGTACAGCCCGAGGCCGGTTTCCTTTCTCGCCTTTTGTGGTAAAGAACGGCTCAAAGATCTTCTTCTGGTGCTCGTAAGGAATGCCTACACCGGGATCAGCAATGACCACACGTATCCCTTGGCGCTTCGGTCGTCGCCAATCACGAGAGGCAAACACATGTAACGTGAGCTTGCCTCCTGCTGTTGTTGCAGCGAGCGCATTCACCAGCAAATTGGTGAATACCTGTCGCAGCTCGGTAGGTGCGGCTTGGATATGTCCCTTGATGTCATAGCGTTTTTTCACAGACATATTCTGTTCGCGAAACTTGCTGCCAAGCAGCTCCAACGTTTCATCAAGCACTTGGGACAGTGCCACCTCTTGAATCTCTGATGAGCTACTGAATAGCCCAAGTGTCTGCCTGGTAATGCTCGTGATACGTTTTAGTTCTTCTTCTCCCCGCTTTACGAGGTTCCGGGAGGCTTCATCCCAAGCGGATTGTTGCCCCAGCAGGTACATCAAATTGGACAGGGCATCCAGAGGATTGTTGATTTCGTGCGCTATGGTTGCGGCAATACGACCTGCCGAAGCTAACCTCTCGGCCGAGAGCAGCGTTTCCTCCTCGGCCCGCTTGCGCTCGGTGATGTCCTCAATGGCCAGCAGGATCAGTCGATCGGGCTGGTCCGCAGTGCTGATCTGACGCGCATTGAGCAACATGGTTTTGTGCCCGATGTGGGGGAACTCGTGTTCCACCACAAAATCGTGCACAGCCTGCGCCTTGGGTAGTACTTCCCCCATGAGTACGCGCAAGTGAGGGATGCTCCATTGTCCGTTTCCCAAATCGAAAAGGCTTCTCTCTATCGTTTCTTCTGGCGAGACCTGGAAAACGGTGTAGAAGGATTTGTTGGCCATTGTTACCCGCAGGTCCCGATCGAGCACCAGCAAGGGCTCACGTACCGTTTCCACAACGGATCTCATGAAGGTGCTGGCTTGTTTGAATGTCTGTTCACTGCGCTTAAGAGCGTCGATGTCTTGCAGCGCCAGGACCACGCCATCGATTCTGTTATCGCTAGTCCGATAGGGTCGTAATTGCAGCAAGTGCCACTTGCCCCGCTCGTCCTGCACCTCTTGTTCGACCGGCTGAAGGCTCTCGATTACGGCCGGGATCAACTTCCCCAGGTCGGGCACATCAATGTTGAGTTTGAGATCCGTGATCAGCCTTCCAACATCGGCAGGAATCACTCTGAGGACCTTTTCCGCCATCGGGGTAAGCCGGCGAATGCGGAGGTCGCAATCGACCATAATGATCGGAATGCTGACGGTCGCAAGCAGGTTTGCGAGATCGTTGCTCAACTGATTCAATTCCGCATTCCGGGCGCGTAGCTCGTCGTTGACGGTGTTCAGTTCCTCGTTGGTCGATTGCAGCTCTTCCTTTGAAGTTTCCAGTTCCTCGTTGGTGCTTTGCAACTCTTCGTTGGCCGACGATATCTCCTCGTTCGCGGCCTGAAACTCCTCGTTACTTGCCTCTTGTTTTTCGATCACCGACTGGAGAGATTCCTTGGTATTGGCGAGTTCCTGCTCCAGTTGCTGATTGCGAGCGGCCTCCACCTCTAACGCTTTGCTGCCCTGACTGGCCGCAATTGGTCCTGCTATCTGCATGGCGGAGGAACTCGCAGGCGATGCTTCATCAAACACGACCACAAAGCACGGTTCTTTGACTAGAGCCAACTTCAGAGGGGCAACCTCAATACGGACGTTTCGGGTCCGGTCGCCAGAATTGATTTGTATCCCCTCCTTCCTGAATGGCACCTTCTGCTGCTTGGCCGCGGATACTGCGTTACGCAGCTCAAAGCCGAGGCCTTCCCTGGCCATCCTCAACATTAAGGCTGGGCTTCCCGCCCGGTAGCTTGAGGTAGGGGGACGTGTCTCCGCGCGATTGCAGGACTTCCAAGTCGCCGGAAACTAGCACAGCCGTTGGAGCATAGTTGGCGAGAAGCACCCGATCGAATTCTTTCTGCAGTTCGAGCGCATCGCTGCGTCCTGA
>CAWHUL010000007.1:0-116256 GCA_963832365.1 uncultured Acidobacteriota bacterium | reverse complement strand
GTTCCGGCCCGACAACCCCCTCCTCCCCAACTACAAGTGGATCCCGATCGGCTACCACGGCCGGGCGTCGAGCATCGTGCCGAGCGGGGTCGCCGTGGTCCGGCCGATGGGGCAGACCCGCCCCGACCAGGAGAAGCCGCCGCTCTTCGGCCACTCCAGGCGGCTCGACTACGAAGTCGAGCTCGGCGCCATCGTGGGGGTGGGCAACGACCTGGGGCGGCCCATCATGATCGAGCACGCCGCGGAGCATCTCTTCGGGCTGGTGTTGCTGAACGACTGGAGCGCCCGCGACGTGCAGGCGTGGGAGTACCAGCCGCTGGGGCCGTTCCTGTCGAAGAACTTCCTCACGACCATCTCCCCCTGGATCGTCACCTTCGACGCGCTGGCCCCATTTCGGCGCCGCGCTCGACCCGGCCGGCCGGCGATCCCGCGCCAATGGACTATCTCGACGACGCGGACGACGCCAAGTCGGGGGGCATCGACGTCACCCTCGAAGTGCTCCTCTCCACCAAGGCGATGCGGGAGCAGGGACACGGGGCCTTCCGGGTGAGCCAGGGGAATTTCAAGGAGATGTATTGGACCGTGGCGCAGATGCTCACCCACCACGCCTCCAACGGGTGTAACCTTCGTCCCGGCGACCTCCTCGGCAGCGGCGTTTGCGCGCGCGTTTCTGGAAGGCCGGCGTCTCGCGCGATAAACTGAGAACTTCCACCACGTTTTGAAGGGCGGCGGCGCGTACCCATCCTGGCTGATGCCACATTTTAAAACACCTACCGTTTCGATCGGCTCGGACCAATCCAGGCGATTTACCAGGCTCGTTTCAACCGCTGCCTGAGAAACCGAGGCTTGAAGGATCGACGAGCGAAATTCGGCTTTCCTTGGAGACGGCGACTGGCGGAACTGCGAACCCTGGGCGCCATCGCCTCGCTGCGGAAAGCTCGACAACCTGATCTTCGTCATCGATCCCGATGTTCCAGCGGCTCGACAGCCGGTGCGCGGCAACGAAGAAGTCATTCAAGAGCTGAAGCCGATCCCGCGGCACCTGATGGAACGTCATCAAGGTCATTTCAGGCGATCAACTCCATAATCACCGAGAGGATCGCGATCACCTTGGTGAACCGCATGGGCGAGATCACGAATGGCCAGTCGGAAACCTTTTGCTGCCCAGCGGCATACCGGCAGAAACTCTTCGGCACCAATGCCCGCATCTGTCGAAGTGGTCGGGCGCGCCTGAGCAATCAGCCGATGGCCGAGGTGCCCCGCCTTGGAGGCACGATCCGATCAAGGTTTACACCACATATAAGGCCGCGATGGAGCGCGCGGATCCCCGACAGGATCTGGCCAAGACCATCAAAGGCTATGCGCCTGGGCGAAACGGTGAAGGCAGAAACATGCACTCACCCAGCAGAAGAAGATCAACGATGAAGAGCTGCTGAGGCTCCCGGCTCTCGCTTTGGCATTCCTATTGCGGATGAGCAACTGCACGATGCGCCCTTCTCCTGTCCCCCGCCGGATAGCCCCGAGATCGTGTACCTCCAGGAAAGCGGAAGGCGCTCGGCGACTATGCTTCCCCGAGCGCAAAGTGCGCGCCCCAAAGCTGGCGCCGATCAAGGAAGAATTCTTCGAAGAGTTCTACAAGGGCACCGGAGGCCGCAAGGCTTCGACCACGATGGTGATCGTAAGCATGATCGCCAAAATGGTTCGCGACCGCGACTTCGGCAAACTGATTGTGCCCATCGTGCCGGATGAGGCGCGAACCTTCGGCATGGAAGCATTGTTCCGGCAAATCGGGATCTACTCCAGCGTGGGCCAGTTGTATGAGCCGGTGGATATGGGCACGCTACTCTATGACAAGGAAGCCAAAGACGGGCAGATTCTGGAGGAAGGAATTACCGAAGCCGGCTCGATGTCGTCGTTTATCGCCGCCGGAACGTCGTATGCCAATCACGGAATTAACACGATTCCGTTCTTTATTTTCTATTCAATGTTCGGACTGCAGCGCGTCGGCGACCTGGTGTGGGCCGCGGGCGACCAGCGTACACACGGCTTCGTTATCGGCGGCACCGCCGGACGCACCACGCTGGCGGGCGAAGGACTGCAACATCAGGACGGCAACAGCCAACTACTGGCTTACCCGGTGCCCAATCTGTTGGCCTACGATCCGGCGTTCGCCTACGAACTCGCGATCATTATTCAAGATGGCATTCGCCGCATGTACGTCGAGCAGGAAGACGTCTTCTACTACATCACCGTCATGAACGAGCCCTGGGAGCAGCCGGAGATGCCGGAGGGCGTGCGCGACGGCATTCTGAAAGGAATGTATCTGTTTAAGAAGTCCGGGAAAAAAGATGCCAAGCTTCGCGCCCAGCTCATGGGCAGCGGCGCCATTTTGCTCGAAACGCTGAAGGCACAGGAGATTCTGGAAAGCAAGTTTGGGGTTGCCGCCGATGTCTGGAGCGTGACCAGCTACAAGCAACTTTACATGGACGGCAATGCTTGTGCCCGCTGGAACATGCTGCACCCCGGCGAGACGCCGCGCGTGCCTTTCATTACGCAGCTAACGAAGGATGTGCCCGGCGTTTTCGTGGCCGCATCCGACTACGTGAAGACCCTGCCCGAATCGGTTTCGCAGTGGCTGCCGCGGCCGCTGGTCGCGCTCGGCACGGACGGCTTTGGCCGCGGTGAGGGACGCGCCTCGCTACGCGACTTCTTCGAAGTCGACGCCAAGCATATTGTTTTGGCCACGCTTACCGGACTACTGCGCGAGGGCCAGGTCACAGCCGATTGCGTGCAAAAGGCGGTCAAGGAACTCGGCATCAACCCCGAGAAGCCAAACCCAGCAGTTTCGTAACGAGCAAAGAAAGGACTGATCGTGGCGATCGAATTCAAACTGCCGGAACTGGGCGAAAATATCGAAACGGGCGACCTGGTCCGGGTGATCGTTTCGCCCGGCGCGCAGGTGCACGCAGGCGATCCCGTCATCGAATTGGAGACCGACAAGGCGGTCATCGAAGTCCCGTCAACGATTTCGGGCACAGTCAGCGAAATCAAGGTCAAGCAGGGCGACAAAGTCAAAGTGGGTCAGGTGATCTTTACGCTTGCCGAGGGCAAGGCCGGCGAGACCAAAACGGCTCCACCCGCCAAACCAGAGCCCGCCGCGCCCGCTCAGGCGGCTCCTCAGCCAGCCGCTCCAGCGCAGCAACCGAAACCTGCCGAAGCCCGCGCACCCGCGGATTTCCGAACTCAGGAAGCTGCCCGCGACACCTACGCGCGCGCGCGCGAACTGGAGGGAAAGAGCGAGGAGGAGGCTTTTCCGCCCGATATTCGCCGGGATGAACCGCAACCCGTCGTTCCATCTCAACTGACGAAGACTGCCGGGCCGGAGCACCGTCCTCCGCTGGCGGCTTCTCCCGCGGTTCGCCGTTTGGCTCGCGAACTTGGGGTCGACATCTATAACGTGCGTGGCAGCGGGCCGGGCGAGCGCATCCTGGAAGAAGACGTTAAGGCTTACGCTAAATCGGTGATCGGCAGCGCAGGCGCGGCCATAGCGGGAGCCGCGATGGGATCGGGGTTCGTGCCTCCATCGCCGCAACTGCCAGACTTTTCCAAGTGGGGCCCCATCGAGAAAGTTTCGATGCGAGCCATCCGACGCAAGACCGCCGAGCACCTTGCCCAGGCCTGGAACACCATCCCGCACGTCACGCAGCACGATCTCGCCGACGTCACCGAACTGGAAGAGCTGCGCCAGCGCTTCGCCGCCAAGGCCGAGGTTGCCGGCGGCAAGATGACGGTCACGGCGATTGCGCTCAAGGTCGTAGCGTCGGCGCTTAAGGTGTTTCCGCAGTTCAATGCCAGCATCGATGTACGTGGCGAAGAGGTGATTTACAAGCGCTACATTCACATCGGTGTTGCAGTCGATACCGATCGCGGCTTGCTGGTGCCGGTGATTCACGACGTGGACCGCAAGAACATCGTCGAGCTTGCCGTGGAACTGGCGCAGATTTCGCTCAAGGCGAAAAACAAGAAACTCACCCCCGAGGACATGGAGGGCGGCACCTTTACCATCACCAATCTTGGTGGTGTCGGGGGCACGTACTTCACTCCCATCGTGAATTATCCAGAGGTCGCTATCCTCGGCATGTCGCGCTCGCGGATGGAGCCGGTGTGGATCAAGAACAAAGACAAATTTGAGCCGCGGCTGATGCTGCCAGTTTCCCTCTCCTACGATCATCGATTGATCGATGGGGCTGATGCCGCGCGCTTCGTGCGATGGGTCGTAGAGGCCCTGGAACAGCCGTTCCTGTTGTCAGTCCAAGGATAGCGCCCAGCATCAGGCAGCTGATTCCGGTCAGGCTTTTGGTGTTTAGTGGGCAGGAAATGCTGAACGTGGATCTTGCACACGGTTTTTACGCACCATGTCTATTGCGCAGCACGTTACAAGGAAGATTATGCGGCTCACTCATCTTAGGTTGTTGAAAATGCTGGCTAACATCTCAGCCGTCCTGTGCTGCGTTTGCCTCGGCTGGGGGCTATCGTTTTATTTTCGTGACCTTCCTACTTCACCGCATCCCGAACTGGGAAGTATCTATCCCCTAAACAAGCATGGTCTCATCACCTATATGACAAGGCGGGAGTTGCTAGAACACGAACTTCTCTTGCCTCTTTCTTCTCTCTTTTTCGTGGTCTTCTTTGTGGTTAGGCTATTTAATCAATCCTTAGAACGGAGACACGGTGGCTGGTTGGATAAGCCGTAACCACTCTGCCGCCCGATGTTGCTAAGGATAGGAATATAAAGAAATGGCAGAGAATAACACGCCGAACGCTCCGGCAACAGCAACGCCCGCCGGGAACCCCATCAACCTCGCCATCATCGGTGGCGGGCCGGGCGGTTATGCGGCCGCTTTCCTCGCCAACGATCTCGGCATGAAAGTTACGTTGATCGACTTGGAAAAGAATCCGGGCGGCGTATGCCTCTACCGGGGCTGTATTCCCTCGAAGGCGCTGCTGCACGTCGCGGCCGTTATCAACGAAGCCCAGCACTCTTCGACGTGGGGAGTGGAGTTCGCCGCGCCCAAGATCGACGTGAACAAATTGCGCGCATTCAAGGAAGGCGTCGTCAACAAGCTCACCGGTGGGCTTGGCATGATCTCCAAGCAGCGCAAGATCACCTACATCCAGGGACGCGCGAGCTTTGTCGATTCCAAAACCCTGCGAGTGGAAAAACTCGGCGCTGGTGAAGAGACGCTGACTTTCGATCGCATCCTGATCGCGACTGGTTCGCGGCCCTCGACCATTCCGGCGCTTTCCATCAAGAGCCCGCGAGTGATGGACTCGACCGGAGCCCTTAACCTTGAAGAGGTGCCGAAGAGCCTGCTGGTGGTTGGCGGAGGCTATATCGGCCTGGAGATGGGCACGGTCTACTCCGCGCTCGGCAGCCGCGTCAGCGTAGTGGAAATGCTGGACGGACTGCTTCCCGGCGCCGACCGCGACCTGGTTTTGCCGCTGCACAAACGGCTCGAAAAACAATTTGAAAGCATTATGCTCAAGACCTCCGTCGAATCGCTGAAAGAGGAGAGCGGCGGAATTCGCGTGACCTTCAAGGGCGACGTCAAGGAGAAGGAGAAAGTTTACGACCGGGTTCTCATCTCGGTTGGGCGCCGTCCCAACTCGCAGATCCCCGGACTGGAAAAGACCAAGGTCGTCGTCAGCCCCAAGGGGTTCATCGAGGTCAACCGGCAGTTGCAGACCGCCGACACTGCGATTTATGCCATTGGCGACGTTGTCGGCGAGCCCATGCTGGCCCACAAAGCCTCGCACGAGGGACGCACCGCGGTGGAACATATGTCGGGCAAGAAGGTGTCGTTCGAGCCGAATGCGATTCCCGCCGTCGTCTTCACCGATCCTGAAATCGCATGGGCCGGTCTGACGGAAACCCAGGCAAAAAACGAAGGACGCGAAATCAAAGTCGCGAAGTTTCCCTGGGGCGCTTCCGGCCGCGCCGTCACCCTCGATCGCACCGAAGGCGTCACCAAACTGCTGATCGATCCTAAAGACGGAGCGCATCCTTGGCATCGGTCTGTGCGGCCCGTCGGCAGGCGAGATGATCGCCGAAGGCGTGCTCGCAATCGAGATGGGAGCGACCGCGATGGATCTGGAGCTCACCATCCACCCGCATCCAACGCTCTCGGAGACCATCATGGAAGCCGCCGAGGTCTTCTACGGAACCAGCACCGATATGTACCGGCCGAAACGGTAATGGGTTCTCGGTTGTTAGTTTTTGAGAAGTGTCATCCTGAGCGCAGCGAAGGATCTGCTGTTTGTGCTCGCCGTAAATAAAGGAGCGCCTTCGCTGGCGCCAACTTGGGGAATCCGCCGCCCACTGTCTACGCTCCGTGTACCAGCAGGTGCAGGAGCCAGTACCCGGCGCCTGAGACCAGTGCGGAGGCCGGAATCGTCACCACCCAAGCCCACACAATGCGTTGCGCGACGCCCCAGCGCACCGCCGAAAGCCGGTTCGTGGTGCCGACGCCGATGATGGCTCCGGTAATCGTGTGCGTAGTGCTCACCGGGATGCCGGCCATCGCGGTTCCAAACAGCGTGATCGCGCCCGCGGCCTCCGCGCAGAACCCGCCCACGGGTCTTAGCTTGGTGATCTTCGAGCCCATCGTGTGGACAATGCGCCAGCCTCCGAAGTAAGTGCCCGCCGCAATCGCGGCGTGGGCGCACAGGATGATGGGCCAGTGGAACTTGCCCCAGTCGTGGGCCACGTCAAACCGGGTCATGATGCCGCCGGCATAAAGCGCCCCGGCGATGATTCCCATGGTCTTCTGTGCGTCGTTGCCGCCATGCCCAAGGCTGTAACAAGCTGCCGAAACCAGTTGCAGTTTGCGAAACCAGGTGTCGACCTGCCTCGGCGCGCTCCTACGGAACATCCAGGACACGATGACCATGAACGTGAAACCCATGACGAGTCCCAAAATTGGCGCGACAAAAATGAACAGGATGGTCTTCGTCCAACCGCCTACGATGATGACGCTGAAAGCCTTGCCCCAGCCCCGCACGATTGCAGCTCGCGCGACCGCCGCTCCGGCGTAGGCGCCAATCAGCGCGTGCGACGATGATGTCGGCAGGCCCCACCACCAGGTCAGCAAATCCCATACGCAGGCGCCCATCAGCCCGGCCAACACCACGTACTGGGTCACAATCTCCAGATCGATCATGCCGTGACCGATCGTCTTGGCCACCGCCGTACCAAAAAAGAATGCTGCTACAAAGTTAAAGAAAGCCGCCCAGACAACGGCCAATTTTGGGGTCAATACCCGAGTGGAAACCACCGTGGCAATACTGTTGGCCGCGTCGTGAAAGCCGTTCAGAAAGTCGAAGGTGAGCGCGACCAGCACGGTCAGCACCAGCAGCAGGATATCTAAGCTCACAGGCAGTCCTCAAAGCTGCGATACCTGCCCGCGATGGCGTGGCCGCCAGCGCATGCAGGATTGCCAATGACCGTGGAACATCCGGTTCGATCAGGCATGTTTCAGAACCACGGTTTCCAGGACGTTTGCGGCGTCTTCGGCCTTGTCTGTGGCCATCTCCAGAACTTCAAGTAATTCCTTATTTTTAATCAGGCGCACCGGATCTGTTTCTTCTTCGAAAATCTTTCCAATCGCGCCCCGGCAAATCGTATCGGCCATATTTTCCAGCCGGTTAATCTCCACGCAGTGCGCCAGAATCCCGTCGGGCTTCTCGAGCATCGCTACTGCCTTGGACAATTCTTCCGCTTGCCGCACAATCACCGAAGCCAGCTCCGCCGCAGCGGCCGGAGGGCAATCGATCTTATAGATAATAAGGCGGTCGCTCGCGCCATTCACGCGATCGAGAACGTCGTCCAAGCGCGACGTAAGTTCGGCGATGTCTTCACGGTCGAAGGGGGTTATGAACGTCTGGTTCAGCTTGACGTAGACCTTGTGGGTCATTTCATCGCCGCGACGCTCAAGTTCCTTGATGCGGTTTACCGACTCCTGCACATGCTGGAAGTTGAGAAAGAGGTCGCGCAAAACGGTCGCGGCCTGTGCCACATTGTTCGAAATTTCCACGAACATGTCGAAGAACTGAGTGTCTCGCGGGATCAATCGCATGAGATATAGGAACCTTGGCGCCGGTGTTGTTAGCCGCCTGCGCTCTTTTAAAGTCAGGTAACTATCTCATTCGGGCCGCCGAGCGTCAAACGATCCCTGCCTGCTATACTTAAGGTTTGCTCCGGACCTTTTCAACTGCTGCTTCAGAGCGGCAACCCCATTTCGTAAGCCTCTCAGAATCAACCTGATCGCAAACATCAGCGCAACCAGGCAGAGAATCGCCACGGTGGCCGCCGCATAGGGATGAACCGTTGCCAGCCACGTCAAGCCGATGGCAGCGCCGTCCTCCGCGGTGCTCACCACAGCGTTGGTCAATGGCTCGGGAGTGGCATTGACCCCGATGCGAAGAGCGCTCTTGCCGGCATGTGCGGCGAATGCGACAGCGGCTCCCAGCGCCGAAGCCGTCAATTGCCATTGTGGCGGCAACTGCGATCCGGCCTGATAGGCCAACAGAGCAGCGACGGGAATTCGCACGAAAGTGTGCAGAAAATTCCAAACCACATCGAAATACGGAATCTTGTCGGCAAAGATTTCAATGAAGAACAGAGCCCCGCTGATTCCGATCGTCCACCAAGAATCCAGCAGACTCAAGGCCGGTGGCAGTGCAACCAGGTGCGCGCGAGCCAGCAACCCAAGTGTCAGGACGGTGGCATAGACATTGATCCCGGCAGCGAAGCTGGTCGCAATGATCACGGGCAGGAGTTGCTGCAAGTTCGACGACATAGGCGGATGCACGGAGCTTCAAAAAGTAGAACGCTTGAATGGAGATGATTCGAATCTGGAATAGGCTTTCCCAAAAAACCGAAGGGCCGCACATGGCGGCCCGGCGTGTCACCCAATGCGGGTACGTCTACAGCGTAGATTCAATCTCGAAGCCCCACGCCTCGAGAAGAGGCTCGGGAATGTACTTCGAGTTCTTGTTGCGACGCGCCCACTCGCGAAGACGAGTTGAGCGGATGTACTGATCGGGTTGCAGTTTGAATTCGCGAACAACCTGCTCGAATTCAGTGATGGTTGGCGTTACCGGTCCAATCGGCTCCGGTTTGCCCCAATTAGGATTTCCGCGTCTCTTAGCCATAAATTCAGTTCGACCTCTGCGATGAGATTAATCAGGTTGATGTTTTCCGGGAGCCTTGCTTCTGGGATCTCTTTCTTTAGACTCTGGGAGCCTTGAAAAAGTTTCGGCCAGTATTGTCCGGAACCTCTACTGATGGGTTGCTGTGTTCGGCCAAAAACACTTAATTCTACGACGGTTTTGCTAGATTGGGACAATAAATATACCAGCAACAATTCGTTAACCTCGCGTCGAACTCGTCCACAGGAAGGACGATACGCAGTAAGTAACTATAAATAAATAAGTTACATAGATTCATGGGCGGAGAATACCGCCCCGTCGATCCCCGAAACAAAATCTCAAGCGGTGAGCTTTCGCCTGTTTCAACTGCCACTTTCATGCCCAATATTCAGTTCGGCACCGGGAGGGCGCCTTGGACGGCGAGAACAAACTAGCCACATTGGTGGTAGCAAAACGGATCGACAGGCCTTGCTCGAAGTCGGGGATGTCAGCGCGGATCATCAAATTTGCTCAGCGCCCAAGCTGCGCTTTTCCTGCTTTCGGCGTCGGGATGTTGGCGCGCCGCCCACGTCACAACCTCGATTGCTTCTGGGGAAAAGAGTGCCGACGCCTGCCCTAATCGTCCCAAAGCCCAAAAGACGCCACGCTCAATGGGCCCGGTTTGCAGCAGTTCGGGGCAGTACGTGAAGGAACAAAGGTTGGAAAGAAACTCCGGCTGCAACTCGGTCCGAATCGCAAGCACCTCTCCAATGGCTTCGGGCACGCCGTATGGCACGGCGCCGGATTCCTCTTTGAGCGCCCAGAAGAAACGTCGCAACAGTTCGCGGGCACGCTCCTCGGAAACCGCCTTGCGCTCGCCGACAACGACTCCCAAGCCGCGAACAGCCTTCCACTTGGTCCCATCGTCCGCGGCGGAGAGACGGCTGCTCAGGAAGCGAATGGTTCTTGCTGTTCCTGCCAGGGCCGCTCTACGGAGCGCCGCCGCATCTTCCTGCTCAACAGCCAGCGTGAGTTCACTCTTCCAGTCCATCGCGTTTATTATAGGTGAGCTGTCGGCGTGTGCTGGGCACCGGCGAATTTGGGAAGATGACGTATGTATGCTAAGTTGTTGATGCCACTGCTTGCCGGGATGGCGAAATTGGCAGACGCAGCGGACTTAAAATCCGCAGACTCTAACGAGTTGTGGGGGTTCAAGTCCCCCTCCCGGCACCAGAATCCTTATAAACCAATAACTTAATTCATCACACTAATGCTATCCTAACGGTTCTGTGATAGCCTGTGACCTTCTCTCAGTCGGAGGGCGCATGGCGAACCGTCGTGCAAGCGTCTGGAAGTACGTGAAAATCGGCAAAGTCTGGCGGTACTGCCGTCCTGTAACTGGGGCAAATAACAAAATTCAGCCGGATTGGGTGTTCGTTAATGGTCACAAAGAGCACCACCCCGAGGGCAACTACTACGTCCACTACCTGCAAGACGGTAAGCAGGTCTGGGATAAGAGCGGCAAGAAACCCGCCTTCGCGGTCGGCGCTGCCGCTCGTAAGGAAGGGTATTTCGCGGCCAAGGCGCAAGGTATCCCCGTGCAGGAAGATAAGCTGCCGCTGATGATGAGCTACTCGCTCGACGGCTACCTGGAGGAGTATCGGCTTTCCCACCGTCCTGAATCTTACAGCCTGATGAAACAGACGTTGGAAGAATTCAAAGGATTCTGCCGATTGAACATACTCGACCGTATCAATCGACTCGAATTGCTGAAGTACAAGGCGTGGCTTATTGATCGCGGGCGCTCCGAACGTACCGCCGGGAATAAGATGCTGCGGGTCAATCAGTTCTTGCGAAAGGTTCAAGGACTTAGACCGGGAGAGGGACCGGTGACAGTCAAGGATGCAAAGTACACGACACTTGAACCCGAGGTATATGACGATGATGACCTTGAGATTTTCTTTTACGCTTGTAATCCATTCCAGCTTCGAGTCTTCAAGACCTTGTTGATGTCCGGCTTGCGGAAACAAGAACTTGAAAATCTGGAATGGCGGGACGTAAACTTCACCGCGGGTACTCTTACTGTTTCCCCGAAGCGGGGATTTACCCCGAAGGACTGGGAGCAGCGTACCATCGAAGTACCGTCCGACCTGCTTAACCTACTGCGGCCAGAAGCGAAGCAGACTGGATATGTCTTTGCCACGAAGCGTGGCACCAAGTACACGCACGTCTGGGACGATTGCCGGGACATCGCCAAGAGGGCCGACTTAGACCCGGATAACTTTCACCCGCATAAATTCAGGTCGTCGTTTGCCACGAAACTGCTCCAGCACGGGCTCGACCTAACGACCGTGCAAAAGCTGCTCGGACATAAGAACCTTGAAAGCACGATGCGTTATCTCGCAAAAGCCAAGAGTCATGAGGTCCGAGCGAAAGTGGATGTTATCTGGAACAGCATGCCTTAGATACTCCCGCGGCATGCCCCCGACTCTTAAGCGGATATTCCTCTGGTTCAGTTACTACAACAGAATAGATATGGAGCGGGACGGCCAACCACGGTCCGGGGGAAGGATATCTCATCCTTTACACCTTCTGAATAGAGATCTTCCCTTTTGCACCCATGATATTAGATTCACGACTGTGGAGATTACACTGCAACGCGCCGATTGTACCTAAACGTTTTGACGTGAAACCCTATTTCGATATGTTGGAAGACTTGGGATATGACGCACACTTCCTCGACACCTACCCGGTGAACCGACCGTGGCCAAGCGCCGCGCTGATCGGTGCTAACCACGATACTTTCGAACTACTGGAGTGATATCCGTAATCACGAGAAAGTATTCCGCTCACCAATCTCCGCCCCAACTTACCTGAATACAGTTCCCCACAGATCGGATGGTCGAGTAATAGCGGTATTTACAAGGAAGCGACGCGGAGCGCCATCGAGATATGAACACCTAAGAGGCAAAGACAAGCGAGTGTGTAGCCCACAACGGCCGCAACAAAGAACCCGTAAGCGCGAAACAACAATTGGCGAGACGATTCCGTTCAGGCATGTTGGAGTCCCACCCCCACCCCCCAATGGAGTCCCAGTCACAGGCCATCGCTGTGGCGGCGCTAAGTCTTTGGTGCCCGCCAGAGATCCACAATCGGGAGCTGCGCTGGTCGCTCGGGAACCGGCGTACCAGAGCTGGACGTACCGCATGGGTATGGGGTCGCAGTAAGCAGGTACCTTGTGGCGCAATTGAAGCCGCAGGGACTCTCGTCGACAAAGATGAGTCCGGTTCCCGACTCCGGTAAAGTATCCGGGAGTTAACACGCAGGTAACAATATCGAGTTAGCTCCGATACCGATTATTAGTGGGCGTTACGCACCGATTACCGAGCTTTTCAGTAAGCAATACTCTCCATTTACTAGGTTCGGCTATTCGGTACTCGGACGGTTTACCTTCACGGTAGTTCAAGTAACATAAACACGTGTTGCCTTCTTTCATTGACTACTATAATATGCACGCCGACTGTACTGCCCCCCACCCAGCCGATACTAACTGCCTTTACTATTCCAATTGCCGAGCCGCAAGTCATTGATATTTCACAAGTACGCGCTTCGCAAAAAACCGCCCTCGTCTAGCGACATCGTACTCGCAGGTACCATCTGGACTTATGTTCGCGAGACTGGGCACAGCATCACAACTAACCTTCGCACTAATCACGACCACCCAGCATTAGCGAGTTACTTTCCTGGCTACAGTCGTTTCGCCAGATTGCCAGTTCTTTAAGAACTATTACAACACACTCCAAGTAGGCTCTTGCGATCCGCCGATCAGTGGCCATGCCAACATATAATTCGCATCTTCTGTACAGATGTGCAAATACTAACATGATAGTCGCCCCTCGCTACACTTAGCATTTTTTGATGGAACTTTACCCCCTTGTCGCTGTTATTGCCGGACAGCTCAAGTACCGCCTGGGCGAACTCCTTTGATGTGTGGGCGTGCTTGACGCAGGTGGCCACACTCAGCGTCACCGGCACGCTGCTCGGAGTGCTCGTTGGCAGCGGCAGTAGGGAGTCGTTTTGCGCAGGCGATGCATCTCATGATCACACACGTACCGGCGCGACCGCGCCTTTGCGACTGGGCATGGTGACAGCTACCCGCGCGCCCATGGGCCGGCGGCCGGCGCAATGCGCGATCGAGCGGCGCAGTGGCGGCGTGGTGACAGCCTACCCATCCCGAGGCGCGGAAATGAGCGACCAAGAAGAAGCGAACAACGCGGCGGAGTTAGAGGACCTAAAGCGGCGCGTGGAAGAACTGGAAGGCCGTATGCCCAACGCTCCGCTCGCCCAATCAGAAAGCGACAAGCTACGGAAGGTACAGACACTGACACGCAAAGAGCGACAGGTTTACGAACATCTTCGGGCTGGATACGCCAATAAGGAGATAGCGAGCGCACTTGGTATTTCTGAGCGTGTGGCCAGATTTCATGTCTCCAACATCTTGAATAAGCTTGGATTGTCGAGACGAGTCCAAATCCTGGCTGACGACTGGCCTGCTTGCCAGTAGAGAACGACTATCCCACCGTGCAATGATGATGAACACGCGCGATACCGAACAGCAACGGTCGCTGGCGCACTCGAACTAACAAGGGTGCAGTGCCGCAGACGATCAGCCGGATTGGGCCACGCGTGAAGAAGCAATATAAGTGGGGCAGTGCTTAAACATGAAGTCACAGAAGAAGTCACCAAAGACTCCACCCGAACACGTCGCATCAGAAACCACTCAAGATGCAGCGACCGACGTTTCCAAGGACGACTCTGCACAACATCCGTCTAATGACATCCCATCCGGATCCGCCGATAGTGATCCCTACCCGGAGCCCCCTGTTTCGGCGCAGGCGATCGCCAATCTCATCGGATGCTGCGCCAGAACTGTCCGCAACAAAGCGCTTGACGGAGAGCTTCCGGGCCATCCGATTGGCAAAGGTCCGCGCCGCAAGTGGCTGTTCTTCATATCGGAAGTTCTCGCCGCGATTCGTTCGCAGGTGGACAGCACAACGTCGAAACGTCAGGGAAAGAAAGGCAACATGTAGCAATTTCGACAACGGGTGCGTCGCCCTGCCGTAGGTACTGGCCGGATGCTTCATCGTTGCAAACGG
The DNA here is from genome assembly GCA_963832365.1 of uncultured Acidobacteriota bacterium. Taxonomy (GTDB): domain Bacteria; phylum Acidobacteriota; class Terriglobia; order Terriglobales; family Acidobacteriaceae; genus CAWBRT01. Next base: position 101,911 of record CAWHUL010000007.1, on the reverse strand, counting down.
CAGCGGGCGCCCGAGAGGTGTGATCATCGGTATCGCAACTACACGCGAGTTTATAAGGGGAGTGTCATTATGGGCGAACCACAGCGCGTGAGATGTCCGAAGCGACTGCGGGCCGACTGGCGCCTGCCATTCTCGCCTGGTGGCCGCCAGCGTTTGAAGATCAAGACCTCGATAGCCCAGGACCGTGACTCGCAATACGTTTCTGCGCGGGTATAACGATACACCTCTGGAGATGACGATCGTTCGGCTGTTTGCAGGCAACCGCGCTTACCATACCCAGCCTGAAGAGTATTCGCTTTTGAACGTGAGCCGGACCGCGTGTACCATCTGCAGCGACGCGGATTATTATCGTATACAGTCAGGTAGCGCCGCGCATCGGGCTGGTCCAACCAACCACCGGCTTGCGGTCGGCCTCTTCCGTGGCTAGGCTGCTGTACTGGCGCTAGGCAATCCAGCAGTGCTGATGGAAGTGGTCACCATTCCGCTCGAGTCGATGGGCCAGTCTATTGTCGACGATGTTCTGGTGGTCGTAGATCGAACTCCTCACCCGTCACGCGATCCCCTCATTCATTACGACACGGCCCCAACCCGCCCGGCCAGGTAACCGAAGCTGTGCCGCCGATCAAGTGATTCCCCTCGAGTAACAACGTGTATTCGCATCTCGCCCTTATCGCAAGCCGATACGATTGCCAGACCCGTGGCAGTCGCCGCGAAATCTAAAAGGGCGTTCCAGTGGATGTGTCCACCGCTGCGGGTGAAAGCACCTCCATCTCTTAGGTCAGAGTCATTTAACCAACAACGCCGACACATTGGACGAATGCGCATGTGGTCAGTTTGTAACGCCACACCGCATCTTCAGGGAGGCGCCAGAAGCGCGCATGCATAATAATTGATATCTATTCCCTCCGCTGCCTTACTTTCTCATTTAATACTGCGTTCGCCGAATATACGACAGGCCGAGTGACAGTTACTCTTTGGAACAGTTGAAGGGCGCAATGGATGGTGACAGTGTGAAGTGAGCTTAGCCACTTTCACGGACTCACAGTCACCCACATTGTACCCGTCGCTACAACCAAGGAGATCTGTGAACATGCCCACATCGGCAGAAAGACCTTATATACCCGACCCCGAAGGAGAACACGTGACACCCATCATTCAAAAACTTTTGGCGGCGAAATCGCTTCTCCGAACCGGTGACCTCGCAACAATAACAAGCCTCGCCCGCCGTACGATCGCGCGACATGCATTAGCCGGAAGAATACCAGGCGCCATAAAGCTCGGCGGCATTTGGCTCTTCAATCCCTCCATCATCGCGCAATGGCTGAAGTGCAGTATGAGACTGCAGTTCCGAATGACTGGAGTTGTGGGTGAGACTCAGCACAGCTGAAAAGCAATGTGTCAGGCCCGATTGCCCATGCCCGCAACGCAGTAATAACCATATGGCAGCCAGTTGCTGGCCATGAATCAAGTAAGAGGAGCGCATGACGTTTAAACAAGGTACGCCCAAAGACATGGATCCCGCTGCCATACAGCGCGGCGTCAACAATACGTTAACCAATGTTGTTCGCGGAGCGATCACGCGTTTCGCGAGCGTAGACAAGATGAAGGACGCCCTTTACGCAGGTGTAATACCACTGTGTATCGTCGCGAACAACGATACAACTTCCGGGCTGAGACTGAGAGCTCTGTCTATCGCGCTGGACAATCGCCAGATTATTAGCTATCCGCTCTCCGATTTCGACCCTGATTATCAGGTTGCCGATCTGGTTTTCTACTCCGCCCGGAAGCCGGACGGCACGCTTAACGAGCTTATCGTCGGGCCAGTCGAGCATCCCTCGTTAGAGCGGCTTAAGGAAATCATTGCCAACCTCGTCCGCCGAAACATCAACCTGCTACGCGCGCCCCTGGATCTCACAGTTATAAGCGATGAAGGGTGGGAACGCCGTCAGATCGCCCTGGGAACGTGCTCAACAGAAACAGCTGAAGTCAACACGGCTGCCCGGGCGATCACAACTACGTTGTCGAATATCGACAGCGGCATCGTGTCATCGAGCTACAGTAGCCGGCAAGAGCTGCACGAGGCAATGATGTACGACGCAGTGATCGTTCTCGCCGTGGTCGCTCAAAACGATCACGATGGAGTCGTGATCAGGTTACTGTCGCACCGATATTCCGATGATTGCGCATCCACTCGATGCATCTCAGGCTGCCCCGATCGAGAACTTAAAGTAGGGGATCTTGTGTTTTACGGCATCGCGCCGTTAGCCGGTGGCGCGGTGCGCGAGACCATCATCACGGTGGCGTCGGCACGGGAGAGGACATCGTCTGATCCCGCCAGGTATGTCTCGGTCGAGAATGCGTGGTCCTCATATTTCCCGCTGCTCACGCGCATCGAAACGTTCTTCGCGGCGCTGATCAAGCGGGGGATCGACGTACATAGGGTGAAGTTCGAGCAATCGCTTCTTGGTAGTCACGCGCTGGAAGGTGGAATTGTGGGACTCTTCGACTTCAACCAAGGCGCCGATGCCTGACTACCACCTCGGACATGATGCTGAGCTGTCGAGGTGATGTTGCGACGCCTCGACAGCAAAAGTCGCTCCAGGATGCATCCTCTCTGCGGCGCTCATACCGAGGGCCGGCGAGTCAAACCGGCGAGCCATCAGGTATGCGAGACATTTTCTCGTGCTCATGTGGCGCGCAGTATAGCTGGAGTAAGGGAGTAGACGTTCGCGAAGCGTTAATCCATATCTCAGTGGCGTGCATTTCAACCCTGCCGGATCCCAGCGGCTCCTGCAAACACAAAACCGGCTTCCGGCTTAGCCCGGACAGCCCATACAAAAGGGGAAGGCAACATGAATCAAACCATAAACGGCAATAGTAGGAACGATCGTCTGCATTTTGCCATTCGAGTTATTGGCGCGACGAATGATATTGCGCTGGCCGAGCAGGATCTAGCCAGGGCATTCGGTTCCTTTTGGAGGAATCTCTCAGTCACAACCGAGCATGACGGTGTTACCTACGATGTCTGGCACTCGTGGGACGATGTGGGAATAGCTTACCAAGTGGAAGACGTGTTTCATGCGCACCAGACGCTCATCTTCCTCATGTCATTTTGGTCAACAGACGAAAACGTTCGCTGGAATGTTGTGCGGGCGTACGGATTTGACGCTGAAGAAACCGCCGGTGAATATGACCCAGATAGCGGTACTCGTTACGAAGAGACTCAGTTGTTCCGGGATATTTTTGGTCGGTACCTTGATCTCTCGACACGGCCAACTCCCGCGCAAGCACAGGCAGAGTTTGGTGCGCGAACCGAGAAGTTCCGCGCTAGGCGCGAAAGGCAGCTGGAGAAAGTGCCGGTCGCAAAAAGGAAGCCGAAGCGAAAGCCCCCGAAGTGATTGATGTGAGCACGGCCCTTGTCGCCGGCGCAAGGGTTGTGAGTATCATCGGTGGCCGCTTTGCGCTTCGCACTGGTGCCGCGGCGTGGTTCACTCATCGCTGCGGGGCGCGAAGCGAAACACAGGTGCGAGACTTCTCCGGACTGGTGGCCAGGTTTCGCGCACTTGACTGATTCGGACTTCATGGAGATTCGCGGACTTTGCAGTACCCAGATTCAGGTGTTGTTTAGGCAACTACAGAAGGGAAGGTTACTAGGTGAGTACCAGAATTATGCGAGATCGCCATATTTACATTCATGTCATCGGCAATCAGGATGACATCGCAAAAGCAGAACAAGGGTTGCGATCCATTTTCACATGGGAAGACTGGGACAGCGAGGACAAGAGCGATAGTTGTTCACGCAATATCAAGGTATACAGCTCGCACGGTATGGAATACTTCCTCTGCGATCAGTTGGCAAGTACCGACGACCAGATGGCAGAGCTGTTCGAAGCTTGCCCGTCTCTCATCTTTTTAGCGGCATACAGCGAGAAGTGGGGGTCTATCGCCGGCAAGATGGTGGTCGCGTATGGACGCCAAGTATATTCCGCTGTGGATAGTCAATTGTACCTCGACGATGATCCCATCGAGCTGCCTGACGTGTTTGCTCCGTACCTCAATGCGGAGACGCGACCAACTCCTGAGCAGATTGATGCCATGTATCCGGAAATGAGCGACACGGAACGCGCGGAAAGAAAGGCGCGGATCGAGTGGGCGCGAGGACACTACACGGGCTGCCCAGAAAAAGGTGAGGCCTGTGGTGGCCGCATCGCCTGGGTCATGCTTGGGAAAATAGCGATGCGATGAGCATTGCACAGAGGGCACTCGATAAACGAACGAGGTCAATGTGTTCCTCGAGAAGGTGGATAGTGGGCAGTGAACGCAGCCTGAAGCCGGTTACAACCCGGAATCCAGGGATTGGAATGGCCAGACGTATGGAAGACAGCAAGCAACATGCGGTTTATGTGTTTTGGGATGCCAGCAACATATTCATTGCAGGGCAGGCGTATGCGGCAAGAACCGAGGGCTTTACGTTTGGCGCTGGCGTACGTATCCACTTCAAAAATCTCCTCAAACTTGCTTTGGCGAACCGGCAAGTTGGTAGGGTGATCTGCATCGGTTCCGCCGCCGCTGACCCATATATAGAAAAGCTCCTTCGCGACACGGGCGCCAAGGTAGAACTCTACGAGCGCGGCGCTTCTTCCGGGCGAGAGCAAGGCGTAGATCAATGTCTTCAGGTCCACATGCTGCGAACCGCACCCGATGTGCAGCCTCCCGGTGTCGCGGTATTGCTTTCCGGCGATGGCGCAGGGTACGGAGATGGCGTCGGCTTCCATGCTGATCTTCGCCGGCTGCATCTGCGGGGTTGGGGGATAGAGGTGTTGCCCTGGACACACTCCTGTGGAAGTCCACTAAAATCGTGGGCAAAGTCGGCTGGGGTATTCGTTCCTCTTGACAACTACTATCGGTCGATAACGTTCGTGGCCGACCTGCGTGATGCTGAACCACTTTCCCTAAAGAATGGGGCAAAGGCCGCGCCAAACACCCAGCAGCGGGAATTCTCCATCGAATGTCAAGCGAGCCCAGCAGGACGCGTGCTCAGCGTCGCACCGCGGGAGAGTGAAACATTGCCAAGCCGCTGACGGTAAATGACTCCCCATAGATCCGTAAACTACCAGGCAGTCAGAAATGCAATGCCCTTCGTCAACGATAGGAGAGGGGAGTATTAAGACTGCATTCTTGGAGCATCGTTTTTCAAATGACAACAACAAACAGACCAGCCGCTGAGGATGTCGCAGTGATTGTCCAGAACCATGCAAGGAGTCATGTGCGCAAGTATTTTGGTCCATCCTCTTGCATCGCCACTACCCGCGTCGTTACTAATGTTTTTGAGCACTACGGTTTTGAGGCGTTTCCGGTGCATGTCGATGTGACTGTCTGGAATCCGGCGTGGGTGAGCGCGATCAAACGTGGAGAGCAACCCCCATACGAACTTGGCCAAAATAGCGTACATCAGTGGATGGACGACCGCGGTGCATGGAGCGTTTCGACTCAGCTTGCCGGAGCCGACGCGCCTATTCGTCATCTCGTCGCCTTTATCCCATCTTTGTCAGCCCTTATAGATGCTTCAATAGACCAATGCAATCGTCGCCAGCGAGGCATTAACTTGCCGGAGTGCGTTGCCTTCCAGGTCAAGCCTGAACTCCTGCTCGCGGAGTACGTGGTGCAAATTGAGGAAAGCGGGTGCTGGATTGAGTATCGCCGCGTAATGGATGGTGGCGAACCATGGCGGTTATCACCCGACTGGATTGTCTCCGCACGCGCAGCAAAAGTTCAAAACGCACTCATTCGCCGTATCGAGAAACGAATTGTTGCCCGGAGGTAATTGCACGGGTGAATAAGTTTGTCGACTATGAGTTCCTCAAATGAGCAGTATTAAATATTGATACGCTCCCGGCTGGCCGGCCGGGTGTGCAAAAGGGGAGGCCAGTCATTCCCGAGCCTCCCCGCCTCTAAAGGATAGAGATGGCGTGGGAATGAGAGGCTGTTAAGAGGTTAGGGAATGAGCGACATTTATCATGTGGCGGCGCCAGGCGTTTGCCTGGGCGACTGCGTTTCTAAGGGGCACGATTGCTGCCCCACGCTTCATACAACTCAACAGAACCGCTCTGCGACCAGTGTGCGCGACGGCAACATGAGCTCCGAAGTCCGAGGGGCATTGCGGATAAACCGTGTCGCATCTGTGGAGACAGTGACATGGTGATCGAAGAACTTGTCTACGCGCTGCTTAACAATGACCATCACGAAGCTCTTCTCCGGTACCGCCAACGACTGGAGGAGATGCTGACGGTGACGCCGTTCGCGAATTCTCACGGCGAGTCCACTTACAAAGACACCCTGAGGGCAATCCTGATGTTCCACCGCGACCGCGGTAAGTGCCCGGACACCAGAACCCTGCTCCAGTACACCCTGACGTTGCCGAACGATGGCGCAACTCTTGGGCTGCACCAATCAGTGCAGCAGGAGCTGGATGCTTTCATCGCGGACTGGGAGCAGCGGAAGCCGGAGATTACCGATATCGACCTACTGGTGGACGAATCCATAAAGTACGCCCGCGCCTTGTTCTGGTCGCTCAATTTTATGAACGCAAACATCATCTGTGTGGACGGCAAGAAGAACAAAAAAGGAGCGGTCGTTAAAGGGCCGGACTCCGCGCTCCAGTGGCTTGCGCAAAAGCGTACGTCGGACATTCAGTCGGAGGTCAAAAAGCCGGCTGGCTGGCTGCACGAAAATGCCGATTACATGCAAGAATGCCTGGCCAGCGCTCTCGATGGCGTGTGCGGCAAGCGATGGAAACTTGGATTTAGCTTTATCGACAATTACGCGCTAGTTGGCCGGGACGCCAACATGAATAGTTACATCGGTGTCCTTGGGCAAAGCGGCGATGGCAAAAGCACTACCCTGCACTCGATCGTCTACAACCTTATCGCGCAAGGGGCAGTGGTGCTCTACAACTCCACCGAGCACAACCCGCAGGGGCTCTGGGAAATCATGGCGTTCCAAGCCTACGAAAAGTACATGAGTACTTTTGCCCTGCCTCCGCGTTTTGTCTGGAACATGGCGCGCGGCGGGGATGAGGCGTACCGCAAGAAATTGACCACAAAGCATGTCGAAAATATGCGAGTTATCACCGAAGGTCTCAAGAATCGTACCTTGGTTTCGGGCGCCGTAGATTGCCAGCAGTTCCACACGTACGCCGAAATTCTCGATCACCTGACTAACAACCACAAAAAATGGAACTACGATGTGGTTGTCATTGATTACCTCGGAACCCTCGACGTCGGTAGCGATGTCAGGCTCGAACAGGCGGCGCGGAAGAAACTCATCGCGGATTGCCAGAAGCTGACTCGCCATTTCGACAATGACCGTGGAATCGTCCTCATTAGCCCGATCCAGGTCAACCGGGCGGGGAAAGACGCCGCCGACAAAGTTGAGGGTGATGAGCGCCGGTATCAGCGCGATGCAATTCGTGAATACAGCGAGTACTGCCACTACATGGATTTTATTTTCAGCGTGTATTCGACGCCTGAAATGCGTTTGAACAGGCAAATTGAAATTGACGTGGTCAAAGCACCCCGCATGGGCAAAGAACCGATGCGCGGCCTGGTCTACATTGATCCCCGTACCGACCGAGTCCGGGAGACTGCACCTGAGCGCATTATCACCGACGCGGAGGCGGATGCGATCACGGGCGGGCCCGCCGATAACCCCAAGCCGAAGCCAGCTCCTACGCCGGCGGAAGTGACAGAGATTCACCTACCCGAGGAGGTGCAATGATGGCGAAGGCGAAGCCCGACGTTGGCCGGCGGATGCTGTCGTATTACGCGGACTCGGCGGACATTGACAAGCTGTCACCGCGGGCGGAGAACCTCTTCACCAGGCTCCTCCCTTTGCTCGACGACTTCGGGAATCACTGGGCAGACCCAACATGGCTGCGCGTGCGTTGTTTCCCCCGGAAGCAGAATTGGAAGAACCAGGCGGTAAAGAAGCTGCGCGATGAATTGGTCCAGGCGAGTATTGTCGTGCTCTATGGCGAGGACGGCTATGAGCGTCCGGAAGGGCCTTTTATTCACTATGTGAAATTCGAAGAGCACCAAACGCTGAAGGAGGATCGCCGGCGTTCTGAGGTACCTCGTTACTTAGGACAGAGGCCTGTGTCCTCCAATTTTACTTATGACAGAGCCCTCTGTCCTCCAGATTTACTTAGGACAGAAGGGTGTGAGTTGACGCAAGTCCCTAACGAATCAACAAAAACAGCCCCTAAGATAAGTAAAGTACAAGTACAAGACAAACAGGAAGGTATGTATGTGTGTTCTGTTACAGAAGAAAACCATACTCAATCTCCTGTTCAGCCCGAGTATAAATCCCCTGTTCAGCCAGAGAATAAACCCATCCCTGCTGCCGCCCCGACTGACATCCGCGACTGGGCGGAGGATAGATTCGGGATTCCCGCGCCCCGGCTCCGCGCCTGCATCGCTTACCAGCTAGACCACGTTAAGAACGACTGGTACCGGGCTAACCTGTCCGCCGCCGCGCTCGGGCGCGAGGCCTTCGTCAAGAAGCTGGATGCTGACACCCCCGCCGAATGGGCGCCACCGAAGAAACGCCCCACCACGGAGCCGGGATTCTACGAGCAAGTGCCCGACCCCGCCTGCACCCGATGCCAAAACGGAAAGATTTATAAGGATGGCCAAGACTACCTCTGCCCCTGCAATCACAAGGTGTGGGTAACCGTAAAGGAGTTTTATGGAATCGCATAAGCTCCGCTGTTACGAGGATATCCCGACGCTCATGGCGGAAACCGACAAGCTGTATGACCGTATCGTCCAGAAATGGCCGGAAAAGGACAAACTGAGCCTAACGGCCAAGATAGTGGTAGAAGAGCGCGGCTGGAAACCCAGCCTTCACCTCATCCGCAAGAACCTACCTTCGGTACTCGCCGAGCACGATATATTTTTCGTCCCCAAGGTCATGCAGCCAGGCGCCTGCTTTGTATTCCCCCTTCATGATATTGACGGCGCATGCTCATACGCGCAGACAAAACCTCTTGAAGGCAGCGACATCGGGACAAAGGGCAAGTACCACTTCATGGGGATCAAGCCCCTTGGTCCGGTTTGGCTCGGGGCATCTTCGCAGATGGCCTGGCGTATCTTGCATAGCCGCTCAGTGATCGTGGTAGAAGGCGCGTTCGACTTCCTTGCCTGTAGAGCCCTCAGTCCGAACACGCCCGTGCTGTGCCCCCTCACTAAAAAATTAGGCCGCAAGCACATTGCATATCTTAGAATGCTCGGCGTGAAGCATCTGTACCTGATGTATGACAACGAGCGCAGCGGCAGGGGCAACCAGGCGATGGCGTTCGAGGAAAAGACACTCGCCTCTTGGTTTCACACCGAATCGCTGCTCTGTCCCGCGCCAGACCCCAGCGATGCATTGAAATCATGCACCATCGCGGAACGGCTCCGTAGCATGCTCCGCAGGGTGGTGGCTCCTAACGTTCCCGACGATTACCGTCAAAGTTCTGATCCATCCCCCCGCGAATAAGCGCCGATACAGTCAAACATTCCGTTTATACACTTTCGACCCCGTTAGTAGCGGAAGCACGTTATTGCGCCCGCTATCTATTTGAAGAGGCTTTTATGAAAAAGAAAACTTGTGCGCTACTGGACTATTTCGCCGGCTACATGGCACTGGACAATTGCCAGCGACTCCAGCTCATTCATAACTATGTCAGCCCGATTAACGATCCATGTCTCGATTACGCGGTTGTTGTCCTCGCTGCTATTTTCGAGGGCACCGACCCAGTCCGCCTGGCTAGTTTTTGCGGTTATGAGCTTGCGTTTGTACAGGCAGTTGCGGAACGGATGATAGCATCCAAGCTCTGGGTACAAGACCGAGTTGATTACAGCTTTGTTGGGTTGAAGGATGAAGGTGAGCAGAGATGTGCTTTCCGCATAGACATTTTGGTCGCCAAAGGATGGGTCACCAGGACTGGAAGAAGGCGCAAGGGGTGGCGATATTGGGTGACGGAGCAAGGAAAGTCGGAGAAGGCGCCGGTAGCCGGTGGTTCGACCACAGTCCAGAACGCTGTCTAGCTGCCACAAGCGAACACACGGAGCTGGCCGGGACAACTACCCCGGCCTCCAACTGCAAACCGGCAGTAACCCTCCCCAGAAATCGCCCGCCGGCTTCTCCTCCTTTCCCCAAGAGCCCGATTCGAACCTCACAATGGAGTCAGATGCGGTCGTACGACATCTCATTCGCAAAAATGGAGCCCTAACCCTCGCGTGACCGAAAATCGGTCTAGGCGGGTCATTAGCCTGGTCTACGCCTATCAAGGCTGACCTCATTCCACAGCGTTCTCAGGCGACCAGGACATGCGCATCGGATTAGATTTGTTCCAGCTTCAACTGCCATTCCAGGCGCATTTGTTGCCGGGCTCAAGATCGCCTCTTTCCAGAAAGGCCACCGCGCTGGCGATAATTGCTACCGCCGCTATCGGCCTTTTCCTTCGGCACCCGGCGCGCCCGGTCCTGCTCCGGTGGACTGGAGACGCGCCTTCGCCCCTTGCATCAACCGTTCCGTACTGGTGATCGCGCGACTGTGCTCACCCTCGCCAATCTTGCCCCAGGATCGAAGGCTTCGACCTTGAACTTGTAGAGTTTACCTTCCATGCCGAGGAACGTGGCTTTCGCGGAAACTCGGGTGTGGTTGGGCGTGGCCGCCAGATGCTTGATGTTGACCGTTACTCCGACCGAAAGCTGGCCGGGCTGAAGCAGCGGCTTCAGGGCGCGTGCGCCAGCCGTCTCCATCAGGGCGATCATGCGCGCGGTAGAGCCGAATCGGCGGTGATTTGCCCGAGGAAAGCGCCGCAAAGATTATCGCCGCCTCTTCTATTCAGTCTCGGTAGCATCAGGGCCAATCGCATAGATCATGACGGTCTTGATGTTCACGAATTCGCGAATACCGTCCGTGCTAAGCTCGCGTCCGTAGCCCGACTGCTTTACTCCTCCGAACGGGACCCTTGGATCGCTGGCAACCGTACCATTGACGAAAGCCATGCCTGCCTCAATGTGGTTGACAAAGTGCCGGCGCTCGCGCTCGTTGTTCGTCCAGCAGCTCGACCCCAGTCCGAACTGGCTGTCGTTGGCGAGCGCAACTGCCTCTTCGATTCCGCGGACACGAAACAGCGAAGCAACTGGGCCGAATAACTCCTCTATGCGAGCGGGCGACTCTTCGGGGATATCAGCCAGCACGGTAGGCGCATAGAAGTTTCCCTTCCGTTGACGGCGCGTGCCGCCCAGCAACAGGCGCGCTCCCATCTGCACCGTCCGGTGCACCTGATCTTCCAGCAGGGTGACGAGATCGGCGGTCGCCATCGGGCCAACATCTGTACTTTCGTCCAGTGGATCACCAACCTTCAAAGCCGCCATGCGCTCGACGAAGCGGCGCTCGAACTCGTGATAGATCGAATCGTGTACGATAAATCGCTTGGCGGCAATGCAGGATTGGCCGTTGTTGATGATGCGCGCCTGCACAGCACTGGCAACGGTCGATTCCAGATCAGCGCTGGGCATGACGATGAATGGATCGCTGCCGCCGAGTTCCAGCACCATCTTTTTGATCTGTTTGCCGGCCATGGCAGCCACGCTGCTCCCGGCATTCACGCTGCCCGTGAGCGTGATCGCCACAACCCGCGGGTCCTCGATAATGCGGGGGACGCGATCAGAACCGATCAATAACGTCTGAAATACGCCCTCCGGGAAGCCGGCACGGCGAAAGATCCCCTCAATAGCAAGCGCACATTGGGGCACGTTAGACGCATGCTTCAGCAGACCGACATTGCCCGCCATCAACGCCGGAGCGGCGAAGCGAAAGACCTGCCAGAAGGGAAAATTCCACGGCATGATGGCCAGCACCGGGCCTAGCGGCTGGTAAGCCACATAACTATGAGTGGCATCCGTCTGGGCGGGCCGATCGGCGAGGAACGCCTCCGCGTGCTCCGCATAGAAGCGGCATGCGCGGGCGCATTTCTCCGCCTCCTGCACCGCGGCTCGGATGGGTTTGCCCATCTCCAGGGTCATGATTCGCCCGAGTTCGTGCTTTTCAGCTTCCAGAAGATCGTCGGCGCGCAACATCAAGCGGGAACGTTCGCTGAAGGGTGTTTGCCGCCACAAAGCAAACGCATCGCTGGCGCTATGAAGTTTGCTCTCTAAAGCAGAATCCGAGTCGATCTCGCACGTACGCATCACCTCACCGGTGGCGGGGTTGATGCTGTGCAGCTTTTCGGTTATCGGTACGATGTTGCGGAGCGCCATCAGCACACCTCCTCATTCGTCACGCGGCGCGCTCTTCGATCGGGATTCGGTTGGCTGGTACCAAGATATTGGAGTTCCAACAATTCCAATGAGTTGCCGTGGGGACATCAAATTGAGGCCGCAAAAGCATGTTTATGCAAGACCAGGACCGAGGTGACTTCCTGCCAGTAATGGGCACCGGAGCGCCGATTGCTTGAACATGCGCTGCGAGAAAACTGAACATGAACCCAGGCAGCCCGCTCGGACCCACGCCTGAACTGTGCCGAAATCTACAGGCGCTGCAGACTGTCGATCAGGCGAGAAATCAGGTGCGATCCAGTCAACCGCACTCCAGCCCCTGAATGTCATAGGAACTTCTGCAGCGCTTCGCTCGTCTCCTTGGGCCGCTCTTCGAGCACCCAATGTCCGGTGTCCTTCAACACCACAACAGTCACATCCGAAGCAACCAGCTTCATCTGTTGCGCCAGCGCTTCTCCCAACGACTTCTCACCGCCGATCACCAGAACAGGAATTGTAAGTTTCGCTTTAGAGAGCTGAGCAAAATCTTTTGCGGCCTGTTGGAACGAAACGAAGTAGGCCCAGCCGGCACGCATGCGTCCTGGCCGTGAATACGCCGCCGTGTAAGCCTTCCGATCTGCTTCAGGCAGCGACCGCGTCTTGTCTGCGGCCAAATCGTTCCAGAAATATTCAAAATAGGTGCGTTCGTGACCCTGGACCAGAGCTTCGGGGGTGGGCCCGTTGAACCGGAAATGCCAGATTCTGGGATTGTTATACACTGCCTCCCAGCCACCCACCCCTGGGAGAAAGGCATCCATCACGACGAGTTTCTCCACCTCCGCCGGGAATTGCGCGGCGTAGGCATAGGCCACCATCAGCCCGATATCGTGTCCCACAACCCGCGCTTTCTCGATGCTGAGTGACTTGGCAAGAGCGTGGATGCGAATGGCGGCCGTCTTCATGTCCAAACCGTCGTCCGGGATAGCGGAGTCGCCAATGCCGGGCAGGTCCGGTGCGATCACAGTAAATCGCTCGGCCAATAAGGGGATGATCGGTTTCCACATGAGCGAGGTCTCAGCGTAGCCGTGGAGCAAAACGAGCGGCGGGCCGTGGCCAGCAGCCATGTAGTGCAGTTTAACGCCATCAACTTCCGTGTCACGCGAGGCAATGGCCCCGTCTGGAGCACCGTCCATGTCCTTTTTGGTTGCTGGACTCTGTGTTTTTTTAGCCGTCACTCATTTGCCTCCTTGCAGCACGGGCTTTGAGAGCCCTCGGACGAGAGACGCATGCAACTTACATTCAGATCACGCGATTGCCCGGCTATGACACCTAAACAGGTTCCCGCAAACATGGCGAGGGTGATTTTCTCCGCCTGAATGCTGATCGAGATCATGTTGCATGGTTCACTCCCCAGTTGATTCCAAAGGCAGAAGCCCGCTGCACAACGGCGAGTGCCTGTAAATGCGAACGGACAGGTGATGCCCTACAAACAAACCGAGATGCGATCAGAAAGAACCGGGTTGGGAGCTGGGTTGCGAGCTGTTGGATGTTGCAGGTGATCCTACACTTTTTCCGCTGACGCCCACACCCATCGTGCGCCAGCCGCAACGCGAAGCCCTCGCCGCGTTTGAGCCGCAATTCGAGGCGGCTCGCAATGCCGGCCTGCGGCGCAAGCCAGCCTGGCGGAGTAAATGGGTTCAGGAGATCGCCTGACGCGGGAAGGCACCATGGTCAGTACGACAGATGGGCGGACGCAGAAAATTTGCTGATGGGCACTGTGTCGATAAAGTGTCCGAGTAACGGGTTTCCCGCGTCCTTGTGAGCGGGTTAATACCGAAGGATCATATCCAGCGCCGTACGATGTCGCCTGAACGCTACCGGAGGTCTTGATCTCCGGGATCAATGTGAAATCATCCCTTTGCGGCAAGCGAGCGGTTCCGACGGAGCCGCGCATTGATCTTTTCCAGATGCAAGACCTCTGCGTTGAATTCCTCACCGGCCCATTCGCGCATCTGTTGAAAGTCTTCATGCGTCGGGTCGAGAAGGATATCGACAAGATCGGCATACCCGGTGGTGCCGCCACAATCTTCCGGTGGGCAACTGCGGTCTCCATCCAATACGCGGGGATAATCTATGCCCGGTTGGGCTGAAAGGACCGCCTCCAGATGAACAGAATGCTGCCAGTAATCTCCGAAGTCGTAGACATAGAGAATGCGCGCCTCGGAGACGGGTAGCACGGTCGACAGATGTACTTTGCCTTCAGCAATGACCTCGCCGGGCTCATCGAAGTGCACATCTGGTGTTCCATAACGCTGACTGCCGACGATGAATTCGTGCAGGTGGGAGTTGGTCCATCCCATCGCGATCTGCAGTATGCGATGAAATTGCTTGAGAGTGGTCTGGCTAGAGAGTTCGACGCACCTCCAGATCGGAGGCTCGATATTGATTAATGAAACGTGAACTCGAAAGATGACCATGCTGCCCCCGTAGCCATTTCAGTCTAAGTTTTGGGGTTGCGAAAGTTGAGCTGCCGATGCAGATCCGGGCGAACCCGTCTGCTCTTCTGCCTCGTCTGTTCTCCCGAAGACCTCTTCTCGAATGATTCGCTCCGTGGCCTCATTCAAATACTCATCGAGGGCGTTCTTGATCTGGAGAAACTCTGGCCAAAGAGTGTTGTTGATGAACGTTTTCGGAGCCCGCAGAACCACGGTGGAGTACCGCTGGCGCGCATACCTGTACGGCTTGAGCCCATAGCGGCGGCATAAGGCCGTGAATAGGCGCCTATGCCAGCGATCAGCCAGTCTAAATTGCATTTCGATCGTCTGTTCCGTTTGCTCTGCAGCACTGAGTGCGACCCGAATCCTGTCGAGCGCAGCAGCCGCTGCATCTCGCTCTCCTGCGGAAGTGGCGCCCTCGAACAGTGCCGCGATCTTGCGCAACTTCTGCCGAAGCTCGTGTTCAGTAGTCATTTAAGAGGTTCTCTTGTCAGATTAGAGTCGAACTCAAAGCGCTTACGAACAAGAAAAGTCTATCGTCCGGCATCGCTTTCGCGCTACGGTCCCGTGACGAGATCCAGAAATGCAACTTTTGGCGAATTTACGCCCTCAGTCCGAATGGCGGGTTGGGGAATCTAATGCACCATGCGAGTGCGAAAACGCTTACTCGGTTTGATTGCAACTATTCAGTCCGTTCTTTTTCTGACGCATCTTCTCCTCTATGAGACGTGGACATTTTCGCCCGCAGGAAGCGATCCTCCTGGGGCGGTGTGGATCAAGCTGTTGTTCGGTTTTTTGTCGGTGAGTTTTGTTGCCGCTTCGCTACTCGCCTTTCGCTATACGAACGCCGCTTTGCGAGCGTTTTACAGGGCTGCTGCGGTTTGGTTGGGCCTGCTGACCTACCTTTTCCTCGCAGCGGTTTCATCCTGGACTATTTTCGGCGTTGCGCGGTTGGCTGGACTGGACGTGAACTTCCATCGAACCGTGGAACTGTTGTTCGGGGCTGCAGTAGTCGCCGGAGTGTATGGGGTTTTCAACGCAAGCTGGACGCGAATCACACGAACGACGGTGCGGCTTGCGAACTTGCCGCCGGTCTGGCGTGGGCGAAGAGCGGCGCTGATCAGCGATTTGCACTTAGGGCATGTGCGAAACGGCGGTTTTCTGCGGCGCATGGTTGCGAAGATCGTGAGGGAAGAACCGGACGCGATCTTTATTGCTGGTGATTTGTACGATGGCACAGCCATCGACGAGGGGCGAGCAGCAGAGCCATTGAACGCACTAACGGCGCCACAGGGAGTGTATTTTGTCGCAGGAAATCATGAGCAATTTGGGGACGACAGCAAGTATCTGCGTGCCATTGCGGCGACCGGGGTGCGCGTGCTCAGCAATGAGAAGGTGGAAGTGGACGGTTTGCAGATTGTTGGTGTGCCGTATAGATATGCGACGCAGGACGGGCACTTCGCGTCGGTGCTACACGGCATCCGCTTGGATCGCGACCGCGCGAGCATACTGTTGACACATGCACCCGACCATCCGGAAATCGCGGAGGCTGCGGGCATTTCTCTGCAGCTATCCGGGCATACACACCTTGGGCAGTTCATACCCTGGAGTTGGATGGCGCGGCGGATTTACCGGCAGTTTGTGTATGGCTTAAGCCGGATCGGAAAGATGCAGGTTTTCACTTCCAGCGGAGCAGGAACGTGGGGACCGCCACTGCGGCTGGGTTCGAACCCCGAGATTGTAGTACTTGAGTTCGAGTGAAGTATTAGTTTTCGGCTGCCAGGAAGACAGAACAACAAAATTGTAAATGTGCTCTTATTTTTCGGCCTACCCTGGGCGGAGAATCACGAAGCAGCCCGCCACCCCAGCCAGCACCCCTCGACCGACGTTATTACAACTCCTGTGCAACTCGGCTCATTCAAACAGAACAACAAGCTGGAGATAGTGCGCAGGTCAGCCCACCTCGAGTACATTTCGGTTTGATGAGAAGCTTCCTGATGCGCTGCGACTCAGCCCACGAGGAGCAAAGATGCCCGAAGTAGGTCTTTTTATCCCGTGCTACGTCGATCAACTATACCCCCAGGTCGGGCTTGCGACACTCCGTGTGCTGAGGCGACTCGGTCTTCAAGTCGAGTTCCCCGAAGAGCAGACCTGCTGCGGCCAGCCCATGGCCAACTCTGGCTGCGCGGACGACGCACGGCCGCTTGCCGAGAAGTTTCTCAAGGTCTTTGGCAAGTACGATCACGTGGTAGCACCGTCGGGAAGCTGTGTGTCAATGGTGCGCAACCATTACGCGCAATGGCTGGAGGGAAGGCCAGGGTTCGACCACCTGTGCGCAAACACCTTTGAACTTTGCGAATACTTGGTGGATGTCGCCAGGGTGACGAAGGTCAACGGCGACTTTCCCTTGAAGGTGGGATTGCATATGAGCTGCCATGGTCTCAGGGAATTGCGGCTGGGGAGCTCTTCCGAGCAAATGGTGCGACCCTTCAACAAGGTGCGCCAGCTCTTGGCTCAGTTGAAGGGGATCGAACTGATCGAGCTCACCCGCCCAGACGAGTGCTGCGGCTTTGGCGGTACCTTCGCCGTCAACGAGGAGGCAGTCTCATCCCTCATGGGCAGAGACCGCATTGCCGACCACCTGCGGGGAGGGGCGGAGGTGATCACCGGCTTCGACGTTTCCTGCCTTATGCACCTTGAAGGCATCATCCGACGCCAGAAATTACGGCTGCGTGTCATGCACGTGGCGGAAATCCTGGAAGCAGCGAGGCTCTCATGACCGGACACTCTGAGAAAGCGGCACTCTTCGTGGTCGATGACGAGCGGGTACACTGGCACGATGAATCGCTGTGGTTCGTGCGGCTCAAGCGTGACCGGCAGGCCGCGAGCATCCCGGAGTGGGAAATGCTGCGGGACACTGCGGCTGCGATCAAGATGCACACCCTCTCACGCCTCGCTGACTATCTGGAGGAGTTCGAGCGCAATGCTATCGCCAACGGAATCCAGGTCCACTGGGCGCGTGACGGGGCCGAGCACAACGCGATCGTCCATCGAATCCTCATGGATCGAGGCATTACCCGCCTTGTGAAGTCGAAGTCGATGTTGACGGAGGAGTGCCAACTGAATCCCTACCTGGAGGTGCGCGGGATCGAGGTAACGGACACGGATCTTGGCGAACGCATTGTGCAGCTCCGCCACGAACCGCCAAGCCACATCGTGCTCCCTGCCATCCACCTCAAGAAGGAGGACATCGGCAAGCTCTTCCACGAGAAACTCGGGACGACAAAGGGCGCCTCCGACCCGAAGTATCTCACCGAGGCGGCGCGTGGCCATCTTCGCGAGAAGTTCATGGCGGCGCAGGCCGGACTCACTGGCGTCAACTTTGCCATCGCGGAGACCGGCGGATTTGTTGTTTGTACGAACGAAGGTAACGCCGATATGGGCACGAGCCTACCCCCGATCCACATCGCCTGCATGGGCGTCGAAAAGATCCTGCCCCGGGCAAAAGATCTCGGCGTGTTTCTACGGCTCCTCGCTCGCAGTGCGACTGGGCAGCCAGTGACCACCTATAGTTCGCACTTCCACGGGCCAATGCGCAACGGCGAGCTGCATGTGGTCATTGTCGACAATGGACGAAGCGCCATTCTTGGGCAGGAAACCTTCCGACGCTCGCTTAGCTGCATCCGTTGCGGCGCCTGCATGAACACCTGCCCGGTGTTTCGCCGCTCCGGCGGCTACAGCTATGGCTATACAGTTCCAGGTCCCATTGGCTCACTGCTCGGGCCGCAACGCGACCCGCAGAAGTACGGCAGCCTGCCGTTCGCGTCGAGCCTTTGCGGCTCCTGTTCCGATGTCTGCCCGGTGAAGATCGACCTGCATCACGAGTTATATGCCTTTCGCCAGGAGCTTGTCCGTAAGAAGGTAGTGTCGCTCTACAAACGAATTGGCATGGCCGTATTGGCATTCGTGTTGGTGAGACCACGGCTGTACCGGCTCGCGGGACGGCTTATGCGCTGGATCGTGCCGCGTCTGCCCCGGGCTGTCATTTATGGACCTTGGAACGTATGGGGACTCCATCGTGAGTTGCCGCCCATGCCGCGAGAGAGCTTCCGCGAACTCATGAAACGTGAGCCGCTACCCACGGCACGAGGGGGTGTTCGCGAATTCGTCGATGTCAAAAAGGAGTCAATGTGAACAGCCGGGACGCCATCCTCACGGCCTTGCGCCGCAATGCGCCTCCAATTTCGCCGCTGCCTGAGGCGCCCATGGCCATCATTTACGAGAACCCTGACGCGCAGTTTGCCGAAACCTTCGCCTCGGTGGGCGGGACACTCATTCGCGTCGCAAGCCTCGTGGCACTCGAAGCCGAACTTAGGAAGCTCGAATTCTACGCGCAGGCACACAAGATCGTTTCGCTCGTGCCCGGCGCAGGTACGTCCACCGTTGATGTCTCGGCCATGAAGCAGCCGCATGAACTTGAGGGCGTCGACGTTGCGATCATAGCCGCTGAGTTCGGCGTTGCGGAGAACGGTGCTGTATGGGTGCCAGGGAGCAGCCTGGGTCCACAGCGGGCGATCTTCGTCATCACCGAGCACTTGGTGCTGATTCTACCCGCAGGTCAGATTGTCCATACCATGCAGCACGCATACGAACGCGTTCGCTTCGAGCGCCCTGGCTTCGGCCTGTTTATTTCTGGACCGTCGAAGACGGCCGACATCGAGCAGTCGTTGGTGATCGGGGCGCATGGCCCGCGAAGCTGTACGCTGTTCCTGGTCGGCTAACGGTTACGCTTGCCTGCAGCGAAACGATTTGTCGTGGCTGGTTCGTTATAGAAACAGCATACGGCAGCTTATGCGTTGTACGCCCGCATGAGGAAAAGATGAGCCTGGACCTGGAAGTCGATTGTTACTCGGGAAGAAAGGCGGACGAGAGACCTGTTCGTTTTCGGCCTGATGGACACGAGTACGTGGTTGAGGAGGTGCTCGATCGATGGTACGGACCAGAGGCTGTCTTTTACAAAATTCGCGCCGATGATGGGAATCTTTATATCCTGCGACAGCAGACATCGGCCCCTGACAAGCCTTGGGATCTGGTGTCATTCCGGCAATTATCGGAAGATCGGGGGTGAGCGGAACCCCACCATGCCCATGCCGATGTACGGGCACATGTTTAACGTCTACGCCTAGCTCCAGATGACGGCCAACCCCGGTCGTCTTGCTTTGTCCGTCTCAAACAAGATTCAAAAACCCGCTATCTAACCCCAAATTTTGCCTCTTGCAGCGCCTGCCCTGAAAACACAGAACGCCATTCCGGCCATCGTCACGGTTTGCAGACGGATAGTTTTTCATCGCAGGGGTGGAGCAACGTCACCACGACTTTTTGCACCAAGCTGCCGACCCCCTGTAGAGGCGACCGTGACCGTCCAGCCGACGAAGATTCCCTTGTTGATGGCAAAATCACCGTAAGCCATTCGTCTGTTCGCGACGGCACCGGGTGCCTGTCACCACACTCGCAGCTCACGCGCATCTTTCCGTACCTACTCACTGCTAGCTCACCGCGGCTTGCCGGCGTCAGTGCTCCTCAGCCGCAGCTTCACATTAGCCTCTACAAACCGGGCGCGTAAATTCTCATGTGCTATCGAGACCGTCAGTTCTTCCAGTTCCGCTTCCGTGAAGTGCAACCGGAGCTCTCTGATGACCTGCGGATCGACATCAATCGGGGTGCGTGTCATGTCCGCCGCATACTGCAATAGCAGTGTCTCCGATTCGGAAAAGCATCCGCTCTTTGTACCGAGTAGCGCCTCCCCAATCTGCTCACTCGACCATCCTTGTGCGCGGCACAAATCGGCACGGAGCTTCGTCTGTGCAGCCGACGCGATCTGCGCAGCGACCCGCAGTTGCACCAAATCATGGATTCGCGGCGATACAGAACGCCTGAATAAATGTTCGCTGAAGTCTTGTACTGGAACAGCGCATGGCGAGGCCACCACCGCCGATTGCATGCTGCATGCCTGATCGTAAAACCGCTGCCCGAAACGGAGTACGCGCCATCGATGTCGAAGGGCACGTCCCACGTTCAGCAGCATCTTAATGAACCTGTTTTCTGAAGCAGTGCTGCAAAGTTGGCTCAGCGTAGCGTATCCCGACACGTTTCCTCCTGGCTCGTGCCTTGAGATGCAACCCTACTTCCTTTGTTTGGTGACCATGTTGATTCCCCCTCCGCAAGTCAAAGATGCTAAAGTCAAAAAGACTTCATCCTTTGATCGGCTGAGTAGCAGACCCGCGCTTACGGTCCCCGAGCCTGTGTTAAATCTGCCGCTTATCCGCCATGGTTAAGCAAAACTTACGCACTCCTGATGGACACAACCGGACTAAATGCCACAGCGCCAAATCTTCGCCTTCGGCATTCGCCGACGGCGGAGGTCAATTAGCCAAAGAAGAACGAGGCCGCGGGCGTGCCAAATTCCTGCCCTTCGCAAATTTTCAGGCTGGTTTTCCATGTTATTGTGCACGGTATCTGGCGATCTAAACGGTGCCGGCGATGGGGTTCTGCTTGGCAGCTTTCAGCGCAGCCTTGGTGACCCAGAGCCCAGCGTGCCAAATGCCCCGATCTTCTCAAGCGTTTCCACCAATGGGACGATTCAATCCACCCAGTCAAAGGTGCGGCTCACGGCCTTCTTCCACATCCGGTACATCGACTCGCGTCTTTCCGGGTCCATACTTGGCGTCCAGGTCTTATCGACCGACCAGTTAGCACAGAGCTCATCTGCAGCCTTAAAGAAGCCAACCGCCAATCCCGCGGCATAAGCGGCTCCCAGCGCGGTGGTCTCTTTGATCACGGGTCTGACGACAGGTTTGTCCAGGATGTCCGCCTGGA
Organism: uncultured Acidobacteriota bacterium; assembly: GCA_963832365.1. Classification (GTDB taxonomy): domain Bacteria; phylum Acidobacteriota; class Terriglobia; order Terriglobales; family Acidobacteriaceae; genus CAWBRT01. Next base: position 80,229 of record CAWHUL010000007.1, on the reverse strand, counting down.
ACTGCATCAGCAATTCGTCTTCGACCATGCCGCCATCAGTGCGCAGCACCTCCAATTTGATCCCGGAATCTTGCTCCATGGCCTCCACTATTTCGCGAGTCTGGAATGCTGTTGCCTCTAGGACCGCACGTGCGAGGTGTCCTTTGGCGGCATAACGGGTGAGTCCGGCGATTACGCCGCGCGCATTGGCCTTCCAGTAAGGGGCAAACAGGCCTGAAAAAGCAGGAACGAAGTACACGCCCCCATTGTCTGTCACCGTCTTCGCCACCTCGGAACTGGTACGGATCAGGCCCAGGTTGTCTCGCAGCCACTGCACCAGCGCGCCGGTAATGGCAACACTGCCCTCGAGGGCGTAGTGCACCGGTTGATCTCCCAGTTTGTAGGCCACGGTGGTGAGCAAGCCATGGTTGGACTGCACCGGGTGCGGGCCGGTATTCAGCAGCAAAAAGCAACCGGTTCCGTAGGTATTCTTCGCCTGGCCGGGTTGGAAACAGGTTTGCCCGACCAACGCCGCCTGTTGGTCGCCCAGGTCGCCGGCAATCGGCACACCGCTTATCGTACCGCCTTGGACGTGGCCATATATTTCAATACTCGAACAGATGCGAGGCAGCATTGCCCGGGGTGTTCCCAGATTCATCAGTTGCGTGCGGCTGGCATTGGTAACATCGGTCACATGAACTCCACCATCGGGGCCACCAGTGAGCTTCCAAATAGGAACGTGTCGATGTTGCCAAACAGCACGTCGCCGGCCTCGGCCGGTTCGCGGACACCGGGCACCTCCGCGAGAATCCACCGAATCTTGAGCCCGCTGAAATACGTGGCGAGAGGTAGTCCGGTCTGGGCGCGGAAACGGTCCTGACCGCCATCTTTCGAAAACTGGGAAACATAGTCGGCGGTACGTGTGTCCTGCCAAACGATAGCGTTATAAACCGGCTTGCCGGTCTTGCGACTCCAGACGATGGTAGTTTCGCGCTGATTAGTGATACCGATCGCGGCCAGCTCGCTCCCCACGATCCCGCTTCCGTGCATGGCTTCGCCGATCACTTCCAGAGTACGGGCAAAGATCTCTTCAGCTTTGTGTTCGACCCATCCCGGCTTGGGATATATCTGTTCGTGTTCTTTCTGGGCGGTCGCCACTAAGAACTCAGCGGAAGAGGGACGTGATTCGCTGGGGCAAGCGAAGCAGAATCTCACGCAATTGTTTCGCGGATGTCACGATCCGGTTGAGGCTTTGATTGAGGCCACCGACGAGTCTGCAATTCTACGGAATGACATTACGACATTCAGCAGCCGTGAGCGGCTAGTTAGGCGCCGAAGTTGGCCTTAAGCATGTTGCAGAACAGTCGTCCTTGCTCGATGGCATCGTCGAGCGCCACATGCGTATGAGACACGGGATCGAACCACTCCGGGGGCATCGACTGCTTGCCGCACGCTCGATATGGTTTGCGCAGCAACGCCATCGCGTAGGTCTTGATATCAATTGCCGAATAGCCGAATGGGTTCTCGCCCGCGAACTCGGTGAGATACCAATAGACGAAAGAAAAATCAAAAGCGGCCGGGTAGCCGACAAACACAGGCCGTCCGCCAAACGCCTTGAGCCAGGCAACGTAGCGCTTCAGGGCAACAGCAGGCGCTTCGAGATTTTGCCGGCAGGCCGACCATGCCTCCGGCTGTGTGGCCCACCATGCGGCGGTCTTGGGATCCGGGGCCGATGCGGGCAGCGTTTCCAAGTTGGCGGAGAACGTCCCCAGCAGCTCTTTGTCGGCCAGATAGGCTGCCGATCCAATGCTCAGGAGGGAATGTTTTCCCGCGACCGGTCCGTCGGTCTCTATATCCGTGCTGACGTAGATCTCACGCAATGGTGATTCGCTCATGGTTTGCGGTGACAGATTCGGGCCAACAATCATGTCTTTCAATCATTCCAAAATGTTAAGGTTAACCGTTACTCCGATCGAAAGCTGGCCGGGCTGGAGCAGCGGCCTCATAGCGCGGGCGCCAGCCGTCGTTGCACAACGGCAAGCGACCGCAAATGCGAACGGACAGGTGATGTCCTACAAACAAACCGAGATGCGATCGGAAAGGACCGGGTTGGGAGCTGGGTTGCGAGCTGTTGGATGTTGCTGGTCCTACATCTTTTTCGCTGACCCCGGTACACCCATCGTGCGCGCCATGCATGGTAATTCCAGTGGCGTACGCGGAGGAGCCTGGTTATAACCAATCAGCGGGATCTGCACGACACATTGAGTGGGGTAGTGCCCGCGACCGTTGGCCACGATAATCCGAGGTGGTCGGTCTTTGAAGGCGTACTCCGTCGAAGAGGATCCCGCAGTCAACAAGATCGGGTCTGGGAGTCCATCGATTTGGGAGGATGCTAGGGCGTATCTCGCTCCTAATCTCACCGAAGCCGACTTCCGGCCCGTTTGGCGCTCCGTAACGTCTGGGTTGCCTGTCATCAGCATTCAGGAGCAAGTCGCGACTAAATCTGCCGATTTTCGTTGCCCTAGCTGACTTATCAATATTTGTCTCGCGCAGGCATACTTGATAAGTTCCCCATAGCCGACCGCAGGCGGAGCATCTGGCTCAAATAGTGAGTTGACCGCCCAACCGCCAGTCGAAATTTTGGAATTCACGAAACTTCGTTGCTTTTTGAGGATTCCTGATCTACAAACCATCTCGATGAGAAAATTTGGAACGCCGAAATCGCATACGGAGTTACTAGAAGAGCTCAAGATGATGTGCGGCATGGGCCGCACAGGAACGCTGCACGCCTGTGCTCAGGAAAATGTCAGACCGGACATTATGATTATTGCCAAGGGGCTAGGCGGTGGCTATCAGCCGATTGGGGCCATGCTGGCGAGCGGGGAAATATCCGACGCCATCGCGGCCGGTTCCGGAGACTTTCAGCACGGCCACACCTATATTGGCCACGCCACCGCCTGCGCAGCCGCGCTCGCCGTGCAGCAGACGGTGCGCGACGAACGGCTTCTGGATGCGGTGCGAGCGCGCGGAGCTGAGCTTGCGGCTGCATTCGCGCAACATTTGGGCAGCCATCCCCATGTCGGCGATATTCGTGGCCGCGGACTTTTCTGGGGGCTCGAGTTGGTTTCCGACCGTGCTGGCAAGACTCCCTTCGATCTAGCGCTCAAAATGCACGCTCGCGTGAAAAGAGAAGCCATGGCTTGCGGCCTCTGCTGCTATCCCAGGGGAGGCACCGTCGACGGCCGACTCGGCAATCAGGTTCTCATCGCTCCGCCGTTCATCATTACCTCAGCTCAGATCGATGGGCTGGTCGACAAACTTGCCGAGGCGATTGAGGCGGCGATCACATCGGCCCGGAGCTAACGCAGGTTTTTGCTGGAGTTTTTTGCATCTATCATGGACGGCATGAGGTGAAGCAGATGAGCGACAAGATTATTCTCACCGTTGCGCCGACCGGCAACGTGCCGACTCGGGAGATGAACCCCAATGTTCCGCTTACGCCGCAGGAGATCGCCGCCCAGATTTACGAATGCTGGAAGGAAGGCGCTGCCGTAGCGCACATTCACACGCGCGACAAAGAAGGCTGGCCGACTTCGGACATGGAAGTGAATCGCGCGGTTCTGGCCGAACTGGACAAGTATCCCGACTGCGACATTATTCGCCAGCTCTCCACCGGCGGGCGGGCCGGCAAGAGCTACAAAGAGCGCGGTCAGATGTTGTGCCTCGGACCGGAAATGGCCAGCTTGGCGACCGGCTCATCGAATTTTCCAACCATCGCCAACTTCAATGATCCGGAGACGGTCTCTTATCTGGCCGGGGAAATGCGCAAGTACAACATCAAGCCTGAGATCGAAGTCTTCGATACGGCGATGCTGTGGAACGCTTTCAAGCTGGTGGACAAGGGCGAAGTAGCGGGCCCGTTGCATATCAACTTGGTGATGGGAGTTCCCGGCTCACAACCGGCCTCGGAAAAAGCTCTCTTCTATTTGTATGATCATTTGCCCAGCCAATGCACCTGGGGCGTGACCATCATCGGCAAGGAGCACGTGAAGTTGTCGGTCATCGCCATGGCGCTCGGCGGGCACGTTCGCGTCGGACTGGAAGACAACATCTTTCTCAGCAAGGGTGTGCTTGCCACCAACCTGGCTTTGCTCCGCCGCATGAGGCAGATTGCCCTGGCGGTAGGCCGCGATCTGGCCACGCCGGCCGAGGCCAGAAAGATGCTCAGCTTGGCGCCGAAGGCAACCGCGTCTACGCGATAGAGGTGCACGGCCCTCGAGCAAGCTGCACGTAAAGAAAGTTGTGAACCGGTTGCCGTAGGAAGAGTAACGGCCGGCGTCACTTACCGTCTTTGTTTGTCCGCGACAGGACATTGAATCCGCCATCGAGCCTGACGTTCGGGCACGTTTTCACGAGGTGCGTTTCTAGGAGTCCCATTTCTGTCTTCGGTCTGCGATCACCTACCTCAAATGCGCTTGTCGCCATCGAAGCGTGAGTCCCCGCTCAGATAGGTCCCCTGACGTCGGCTTGGGAAACGTGATAATGGACGAATTCAATTGCCAGATTGCTCCTGACGGGAAATCTCGGAGTCGTCGCCTACGTTTCCGGTAACCGGCCGCCAATTGGAGAAGGAACGCGGCCATCATTCAGTGCCCTGATTCCCTCGGGACGTGTGAACAGCTCCGGGTGGATGGCCCAAGCTAATGCTTGAAGTCCTTGCACGAGAGTAGGCGCGGGGGTGTTCAGCAGTTCGTCCCTGATGCAAAAGACGCGCCCGGACTTGCTGGCCGCCTGGTCTTGCCAGCCGCCGCGCTGAAGGTGTGCGATTTTGCAAGCCAAAGCTACAATACGAGAGCTTTTTGTATCAGGTTGCTAGTTGGAATACCGCACGACAAGTGGTAGAGAAGGTGAAGTTCCATGCCGGGGAGTTGCTGTTCCCGAAGATTGGAATCGTTGCGGCAACATATCACGTACAAAACACATCCTGATTTACTTCCCCGCTCTCCTGTTCTTAGTAAGTTAAAATGTCCGGTTTTTGTAGCAAGTGAAATGTCCGGTTGTTAGATTGATCGAGCCGCCGTCGAAGCTGTGGGAAAGTTGGAATCCAGCGCGGTTGGCGGGATTTCAAAGCTCGGGGGAAAAGCCGGTTTTGGGACTTTTCCACGGAGCGTCTTTTCCATAGCTTTTCTGGTCCCGGGTTTAGTTTCTGTCATGGCCTCACCTTGGGCGGTGAACCGTCCCAACCGGTGCGGTCCGTAGGTAATACACAGGGTTTGATCCAGATGCTGATGCACCGTGACCGTACATCCGGCCAGGGTTGCTCTCCACTTCACCCGCTCGATCTGCAGAATCATATTTTGAAAGCTGACCGTGTTGTCACGATTCACGGAGCGCTCGAACTGGAGTGAGAAGATCAGGTCCAGATCGCGGCGCGGGCAAGCGACAAAGGCGGTGCCGCGCTGTGCCGCTGCAACCTGAAAGCGGCCATTGAACTCGTCCATAAAGTGTTCCCGTAGAAACCGGTTGGCGGCGTCGACGGTGGTGATTCCGTGCAGCCGCAACTCCTGCGGCAATCGTCCCTGCCAGGTTCCGAAGCTGCGCTCGCTGCGGCCCCGCGCCTGCGGTGAGTAGGCCGGAATCATCCGCACGCCCAGCTCGTGCAGCGCGCGTCCCACCTGCGTCAACTGGTGGAGATCGACCTTGCCTCCAGCCTTGGGCGTGAGCCAGAAGTGGCTGCCCCGGTCACTGTATAAGGCGCAGAACAAGCCCTTGCGCGCGATCACCTCGCGCAGGCCCGCCATGACCGTCCTGGTGGATTCTTCGTCCACCAACTGCGCGTAATAGATCTCGCCGGTGGCGTCGTCCAGAATCACGATCAGGTCGTGCCAGCGCTCGTCCTGGAACCAGCGGTGGCGGCTGCCATCAATATGCAGCAGCATACCCGGCAAAGGCCGCCGCTCGCGCCGCTTGCGGTGGACTCCGTGTGCGCCCCCGCTTCACCAGCCCCCGCTCCTTGCAGGGCCAGTTTGACCCAGGTGTAACTCAGCCCAATGCCGTGCTCTTCGCCGAGTTTCTCGTGGAAATGCTGCACATTCAAATCAAAGTACCGGTCGCGGTACAGCCCCAGTACCTGCTCGACCTGCGCCAGGGGAACCCGCTTGGGCGAGGGTTGTCCCCGCCTGCGGTCGAACAGCCCGTCGTAGCCGGATTCTTCGTAGCGCTCGTGCCAGCGCCGCATCTGCCGGTCGCTGATGCCGAGGATCTTGGCCGCCTGCCACCACGTGATCTTCTTCGCCAAGGCCCGCAAAATCACTTCTTGAACCTTCATCGCCCGCTCCACCGCAGCCTTCGAGTAGAAATCCATGCCTCCCATGGTCTCCTACTCTCACCGCCTGAAAAGCGGACAGATCACTTGCTATCTCAACCGGACATATCATGTGCTACTGACATACTTCCCCGCTCTCCTTGACAGCGCGGGCTCCGTTCGAGTATAAGCTTTCAACATCGGTTCAGGACAGAAGCGATTCGGTTAGTGGGGATTTTCGCAGATAACTTAGGCAGCAGAATGGAATGTGGTGTCGTCCCCCTGTCCATTTCCTTATTCATTAGCGTCGAAGCGAATGGACATAGCGAGGATTCCCCATTCAGGTTGTGTGCTGCTTCAATGCTCTTGGCTTGGTGCTCATGGAATAGGCTGAGCAAGAGGAAATTCCGATAGCGCATTCGTGGGCGCTTAACCCGTCTTGCACGTTTGGGGGAAGTTCATGAACGGAAACATCGCAAATCCTTTGGAGCGGAAGTGTGCTCGTTTCAGCCAAGATCAACCAGGCAGAAACCCTGCCTTGTTTCTCATTCTTGCGGTCGTCTCGTTGTTACTATGTTTGGCTTCGGCAGCGGCTGCCCAGGAACCGATCAAGATCGGCGTTCTATTGCCCAAGTCTGGAACCTACACGGTGCAAGGCGAGAATGGCCACAATGGAGCCATGCTAGCCGTACAGGATTTTGGGGGCAAGGTTCTGGGCCGTCCGGTCCAGTTGATCTGGGAAGACGAGTCCAATCCGAAGGACTCAGTGCAGCGCATGCAGAAGATGATCGAAGTGGATAAGGTCGTAGCTATCGACGGCGGCATCAATAGCGGCGACATTCTGGCCATGATGCCGGTTGCATTGCAGAACAAGATCTTGCTGATGGCCTCCGGGCCAAACGCGACGGAGATCACGGGGAAAAACTGTAACCGATACACCTTCAGGGTCGATCTGCCAAGTCATGTCACCGTACGAACCATTTTCCCGTCATTGTCGGACAATGGGAAGAATAAGCGGTGGTACTTCCTCTCAGCGTCGTATGCGTGGGGCATCGACTCCTACAATCAGATGAAGGACTATCTTAAAGACGACAAGGACGCAAGCGCCGTAATCGTCGGACAGGATCAGGCGCCGTTAGGGACGACCGACTTCAGCGCATACCTGCTGAAGCTACGAAGCGGTAACCCACAGGTAGCGTGGGTGACGTTCGGAGGCAGCGATCTCACGAACTTTTTGAAGCAGTTCCAAGGGATCGGCATGAAGGGCAAGGTCTTGATCTCCTCGCCCGTTGTCAACGACTCTGATCTATGGGCCGCCGGGCCGCAGGCTGTGACCGGAATCTACCCGAAGCTCTGGAACTATACCGGTCCGTACAATACGCCAAAGAGTCAGGCTTTTGCTAAGCAATACCAAGCCCAGTTCGGCGCTCCTCCCGAGGTGGAGGGCTGGCAGGATTGGTTCGGCATGACGGCCATTCTAACGGCCATCCAGAAGACTGGCTCGACCGATTCGAAGAAACTTGTACAGTTCCTGGAGGGATATAAGTTCGAAGGCTTCAAGGACATGCCTATCTACTTCCGCTCATGGGACCACCAGCTCCTTCAGCCGGTGATCGTGGCCCGCGTGAAGCAGAATATCACCGATAAGTATGACTACTTCGACATCCTTGACCAATTCCCGAAGGGCGGCGCGAAGGAACTCGATTCCTTCTATGGGAGCAAGCAGGAGGTCGGGTGCAACTTGGGGCCGCTATAGTCGTCAGCGCCCATTTCTGGCGCGCCAGTACTTGCTTCGGTGCTGGCGCGCGTCTATTTCGTGATCGGCGGATCGCGTCTACTTCTTGATAAGCGGATAAGGTATAGCGCATGTTTGGAGTCGTGCTCGCCCAGGTAATCAACGGGCTTGTCCTGGGCTTTCTCTATATCGTCATCGCGCAAGGACTTTCCATCATCTTTGGCATGATCGGCGTCGTCAATTTTGCTCACGGCGCGTTCTTCGCGCTAGGCGCCTATTTCGCGATGACACTGCGACCCCTGGTTGGCGATGCGGCGATTATTGTTTTGGCGCCGTTTGTCGTCGGCATTGTGGGCATGATCGTCGAAGCGACGCTCATGCGTCCGCTTTACAACAAGGAGCCGCTGCTAGGACTGCTGCTCACCTTCGGGCTGGCTCTGTTCTTGCAGGAACTGATTCGGACCGTGTGGGGTGCGCGAGGATATCCCTTCGATATCCCGCAGTTTCTGGCAGGGTTTATCGTCTATGGTCCAATCCTGGTGACAAAGTATCGTTTGGCAGTGCTGGCTTTTACGATCTTCGTCTTGGTCGCGGTCTGGCTATTCCTGGAAAAGACGCCCTGGGGCCGAGTGATTCGGGCGGGCAGCCGGGACCCGGAGATGGTCAGCATGCTCGGCATTAATCTGCGGACCATCTTCACCATCACCTTCGGGTTAGGTACAGCCCTGGCCGGCGTCGCCGGCGTGCTCGCGGCTCCGCTGTGGAGTGTCGTTCCGTCGATGGCGGATCAGGCTATCATGCCGGCGTTCGTGGTGGTTACCATCGGCGGCCTCGGCAGCTTCAGAGGGACGGTCATCGCCGGTCTCCTTGTCGGGTTGAGCGTAGCCCTGACTATACAGTTCTTCCCGGAGGCGTCGGGCGCCGTTATGTACCTCCTTATGGCCTTCATCCTTTTGGTTCGGCCGCGCGGGCTGTTTGGAGAGAAATGGGAGCGCTTCGAATGAAGACTCTGCGGCGAGTCGTCACCCATCCAGTATTTATCCTCACCGTGGTCTTTGCGCTCCTGCCTTTTGTGCTGCCGCGGATTGGCTCAACGGTCAGTTTGGGAACGGAGATTGTTCTCTACACCCTCTACGGCGTCGGATACAACCTGCTGCTGGGCTATACCGGCCTGGTCTCATTCGGTCCGTCAGCCTATTTCGGCATAGCTGCTTACGGCGCCGGCTTAGCGCAGCTTCATCTGGCGTCTAACGTTTATGTTGCGGTGGTGCTGGGGACGCTGACCGCCGCCGTCACGAGCGTGGCGTTGGGCGCGCTTATTCTGCGGCGCCGCGGTCTGTACTTCTCCCTTCTCACGCTTGCCTTCACGCAGTTATTTTACGAAATTGCCTTCCAGTGGACTCCGGTGACAGGCGGCGAGAATGGGCTGCAGGGGATGTCGCGCCCCGGTCTGGAAAGTAATCTAGCCTTTCACGCTTTTTGTTCATTCGTTGTCATCATCGCCATTTACCTCTTGTGGCGAATCGTCCATTCGCCGTTCGGCCGGGTACTACAAGCGATCCGCGAGAACGAGCAACGCGCCCGATGCCTGGGATATAACACGCATCGTTACAAATTCGTCGCGTTCGTCTTCTCAGCCACCTTCATGGGACTGGCCGGGAGCCTGCTCACATTCCTCATCAAAGGCGTTTACGCGGACGTCATGAGCTGGCAGAACGCTGGCGATCCTGTGTTGATGACTGTTCTCGGCGGCATGCATCACTTCCTGGGGCCGCTTTGGGGGGCTCTTGGTTTCATCCTGCTCCGCGATCAGCTCAGCTCCTATACGGAGCACTGGTGGCTTGTTTTTCGGCGCGGTGCTCATCGGCTTCATCCTGCTTTCGCCCGAAGGTCTCTCGGGAATTTTTGCCCGTCTGCGCCGAGGTCCTCGCTGGAACCTTACCCGCACAATCCTGCCCCCGCGACCCCAGACGGTGGCTGCGCCGGAGAACGACCGCTCCGCGGGCAAAGACGACCAGCCTGTGCTGTCGGTACGATCACTGTCCAAGCAGTTCGGACATCTGGTGGTAGCCGATGGCATTAATCTGGAACTGAGGCAAGGGGAAATCTATAGTCTTATCGGTCCCAACGGAGCAGGCAAAACCACGTTTTTCAACATGGTGACGGGCCTAGTGCCGCGCGACGGAGGACAGATCCTATTCAAGAATCGCGACATTGGTGCTCTTCCGCCGAACCAGCGCGTCGATGCCGGGCTCGGCCGCTCGTTCCAGATTTTGAGCATCTTCAAGAACCTCACGGTCTTTGAGAACGTGCGGATCGCGGTTCAAGCGCGCTCGAATCACCGCTTTGCATTTTGGCGAAATGCCTACAGCTATCAGGAAATAAATGCGCGCACGTGGAGCATTCTAGACTCCATGGGCTTGTCGGAACACGCGGATCAGACTGCCGTTGATCTACCGCATGGCGAGCAACGTCTGCTGGAGATTGCCATCACGATCGGCACAGAGCCGGAGGTTTTGCTTCTTGACGAGCCGCTGGCTGGCCTCAGCCACGAAGACCGGGAGCGAGTCAGTGCTCTCATACAGCGCCTTGCCGGTCGTCACAGCATTCTGCTGATCGAACATGATATCGATCGCGTCCTGGCAATTTCTAACCGGATCACCATCTTGCACCAAGGGCGAGTGATCGCCCAAGGAGCGCCGCAGGAAGTGATGAATCAGCCCGAGGTCGTCACGGCCTATCTAGGGCGCAAGCCAGCTCCTACAGGGATCACGACTGGCGTCCGCGCTTCGCGGAGCAAGGCCGCGGCACCACTTCTCAAGTTGAAGGACGTTGTCGCCGGCTATGAGGGCAGTTCCGTTCTCCGCAACGTAAATCTGGAGGTTGGTGAAGGAGAAATCGTCGCCCTGCTCGGCCGCAATGGCGTCGGCAAAACCACTACCTTGCGGACGATCATCGGAACGCTCAGACCCATGGCAGGTGCGATCGAGTTTTCCGGCCGGCAAATAGGCGGGCGCCCCGCGTATCGAATCAACCGTCACGGCATCTCCATTGTTCCCGAGGGACGCCGCATTTTTCCGAACCTGACGGTGCTAAACAACCTGCAACTGGCGCAGCGTACTGGCGGCAGCAGCGTGGAGGAGGCGTTTGAACTTTTCCCCAGGCTGCAGACGCTGCAGGCCTCAAAAGGAGAGAACTTGAGTGGCGGCGAACTGCAGATGTTGGCGATTGCCCGCGCCCTCATGGCACCGACAAAACTTATGCTGCTTGACGAGCCGTTGGAAGGGCTGGCGCCCACCATCGTGAACGAAGTTGTACGGGCCATCAGTCTGCTTCGCGGGCGCACCAGCATTTTGATTGTCGAGCAGAATGATCTCGTTCTCCAAATGGCCGACCGTGCCTACGTGATGGTGAGCGGCCAGATTGCCTATGCCGGAGATGCCGAGGCTTTGCGGCAGGATGAGGCACTGCAACTGCGATTGCTGGGCGTTTAAAAGGCCCGCTGTTTACAAAGATGGTCTAAGCCGGCTGGTTGGGACGGAAGAGCGGCCGCGGATTCTACAAGTATCAATAATCTGGCCGGGAGAGCGGAGCTTATGCAGATGAAGACAGGGTTTCTATCGCAAATTCATAAGGTCGAGGTAAAGGAATTCGACATCCCTGAATTCGACCAGCAGAGCGTTCTGGTTAAAGTGAACTCTGCCGGCGTTTGCGGCTCCGACTTGCACGCGTTTCACGGGACCCATCCGTTCCGCAAGCCGCCCATGATCTTGGGCCACGAGGCCTCTGGGGAAGTGGTCCAGCTGGGCCGCAAGGTCAAAGGCCTGAAGGTGGGCGACAGGATCGCTGTCGAGCCGCTCAAGCTGTGCGGCAAGTGCGAACACTGCCGCAGCGGGCGCTACAACCTGTGCCGGGAAAGAACAGCCGCCGGCCTTCGCGGCTGGATGGGAACTTTCGCCGAATATTTCGTTATTCAGGAAGAGCACGCGCATAAGCTGCCCAAGACACTGGATTACGACACGGCCGTGCTGGCAGAGCCACTGGCCGTAAGTGCGCACGCAGTCCGCATTGCGCACATGAAGAGAGGGTCAGTGTGCGTTGTCCTGGGCGGGGGGACTATTGGCCTGCTGGCGGGAGTCGCGGCGCAGGCCGCTGGAGCCAAGCCCGTTTATTGCACCGATATTAACCGGTACCGCCTGGAGTTGGCCGGCGCTCTGGGCCTGGTGCCGATCAAAGCGGACGAGGTTCCGGTGCAGGAGACGGTCAGGTCGTTTGCTCCCAACGGCGCTGACGTCGTCCTGGTGGCTTTCACCTCTCCCCACGTGCTCAATCAGGCCTTGCGGCTGGTGAAGCGTGGAGGAACGATTATCGTCATAGCGCTGTTCACCGAGCCGATCACCTTCGATATGAATCTGCTGCAGGAGGAGGTCGAACTCAAGGGCAGCATTTACTATACTGGCGAGGATTTCAAGACAGCGATAAAGATTCTGGAGAAGCGCACAGCCGATTTAAGAAAGCTGATTACTCACCACGTCGATTTGGAAGGCGTCCACAGCGCGCTGGAAATGCTGGCCGATCCCAATACTATGGCAGTTAAGATTATCGTTCACCCATAGATGGTTTTGTACATGCGAGAAATTGTTGAGAAGGGAGTCTGGATCGATTTACGCAATGGCGCGGCGGACGAGAAGACGATCATGGAGTACATCGAAAACCAGCGATGGGACGAAGACGCGGAGATATTCAAGATTACCGGGCATCCCCGGAGCCTTGGGCCGGCTTGTAGGGGGAGCCCGTAAGGCGGCTTCCAGCCGCAACTCGCGAATTTCAGTCGCACTGTAAACCCGCCGGTTTTCAGTCGGTGGTCGTTAAGAAGCTTGGCGGCCCCGGCGAAGATCTGATCTATAACGGTGCGCCGCACGCAACCCGTGTCCGTCTCGCACTGAGTGACTGGGTGCAGCCAAGGTTGTTGTCCTTGACATGTGGGTCAACCGGAAATGGAATACCGATGTCCCGGTGTGCCGGTACGTTCGATGTAGCCGACAGTGTCCGGAGGCCTGCCATTCCATTTTCGCCGTACTTGAGTGAATGAAGGTTTCGATCAAAGGAGGAACACCGTGGCTGAATATCTGAAAAAGGCAAAAGAGAAACCGGAAGAGGATATACGCGCGGTACAAGACGCCGTGCGGGAAATCCTATACAAGGTCAATAAAGAAGGCGAAGCGGCGGTCCGCTACTACGCCAAGACCTTCGACAAATGGGAACCGAAAAGCTTCAAGCTCTCGCCGGACGAGATGCGCGCGGCGAAGAAACAATTGCCGGTGAGCGAGGTCGAAGACATCGACTTCTGCCAGGCGCAGATCAGGAACTTCGCCAAGGAGCAAATGAAGCGGCTGGTCGACTTCGAGGCGGAGACTCTTCCCGGCGTGCATCTGGGGCAGAAGGTCATTCCGGTGGCCTCCAGCGGCGCCTATGTTCCCGGCGGCCGCTACCCGATGCTGGGTTCCGCGCACATGACTGTGATCACGCCCAAGGTTGCCGGGGTGAAGCGCGTCGTTGCCTGCTCGCCTCCCAACAAGGGGCAGGGGCTGTGGCCGGCCACGCTCTATTCCATGGTTGCCGGCGGAGCCGATGAGGTCTATTGCATGGGTGGCGTTTACGCCCTGGCCGCCATGGCTTACGGCATGGAAGGCCTGGCCCCGGTCGAAGTCATAGCCGGTGCCGGCAACAAGTACGTAGCCGAAGCTAAGAAACAGATATACGGCACGGTCGGTATCGACCTGCTGGCGGGGCCGACGGAAATCCTGGTGATCGTCGATGAGACCGCCGATCCCTTGATCGTGGCTGCCGACCTGCTCGGCCAGGCGGAGCACGATCCCAATGCGCGCCAGTGCCTGATCTCGCTCGACAAGAAGATGGCGCAGGCAGTCATGAAGGAAGTGGACCGGCAATTGATCGATCTTCCCACGCGCGACATCGCCAGCGTCGCCTGGCGCGACAACGGGGATGTCATCGTCGTCAGCTCGCCAGATGAGGCGGTTAAGGCCAGCGACGAGTGGGCTCCCGAGCATCTGGAAGTGCAGACCAAGGACTGGAAGTACTACCTCGACCACTGCCGCAACTATGGTTCGGTGTTCCTGGGCGAGGAGACCACGGTGGCCTATGGCGACAAGACCATCGGCACCAATCACGTGCTGCCCACTATGGGCGCCGCCCGCTACACCGGCGGACTGTCGGTCGGCAAGTTCGTCAAGACCGTGACCTACCAGTACGCCACCAAGGAAGCCTCGTACAAGATCGCCGATGTCTGCGAGCGGGCCTGCAACTACGAGAATATGCTCGCCCATGGAATCTCGTGCAAGGTAAGAAAAGAGAAATACGGAAAGCTCATCCAGAAGCCCGTTGCGAGGTGAAGCAGATGAATGGCGGAGTTGGCGGCGGAGAAGAAATGAAATATGTCGGCGGTCCGGGTTCTATTCATCTGCGGCTGGATGGGCTGACAGTTTTGGTGACAGGCGGGGGCCGCGGTATTGGCGCAGCCGCCGCTTGCACCCTTGCCAAAGCGGGAGCCCATGTAGTTGTAATGAGCCGAACTACTTCGGATCTGGAGCAAGTGGTGAACAACATCCAGGTGAGCGGCGGGCACGCGTCCGCACTCGCCTGCGATGTCACCGACGGACACCGAGTGCGTGAAATGATCACGGAGCTTTCCCGGTTGGATATTCTCATCAACAACGCCGGAATGAATATTCCCGAACCGTTCATCGACGTTTCCGAAGAGCACCTGGACACAGTGATCAACCTTAATCTGCGAGCGAACTTTTTGGTGGCTCAAGCCGCGGTTCGGAAGATGCTTGAAGCACCGAATCGCCGCGAGATTGGCGGCGCGGTCGTCAATGTTACTTCGCAAATGGGGCATGTTGGCGCACCCCGGCGAACCGTCTACTGCCTGACCAAGCACGCGGTCGAGGGGCTGACGAAAGCAATGGCGGTGGAACTTGCGCCCGAAAACATCCGCGTCAACTCGATTGCACCTACTTTTCTGGAGACGCCGATGACAGCTCCGTTCTTTCGTGACACAAACTTCAGGAATTGGGTGCTACAACGGATTCCGCTCGGCCGGCTGGGTCAACTAAACGAAGTTACAACAGCAATCCTGTTTTTGGTTTCTCCCGCCGCTTCGCTGATAACTGGTACCAGCCTCGTTGTGGATGGCGGCTGGACCGCTCAGTGAAGCATCTGGCTTTCCTGTCACTTCATCAAATCTTCGTGTTGCCGGCAAGAACTACCGCTCTCCACCGCAGGCAATCGCGGCCTTAGCAGGATGCTGGAAAACCACTCTCGTTTCCACAGCAGAAGATGGTAAGAAGAATGCACGAGCGCCAGCAAGGCTGAGTTTGAGCAGCATGTGCGACAATGCCAATGAAATGAAGCCGGAAGTCGATTGCTATTCCAGAAGGAAGGCGGACGAGCGCCCTGTTCGTTTTCGGCTTGATGGACGCGAGTACATGGTTGAGGAAGTGCTCGATCAATGGTACGGGCCACAGGATGTCTTTTACAAAGTTCGCGCCGACGATGGGAATCTTTATATTTTGCGACAGCAAACTTCGGCGCCTGACAAGTCTTGGGATCTGGTGTCATTCCGGCAATTATCGGAAGATCGGTGATGAACGAGACCCGAGTACGCCCGTTAGCGACCGCTCTGGACTTTCCGTCAACCGGCAATGTAATAAGTCTAATGACGGTTGCCAGATCCGCCGTGTGAGGCGTAATCTCGCGGCGTGATCGATCATCCACAATACCGCCGTATGCTCTTCCGCCGCTTCGGCGCTCCTGACGTGTTTGGGTGGGACGCCATCCGGCCACGCGCACTCACTCCTGGCGAGGTGCTCGTCCGGGTCCGCTTCATAGGCGTCAACTATGCCGACATTATTGCCCGCCGTGGATATTACAAGTGGGCGGGTCTACTTCCGATCTGCCCCGGCTTCGAGGTTTCCGGCGAGGTAATCGAGGTCGGCCCAGACGTGCAGATCGGCATCGGCACCCCCGTTATGGCGGTGACGGAGTTCGGTGGTTACACGGAGGCACTCGTTGTTCCGCAGGAGCACGTTTTCCAGTTGCCTCGGTGCATGACGCTCCAGGAAGCCGCCGCCTTGCCCGCCGTGTACATCACCGCATACCATTCGCTTGTCGAAATTATGCGCATCCGCACGGGTGATGACATCTTGATCCAGGCGGTCGCTGGAGGAGTCGGAATTGCGGCATTGCAAATTGCGAAGCACTATGGCCTGACGGTATACGGGACGGCAAGCAGCGATGCCAAACTGGACTATGCGAAGTCGTTCGGCCTCGACCACGGAATCAACTACCTGCGAGAAGATTTTGAAGCCGCGGTACAGGGGCTAACCGATGGTGAAGGAGTGAAGTTCGTGCTCGACTCGCTGGGCGGATATGGACTTCGGAAAGGCATACGTTGCCTGCAACCCGGGGGCATGCTGTCACAATCGGCGCGGCTCAAATCGTACCCCCGGCGCAGTTTAGCCTTGGCGAATGGGCGAGGATTATCGGCGACCTCCTACGCGGTGGAGTTTTTCACCCGTTTTACTTCATGGAGCAAAACCGCGGCCTCTCGGGCGTACAGATCCTATTGTTTTGGGACCAGGAGCCCTATCTCCGCGGCATTGTCGAACGTCTGTTCGCAATGTACGGCGAAGGGGCGATTAAGCCTCCCATCTCCGAGATCTTCCCACTAAGCGACGTCGCCGCCGCCCACCGCTTAATTGAATCGCGACTTTCGAAGGGGAAGGTGCTGCTCTCGACGTGATCAATCGGAAGGTCGGGCTTTTTCCCTTATAAAGCTACGGCTTCTTTTGATGCCAACGATACCGAGGCGAGCGTGGCTGTCAAGCGAGTCGTACAGTTG
The DNA here is from genome assembly GCA_963832365.1 of uncultured Acidobacteriota bacterium. Taxonomy (GTDB): domain Bacteria; phylum Acidobacteriota; class Terriglobia; order Terriglobales; family Acidobacteriaceae; genus CAWBRT01. The sequence continues at coordinate 63,288 of CAWHUL010000007.1, read as the reverse complement.
AAGTAATCTTCAAGCACCACGCAGACGCGGAGATGACAATAATGAAAATCGCCAGCTGGAATGTCAATTCGATTCGTGCGCGGCTTGAGCATGTCAAGGCGTGGCTGAAGGCGCGCAAGCCGGATGTGCTACTGCTGCAAGAGTTGAAGGGAACGGAATTTCCGACCACGGCGTTTGAAGATCTGGGCTATGAAAGTGTGGCGGTGACGCAGAAGGCGTATAACGGGGTTGCGATTTTATCGCGCCATCCAATCGAGACGATCAACACGACGCTCGCCGGCGATGAGGCGGACAGTCATGCCCGGTTTCTGGAAACGACGATCATGGGCATCCGCGTGGTCAATATTTATCTTCCGAACGGCAATCCGGTAGGGAGCGATAAATTTGCGTACAAGCTGGCTTGGATGGATCGACTGATTAAGGAAATGAGCGCCTGGCAAAGAGAAAACGTGCCTGCACTCATCGGGGGCGACTTCAACGTCATTCCGGAGGATATCGATTGTCACAAACCTTCAGCGTGGATTTATGACGCGCTGTTCCAGCCGGAGCCGCGAGCGCGGTACCAAGGCACTGCTCAGCCTTGGCTACACCGATGCCTTCCGGTCGCTGCATCCAGGGGAGAGCGGGCAATTCACCTTCTGGGATTACTTCCGGCAGGCGTTCGAGCATAATCGCGGCATCCGCATCGATCATTTCCTGCTGTCACCGAGGTTGGCCGAACGGTTAAAAAGCTGCGAAATCGATATGGAACCACGGGCGCAGGAGAAGCCGTCGGATCATGCCCCGATCATCGTCGAATTGCAGTAGGCAGGTAGACGACTCGTATTTCGGAGATCGTATCGGTTATGCCCACCGGTTAACGTATCCGAGGTTTTCGCAGCAAACAGGGTTTGCAGCGTCTCCCTACCTTCTCTCTATTCTTTGTTTCTCTCTTCTTTATTCATTTTCAGAAATCTAAAGGAAGCAGACCCTAACCGCTCCCTCGGAAGCCTAGATTACTACTTCCTTTGATTTGCTCACCGGGTACCTTATTGTTAATATCTCCACGCAAGGAGAATGCATGGATACTCGCACGATACTCGCTGACCTGAAGGCAGAGCTAAACCGCATCAACCAAGCCATTGCAGCCCTTGAATCACTTGACGGCACTGCAACGGCGACCAATCCCGCCGCCAAAGCCGCTCCGCCCCAGGCGAACAAACGCGGTCTAACCCCCGCTGGCCGGAGAAGATTATCGGCGATGATGAAGGCCCGCTGGGCAGCGAGGCGTAAGAAGGCAGCAAAACCCGCCGCGAAAAAGACCAGTGGTCGCCGTACCGTAAGCGCAGCCTCCAGAAAGAAGATGGCCGAGGCTCAGAGGGCACGTTGGGCAGCCGTGAAAAAGGCTGAGTCGGCATAGTTATTCGGGTAGCTGTGACACTGGGGCAGCAATCGCTATTTTTTTTGCCGATCACACGAGAGAGAACGGAGTGCGAAGGCGATTGTTTCTCATCCGGCTTATAACTGCGCGTCACTAACCCAAAGCGGATCAGCAATTGCAATGACCCGTATACATCCAACCGCAACACCGACTCGCACCGCTTTCCATCGGTTTCGCGGTCAGCAGGATAGACTACGTCGAACCCACTGGCCGTCCGCGTGAACTTCGCGCCCATTTCAAACAGTTCACAAATACACTTGTAAACGAATAAAATACTCTCAACAGGTGACATGCAGGATGGCGTTGGTATCGTCCGCGTGTTGCTCCAACAACTCGATTGCCCGTTCCGTGGGCACAACCACGAGCTCGATTTTGCGCCGCTTGGCTTCGCGCTTCACCTCGTCCATGACCGGCAAGGCACCCGTGCCCGTGCCCACCACGAGGCGCTTGCATTTCCAAGGGATTTCTTCTTCAACCGAAATGGGCGTGTGCCCGAATTCGTCCCGGTACTTTTTGGAAGCCTTTTTCCTGCGCTTACGCACGACGCCTCCCTCGATCACAACGTCGTGCTCGTAGGTGACGCCATCAATTCGGATGGAGCCGAAGGAAAACGCCTGAAACTCCATAGCGCGCCTCCGGCAATATTCTAGCTCTGCAGACAAGGTTGCAAGCAGTCTAGGCCGGAGTATCCAGGCCCGCATCCTTGATGGCCGTGCACAGCAAAGTCTTCAGTGAAACTCTCGAGTCGCCGGAAGATCGGATGAATTTGCCGTGGCTAACCGCCTTCTAAAGCTCGTGCTATCTCGTCTCGAACGGGAGGACTGAGCGGCTCGACGGCCCCATTCGTGACGATCGTGATGCCCTCGGCCGCCTCACGCACTTGGCCAATCACCCGAACCGGAACGCCTGCGGCCTCAACGGCTTTCAGAACCGAGTCCGCACTGTCCCGAGCGACGGCGATCAGCAAGGCACCCGACGCAAGCAGTTTCAGCGGGTCTAGCGCGAGCACATTGCAAATCGTCTCGGTTTCGGGAGCCACAGGAATGAGCTCGCGAATCACCCGAAGCCCGAGACCGGCGGGAGCCACCAACTCGAACAGCCCCGTCGCGAGCCCGCCTTCCGTCGGGTCGTGCATCGCGTGCACAGCCTCGCCGACATTAGCAGTCGCAAGAGCCGCACTCACGACACTGATGCCGGGCTCAAGAAGGAAACGAGCGGCCCGCGCCAGAAGATTAGCATCAACCCGTCCGCGCAGTCGCTCGGACTTCTCTCTTGCCAGGATTGCGGTGCCTTCGATGGCCACACTGCGTGTCAACAGGATCAGATCGCCGATGGTGATACGAGTCTTGCGCACAAGGCGAGTCGGGGCTACCTCGCCGATCATTTGACCGACCAGAATCGGGCGGTCGAGGCCTTGAGTGATTTCAGTGTGCCCGCCGCCGAGCGTGACACCCAATTCCTCGCACGCGGTCCGCACATCGCCCATGATCGTCTCGACTAGCTCGGGGGTCGTGCGACTCTCCGGAAGGAGCAGAACGGCGAAGAACCACAATGGGCGCGCACCCATGACGGCGACGTCATTCGCGTTAATGTGAACAGCGTAACGCCCGATTTGATCAGCGGCAAAGGTGATGGGATCTGTCGCGACGACGAGATATCGATCTCCAGCATCAATGACGGCTGCGTCCTCGCCAACCTGAGGTCCGACGAGCAGTCGCGGATCTTGCTTTGGCAGACGCATCACCAACGATCGCAAATGTTCAAGTGGAAGTTTGCCAACCGGCAGAACCTTCTTCGATTCGTCGCTTGTCATGCGCTCACACTCCTACCCTGTGCCCCATCAGCAGGGGCGGTGTCGCCCGAGCTATGGGCGAGGAACTGCGGTAACCCCGGGGGCGAAGGTGCGCGTCGTGGACTGACTTGGCACCATGCCGGGAGCGCTTATTGCAGGGCTGTTCTGGACTAACGGCAAATTTGGAATAGACGAGCTTACGCCTATGCTCAGTTGCCCCACCATGCCGGGCGTAGGCTTGGTCGTTACGCGGGGCAAAGTCCCGATTTGACGCCCCATCGTGCCGGCGCTGCCAGCAGAACCCTTGCTTTCAGGCGCGCCCTGGCCGGCCGTGCTGGAGGGACGAGCCGAGCCTGAACCTGCAGCCGCCCCCGCGGTTTCGACCACCTGGGCCAGAGCACAGGCCCAGCTGATCGCCAGTGCTACGAGGATAATCGTCAGCTTGTGCATTATGTCCCGCTCCTCCCCCCAATTCCGGATGCAAATCTGAGCCCCAGAACCGCACCGCCATCCTCGGCGAGATCCCAAAACAGACCGGTCATAATCTGTAACGCTTCCCGAGCGACAGAGGCAAGTAGATGCTCGTCAGGTGCGTGCTGGCTGCATGCCGGATAGGAATGTGGAATCCAAATTGTCGGTAACCCTAGCACGTCTGAGAAAACATCGTTTGGCAGGGAACCGCCAAAGTTTGGAAGGAGGGCTGGGGTCTTGGCTGTGGTCCGTTGTAAGGAATTTACCACCCAAGGCACCCAGGGATTATCAAGATCCAGACGGGTTGCCGTCATGGGAGTGCCGTAAAGTTGAACGTCAACATCAGTCAAGCCCGTTGCGGCTAGATGCTCACGAATATGACGAATGAAGTTTAGATGATCGCTCCCGACTACCCAGCGGATTTGACAGTACGCATGCGCTTCTCCGGGAATCGCGTTGACAGGGGCTTCTGGGTTGCCGGCTTTGAAAGCAATTACTTCCAGCGTATTCCAAGCATAGACACGCTCGGCAGGGGAAAGCCCCGGCTCACCCCAGTCCGGGTCAATCGCCGGGTCAGTGAGGACGCCACCTACTGTTACCGTCCGGAGTGCTTCTCTCACATTGGCAGGCAGAGAATCCGGCAATAGGCCCTTTACCAACACGCGGCCTTTAGCATCCACCATGCTGGCAATTGCATGGGCCAGCCGAACAGCGGGGTTGCGCAGCGCACCGCCCCAATTCCCTGAATGGTGGTCGCCGTCGCGTAGATTGACGTGAAGGCTAAACTTAAACTCCCCTCTGCTCCCAAGAAATATGGTTGGCGTTCCAGCGGCGACACGGGGGCCGTCAGAGGCAATAAAGAGATCGGCGGCCAGTTCTTTACCGTAAAGCGAGCAGACCTCGCGCAGCCCCGCCGAACCGGTCTCTTCTCCGGTTTCGAAAATGACTTTTACGTTGTAGCCAAGGTGCCTATTGCGCAACGCCAGCACCTCCGCCAACGCAGCTAAATTAATGGTGTGTTGTCCTTTGTTATCTGCTGTTCCCCTGCCATACCAGCGATCACCCTCAACCACGATCCGCCAGGGGCCGAGTCCTAAGCGCCATTGGCTCTCTTGTCCGGCGTACTACGCCCCCGTGCCCGTAGGTCAGCACAGTGCATGCAGCATCAGGCTCAATTCGCTCAGCAATTAGGAACGGGTTGCCGCCAGAGAGCGGGCTTTCGATGATCCTCCAGGCGAAGCCCAAGGACTCGAGTTGGGGACCTATCAACTCGCTCAGATAACAGCGCAAGACCGGCCCGCTACCGGAGGCCTGGCTCTCGGTAGGCATGGCCACTCTTTGCTGCAGTTCTTGGAGAAAGCGACCAGTGTCAAAGTATTCGGTCGCCCTAGCAATGGACTGGGTTCGACTCACACTCGCTCCAATTCCGGAGATTTCTCGCCTTGAACACGGCGACAGCATTATTGTACGTCCATGCTCGCTTGGACTCGCTGACCCGAATCAAACAACCATTGCAGCCGGCATAAATTGATATCGAAATCATTGAGAATCGAGACATAATGCTCTTCCGCGGCAACGACAGACAAAGGTGAGATTGATGCCGAAGGATTCAATTAATCGACGGACAGCAATGAAAACGCTTGTTGCCGGGTCAATATTTTGCGGAAGGCTCGGAACGCCTCGCAGAGGACGCGGTGGCCGGTAATGCTAGTATCTTGGACGAAAGCGAGATATAGCGCTTTCGCCGCAAAAACATAGCCATCGAGATCGTCCATGCCCTGGTGGAGCTGGTCTCTGGCTCTCAGGTACCCGGTAATTACTTCTTGCATTGACAGATTTAAATTCGGGTTACCGTCTCCGTAAACACACTTCGCATTGATAATGATCGTCATTCTCCGTCCGTGTATTGCCACTCGGTAAATGCATCAACCTCATGATCCGGCTCCACAAGCGCTTTCTTCTTCAGAATGCAGCGGTCGGCTCGTAACCAGAATCGTTCCTCTCGCTTGTCGTATCCGACTCGCCCACGGGGCGGTTCTTCGTATTCAACTCTCTGACGGCACCAATCTTTTACGTTGAAGTCCCGCCCAATAGTCGACGTGACTGGTGGCATGTCCAGAGGTCGGTCGCCCGTACGCCTCGGCTTTTGAGAGTGGGGTGGTGTCGAGAATTAACATGCGTTGGAAAAACCAGAAAATGCCAACTCGAGGCTCCTGCTGTTCTTTGTTACTCATCCTTCCTCCCTGGTTCAGCGTCATCATCCAGTAACCCGGCATCCTCGAACATCATTTGTAGGACGGGCGGTATGCAATACTGGTCTTTTAACTCCTGGAAGACAGTGCACGTCGCCAAATCGTTTGAATTGTGCGCCTTGACTTCCTGGTGGGTGTAAAAGTCCATGTTGCACCACAGGCAAAAGCCGACGATGCGATTGCCGTCGTTATCCTTGAAGAAGCTCTCTCCAGCAGCGCCCTGGCTGCGACGGGGCATATTGCTGGCACCGGGCTCGTACCCCATTCGACGGAGTTGTTCGTCCATGTGGTCGGGGCAAGCGAGTAGTTCGACCATGCATTTGCTATGGTCGCCATCCTCCATCGGCACTCCGTGGTCGGGACACATGCACAGCGAAGGTTCCGTGTTCCCAGCGAGAGGGCGTAGTGCTTTGCCCTCACATAACCAGTCGTGGCCAGCACAATCGCAAAAATGACGATGGCTCATTTGCCCCAACGTTTAAAAAGGGGCACGTTGCTGCGTGGGTGCCCCTCTGAAATGTGATAGGTGGGTTACTTTTTGCGGTTGATCAGGAGGCCGGGGTCGGCGGTGTTGCTGGATACGAGTTTACCGGTGCTATCTCGGGTGTTATTAAAGCGCTCGGATGTGCGACCAAGGGTGTTGCCGCTGTTATCTCGGACTACGGAGCTACTATCATCGAACCCGATTGTAATTGAGCCGATTGTCTGTTTACTGCCGTCTCGGACGTAATCTTTTTTAAGTGACATGCGTCCTCCAGTCATATTCTACAGTGGCCATCGGAAATTTGAGACAAAATATGGACGACCACGAGTGAAAGACTGTAGGTATAGATATGGTGGATGTAACTAAAGGAAAATTGTCAGTTTTTCCTACCTCCACTGTAGAATGAAGGTAATGAGTGATCTGCATTGCATCGAGCTAGGATTCGCCCCGCTTAGGAATTTATATAGGTTGACCTCCAGCATAGTAGTTCCTTCGAAAACCCCCGACAACGCACTTAGCTATGTTCAGACCCATTGCCATGACGCTCTCAACCAATCAACCGTGTGCCGTGTTTTCCCTGTGCGTCACGTATTGATTGATTGGCCGCAAAGCACTTGCGAAATAGTCGAGGAAACAGTCTGACGATCCAGTCGTCAATTCACAGTTATGTCCGTACTTTCTCCAGAGCTAAGGAGCACCTGTGAAAAAAAAGCTGCGATTTACGCTCGGGCATGGGCACCTGAGGAAGATGTATCTGCACAGGTGTGTTATCTCCGTCAGCTTGCCCGTCAACGCGGATTTGAGGTGGTAGCTGAGTACAAAGACATTGCTTCCGGACCTAAGGCACGGCGCCCCGGACTGGAAGCGCTAACGGCCGGCGCTAAACAGGGTCGCTTTTCGATCGTCCTGACTAACAGGTTGGCGTGCCTCAGCAAAGGCGTCAAGCATTTGCTCCAGTTGACTGAACACTTCAGGACTCTCCACATCGACCTGATTTCTGCACAGGAGGCTATCGACACGTCTACTTCAACTGGGAAGCTTTTCTTTGATGCTATGGCCAGCCTCAACCAATGCGAGAGTGAATTGGTGAAGGAACATATCCGCATGGGCTTGAGGCGCAAAAGATTGGACGGATTCCAGCTTGGCAGGAGACCTCTCAGCACCCCGCATGACTCAATCGTCCGAGACCGTTTGTCCGGGATGTCATTGACGCAATGCTCGAAGAAATATGGGGTAAGCCGAGCGTCGGTCGTGCGGTTCGTGAGAGAGGCACAGCGCCAGTTCGCTGGGGTCGGCCAGTACCAGCCCGCTGCCGCCGAAGTCGTTGCCGAGTTTGTCGTATGAGGAAGAGAGCATGAAAACTCCGACTATTCAGTTCAAATATCGCCGCCCGAGCGGTGCGCCGACCCATCCTCCGAGCGAGGGCATGCAAGATGCTCTCCACCGCCTCAGTCAAGCCGAGGAGATGCAGCCATTGCTAAAGAAGGCCCAAGCTGCGGGGCGTGAAGTCGTCATCGAAGTCTTCCACAGCAAAGACGGTCAGCCGCTGCTGATTCACACGGCACTAACCCCGGGGGCGTCCTAATCTCCGCCCCAGCACAGAGGATTATGCGAGTTGCCTTGTACGCCAGAGTTTCAACGCTGAACGGCCAGCATCCCGAAATGCAGTTGTCCGAGCTGCGTGAGTACGCCTCCCGCCGTGGATGGGTCGTCACTGGCGAGTATGTCGATGAAGGTGTTTCCGGCTCGAAGGACTCCCGCCCGGCATTGAACCGTCTGATGGCCGACGCCCATCGCCGCCGCTTCGACATTGTCGCCTGTTGGAAGGTAGATCGGTTCGGCAGGTCGCTGAAGCACCTGGTGAATGCCCTCGCCGATCTCGACTCCTATGGCGTGGCGTTCGTCAGCCTCAGAGACAACCTCGACCTCAGTACGCCAACCGGGCGGCTCATGTTTCAGATTATTGGGGCGATGGCTGAGTTCGAACTGTCTCTCACTAAAGAACGTGTGAAATGTGGGCTCGTTAATGCCCGTGCCAACGGTAAACAGCTTGGTCGTCCTCGCCGGGTGGCAGATGGTGACCGGATCCTCCAGATGAAGACCGACGGTGCCAGCCTACGCCAGATCGCCACGGTGCTCGGCCTCGGCTACGGAACGATCCGATCCCGCCTCCAGCAGATGAGCGAAAATCCCCTGCTCCCGGCGCCTGTTATACCCCATGAATCGAGAGCACTTAAGGCGTGAGTTTTGCTGAGCGACAAACACTTGTTTGTTGCTCACTGAACATTTTCTAAAACGTGAGTGGTTGATGAGTTATTCCCTCGCATGAATCGAAACCGCCACCCGAGAGCCGAGGTAAGTCCAGCGATCAAGCTTGCCGCACGCCAGCGTGTCGAAGCTGTATGGACATGCTTGGATGTCTTGTGTCCCAATCTCGCGTTGGAGGCTAAGAAAGTACTCGCCGAGAAAGTGTTGGACCTGTCCCGTGGAGAGGATCAGAAACCGCCTCGGATAATGATTACCCCGGCGCAGGTCTCAAGCATAATTTGGCCGAACATGCAGTGCATTAACCCACGCTGTCCCATGGTGCTGTTTTCGAATGAGATTGCGGACGAACTCAATGAGTTTTTCAGGGGAGAAGAATACGAGTCGTCGTAACTTGGGTCCGATCAACTTCCACTTGCCGACGGTGCGCTCGGAACTCGCCGAATGTTTCTTCGAAGTCAGCTCTAATCCGCTCTCTAACAAGAAATCCCAATCTTCGCAAAGCCCACTTTTCGTCAAAGTGCCGAGTTTGAGAGGGCCAACGGGCGTTCGGCCAGCATGTTGACTGCTCGACTGTGCCGCAGAAACGCTTCCGTTCCCTATAATCCAGCTCATAACCGCCTCCTAAAATAGCGGTCATTAGAGCTTCGCTGTTGCCCAGGAATACGGTGGCCACGAAAGGCCACTTCTTGGACGCCCTGTGCGACCCCTTTGTGGCCAACTCTGGCGCACGCCAATCGCCGAATCAATGCCACAAAAGCTCAGAACGGGCGACGCCTGAACCCCACGCCAAATACAGTTTTCTCCAACTCGCGCGTGTGGCCACAAATCTCTGCCTTCGTGAACAGCGTGCAGGTATACAGTCTGGACGAGATGACGTCAGTGGTTTCCGTGGCCCTACCGGGCTACAGTGCTTCGCCACGGATCTGTCCTGGGGGCTGAATTGTCTGCTTACTTGGTAGGGAAAAAGATTGAGAAGCAGGTTCCACTTCTCCCTTTTGCTGTACTGCTACGCAGGCGAATAGTACCCTCGTATTTCTTCACGATGCCGCTAATGACGTACAGCCCGAGGCCGGTTCCTTTCTCGCCTTTTGTGGTAAAGAACGGCTCAAAGATCTTCTTCTGGTGCTCGTAAGGAATGCCTACACCAGTATCAGCAATAACCACACGTATCCCGCGGCGCTTCAGTCTTCGCCAATCACGAGAGGCAAATACATGTAACGTGAGCTTGCCTCCCGCAGGCGTTGCAGCGAGCGCATTCACCAGCAAATTGGTGAAGACCTGCCGAAGCTCGGTGGGAGCCGCATGGATATGCCCCTCAACGTCATAGCGCTTTTTCACAGAGACATTCTGTTCGCGAAACTTGCCGCCAAGCAGCTCCGAGGTTTCATCAAGCACTTGGCATAGTGCCATCTCTTGAATCTCGGATGAGCTACTAAATAGCCCAAGTGTCTGCCTGGTAATACTTGTGATACGTTTTAGTTCTTCTTCTCCCCGCTTTACGAGGTTCCGGGAGGCTTCATCCCAAGCGGATTGTTGCCCCAGCAGGTACATTAAATTGGCCAAGGCGTCCAGAGGATTGTTGATTTCGTGCGCTATGGTTGCGGCAATACGTCCTGCCGAAGCTATCCTCTCGGCCGAGAGCAGCGCTGCCTCTTCGGCCCGCTTACGATCGGTGATGTCCTCAATGGCCAGCAGGATCAGTGGATCGGGCTGGTCCGCAGTGCTGATCTGACGCGCATTGAGCAACATGGTTTTGTGCCCGATCTGGGGGAACTCGTGTTCCACCACAAAATCCTGCACAGCCTGGGCCTTGGGTAAAACTTCCCCCATGAGTACGCGCAAGTGAGGAATGCTCCATTGTTCGTTTCCCAAATCGTAAAGGCTTCTCCCTATTGTTTCCTCCGGCGAGACTTGGAAGACGGCGTAGAAGGATTTGTTGGCCGTTGTTACCCGCAAGTCCGAACCGAGTACCAGCAGGGGCTCCCGCACCGTTTCCACGACAGACTTCATGAAGGTGCTGGATCGCTTGAATGTCTGTTCACTGCGCTTAAGGATGTCGATGTCCTGCAGCGCCAGAACCACGCCATCGATTCTGTTATCGCTAGTCCGATAGGGCCGTACCTGCAGCGAGTGCCACTTGCCCCGCTCGTCCTGCACCTCTTGTTCGATCGGCTGAAGGCTCTCGATTACGGCCAGGATTAACTTCCCCAGGTCGGGCACATCAATGTTGAGTTTGAGATCCGTGATCAGCCTTCCGACATCAGCAGGAATCACTCTCAGGGCCTTTTCCGCCATCGGAGTAAGCCGGCGAATGCGGAGGTCGCAATCGACCATGATGATCGGAATATTGGTTCGTTGACGAGAGCCGACTTCAGAGGGGTGACCTCAATACCGACGTTTCGGGTCCGGTCGCGCCCAGATTTGATTTGTATCCCATCCCTCCGAAATGGCGCCTTCTGCTGCTTGGCCGCGGCTACTGCGTTACGCAACTCAAAGCCGAGGCCTCCCCTGGCCATCTTCAGCAAATTAAGACTGGGGTTCCCGGCTGGCAACTTGAGGTATGGAGACGTGTCTCCGCGCGATTGCAGGACTTCCAAATCGTCGGACACAAGCACAGCCGTTGGAGCATAGTCGGGGAGAAGCACCCGATCTAATTCTTTCTGCGGTTCGAGGACATCGCCGCGTCCTGAGCCGGTGGTTGGTCGCTGTGGAACAACGGCAGGAAAACCATGCGCCGCAAAATCAAAACGAGTATGTCCGGGTACCCACTTTTTCGAATAGAGCTTGTGCTTCTTATCTAAGGCCTCGAAGAGATTCGAGAAACTCCCAATACCTTCCGAGCTTCCCAGCATCAAAACGCCGTTCGGATTGAGTGCGTAATGGAAGATCGGCATGATTTGCTTTTGCAGAACCGAGTCCATGTAAATCAGCACGTTCCGGCAACTGATCAGGTCCATGTGGGAGAACGGCGGGTCGGCAAAGATGTTGTGGCGCGCAAACACACACATCTCCCGAATGGTCTGGCTGATTCGGTATCCACCTTCCACTCTGGAGAAAAACCGCCGCAGGCGTTCCTTTGAAACCGCAGCCACAATACTTTCCGGGTAAACGCCCGCCCGGGCCTGCTCAATGGCCCTTTCGGAAAGATCGGTCCCAAAAAGCTGAATGCGCGTATTGACGGCTGTTTCGCCCAGGAATTCGAGCAGGGCGATGGCCAGCGAATACGCTTCTTCGCCTGAGGAACAGCCTGGTGCCCAGATCCGGATGGCATCATCGGCCTGCCGGCTTTTGATGATTTCGGGAAACACCTGACTGGTTAGAGACGTGAAAACTTCAGGATCACGGAAGAACTCCGTGACATTGATAAGAAGGTCTTGGTAGAGCGCCGCGACTTCGGCGGGATTGTTCTTGAGATAGTGGTGGAAGTCCGTCACCTTATCCATCTGGTGAACAAGCATGCGTCGCCGAATTCGCCGCAGGATCGTCGTGCGTTTGTAATGAGTGAAGTCGACTCCTGTGGCAGTCCGCAACGCTGCAAAGAGCATCCCCAATCCCGGGGCCTCCGTGGCTTTTGAAACTAGTTCTGGGGACGCCTCCTCGGTCTCAACCTCTTTCGGTTCCGCGACGTAGGAATCACCCGCGATTCTCACCAACTGGCGCGCGATCCCTTGCGGCGGAAGCACGAAATCCACATTGCCGGACGCAATGGCACTATGCGGCATGCCCCCGAAGACGGCCGATTGCGTGTCCTGCGCAAAGGTAATCCCGCCTTCCGCCTTGATTGCCCTTAAGCCTAATGTTCCATCAGTTCCGGTGCCCGATAGGACCACGCCGATTGCCGTATTATTTTGATTCCGGGAAAGCGCCTGAAAGAAGAAGTCGACGGGGGCGTGGTGATCACGAACTCGCGGCGTGACCACCAGCACGCCATCCAGAATGGCCAGGCTTGCGTTGGGCGGAATTACATACACGTGGTCGGGTTCGACGCCCATGCCATCTCTGGCTTCTCCGACGGGCATCTTCGTGACCCTCGACATCAAATCCGACAATTGGCTTGAGTGCGTTGGATCAAGGTGCTGAATCAGCACGAAGGCCATCCCTGTTTGGGCTGGCAAATGCGTGAGCAGCTCGGAAAGCGCTTCCAGCCCACCAGCGGAAGCCCCGACCCCGACTATCGGGAAGTTCTTTGAATGCGAAGGTTCTGTCGATTCGCCATTGTCGCCATTAGAGGCAAGGTCACCACTATTTTCAGTTATCATAATCACGCCCCGCAAAGCGCGTGTGCCCGATGCAGTTCAGAAATAAACTCGCAATTAAATGGCACGAGTATTTCACAATTGGCACGTTAAATGCCATGAGATAATATCAACCGAATACCCAGGCAGCAGCAGTGCGAGAGAGACGAGCAGTTCCCGTTATTCGGAAGATTCCGCGGAACGTACGATGCGAAATTCGCCCCAGTCGAAAGCGGTGCTGCTCTGCATCGATGACGAACCCAATGGGCTTGAACTCCGGAAGATGGTCTTGGAAAGCGCAGGCTATTCAGTGCTCACAGCTGGGAACGGCAAAGCCGGCCTAGAAATCTTCCGTTCTCAGCGCGTGGATCTGGTAATCCTGGATTACGCGATGCCAGAGATGAATGGGTATGATGTGGCTGTCGCGATGAGGCGTATCAGCCCTGCAATTCCGATCCTGATGCTGTCCGCTTATTTCCCCGTTCCCAAAGAGGTTCTCCAAACGGTGGATGCGTATGCCACCAAAGGAGAATCCCCTGTGCAGTTGTTTGAAATGGTCCGCGCACTGATATCCCCGAACTGCTGAGGGAAGAACTGAGGTCCAGATATCGCAGAACTTGCTCATAAATCGGCTTCGATCCATCCGCCCAGCACACATTCATCCCAAGACGAGCAATGTCGCCCGAAAAGACTGAACAGAATTGCCATAGTCCGCGCCTCTCCGACAATCCTGCCCGATACCCACAGACTTCTTCAAAAGCGAAACTATAGAATGAAACGCTCCGAGTGTGTTCACAGGATCTCTATAGGGACCACATCACCCGACCGCAACTTTCCCCGGAGCTGCCGAATCAGCTCTGCCCTGCGCTGTCGAAGTCTCTCGAACTCCATCTCAAACTTTCGGACGAAGCAGCAAGCGCCGCAGTCGGGCGCAAACTCCCGGTGCTGCTTGCAGCGGATATCGAGTTGGACCAACGTTCGGCTCATCTGCTGTTCACGAAGGCAGAGTTTCGTGGCTAGATCAAGCAGAGTTTTCCGGCTGCTTGTTTTGCTTAACTTGCAGCGGGGCTGGCGAGACCCCTTTGTAGCTAGGGGGCATACGCTCCGCAGTACGGGGCGCCCAAGTGGGCAATCGATGTTCCACGGATGGCGACACTAAGCCCAGTCTCTCCCGTGTCACTGCAATCCGTTAGTTTCAGACACTACCGTATCCAGCGTTGCAAGAGTCAAGTTGACGAAAAACGGGCCATGATCTCAAGTGGGGACAGCGCACTTGTCAGGACGGCACGCCCAAGCCATTTCTGATGATTATCAATTGGATAAAAGTTGGGAAGGACTGGAAGGTCGCCTCCGAAATCATCCTGCCAGTTACCACCGACACCCGCCGTCAAGGATTAAACAGGCCAGGGATTCTACAGTCGTCGCGTTTCTGGCCTCAGACGCCGCCCGCTGGATCACGGGAGCGAGTATCCCGGTCGACGGTGGGTCGAAGCTTTAAGGACCCGTGGCTCCCCGGTGTCAGCTGCATTACTCCTGGATGATGAGCTGGCTACTCGGAAGCAAAGCACCGGGGGCTACGCTGTAGTGTCGAGGTGGAAGGACTTTTCGTATCGCTCGACCGGATAGCCCTTGGCTTTCCAGCCTGCCAGTCCACCTTTGAGGAATTTGATCCGTAAGAAATGCCTGTCTTGAACTCGACGCAGGACGGCTCGGCTCGTCTTATCAGAGGGACAGGTACAGTAAACGACCGAGTCTTTCTCTTTCGGGATGAGCGACGGATTCTCGAACACTTCTTTTGGGGGAATTCTTGTCGCGCCAACGATGATCTCAGGATAGGCCAACAGATCGAGCGGCTGGCGAACATCAAAGAGGAGCACCTCTCGATTTGAGGCCAACAATGCATGGAGCGCATCCGGCGTGATGCTGTGCAGCTCCATCTCCCGTCTGTCTCTTGCGCGTTTGGCCCAAATTACGAGCAACAGGCAGAGCACCGCGATCACAATGGCCAGCAGGGTGAGAGACATCTCTGTTTTGTTTCTCCGCAACAGTCTCTGGTACCAGATTACCCAGGGGCCGGAGAGGATTCTTCAAGTCCAGTGCTCTTGGCCTCATTCGCCGCGGCCCGAGGTCGCGTTCTAGGAAGTTAGAAGCTGCGTTCATGGAACAACGGTCAGGCTGGCAGGCATGGCAGGAAAAATCCGTCGCCGCGCCAGAGAGGATTTTGAGCGACAAACATCTGTTTTCCGCTCACCGAAAACGGAACCATAAGTGCCTTTAAATGCGTGCCCGTTTTCGGCATTAAGGACGAGGGTTTTTCGCTCACTTATTGGAACCTCATGCTGGACGGTACCGTATCCGAGATCCTCGCAGCAAATAGGGTTTGCAGCCTTTCCCTACCTTCTCTCCTTCGAAAATGTTTCACGCTGTGCGGCCACTGGTTGGACAGTGACCGTGAGCCCGAGTCGTTGTAAGCGTTTCAGGAAGTAGCGCTGGAGTTGATCTTTGTTGATCAGCTCCAGATAGCTGCCGCCCAGTTCGTGATAAGTGTGGCCGGTCTTGAGCATTGTGTAGGCGACGATGAGCATGCTGCCTTTGGCGCTATTGGTACTTTGATTCCTTCGTAGTCGCCTATACCGCAATCTTACTTAGCATATTCGGGCAACAAGAAAGGAGTTAGCGCAAAACGCAAAGCGAGCCGTTCACTCGATGAAGCGTAATCAATGAATAGCAAAATGATATGTGGCGACCTCACCCCTGCCGCAAACGATCAGTTGAGCGGAAGAGCGAAAACATAGGTCCAACAGAAATAGATTCCTATCACGATCAAGGCCACGCCGGTGATCCTTCGGGCCCACAATTCAAGTTCGGTAAGCCGCTGGAAGGCTGTGGCCAAAGACTTGGCTCCTCCCGCAATCAGCACCGCGAAGGCGAATACCGGCAATGCCGTTCCCACTCCGTACAATGAGGGCAGGACTATGCTCGATTGCCATTTGACGGAAAGCGGGATAAGACTGCCGAAGAACAGCGCCGCCGACGTTGGGCAGAAGGACAAAGCGAACAACATTCCCAGCAGGCCGGCCCCCCAGACGCCAGATTGGCCGAGCCGGTGACTGAGGCGTGAGGCACGCGCCCCCCCCAAGGCAGGCAGGCGTACCAGCTCCAGCAGGAACATGCCGACGACAATTAGCACTGGACCCAACAGTTTGTTCATATAGTGCTGGAGAAAATTGGCTAAACCCGGAACCGAAAGCAGGCTGGCCACCAGCAGGGCACTTATAATGGCGTAAGCGAGGGAGCGGCCCAAGGTGTACAACAGTCCAGCCAACAACACCGTTCGTGGTCGGTCAGCATGCCTACCAACGTAGCTAAGAGCAGCAATATTCGTTGCCAATGGGCAGGGGCTGATGGAAGTCAGGATTCCAAGCCACACTGCAGAGGAAAGCCCAATCCAGTATTCGTTCATGCTTAGTTGTCACTCAGATAGGCCCGAACTTCTAACTGTACATATTTCTTCAGGGCTTCATCGTTCCGAAGTAGTTCCCATGCCTCCGTCAGAGCTTTGTATTCAACCTGCTGACTATTACGAAACCTCACGAGAACGAGGGATTGCGAGAATAAACGGTAATCAGAAATGAAGTGTTGGTTACCGCTTTGTTCGACGTTCACCGTGTTCCACTGAAGGTCTCCACGTTTCAGTTCCTCTGGAAAACCCAGTATTACGGCTTGATTCGACACCGCTTCAAGCTTGCGACAGGAAACGCAACGGAAATTGCCGTGAAAATAGTAGGCGACGACTTTTACCTGCGCAGAGTTTCCGGTACTGGAAGTTTGTCCGCCGAGTGTGGTTGGTACTCCAGCAATCGATCGCCTCGACTCCTGACTGACTAAATAGACAACGCTGACTGCTACAAAAAGGAGTAGTGCGACTTGTATGGCTCTTCTTGGTTTCATGTATTCCGCCTAGCCGTTTGTTTCGCAACTGCAAGAGGTATCAATGCTGTTGATCCCCGCTCTGCGCGGAAATCGGCGTTTCAGCCGATCCGCCCACAGTGTGGGTCCAGGTCCGAGCACGCCCGCCAGATTCGACAGATGCAAACTGATTTCTTCGCGGTGTGCTTCACTGAAAAGCGTGCCCGAGCCCTGATGCACTACCAGTCCCGTCCGCGCGGGCAGAAGCCACGTCCCCGTCCGCCCATTCCCGGTCCCGGACCAGCCGAAGCCCGGAGTTGGTCGTATTTCGTTCGTTGTTCAGCCGTCAGAACATTGTTGTAGAAGTTCGCAAATGCCTTCTCGCGAGTCGCCTGCATCTTTGCGGAAAGCTCGCCGCGCTCCGCCGCTAACTTATCAATCTCGGCATCGCTCATCGGCTTTTGAGAATTCCAGTAAGCCTTACGTTTCTCGTACATCTGATCCCGCAAGGTTTGCGCTTGCTGGTGAGCAGAGTCGAAGATGGACTGAGCCTTCTGCTTTTGCGCGTCGGTCAAGTTCAGTGAACTTGCCATGTAGCCTGGGCCACCACTCCCCCAGCCCGGACCCATACCATAGCTGCGTCCCATGCCAGACCCCATCTGCGCGGCAGCTAGCGAAGTGAGGACAAGCACTAGGACTGCCATCAACAAAAACGGTGTTCGCTTATTCATCGACGTTGACTCCTCTTCTATGAACTACGTGAAGCATTTCTGAGTTCTCGCTTCATTGATATTGACGAGTATTTCGCTTTTACGTTTACAGTCATTCTTGATTTTGTGAGCGGCAGTCCATTTGGGTTGCCGGCCGAACCAGGCAGCTTAAGCGCGCAGACGCTCTGGTATTTGCACTCAGATGTTCGCTCTGATTCGACTTACATCCCGCCAAATGTCACCCCTATCTGTCCACACGCTACGGCGCAACGTTCGGCGGCGACTCGGGCATCTGATTGCGGATGGCATCATCAAGCTCGATATTTGCCGACTCCAGCAGAGAGCCGATCGCGCGATCGAGCGAGATGCGTGCCTTGATGTATATGCTGCGAGACACGACTTCGGTCGAGCGAGCCTGAGCGAGATAACTTTCGTCCTGCACAATGACAAAGTTCGTTGTGGCTCCAACTGAGAACTTTTGCCTTTCGGCATCGAGTAATTGCTCCTGGTATTCGCGGCTACGGACAGCGGCAACGTACGCTGGGCGCGCGACCTGTAACGCCGTGAGGGCGTTTTCAATCTCGTCGCGCACCTGGTTTTCGAGCTGCTGGAGACGTGCCTGCATCTGGCGAAGCTGGATCTCGTCGCGTGCGGCATCGGCCTGTGCAACACGGTTGCGGAATGGAATGCTGACCTGGATACCGGCTTCATAGATGTGGGTCTGCTTGCCTGCAGGCGAGGAGGGCGGCAATGGAATCGGTGCCACACTGATGATCGAATTGTTGCCAATATTGCCGCGCGTCATCGCCGTCCCGATCAGGTCGATTTCCGGACGGACTTGGTTGCGCGAGGCTTTAACGGTGATTCCGGCATTCTTGACCTGGATGGCCGCCTGGGCGAGATCGGAGCGATTTGCCAAGCCCTGAGTGATCAGCTCCGGCAATGGGGGAGAGTTCTCGGTTTCTGGAACCACGATGGTATCGGTCGGAAGGATGCGCACGCCGGAGAGAACGGTATTGGCCGTTCCGGTTCGCGAAATCATGCTCTTGACAACCGCTTCCTGTTGCAAGACCAGTCCACGCGCGCGAGTAAGGTCGAGTTTGCTTGCCGAAACCAGCGCCTGCACCCGCGTCAGCTCAAGCGGAGCAAGCGTTCCGACCTCAACCTGGCTCTTGTCATCTTCGTAGAGTTGCTGCGCCGTCGCTAGTGTCTCCTGCTTCACCTTGGCGTCTTCGTTCAAACTTACCAGGTCGTAGTAGAGCCGGCTGATGCCGAAGATAAGATCCGTGAGCTGCTGGCGAAAGACCAGCCGCGATACCTTGAGATTGTTTTCCGCGATGCGGATATACCGGCGATTAACATCTGTTCCAAAGCCGCGCAATAGCGGCTGCACAACGCTGCCGACCACATTGGGTCGATGAAACGGATCAGGTTGCGAGCCGAAAAGATTCAGGATGTCGGAAGCGTTTGTGGCACCGACGAGAAACTGAGTGCCCGTGCTGAATCCCTGGGCTAAGGTGAGATTGGCGAACGTGTTATTGGTGACGACAGGGTGGAAGGGCAGCGTGGCAATCGACTCCAGATGCGTCCACGCCAACTGCCCCACTAGGGTCGGATCATACGTGGGGATGGGCGGCCCCGACGAGAACGGGGTGGTGCCCTGGATCGAAAGGTTCGTCTGCGCTTCCGTGAGCTGGTTTACGTCGAAGACATTGGCCACGGTTGAAGCGGTCGGACTCACCGAGCCTATGCTGGCCGCACTATTCAGCAGCGGGCTGCCAGGTCCGCCGATGCCGACCGGCGACTGCAGCACGGTGAGCGGAAGTCCACGGTTTACCCCGCCCCCCTTGGCGCGGATCACGTCGGTGTCGGCCATCGCGAGCTGATATCTCTGCTGCTCGACGTCAAGATTGTTCTCCACGGCCAGCAGGATGGCGTCATGCAACGAGAGATAAAGTTTCCCCTGGCGGATCAGATTGGCCAGGCGATCGGTATTCTGCAGCCGCAACGGAGGAACGAAATGAGCGGAATATGTGCCGAGAAACGTCGGCCGCCCCAATCCCTTCGCCGATTCGGCGACTGGACGCGTCTTCGTCTCCTCCGTTTTCTGCAACGCGGGAGAAAGGTTCTTCTCCGTGTAACGCTGCTCGGCTTCCGGTGCAGTGATGGGGTTCTGCGTTGGCTGAGCGGATTGCTGCTGCGCCAATGAAACGAGCGATGCGATCACGCAAAACAGGGGAACTGCCTATTCGCAACAAACGTCGGTCTATTCTCATGTCGGTCTCAGTAGATTCCTTGCCGCCGGGTATTCGACACATGGCCGCTTGACCCAGCACAAAACATGGCCTCTCGACGTCAGGGCTAAGGACGTTGAGTATCGTTTCGTTTGTTCTCGCTGTCCGCCTTCGGCCCACTCTGCTGCTGTCCGGGAGATTGCGCCGGCTGCTTATTTGCCGGGAGTGCTCGTGCTTCAACCCGTGCCCCCTCTTGTGCACTGTCACCTGGGTTCAGGATGACGAGGTCACCCTCTTGCAATCCCACGCGAACCTCCGTCTGCGCTCCGTAGTCACGGCCAAGTGCGACCGGTTGCAGATGCACGACATTGTTCCGTACGACCGCGATCATGGTCCCCGTGGAACGTGTGATCACAGCGTCGCCCGGCACTACGATGGGAGGCGCGGCGCGGAGATTGTTGAAGGTGGCCGTCACGTACGTTCCGGGAAGCAACGCGCCGTCCTTGTTGTCCACGTGAACTTCGGTGAGCAGCGTGCGGCTGGCGGGGTCGACCGAGTTTGCAGTGCGGACAACTTTTCCCTGGAACATTCGTCCTGGAACCGAATCGTACCGCAGATCCACTGTTTGCCCAATGATGACCGATTGTGCGTTGCTCTCCGGCACGGTCACGAACACCCGCAGACTATCCACTCGGGCAACTCGAAACATCTCTCCGCCTTGGCTGGCGGTGCCCGTGTTGGGCAGGGCGGCAGTGGCCGTGTTCGTGGCTCCCAGTCCACCGCCGCTGGCGGAAATCAGCGAGCCCACGTCGATATTGCGCGCCGTCACGACGCCCGCAAACGGCGCGGTCACACGCTCGTAGCTCTGTAATTTGAGTAAGCGTTGCAGGTTGGCTTTGCTTGCATTCACCGTGTCGTGTGCAGCGTGAACGTTGGCCCGTGAGACGTTGTAGTTGGCGTGTTGGGTATCGCCGTCCTGCTTCGAGAGCACACCCCGCTCTACCAGGACCTTGTAGCGCTCCCAGGTTACGCTGGCGAGCTCCGCCTGCGCTTCCACCTGCCGCACCACAGATTCGCTCTGCTGCAAACTGGCGCGGGCCTGATCGATCTGCCGGTCGAGATCGGGCGCATCAATGATGGCGAGCAGTTGTCCCGCTTTGACCCGGTCGCCGATATCCACGAAACGCTTGCTGATGTAGCCGGAAGCTCGCGCGTAGATAGGCGCTTCCACCAGCGCCGTGGAAGAGCCGGGCAGTGAAAGCTGCACATTCGCTTTCGATCGCGTCGCGGCTGTCACCGAAACCACCGGAGCTTCCGTCTTCTGGCGTTCCGCCTCTTTCGCGATCACCTGGCCGCGACGGAATCGCGGGATGTACCCCAAGACAATGGTGATTACAAACACGACCATCACCAGCATCCCAATCCTAAGGGCCGACCTCGTGGAACGGAGACGGCGCGGTTCTTCCGCGGGAGCAGGTGATGTTCCCGGCCTCTGGCAATTCCGTTTGCTGCTGTATGCCGCCACGGACTCCACCGTAATCATCATTCTGATCTGTCATGTCTTTATCCTGTCCTTCTTTGTCCTATGCTCACTACGCTGGTTGCGTTCCATCTTCCGGCAACTGTTTCTGCCACTCCAGATCAGCTCCTTCTTCCTTGTCCCAATCGACTGGCGCCTTTTTGCGGAAGATCGTGTAGAAGATCGGCACGATGAACAGCGTTGTTACAGTCGCCAACAGCAGTCCGCCAATGACTGCGCGAGCAAGCGGTGCGTTTTGCTCACCGCCCTCGCCGATCGCCAAGGCCATGGGGACCATCCCGATGATCATCGCCAGCGCGGTCATACAGACTGGACGCAGGCGGGTATATCCGGCCGACAACGCAGCTTCTAGCGGACCCCTTGCCGGTTGCGCGCTCGTCATTGGCAAATGTCACCAGCAGAATGCTATTTGCCGTACCAACGCCTACGGCCATGATCGTTCCCATCAGCGAAGGCACGCTCAAGGTAGTCTGGGTAATGAATAACATCCAGGCGATCCCGGCAAATACGCCTGGAATGGCCGTGAGAATAATGAAGGGGTCGAGCCAGGACTGAAAGTTAACCGCCATCAGCAGGTATACGAAGATTACGGCGAAGCCGATGCCGATCCCGAGCCGCAGGAACGAGTCGTGCATCGTCTCGACCTGGCCGCGCATGCACCAGCCACGATCCCCTGCGGCAGGTGTCCTGATTTGGTCTCCTCGTCAAGGATCTTCTGAATGTCTGACGCAGACACCGCCGAGGTCGCGCAGGTCGACGTCGCAGAAAATGTCGTAGACCGGCTGCGAGTTGTAGTGGCTGACCAAGGCGGGAGACGACCGCGCGGCTGACGCTGGCCAGATTGGAGAGCAGTTGCGTGTTCTGCACATTCGCAGGAGTCGCTACCGGCGTGCTTTGCATCGTCTCCACCGAATCGATCAGCGCCTGTGGCGTCTGTACCGTTACCTGGTAGTTGACCCCGTTTGCTGGATTCACCCACTGGTTAGGCGCGGTCTGATAGCTGCCGCCCAGTGAAACAAGCATGCTCTGCGCGACATCGCGCTGTGTCAGCCCGAACTGCTGCGCCTTGGCACGATCTACATTGACCTTAAATTTGGGATTGGCGATTTCCTGCTGAATATGCGCGTCCATCACGCCGGGCACCGCACGGATCTTGGCGAGCAGCCGTTGCGTAACTGCGTAATTTCCGGCAGCGTCACGGCCCACGATCTGCACGTCAATCGGTGCTGGCAGACCAAAGTTCAGAATTTGCGTGGTCATGTCTGCGGCGGTAAAGAAGAAGGTGTCTTCGGGGAACTTTGCGTTCAACTCCTTCCGGATCCGCCGCATATACTCGCGGGTTGGGCCATGATTCTCCGGGTTCAAGGCGATCAGGATGTCACCGTCAGAGTTACCGATGCTAGCCGAGTCGCTGAATGCCATGGCGACTCCGCCAGGACCGGTCGGAAGGCCGATATTGTCGAGGATGAGCTGAATTTCGTCCGGCGGAATGATGCGGCGGATTTCGGCCTCGACTTGCGCAAACACCTGTTCAGTGGTTTCAATTCGCGTTCCCGCAGGACAACGCACGTGTAAGCGCATCTGTCCGGCATCCACGTAGGGGAAGAAGTCTTGACCGATACCCAGCAGAAGGAACGAACAAACCAGGACGAGTGCAGAGAAAGACGCGAGTACTACTGCGCGGTTGTGGAGACTCCATTCGAGCAACCGCACATAGCGGTTACGGAAGGCTTCAAAATAGTCATTGAACTTGAAGTGTATCCGCCATACCCAGCCCAGGTCGCGGTGCGCCCCATGGCGGCCTTCTTCAGTCGCATAGATCGGAACTTCCGGCCCGAGCATGTAGTGCACCATGGTAGGAACCAGCGTACGAGAAAGAAAGTACGAGGCCAACATGGCGAATACAACGGACATCGCCATCGGGGTAAACAAGAAACGGGCTGCTCCCGTTAAGAGCACAACCGGCACGAAGACGATGCAGATCGAGAGCGTGGAGACAAAGGTGGGAACCGCAATCTGCTGCGCGCCATCAAGAATGGCGCGTTTAAGCGGCTTCTTCATTGCCATATTGCGGTGTACGTTTTCAAGTTCCACCGTGGCGTCGTCTACCAGGATGCCGACCGCCAGCGCCATGCCTCCGAGCGTCATCACGTTGATGCTGTGTCCAAGGGCACTTAGAATGACCTGCGAGGTGAGAATCGAAAGCGGAATCGAGGTGCAAACAATAAGCGTACTGCGCCAACTCCCCAGAAACACCAGCACCATGATTGCCGTAAGTACCGCCGCAATCAGAGCTTCCTTTACGACGCTGTAGATCGAGGCACGCACAAAGACCGACTGATCGAACAGCGGCGTGATCCGCAAGGCCGGAGGCAAGCCCGATACGACCCGGGGCAGGGCTGCCTTGATCGCTTTCACGATGTCGAGCGTAGAAGCTTGCCCGTTCTTCAAGACCGTAAGTAGTGCCGAGCGCTTACCATCAATGCGGACAATGTTTGTCTGGGGCAAAAAGCCGTTCCGGACCTGGGCGACATCCTTCATCAGGACCACTGCGCCATTGGCCGCTCGAATCGGCAGTTCATTCATCGCAGCTATGGTTTCGGGGCTGCTATTGAGGGAAACCGTGTATTCACGGTCGCCCATCTTCGCAGTTCCGGCCGGCAGCGTAAGGTTCTGTGCGCTTATGGCGTTGGAAATGTCCGCCGCGGATAGATGCTTGGCGTAAAGCTGATCGGGGAAAATATCCACCATAATCTGTGCTTGCCGGCCGCCGTAAGGTGGCGGGATCGTGGTGCCCTGCACGGTGGCCAACTGGCCTTTGACGAAGTTGAGCCCAAGGTCATAAAGTTGCTGTTCGCTCATCCCCTCGCCGGCCAATCCCAATTGCAAAATAGGAACGGACGAGGCATCGTACTTAACGATCATTGGAGGGGTCGCCCCAGGCGGCAATTGCCGCAAGACCGTCTGCATCACCGCTGTTACCTGGGCAACCGCCATTTCGATCTTCGCGGTGGGGTGAAAGTAGACCTTAACGACCCCAACCCCGCTATAGGATTGCGACTCGATGTGCCCGATGTCGTTAACCGTGGTCGTCAACGCACGTTCGCTAATGCTGACGATACGGTTTGACATGTCCTCCGGCGAAAGCCCGTTATAAGCCCAGATGACACTGACGACAGGGATATTAATGTTCGGAAAGATATCTTTTGGCGTGGTAACAATAGCGGAAACGCCGAGAATCAGAATCAGCAGCGAGACCACTACGAACGTATAAGGTCGGCGAAGAGCTAACCGAACAATCCACATCGGGTCCTACCCCCAAGCAATGTATTATTCAGGGCCGAGGACATGTTGACCGCACCTGGCCCTAGCTCTGCAGGCTGCGACAGAATCTCCTCTGGTTTCCTCAATTGCCCCCGGTCACCCTGAATAGACGAAATCGAGGATCGCGGGTTTACATGACTGCCGAGACTTTTTCACAATTTGGGATAGTTGTCAATTGGCCAAATTACCAATTGACAATATAGCCATATCGTGTCAGACTCAAGTCCATGAAAGATCGCAGCGTTTTCACGAAACAGGCAAGAGTGCTCAAGGCGCTTGCGCACGAGTCCCGACTGATGATCGTTGATCGGCTCAACCGCGGCGAGTGCTCGGTGGGAGAGCTCATCGAGCTGGTGGGAAGCGATGCCTCGACCGTGTCGAAACATCTGGCTCTGCTTCGCGCTCATGGAATAGTCGAGGACCGGCGTGAAGGAAGTCTCGTGTACTACCGGCTGCTCACGCCATGCGTGTGCAACTTTTTCACCTGTGCCACGCAGGTTCTTAAAGAAAGATCGAGGTGAATGATGAAAATTCAGATCCTGGGCACTGGCTGTGCCCGCTGTAAGACCCTGACCGGCAAACGCCGAGAAAGCCGTTCAGGAACTCGGGTCTCCAGACCGAGGTCGAAAAGGTTACCGACATCAAGGACATCATGAAGTTTCAGATCCTGATGACTCCCGGTCTGGTGATTGACGGGAAGGTCAAGGCTGCCGGCCGCATACCGTCTCCTGAAGAAATCAAGCAGATGCTGCTGGAGGCTGGAGGCAATTAAATGACTGCGCAACGGCCTGGGCTGGTGATGTGTGTCTGCACCGGCAAGTGTCCGGGGTTCTCGAAGATGGACATCTGGGACTTTATTAACCGGGCGCGCGTGGAACTGCCGGTCGAGTTTGGCGTGATTCATCCCCAACTGTGCGAGCAGGATGGCGACCGCTTTCTGGCGGACTTCCTGCAGGCGAAGCGCCCGCTGGTCATCGCGGCCTGCGCGCCCAACATGCAATACAAGATGTTCCGCGATGCCTTCGCCGAAAAAGGGATGGATGTGAAGAAGGACATGACCCCGCTGGATATCCGCGACATGTCGACCGAAGAGGCCGTCGAGAAGGTTGCTTCGGCGCTTCGCGAGATGGGAGTAAAAGAAGATGTCTGATACGACTTTCATGGGAGTGCCCCGCGACAAAATTCCGTGGTTTCCGACAATTGACTACGAGCAAGTGCAACTTCTGCATGGAGTGCGACGTGTTCTGCCCGCATCGCGTCTTTGAGCGGCGAGAGGGCGAACGCAAGCTGGTGGTGGCCAACCCGAACAACTGCGTCGTGTTTTGCCGCGCCTGCTCGAAGACCTGCGGCCCGGATGCACTCTCGTTCCCCAACAAGCCGGAGATCATCGCGCGCATCAAGCAAATCCGCGAGCAGGAGAGTGTCAAATGAAGCGCGCAATTCTCTCCTGCAATGGGTTGGACAAGCCCGAAGGGTCGGTGGCACGCGAAGTGGCGATTCGGGGCGCTGGCGTAATCGGGAGTGAAATCATCTGCCCGGTTCTGCTGAATCGCGCCCCGGCACGCTACAAGAAGGCGCTCAGCGAAAGCGCGCTGATCGTCGTGGATGGCTGTTCGACGCGCTGCGCCACCAAACTCGCTGCCCGGCTGGAAGCGAGAGTGGACCGGCAGGGTTCTGGTTTCGGATGCCGTAAAAGCCTCGGGTCGCCCGCTGGAATCCACGCTCAGCCTCGGTCCAGAGGGTCTGGCGCTGGCCCAGACGATCGTCGATGAACTGGTGCGCAACCTGGATACACCTGCGCCGGCCACGGAGCCAGTGGCTGCCTTCGAAGCACCGACGGAATACCTCATAGTGACACATGACAAGTTTGAATTCCGCATTCCAGTGGTGGACTACCTGTTCAATGAGAACGATGTCTGGGTGCGCGCATCGGACGGCGTGGCGCGCGTGGGTATCTCCGACTATCTGCAGCAGAAGCTGACCGATATCAGCTACTTTGACCCGCCCAAGGCGGATGGAGCCGTGGAACAGTTCGGCGAGTTGGGTTGTGTTGAATCGTCCAAAGCGATCTTTGAGATTATTTCTCCCGCCACCGGCGACAGTGGTCGTCGTCAATCCCGCAGTAATCGCAAACCCAGGACTCATCAATGAAGATCCTTACGGCGGCGGGTGGCTTGTCGAAATGAAATTAACCAATTGGCCGCAAGATCAGGAAATGCTGATAGACCCAGCAGCATATGCCGAGATTGTGAAGCGTAAAGCGGCGGAGGAGTGAGAGTCGAATGAGAAACGAACTTAGGGAAGAGTCCAACGCTGGTTATCCCGTGCAGCGGAATTGGCAAAGTGCACGGTCTGATCAGCCGTGAAGCTGCTTACCTTGTGACCGATGAGGTGGCCCCGAAACAGACGGACACGCTCTGCCTGGCGCTATTGGTAAAGGGCGACTCCGACGCGGTCGCCGCCGTGCGAAGCCATGCCTGCATCACGATCGATGGATGCGTCAAGGCCTGCGCGCAAAAGAATGTGGAGATGGCCGGCGGGCGTGTCGCGAAGGCTATCCAAGTGGCGGAGGTTTTTAAGAATTACCGTGGGGCGAAACCGGGCAACGCAACCGCTTTGACGGACGAAGGCTGGGTTATCACCCGAGACATCGCCAGAGATGCGGCATGCGAAGCGGGACGCCTATGCGCGAACGAGGAGGTGACCCGATGAGCACGGAAATTACGAAGGTTGGCATCATCTCGTGCAGCGGCGAAGCGATTCCGGAAGGAACGATTTCACGATTGGCAACACGCCGCGTACTGGAGCTACTGCGCCCGGACGTGACCGTAACCCTTTGCCTTCCTTTATTTCTGTCCGGCAATGACGCCGAACGGAATTTTGCCAAGACCCATCCAACGATAACGATCGATGGCTGCCCAAAACAGTGTGCCAGGTGGGGTACCGAGAAGCACAGTGGGCCAGTGAGCGGCGCGCTCGTCGTGTCGGAGGTTTTGGGGACGGAGAGCTCAGATTGCCACCGATCCTCCCGCGATGCTTCCGATGTCGATAAAGCAGCTGTCTGGGCCGTTGCCGAACGCATTGCCTCCGAGGTGGATAACGTTCTAGCGGAGGGAACGTCAGCAAACGCTGCGGCCGCAGAAGCCGGGACAGCTCCGTGCGCCTGCTCAAGCCCATTACCTGGCGGCAAGCTCACCATCAACGGAAAAACTGTTGACATACCCGGGTTGCTGTTGAT
Source organism: uncultured Acidobacteriota bacterium (assembly GCA_963832365.1). GTDB lineage: Bacteria > Acidobacteriota > Terriglobia > Terriglobales > Acidobacteriaceae > CAWBRT01. Next base: position 35,411 of record CAWHUL010000007.1, on the reverse strand, counting down.
CTTCGAGCAGTGTACCGAGCGCGGCGTTCCAGCCGATACCGGCGACGGCGCGCCCTTGCTCGACGCGGTGAAGATCTATCACCGTGTTGCGCACGAGGATGAAACGGAATACCGAAGCGCGCTGCGCACGGCATATCGCGAGTTCAGGAGCGGCGTTAAGCCGTCGAAATGATGGACGTCATCTGCTGGAAGGCTCCAACGGTCGCCGAGAACCTCGCGCTCGACGAGGCTCTGGCCAGAACGGCGTGGGTTACGGGACGACATTTGCTCCGCTTTTGGTGGGGAGGTCCTCCCGCCGTAGCGATGGGCTCCAGCGAGCGTACGGAACAGGTGGTGGATGTCGCCGCCTGCGCCAGACTTGGCGTGGACGTGCTTAAGCGGTGCACTGGAGGAGGCAGCGTGCTCCAGACCGGCGGCGTGTTCAACTACTCGCTGGTGATGCCGGCGCCCAATCACCTCGACTTAAAGGCCAGCTTTCGCCAGGGTACAGATCTTGTCTGCACACTTCTTGCGGCTTTCGGCGTGACTGGCACGCCGGAAGGTACATCGGACGTGGCGGTTGGAAACCGGAAGGTCTCCGGCAATGCGCAGGCCCGGCGATGGAAGGCGCTGCTCGTGCACGGCACCCTGCTGGTGGATTTCGATTTCGATCTCGCCGAGAAAGTCCTGCGTTATCCGTTGCGCGAGCCCGAGTACCGCCGGGGACGCAATCATCGTGACTTCATGGTCACGCTACGCTCACTGGGTATCCATTCAGATCGCAATTTGATTGAGAAAGCGGCCGCCGCGGCCGCTCAGCAAGTCTTTGGACACGTGAACACCCAGCGTGAGCTTGATCTGGGCGACCGAGTGATTCCACCCTCAACCTGTTGCGGCAAGAGTGTCGTGCGGGATATGCCCAGTGAGGTGATCACCGAGCACAGAGAGATGTGAAATGAGTCCCGAACGCCTGATGTCGACGATGCCGCCTCGGAAACCTGATCCAGTTTGCAGAGGAGAAGACTGCCGCGTACCACTCGGGATCGCGGGCGAAATCGTTCCGCATCGCGAACTGATTGATCTATTTCGCGACTTAGCGGACAGACTGAGGAGCGTCCTGTCCTTCGACTACATTAGCTTCGCCCTCTACGACGGCGTGTCTAATCGGATGAACTTACATGCGTTCGAGAGCGGCGAAGCCGGCCCAGTTCCTCTTCCAGATCAAATAGCGGTTGAAGATAGTGCCGCTGGCTGGGCATGGCAGAACCAGCAGTCGCTCTTCCTCGCTGATCTTCAAATTGAAACACGCTTTCCGAAGGTCACAAGTGTGCTGCGGACGCACGGAATACGCGCGTTCTGCGTAGTGCCAATGACTACAGCGAATCGCAAGTTGGGTGCGATTGAGCTTGGCAGCCGGGTCGCTTCAGCATACGGCGATGCGGATTTTGCCTTTATGCGAAACTCGGCGCACCTCGCTGCAGTTGCAATCGACAATGTTCTGCGTCGGCGGCAGGTCGCGCACGAGCGGGACCACTTGCGCCTGCTGCTGGGGGTTACGAACACTCTCGCTTGTCTGAACCTTCAAGAACTCTTCTCGGCGATAGCAACTGCACTTCAGGGCGTGATCCAGCACGAGCAGGCCACCTTGTCTTTATATGACAGCAGCAGCCGACTTCGGATTTACACGCTGGGCAATCCCAATCAAATCACTGCTAAACAGATGGATACTGCAGATGCGTTGATCGAGAGAGTCTCGAAAGAGGTATTGGCCCAACAGAGACCGCGCGTATTTCGCCGTGGTGAGTTTCAAGCTCAAAGCGGTAGTGAAGCCGAGGAGATAGCGGCGATTTGCTGCGTTCCTATCGCCACCTGCCGACGGCAGCTCGGAGCCATCACTCTGCTGAGCCGCCGAAATGATGCATTCGATTCAGTGGGGCTTGATCTGCTTGTGCAGGTCGCTACACAGGTGGGGCGGGCACTGGAAACGGCTTCAGCCTTCCACGACCTTGCGGAGCTGAAGGAGCGACTGGCTCAAGAGAAGCTGTATTTGGAAGATGAGATCCGCACTCACAACAACTTTGAGCAGATAGTAGGTGAGAGCGCGGCACTGAAAAGAATCCTGGCACAAGCCGAAACCGTGGCGCCGAGTGATGCTACAGTGCTGGTTCTCGGTGAAACTGGTACCGGCAAGGAACTCATAGCTCGCGCCATTCACGACCTTAGCAGCCGCAAGTCGCGGACGTTTGTAAAGTTGAACTGCGCCGCCATTCCCACCGGATTGCTCGAAAGTGAGCTCTTTGGACACGAAAAGGGCGCATTTACTGGAGCGATCAGCAAAAAGGTCGGGCGCTTCGAGTTGGCCGACCTCGGTACCCTGTTCCTCGACGAAGTCGGTGACATCCCTCTTGAACTACAGCCGAAATTACTTCGGGCTTTGCAGGAGCAGGAGTTTGAGCGGCTCGGTGGCACACGCACCATTCGCGTCAATGCGCGCCTGGTCGCAGCCACAAATCGTGATCTCGGAAAAATGGTTGCTGACGGGACGTTTCGCAGTGATCTGTATTACCGTCTCAAGGTGTTCCCGATCCTTGTGCCGGCGCTGCGAGAAAGAGAAGAAGACATTCCCCTCCTCGTCCGCTACTACGTGCAGAAATTCGCCGCACGCATGAACAAAGAAATCGAGTCCATTCCAACAGAAACGATGAAAGCTCTCGTGAAGTGGCGTTGGCCCGGAAATGTCCGTGAACTGGCGAACGTCATCGAACGCGCCGTGATTCTGACCAAGGGACCTGTGCTGCATGTGCCAGTGGCGGAATTGCAATCTGAGGAACCTCCGGCTGTGGATGCACAGACCCTTGAGGATGCCGAGCGTGACCACATTACGCGGGCGTTACGGGAAACTAATGGGGTGATCGCAGGTCCACGCGGCGCCGCGGTACGACTCGGACTAAAGCGCACGACGCTTTTATACAAAATGGAAAAGCTAGGAATCTTCCCCCATGAATTCCGTAAGTAATCTGTCTCAATCTGACTGTCGGCAGTTCGGCATTTACCGGATTACCGACATTGCATTTTGCTGCTTTCCATTTACTCGCGTTTGTTTTCATCGTAAGCCTTCCCATTCTAAGGAGTTGTGGAAAGTCTCTATTCGTCGATGTATGGCATCAGGATTGCCTCTTATCCCAATGTGCGAGAAAGAAGCACATGCCTAAGAAAGTAGTTACACCCGATGAAGGACCGACTCAGGAGATTAGAGGTCCTATCCATGACGACGAAAGAGAGGTCACTACGATGAAGACTACCAAAGTATTTTTGTTTGCCGCATTTCTTGTGTGCAGCGTCACGTTCCTATCCGCGCAGGAAGATCAAACCATAGGGGTGGAGGGGGCTCAAGCCGTTAAGGCGCAGGGAGCTCAAGCTGTAAAAGTGGCAAGTTCGGCTGCCCCGAGTATCACAACCGCAACCGACGCTACGGAAAACGACGCGTCTGGATCTCAGAACCAACGGGATGTGGCCGGGGACAAATACTACGATGCCCCAGCCGTGCAGACAGACTACTCGACGAATCCTTATTGGGAACCAAAGGATTGGGATTACATCAACAACAACGCTTCCGGCGGCGAGTAAGTCCCGCTGGCCTGGCTGCGAATAGGGAGCGTGAATAGACCGCCGGGAGCAAAGTGAGGCCCGGCGGGACTATTTGAGACAAAAGCCGTCTACATCTTCTGCTCGGGGTACGAGCAAGGAGTGGGGGCCCGCAAGGAGATTGGGATGACTGCTTCGTTCATCATCATCGCCTTCATGACAATTCTGGTGATCTCCGGCGTCTTTTCTATGTTCGGAAAGGGAGGAGGTTCGCTCTACACGCCTGTCCTGGTTATGCTTGGATTGAGCGTAGGCCCGGCGATTTCTACGGCTCTTTTTCTGAACCTCGTAACCGCGTTCGTTGCCACCATTGTTTTTTGGCGCAACAAATTGGTAGACGTCAAGTTCTGCTCCCTATTTCTGCCAGGCACCATCGTGGGTTCACTGATCGGTGCACTACTTTCGAGCCGCGCACCGAAGAATATTCTTCTAGGCATCTTCTCAGCTTTTCTCTATGGCGTGGGTTTTTTGATGATCTTTTCGTCCAAGAAGAAAGGGGGACAAGCGACACGGGGGCTCTCGTGGAAAACGACTGCGCTAATCACGGTCTTCTCTTTCGGCGTTGGAGTGCTCTCCAGCCTTATAGGCGTAGGCGGCGGGCTCATCATTTTCCCCTTTCTCGTACTCTATATGAACTACGGAGCGCAGAAGGCGGCGGGCGCCAACTCCTTGATCGTTACGGTAAGTTCGCTGGTGGGGACCGCAGGCCATTTCGCCTTGGAGCATGTCGATTACCGGTTAATCGCTGTCACCTCGGTGGCGTGCATCATCGGTTCTGCCATAGGCTCCCATGTCACCGTGAAGGCGAGCCCTGCCTTCATTAAGGTAGCATTTGCGTTCATCATGTGGTTTTTCGCCACCCAGATCGCTCTAAAGCTATTTGGAATCATTTAGGTTCGCGAGAGCCGCTGATACCTGCGCTGGGCCCTTTGTGGTTTGCTTAGCGCAAAGTCATCAAGCACAGAAAGAACGTAGGGATAGAGCCATGACCGACAAACACAGTACCGAGCTAGAGACGACGCTTGGCTTCCGGCTTTGGGCCGCCGCTGGCCTTAATGTTTTGATTACTTGTACCGAGTTTGTGGGTGGCGTTTTCTCCGGAAGCGTTGCCCTGATTGCAGATGCTGTTCACAATCTCAGCGACGTCTTCGCGTTAGTGTTGGCGGCCGTTGCCCGCGCGGTTGGCTCGCGCCCTCCAAGCTTGCGGCACACTTACGGCCTTAAGCGTATCGAGGTGCTCTCAGCTTTCCTGAACGCTGCGATCCTGCTATTAATTACGGCTTTTATTATCAGGGAAGCTGTCCTTCGTCTCTTGCATCCTTCACCAATAAACATGGCGCTCACACTTGTGATCGCATGCGTCGCCCTGTTCGCAAACATCGCTTCAGTATTGCTGCTCAGGCGTCACGACGCTCACGATCTGAATGTCAGGAGTGCATTTTTACATCTTGTGCAGGATGCATTGTCGTCTTTTGTCGTAGTCGTGGCTGCTGCTTTGGCTCACACGCGGCTCGGACCCTATCTGGATCCGATTGCAGCTCTGGTTGTGGGCTGTGCAGTAATCTTCGGGGCCGCGGCCATTATCAGGGAAGCGGTTGGCACGCTGCTCGAAAGTACGCCTAAAGGGGTTGACATCGAAGACGTGGTAAGCAGGGTCGAGCAGCAATTTAAGAAGGCTCGCTTGCATCACGTGCATATCTGGGAAGTCGGGCCGGGTCAACGTGCCTTGACAGCTCACCTTACAGTGAGCGATGTCCAGCTCGCTGATGCTCAATCCCAGTGTGCGCAGATACGTTCATTTCTGTCGAAGACATGGGGAATTCAGCATGCAACTTTGCAGCCGGAAGTCGGAGGCTGTGGACAAGCTGGCGTCTTGGGAAATTGGCAAGGCAGCGGTGGGTAATCCACGTGGGCCATAGGCCGGACGGCAAGTGCTCCTCGGCTCGCAGGCTCGCACGCAAGGGCAATCAGCGGCTAGGTATTCAAGAAGCTATGCTGGGCGACCTGGCGCAACAAGATTATCAATGGGGTACACGGACCCCGGAAAATAGAGAGGAAACATCACAATGACAAATGCAAAGGACTTTCTCGAAGTAGGACGACAGTTTCACGGTCACAACTGCCCTGCCATGCCGCTCGGATTGAGAGCCGGGGCTGCGGCGATGAACGTTCTCGGAGTAGAACGTTCCCAGGATAAAGAACTGGTGATTATCGCGGAGACCGGGAATGATCACGCCGCGGGCTGCTTTGTCGATGGTCTGATGACCGTTACCGGCTGTACTTACGGCAAAAGTAATATCAAAAAGACCTATTACGGCAAGATGGCATTCACACTGATTGATACCAAGCGGCAAAAAGCGGTCCGGGTCCAACTTAAGCGCGACTTTTTTGGCAAGATGCTCCAGTCGCCGTTTGTGCAGCAGCGCAAGCAAGGTGTATTACCTCAGGATGTGCCGACAAATATAACCGGTCCACTGGTAGAAGGTGTCATGAACCGGGCGGAAGAAGAGTTTCTCGACATAGGGCCGGTGACGGATTATCCCTTTCAAAAGACCAAAGGAACGTTTGACACAGACTTGTGCGAAGTATGCGGCGAAAGAGTGTTCGTGCATAAGCTGCAAAGCGCAAAAGGCAAACGGGTATGTGTCCCTTGTTCCGAAAAGGCATAACAAAGTCACAGCATGGATCGTAAGGATGCCGTCGGTTCGACCGGCGGCATGTAATCCAAAGGCAACACGATTGTCCAGGGCATCCGTCACTGATTCGAATGGGTTAACCCTGTGGAACATGGGAGGCTTTAATGAGGAGGTCGTTTGTACTTTTCGTAACGTTGATCTTGGTCGGCGGCATTATCGAAGGCGGTACCTCGTCCATGGCGTTGGCACAGGCGAACCCAGGTATGCGGCTTGTTGTGATCTCGGGAAGAGTGAAAGATGTCAGAGGCGTCGGCGTGAAGGGGGCCATCGTGGCCGTGGAAGGGCAAGTCGTAAAGGCAGCCACCGCGTCGGATGGTTCTTTCAAGGTGACCAGAATAAATCCCGGTTCCGTGTTCCTTTATGTCAAAGCGCCTTCCAAGATGTATCTGGACAGTGAAACCTTGAAATCCATCTCCGTGAAGGAAGGCGCCACGGTCTCCGGCGTAGAGATCACCCTGTCGGGTCGTCCCAGCGACACCGCTACCTATGTCGGGATGGCCACATGCTCCGGGTGTCACGACGCCAAGATGTTCAAGTCACTTGACGGTAGCCCACACGCATCTGCCCACTCGCGCTTCGTAACCGAGGGCACGAGCCACATGGTTTACAAGAACAAGTGGCCGGAACCTGGCAACAAGTACCTGCCCAGGGATCCCAAAGGCAAACTGCTCAAGGTGCAGGATCCCCTGGACGGCGAAGGCATGGTCAATGTGGTGCTCTGCACGAAAGGCGACGAACCGAATCGCCAGTATCTCTTCAAGTTCTACCCGAGACAGAAAGAGGGTGTCTCGCTGGCCGAGGCCGATCTGAATTGTTCGGAAAAGCCCGGTTAACGCCGTCTGGATTCCGGTTGCCGCCACGATCGGCGGCGAGGGCAACTGGGGCGAGGGCTACGCGGACCCGAAGCCACAAGCTCCCCGACCGCTCACCCCAACTTCGGTGAGGGAAAGCAGCGCTATCATGTGCAAGATCGAGGACGTACCGTATATCGTCAAGATGGATGAAAGACAACAACGTGTCCCGGGAAGGACAAAAACAGGATTATGTTGCCTTCATGCCGGTCTTCATAATGCAGTACGGTACTCCTGAGGGTTCGAAGGTCTTGGCCAAAGGCCAGGTTGGCGCACCCATGTTCTGGCAGAAATCGCCAGCTCACTGGTGCCGATCCTGATAACACCCTTTCCAGAAACTGCGCCGGGTGCCATGCCACCGGTCTTAAGATCAAAACACAGGATTTCGTCGGAGACCCGAACCCGGCACATCAGATTCAAGTCCGTCGTCACGTACTGGGACTACAAGGACCTGAACATAACCTGCGAGCGGTGCCACGGGCCGGGTTCGGAGCACGCCGTTGCAGGAGACAAAGACAAAAATCATCGTCCCCAGATATCTGACTGCAAAGGCGGGTAACGAGGCCTGCGGACAATGCCATGGTTCCCACGATGCAAAAAGCCAGCGACCGCTGGGGATATTCAAACCGCCCTTGATGCCAACTACAAGGACACGCTTGGCCATGGATTCTTCGTGCCGGGCGTGTACGATCTCGAGACGTTCCATGTCAACTTCGACAAGCCTTCGATCAAGCCGAATACCCTCGAGAGCGACTGGAAAGACGGGTCGTTCATGGCTTGGCCCGACCAGACCCACGGCCGCGCCCACTCCATGGAGCTTTCCGAGCTGCGGCGGTCGGCCCACTACAACAACACGCGCGAAAAGCTGACCTGCTACACCTGCCACGACGCCCACACCCTGGACGCGGGGCCGGCCTCGCTCAAAGTCGGCGGCTACGATTTTGCGAACGCGGCCTACGGGAACAACACCCTGTGCCTCACCTGTCATGCCACTCGCGGGCAGTTTAAGGACGTGACCATGTCCGACGTGGCGGTGCTCCAGCTCGACGCTGGTCGCAAGGTGACGAAGGACGGAGCCGCCTTCTCGGTTCAAGCCGCAGACGCTCGCTGTGTCCCGCAATCGGGTCGCCCGGGCCGTGGCCAAGCACATGCAGGTGGGCGCCGGGATGGGCGGCGCTCCTCTATACGCCAGACGATCCGAAGCATGCCGGTGGGCAACTGTACGTCGTGCCACATGCCGAAGATCGGTAAGCTGACGGACCTGAACGTCGATGCGATGTACCATCTGGACTTCGACAAGAACGGGAAGAGCGCCGTGGCCGAGGGTGGCGTACCGTCCCACGTCTTCGACATCGTCTGGCCTGCCCAGAGCTGCGATCCTCAAGAACCCCGATCCGTCGAAGGGCCATGACTACGACATCATGCCGAATTCGTGCAGCAAGTGTCACGCATTCGCCAGGACCAGCGGACGGTGATAAGTAATAGCCCGATAGTTGGGTGCTTGGGGATTAAAGGGACATTTAGCTTTTAAGGCAGCGTTGTTGAGTACGTTGTTAAGAGCAGTACGGTTTCGAAGCGCAGATGTCCTTGGGGATTGATTGTCTGTCTTCAGTAAGGCAATTGGGACATGCGGAGTGCGAATTGGAGGGCAAACGCCGTGAAAGCCACTTCAAACAAATTGCTAAATTTCTACCGGATGTACGGTCATTTAATTGAGATCACCACCGCGAGGAAATTGGAGCCAAAGCAATCGCCATCCGTAACGAAAGAGGTGTTCGATAAGTTTGATCAGATTCGTGCACACGGCATAGGAATTAGCTTGGGGCGGCTCAGTTGGTTTCGGTGAAGGCGTTTCAGTGTTCACAGCTTGCGTCAACACCTCGGTCTCGAACCAGTGCAGGCGCGCCGCGCCCCGATTCCAGATCCGCTCTGAGCCAATCAACCGGAAAGTCGGGTCTTGCGAAAGGCGCTCGGCATCGTTGAGGTCTTCTTAACCCGCCAAGCGGCTGTAGACCTGGGAAATCGACTTTCAGGGAGGTGCTAAAGAGAACTGAAACGGCCGATTCTTCGTCTCACCCACTGAGTGCAGACCTCCAGCGCAACGTTCAGGTCTTCAGGGCCGCATGAATACTGGTGCTGGCGACATCATAAGCGGAATCGGTCAGAGTTCAAAAAGGAGATGCGGGTTACCCCCCTTTGTGAATAGAACAAGGGGATTTGGTTCTCAAAGGGATATTTACGGAGGGAAGCTAAGCTGGAAGAAGTCAGGGCCAGCCGCGAGCTATGTTGATGCTGGCCTGAGATCTCAATCATTTCGAAAGTCGATCCAAATCAACCCCGGCACTTGCGAAGATCCTGTCGCCTATGGTTCAACCATTAAGTGCAAGGTATAGGTCGGCCCACCTGTCAATTGGGCATTGATTTCTGCCGTTCCCGTCTCCGTGCCGGCGGCGATCCGGAACCGCACAATTCCCAAACGAGCGAATCCCGGTCCAAATGGCACGGGAGTGAGACTTAGCTGCGGCCCCAGCGTTGTAATTGTCCCGATGGGCTTCTTGTCGCTGACGATTTCCAAACCGCCATTCGCCCCCGGCCGCAAGGCAATGAACGACCGCGGCTCATCAGGGAGCGTGACCAGAAAGTCGATAGGCAGGGCAGCGATCTCACCCCGCTTGACATGTTGCCAGTCCTCGTTGCGGCCTTCATGAAGAGTGTTATACGCAGCGATTACCGGAACAGGAGCACTCGTGATCGTGGCGATTGCCGTGGTGGTGCCCGAAAGCTCTCCCGCATTGTTGAATTGAATCTCAATCGGATAGTTGCCTTTTGCCGAAGGGTTCAACTCGCCGGTGCGCAAATGAATTGCTTTCAGGCCAGGCCTCTCAGGGGGCGTTGCCGCAATGGGTTCCAGGAGAGTGACGACGATTGTGCGCGGGTCCTGCGGGTCAAGCCCGACGGTAAATTTCACCGCGATTGGTCCCTGAGACCAGCCATGGAGCAAAACCGCTTCAGGTCTGAGCTCGGGGCGTGGGTTAAAAGCTTTTGCGAACTTGAAGCGCATTGTCGCGCTCGCCGGAAGCGCATATCCCGGCTTTGCAGGGTCAACCGGCTTGTCCAGCATGATCCACGCCTCGAACGGTTGTCCGGCAGCAAGGCCGTTACTGACCATCGGCTGATAGGCCACACTCGCAGAGACTGCATATACCGGGTTTGTCGCGCTGAGGAAAAAAGCGACGCAGAGCGCAACTAACAAAATATAGTTGCGATTGAAAAGTACCGCGCTCAATTGAGACGACTCTCCTGACAATCTGGGCGAAACCTCCATAGATGTTCTCCTGTACACGTTGAGTTGAAACTGTTGGACGCACTGCCCTGGTAATGACTGCTAATCCGTTCAAAGTCGCTTATCGGAGCTTTTGTCCAGGTCCCCTCCGTAAAAGCTTTGCTGCTGTCGAAGATGGAACGCCGCACCCCCGTTCAGCGGATTCTCCGTACGCAAAAGCTATCGCCCGAACTCGGTTGCCAGCGATCGTGAAAAAACCACTCCGCCTGGACCACCCCACGCCATCGGCCCCTTGTCGCCTAGGAGGCGCAACCGCTTCCATTGCTCCACGGTCAGCACTCGCCGGATCGCGAGAAGCATCTGTGCGTTCGACTTCTCCAGATTGGCTCGCGTTTGGGCTATCTTCTCAATCTGCACATTAACTTGGGCCTCGTCTGGACGCTCTGCTTCGATCAGCGGTTCAAGCTCAGCCTCGTGTTTGCTGAGTACTGAATGCAAGTGCATCAATTGCGTGCGGTGATCCTGAAATATCTTTTCAATCTTTTGGACTTGTGAATCTGTGAGCAGAATTTTCTTGACCATTTCGGAATTGTTCCACCACTTGCCCATTCCCATCCCCGGTCCACCTCGGTCCATGCCGCGACCCCCTCCCGGGCCGCCTCTGCCTTCCATCGGCTTTCCCATATGCGGTCCGTATCCATGGCCGCCCGGCCCGGGTCCAATCTGTGCGCCAGCGAAGCCGGCGATTGCTAGTACCGCGACCGCCACTAAAATTTGTGCTGGTTGCCTTTTCATTGATCTTGCTCCTTCTAGGCGCCGACTGGTTAGTCGAGTTCGCGCACATCTGTCCATCTGTTGAGCGGACGGGCCGATTCCTCGCACAGGCGTGCCTTGAGCCGCCTGTCGAAAGATATCGATGGCTCTGGTGCCTGCCAGTATTCGAGCAGCGCCATGATCTGAAGCATCTGCCGGAGGCTTTTGGCGCAGGATCTGCAATTGCGCAGCTGAATTCTTGCGTGCGCCTTCAGCGGCAGGCCGTTACCCATGTCCAGCAGCGAGCCGGCAATGTCTCTGCAGTTCATGGAAAGATCCTCGCAGAACTTCTCCGCCAGTATCCATTGCTTACCGGCACAAGATTGGGACGCTAAAATGCGTACCTTAACTTCAGGAGCGTTCGCGGCTCCTGTATCTCTCTGTTTGTAATAGACGATAATTGCGATCACTGGTTTACATGCGGGCTGAAAAACTCTAGTGCGAATACTTCGTACGGGAAGAATGATCCCGAGCCAAAGTCTGCAAGTCTTGATAGGAAGTGATACATAAATTGCATCGGGATTGGATCGCTTGTGAACGAGATTACTGGACACAGAAGAAACGCGAGCGGCGGCAGTTTCTGCCGATCCCGAGATGGCGGAGTCCAGGAGGCTCGAACTTATGGTCGGCAGCCTAGGCTGTGCAATGCGGAGGGTCACGGTCGAGAGTGAAACGCGGCACGGTACGCCGGACCCGGCTATGCCGATCCGCAATCCCCGCGCCGAGACGTGTTGCGACCGACTTTATGCGTACGCAAACTTTCAACCGGGTCGAGCCCGCAACAACCAGAAACCTCAAATGCGCAATTCAATTCACGAATCGCTTTTAGGATCACTGACCTCGATTTGATCGGAATTGCGGTCAGAATCGCCTCGGTCTTCTGAATCATGATCTGGTCCAGCAGTGCACGCGTTTCCCTTCCTAGCACTGTGATAGATATTGTGCTCTCGCGGCCGTCCTGCATCCCACCGTGAACCCGAGATAGCAGCCCTTGTTTCTCCAGACGTTCAAGTACACGTGTCATGCCGCTGGGACTGAGCCCAATTGCCTGAGCTAGGTCGCTCAGCCGTTCCCCTCCGCTGCACGTCAATACCCGCAGGATCGCGCACTGGCGGCGTGTAAGACTGCCGCAGCACATCTCGTCCGGCCCTATCCGCCCTAGAAACCATCCCAACCGTTCAAATTCCTTCCACAACTCACGAACACGAGCCGGGGACTGAGTATGTAGCGGCTGGGGATTGGATTTTGGTGTCCCTCTTTTCATGGTCATAACGCCCCGACCTGCTTATTTCGCACGAACACGCGCAAGAAGCTGTGACGGCGGTCACGACGACAGCGCCGATTAGGCCTAATGACATACACGAACACAATCGGATAAGGCTAAAGTGGGCCTGACGGACTCACAAAGAAAAGGCCAGGTCCAGCTTGGGCGGGACAGCAATGGAACGTCGTGCTCATCAACCTCCCGCCAGATCGCCTCCAGTGTTTCATATCGCACTGCTCATAGCAGGGAACGAACACGCTCTTTCTTGCACTGCACGTCGAAGCCTATGCCAAAACGTTCAGCACAACTATTCATTCACATGATCAGATTGAACACGTATCCGACTACCAGGATCCCGACCGCCACCACGCCGACAAAGACACCGATCAACTGCGGCCGAAGCACTTTGCGCAGGATGATCGTTTCCGGAAGCGAGAGCCCAATCACCGACATCATAAATGCCAAGACGGTGCCAAGAGCGGCACCCTTGGCGAGCAACACCTGCACGATCGGAATGATTCCAGCCGCATTCGAATACAACGGCACGCCAATGGCCACAGCCAGCGGCACCGACCACCAGGCGCTCTTGCCCATAATCGACGCCATGAAGTTCTCTGGTACGTATCCGTGTATGCCAGCGCCGACGGCGATGCCAACGAGAACATAGGGCCAGACTTTCCCAACAATGTCGCGTACGGATTCTGTTGCCATGCGAATCCGTTCCGGCCACGAAAGCTTCTTTTCGGCAGCCGCAGCCCCGCCGAACTGAGTGCCATAAACCCAAGGCTCAACGTAGCGTTCCATCTTTAAGCGACCGATAGTCCATCCAGCGACAATGGCGATCAGCACCCCTGTCCCGGCATAGATTGCTGCGACCCGCCAGCCGAACATCGCGAACAGCAGCACGAGCGCCACCTCGTTGACCATGGGAGCGGAGATCAGGTAGGAAAGGGTCACTCCCAAGGGGATGCCCGTAGTCACGAACGCAATAAACAGCGGTACGGCTGAGCAGGAGCAGAAGGGCGTCACGATGCCAAGCAGTGCGGCCAATACGTTTCCAACCGATTCCCGCTTGCCGGCAAGCATCGCCCGCGTCCGCTCTGGCGTAATGAAGGATCGGACAATTCCAATCCCAAACACCGCCACGGTCATCAGCATCAGCACCTTTGGTGCGTCGAAGACGAAGAACTCAACCGCGGAACCTAGATGCTCGCCGCGCTTGAGTTGCAGCAACGAGTATGTAATCCAGGCTGCCGCCGGCTCGAGGTACGAGTAAAAAAGCAACCACGCAACGCCGGCAACCGCCGTGATAAGCCAAGTCCAAGGCGAGATTGCTAAAGGGGTTGGCCCAGGAGATGCTTCGGGTTTGCTGCAGCATGAGAGGCTGGGCTCGGGAGACGGTTGTGGCTTGGCACAGCACGGTTGATTTAATATCGGCAGCTTGAGCTCGTTCGCCATCTCATTCACCTTTCAGTGACAACTTCATGTAACGAGGTAGGGGCAGGAGCACCCTGTAGCCTCGCGAATCTCTCGGGCTTGCAGCAGGCTTTCTGGAGCAGCGTCAAGTCACGCTGCATTTGCGGATCTTCTGCAAGGCTTGCGAGAACCTGCTGGAACACGCGTGCGCCGGCAGCGTTCTTGGGCTGCACGATGCGGTAGTGCATCCAGTAGCCTTCACGTTGGGCCGCGACAATCCCGGCGCGGCGCAGATACGCGAGATGTCTTGAAACCTTGGGCTGAGGTGATTTCAACACTTCAACCAGGTAACAAACGCAGACCTCCCGCTCTCGCATAAGATTGAGTAGCCGCAACCTGGTTCGATCTGCCAGCGCCTTCAGTAAACGTTCAAGCCCCACGTGACCTCTCTCCCCCGCAAAACATATTCGCCTTGACAGATACATTGTGTAGCACCATATTCGTTTTGTCAAATATGAAATTAGTATCGGAAAGGGAAAAAGACCATGTCACGCTACCAGATCAAAACGCCCGCACAGGATCACTACGGCGCAGTAGCCAGGGGCGAGGCTTCGGGGCGCGGATGCGCCAGCCCAGAATTTGCCGCGAGGTAGATTGGCTATTCGGAGGAAGAGATCCGTCTGACCGGAGAGGCAAACTCGGGTTTCGGCTGCGGAAATCCACTGGCCATGACGCAGGTTGGACCAGGAATGACGGTGCTCGACCTTGGAAGCGGGGCGGGATTCGATGCTTTCCTGGCATGGAACACTTAGCGGCATTCCCGCGAGCGCGAGCCAGCATGTCGTCGGTCATATCGACCCCGGTCACCTTTCCGGCCGGACCCACCTTAATCGGCGCTTGCGAACGGCGGAGCGAACCTTCTTTGCCTGCGGAATGCCGCTCCTGCTACTTGTCGTCCTCACTGCCCGAGACCATCATCACTCCGCCGCCGTGCCCCCGGTCACCTCGATGCCCGAGATAGTGGCTTTTCCCTCGCGGACCAGCCTTCCCAGGAAGAAGAGGGCTCCTTCGGGACTGATCTTCAGAGCCGATGCCAACTGAGCAAGGTCCATTCGGCCCCGGGTTCGCAAGACCGTTAGCACTTCGGCCCCGACGTTTGCTGCCCACTCTTCAAACAGTGTGCGAACCTCCGGCGTGGCATAAGCAGCCATCTCGGCGGACTTGGAGACCGATGTCATCATGGCCTGGCACATGGCCATTGGGTTGAATTCGCCCATGCCTCCGCTCATCGACTTCATCATTTACTGCATCATAGGCGGCATGCCATGCCTTTCGGTGTCGGCGGCTTGCTCTCTTTGGGATCCATTGGATCCTCCTCCTCAGCTCCGCTCGCGGAGCTTTCGAATTTCTTCTCGCCGGAGGCACGACGGCCATGACCAGCCATGCACCCGCCCATCATGCGAAAACACACAAAAGCCATCATCACCATGAAGAGAAGACCGATCAACGGCATGATCCAACCGAACCAGCCCCAGGGCGCTCCCCAGTATCCATTCCACATCGGCATCACGACTCACCTCCTTCGCATTTGCATCATCTGACACATCTTCGCCCAGGACGGCCACTGGAAATCTGGGGCCGCTGTGGCATCTGTCAGCGATTCGGCGCACCGCGCACAGGCTTCCAGCATATTGGGCAACGACGGGTTGGCCAGCCTGTAATAGATGAATGGACCGCGGCGCTCGGTAACCAGGACACCGGCCTCCCGAAGGGTGCGCAGGTGAAACGAGGTGAGGGTCTGGGGTAGTCTGGTGCGCTCGAGAATTTCCGAGACCGAACGCTCACCGTCGCTGAGAGTCTGGAGGATCCGCAAGCGATTCTCGTCTCCCAGGACCTTGAAGAGCCGTTCGACGTGCCTCACCGAGAAAGTCACTTCAACCCTCACACATATAAACTACTACTCATATAGTGAAGTGTCGGTCATCTCCTGTCAAGAGTTCTTTGCGTCAGCGAGCAGGCGCGATACCGGCCGAGGATGCGCATCTGCGAGTCGGCGGATCAGGGCTCGTGAACGAACTCACTTAGCTTCATGTGCTGAGAATCTCTCGGCTTGCTCTGCGCCTATTGCAATCAGGATACTTAATCAGAGTTTTCTTAGCCTGGATACGCGTTGTACGCTTCTCTTAGGATTTCTACGGGGTGAGACACCTTATAAGGAAGTAGCTGGGTGAATTGAATCCGGCAACTGAGACAATCGGTGACCAACCGTTCGGGATCGGCCATTTTGATCTTTTCCGTCACGTGAGCTCCCATAACAAGCGAACTCTCGTGAAACTCCCGCTTGAAGCCCATGATTCCCCCCATACCGCAGCAGTCAAGAAAATCGCCGACCTTCTGCACCGAAAGGCCCGGAATCAGGCTGAGCAGTTCCGACCACGGTTGCCCGATGCACTGTTCTCTCAAGTGGCACGGAGGGAAGTAGGCCATGCGGTCTGGTACAGGTTTCAAGTTTGTATCCAGATCGCCCGCAAGATGCAGTTGTTTCAGGTACTCGCCCATATCGAATGTGTGGCTGGCTACGTCAATGCGCCGCACGCCACTTAAAGGGGCAAAATATCCGGCATCATCACCCAACAAACCAGCCATTAGGGCACGGATGGATATCGCGGGCTTATTTTGGCCAGGACGCTTGAGTTCTGCGAGTTTTTCGGAATCGCCCGCCGCCTCACTAACCTTCTTCTCCAAAAACACGCGGTAGTCGTACGAGTAATATGCTTCATCGCTAAGGAGTTTTGTAAGCATGTAGCCACACGTGGGGCAAGAACAGACGATATCGTAGCCGTCATCCACCGCATTCCCGAGTTTTTCGAGATTGAAGCTTGCCAGCTCAAAGGTGAAAGGTCGGTCGCCCTCCAGCAGACTCGGCATCCCGCAGCACTTCTGTTCCGGCAGGTACACTTCAACGCCATTATGTTCGAGCACTGCGACGGCGGCTTTGGCCACATCCGGAAAAAGGTACTGCGCCGTGCAACCCGCAAAGTACGCCACCTTCCTGCCACGGCCGCCACGCTTCCGATCAAGGCCCTTCCTCTTCGCCCAAGCGACAAAGTTTTCTTCGGGAAATTTGGGGATCTTGCGATTGGGATGAATTCCTGCGATCCGCTTGAGTACGATCGATGTCGGCTGTTTTTCCAAAAGCAGATTTGCCAGTCGAGGATAAGCGCCACAGATCTTGCCCAACCGCTGCACGTCTTCGAGAAGGCGAATAGACGGTTTGAGTCCTTCCCGTGCAATGAAGAAGTCCTTAGCCAGCCGGATATCAGTGCGAACGGTCGGGCAAACACATAGCCCACACATGTTGCACAGCTCGACCAGATTTCTCAATTGGGCGGGTGTGATCTTCTCGTGAATACCGTCAGTCTCGTCATCCAGACGGTACAGCTCTTTAAAGAATAGGCACGAAGAATCCTCCAGCAGGTCCTTACACATCTGGCACCCTGTGCATTGGCTCACGATGTCCTGAACTAATCTTTCTGGATTCTTGTTGACGATCCTATGCATTTCTTCAGCTCCGAGTTTAAGGCCGGAAATCAACAATCACCTCTGACCTGACAGAGGTCGTTGATCATGCCGCCGACCATAGTTACGCTCCCTCGATGAACGCCTTCAGCCACGCTCGTATTTGGTCTCGCACGCGCCGAAATACTTCGAATTGCTGCGCTGGCTGTGCTGCCGCGGGATCTTCGAAGCTCTGATGAATTCGCCGCCCTATTCCTGGAAAGATCGGGCATGACTCTTTGGCGTTGTCGCAGACAGTGATGATGTAATCGAACTGTTGGTCCACGAACTCGTCGACCGACTTCGAGCGTTGGCCGGAAATATCAATTCCGATCTCGTTCATCGCTTCAACAGCAATCGGGTTTAACACCGCCGGACGAGTGCCGGCGCTGTAAACCTCAAAGCGGTCTCCGGCCATATTGCGCAGCAGTCCTTCGGCCATCTGGCTTCTTGCTGAGTTGCCTGTGCAAAGAAACAAGATTCTGCTCTTCATTTGTCGCTCCGGTCGTACCTACTCTGATCGCTTACAGGGTCCACAGGGCGACTTGCTGGCGTCGCGTACCGAGTAGTCCACGATGCCGCCACGCCGATCTATTTCGATGCGGCAGCACTCCTGCAACTTATCCTTCAGTTGCTGTCTTCCGCGTTGAACGCGCGACTTCATTCCGGAAAGACTGAGCCCGCTACGCTGCGCAGCCTCGATTTGTGTGAGACCATTCAGGTGTGTCAACTGTATGGCCTCACGATAGCCCTCCGGCAGGGCGGCAATCATCGGCTCGATGCAGGCGGAAAGCTCCTGTAGTTCCCTCAGGTCCTCACCCCCATCACTCGCGGGCGCCGGCGGGTCGAAATCCTCCGGGGTCGCTGCGGTCTGACCGGACCCGGATCGAAAGTGATCGACAATCACGTTGCGTGTGATCTGGAACATCCAGGCCGGCAGTCGTTCTTGCTGCTGGATTGAATCGATGGCGCGGTGAATACGGACGAAGACCTCTTGCAGAATATCCTCGACGTCTGCCTGGCGGCGCACCCGGCGTGAGATGAACGCACGCAGGCGTTCGTGGAACTCGCGCCAGACGGTTTCGGTGCGCCGCGTTGGTTCTGGTTGACTCATCGGCATCCGCAACGGGTGGGTTGGACCGCGTTCACCGCGGGAGAGCAGCAGGTGGATTTTTGAATCGGCTCGCAGCACGCCACTTGCTCATTCACACCGCAGCACGAGGGGGGCGCGTTCGCCGCCTTAGCAGCAAAGAACCGCTTGAGGTTCTCAGGGACCGTCACCGCCCGAGGAGGCATCGGCAACCCTTCTTTCGCGCCGTATACGGCGGCCAGAATCGCATCCACGATCATCGGCACCGGGGCGACGGTATGCTCCCTGCCCTGATAAAACCACACTCGGCAGTCGATCTGTGCGTCGCCGCCGCTGGCTTCACCGCAGGGCTCGCAAACACTCTCCCGCAAGTCCAACGCGATATCCCGTCCATCTACCCGGATAGTAGGCGAGGAGATAAAGCCTAGCTCCAACGCCTTGCTTTCCGAGTCGACGAGAGTCTTGCGGACCGTAACTTCGGCGCCCGTGGATTCCAAAACGCTCTGGACAGTCTGGAGCGCTGTAGCCAGATTCACATCCGTCCCTTTGCACCGGGTGCAGACTTCGAGATCGATAAACATGAAGTCGATCTCAACCTTCTTCTTCGTGTCCTGCATAGTGTTTGTCATCCTGTCTCCTTGACGCCGCCTTCGTTTGCGGCCTCATCTGGGGAGACGGAGTAAGTGCAAAAAGGACGCAAATCCCGTAGTTGATATCATTATTCCGCATCTACCAAATCGAGAACGACTGTTCCGAACCCCCCGCCGCGCAACTCAGCAAGCTCGGCCCAGGGGAGCGCTTCAGAGCCGGATGCCTACCGGCACACCTGCACGGGTTGCGACACTTCTACGGCTCCGCCGAAATAGCGCCGCTGGAAGTAGAACGCGACATTCACCAATCCGATCATTACGGGCACTTCGACCAGCGGTCCAATCACAGCCGCGAAGGCTGCGCCGGAATTGATTCCAAACACTGCCACGGCAACTGCGATTGCCAATTCGAAGTTGTTCGAGGCTGCCGTGAACGAGAGCGTCACCGTTTTCGAGTAATCGGCGCCGAGTTTCTTGCCCATGTAAAACGAGACCAGGAACATCACGACGAAGTAGATCAATAAGGGGATGGCGATTCGCACGACGTCCAGAGGCAGCCGGACGATGTACTCGCCCTTGAGCGAGAACATAACGACGATCGTGAACAGCAGCGCTATCAACGTCAGCGGGCTGACGCGCGGAACAAAGTTGTGGTCGTACCATCCACGGCCTTTCGCACGGACCAGTACTGTGCGGGTTAGAAAACCAGCCAGGAACGGGATACCCAGGTAGACGAAGACGCTCTTCGCGATCTCCCCAATGGATACGTTTACGACTGCGCTATGCAGGCCGAGTTTGGCCGGCAGAACCGTGATGAAGATCCATGCGTACACGGAGTAGAGAAATACCTGAAATAGAGAGTTGAACGCGACCAACCCGGCAGCGTACTCGGTGTCGCCCTTGGCCAGTTCGTTCCAAACGATCACCATGGCGATGCACCGAGCGAGACCGATCATGATGAGCCCAGCCATATATTCCGGATAGCCGCGCAGGAAGACAATCGCCAGCACAAACATGAGTACCGGGCCGATTACCCAGTTCTGAATCAGCGAAAGCGCCAGAATGCGCTTGTTGCGGAAGACCTCGCCTAGTTCGTCATAGCGAACCTTCGTGAAGGGTGGGTACATCATCACGATCAGGCCGACAGCAATCGGGATCGACGTGGTACCCACGCTGAACCGGTTGAGAAAGGGCACGATCCCGGGGATCAGCCAACCGGCGATAACACCAACCGCCATGGCCGCGAAGATCCACGCGGTCAGGTAACGATCAAGAAAACTCAGACGCGATGTAACTTTGCTTGTCATCTTTCTTATGCCCTCGGGGAAGTAGTGGTCTTTGGCCTAGCCAGCGCCGAACACGGACGCCACTCGCTCACCGTGCAGGAGCCAGTCTCGATAGCTTTTTTCAGCTTTCGCGAGTCCTCAGCCAGTTCCTCCGAGGACTGGAATGCGTCGCGAAGGAAGCCGAAGAGCAACTTGTGAACACCACCAGCCGGTTGTGCCAGACGGTAGTACGTCCGTGAGCCGTCGCGACGGTCCAGCACCAGGCCGGAGTTCTTCAGATAGGTGAGGTGACGCGATACGTTGGGCTGCGGAGACTCCAGCACGTACTGAACGTCGCAGACGCACAACTCCCCGTGAATCAGCAGGTTAAGTATCCGAATCCGCGTCTGATCCGCCAAGCCCTTGAATAGTCGCTCCAACTCTTTCATCGGTGGCTCTCCTGTCTGAATTATAGCCGCAAAATCTCGCTCATGCGCATCTATGTATACGTGTATTATTTGGCGATTCCAGTGATGAAGGACACAGGTCAGCGTGACCTGCTGTGGGGTGACTGATGAAACCGAAAGTGCTGTTCCTTTGCACGGGTAATTCCGCCCGAAGCCAAATGGCGGAAGGCTACTTGCGCCACGTCCTCGGTGATCGCTTTGAAGCGATGAGCGCCGGCATCGAACCGAAAGAGCTCAACCCGCTTGCGGTCGCGGTGATGGGTGAGATTGGTATCGACATCTCGAAACAGACTTCCAAAGATGTAGTTACGCTCCTGGGCCAGCACATTCCGTACGTTGTAACTGTCTGTGACAACGCCAAAGAGCGCTGTCCGATCTTTCCGGGAACGTGGAAATTCCTTCACTGGAGCTTCGATGATCCTGCGCAGGCCGCAGGAACACACGAGGAGAGACTTGCTTTCTTTCGTCGTGTGCGTGACGAGATTGCCAGCCACGTCGACCAGGAATTCGTTCACAACGATATAAGTCGAAAGCGAGCGTAAGCACTATGCTGATCCGAGCCACGCGTGCCAAACAGGCATTGCTGCAAGTGAAGTGCTGGTGCTTGAGGTTGTTCTAGTCAGGGCAGAACCGCTCGCTTCCTCCTTTGGTAGCATGAATGCTTGCAATCCCTCTAGGAGGTCGATATGCCGAAACCGCCCGACAAAGTAGAGCAATTCAGGAAAGAGCACACTGCGGTATGGAACGCATTTGAGGAGCTCTCGAAGCAATGTCATGAGAGCGGCCCGCTCGACGAAAAGACACGCAGGCTTGTGAAGGTCGCGCTCGCAATCGCTGCTGGACTTGAGGGTGGCACACACTCGGCTGTAAGGCATGCCAAGAAGTTCGGTATCTCAAGCGTTGAATTGAAGCATGTGGCGCTGTTGGCGATCACCACTTTAGGTTATCCGTCAGCGATGCGGGGATTAAGTTGGATCGAAGATCTGGAATAGCTCGGACCGAAAAATTACCTCATGAATACCATGTTCTGAGTACCAAAGGGTTGACGTGTAATCTGACCTGAAAAATGCGCCCGGAGTGTTGCTCCGGGCGTGCAGTTCAGGGCGTCAACGACGTCGGATGCATGTGCTTGTTCATCTTCGCGCTGCTTCCGCCTTGCCGTGCGGTGGATTCAACCCGGACTTTTTCACGGTCAATAATGCCGGTATTAAAGCAGCACCCATCAAGAATGGCTTGGCAGAAAAATGCTTCCAAGCGCTGCAAGTTGCGATCTGCTCTCCGATGGTTTCGCGGAAGCCGTTTTTACCAGCTTCACGCGCGAGCCAGTGAAGGCGCTATCGCCAGCAATTGGGTCGGTAAAGCAAACATCTTTCAGATAACCGTCTACGGCCATTGCTGGATTCGGCACCAAACCTTTGCCTCGGGCGGGTTCGCCCTTGATCTCATGCCCATCGATGTGGATAGAACGCGAGCCATAGGCCCAGTGGCCATACGACCACGAAATGCCTACAGACCCAGGGCGGATTCCCTGGATGACGCGAATCTTACCTTCGCATCTCACGGGCTCCTGTCCGGGTCCGACTTCCAGAGTGCCGGCGAATGCCACACCCTCTATTCGTGCGGTATCCCCATCCGACAATCCCAGCCGCTTGGCATCCACGGCATTGAGATAAATGAAGTTCTCCGGAGCGATCGCCATTTGGCCAACGTAGTTTCCTGCCGTCCGGGATTGACCGCCCCAAATCTCTTTGTATGTGAAGAGATCGAGATCGAATCCGCCGGGGAATTGCAACGGTTTGCCGTCGAACGACTCCATAACCGAGTAGATGGGTACACCAGAGAAGCGTTTAGCTTGGACGGAATGCGTCCCGGAACCGACCGGCTCGATGTAGATGTTTACAAGGTTCTCCCACGCTTTCTTGAGGAAAGCTCCGTCATGTGCGCCGGCTGCACCTTCGAAGCGCCCACCACGGTTGAGCACATAAACCACCCGTCGCCAATGTGGCCCAACAGCGGCCTGCCACTTCGCCTCGTCGAACACCGCCTTCGGCAGATGGCGTCGTGCTTTGCGGAAAAGCTCAATCTCGGCATCGCCGGCTTCTGGAACCTCATCGCCTGCTTTGTCACCTGCTGCGAGGTTGGCCACCATTTTTAGGAAGTAATCTTCCGGACGGTTCAGCGGGACATTCGGGCCGAACCCGTTCTTGCCGAAACCGGAGGCTCCGAGCCGTTTGGCGATTGCGAGCATCAGCGCATCCATGCTGAGCGGCATCTGCTCGCCGTCAACGGTGGCAATCTCGGTTACCGGCGCTGCGGCCGGTTGCCGGAACTTGCTGATCTTGGTCAGAACAACGGGACTCGTACCCAGTGGATTGGACCAACGTTCCAGGTAAGACAAATCCGGAAAAACGTAGTCGGCATACATGCTAGTCTCGCCGACTGCGATGTCGGTTGCAATGAACAGCGGGATTCTATTCGTATCCTGCAGCATCTTGATCTGCAGGTGGCCGGCCGGAGTTGCCAGCACCGGAGTTCCGTAGTGCAGCCACAGTATTTTGATGGGATACGGATATCCAGCAGTCGCGGCAGGAACGACCTCTTGATACACGTCATCGGTGAACGGGAACCACGGGCGCTTGGCCGGGTAGCCGTCCCGCTTGAAGAGCGTGCTGCTCTCATAAGTTCCTGACGCCTCGCGAGTGAGTTTGATCCCGAACGGAGTCAGCGCTCCCGGATGGAGCTTCGAGATCGGGAACGGTTGGTCTGGCTTCCCGCCCGTGCCATCCCACGCTCCTCCGCCTTTGGCAAAGCCGCCGGTATGGTCAACGTTGCCGATCAGGAAGTTGAGCGTGATGATCGCCTGCGCAGCGTAGTAGCCGTAGGTGACTTTGATGGGACCGCGGTAGAAATCAATGGCGGCTTTCTTGCCGTGAGATGTGAATTCACGGGCCAGCGCCTCAATCTGTTTTTGCGGCAGGCCCGCAGCTTCAGCGTAGTAGGCGATGTCATGCGCCGACGCAGATTCTTTCAGCAGAGTGAAAGCTGACGCGCAATCAACGTCCTTCAAGGTTGTTGAGCACTCCAAATCGCCAACTACTGCGCGTTTGTCGTCGGCAGGATCGATCGCAACCGGCTTGCCCGAAACCATTACTACGAACTGCTCCGGCTTTCCGATCTTCAGATCGGCAGCTCTTACGAACTTCCCGCTCTTGCGATTGACCAGCCAGGTAGCGTTGCTCCAGCTCTTCTCGCCCGCAGCTTTTGCTGCGGCTTTGTTCGCGTTACGGAGGAAGGTTTCGTCATACCGCTTGTTGTCAAACATCCACCGCATCATGCCCAAGGCAAGCGCAAGGTCTCCGCCAGGCCGAACGGGAATCCACCAACCCTTGGTTGCTGTCTTGGAAAGTCGTGGATCGACAACAGCAATCTTCAAATTGTCATCAACGATCGCCTGCGCCACGCGCGGGCTCAACGGGGTGGGGCCGAAGTTCGCTTCATTGAAGCCTGTTCCCCAGAAGATCACGAACTCGGCCTTGGTGTAGTCCGGCTTCATGTGGTTCGGACCTTTCACCCACGAGTACTTGCCATCTTTCTCCTGCCACGTCGCGAGCGAATACATAAATGCCACGTGGTGCGCCTGCTCGCAGATCGTTGTGTGGCCATACCAGTTGGCCGAACCCAGCGCGCCGAAGGTGAAGCGCTTGGTATAAGTTTCCCGGTCCGGACTGATTCGTCCTCCCTGCAAGACGAACTGATTGTTTTTGGGTCCAAAGTCCGGGTGATCGGGATCGATGAGAATATCAAGATGATCGCGGTTCTTTTCTTTGAATGCATCCAGCGTCAAATCGCCTTTGCGCAAGGCAGCGACATCCTCAGCCAGAGACTTCGCCAGCGCAGAATCGCGCAGAACAAAAACGTCTTTGAACCCCGGAACGGTGCGGTTTTCTCCAATGTCAGAGAAAAGACGGCCGCCGTCGCAAATCTCCTGAACCGCCTGCTCAAAGGGAATTGCCTTCCACTTACCTGATCCACGCGGACCGACTCGCTTTAGAACCCTTCGCAGCCGGTAAGGATCATAGAGCGTCTGAACTCCCGATTGTCCTTTGGGGCAGATGGCGCCATCGACGATCACCGCCTCTGTCGGCGAGGTCTTGTAGTTGACCTGCGGAAGAATGGTGATCGGGCTGTAAGGGTTGCCATCGATCTTTGCCACCAGTCCATTTTGGATTTTGACCTTCAATGTGCACTGCGTGTTGCACTGCAGACAGGTTGTGTAAAGCACATTCTCCGGCTGGATAAGTGGGTAATCGCTGTTCTCGGCGAGGCTGTCTTTTGCCTCACAGCCGACCATACCCAGCAACGCTCCGCCCGCAAGTGCTGCGCCACCCCCGAGAATGGAACGACGGCTGACTCCCCGCTTCTGAGATTCATTCTTTTCTTTGGACATTTAGACTACCTCGCGAGAGCTGCGTGACGCAGACGGAATCAATGGGAGTTTGCGTGCGCCAATGATGGCGAAAATGATACCGATCGTGAGCACGCCCAGAAGCACTTGCCACTCGAAAAACGTGGGCAGGTATTGATAGGTGAGGCGATTGCCGATGGGGTCCGTGTACGACATCTCCAAGCCCTGTAACTCGGGCGCAATCAAGCCTGGAATAACAAGGTTTAGGCGCACCGCAAAGAAACGTGATTGCAACCAGGGCTGAAGCGATTCCAACCGCCGCCGGACGTCGGTCCCGAACCAGCAACACGATTGGTACCACGACTCCGAGCAAGAAGGTGGACCAGCCAGAACACATACCAATAAGGTCCAAACAGAACGAACTTAATGATCGCGTAGGCAGAGCCGACCTGATACCACGCGGGCACCGAATATTCAGCCCACTCCAAAAGCGCTTCCACCAGAACCAGCGCAAGAACAAAGGTTCTCATCCGCTCAATCAGGTCGTGCCACTCAGCATCCCGGGTTGGCCACAGGAATGCGACAACTGCAGTCAGGAGCGCTGCTCCGGAGGTCAGGGCGCCAATAAGGAAAAACACCGGATACAGCGAGGTGTGCCAGTACTCGCGGGCGATTACCGTCCCAAACAACGCGCCAACCCCTCCCGCGAACGCAATCACCAGCGGAATTCCAACGATTCCCAGCATCCGCAGGCGGCGCTGGGCAGTAGCAATGGCTTCGGCTGAGGTGGCTCGTTCCGCCGCGATTGAATACCGCAGCATGAACGCCACCAGCACCAGATATGCCGTGTACAGCCAGACCATCCACGCCATCATCGAGTGGAACTGCGGACGTATGAATACGAAAATCGCCCGTTCCATGTGTCCAAGATCCAGGCCAATCGCCAGCAGGCCCATGGGAAGAGTTAAAACCGCGGTGAACAGTGCCAGCGTGCCGACTCTGTAAAGCGAGCGAACGTTGAACACATACGCCCCGATGGCAATCATGAAGGCACCGGCGGAAAGTCCGCTGAAGTAAATGTAGGCGGCTACCCAGAGCCCCCAGGGAACATAGCTGGAGAAGTCGGCTGCACGGTCGCCATTAAAGACGCGGAGCAGCAGTCCTATCACTCCCAGCAGCGCGAGAAGAATCGCGATCACCCCAAGGGTGATTTCCTTCGGATTGCGCTTGCGGATTTCGTTCATGATAGACATGGGATCTCCTCAGAGCAGATAGAACACTTTCGGCGCAGCGCCGAGCTCGTCTTTGAGACGCACGGAATTGTTGGCAGCCACGGATTCTGTGACGAGCGCGGTTGAATCATTGAGATCGCCGAACAGACCGGCGCGACCGATGCAGGTCGTTATGCACATCGGAAGCTGGCCCTTCTCCAGCCGATGTATACAGAATGTGCACTTACGCGCATTGCCCACGGGACTGCCTGGGATTATTCCCTCGGATCGGCTGTACACCTTCCCGTACTCGTAGGTCTGATTCTGCTGGTACCGCCGTCCGGTCGCGAGAGCGAAAGCGCCGTCCTCTCCATGAGCAGCATTATTTGCCCAGTTTTCGCCGAAGTCGAAGGTGCGCGCCTGATACGGGCAGGCGGTGATGCAGTAACGGCACCCGATGCAGACCTTGTAATCAATTTCGGTAATGCCGTCCTGTCTCTTCCAGGTGGCCTTCACCGGGCAAACCGGCACGCAGGGCGGGTTGTCGCATTGCATACACGGCCGGGGAAGAAAGCGCCGCTTGACGTTCGGATACGTGCCAATCTCAACGTCAATTACCGGACGATAGACAACCCCTGGAGGAAGCTTGTTCTCCAGAACGCAGCCAACCGTGCAGGAGTGACAGCCGACGCACTTGCGCGTGTCAATGACCATGCCCCAACGACGCTGCTCCACTGGCTTGTTGAGCGCTCGCAGAAGTTCCTGCTGCATCCTGATCAACGGATCTGGCTTCTCGCCTCCATCGGTTGGAGGGACCTGTTGCGCGGTCTTAGCTTCCGCAGTGGCGGATAAGAGTTGCGATACGCTAACCAGAGCGGTCGCCTGTAATACTGCCCGCGTCTGCCATTTTCAGAAACTGCCGTCTTGGACCGGCACTCGGTTCCAGGGTGGAACCTTCTTTGTCGCTCATGATCCCTCACATAGGCTGGACTGTTCCCATTGTCACCGGTGCATTATACGCAAAAGGTGAATGAACTCACCGTTATCTGTGACGACCATCACATCTGCTGTGTACAGGGGGCAGGTATGCCCTCTTCCTTCAGGGATCGTTGTACTGCCCAGAATCGCGTCCAACTCTTGAATGGAAATGATCTCGGTCACCCGGAGTGACAGCAAAGTACACCAAGTTTGCGACCGGTTGCACAATCGGTGTGCACTCTATTGGAAAAAGGGAGACCCCCCCGGCTGTGTGGGGGCAGTCGGAGTTTGACAGATCCGGGAGTCCATCGAATCGAAGGAACTCGCAAACGTGAGCCGGCAAGCACAGGAGAGGGAATCTCAACGATGGACAAGCCATACAAAGAAGTGGCGACGAAAGGTGCCGTACGGGGAACCAAGGGCAAGAGCGCGATCCATTTGGCACAAAGCTACGGAGAGAGGACGCGGAATTTTGTGGGTGAGCATTTATGGGCACGCGGGTTTTAGGCGTTGACGGTAGATGCGAACGTGGCAAGCGGAAAGCGCTCAGAACAGCACCGCCAGCTTGGTGCAAAAACCCTCAGAGACCTCCGCACCAGCCAGCCGCACCGGAACCATGGTGCGAGGGTCGCCCCAGCCTGCAATCGGCTCTGGGGGCAAAGTTCGAATAACCGGTACGGTAACCCTCACATTGTGAAGCAACAGAGAGCACCTTCGTGGAGTGTGCCGTGCCGGTGATACTCAGCGACTCTTTCATTAGGCAGTCGGGTTGTCCAAGCGGCGACCACGTCAACTGGCGAGGAGACAAAAGATTCCGGACGTCTCGACGGCTCCCTCCCTGATTGAGTTCTAACCGCGTGTCAGCTGGGCGTCAGCGAAGAGGATTTGCTGAAGAGATCAGGCGATATCGGTTCGCACTAATCGCACGTTCCTGCGTTCGAGGTGCATTTGCATGCCGTATTTTGGCCGCAGGGTAATGAGCGGTGCGGGCTCGACCTGGTGACCGGGAACAAGTCGCAGCTTCCAGCCTTGCGCTAGCGTGGCCAGCAATAGCACGCCTTCCATGCGCGCAAACGACTCGCCGATGCACTGGCGCAGCCCTGCGCCAAACGGGAAATAGCTGAACCGCAAATGTTCCCTCTTGCTCTCCGGCGCAAACCTTTCGGGTTCGAAGCGCAGCGGATCGGGAAAGTACCTGGCGTCGCGATGCATCACCCACTGGCTCATCAGCACCGTTGTCCCCGCAGGCAGGAAGAATGGCCCCAAATGAAAATCATCCAGCGCCTTGCGGCCCATCGTCCAGGTAGGCGGAAACAAACGCATCGATTCCGAAAAAACAATCTCGGGTATATTTCA
Organism: uncultured Acidobacteriota bacterium; assembly: GCA_963832365.1. Lineage (GTDB taxonomy): Bacteria > Acidobacteriota > Terriglobia > Terriglobales > Acidobacteriaceae > CAWBRT01. Next base: position 6,544 of record CAWHUL010000007.1, on the reverse strand, counting down.
GCTTCTGCAAGTCTTCCGCAGTCGGCAACCGGCAGCCCAGAACACTGTCAATTTCCTCATGCAACCGCCGTTCGGCGACCGGATTCTGCGATAGCAGGTACCACGTCCAGGCCAAAGCGTTGGCGACGGTCTCGTAACCGGCCAGGAAGATGGTGATCACCTCATCGCGTAATTGCCGGTCCCGCTGGGCGTTGGAAGTCTGGTTGTCCGCCAGCATCATCGAAAGCAGATCGCCGGTGTTCTCTCCCGATCCCGGTTCGATGGTTAGGCCTTCCGCCGCGCATTGCGCTTTCGCTCGGTGGGACTGGATCATGCGGTACACGGTTGCATCCAGGCGATCACGCGCACGGGTAAATCGCTTGGTCATCGGTAGTGGGAGGTGCACTAACAATTCGACCGCCGGCGTCAGCACCAGGAAGTTGTACAAGGCCATAATGCTGTTGATCGCGTCCGCCAACTCCTCTACTTCTTCGTCGATCTCGGTGCCAAACAGCGTTTTGGCCACGATGCCTAGCGTCAACACCATCATTTCCCGGCTAACGTCAATACGAGTACCGTCCTGCCATTGGCGGCTGAGCGCTGCGGTCCGCGACACCATCGTAGCCGCATACTCCGGAATCCGCCGCCGATGAAAGGCTGGTTGTGCCGCCTGACGCTGCTGGCGATGCAGCGCACCTTCGGCTGTGATCATGCCTTCACCCAGCAACATGCGCGAACGCTGCATCGTGCGTTCCTTGACGAAATTGTCCTGCTGCACAACGAGAATCTCGCGCACATAATCCGGATGACTCAGGAGCAGAAAGTGGTTTGAGCCGACTTGATAGTGGACAGCGTCGCCGTACTTCTCTGCCAAGTGAGGAAACAGCTTCAGTGGATTCGCCGGGCGCAGCCTCCGCAACGCCGGCCATAGCAGGTTTGTCTCGGGTCCGGGAGGAAAGCGGTACTGGGAGTTTGCCACCACAGCTCACCTGAAACAGAACATCTAGTTTAAGTATGATGCGATGGCGCGATCGGTAGAATCATCTGCGCATCGAATGGAGAAGCTGGAGATGCTGATGTCCACAAGATCTGCGGCCGGCATTGGAGAGACGCGATGAAGGCAGTTGTGCTGCATGAGTATGGTGGTCCTGAAAAGCTGAAGTTTGAAGATAACGTTCCCGATCCGCAGGTGAGCGGAGACACGGTGTTGATCGCGGCGGCCGCCGCGAGCGTGAATCCGATTGACTGGAAGGTTCGTTCGGGTGCGAGACAGAAGGATTTTCCGTTGTCGTTTCCGGCAATTCTTGGCCGCGATGTGAGTGGCGTCGTGCGCGCTGTGGGCGCGAATGTGAAGCACTTCAAGCCCGGTGACCGCGTACTTGCATTCTCGAATGCGACCTATGCCGAACTGGTGGCAGTGCCCGATTCGGACGTGACACACCTGCCGAACGGGGTAGACCTGGTGGACGCGGCTGCAATTCCGCTGATTGCCTTGACGGGAGACCAGTTGGTCCGCCAGGCGGCGAAGCTGCAGAAGGGGCAGACGATACTGGTAACGGGAGCGGTGGGCAGCGTGGGGCGGGCCGCGGTGCATACGGCCAAGAAGATGGGCGCGAAGGTGATTGCGGGCGTTCGCAAGAAACAACTGGAGGACGCTCGCTCCCTTGGTGTTCTGGAGTGGTTGCAATTGATGACGATGAAGCGATTGCGAAGCTAGGCGTTTTGGATGCAATTGCCGATACTGTCGGCGGTGAGGTTGCAGCAAAGTTGATTGCAAAGGTGAAGCAGGGAGGCTCGTTTGGGTATGCCTCCGTATTGCCGGAGGGAACAGCCGCATTGAACCCGACAGTAAAGATCACGCGCGTGTTCGCGAAGCCTGATCCATCAAAGGTACGTGAATTTGCAGACGACCTGCGCGACGGCAAGTTCGTCCTGCCGATCGGCCGCCGGCTTCCTCTGCGCGATGCGGCTGAGGCACAGGTGCTGCGGAAAAGGGCGGCGTAGGAAAGATCATTCTGTTGATGCCCGATCCGCAAAACTAATTGCCGGAGGCGTGGTTGGTATCGCGATCGTCACGAGTTTCCCATCACTTTAGAGAGCGTATTCACAGGAGGCAACAGTGTCATCGTCTGTGAGAAAGCACGCAAGCAGTGGTCCTGTAACTGATCAGCCTTCGGTCCCCGAGCCTTCGTTCGCCGAGCGGGCTCGCACCCTGGTGTACTTGGGCCGCATCGGCAGCCTCTCCACCCTCTCCCGCAAACAGCCGGGCTTCCCCTTCGGCTCGGTGATGCCTTACGGTCTCGACGAGCGTGGGCGCCCCATCTTTCTCATCAGCACGATGGCCATGCACACCCACAATCTGCTGGCGGACCCGCGCGCCAGCCTGTTGGTAACGCAACCTGACGCCAGCGGCGATCCCCTGGGTGCCTCCAGGGTCACGTTGCTGGGCAACGTTCTGGCGGTACGCGGACCAGAGGTGGCGGAATTGCGCAAGCTCTACCTGGCCCGCTACGAAAACAGCAAATACTGGGTGGACTACGAGGATTTTTCTTTCTATCGGATGGACGTGGTGGACGTTTACTACGTGGGTGGATTCGGCGTGATGGGCTGGATCCCTGCTGCGGACTACGAGAGTGCGCTTCCCGACCCGCTGGCGGACGCTGCAGCCGGCATCATGCAGCACATGAATAGCGACCACAAGGAGGAGCTTGTCCTCCTGGCGCGAGTTTTTGCCGGCATCGAGTCACAGGAGGCAGCCATTACTTCAATCGATCGTCTTGGTTTTCACGTTCGATTGAAGACCGCAGGAGGGCGTGCGCGGCGGTCGCATCGCGTTCGTGCGGGAAGTAAGCAGTCCGGCGGAGACCAGAAATGTCCTGGTAGAAATGGTGAAACAGGCGCGGCAACCTGATGAGCCCCAGCATAGATAACACGCTCGCCAGTGATTTTTGACTATGCCTTGAGCTCCAGGGCATCTCGGGCCTTGGCAATCGCGTGATCGAATGCCTGATCCAGTCGGACGTTGACACCTCGGCAGCCAGCGACTACCTTTTCGGCCCATTCCAGATAGTCGCGACGACGCTGTAGCGGCCAATTTGCGGGAGGGCTGACCGCGATATCGCGCACATTGCAGATCTTGTCCGCAATTTTCAGCTGTTTGGCGCGGCTGGAAGAACCTGGCGCGTGCTCAACCTGAAGCTGTTTCCGCTGCGCTTTAGGAAGAGACTTGTCATCTGTTACCTCGCGGACCAGGCGGTCACCTCCGGACCGAAGTTTTGCTCGAGTTCCGCAAACGTTGTTTGGGTGTCTTCGACAGTATCGTGGAGAACAGCCGCTAGCAGCGTCGTCTCATCGGATATTCCGCCCTCGCCTGCGAGAACGTTTGCGACGGCTATCGGATGATTAATGTACGGGGAAGCCTCGGCGTCTTTTCGTCGTTGGTGACTATGCTTGTCGGCAGCAAATGCAATTGCCTTCAATAGTTCGGCGGGATCCACGTGCGTAGAATCCTCCTTCTGTTGTGCCCCTTCACGAACCTGCAGTATACCGGCTCCCTCGTGGTTGCGAGCTGGGTCTGCGGCGATCTCCTCTGCGTTGCTCTGGTGCAGAACCGGGGGCGGCGGCCATCCATCCTCGGCTTTGTCTCAAGGCTTTGCTGTAGCGGACACCGGTGAGCTGTTCCGAGATCTGCCACAACTCCATGGCAGCTTTTCGTTCACTAGCCTGGGGCGCTAACCTCGCCGGTTGTGGATAACCCCAGAATTCTCCGATACCGCCGGGACCGTAAAACCCTCCACGCTTCACCGCGGGCGCGGTCGCTGCATACAGGATCGGCAAAGAGCCCTGTGCCGCGGGCTGCGAGAGCATTGCACTGGCGACCCTTAGGAAGATGGCCTGCAATGAGGGTCCGTCCATGCCCGGCCCGGCAGCCACTATATTGGTCGCCGAAAGACCCGGATGCGCGGCCACGCTCAGCAGCTTAGAGTTGGCGGCGTCACTGCGGGCTTGCAACTCGGAAGCAAACAGCAGGTTGGCCAGTTTCGATTGTGCGTACGCCGCCCATGGAAGGTAAAAGTGTTCCGCCTGCAGGTCGCTGAAATCCATACGGCCAAAGCTATGTGCCAAGCTGCTCACCGTGACCACGCGCGGACTCTCAGCCTGCAGCAGCGCCGGCAACAGCCAACCCGTAAGGGCGAAGTGTCCCAGGTGGTTGACCCCGAATTGCATCTCGAAACCGTCGGCGGTGGTCTCCCGCTTTGGCAGGGCGAGGATGCCCGCATTATTGACGAGCAAATCGAGCTTGCCCCGGCGGACGATCTTTTTCGCGAAAGCATGCACCGATTCCAGTTCCGCCAAGTTAAGCCGTTCCAGCGATACGTGTGCCCGCTGAACCTGTGCCCGGATGCGAGCTAATGCGTTCGTTCCTTTAGCCTCGTCGCGGCAAGCGAGAATCACAGAGGCGCCCGCCTTGGCCAGTTCCAGAGCGACGCAGAAGCCCAGTCCACTGTTGGCTCCCGTGACTACCGCCAATTTGCCCCGCTGGCTCGCGAATGTTGGCTGCCGTCCATTGCTGCATGAATGGCTCCATGCAAGACCCTTGTCGTGCCTGGCGTCGTCAACTGCTGCATCGGTGACTCTTTACAACCTGCAGTATACCGGCTTCCCTGTGGCCGGAGACAACGACACTGCAATCGATTCGATAGACTTGGTTGAGGTCGCCCCTATGCTGCTGGGTCGACCCGCTTCGGTTCTGCGAGATGCTAACCTAACGAGGCAGGAGCCAGGATGAACGCACTTGACCAGATCTTTGGCTGGCTGATGATTGCCTTCGGGGTAGCTCAGTCCGTTACGAACTTCCGCATCCAGTCGGCCAGTCATCTCACGTTGTCGCTGTCAGGAACAGCGGCGGCCATGATTGTCGGTGGCTTCCTGAACGTATCGCGCGCCCGGCACAGCGATGGGCTCACCCGAGCATTTTCGGTGATCGGGAATCTGCTGATCCTGGTGCTTGCGGTGGGGATTGCATGGCCTGTGCGCTACCACCTGCTACACAATTGGCAGGCGCTGGGAATTCTGGTCGTAACTGTCGTCGAACTGTTGTTTGCTTTGCGGGGGTGACAGGCGTTGCGCGCTTCGCAGCAGCTCGCCGGAGCGGCCGCGAATATGCCAGAATCGTGAGGCCTGGCATGTTAGCGACAACCATCTCCAAGGATTACGATCATGGCTCGAAAGCTCATCGACATTTCCACGCCCTTGGAAAATGATGTCCCCGCCGATCCGCAGTTATTCCGCCCAAAGATAACGTACATCGACCACCAGGCGTCCGTGCCCCAGTTGCTCGGTATTTTTCCGGGACTGACCAAGCAGGAACTGCCCGACGGTGAGGGGTGGGCGATTGAAAGATTGGATTTGATCACGCACAACGGCACCCACCTGGATGCGCCGTATCATTTTGCCTCGACCATGAACCACGGTGAGCCCGCAATCACGATCGACGAGGTTCCCCTGGAGTGGTGCTTTCAGCCAGGCGTGAAATTGGACTTCCGCCACTATCCGGACGGATACGTGGTTACCGCCAAAGACGTTGAGACCGAGCTCCAGCGGATTCATCATGAACTAAAGCCGCTGGAGATCGTTGTCGTCAACACCCGTGCCGGCGCCCGGTATGGCGAAGAGGATTACGTCAACTCCGGCTGCGGCATGGGACGGGAGGCCACGCTGTATCTGTTAGAGCGAGGCGTGAGGGTTACCGGCACCGACGCGTGGAGCTGGGACGCGCCCTTTACCTATACCGCGGAAAAGTATCGGCAGACCGGAAACGCCGCTTTGATTTGGGAGGGACACAAGGCCAGTCGAGAGATCGGGTATTGCCATCTGGAGAAGCTGCACAATCTTGAATCACTGCCGGCCGACGGATTTACTGTGGTCTGCTTCCCGGTGAAGATACGCGCTGCCTCCGCTGGCTGGACTCGGGCTGTGGCAATTGTCGAGGACGGGAAATAAGGCGCTCGGGAACGCTATGATGCGTCCGCAATAGGATGGATGCGTCCAGCTGTGCCGATGGAGGACAGAAACCTCTTTCAACGATCGACATGACTGAGATTTAAGTGCTATTAACGGGAACCGGAGAAATGCATAAGGGGCGTCCAGTCGTCCGGGTCTGTTGCCGCGCCGAGAGTGGAATTTGGGTACAGCTGGGGTATTTAGGCCAAAAATCTGAAGAGTAAACTTTGTACTCTAACCTGCCTGACTGGAGTATCAGGCCGGATACTTCGTATGCTTTATCCGGTACCCAATTCCCCGCCCTCCTTAATTATTAAGTAACCAATTATTAAGTGATCAAGTATCCGCCGCACCTTATTGGGTACCCGTCGGGTATGTTTTGCCTGGCGAACTAGGAGTTCGGAGCTAGTAAAATGGGGCTATTATTCCCTAATTTTTCCTAATATTTTTTACGAAAATACGGGCTCAGATCGACGATTGCGAGTAAATCACAGCGGCAAATAGCATAAAAGTCTGCAACTTACTGAAAACACGAACACGGAAATATCGACACAATAAAATC
>CAWHUL010000006.1:0-186290 GCA_963832365.1 uncultured Acidobacteriota bacterium | reverse complement strand
GTTTCCGTTCCTCCCTTTCGCGGTCAGCTGAAACTTGCATAAGATATGTTTCCACGCCGGCGTCCGAGCCGGCATTGGCTGCCGAGTCAATTGGAGCAAGCAGCAGATGAGCCTGCCCTTCGCTCACGAACTCGCGCCAGGAGAGCAGTTGATCGTCTTCGTGTTGGATGGAGCGTCCCAGAGCCGGAAGGATAACGGTGTCCCACTGCAAGCCTTTTGCGCCGTGGATGGTCAGGATTTCGACAGTTCCGGGAATGTCGGTTTCCGTCGGGGCAAAGAGCCGTTGCAGGTTCTTCTGAAAAGCGTCCGCATCCGCGAGCTCGCCGCCGGATTCCGATTGTTGCAACAGACCGAGGTAAGCCGCGGCGTCACGAAGGTCCTGATCGATCTTTACGGAGCTGGAAGGTCCGCCGAGAGCGATCCACGTGCGTTCGATAATCTCGCGCAAACCTGTCCGTCCGCGCAGCTCGATTGCGTCGGCAAGCACGGCGAACACGCGTCCACAACGCTGGCGTGCATTTTCCGATAGGCGTGAGGACCGCAATCGGAGTAACTGCGGAATGGTGGAGCGGTCATCACCGCGGCAGAGTTCGAGAAGGTCGGGCAAGGCAAGTCCGCATACGGGCGAGCGCAACAACGCAAGCCACGCGACGCGATCGGCGGGCTGCGCAATCGCAAGCGTCAAGGCATGCAGGTCACGAACGGCTTGGCTTTGGCCGAGCGGTTCAATGTCGACGGCGCGAAAGCGAATCTCCGCAGCCTGCAAGGCACGAACGATTTCCGGAAGGTGGGTCCTGGCGCGAACCAGGATTGCGATGCTGCCTCCGGGACGCTGTTGACGCACGCGTCCGGCGATATCGGCGACACACGCCGCTTCGGCTTCACGACCTTCGACCCGGTGCAGGTGCACCCCGTCCAACTCGGACGCGGGCTCACGGTCGGATTGCGCGGGCTCGGCAGGTTCGTACTTAACCGCCCCGGTCGCACGGTTTGGTTCACGCAGCACCTCTCCGAATACCCGGTTGTACCAGTCAACCAGGGGTGCCGTGGAGCGGAAGTTCACGAACAGTTCTCGCGGCTCAAGCGATGGCAAATCGGCGTGGCCGCGGCGCGCATCCTCGAAAAGACTGACCTCGGCTTTGCGGAAGCCGTAAATCGACTGCATGGGATCGCCCACGAGGAACAGTGTGTTGCCGTCGCCGAGTGCCCACTCCGCCGTGAGCCGCTTTAACAGCTCGACCTGTGCCACCGACGTGTCCTGGAATTCATCGACCAGAATGTGCTGTATCCGGCAGCCCAGAGAAAGTGCAAATTGCGAGGGCTCGACCGGGTTCAGCGCGGCAAGAGCGCCCTGAGAAACTTCAATGAAATCGCAAGACCGTTGCTCGGCGAAAATAACCTTTAACTCGGCGGCTGCCCGCGGCAAGAGAACCAGCAGAGCGTGTACGCACTCCCACTGTTCGCCGGTGTAAGTAACCGGCGGCAAAAACTCCAGCCGTTTAAGTGGCGCTGCCAGTGCTTCCGCTTCGTCGCTGGCCCTGAGCGAAGAGAACAATTCCTCGCAACGCTCCTTGTGCGGCCTGCACTCCGGAGTCGCCGGAAATCCATTCTTCACCGTCAGCCGGCTCCAGAGCTTTCCGCCTTTGTTCAGGAAAAAATCGCGAAGCCCGAGCCAGAGTCTTACCTCCTCGGCGTCTTCTCCGGGCAAGTCCTCGATGGAGCACAGCAGCGCAACCCGGTTCTGCGGAGAAGTTTGCAGGTTCCGCGCGGCGTAGCGAGCCATGCCTATGAACTCCTTGCGAGCTCCGCCGAGCGCGGCCTGAACACTGTTGCGAATCCCCGCCAACTCCGTGCAAACAGCATGGCGGAGAGAGGCTTCCAGTTCCTCGCGGAATCGAGTCAGTTCGGCAGCGTCGTATTGATCGCAACGGCCCAGCAAGGGAAGCCACTGGTCGCGCCTCTTCAGCATTTCGATCAGCAGCAATTCCGCGCGCTGAAGATTATTGTCGAGATGGCGCAGCAAGGTTTCCACCGACGATGCAATGGAGGCGGTGGGATGCGCCAGCAGTCGCAGCGTCCGTTGGGCAGCCTGCCGGTAGAACGCATCGCAATCTTCGCTGACTTTCGCGCCAACTGAAAATTGCGCCAGAATCGGCATTTGCCGAGTTATCGAATCGCAGAAGGAATCGACTGTGCGCACCTGCAGTCGTCCCGGGTTTTCCAGAATAGCCCACCGGCGCTGACGGTCGCGCTGAACCGCGGCGCAAGCCAATCGTTGTGTCAGCTTCGAGTTGCCATCTCCATCGCTGCTGCCCGATGTGGCCGCCTGATCGAGCGCGCTCAGGATGCGGTTACGCATCTCATTGGCCGCCTTGCGCGTAAAGGTGATGGCAAGGATCGCTTCGGGTTCTGCCACTTCCGCGTTGGCCAGCAAATTGAGGAAGCGCTGGATGAGCAGCTCGGTTTTTCCGGAGCCGGCAGGGGCCTGGACGATAAATGACCGACGGTAATCGATAACAGCTTTGCGCACCGCGGCGTCGGCGGGCTCCCGAACGACCTTTCCGCTAGTCGAGTTCATCGGGGTCCTCCTCCGCCTGCTCCTGCGGGAAATCGATCTCCGCCATGCGGCAGACCGCGCGCAGGTGGCAGTAGGTCTCATCGCAAGTCGATCGGGAAGCGGAACCCGGCGCGTGCTTCGGATCTACACGGGCGTCGCCGCGCAGAAATGCTTCGGCAAGCGATTCCAGCTCCGGCCCCCATTTCTCGAGGTATTCCTGCAACGGTGCGGCACGCAGTTTTTTGGCTGCAAGAATTTCGGGCCGCAGGCCGGCGCCTTTCATGCTGCAGTCGCCACGATTGACGAAAGCAAATGCGACACCGGAGAGACTCGTGCCGGAAATTCGCTGCAAGGCCGTTGCATACAGCGGAAGTTGCGGATGCACGGGACGAGGTGTGTTCCAATGTGCGGGCTTGAGGGACTGGCTGCCGGTTTTGTAGTCGATGATGACGAGCGAGCCGTCTTGAAGACGATCGATGCGGTCGATGCGGCCCCGCAAATCCAGTCCGGCTAGCTGAAATTGAATTTCCTGCTGATGCGCAACCTTGCTGAAGTCTTCGCGGCCGCGCTCGAAGTTGAGCCACTCGTTGACCAGCGCGGTCAGTCGCTGCCGCTCCAATTCGAAGTATCGGATGCTCCAAGCATCGGTCGGCTTCACCTCCAGCGAGTTGAAGGCGCGCTCCACGGCAGCGCCGACGATTTCCTGCAAACGCTGGTCGCCGCATGTTTCGAGAGTGACCTTGTCGTGAAGCTCATCCCAAACCCATTGAAGGGCGGATTCAACGAGCTGCCCACGATTGACCGGGTTCAAGCCCGGTTCCACTCGCTTGGACTGGGCGGCGCAGAGGCGCACCTCGACGAAGGCGCGGAACGGGCAATTCGATTGATGCCCCAGAATGCGGGTTCCATGCGAGCGCATTTCGCCGTCGACAAGCGCGGGTGCCCGATAATCCTGCACGGACTCCAGGGCCACGGAAGGGAACAGTTCGGCCATGCTCTTGGAAGATGGCACGCCCAGATCGTCGGCATCGGCAACCGGCAGCATGGCAGTGAGTGGCGAGGGGCGGAGCTGACGATCTTCTTCCGCGGCCGGCCAACTGACCGTGACTTGCGCGGCACTTTGCAACAGGCGGGCGGACACGCTGCGTGCGAACTCCAGATCGGTCTCGGCCGAACTATGGGGCAAATTGTACTCACGCTGCAGCGCGAGCGGGAGCAAGGGGTTCGGTGCACCCCGTTGCGGCCATGCCTCGTCGCTCCAGCCCGCGATCCAAAGCGCATCGAAACCAGAGCCCGCAGCTTCCAACTCACCCATCACCTGCACTGGAGCGCTTTGATTTTGTGGTTTGAAGATCCTGGCAGAGGCCGCTTCGACGATGCACTCGACCACTTCGTTGAACTCCATACGCGGCCGCACCAAGTCGAGGGTGCCGACCTCGGCGAGCAGGCTTTCCCACGCATCGCGAGACTGATATTCCTCGGTAGACAGGACAAGCCCATCGACTTCAGCGGGCCATCGCGCAGCCGCGAGCAGAGCAAATATCTCGCTGATCCAGCGATTTGGGGGCAGCGCTTGCGCCTGCATGGCGACTTGCCGCGCCGCTTGCAATTGTCTGACGGGTTCGAGAACCGTGTACCCCTTGGCGCCCGCCTTTGCCGTGGCCGCGAGCGCGGACTCAAGCGTTACAGAAGGCGCAAGCACTTGCGACAAGAGCCAATCGAGTTGCGCGCGCTGGCCGCCCTGTTCGCCAACCGCACCGAAATAAGGCGAGCGAAGCCATGCGGAAAAATCCGAAAGCGGCACCGACGCCGAGAGCAGGCGCAGGAAAATCAAGGCGCTACGGACAATTGGATACTCGGCAAGCGTGCGGCCAAGTGAAATATCGAAGGCGCGTTGCGGAAGATCGCGAACCGCAAAGTATTGTTCTGGATGAAGAATGGCCGAGAAAGTCTGCTCGGCCCTGTCCTTGATCTCCGAGAGCCCGGCAATTACCACGCCGAGATTCGCCGAGGGGTTGGATTCGAGGTGAGCACGCGCCCATCCGGCAGCCATCGTCAACTCAGCGGAGCGGTCGGCCAGCTTCACGCTTCGAATCGTTTCCGCGTGAGGAAATTCGGACTCCGCGTTTAGGATTGTTACGCTAACGCCTTGCAGGGAGAGCGCAGTGATCAGCTTTCGTTGTTGCGGCGTGAGCTGATCGAAGCCGGCAAATATCATGCTCTTTGGCAGCAAACTTTTCAGGGCCGGAAGCAGCGGCACCAGGACGTCGATCTGCCGCGAAGGATCGAGCCACCTTCGGCCGGCAGTGACATCGCGATAGGTATCAGCCCAGGCAAGAAAGGAACTCGACTCGGCTGTCCCGCGAAATTCCGGTGCACGGAATGGAATCGAATATGCGTGCATCGCCTCCCACGCCTGCGACGCAAGCCGGGCCAACTCGCGGCCATTCAGAACGACCGATGGGGATGAGGATTCGCTAACGATCTGGGTCCAGAGCGTCTGCTGCTGAAGCGGTCCGAGCAGAGTTTGCTCCAGCGCCCCACTCACCTGTGCAGATTGCCAAAGCTCGCTTACCCAAGCCGCCAGCGGCAACACGGAAGGCGTGCGCCATGCTTCCGCGCCGGTCTTGCGCTGCTGGTCGCAGGCGCGCAGCAAATTGCGGGAGGCTCGCGTGTTGGCGGTAACTACAGTCGCGCCGTTGAGAGCCGCCTCGACCGTGTGCTCCAGTTGAATTCGATAAGGAACGGGCATCAGCTTCCACCCCACTGCGTGAAAAGTGCACGTAGCGGGAACCCCAGGGTTTCCGACGGATGCGCGGCGCCGCCGACAGAGCCGTTCAGCCAGACGTTACCACCAGCATCCCTGACACACAATAGGAGTTTGGCCGGCGTGGCACCATTCTGGATGCAACCATGGCGCCACCCCGGAGGAGGCTTGGGGCTGCAGAGAATCTAAACAGCGGCGACAACTGGCGCGGCGCGTGACCTAATGAACCAGTACGGGGCCGGAGCGCGGACTGGCAGGCGGATCGGAACTGGTCAGCAACTCTTCCCGCGCCTGTTGAAGACCGCCGACAATGGAGTTGAGACGACCGTCCCTGAGAACCAGCACCTGGTCGCTTCTTTCCAGAGTGCTCAAACGATGCGCGATCATGAACGTGGTTCGACCGCGCATGAGCTTCTCCAGCGCGTCGATGATGAGTTGTTCGGCGTTCGTATCCACGGCACTGGTTGGCTCATCCAGAATCAAGACGGGCGCATCCTTCAGAAACGCCCGCGCAATTGCCAGCCGCTGACGCTCTCCGCCGGACAGGGCGAGCCCTCCCTCGCCGATCGGAGTGTCATACCCTTTCGGCAATCGCAAAATGAATTCATGAGCCCCGGCCATCTTGGCGGCTTCCATCACGTCGGCGCGACTCGCGCCGGGCCATGCGTAGGCTACGTTTGCGGCAACGGTGGTGGAGAACAGCATCGGCTCCTGCGGCACGATGGAATACTGCTGGCGGAGATCGGCGAGCCTGTAATTTCGGAGATCAACTCCATCGAGCGAAATGCAGCCCTGCACCGGGTCGTAGAACCTGGTGAGCATGTTGATCAGGGTTGTTTTGCCCGATCCGCTCGGACCCGCAATGCCGACCCGCGCGCCCGGTTGCACCTCGAATGACACGTTGTTCAGCACCCGGCGTCCGTTCGTGTACTGGAACGAGACATCCGAAAAAACAAAATGTCCCACAACTCTTTTCAGCGGAAGAGTCGACGGACTTTCACTCAGCTCCGGAACCTCATCTAGAAGCGAGAAAGCGCGCCGGACACTGGAAATAGAGGCTTGCAGCTCGGGGACCTTGCTGCTGATGTTGCGCAAGGGCTCGTACAACTGGGCAATATAGGCCATGACGAGCAACAGTTCGCCCACGGTGATTGCGCGAGCCTGAACTTGTCCGACACCGATCACCAGAGCGGCGGCTGTCCCCACTGCAATAGCGAAGCCAATGAGCACATGGAAGCTGGCCTGAATGGATGCGAGGTGGACCTGCTCCGTCATGCGCTGGCGCGATTTGCGGCGGAAGAGGTCGTCTTCGTGTGTTTCGCGGCCAAACGCCTTCACCACCCGAATCGAGGCAAGCGTCTCGTGCAGAACCAGCATCGCCGAACTGTCGAGTTCGCGGAGTTCATCGTAGCGGCTGCCGACCTTGCGGCTTGAATTGTGAGCCAACAGCCAAAGCACCGGAGAAAGTATCAAAGCCACAGTCGCCAGTCGCCAATTGATTTGCGCAGTGACATAAAGCATTGCGACGAAGCCAAACGCTGAGCCCGCAATGGGCAGCAGTCCATGGATCAGAATGTTCTGGATCGCAGCCGCGTCATATTGGATACGGTAAGCCGTGTCGGTCGCGCCGCGCCGGTCGTGGAACGCCAGACTCAGCCTTTGCACATGCCATAGCAGTTGGCCGCGCAAGTCGTGTACGAGTCTCTCGCCCGTGTAGGTTTGCAGCAGCCAGCTTGCCAGTAACTGTAAGCTGCTGAGCAATGCGATGAAGACCAATAGACCGGCGGCCAACAACAGGCAGGCCCTGTGAGAAAGCACGGACGGAACCAGCAGGCTAAGCCAGCGTGGCAGAGGCTGATGCCCCAGCACGGAATCGACCGCAATCTTCAAGGGCAGCGGCATGAGCAGCGCAATCGGGGTGGAAAGCACGCTCAAACCCAGAATTCCGGTCAGCTGAAGCCAGCAGGGACGGGCTGAGTTTGCGACCCGTTTCCAGAACCGGCGATCTTTCTCTCGTAGCTTTAGACGCACCAAACCCAACTCCAACCGGAAACGGCGGCACTCTTAGCATAGCCAATGAGCCGTGACTCACAATCAGTGGGAATCAGTAGTTCCCCCGGATTGCACCTTAGTCCTTTCGACCAATAGCCCTAGCAGGATGCTGAAAAACTACTCTCGTTTCCACAGGGCAAGCTGGTAAGAAGAAGGTATGCGTGGAGACGACGAGCAGCAGTTAGATGTTTTCAGTTACGTGAGCCCTGAGCAGCGCGTTCCTCAAGACCATCCGTTGCGTGCGGTACGGGCGATGACCGACACCGCCCTGCGCGAGTTTCGGCCCAGACTGAACAAGCTGTACGCCCGGACAGGGCGGCCTTCGATTGCGCCGGAGAAGTTGCTGCGGGCGCTGCTACTGCAAGTGCTGTACTCGGTGCGCAGTGAACGTATGCTGATGGAGCAACTCAACTACAACCTGCTTTTCCGCTGGTTCGTGGGTTTGAACATGGACGACGCCATCTGGGACCCGACCGTGTTCAGCAAGAACCGTCAGCGGTTGCTGGCTGGCGACATCGCGGAAGCGTTCTTTGAGGCTGTCCTGAAACAAGCGCGGCGGCTCGACCTGCTCAGCGATGAGCACTTTACCGTGGATGGAACTTTGCTGGAAGCATGGGCGGGGCAAAAGAGTTTCCGCCGTATGGATGATGACGAGCAGCCACCTGCGGCTTCCGGCCAAGAGGGCGGCTCGAATCCAACGGTAAACTTTCATGGCGAAAAGCGCAGCAATGATACCCATTGCTCTACGACCGACCCGGATGCCATGCAGGCTCGCAAGAGCCGTGGCAGTGCAGCGGTGCTGGCCTATCGCGGCCATCTGCTCACCGAGAACCGCAACGGACTGGTGGTGTCGACCCGCACTACGCAAGCCTATGGCGCAGCCGAACGCGATGCCGCTCTGCTGATGGTTGAGGCGATTCCCGGCAACGGCAGCGTCACGCTGGGAGCCGACAAGGGCTATGACGTTCACGACTTCATTGGCGAGTTGCGGCACATGAACGTTACTCCGCATGTAGCGCAGAACGATACCAACCGCCGAAGTGCCATCGACCAGCGCACCACCCATCACGACGGCTATCGGGTGAGCCAGAGAAAGCGCAAGAGAATCGAAGAGGTGTTCGGCTGGATGAAAACAGTGGGGCTGTTACGCAAACTGCGGCATCGTGGACTGGAGCAGGTCGGCTGGGTCTTCACCTTTACGGCTGCGGCCTACAATCTGGTGCGCATCCGCAATCTCATGGGTAGTACCCCTCAGCCGAAGTGTGCGTAAAACCGCCACTAATCGCCTCCAACCTCCACGTCAACCACGAACAGTTCACCAGCGGAATCCTTGAACTGACCACATACAACACAGGAGAAGCCTGAATAGGCGCATTTTTCAGCAGCCTGCTAGGGCACTGACACCGCTCCCGTCACCGCCGCCATATGGTGGTGGCCTAAATACGCCCAAATTGGGAACGTGCTGGGTCGGGAATACTCGCGCGTCTTAACTCACGATTGGTCTTTCCATAACCGGCTGCGACTGCCAGCATAACTTCTCCGGGATATTGGCAGTTCACACGAGCGGCAAAGTTGTTGAGCAGTTCCCCCAGCCCTGGCCGAACCGACTCAGCTTTTTCCGAGAAGAAGACAAATGCGAATCCTTGTCATCGAAGACGACCTGCCTCTGGCTAGTTTCCTGCAAAAAGGACTGCAGGCGGAAAGCTATACGGTCGATGCAGCGCACGATGGGGAAGCAGGCCTTGATCTAGCCCTTGATACTGAATGTGATCTGCTGGTGCTTGATCTGAATCTTCCGAAGTTGGATGGCCTAACCCTCCTGCGGCGTTTGCGGCCGGCGAAACCGAACCTGCCGGTTCTGGTCTTAACGGCGCGCAGCCGGGTCGAAGATCGCGTGCAGGCCCTGGATTGCGGGGCCGATGATTGCCTCAACAAGCCTTTTTCATTTGCTGAAGTTAACGCCCGCGTACGTGCCCTGGCGCGCCGCGGACGGCCGGCGTTGAATTCGACGTTGGCGTTGAAGATTGCCGACCTTACCCTGGATCGCATCGAGCGCCGTGTCGAGCGCGCCGGCAAACGGATCGAGTTGACATCGAAGGAATTCGCCCTGCTGGAGTACCTGATGATGAATACCGGCCGGCGAGTCACCAGGGCGATGATTGTGGAACACGTCTGGAATCTCAACTTCGACACAGCCACCAATGTCGTGGACGTTTATATCAACTACCTGCGCAAGAAGATCGATGGCAGCTCCAGTTGCAAGCTGATCCACACAATCCGCGGCGTGGGGTATGAATTGAGCGAATCAGGAGGGACGGCGCAACAACTGCCGTTATTGTAATGAAGCCCACTCAACAAGATCCGCGGTCCGAACGCGAGCAGTTCGTCAGTGACTTGTTTCACGCCATTTCCCAGCCGCTCACAGGGTTGCGTTGCTCGCTCGAGCTGGCACTGGGGAAGCCCGGCATTTCGGCCCATGAAGCGCACTGTGCCCTCGAACAAGCTCTGCAGGCGACCGAACGCGTGTATCAGTCGGTTCTGTTCATCCGCCAGCTCGCGGAGGCTGACCGCACTCCGTCGCTCAAACGCGTGCGGCTCGACGAAGCACTGCTGGAGTTGCATGCAGAGATAATGCCCGTCGCCGAAAGCATGGAAGTGGAGATGTCGATGCAGGAACTCGACGGCGTTGAAGTCTTCGCCTCCAGGGAAAGCATCTCGCGGGCCCTTTTTCTCGTCGCGGACTTTGCCTTGCGGGAGTTGCGAGCCGAGGACCGTCTCTCGCTTTCCATGCTGCGTCAGGGCACCTCCGCCGTGGTCCGAATCGAGCGGCATTGCGATCACACTCTGAACGGTTTTGAACTTCCGGATGGATTTGACGTTCCCGCGGCTCGTCGGGGGCTGGTCCTGGCGGTTCGTCTGCTGTCGTCCATGGGCGCGCAGGTCGAGTCTGATCTGGCAGGTAAATGGATGCAAATCCGGTTCCCTCGAAACGATCGCGACAGCGAGGAGGCTTGGAACGTCGCGACAGAATCGACGAGTGGATGGAGAGTCGAGGCCTTGACCGGCCCGGTTCCGGAAAACCACGCCCGGAATCTCATCCGGTGACAGAGACTCTTAACCGGACCTAATTGACGTTTTTTAATTTGGATGATTGGATAGGGCGCAACTCATGACCACAGCCGCTCAAAACTTTTTCCCTCCCGGTTCGCGCAACGTGCTGATCGCCAGCTCAAATCAGGGTCGCCGTCAGCGCTGGATCGAATCTTTGCATCGCGCCTCCTGGCCTACGCGGGAGGCCTGCGGCGGCGCGGACGCTCTGAGCCAGCTTGAAAACGGCGGCGGCTGCCGCCTTCTGCTGTTGGATCAGAAACTGCCCGACCTTGACACGGAAGAGCTCGTAGGGATTATCGAGTCGCGATTTCCCTCGACCGACGTCGTTCTGCTCGACGCCATAACCGGCCGTGCCCAACTCCCCTTGGAACTCAGGAACTCGCCGCTTTATCGCACCCTGGCCAGTTTCGAAAGTGATGATGAACCGGATTCGCCACCATCGCAAACGTTAAGGACAGCGTTCGCCGATGACTCCGTACCCGGACTAGCCATCGCCGCAGTGCCGCCGCGCAGCAGCGATTGTGAGCTGGGCGCCGAACCTCTGGCCGGAATGGTCGGAGATTCTCCGGCCATGCGCCGCCTCTATCGCATGGTCCGGTTGGTCGCTCCGCGCGACACAACCGTGCTTATCACAGGAGAGAGCGGGACGGGCAAGGAACTGATCGCCGAGGCGCTGCATCGGCTCAGCCCTCGGTCGGCGCGCCCGTTTGTAATCGTGAACTGCGCCGCAATTCCGGAAACGTTACTCGAGGCCGAGTTGTTCGGACACACGCGCGGAGCTTTCACCGGCGCCGTGCAGTCCCGGGTCGGCAAAGTTCACAGCGCGCACGGCGGTACGCTCTTTCTCGATGAAATTGGCGAGATGCCTATGGCTGTGCAGGCGAAGTTGCTGCGATTCCTGGAGAATCGCGAAGTGCAGCGGCTGGGAAGTTCGGATACCTTTCGGGTCGACGTGCGGGTGGTTGCGGCCACCAACGCGAGGCTCCAGGAAAAGGTTGCGGCGCGTGAATTTCGTCAGGACTTGTTCTACCGTCTCGCCGTTTTTCCAATCCCGGCGCCGCCACTGCGTGAGCGCGGCGACGATGTGCAGGAACTGGCGCGTTTTTTTGTCAGACAATTCTGTGGTGAGCCGGTTCGCCTTAGCCGTCCCGTAATGGAGCTGTTGCGCTCTCATTCCTGGCCGGGAAATGTCCGAGAACTGAGACATGCGATCGAGCGGGCGTCTATTCTTTTGGCGGACGGCAACGCATTGTTGCCCGAGCATTTCTCGCTGGAGTCGCTTCCGCTGCCCTGATGGTTCGCGGTGATTAACATCAGAGACTTCTAACGCTGTCAGCTACAGTTTGGCAGACCTCGTGCACTTGCGTGGGCATATGTTGCCTAGTGTCGAGCAAACCGTGCCTCTGGAGCTGACCATTGACGGCTCCAACGACGGTGTACTGGTCGGCCACTCCGCCGCGTTGCTGAACCTGCTGGACAAGGCGCGGCGAATCGCTTTGAGCGATGCCGACGTGCTGATCGAAGCTGAGAGCGGCACCGGAAAAGAGCTTTTGGCCCGTTTCATCCACGCCCACAGCCCGCGCCGCTTTCGCCCCTTCGTCGCCGTGAATTGCTCCGCCGTTCCGGAGACGCTGCTGGAAAGCGAGCTGTTCGGGCACGTGCGCGGTTCCTTCACAGGGGCCACGGCCAACAAGCGCGGCAAATTCGAATTGGCCAATGGCGGCACGCTGTTGCTGGATGAGATCGGCGAAATGCCGCTGGCCCTGCAGCCTAAGCTGCTACGGGTTTTACAGGAACGGGAATTCGATCCGCTGGGCGCGTCGCACCCCGTACACACCGACATACGGGTTGTTGCCACCACCAACCGCACGTTACTCCGCCTGATCGAGGAAGGTGCGTTTCGCTCCGACCTGTTTTACCGCTTGAATGTCATTCCCCTGACCTTGCCTCCCCTGCGTGACCGCAAGGAGGACATTGCGGAGCTGGCGGTTCACTTCCTTCGCAAGTTCACAACCGACGGCGTTGCTCAGTTGAGCCCCGCATTCCTGGAAGGGCTCGCACTCCATGACTGGCCCGGCAACATTCGCGAACTGGCGAATTTCATGCGCAGAGTGGCAGCGCTGTGCACCACCGGCGAGATCGGTCACGACTTTCTGGAGCTGCTGTCGGCGCAAAGGTTCACGCCGCCGGCAGAGGAGGCGATCTCCGTCGGCCTTTCGTTGCGAGAGGCCGAAAAGCGATTGTTGGAAGCGACTTTGAGGGCCACCGCCGGAAATCGGACGCGGGCCGCGGAACTGCTCGGCGTAAGCCTGCGCACGATCCGCAACAAAATCCGCGACTACGGCCTGCCGCCGAGGAGGTTCGCATGAGTTTGGTCGAGACGCCGCTGGTGAAGTCTCTGGCACGTTATCTGGATGTCGCCGCCTACCGTCAGGGCGTTGTCGCGGCGAATGTCGCCAACATCGACACGCCGGGATATCGAACGCACGACATCAATTTCAAGCAGGAGTTGGACAAGGCTTTGCACGCTCCCGATGCTCCCGTGACGCCGCGTCCGCAACAGGTTCCGGGATTGCTGGAGCGTCCCGACGGCAACAATGTGAATCTCGATCGCGAAGGTTTGCTGCTGGCGCAGACGCAACTCCAGTTCACAACCGGCGTCGCGCTGCTGCGCTCCGAGTTGAAGCGTATTTCTATGGCGATCCAAGAGGATAGAACGTAATGAATCTCTTCGGAATGATGGAAATCAGCGCCTCCGCACTCGGTGCGGAACGGATTCGTGCCGAGATCGTCACCTCGAACCTGGCCAATGCCGAAAGCACGCACACACCCGCGGGCGGCCCTTACCAGAGGCGCGGGGTGGTTTTTGCCGCCGTGCGTCCATCGTTCGCTCTGTCGCTGGCATCGGCAGCTCCGGCTACGCGCGATAGCGCCAGCACCGGCGTGCGGGTGCGCGATGTTGTGACCGACCCCGCGCCCCCCCTGGTCAAATACGAGCCCTCTCATCCGGACGCGAATGGGGAGGGGTACGTAGCTTATCCGAACATCAACCCGGTCAGCGAGATGGCCGATCTGATGGGCGCCGCACGCGCCTATGAAATGAACATTTCCGCCATTACCGCGGCCAAGCAGATGATTCAGCAATCGATTGAGATTTTGAAATAGGAGACGTCGATGACGATTCTTCCCATTCTGAGCACCGTTGCGGGCATGCCTCAGCTCGGGGCGGCGATGGGCAAGGCGGCTGCCAGCGCAACCCCCGGGTTTGGCGACACGCTGCGCGACGCTATTCAAGGTGTGCAGCAGATGGAAAACCATGCGCAGCAGCAAGTGGCCGGCCTGTTGAGCGGAAACGGCCAGGATGTCCATAGTGCTGCGCTGGCGGTGGAACAGGCGAATCTTTCCTTCGAGCTGATGCTCCAGGTCAGGAACAAAGTGGTCGGCGCGTACCAGGAGATCTCACGGCTTCAGTTTTAGACGGGATGCATCCACAAGGAAACTTGACTTAGGTGATGATCGATGGCGGCTCCGGAAGCAAATTCGTTTGGCCAGGCATTGGGACACGCCGGGGCGTTTTTCAAGGCGATGGGCACGCGGCAAAAACTGTTGCTGGCCGGCGGCGGCGTGATCGTGCTGGCGACGTTGCTGGTGTTTGTCAAGCTGCTCGGCAAGCCGGAGATGAAGCCGCTGTACACGGGCATGAATGCGGGCGACGCACAGGCTCTGGCCGCCAAACTGGCGGTGCGAAAGATTCCCTACGAGATCAGCACCGACGGCGGAAGCATCAGCGTTCCGGCTGACCAACTGGATGCCGCGCGACTACAGATCGCAGCCGAAGGCAAGCCGCGAAGCGGAAGGATGGGGTTCGAACTGTTCGACAAGCAGAATTGGGCCGGCAGCGACTTCAGTGAGAAGGTGAACTATCAGCGCGCGCTCGAAGGGGAACTCGAGCGAACGATTCAGACCATGGATGGAGTCGAGAGCGTGCGCGTGCATCTGGCGCTGCCGCCCGATTCTATTTTCAGCGGCTCGGAGCGCGAGGCGAAAGCCTCGGTGATTTTGTCGATGCGGGGATCGCGGATCACGCGGCAGACCGAAAACGCGGTCGCCCGCCTGGTGGCCGGAGCGGTCGACAAACTGGCGTCCGAGGATGTCGCGGTGATCGATGCCGATTCGAATAACGCGCTGGCGAAGGATGCCGGCAGCGGCATCGACGCCAACGGACGCTCGCTGGAGGCGACGCTTTCCGAACGGCTGGTGCAGACCCTGGAGCCCATCGTGGGAGTGGGACGTGTGCGCGCCAGCGTTCGCATGGAATATGACCTCAGCTCCAGCGAGGAACAGCAGGAGAGCTTCGACCCCACCAAGACGACCCCGCTCAGCATGCAGCGCACCGAAGAGCGCTCCGCGACCGCAGCAGGCGGCATTGCCGGCACCGCCAGCAATCTGCCGAATGGCAGCGGTGGCAACGGCGGTACGACGAAGCCTACCGAAGAGGGCCAGAATTCCCGCTCCGAAAACGGAACCTATGCGGTCAGCAAACTGGTGCGTCACACCATGGTTCCGGCGGGGCGCATCAAGCGGGTGGCCGCGGCCGTGCTCATCGACGATGAGGTGGAACTGAAAAACGAAGCGGGACGGATTACGGAAGTCCGGCATCATCGTTCCGCCGAACAACTCGGGCAAATTGAAGAGCTCGCCAGGGCGGCGGTTGGCGCCGACGAGTCGCGCGGCGACGTGGTTACGGTGCAGAACATCGGATTCCAGGCGGCGGTTCGAGAGAAGCCGGCGCCCCTGACGATGCTCAAGCGAGTGCAGAATGCAGTCCGCGACTGGGGACAGGCTATTCGATTCGCCGCCATTGGGCTGCTGTTCCTGGCCATCTATGCAACCGTGCTGAAGCCCGTCAAGAAGCAAATGTTGGAAGCGCTCAAGTTGGTCATGGCCGGAGATGCGAGGGCGGGAAGCGTTGCTGTTAATGCCGCGGCCTCAATCACGCTCCCGGACGCTCCGCTCGAAGCGAAGCAACTTGGAGCCCTTAAGAAACAAATCGTGGAGAAGGTGAAGGCGGAGCCCCTGCCCACGACTCGTCTGGTGCAAACCTGGATTCGAGAAGGGGACGAAGCATAATGCCGACAGTGGCGCTCAACGGGCTGAAAAAAGCGGCGATCTTGCTGGTGTTATTGGGCGAGGATGCCGCGAGCGCCATCTACCGGAACCTGCCGCAACAGGAACTGCATGAGGTCTCGCAGGAAATCGCGGGCATTGGCTTGATCCATCCGGACACCGCCAGGCGGGTGCTGGAGGAATACCACGGCATGGCGCTCACGCAAGAGTACCTTGCCCAGGGCGGCAGGGAATACGCCTCTCGATTGCTGGTGAAGGCGTTCGGCGAGGATGGTGCAAAAAATCTGCTGGAAGCGGTTTCGCGTGCCCAGGAGCTGAGCGCGAGCAAACTGGATTCGCTGCAGAAAGCCGATCCGCAGCAACTGGCGAAGTTTCTGGAAAGCGAGCACCCGCAAACTATCGCGCTGATCATGGCACATCTGGAGTCGAAGCAGGCTTCGGCCCTGCTGATGAAGCTGCCGGAGGAGACGCGCGCCGAAGCCGTAAGAAGAATGGCGCAGTTGCGCCAATTCTCCCCGGAAATGGCGCAGAAGGTTTCGGTGGTGCTCCACAAGCGCATGCAATCGCTTGGTGAACAAAGCAGACGCGCCTATGCCGGTTTCCAGGGAGTGGCCGAGCTGCTGAACCGGATGGACCTGGCCGTGGGCAAGGTCATTCTGGAATCCATCGAACGCGACGATCCCGGGCTGGCGATGAGCATACGGAACCTGATGTTCACCTTCGACGACCTGCTCGGCGTCTCCGACGCCGGTATACGCGAATTGCTGGCGCAGATCGACAAGAAGACGCTCGCCATGGCTCTCAAAGTGGCGCCGGACGAGCTGCGAGACCACATCTTCAAGACCATGTCGTCGCGTGCCGTGCAGATGTTGAAGGAAGACATGGATGTGCTTGGTCCGGTGCGCGCCAGAGACGTGACCAGGGCACAGCAGGAGGTGGTAGCGCTGGCCCGGAAACTTGAAGCCGACGGAAAGCTGGTGCTCAAGGCGGAAGGAGAGGACGAATATGTCGTCTGAGCCGGCGCGGTCCGATGGATGCGTGATGCCGTTATCGCCGTTCCCTTACCTGGAGTTGGGCTCAATCATAGGAGCGCCCTTCGACGGGGCAGCGTTTGGATCTCTACCTCAGCCGGATTCGCCGGCGAAGTTTTCCGAACAGGAGATTGCCGACCGCTGCGCGCAGGCCGACCGCGGTGGGTACGAGCGGGGAAAGCAAGAAGCGGCGAACGCGGCGAAGAACGAGATCGAGGACGTCATTGGCAAGCAGCGGGCGCGGGTCGATGAAGCGTTGCGGCAGTTCGAGATTGAAAAGCAACGGTATTTCCAGCACGTCGAAGCGGAGGTGATCCAACTTTCGCTGGCTATCGCCCGCAAAGTGCTCGGACAGGAGGCTGCGGTCGATTCCCTTCTGCTGGCCGGTACGGTGCGCGCGGCGCTGGACCGACTGAACAGCACCTCCACGGTAACCCTGACGGTGCATCCGGCTGCGCTGGGCAAATGGCGCAAAGCGCTGGCGGAACGTCGCGAACATCTTGAGTTCGCCGAAGATGATTCGTTGCCGCCGGAGGGATGCGTGCTTCGTTCCCAGTTGGGAACAACGGAAATCAGCCTGCAACAACAGCTCAAAGAGGTGGAGCACAGCTTCTTCGACCTGTTGGCGCAACGACCCGCGGCTGGAGCGCGCGTGCAATGAGCAAGACATTAATCATCGAGCGCCCGTGGCTGCGCAATGACACTCTAAAAATAGAAGTGCACGCGCAATGACGGCGATGTTGCAGACCTACTTCGATGCGCTGCGTATCACTCCGCCACATCGCTGGGCCGGGAGTGTGCGCCAGGCCATCGGGCAGCTTGTGGAATCGGAAGGCCCGTTCTGTTCGGTGGGCGAGTGTTGCAGCATTCAGGATTCCAGCGGTGTTTCGCACGCCGGAGAAATTGTCGGCTTCCGTGGAGCGGTGGTGCTCTCCATGCTGCTGGAGTCCACAGGGGGCGTCCGCTACGGAGACCGCGTCGAGACCGATGGTCGCCGACCTTCGATCGCGGTGTCGCCGGCGATGCTCGGCTGCGTCATCGACGGTGCCGGCCGGTCCCTGGAAGCGGAAAAAGGTTACTGCGCGGTGGAAAGCCGTCCACTGGATTCACCGCCTATTTCGCCGCTGGAGAGGATGCCCATTCGCGAGCCGATTGGATGTGGCGTGCGGGCGATCGATGGCCTGTTGAGCTGCGGCAGGGGACAGCGCCTCGGCATTTTTGGCGGCAGCGGCGTAGGCAAGAGCACTCTGCTCGGCATGATGGCCCGCGGAACATCGGCCGACCTGACGGTGCTGGCGCTCATTGGAGAGCGCGGGCGCGAGGTGCGCGAGTTCCTGGAAGACACGCTCGGCGAGGAAGGCCGCCGCCGCTCGGTGGTGGTGGTCTCCACCTCGGACCAATCTCCGCTGCTCCGCAAAAGGGCGGCAATGGCCGCGACGGCAATCGCGGAATATTTCTGCGACCAAGGCAAACATGTACTGCTGGTGTTGGATTCGATTACGCGGCTGGCGATGGCGCAGAGAGAAGTCGGACTGGCGGCCGGCGAGCCGCCCACCGCGAAAGGATACACGCCCTCTGTGTTCAGCATGCTGGCGCGGCTGGTCGAGCGGGCCGGTTGCCGCGAGCAGGGAAGCATCACCGCTTTCTACACCGTGCTGATGGAGGGGGACGACCAGCAGGACCCAGTGGCCGATGCGGTGCGTTCGCTGCTCGACGGACACATTCTTCTCGATCGCCGGCTGACCGCCGAAGGACACTATCCGCCAATTCACATTCTCGATAGTCTCAGCCGTCTCATGCCCAGCGTCTGCTCCGCCGAGCACCTCGCCAAAGCGGCCGGACTGCGGCGATTGCTGGCCGCCTACCACCGCTCCGAGGACTTGATTCGCATTGGCGCCTATCAGAAGGGGACGGATCCAGCGCTGGACCGCGCGCTGGAATTCTTGCCCCAGATCAATGAATTCCTCCGCCAAGGTGCGACTGAGCGCGCGCCACTGCCTGAAACGCTTGACCGGCTCCACCGGCTTCCACAATGAGATTCCGCTTTGCACTCGACGCCGTGCTGCGCATTCGCCGCATTCGCGAAGATCAGCAACGCAACCTGCTGCTGGCCGCAAATATCGAGTGTGACCGCATGCGCAGCCAGCTGGCAGCCGTGGAACAAGATCAGTCTCAACGAACAGCCATGGTTTCGCAGCAGATCGCAACCGGAATCTGGGGAGCGGAATTGCAATTCGAGGGCGACTGCCGGCGCCAGGCGAAAATTCTGCGAGATCACATCCTGCTTCAACTGCAGGAGGCCACCAAGCGTGCCGGGCAGGAGCGCGCGAAGTATCTTTTGTTGCGCCGCGACCGCCGCGCCATCGAGGCGCTGCGCGACAGCGCTCAGCAGCAATTCGAATGGGAACAGCGAAGAAGAGAACAACTTGCGCTGGATGAAACTTACCTGCTGTCCCGCAAGCGAACGGAACGGAATCTGCCTAGTGACTAGGCAACAGTTGCCGGGCCAGCGCGAACCGGCCTTTTCGTTTTCATCGGCAGGATTCATTGTTGGCTTGAATTCAACAGTTTTCGCCGATTGCCGGCGGATTCCACGCGCATCGAGTTTGGCGGGAAACGTGCAAAAACAGTTTGCGGACAATGATCGCCGGAAATATCCAAATCGCTTCGACTGCCGCTCCGAACGCTACAGGTGCAACTGCGACCGGTAAACCGCCGGCACCGGCAGCGGACTTTCAATTGGTTTTTCATCAGCACATGCGCAACCAGCTCGGCAAACTGGTGGAGCACCCGCCTGGAAGCACGCAGCCCGTGGCCGGCACACAGCCAGCAAAGGATTCGAAGACCGGCAAGCCGGCGAAGAAGCAGGTCGCGGCCTCGTTACCGGAGGTAACTGCTGCCCCGGATGAGGCGGCCGCGCTTCCACGGCATCGAAGTCTTCCATCTTTTTCGACGCCGCTTGGCGCGAGCGCCGCGAACGATTCATTGACTTTCGCCGCGCAGCCGGCTTTGTGCCCGGTGGTGGGTTCAGAGCCGTGCCGCACGGATGTAAGTGCCGGGCGGGTTGATTCCGCCGTTCATGAAGAGCCCCCGGCTCCCACCGAGACGCCGGATAGCACGCTCTCATCGGCAGCTTCCGTAGCTTTCGCCGAGGGTGTCAAGCAGAACCCGGCTGACAGCATTCCGCATCCGCAGCCAGAGCCGCCGAAAGCAGCTCCAGAGAAGCAGTCCCGCTCATCGGCCGAACCAATACCATCCGCCATTGAAAGAGCAGGTCAGGACGCTGTGCCAAACGTGCCGCCAGACGACCGCGGCAGCAAAGCTGAACTTGACGACGATCCCACCGTTGAAGCTGCAGCGCAGCCATCCTCAGCCTTGTCTTCCCCGCAGCTCTTCGCCGCCGTCGAGCCGGTGTTGCCGCCGGTGGCTGCGCAGAGCCCGCAAGGCAGGCCCGAGGAATTCGCAAAGAGCGACGCCCCCGTGCAGGTGGTTGATGGAGTGTCCAGCGTAAAGCAAGCGCCTTCGAACAAGAGCCCGTCTGCGCGCAAAGATATCGCCGAAGTCCGTGACAATGCATCGGACACCCGCGCGAAAGCCGCTTCCGCGCCCTGAACGCAGAGCGGCGGAAACGGGCAATTACCGAGTTACAGAGATAGCGCAAACTCCGCAACCGCGCGAGGCCCCCGATGCGTTTTCCAATTCGTCGTTCACTCAGGCACTCGCCGCCGAACGAGCCAAGCCGCCTGCAACTCAGGCCAGCGCGCAGGAGCCAGCACAAAGCGCGAGCACCGCAACTCCGGACCATGTTCCCGTCGTCGGTGACGAACCCAATACTTTGCATTTACAGTCGGCGCGCCTGATGGGCAACGATACCCAGGCGGAAATGCAGGTGGGCCTTCACACCACCGACTACGGCCACGTTGAAATTAAGACAACGCTGCAGAACTCGGCGGTGGGCGCAACCATTGCGGTGGAGCACACGGCCCTGCGCGAGCAGATTGTCTCGGCTCTTCCCGAACTCCGGCACAGCTTTACCGAACGGCAAATCACGCTCGACTCGCTGACCGTCAACGACTCGATGTCGACCACGACATCGTTTACCAATTCTCATCAACAGCGCTCCAACCAGCAGCCAGCGGCCGTCCCCTACCAAGGTTCCCAGGAAAGAACGGCGGCAGCCGGATTGGGAAACCAAGTCCGGCGCGTTATCCGGGCCGGTGCCTCAACCGTGGGGAGGGGATTCCGGCTCAGAGCTGAATGTGTTGGTCTGAAAGGAAGATCATCGTGTACATCAATCCAACCCGCATGGCCGACGCCACCACGCCCACCGCGCAATCCGCAGCCAGTTCCTCGGCCAATACGACCAACGATGCGCAATCGATGTTTCTCAAACTCCTGACCACGGAGTTGAAAACGCAGGATCCGACTGCGCCGCAAGATCCTACTCAAATGGTCGATCAGTTGGTGCAGTTCAACAGCTTGAATGAACTCATCAGCATCAACAATTCCATGAACACGCTGGTCGGCGATCAGACTGCCTAGACCCCAGACGGGAGCAAACGAATGCCTGATTTTTCCATACCTCTTTCCGGGCTAACGGCCAGCCAAACGGCTCTTTCCGCGATCTCCAACAACCTTGCCAACATGAACACGACCGGCTACAAGGCCAACAACGTAAGCTTCCAGGACCTGTTCTACCAGAACGTCGGTTCCACCGGTTCGGGTGATCCGGAGCAGGTCGGCGCCGGGGTGGCGATTGGCAGCATAAGTACGAACTTCACCGGCGGAGACATCCAGACGACCGGCGTCAACACCGACGTCGCCATCTCCAATAATGGATTCTTCATTCTTAAGGGGAGCGACGGAGAGAACCTCTACACCCGTGACGGTCATTTCACCGTCGACTCTTCCGGGTATCTGGTTTCCCAGAATGGTTCCCAAGTGCTAGGTTATTCGGCTACGAACGGCATCGGGCCGTTGCAGGTGGGGTCGGGACAGATTAGCCCTTCGCATGCGACCAGCGCGATCCAGTTGCAAACTAACCTTGATGCAGCCTCCGCTGTGGGTGAGAGCTATTCGACTTCGATTGACGTTTACGACTCACTCGGCAACTCCCACGTGGTGACGGTGGACTTTACCAAATCGGCCGCAAACGTGTGGGGATATGCGATGACGATTCCGGGCGCAGATGTAGGGATCACCCCCGCTGGTTGGACCTCTGCCAAGGCTTATACAGTGGGAGAGTTGGTCACACCGAATCCTTCGAATGGCTACTTGTATAAGTGCACCACGGCGGGAACCACCGGTGCCTCGGCTCCGACATTCCCGACCGGCAGCGGCGCCACAGTAACCGACGGAACCGCCGTTTGGACACAGCAGCAAGCGTTTCCTCCGGTGATCAGCAGTGGAACCTTGAACTTTGATGGGTCCGGAGCATTAACGTCCTGGCTGGACGCCAGTCATAATTCGAACAGCGCCACGACCAACATTGCCGGAATCACCGTCAGCGGCCTCGTGGATGGCGCCGATCCGCTGACGTTCGACTGGGACCTCACCAACAAAGGCGCAGCGCTTCTGACCCAGATGGCGGCGGCCAATAGTACGCCTTCGACCATCCAGGACGGATTCAGCAGTGGGACCTTAACAGGCTTCACGATCAACAGCAACGGCATAATCGAGGGATCCTTTGCCAACGGCACAAGGGTACTCGGCCAAATTGCGCTCGCCAGTTTCAATAATTTGGAAGGCCTTGCGCGGCAAGGCAGTGACAACTTCGCCGCGACTCTGGCCTCCGGGCAGGCTGCCATTGGCGCGCCCGGTGCAGGCGGGCTCGGCCACTTAACCGGCGGCTCGCTGGAGGGCTCCAATGTGGATATCTCGGCGGAGTTCTCGAACCTGATCATCGCGCAACGCGAGTTTGAGGCGAATGCCAAATCCATCACCACCTTCGACGAGGTGATGCAGGACACGCTCAATCTCAAGCACTAGCTCAAGCACCAGCGTTGACCCGGCCGGCACGAGCGAGGTGCTGGCCGGGTCTATCCTAAGAATGTCTTCATGAAAGCCCGCCAACAATATCCCGTGTACTCGACACCACGAGACTAAAGCTTGAACCCAAAGCGTCTCTTCTCGCCCTATAAGTTGTCTATTTTGAGATCACTTTAGAAGTTGAACGTTTTCTATAGTCGGCTCGGCACTGCGATTGCACTTCAGCTCAACGGATAACGAGTCGGGGCCGTGGCTGGCTGGGCGGGCATGAGACGCGGCGGCTGAACCGATGCGGCTCGTGACTCAGATTTCTTGCTGGGACGAGATGGCCGATTCTGACCAACGCGGAACCACTGCCGACCCCGTCGACGATCTGGGCTCAGTCGCAAATTTCATTTGCAAGATGTCGATGGAAATCCCCATTCCGGGATTCACCGTACGCGATCTATTGCGGCTCTCGCCAAACGATGTGATCGACACTCGCTGGGCGCAGACCGCCGACGTTCCGCTGCGGATCAATGGGTTGCTGCTGAGCTGGGCTGAATTCGAGTTGATCGGTAACAAGATGGCAATTCGACTGACGGAGTTGGAATGACGAATAGAAAGACAAGTTCCGAATTGCGAACAAGTGCTTCCCGGAAAACGAATCGAAGCGGCAAGAAGAATGTGAAGCCATCGTCTGTCTCACCCTATGCGCCTGGCCTGTTCGCCGCCATGCTGCTGCACCGCTGTTCTGAGCTGCTGACGACCGTGTGGCGAAATCTGCGGCGCCATCTGCGCCCGCACCGCAGACCGCACAGCTTGCGCGTATGCGACGTTGCCTCGCTGGGAGAGAAGCGCTTCGTCGCCATTGTGCAATATGGACGCAGGCGATTCCTGGTGGGCGGAGGAGCCGGGTCGGTATCACTGCTGTCGAAACTTGATCACGAAGATTTGCCGGAGCCGCTGCATGTGGGGCGGGAAGGTCGAGGCAATATTCCTCTCCTGCCACGCATTCCCGCTGCGGCTGATGCGTTGCCGTTCAACCTCACCGCCGCGGACGCGCCTGCGGGGACGCGGCTGGCGATATGAAAAGCACCAGGCTCTTGCTCGGCTTGGTCGCTTTCTTCCCGGCGTCAGCCTGGGCCGCGCCCACCATTCCCGGGCCCCGGGATGCGGCTCTGGGATGGTCCGGCTTCGGCCAAAGCGGATCCGTGCCCTGGAGCATCGTCGTCCTGCTCACGCTGCTGACGCTGCTGCCGGCACTGTTACTGTGCATGACGCCGTTCGTTCGATTGCTGGTGGTATTCCATTTTCTGCGGCAAGCGTTGGGAACCCAAACCGCTCCAACCAATCAGACCCTGTTGGGGCTGGCGTTGGTGCTGACGTTTTTTCTCATGCAGCCGGTGGGCGTGGCGATCCAGAAGACTTCGATCGCGCCGTTCCAACAGGGAAAAATCGATGCGATGCAAGCGGTTGAAGCTGGAAGCGTGCCGCTGAAATCGTTCATGCTTCGCTTCGTGCGGCCCAAGGATGAGTCGCTGTTCCTGGAACTGGGGCGAGTTGCGCGGCCCGCGCGCGCCGAAGACTTGCCCTTTCGCGTCGTCATGCCGGCTTACGTCCTCTCTGAACTCAAAGCAGGATTCCAGATTGGAGCCGTCTTGTTTCTTCCCTTCCTGGTGATCGACATGGTCGTGGCCTCGATCACGACTTCGGTGGGAATGATGCAACTGCCGCCGGTCGTGATTTCGACTCCTCTCAAGCTTTTGTTGTTCGTGATGGTGGATGGCTGGAATCTGTTGATCGGCTCGTTGATGCGCAGTTTTGCCTGAGGTGCGCGATGCCCATGGAAACCGTAGTGGAACTCGGACGGCGGACGCTGGAAGCGGCGCTGATGGTCTGCGCTCCCATCCTGCTGATTGCTACGGTGGTGAGCGTCGCCATCAACGTGATTCAGGTGCTGACTTCGATACAGGAAATGACCATCGCAACCGTTCCGCGGTTGCTGGCAACCGCCGGCGCGCTCTTGCTGCTGATGCCGTGGATGCTGCGCAAGTTGACGCAATTCACCATACAGATTCTGTCGAACTTCCGGCCTTATTTGGGTTGAGGGCGATGCGCACTTTAGAACTGGAAACGATGGTTGCGGGAGCGGTGACGGTCGGGTTGCGGGTGAGCGGAATCCTGGTGTTCGCTCCGTTTCTCGGCAGCAGCTCCATTGCGCCTCGCATCAAGGGTGGGCTGGTATTGGCGTTGACGCTGTTGCTCTATCCGGTTTGCGGCCGACCACTGGATTTCGCGGCGCCATGGAGCTGGCTCGGCGTGGTCGTGGGGGAAACCTCGCTTGGTCTGCTGATCGGCCTGGCAGCGAACCTCGTCTTTGAGGCCGCGCAGATGGCGGGAAATATTCTCGGCGTGCAGATGGGATATTCGCTGGTCAACCTCATCGACCCGCAGACTCAGGTTGAAACACCAGTGCTGGCGCTGTTCCACCAGACGATCGCGCTGCTCATCTTTCTTCACCTTAACGTTCACCACTGGCTGCTGCGCGCCGTAACGCACAGCTATGCCTATCTTCCGGCGGGTTCAGCATTCCCGACCGGCTTGTCGGCCGGTGCCCTGCTACAGGCGGCAGGCTCCATCTGGCTGGTCGGCGTCCAGATCGCCGCGCCTGCACTGGCGGCGACGATGATGGCGGACTTCGCGCTTGCCTTTCTGGGCAAGGCGTCGCCGCAGTTGCCAATCATGATTATCGGAATTTCGGTAAAGAGCATGCTCGGAATGTTGGCCCTGATCGGCTCGTTGGCGTATTGGCCGCGGCTGTTCGAAAACCAATTCACTCGCAGCATCGAGCTATGTGAGCGGATGTTGCGGCTGGCGCACTAGCCGGATTACCGATTGTGAAATTGCGCTAAAGGACTGCTTCGATGGCGGGCGAAAAAACCGAGCAACCGACACCGCGAAGAAGACTGAAAGCTCGCGAACAGGGGCAGGTGCCGCGCAGCCGGGAGCTGAGCAGCACGTTGGCAACCCTGGCTGCGCTGTTCGTGTTGGCTTGGCAAATCGACAAAGCCGGCGCCCACTGGTCGCAATACACGCGGCACGCGCTGGCGCTTGCCATGACAACCGATCTTAAGCCGGAGACCGAACTGCTGCCGCGTACGGCGTGGTTCGCTCTTCGCTGGTCGGCGGCCCCGATGGGTGCGGCATGGCTGACTGCCGCCGTAGTGTCGTTGGCCCAGGGTGGAGTGGTGTTTTCTCCCACGTCGCTTGCCTTCAATCCGTCGCGGTTGAGTCCGGCCGCCAAACTGAAGCAGATTTTTTCGATCACCGGTGTCAGTTCGCTGTTGAAGTCCCTGCTGCCGGCCGGCTTCATTCTCTATCTTTCCGCGCAGGTCGCCATGCGCGACTGGAACGTTCTGTTGCACGGCACGCACTGGAGTCCGCGCCAGTTCGCGACGTTTCTGTTGGGCCGCATTTTCGAAATCAGCTGGAAGAGCATGCTGGTCCTGTTGATCTGGAGCGCGCTGGATTACCTGCTGGTTCGCCAGAAGCACGAGAGCGGGTTGAAGATGAGCCGCGAAGACGTTCGCGAGGAGATGAAACAGACCGAAGGAAATCCGCAGATCAAGATGCGCATCCGCCGGTTGCAGCGCCAGGTTCGTCGCAGAAGGATGATCGAAGACGTACAGCGCGCTTCTGTCGTGGTGGTCAATCCCACACATTTCGCCGTCGCGCTGCAGTACGGCCCGGACCTGGCGGCTCCGGTCGTGGTGGCCAAAGGGCGCAACCTGTTGGCTGAGCAGATCAAGCAGGCGGCGCGCTGGCACGGCATCGCGATCATGGAGAATCCGCCGTTGGCGCACGCTCTTTACCGTTCCGTCGAGATCGGGCATCCCATTCCGGCAAAGCTCTACGCCGCCGTTGCGGAGATCCTCGCCTTCGTCTATCGCATGCAGGTGCAAACAGCGCGGGCAGGGGAGCGCCGTCATGGCAGGTAAGAAACCGGCAGTCGCGCCGATAGGGCATGCAGCCGACTGGGTCCTTCCGGCCGCCACAGTGGGGCTTGTGTTTGTTATGCTGATTCCGCTCCCGACCTTTTTGCTCGATCTACTGCTCGCCCTCAGCATCACCGCGTCCGTGCTGGTATTGCTCGCCGCGGTGCACATTTTGCGTCCGGTGCAGTTCTCGGTTTTCCCGAGCCTGTTGCTGCTGCTGACGCTGTTCCGGTTGTCGCTGAACCTGGCGAGCAGCCGCCGGATTCTGTTGCACGGCAGCGAAGGAGCGAGCGCCGCCGGCGACGTGATTGAAGCCTTCGGGCAGTTCGTCGTGGGCGGCAACTACGTTGTCGGCTTCGTGCTCTTTCTGGCGCTGATTGCGATTCAGTTCCTGGTCGTCAGCCACGGCGCGGTGCGCACCGCCGAGGTCACCGCCCGCTTTACGCTTGATGCAATGCCGGGAAAGCAGATGGCCATCGATGCCGACCTGAACGCCGGGATCATCGATGAAACGCAGGCGCGCGCCCGCCGCGAAGCCGTTACCCACGAAGCCGAATTCTACGGGGCCATGGACGGTGCGGCGCGGTTCAATCAGCGCGACGCGATGGCAACCATTCTGATCACGGCGATCAACATCATCGCGGGATTTTTGATTGGAGTTTTTCAGTTCGGCATTCCGCTGGGAGAGGCCCTGAAGACTTACACCGTCCTGACCGTAGGGGATGGTTTGGTAACGATGATTCCTTCGCTGCTGGTCTCGGTCGGGGGCGGCATTGTTCTGACTCGCGCCTCTTCGCGCAGTTCGTTGGGAAGCGATCTACAGCAGCAATTGTTTTCCGACGCGCGAGTGCTGTGGATTGCCGCTGCCGTCATCCTCTCCCTGGCTTTGATTCCCGGTTTGCCAAAGCTCACTTTCGCTTGCATCGCCGGCGGCGCCGCGCTGCTTGCCAGACGGCTTTCGAAACAAGAAAAAGATTCGAAAGCCACAGTCATTGATCCGAATGCGCCAGGAGCTTCCACGCCGGGCGCCTCGCAGGAGGCAATCGAGTCATTACTGGCGCTCGACGAATTAAGTCTTGAAGTTGGTTACGGCCTGGTTCACCTGGTTGACGCCAAGCAGGGAGGCCAACTGCTGCAGCGTGTGCGCTCACTGCGCAAGCATCTGGCCGTGCAATTGGGATTCATCGTTCCCCCGGTTCACATCACCGACAACCTGCGCCTGAAGCCACGGGAATACGTGGTCTACCTGCGCGGGGTCGAGATCGCGCGCTGGGAGATGTCAGAGGGTTGCATGCTCGCGATCAGTTCCGATCCGACCCCGCCCCAGTTGCCTGGCACGGATACGCGCGAGCCTGCCTTTGGAGTTCCCGCGAAATGGATTACCGCTTCGGCTCAGGATGCCGCCCGCACGGCCGGATACGCGGTCGTGGATCAGACCTCGGTACTGGCGACCCACCTGGCGGAGTTGATTAAGCAACACGCGTACGAGTTGCTCTCCCGGCACGAGACCAAGCGGCTGGTCGATCGCCTCGCTGAAAGCCATCCAAAGCTGCTCGATGAGCTGGTTCCGAAGTTGTTGTCGCTTGGAGAAGTGCAAAAGGTGTTACAGCAACTGCTGCGCGAACAGGTTTCGATCCGCGACCTCGGAACCATTCTGGAAACACTGGTCGAGACTGCGTCAGCCAGCAAGCATCCCGTGGTGCTGGTGGAAACGGCGCGCCAGGCGCTGGGGAGAGCCCTGGTCCGTCCGCTGCTGAACGAAGACGGCGGCCTCAAAGTCGTGACCGTCGACACTGCGCTGGAGGAAGAACTCGCGCGATCGTTCCAGCCGCAAATGCCCTCATCGGCCGCTTTACAGCCGTCGTTCGTGCGCCGCGTGCTGGACTGCCTGAAACGCATGATGGGTGAGCAGGTTACGATGGCGACCCCGATCCTGCTCTGCGGCTCTCCCGCGCGCTTTCATCTGCGTCGTTTGCTGGAACCATTTTTACCGAAGGTCGTTGTGCTGTCGCCGGGTGAGATCCCAGCGATTGTGCAGGTGCAGTCCATTGGAATTGTGAAATGAATTCGAAAGTGTGAGGCAAAAACCTAATGACGCCGGCCAAACATGCGTACATCGAGTCTGCCCTACCGGAAGAAGAACGAAATCGAGTTTTAATGGAGCACCTGCCGCAGGTCCGCTACATTGCAAGGCACATCCATGACCGTCTGCCCCAGCATGTTTCCGTGGAGGATCTGGTGCACGCCGGGATCCTCGGACTGATCGACGCTTTACAGAAATACGACGGAACCAAGAACGTGCAGTTCAAGACCTATGCCAAGTTCCGCATACGCGGCGCCATTCTGGACAGCCTGCGCGAATTGGACTGGGGGCCGCGCGATCTGCGGCGCAAAGCCCGCCGCTTGGAGGAGGTAGCGAGCCGCCTCGGCAGCGAACTGGGCCGCTCGGCCAGCGAACAGGAACTTGCCGACGAGTTTGGCGTGAACTTGCAGGAGTTCCAGCACATGCTGGGCGAGTTGGAGGGGCTCGATCTCGGCACCCTGCAAATCGAGTCCGGTGACAACGGACGCCAGGAGGACTTGTGCGAGTACCTGCCGGGCGACGAAGACGAGAGCCCCTATTTGCTCTGCCTGCGCTCGGAGATGAAGGAACTGCTCGCCCATGCGGTCGGCGAACTCTCCGAAAAAGAACAGCAGGCACTTTCCCTGTACTACTGCGAAGAGCTCACCATGAAGGAGATCGGTACCGTACTCGGTATCGGTGAGTCGCGGGTTTCGCAGATTCACTCGCTTGCCATTGTCCGGCTTCGCACGCGGCTCCAGGAAATGCTCACGGCAAAAGCCGTGCCGGCCCGTCTCCAGGCGGGGGTTATGGAATCGGCCATGGGGGGAATGTGGAAAAGGTCCTGAACCAGGAAGAAATCGATGCAATGTTCCGTGCCGCGCGCGGCGCAACCGGCGTGTCCGCCCCCGCGCAACGGGTGAAGCATATCGCATGGGACCTTCGTCAGGCGGGGCAGATCAAGAAGGAGCAGGTCAGGGCCATCAGCATGTTGCACGAGGGTTTTGCCCGCACCCTGACCCATTCGCTCGGTGCTTACCTGCGGGTGGTCTTTGAAACCAACGTGGTCTCGGTCGAGCAGCTTACGTTTCGCGAGTTTCTCTCCAGAATTCCCGATCTCGCGTACTCGGCGTCCTTCATGGTCAATCCGATGGGCGTGGCGGGGGTGATGGTGCTGGACCTGTCGCTTACCTTTCCGATCATTGATCTGCTGCTGGGTGGAATTGGAGCGGCAGATCAGGAACCGCGCGAGATCACCGAAATCGAGGACCAGATACTGGAAGGGGTGGTGCAGATTCTGTGCCGGGAGTTGGAAACTGCATGGCAATCGTTAGACCTGCAATTTGTCTCCGAGCAACGCCTTCAACCGGCGCAGCTGCAGCGCTTGATGCCACCCGGCGAAAAGGCACTGGCGCTCAGTTTCGAAATCAAAATGCCGGCATCGCGCGGAATGTTGAACGTGATTTTTCCCGCCGTGGTTTCCAATGCTCTGTTACGCAAGCTCTCGCGCGAAACTACCTACCAGAAGCCGCATGGTTCAGCGGCCATCGGCAAATGGCTGCGTTCGCGTATCCGGGAGTGTCCGTTCACGGTCGAGTTAAATGCGACTCCCATTGCGGTTCCCATGTCGGCGCTGCTGAAACTTCAGCCCGGCGATGTGTTGCGATTGCAGCACTCCCTCCGCCAGGTCCCCAAGCTGGTGGTCACCGGCCAGGAATTATTCGAGGCCGTCCCAGCCCGGAAGGGCGATATGCGCGCCGCCCAGGTGGTGCGCCCGATTGCACCGCCTAAGGAAACCTCTACGGGAGTACGGCAATGACCGCGTCCGCAAATCTCGCTCCCGTCGACCTGTTCTGTGGGCCTCTTTTCAGTGCCTTCGGAGACGTTCTTTCGCAGGTTTCCGGACGGCCGTGGAGGATTGAACCGGCCAAAACCGCAACGGCGGAAACGGCGATCGAAGTCGGCTTCACTTGCCATGGAACGGTGCGCGGCCCCTTTTCTTTCCGCATGTCCGTTGCGGTCGCCGTTCGTCTCGCCAAGTTGCTCACCTGCGAACCCGTGCCTGACGTCGCCGCGCCGCTGAGTGACGACGACCGCGAGGCGCTCGATGAGCTGCTGCGGCAAGTGGCCGGAATTGCGGCCACCCGATTGGAAGCGGGTCTTGGCAAACTCGAACTGACGTTCATCGGCCCCTCGCAGTTGACGCAGGACGCGGAACATTTCCCATTCTCGTCCGCGGCTGAAAGCGAGACGCTTTATCTTGCGCTCTGTATTGGCCAGGAGCTGCGGGAGTCGATTGAGTCCGCCGCAAGCGAGGCGAAGGACGCGGAAGTTGCGGCTCGCGCGGCGGCGCCGCCCTCTGCCGCTTCCACTGGCGCATTAACCCATGCAGCAATTCGGGAGGGGAATCTCGAACTGTTATGGGATGTCACGCTCTCGCTAACGCTTCGATTTGGGCAGCGCGAGCTTTTGCTGAAGGAAATTCTGGAGCTGAGCCCCGGAGCGGTACTTGAACTTGACCGGCAAGTCGACGAGCCGGTCGATCTGCTGCTCGACCGCAGAGTGATTGCGCGCGGCGAGGTCGTGATTATAGATGGGAACTATGGTTTGCGTGTGACCGAGGTTGCGTCCCCGGCTGAAAAACTGGCGTGTCTTCCCTGAGAGACGATTATGCAATGGAAAGTGCCTTATGGACGGATGTTCCGCCTGCTGAAACCCATGACTCCCACTTGCGCGGGAACCGAGTGCAGCAGGCGTTATCCCCTGATGAATGGTTGGATACAACGAGACGAAGGTCTCCGCACGCAGGACGGCGATTGGTTCTGCTCGCCTGAGTGCTTCGAGCGCGGCATGACGCTCCGCCTCACGCAACTGCCGACCTCACAGCGGCCACCGAGAACGAACCGCATTCCGCTGGGGCTGCTGCTTCATAAGCGTGGAGTGATTACAACCGAGCAACTGAGTCTGGCTCTGGACGAGCATCGCCACAGCGGAATGAAGTTGGGCGAATACCTGCGGCGGAAATACGGCATCGCGGAAAGTGAGATTGCCGGCGCAATCGCGGTGCAGTGGTCCTGCCCAACCTTCCCAGCCTCGGAGATTTCTCCGGCATGGTTGGATGTTCTTCCGTTACGCTTGATCGAACGTTATCGAATCCTGCCGGTCCGGCTGATCGAGTCCACGAGGCAATTGTTTGTGGGCTGCTCGGAGCGTGTTCCTTACGATGTCCTCTACGCCATGGAAAGGATGTTGGAGTTGCGAACCGAGCCGTGCATCATCAGCGATTCGGCCTTCGCTTCGCAGCTCCGGCAGCACAGCCACGACACGGCGGAGAATGACATCGTAGTGGAAAGCCTGACTTCGCCGGCGGAGGTGGCGCGCATGGCCCGCAGCTACGCACAACAGTTGCAGGCCGATGAGGTTCGCTATGTGCTCTGTGGGAGTTATGTCTGGCTGCGCGTGCACGGGCGGCGCCATCGCATGAATCTGCTCTATCGTCCCTGGAGCTCGGCCACGATGCTTAATCCCATGGGACTCCGCACAGCCCCCGTGCTCAACACCTGAGCTGCGGGTTAAAGCCCGCGCCGTCCGCTGCCGATGATTTTAGGGAGCGGACATGCGTAGCGACTACCAACCCGTGCGGTTTCCCGGCAATCTGGACGACGACGCGGTTCTGCGCGAACTGGACCGCTTGGAATTTTCGGAGGCGCAGCTTCCATTGAATGCGGTCAACCTGCGCAAGTTCGCCGGCCTGCTGCATGTGCCAATTCTGGAACTAGACCGTATTGTCAGGTGCGTCGAGCGCGATCCGCTGCTGGCAGTCGGCGTTTTGCGGCTAGTGACCGGTGAGTTGGACGGTATCGACCCAATCCGAATCTCCGATTGCATCGTTATCGCCGGCCGCAACCGGCTGCTTGCGCTCGCCGAATCAGGGAGCTTCGCACTGGCTGGTGTTCCCGTGTTGGACGACTTTGCGGAGCGTTCGCGTGTTTGCTCCCTGATTGCTTCGCGCCTGGCGGCTTCTACCAGGGCTGTCGATTTCGCCGCTGCCCGGCTCGCCGGTTTGCTTCACCTGCTCGGAGAGCTGCCGATCCTGCTGTCGGGACGCGCTCCGGACGGTTACTCGCCGGCCGAGATTGCAGGTTGGGGCAAAAGGCTGGCTTCAAGTTGGCGTCTGCCTACGGGGCTTATCAGCGCTATCGTCGCCTACGACGTGCGGGTTTGCGACGGCGCGCCCGATCCCATGCAACTGATCATCGGAGCAACCCGCCGCGTGGTGAGCTGCCACGTACCGGAAGAGGCACCGCCAGCCGTCGTCTTGCTCGGCCAAGGGGAGAGAGCAAGCGAAGCGGCGAAGTGCCAGAGCCTGAGCTGAGGCGTGCGAGAGAGGTGTTCCTGATGAAACCAGTCAAAGCATTGATCGTCGACGACTCATCCGTGATGCGGAAGATCGTTGAGCGTTCACTTCGGCAAGCAGGCATCGAGTTATCGGAGGTAGTCGAGGCCGCTAACGGCGTCGAGGCTCTGGCCGTTCTGGGACGAACGAAAGTGGATTTGATTCTGAGCGACATCAACATGCCTGTCATGGACGGACTCGAGTTTGTCCGGCAACTTCAAAGTGTAAAGGAAGCGAAGTGTATCCCCGTGGTGATGATTACCACCGAGGGAAGCGAATCCAACGTGATGGAGGCCTTATCCCTTGGAGCCAAGGGCTACATCCGAAAGCCCTTCACCTCAGACCAGGTGAAGGAATACGTACTCCCGGTCCTGGAGCCATGAAATGGCAATGATAGATCCGGCGTCAGCCAGCAGCGCCATTGACCACGCGGCTTGGGAATCGCAGCTTTGCGCGGGCGCACAGGAAGTGTTTGCGATGATGGTCGACACGAAACTGGTTCGCTGTCCCCATCCGGAGCCGATGATGGTGGCCGAATTTACCGCCATGGTCGGCATGGCCGGTGCACTTTGCGGTGTTTTCACCATCCGCTGCAGTGATCGTGCGGCTTCGGCAATTGCCTCGAAGATGCTGGGCATCTCCATTGAAGACGCAAGCCAGGAAAAGTGGGATGCCATGGGTGAGGTCTGCAACATGGTGGCGGGAAGCTTCAAGTCCAAGTTCGCCGGTGGTGGAGGCAACTGCATGCTTTCGGTCCCGACCGTCATCACGGGAGCCGATTACAAGCTCCGCTCGCTGGCCGATGGAGAAACCATCGAGGTCTGTCTGCAATTCGACGACGAGCTGCTTTGGCTATCCCTTGAACTGCACAACTGATCCAACCGTGTCTCTTCGCATCACTGTAGATGTGCTTAACCCGGCGGCAAGTAGTTCATCAGGTTGAGCGATTGCGCTTTGGCGGTTGCCTCAAGCGCAGCTTGTTGTGCCACCGCCGCCAGTGACATCGCGCTTGCGGCTTTGGTCGGGTCCGCCGCCACCAGTTGATCTTCGGTTTGTTGAAGATCCACTTTTTCCTGGCCCAAAAAATTTTCTTGCGCCGTCAGGCCGCTCAGAGTATTGCCATAGAAAACACGGGAAGTGTTCACCCCATCGAAGGCGGTTCGCAACTGCACGGTGGCGGTGGCAACATCGCTCGACGAGCCTGTTTGAAGAGCATTTATCAGCGTTTGCAGGTTGCCGAAAACGTCCGTTCCGCCGGTACCAAACAGCTTATCGCCCGACATCGAGGTCGCGATCTGCCGCCCCTCCCCAATTTGGATTTGATTGCTCTGGCCGTTGCCGACGTACCGCACACCCGAGGATGAGTTTGAATCCTTGACGAACGGCGCCGCCGATGTTGCCGTCCCCCCAAACAGATACACGTCCTGAAAGGACGTGTTTGCCAGTGAAAATATCTGATCCTTGATGTCGCCCACCTGCTGGGCTATGGCCTGGCGGTTGCTATCCGACAGCGTTCCGTCGCCGCCTTCGATGCCTAGTGAAATTGCTTGCGTCAGTCGGGTAATCACCGAACTCAAGGTCGAATCAGCGCTTGTCATCGTCTGCTGCACGCTGTCGATGTTCTGCACGAACTGATCGTTGGCGCCGAGAGCAGCGTCGTTGAGCAGGTTCGCCGCCGCCGCAGCGGGATCGTCGGATGGGAGGTTGACTCGCCGTCCGGTGGCAAGTTGCTGGATTGCGGTCTGTTCCTGTTTCTGCGATGCCTGCAGATAGAACAGCATGTCTGCCTGCGTATTGGGATTCACTCGCATGGTTCACGCTCGTTAGGACATGGCTGTTGCAACACCAAGATTGATCGACGCCAGGGTGAGATTGTCAACCACCGCGACTACCCGGGCCGCCGCCTGGTAGGCCCGCTGATACATGAGAAGATTGGTCGCTTCTTCGTCAATCGATACGCCCTCGATCGAGCCCTGTTCGCTTTGAAGTTGCTGAAGCATCAAAGAACCTGCGTCCGATTCCGACTGGGCTTGCGACACGTTATTGCCGATCTGGAAAACCATTCCCGAAAGAAATTGTGTCGGCGTCTGGGAATTCACCAATGGCTGGGTGCCGACATTGATCATTGCCAGCAGATTGCTGTTGTCCCCGCTGGCCGCCGCACTTGTGCTGGCCGCAAGCCGGCCCGGATCGGTGATGGCCACGGACATGCTCGCGGCAGCACCCGCCGTTACGGAAAACAATGCGGTCCCCTTATTGCTGTTCAGGTCATAGCCATTTTCGTTCACCGTGTTAATGGCGCCCGTGAAACTGCTGGCAAGCGTATTCAGACTGGAGAGCACTCCCGCGATCTGGCCATCGCGTGCCTGGATTATGCCCCCAAGCTGGCCGGCGGAAATCCGGCTGGTGATCACTTGCCCCTGCGCCGAAAGCACGTCCTGAAAACCCGTGGAGCTGTTGACGGTCGTTGATAACGCAAAGCTATCGCCGCCAACCACCAAAGGGACGCCGTTCGCCGTCGTAAGCGTCAGTCCTTCTGAGCTCCGGGTCACCGAAAATCCGATCAGACCCGACAACTGGGACATAAGATTCTGTTGCTGGTCTGCGAGGTCGTTGCCGCTGAGCCCCGAGCCTCGCGCCGAAGTTAGTTGGGCATTCACCTGTGCCAGTTGCGCCGTGAGTTGATTGATCTGGCTTACCGACTGAGTCACTCCGAGATCCAGATTCTGTTGCGTACCCGTAAGTTGCGTAGCCGTACTCTGGAAGGCGCTTGCAAGATTGTTGGCGTCGGTCAGTACCGTGGCACGCAAGGTGGGATCCGTTGGAGATGTCGAAAGCTGTTGCAGGTTGTTGAAAAATGCGCTCATCGCGTCGGCAACGCCGCCATTGCCCGTCGCAAACAGCGTTTGCACCGGTTGCATAGCGTTCACAATTTCCTGGTTGGCGCTCTGCTGCTGCGTTTCCTGCTGCACTCTGGAATCCAGCAGCGGGTCGCGGATACTCTGCACCGAGCCCACGGACACGCCGCTCCCAATGTCGCCCGACGAACCGGATGAATAACTCGGCTGCTCCTCAAGTACGACACGGCGCCGCGCGTAGCCCGGAGTGCTGGAATTCGCGAGATTGTTCGCCGAAACATCCACCTCGGCTTGGTCTGCCGCCAGGGCACTCATCGAGATTGACAGCGCATTCAGTAAGCCGGGCATTTCTCTCTCACGTCGCGATCCCGCGTTTTTCGGCGCTCTCGATCTGCCCGAATCTACGCATCGTCAAGCGCATCCCCCGTGCGCGAATCAAGCGCCGCAGAAATGCCGCCGTTGTTTTAGCCGTTCGGCGCAAGGTGGCTAGCGCCTCCCCGTCACAGGCCGCGAAATCGGCGGGGGTAAGCAGCAATGCGGCCGCTTCGCAGCGTGCCGCGAGCTGCTCGATTGAGCCTGCCATACCTCCCGCGCAAGCGCCTTGCAAGGCGGAAAGCGTGGCGAGAAGTTCTGCGGCGTTATCGGAGATATTCATGGCCTGCGGCGGTTCAGCTTTCTCCGAACTGGGTTGCAAACATGGCATTCGCCACGTTCACCGGGTTCACCGTGTAGGTTCCTTGCTCGACC
This sequence comes from uncultured Acidobacteriota bacterium, assembly GCA_963832365.1. Taxonomy (GTDB): domain Bacteria; phylum Acidobacteriota; class Terriglobia; order Terriglobales; family Acidobacteriaceae; genus CAWBRT01. Next base: position 149,617 of record CAWHUL010000006.1, on the reverse strand, counting down.
ATCGTCCGCAACTGCTGAACCCGATCTCCCCTCATGTCGGGCATGGATTCGAGCTGCGTCTTCAATTCGGCGATACTGCTGCCCAGCGACACAATGGCCGCATCCCCGGATGACGTTTTCTGCGACCCGGGCGTCCGATTCGCTCCCGAACTTTGGGTCAAAGTCGGATCGGTGATTGCACTGTCGGTTGTCGCTACGAAGCTGATATTCATCTCGCACCCTCCTCGTGCTTTCCTCAACACTGCTGGTAACATCGGCAGCGCATTAGAAAACTTTAATCGCCACTCCTGAGCAACGCTTATCCGGCCCCTTGCTACTTGGCCGCATCGGGCGGCGGCCCACAACAGCCTTGGGCTCCACTGATCGAAGCCGCTGAGCTGGTCTGGCTGTTCGCCGCATCGGTTTGCGGCAGATATTTGAGGATCATCTTGGCAAATCCGAAGCCGCCGGCCTTCGCTATTCCGGTTGCCAGCGCCTGCGTGGCCAGGCTGCCCTCGGTGTCATGCGCGGCGTCGGTGGGATGCTCGCCGGGCACACAGGAATAGGCGTGCTCCAATTTCTCCAGCACCTGACTGAGCAACATCGCCTCGAACTCGATGGCATGGCGACGCAAAGTCGCGGCGTCACCACCCGTGTTTACCGCCGGAGCCGCCACGCTGGTCGTGAGCGGAGACGCGTATTGCACCTGCATCAGATCACCTCCAGCTCTGCCTGCAGAGCGCCAGCCGCTTTGATCGCCTGCAGGATCGAGATAACGTCCTGCGCCGTGGCGCCGATCGCTTGCAGACCAGTGACCAGTTGTTCGACGCTTGCCCCCTCGCGCAACTCGATTCGTCTTGCCGGACTGTCCTGCATCTTCACCGTGGTCTGCGGAGTCACCACCGTCTGCCCGCTCTTGCTGAAAGGCTGTGGCTGAGACACCTTCAACTCGGTCGCTACCTCGATGGACAAATTGCCATGCAGAATCGAGACCGCCCCCAGGCTCACATCCTTGCCCATAACGATCGTTGCCGTCCGCTCGCTGACCACTACTCTTGCCTTTTGTGTCACGGGAATTTCCAGATTCTCCACTTTGGCCAGCAATGCCGGAATCGGTCCTGCTTGGTCGCGCGTCTTCAGCTCCACACTACGGCCATCAGCGGCCTTGGCTGCCACCATCTGCCCGAGTTCGCGGTTGATGCTGTCGGCGATCCGCTGCGCGGTTTCGAAGTCGGGCTCGCGCAGCAGCAGCGTCAACCTGGGCAAAGCGCTTAAGTTCACCGTGGACTCCCGTTCCACCAATCCGCCACCAGGAATTCTGCCCACGGTCGGATGGTTCACCTGCTTCGAAGCGCCAACCCCGCCCGCACTATATCCACCGACGGTGAGCGTACCCTGGGCCGCGGCATAGATCTGGCCATCGGCGGCACGCAACGCGGTCATCAGCAGTGTGCCGCCGCTCAGCGAGTTGGCGTCGCCCATGCTGGAAACCGTCACATCCAGTTGCATGCCTGGGCGCGCGAAAGCCGGCAAATTCCCGGTCACGAACACCGAAGCCACATTCTTCACCTTCACCTGAGTCGCCGGAATCTGCATTCCCATTTTCTGCAGCGCGTTGGCCAGCATCTGCGTCGTAAATATGGTTTGCTGACGGTCACCGGTTCCATTCAGCCCGACGACGAGCCCGTAGCCGAGCAAGGGGTTCTCCCGTACTCCCTCCACCGTTGCCAGTTCGCGCACGCGCGCCTTCCGCACCTGACTGGCGCTCAATTGCCCCGGCGCTGGCAGCAGCGCGACGATCATCGCAAGCGCGAATAGACTAGGTCTCATCAAGCCCTCAGAAGTTGAACAGCCGCAGCAGCGTACGAATAACAACGTTCGGCTGCCGCGTTCCATCGCTCACCACGCCCTTGCCGCGTATATCAAGTTCCAGGTTGCTCATTTGCGAAGAGAGAATGCTGTTGTCCGGAGCGATGTCCCCGGCCCGCACGATGCCCCGCAGGGTAATGTCCTGATGCTGGTTGTCCGCCAGGATCGAGTGGCGCGCCTCCACCACCAGGGATCCGCTGGTGAGAACGGCGACAACCGTCCCTGAAAGCGTGCTCTGTATGCTGGAGTTCGAGGATGCCTGCCCTTGGCCTTTGAGCTGATAACTGGAGTTGGGCGAGAACAGATTGGAAACGCCCTTGGTCCTAAGATCGCCCGGCAAACCTGCAAACCCGGAGCTGGCGCTCATGGAGCGTTGCGCGTTCACCGTTCCTGTCTGGTTGGCGGTCGTCTGCTCGGAAATCCTTACGATGATTGAATCGTTCAGCCTTCCCGCCTTGTAGTCGGCTGCCAGTTGGCCGATCCCCGCATTGTCGCTCCACAAGCTTCCGATAGTCTTTCCCGCAACGGCGGCAGCGGACGGCTCTTTCAGGCTGCTCAGATACTCCGCCAGCGTGCGCTGCTCTCTCCCTTTTTGCGACGCATACGCTCCGACGCCTCCTGCCCAGAGCAACACCACGAGTAACGGGACTGCCGCACTGAGCTTCATTGCGATCCCTCCACGCCCCGCAATTGCCGAGGCCCGGTCACGATTGCCGCGAAAACCCGGTTGGTCGCGATCGCCCTGATGCGAATAACCTCGCCGACATCCCCTCCCTCCAGGCAAATCACCGGGAAAGAAAGATTGGCTCCCGTGATCGTCATCTCGAGCCTCGCTCTATCGCCGGGATGCACGGCTGAACCGCGCTTCAACTGTCGGGTGGTTTTAGGACGCTCGACCATGGCGCTCGCCGGCCGGCCGCAACGGAACGCCACCAGGAAAGGCAGACACTCCGTTGAACTTGAGCAGCGCACGGTGGCCAGATACTCGTCGCGAGCGGTCCGCTGCAAGCCCGCCACGCGAAAAGAAGCCGCTGGAATCGAGAGCTGCGACGAATCGAGAATGCGCAGCGACTGGCGCTCCCCTGCCCCCCCGGGCCTGAAGCATTGCGTCTCCCGTTCGAGCAATTGCGCGATGCGTTCGACGGCCCCTGCCTGTTGCGCCCAACCAAGCTGCGGCAAGCCGCTCAACACCAGGAGAATCAGTACTGTTCTCATTACCGCCCCAGGGAATTCAACTGTTGCAACATTTGATCGGCGGCGCTGACCGCCCTGGAGTTCGCCTCATAGGAGCGCTGCGCCAGGATCATCTGCACGAACTCGTCCACCAAACTCACGTTGGATTGTTCGAGCATCCCTTGCTGCAATGTCCCAAGGCCGTCACTTCCGCCGGGGACGCCGACAATCGGATCTCCGGAAGCCGTCGTCTGCAAAAACAGGTTGCTGCCCACGCTGTTCAATCCACCCGGATTGGGAAACATTGCCAACTGGATTTGCCCGACCTGTTGCGCTTGCGCCTGCCCCGGCTGAGTCACGTTGACCGTGCCATCGCTGCCGATGGAAATGTTGGTCGAATTGCTTGGAATCGTGATCGAAGGCAGCAGCGGGTTGCCATCCGAGGTAACGACGTTCCCTTGCGAATCCATTTGAAAGTTGCCACTGCGCGTATATCCCGTTTCGCCGTTGGGCAGCTTGACCTGAAAGAATCCATTCCCCTGGATCGTCAAATCCAGCGGATTCCCGGTGGAAGTGAAATCTCCCTGGTTATGAATCACCTCGGTCGCAGCCGAACGCGTGCCAAGGCCAACCTGCAAACCTGACGAGACTGTCTGCTGCGTCGTGGCCGAACCGGGCATGACCACGCTCTGGTACATCAGGTCCTGAAACTGCAACCGCCGCCGGCGGAAACCTGTCGTACTGGCATTGGCCAGGTTATTGGCCACGTTATCGAGATTTGTCTGCTGGGCAACCATGCCGCTGGCTGCCGTGTGCAATGCGCGAAACATGCTTCAACCCCCTAATTTCAAAGTTGATGTGCGCTGCCTTCCCGGCCACTCATGCGCACGTTACGCGAATCCGGTCCTAGACCTTCGGCAGTTCTTGCGCCGCAAGCTGGTTGAACTGAGAATGAAATGTGGCCAGCGCCCGCTGCAACATCTCCGCGTTTCGCTGAATGGAAATCAGCTCCACGGCTCCGGAGATGGGATTCACGTTGGACGACTCAAGCTTCCCCTGCTCCAGCGTGGACCGCGTCGCCTTTCCGGCCGCCGCCTGGGGCGCCGAATAATAGGACGCGCCGGCGCTCGTGATTGGAGTTGAGGGCGGAAACTCGACGATACGCAACTTGCCGGCAAGCGCTCCGTTGATCGAGATCGTGCCATCGCGGCTGACCGCAATCGACCCGTTTGCCAATTGGATCGGACCTTGTTCGCCCAGCACCGGATCTCCGGATGCGCTCAGCAATTGGCCATTGGCGGAAAGCCGGAAGGAACCATTGCGCGTGTAGCGCACCCCATCGCCGGTTTGCACGGCGAAAAACCCCGGCCCTTCGATCGCAACGTCCAGCGGATTGCCGGTGCTCTCCAGGTTCCCCTGCGTAAAATTGAAGGATGGGGCGTTCAACACTCCGAACTCGTTAATCAATTGGGTGCCGCTCGCCGACCGCGCCTTGACCCCGGCCATGACGCTCTGAAAGGTTGCGTTCTGGCCGCGAAACCCGGTTGTACTGACATTCGCCAGGTTATTGGCGGCCAGATCGAGCGCCTGCATCTTTGCCACCAGTCCCGCACATGCCGCGTAATAGCCGCTGTCCACTGTGGACCTCCGTCCACTGTGTCAGAGCAGAATCGTTGCCAAAAGAGATTGGGGGATTCTTAGGAGGCGCTGAAAAAACTCGTGGGAGTGTCATCCTGAAGTGGCGAGGCAGCCTCTTGACCTCGATTTAGGGCACACCTGTTCTGAAACCGCATTAGAAAGTGTTTCGATTGGTCTCCATCCAGTCCTTGACGCTGCCGCAGTGCCGCATTGCCCGGCCGATTCGATCCCGTTCCAACTGTGCCTTGATTCGTGCCTCCGCAAGCGTGCGGTTCGCTTTTGTCAGTGCGGCGCAATACTCCAGCAGGGCCGGAGCCGACGGCTTGCCGGTGGAGAGAAACTGAGCGACCTGCTCGGTAATGCCGCCGAGCCTTCGCCGGCACCGCAGGGCGCGGCTGTAGTCCCCGCCCGCGATCGACTGCACGAGTTCGCCGGATGCTTCCAGCAGATCGTTCGCGAATTCCCGCAACTCCGCGCTCATCCTAGGCGGTCCAGCCGCTGTGAGTTGCGCTCTCGTCCGCGGTCGCCGGGGGCAAACCCGCATCGGGAATTCCGTCCGCCTCGCTCGCGCGGCGCTGCTGCTTAAGCTGTTCCGTTGCGGCTTCGTTCCAGGCGCTTCGAACCGTCGTGACCATGTCGGCGATTGCGCCGAAAGCATCGGCGGAGCCTTTGATCGAGGCCTCCACCAGCTTTCCGCGAACCGTCGAATAAAACCGGTCGAGATTCTTCGCTACCTCGCCGCCGCGTTCGAAATCCAGGCGTCCCTGTAGTTGTTCGAGCGCTAGCAGGCAGTGCTTCACCTGCGCGGTGCGCTCCTCAATGTCGTTGTGCTTCTGTGCCGCTATCGCTCCGCGAATATCCTGCAGAACGGCGTCGTAGAGGGCGACCACCACTTGCAACGGAGTGGCGCCTTGAATCTCGATTTCCCGGTAAACGGATTTGGCGTTTTGTGGGTTCATGAGGATGAGGTGTTAATTCCTAACATTTCGTCTATTTGTCGTAGCTGGGTTGGAAAGTCTTCCAGCAAGGCGTTTAGCGCACTGTACTGTTGTACGAGACTGCTGTGCTGCGACGTGATTTGTGTCTCGATATCGTTAATCTGGCCTTGCAGGTCCGTATACGTGCTTTGCAGGTTCTTGGCGTCGACCGTGAGCGGGCCCGTGGCCGGATTCGTCAACGTATAGAGGCTGTTCTGCAGATTGGTGGCGAAGCCGTTTGTCGCCTGCATGAACTGCTGCAAATCCGCCGCTGTGGTTCTGCGCGGCATTGCTCAGCTTGGAGTTGTCGACTTTCAGCGAGCCATCGTTGTTCATGGTGATGCCGAGGCTGGCCAGGCTGGAGAAGCTGGCATTGCCGCTGACCGTGTAAGTCATTAGCTGCAGTAGCTGCGACTGTACCGTCGCCAGGGTGCCGTCGCTGGCCAGCGGCCCTTGCGACTTCGTCGTGGAGTTGTAGGTGAACTGGGCGTTGATGTCCCCGATCGCGGTGTTGTAGGAAAAGACGAATTGGTTCACCACCTGCGTTATGTTGCCGGTATTCGGGCCAACACTGAGCTGAATCTGCGAGCCCGCGTCAGTTCCTGCCAAATTGAGCGTCACCCCCGCAATCGCTCCCGTAACAGTGTTGCTTGCGCTCTTCACCGGAACTCCATCGACCGTGACCTGTGCGTCCTTTCCCTCGGTTCCCTGGGTGAACGCCAGTCCGTCCGGACTGCTGGTGACGGAGATGTCGCCGGCTGTCCCGGATTGATTACTGACCAGCGCTAACCGGGCGCCGCTCGAATCCGTGATGACGCTAGCCGTCACCCCCAGGTTCTGGCTGTTGATGTAGCTGGCTGCGGTCGAAAGCGTGCTGTGCGCGGAGTCGAATGTCAGAGTGGTCGATTTTCCACCGACGCTTAACGTCAGGTCACCGGGAGTAAAGCTCGAATCGCTCACCGGGCTGCTGTACCAGGAACCGGTCATTGCCAGGTTCGTCACTGTAATCAAATGATTGCCGAGAGCGGCCGACGAGGTGGCGGTTGCGCTGAGGACCGAGGTGTCACTGCTGGTCGCGCTTTGCGATTCGAGCGCTCCCATGAAGTCGGTCAGAGATTGCACGCTGGTGAGCAGCGAAGACAAATCCGTATTGAGGTTCGCCAGGTCGCTTTCCTGGACCTGGATGGTTTGCTGCTGGTTTTGTAGGCTGGTTTCCGGGGCGCGCTGCCCTGCTTCCAGTTGAGAGACCACGCTGCTCACGTCGATGCCCGACCCGGAGAGCGGGTTTGACATGGTGATTCCCGCATTTGCGACGTTAATTCCGGTGGTTGACATGCTTAGATCCCCCTCACAGCTTCACATCGAGTTCGCGCCCCGGCGATCCGTTCTCCTCGGAGCCGGCGTCAACCTCTTCTTCCGAGGATTGGACACTCACTGTCCCGCTGAGGCTTTGCTCGTTGTCTTCACTGTCCTGACGTCTTTTCTGCCGGTCGGCCTCGTAGTCTTCCCGCCGCTTGACCGGACGCCGCAGCCTGTTTGGTTCGTTGCCTTCCGCCTCCGTCTCCACCGAAGCGGCGGCCAGCACAGGCAGCTCCGCTCCCGACGCTTGCATTCGACTGTCCATGGAAGATGAGAAAGAACCAATCCGCGCGCTCGATCCCACGGGAAGGATGGGTGGTAGTGGACTGTCGACTCGCATGACGCACCCCCTTTGCATTCTCTTTTTGGAGCCCCGTCACTTGCCGCAGTTGCGTGTGTTGGGGGGTGAAGCTCCCATAAAAATCAGGGCGGAGATCGCTCTCCGCCCTGTGGCTTCAGCCTAGGCTTAGCCTTGCAGCAAGGTGAGGATGCCCTTCTGCATCTGGTTAGCCTGGGCCATGGCGGCCATGCCGGTCTGGCTCAGGATGCTGAACTTAGTCATATCGGCGACCGTTTTGCTTACGTCCGCCGAGGTGATGTTGCTGGCAGCGGTAGTCAGGTTCTGCGTCTGGCTACCGATGACGTTGGTTGCGGCCTGCAGCCGGTTGACGCCTGCACCGAGATTGCCGCGCAGGGCAGAGACGTTGGAGATTGCAGCGTTGATTGAGGTCAGCGCCGTGGCTGCATCCGTTGTGGTTGTCAGATCGTTATTAGCGATTCCTTGTCCCGCTATGCCGAGATTCTGGCTATCGAACTGATTGAGGGCCACATTGACCGAGCTCGTGCCGGTCGCCGTAGAGTCGCTCAGAAATACCGACAACGTGTTCGAAGAAGTCATCAAGGCCGGGTTGGAAAACGCTACTCCCCCGTCGAGAGCCGCAACGTTGGCAGCGGTGCCGCCCACTGCGATGTCGCCGTTATTTTGCGTGTCGGTCAGCGAAACCTTGCCGGTTGCCGTGTCGAGAGACGCCGTAATTCCGGTGCCTGCGTTGTTGATCGTGTTAATGACATCGGAAATCTTATCGTTTACTCCGACCGTGAAGTTGTGAGCTACGCTATTGGCGGTAATCGTCAGGGTGCCAACGCCACCGGCGGTAGCTCCCGCGACGACTCCAGCGCCGCCCGTGAGGACGTTCATGTTGTTGAGACCCTGGTTGGCGAAGGTCGCCGGGGTGGCGGCGCCGGCACCGATCTTGGTCGCGAAAGTGCTCGTCGCGTCTATTTTTATGTTGCCGCGATCGAGCGTGTCGGTCAGCACTAATTTACCGCTGGAATTAACACTCGCCTGAATCCCGGTGCCTGAATTGTTGATGTCGTTGACGAAATTCCCCACGGTCTCGGCGGCGGTTGGTGTAAAGGTGTGGTTAACTCCACCCACGTTGACCACCAGCGATGTCGTACTGACTGCGGTATCGGCATTTGCCGCGGCTGCCGTGGTATCGATTGCGCTCGATACCAGGGTATTGGGGTCTGTAGCCTGTGTGGAACTGCCACCGGAACCAGCGCCAAAGATCACAGCGCCGTTGTAAGTGGTGGTTTTGCCGATGTTGTTGATTTCTGTCTTGATCGAGGTGAACTCATTGTTCAGCGCGGTGTGCTGATCAACCGTTAATCCGCTGTTGGAAGCTTCCGTGGCCAGGGTAACGGCGCGGTTCAGCAGGCTGGTCACCTGGGCAAGAGCACCGTCGGCAACCTGCAGTTCGCCGATGCCGGTGGTGGCGTTCTGTGAGGACTGGTAGAGCGCCGAGACGTTGGCGTTCAGGCCGTCGGCGATGGAGAGGCCGGCAGCATCGTCGGCGCCGGAGTTGATCCGCTGGCCGGACGAGAGCTGCTGCAGGGTCTTCTGCATGTTGGCGTTGGTGATGGACATTTGGTTCTGCGCGGCTGTTGAGGCAAAATTATTCAAAATGCTCAGCATGTGTTTCTCCTTTGCTTGTTCGGTTCCTCCTGCCCCGAAGTTGCGGGCGCGAGCCCAATGCCCGCATCTTCTTGCCGCTTCTCGCCGGCTGGAACCGTGCGTCAGTTCACCAACCTCATCGGCAACGATTTCCACGCCTTTAGCGCCCGGCCCACTCACACCCGAAGTATTTTTCGAACTGTTTCGCAACTTAGCGCAGTTCGCTGACTCCACCGGTGCGCTGCCGCACGATACTTACTGAAGAAGGCGCAGCGATATGCCGATGGCCTTTGTGAGGGCGGTGCCTCAACGCCGCATACCACCACAGATGATTCAGCTCACAAAGCTCAACAATCAGCCATTCGCCGTCAATGCAGACCTTATTAAGTTTGTCGAACAGGCACCGGACACGGTTTTGACTCTGGTTTCCGGCGAAAAGATCGTGGTACGAGAGAACGCGGAAGAAGTGATTCGCCGAATTGTCGAATTCCGCCGCGTCGTCTTGGAAGGAATCGCAGGCAATCATTACGCCGGCTCAAACAACGAGCCCGGTCGAGGGTAGCCCCTTGGATAAGAGCAGTATTGCCGGCACGGTCATTGGCATCGGCGGAATTCTCGGCGGCCTTTTTCTTGAAGGCGGCAAGATCGGCCAGGTTCTGCAGCCGACGGCTGCAATCATCGTCTTTGGCGGGACCCTGGGCGCCGTGCTGCTTCAGTTTCCCTTGACCTCCGTGCTGGCAGCGTTCCGGCGGTTAAAGGATGTCATCTCGGAACCCAGACCACGACGCCGACGCCAAGATCGCCGAGCTCGTCGCGTTGGCCATCCGCGCACGCCGCGAAGGTATCGTCTCCCTGGATGCTCAACTATCGGCGGTACAGGACCAGTTCCTGAAGAAGTCGCTCATGCTTGCCATCGACGGCACTGAGCCGCAGGAATTGCGCAAAACCATGGAATTGGATATGGACGCGTCTGCTGAACAAGAGGAAGACATTCCACGAGTCTTTGAATCGGCGGGCGGGTTTTCGCCGACAATTGGCATTATCGGAGCTGTGCTTGGACTCATCCAGGTCATGCAGCATTTGCAGAATATAGAAGAGGTGGGCCGCGGAATCGCCGTGGCTTTTGTGGCCACCATCTACGGCGTGGGTTCCGCGAATATGTTCTTGCTCCCGGTGGCCGGCAAGCTGCGAATGCGAATCAGAGAAGCGCAGGTCATGCGCGAAATGACCCTCGAAGGCGTCATCTCGATTCTGGAAGGCATGAACCCGCGCATGCTTGAAACCAAGCTTCGGGGCTTTCTGCACGAGACCGCCGAGGAGGCGGCAGAGCACATGCGATGAAGCGCAAAAAGCGCATGTCCGAGAACCATTCCGACCGTTGGCTGGTGTCGTATGCCGACTTTATTACTTTGTTGTTCGCTTTTTTCGTCGTCCTCTACGCCTCATCCCAGGTTGACCATGCAAGGATGAACGCACTGGGCAATGCCATCCAGCACGCTTTCCAGGAACTTGGCGTCATGCAGAACGGCGGAATGAATTCGGTCAATGCCGCTGCCGGAAAATTTCCGGGCAGGGGCGGCGACCTGGCACCGGTGATGAAGTTGAAACGTGAAGTGGATCTGCCTGGCTTGAAGGAACAATTAGAAAAGGTCTTGGCGCAGGAAATTCGCGACCGCTCCGTCGCCCTCTGGCTGGGGCCCGACGGCTTGGTTGTCAGCTTGCAGGAGTTGGCATTCTTCAACAGCGGCTCGGCTGCAATGCGTCGCGATGCGCAAGCAGCCTTCGCGCGCATCATAGCCGCCTTGCGCGGGCATGATCTTCGCATTGAAGGACACACCGACAACGTGCCAATTCGCACGGTTCAGTTCCGTTCCAATTGGGAGCTTTCAACCGCCAGAGCTACGGGGATCATTCAGGATCTGATCACGCAGCGCGGCTTCTCTCCAGAACAGCTATCGGCGGCCGGGTACGCCGAGTTCCATCCGGTCGCAAGTAATGCCACCGAAGACGGCCGGAAACTAAACCGCAGAATCGATATCGTGGTCTTGCGCTCGGGCACATCTCCGGCAGCTCCTTCAGATCGGTGAACCGTCACGCCGGAACCGCACTTTTCGGCACCGGTTGGGGTGCAACTTTAAAGTTACGGCTGTGAGCGCCGATTTAGCTAATGAGGCCGCCCTCCTTGGACGCAGTCTACGGTCGCGCGATCCACGGTCGGGCGCATTGTTGAAGTGCAGTACGCCCCGGAGGGAGTTATGAACGAACTCTCGATTTCCGCAGTGCGTTCGCAACTGGCGGCGCTGGACGCCATCCCTTGCGTCCCGGCGATTCTGATTCCCGTGCTTCGCCAACTCTCCGAACCGCCGGAAAACATCGACCTTCAACGCGTGCTTGAACTCGTGGCGCGCGATCGGTTGCTCGCCGCGCAAACCTTGCGAATGGCTAATTCGCCTCTCTTTGGCCACAGTGTACAGATCGACTCCGTGCCCGCCGCCGCGCTGACGTTGGGTCTGGAGCGCATGCGCGCCATTGCCACCACCTGCTGCGTACTGCGTCTGGCGCCGAGCCAGGCAGAACGCTTCGACCCGCGCGTTTTCTGGGAGCACTCACTGGGCTGCGCTCTAGTCGCGCGCCAACTGGCTCGCCGCGTGTACTACGCCGACCCCGAGAAGGCCTATTTGGCAGGGCTGTTGCACGATATCGGATTTATCGTCAACATGATGTTCTTTCCCGAGCAGTTCCGGCAGACCTTGCAGAGGGCAACGCGGGAGAAGGTTGCGCTCGGCGCGCTGGAACAGAAAATCTTCGGCTTCGACCACTGCAGCGTGGGAGAGCTGCTGGCAGCGCGATGGTTGTTGGGCGATGATTTGCAGGAGGTCATCCGCCGCCATCACGAGTCCGGCCAGGCGCTCAGTGATCGTGCGCTCGTCGGCATTGTTGCCATCAGTGACCTGCTCTGCAGGACCTCCGGACTCGGCTACGGATACGACGAACCGCTTCACCTTGACTTGAAAAACGATCCCTTCGTTGAGATGGTCGCCAGCGAATTGCCCAGCTTCAGAGAGTTGGAATGGGCGGGTCTTCTGACGGAGGTGCAAGCCTGCGCTAATCAGGTCCGGAATCTCGTTTCGGTTCTATACCGGACTCACTAGACGCTTGCCGCGCGCCGCCCATGTCGCTGCATTCGCGGACTAGCGTCGCAGCTCGGTGCCGAGCGCGGTGTCAAGCTGCGAGCCGCCGAACTCATCGATCAGCGGCGATTGGATGACCTGCCGAACCTTGCCGACCAATGCTTCCGCCGAAAACGGTTTCGCGAGATACGCCATGCCGGTGTCGCCGAATTCGCGCCCGATCATCTCCCGCTCCGTGTAGCCCGACATCAAGATCACCTTGAGCCGGGGATCGCTTTCGCTGAGGCTTTCCGCCAGCTCCGCGCCGCTTTCGCCCGCCAGGCCCAGGTCGGTCAGCAGAACCCCGATGCTGCCGCGATTCAGCGTGAAAATATCCTCGGCGGTCTTCGCATCCTTGGCGGCCAGCACCCGGTAGCCGCAACCCTCAAGCACCTGCGCCGTGACATCACGTACAAAATCATCGTCTTCCACCAGCAGTATCGTCTCGCCTCTTCCGGAGCTGTAAACCCCGTGGTTACTTTCCACGCCGACCGGGAACAGGATTTCGTAACGCATCCAGCGCTCGGCAGCGGCCCGCAATTGCAGCACGCAGCCACTGCCGCGGAGCCGCGCCGAAAGGTCCCGCACGGTTTTCGTCTTCGGCTCCGGCACGGTAATTTGCTTGTTGTAGACTTCAATACCAAGGCTTACGCGAGACCTTTTTGCTTCCTCCGAATCCGTCTGCTCCGTCCAAATCAGGATGCCATCGACTTGGCCGTAAGCACAGATCTCCTCAACCAAGGCTTCCAGAAGATCATTTCCCAAGTCCGCTCGAACTCCGGCTTGCTCAATAGCGGAACTCAGATCCGTGGTGATCGGTTGCGAATACGCGGCGGCAAGAAGCGATTCAAGTCTTACGGCAAGCTGATTAAGGTCCATGTGGTTTGATCGCAGATCCCTTTCGAATGTTTCTAAAGCAACCTGCGTTCCAATGTCTTTGTTGTCCGGCGGCAAATCCCAAATAATTGCTCAGTGCACGGAATCAAGTACTTGCGCTCCCGCAATGGATCGCACGCGTCATTGCGGACGAGCACCGCGTTCGCGTAGTTCCAAATGTGAACTGCATTTCGGGAAAGTGGTTCGAAATGGGAAGCGCCTCGGCCACATGCGCCCGCGCGCCGCCGCTGGCGGACTACATCGCCGCACGCCTGATCTGGTTCGCTCGGCGTTCAATGGCGAGGGAAAGTACGGTGTGCGACAAATCGGTCTTCCAGATTGCGGCCGAGCGGCGAATTTCCGTCATCAGTTTGCTGGCGGTTCGCCGCAGCAAAGCGCGAAGACGCGACTCGGCAAGCGGCACTAGGCCGGAGTCGGCAGCCGACAGCAGCACTAATCCACTGCGCACCAGCAACTCGGGAATCACCGCAACGCCTCTGGCGGCCAACTCCGCTTTCGCCGCGTGCGAAACGGAATCGGGAACGCACTCCACAATCAGCTTCGCCTGCACCTGGCCGGTATTGGCCGTCGTAATCTGCATGGGCGCTTGCAGCACGAGCACGTCGCATGCACATTTCGACAAGTCCGCGCTGTAGGCATGTTCAGCTTCGGGATAACCGAACAACATCTGTTCACGCTGGATGTGAGCTTCCAGTTGCGCAACATCCACCCCGGCGTCGTTCAGGATCGCTCCGCTGGCGTCCGACATCATGATTACAGTGTTGCCGGACAAGGCCGTTACTCCGCGTCCTGAAACGGCGCGTGCAATCGCCAACCCAAGCCCGGCGCAGCCTTGAATCGCGTAAGTTCGTAGCTCGGGCTGCCCCGTCGCGGCGATTAATTCGGTGATCCAGCGTGCCAGCAGCGTCCACTGCGATTCCGCCTGGCGGACTGCCCCGAAACCCTTTCCCGCGCCTTCCAAGTCATGGCCGAGCCAGCCATGAATCGCCCGGTTGCCACCGTACACCCTCGAAAATCCGAAGAGACTCGGCAGAGTCGCTCGAAGCCTCTGGCAATAGCTGCGAAACAATCGGCGCATCTCGCGTTCGGAGTATTGCGAAAGATCGCAGATGATTCCAGCCGCGCCGCCGCGTAGCTCAAGTCCGAGCAGGGCACAGCTCAAGTCGTTGGCAAAAGCCGAAGCGCGCACCTGGTTAAGAAATACGTCCGGTCCGATAGCGAATTCCGTGATGCAACCGGAGGAATGCGAGTACAGGCATTGCAGTGCGCTGATGTTAGCTGCCGCGCCGTCGGAACGCGACGCCGGCAGGTGGATTGTGAGTTCCAACTCTGCGTGCCGCATCTGCCCCAGGATCGTGTCTTCCACATCGAGAGCCCGTGCGATGCGGTCCAGTTCCGCCATCTGCGACAGATGAGGATCGAATCCCTGCTCCGCGTCCTGGTCGAATTTTGGCAGAAGCGTTTCCTGATTCATCGCATCCTCCCCGCTTGACCGGCTGGCGCGAAGTCCCCGGCAAGAGGCTTTCTGCACTTGCCGGGGACGCCTAGAACAGTCCAACAATTGCAATTCAGCGTTGGCCTATGCTTCGGCCGGAGTAGCCACCCACTTGACCTTAGGCGGAGGCTCGCGCTTAGGCACAATATCGAGATAAATGATCGCCCAACGGAAGGCGCATACGCCCGCGGTCAACACCGCGATGGTCAACGCGAACTCGGGCCACTTAGGCACATAGTTCGCTCCGGTCATCGCGTCGATTGCCGTAATGGAGACGTTCAGGCGGTTGGTCATGAAGCCCATGACCACGATCGCGCAGGTCCAGTACAGAAACTGCGGATTGTTGCGCACCCTCGACTGGCTCAGCAACGCCAATGGCAGCACCACCAGCAGCAGGATCTCAACCCAGAAGTAGAGCGTCTCCACCCGATGTGCGAACAGATACGGCAACGCTCCGTTGCGCGCCAGGTCGAGTGCGCGGAATACTCCGTACACGCCCAACAGCAGTGCCATCACCCGGCCGAACTCCTCAAGGACGGCGAACTCGACCTTCGCGTTCAACGATCGCACGCAAAGATAAAGAGCAATGATCAACATCGCGATCCCGGCGGGTATTGCCGACAGATAGAACATCGTCGTCAGGTAAGGGCTGTACCACAGCGGATAGACCCTGCCCTTGGCGATCAAAAACAGCGCGCCAAGATAAGACTGGTGCATCGAGGAGAGCAACGTGCCGGCCATGACCAGTGCAATCGTAATCCGGTGATGCCAGTGCAGGTAGAACTCGCGCAGCCGGGGGGATGGCAGTTTCTCCATCAGCGACGGCGAGAACTCCAGTGCCAATACGCTCGTATAGCAGATCACGCAGAGCGAAACGTCGAACAGCACCGAGTGCGGATTCCAGTACACGATCGGATGCCAGATGCGCCAGGGCAGGCCGAGTTCATAGAGCATGCCGATGCATACCGTCGAATAGCCGAGGAACGAGAGCAGCACAGAAGTTTTCAGCACCGGGCGATAGCGCTCCAACCCGAGCAGATACACCGCCGCGGCTATCGCAAATCCGCCGGCGGAGAGTCCGACTCCGCACAGTGTGCCGAACCCTACCCACAACCCCCAGGGCTGCGCGTCGGTCAGGTTGGTGCTTGCCTGCCACCCCCTGAAGAAGCGCAGATAGGTCGCATAAATACCTACGATGAAGATGACGGCCACAACGGTGCGCCAGAATGTTAGCTTGGGAACATTGCCATTGGCGGACATGTCTACTTTTGCCCTTTCCCCGAGTCGTGCTGCTCCTTCTCGGCTTCTGCCAGCGCCACCAGTTTGCGGCGTTGCGTAATCCAGTACAGTGCGGAGAGCATCGACCCGCCCACCAGCACCACCATCGGACTCTCGCTCAGTGCCGCGGCCGAAAGCGTTGGCAAAGGCTGATTTCCAATGGGCGGTTTCACAAAGCCGAGTTTTTCAAACGGCACATCGGTCACGTAAAGCACTGACGTTCCGCCGAACTCTTCCGCTCCGTAAATCCGCGGCACGTAACTGGAGTCGCTGCGAATCCGGCTCCACGCCTCGTTCAGCAAGGCGTCGCGATTGCCGAACACGCTCGCCTCAGCCGGACACGCTTCCACGCACGCCGGCTTGCCGCCGGTGCTGATGCGGGCAAAGCACATGTCGCACTTCGTCACCAAGGGTGCCAACTTCGACCATTGATACTTCGGAACTCCCTGCGGGCACGCAATCATGCAGTACCGGCAGCCCATGCATTTCTTGTTGTCGTAGGTTACCGGCCCGAGCGCCGTCTTCTTCAGTGCGCCTACCAGGCACGCCGACGCGCATGCCGGTTCTTCGCAATGCAGGCACATGCGGCGGACAAACTTTTCGTCCTTCTGGTCAACGAAGGTGTAGGCCACGTCCGACAGGTGTGCCGGATGGCCCTTTGGGAACTCATGTATCTCCTGGCAAGCCTGTTCGCAGGCTTGGCATCCGACGCAGCGCTTGATATCGACGAGTATTGCCTTTGTGTTTCCCATAAATCCTCCTCCCTGTGTTCGGCCCGCGCTACGTTAGAAAAGAACTCGTGAACAATCTTGCGCTGAGAACCGGAATCCAATTGCGACATCATCCCCGAGACCGGCACGCCGCCGTCTTGTGCCAGGGCCGGCGCCATTTGTGTCGCCATCGAGGTAAGGCGGGAAATGCTGTTCTGCATCCAGGGCGCCACCAGCGGACCCTGCACCAGGTTCTTCAGGTTGGTGGCAACTTCGGGAGACTTCACTACGCAGATCCATCCATTCTGGTATGGGTCCTTGACTGCCAGGCTCGGGTCCTTGATCACCTCATGATTGACGGAACTGACGACGCCTTCGATCGGCGACAACATGTCGAAGACCAGGTCGCCGCGCTTGATCGTCACTATCTTCTGTCCCTGACGAACCCACCGGTTCAACCCGGCGACCTCAATGCCGTCGATCTTGCCCAACACCTTGCCGGTAAATGCGTCGATGCCGACACGGGCATTCTGTCGGCCTTCATCGAGCACCCACGTGTGGCCGGGATGGAAGCAATAGCCTTTCGGAATTTCAAGACCCAACTCCGAATTCATCTTCGGAGCCGCCGTGCGGGCCCATAGGTCAGGACGCGGCTGTGCAGCCGGCCGCGGCTCCGGGCGCCGCATAAAGTAAGTAATCGTAATCACCAGCAAGAAAGTTAAAAGTACGAATAGGATTGACATAATTACCTCCCGGCCCGCTCTCCGGTCACACGCAGTTCCTATGCTTGAGCGGTCAGCCGTTACCGATGTATGTGCAATTCAATGGCAAACGTGAGTGGATATTTTAGTTGCTGAAACGAAGGAACTTACCTCGGGCAGATTGCAATTCTCAAAGGCCATACCACTGCATTTTGCTAATAACCACTGCGTTTTGCAGCACTGCAAAGTTCGCGAACGCGCGCCGCAATGCGGCCATCTGAGTTTGCCGCGGGAGTCAGAAAGGTGAACCCGCGTGACGGGCGTCACGCCTTGCTACTCGCCGTCTTCTCTTTTCAGTTTGCGTAGCAGCGATGTGGAGTGAATGCCGAGGATGCGCGCCGTCTGTGCTTTGTTGTTGCCTGTCGCGGCGAGCACCTCGTGAATATACCGTTGCTCGAGTTCGCGCAGACTCACAAACTTTCCCTCGGGACCGGCCGCGGCGTTTGCCGTCGGGTGATCGGCGGTAATTTGGGACTGGTAGTCCCGTATCTCTTCCGGCAAGCTGATGGCATCGATTTCGCCTTCGGGCGCAAGGATCATGGTGCGCTCGATGACGTTCTTCAACTCGCGGATGTTGCCCGGCCAAGGGTATTGTGTCAGCAACTCGGCGGCGGCCGGGGTATAGCCGGCGAAGTTCTTCTTGAGTTCCGTGTTGTACTTCTTCATCATCTCCAGCGCCAGTGGGACGATATCCTCCCGGCGCTCGCGCAGCGCGGGAATGAACAGCGGCATCACGTTCAGGCGGTAGAACAGGTCCTCGCGGAACTCGCCTCGCGCCACTGCTTCCTTTAGCATTTTATTGGTCGCGGAAATCATGCGGACGTCGACGTTGATAGGCTTTGTTCCGCCGAGACGAAGGAAGCTGCTCTGTTCCAGCACCCGCAGCAGCTTCGCTTGCACGGTGAATGACATGTTTCCGATTTCGTCGAGAAATAATGTCCCGCGGTGCGCTTTTTCCAGCAGTCCTTCCTTGCGGCGCCGGGCGTCGGTAAAGGCGCCCTGTTCGTACCCGAACAATTCGCTCTCCAGCAGCGCATCGGGCAGGGCAGCGCAGTTGAGTTCCACCAGCGGGTCTTGCGCGCGCGGGCTGGCGTAGTGGATCGCCTTTGCCAGCACTTCTTTTCCCGTCCCGCTCTCGCCTTGGATCAGAACCGTGGTACGGTCGCTTTCGGCGGCCTTGCGGGCCATTTCCAGCATCTCCCGATAGGCGGGGTTCCGGGTGACAACCTTTCCGAAGTCGTAGCGGCCCTGTTCGGTCTGCACCGAATCGCGCACGCGCACGTGCAGCGTCAGCATTTCGCTGGCGCGGCGGACGGTGTTCAGCATGTCTGCAATGTGAAAGGGCTTGATCAGATAGTCGTAAGCGCCCAGCTTCATCGACTCCACGGCGCGATCCACCATGTGGTATGCGCTCATCATCAGCACGACCGCCGCGCTGTTTCGCTTCTTGATTTGACGCAACACCTCGATGCCGTCGATGCCGGGCAGCACCACGTCCACCAATGCCAACTCCGTCGCCTCTTCCTGGAAAAGCTTCAGACCTTCTTCGCCCGACATTGCCACGCGGACTTCATAGCCTTCCGCTTGCAGCGCCCGGCCTATCGTGCGCAGGGTAAGTGCTTCATCGTCGATGACCAGGATCGAGTAAGCCATAAATTCTTTCTCTCTGTGCTCTCACCCCGGCGTTGGGAATCGTCCCTCGTCGCGGGGTCCCCAACGAGGCTCGGCTCGTTGGGATGATCGTCAGATGATGACTTCCGCGCTCTCCATTAATGCGCCCTGCTGGCGAATCGGAAGCGTGAGCCGAACCGTCGTGCCGCGTCCCGGCAGGCTCTCGATGCGGATGCCGCCGCCGTGGCTGTGTACGTACGCCTGGCTGATGCTCAGCCCCAAACCAGTCCCCTTGCCGCGCTTGGTGGTGAAAAACGGCTCGAAGACGTGCGGCAGAATGTCGGCTGGGATGCCCGCTCCGCTGTCGGCAACGGCAATTTCGACGTTTTCCTCAAACTTGATTTTCGCCGCCGAGATGGTAATCCTGCCGCCCTCCGGCATCGCCTGCGCCGCATTCAGCAGCAAGTTCATCAGGATTTGCGAGAGCTGGTTGGCATCGGCGCTGATCATCGGAAGATCTTCCGAAATTTCCGTCGCAACATGGATGTTGCGGAACATCGGCTGATGATGCAGGAAGTTCAGGGTTTCGGTCACCATCCGTTCCAGGCTGATGCGACTGATAGTAAGCGGGCCCGGCCGCGCGTAGTTCAGCAGCCCGCGCACCGCCGATGAAATCCGCTTCGCGCCTTCGATGCACTGCTCGATCTCCGTCCGGCTATCCTCGTCCCGTGTATCCTTCAGTTCCAGTTCAAGATGCGAGAGCATGCCCAACAACGGGTTATTGATCTCGTGGGCCGCACCAAGCGCAAGCTGCGCCAATGAAGCATATTTTTCGTATTCGGCAAGCTGTGCCTCGAACTGCATCTTCTGTTTGGCCAACTCGCGCTCTTCTTCCAGCTTTCTCAGCAACTCCTGCTGTGCCAGGTCGCGCTCGCGTTCGCGAACCGCTGCCAGGTCGCGGGCGCGCTGCAATTCAGCATTCACCCGCCTGAGATCGCGATTGCGGATCGAGACACCCGTTGCCAGCAGCGCCAGCACAACGGCGATGCCAAGCAAAATCGCTGTCTCGAACTGGACAAAGTCCGGAACCCAGTTGGGCCTGGCCCAGCGCAACGACTCCGGAACCGAGGCCAGCCCCAAGCTTGGCGCCGCCACAAGGCCGAATAACAGTCCTCCGCGGTTTTGCTTTTTGCGAGGCACTAAGCTGACTTCAACACCATTGTGCCGGAGACACAGTGATAGCAATCACCCCAGGAGGTGACCCTTAACCTCAGATTCGCTGCCAATCACTATAGCCCGACAGACAGGCCCCGGCGGACCAAACTCGTAATCCGGCCACAATCCTGAGGCTCACATGATTTCGGTGCGGGCAGACTGTCTGTTTTGACAGTTGCCGGGGCGCGAGGGGCTGATAGATATATATGGGCTTGCGGATGAGATAGGTCGAGATGAAGAACGCCAGTGACAAAGCAATCAAGCAGGATTCCCTACCGTTCCCACCCACACCATCGGCGAGCATAGCTGGTCGTACGATGCAGGAGTCGGTCTACAAGCGGCGTGTTGAACCGCGTCGCCTTCCCGCCGATTCTCCGAACATCCTCATCGTGCTGATCGACGACGCAGGTCCCGGCCTGCCGTCTACGTTTGGGGGCGAAGTCGAAACCCCGACCATGGATCGCGTGGTCAAGGAAGGGATTGCGTACAACCGCTTCCACACTACGGCCATGTGCTCGCCCACACGGGCGTCTATGCTGACCGGCCGGAATCATCATCGCGTCGGTAACGGGCAGATCGCGGAGCTGGCGAACGACTGGGACGGATACTCCGGGCATATTCCCAGGAGCAGCGCGCTAGTGGCCGAGGTACTGAAAGACTACGGCTACAGTACTGCCGCGTGGGGAAAGTGGCACAACACACCTGCCGAGGAAACGACCGTCGCCGGTCCCTTCGAGAACTGGCCGACTGGGTTGGGTTTCGAATACTTCTACGGATTCCTGGCAGGCGAGGCCTCGCAGTATGAGCCCAACCTGGTGCGGAACACCACGGTCGTCCTGCCGCCCAAGACCCCGGAGGAAGGCTACCACCTGAGCGAAGACCTGGCGGACGATGCCATCGGCTGGCTGCACAGGCACAAGGCCTTGCAGCCGGACAAGCCGTTCTATATGTACTGGGCGAGCGGCGCCATCCACGGCCCGCACCACATCATGAAGGAGTGGGCCGACAAATATAAGGGTAAGTTCGACGACGGCTGGGATGCCTACCGCGAACGCGTCTTCAAGCGCGCCAAGGAGAAGGGATGGATCCCCGCCAATGCTCAACTCACGCCGCGGCACGAAACGATGCCGTCCTGGGACAGCATCCCCGAGGACGAGAAGCCCTTCCAGCGCCGCCTGATGGAAGTGGCGGCCGGCTTCACCGAACACGTAGACGTTCAGGTCGGCCGGGTCATCGACGAGATCGACAAGCTCGGCTATGGCGACAACACGCTGATCTTCTACATCTGGGGCGACAATGGTTCCTCGGCAGAGGGACAGGACGGCACGATCAGCGAGCTGCTGGCGCAAAACGGCATTCCGTCCACCGTCAAGCAGCACATCAAGGCGCTTGATGAACTCGGCGGACTTGACGCGCTTGGCTCGCCCAAGACCGACAACCAGTACCACGCAGGGTGGGGCTGGGCCGGCAGCACCCCTTACAAGGGGACCAAGCTTTTGGCCTCACACTTCGGAGGTACGCGCAATCCGATGGCCGTCCGATGGCCGGCGAAGATCAAACCCGATGCCACACCGCGCGCACAGTTCCATCACTGCAACGATATCGTCCCGACAATTTACGAGGTTGTCGGCATCACACCACCGCTGGAGGTCAACGGCGTTCCCCAGGACCCGATCGACGGAGTGAGTTTCGCCTACAGCTTTGGCGACCCAAAAGCCAAAGGCCAGCTGCTCACCCAGTACTTCGAGGTCATGGGCAGTCGCGCAATCTACCACGAAGGCTGGATGGCCTCCGCTTTAGGACCGCGCCTCCCGTGGGTTCCGGGCTTGCCGCCGGGCATTCAGGAGTGGACTCCGGACAACGACGTCTGGGAGCTCTACAACCTGGAGGACGACTGGAGCCAAGCGAACGACCTCGCCGCAGAAATGCCGGAGAAGCTGGCCCAATTGAAGGAAGTCTTTCTCATCGAGGCTGTGAAGAACAACGCGCTTCCCATCGGCGGCGGCCTTTGGGTTCCTATACTTCACCCTGAAATGCGCATTGCTCCCCCTTATTCGGAGTGGACCTTCTTCGGCGACACCGTCCGCATTCCGGAGTTCTGCGCGCCAGCTCTGGGTAACAAACCCAACGTCGTAACCATTGACGCCACGATCCCGGCCGACGCCAACGGTGTGCTCTACAAACTGGGCGGGAACTCCGGCGGCCTCACCTGCTTCGTAGAGGATGGCATTCTCTGCTACGAGTACAATCTCTTCATCATTCAGCGCACGAAGATCCGCGCCAAGCAGAAGCTTCCGGTTGGCAAGGTGAAGATCGAGGTCGAGACGGCGTACGTAGTGCCCAAGCCCGGTGGCCCGCTCAACGTCACCATGAAGGTAAATGGGGAAGTGGTTGCGACAGGCCAGGTGCCGATATCCGCGCCTCTGATCTTCACCGCCAACGACTGCCTCGACATCGGCATTGCGCTCGGTTCGCCGGTGTCGCTCGACTACTTCGACAAGGTGCCGTTCAAATTCAACGGGACCATCGAGCAGGTGCACGTGGAGTACGTGAAGGTTGCCGATATGAGACTTGCAGCCTGACCTATATGCCGACCAGCTTCAGGCGGAAAAGTTTTACGCCATTTGTGGCGTCGCGGACCCGCTACCAACCGTTGCGGCCGATCAATGGCCGCCTGCTCCTCCGCCTCCCCGCAAATGCCGGGGCTTGCGCATGATCAGGATGAAAGGGATCATTACGAAAAACAGAATGCCCAGAAGCCGGAACGCCTGGATGAACGCGAGCATTGCCGCATGCTCTTGCACCATCCCGAACAGCGCCCCATAGGCTTGCCTCGTAGCCGTCACATAATCGGACCCTTTGGACATGAACATCTCCCGGGCCGAATTAATCATGGTTTGCGTGTTGAGGTTCCAGACGTTGATGTGGGCGCCGAGAACATTCGTGTTGTGCTGCTCCGCGCGCGCAACCATGGTAGTGACCGAAGCGATCCCAATGCTGCCGCCGACGTTGCGCATCAGATTAAAAATGCTGGTCGCGTTTCCCATTTCCTCCTTAGGGATGGGATCGTTGGTGATGGTCGTCAGTGGAACGAACAGCAGACCCATGGCGGCCCCCTGGAGAATTTGCGGCCAGAAAATGTCCCAGTAACCCGCATTCAGGCTCAGGTTGCCGAGCAGAAACAGTCCGGTCCCCGCCGCCAGAAAACCGACCGTGAGCAGCTTGCGCGGCTCGACCTTGGTCATCAGGATGCCGACAATGGGCATACACAGGAATGAGCCCAGACCGCGAGGCAGCACGGCCATTCCTGCCTGTAGCGCCGGATAGCCCATCAGCGTCTGCAACCAAATGGGTATCACCACGGTGCTGCCGTAAAGCACGAAGCCCAGAACCGTCATCATGAATATGCCGGTGGCATAGGTCCGGTTCCGAAACACCTTGAGATTGACTACCGGATCCCGGGTCATGTTTTCGCGAATGATGAATCCCGCCAAGCCCAGAACCGCCATGACCGCCAGCACGACAATAAACTTTGAGCTGAACCAGTCTTCCTGCTGGCCTTTGTCGAGCATGATCTGGAGCCCTGCCATACCCACGATCAGCAGGCCGAATCCCCAGTAGTCGATCCGGTTGGAGGTGCGCCGGATGTAGGGCGGATCGAAGACGAAGAGTTTCGCCATGATAACGGCTGCGATGCCGATCGGCAGGTTGAGGTAGAAAATCCAGCGCCAGGAATAGGTGTCGGTAATCCATCCGCCGAGCACGGGCCCAAGCATCGGCGCGACCACAATCCCAAATCCCCAGAAGGCCATTGCCTTGCCGCGATCCTGTGGCGGGAAGGCCTCGAGCATAATGGCTTGCGATAGCGGTTGCAGACCGCCGCCGGTTGCTCCCTGGATAATGCGAAACACGATCAGCGTGGTCAGGTTTGGCGCCAAACCGCAGGCCAGCGACGACACCGTGAATCCGAAGACAGAGGCCAACAGGATGCGCTTGCGCCCAAAGTGATTGGAAAGCCATCCGGCAATCGGCAAAACAATCGCGTTCGAGACCAGGTACGAGGTCAGCACCCATGTCGTTTCATCAACCGTAGCCGACAGATTGCCCGCGATGTGCGGCAACGCCACGTTCACCACCGTGGTATCGAGCACCTCCATGAAGGTGCCCAACATCACCGCAATGGCGATAATCCAGGGATTGATCTCGGGATGCGCCCCAGGCACTCCGTTGCCGTTCGGCGCGGATTCCGTGTTCGATCTTGCAGTCATGCCACGCCCGGTTGCTACTTAATAATTACCGTCGGTACCACCGACATCCCTGGCCGCAGCAGATGATGAGGATCTTGCCCGGCATCGAACACGATCTTGACCGGAATGCGCTGCACCACCTTCACGTAGTTGCCCGTGGCGTTCTCCGGGGGAAGCAAGCTGAACCGCGCCCCCGTAGCGCCGCCGATGCTATCGATGTGCCCTTTCAGATCACGATCGTATGCATCTACGTAAACCGTAACTTCCTGCCCAGGGTGCATGTTCTTGAGCTGCGTCTCCTTGAAGTTGGCGGTGACGTAGATATCACGAACCAGCACCAGCGCCGCTAATGGCTGGCCGGCTTGCACTACCTGCCCAACCTCGGCACTGCGTTTGCTGACGATGCCCGCTCCCGAAGCGCGCACGGTTGTGTATTGCAGATTGAGTCTTGCCTGCGCCAGCGAGGCTTCGGCACGCTGCACCAATGCCTCCGCCGATCCCGCTCGTGCGCGGATCACTGCAACCTGCTGCGGCGCAGTTTCAGCCGTGCGGACCATGGCCTCGGCCTGAGCTACCTGGGCTTCCGCGGCGGCAACCGAGGCACGCGCGGCATCGACCGTGGCTTTCATCCCTTGGTCCGCCGCGACTGCTGAATCGTATTGCTGGCGCGATATTTCGTCGCGCCTCACCAGGTCGCTCATGCGCTCAAGGTCTTTCGACACCTTCACGTAGTTGGCTTCCGCCTCCCGCACCCGGGCCAGGGCGGCCTCCACTTGCTTCTGGGCTGCGTTGCGGGCGGCAAGCGCGTTCTGCAGTTGGTTGGAAGTGCTGGTATGAGTGATGGGAACGTTCGTCCCGGCCGCGACCGCCGTAGCCTTGGCATCGGCAAGATCGGCCTCGGCGTGCTGGATGGCGACTTCATAGTCCTTGGGGTCAAACTGGACCAGCACCGTACCTTCATCGACAAACTGATTGTCCTGATAGTTGACCGAAATGATGGTGCCGCTTACTCGGGCGCTGATCGGAGTGATATGGCCATCGATCTGGGCATCATCCGTCGACTCACGAACCGAGTAGTACCGCCAAACCACGATCAGAGCCACCAACAGCACGATGCCGCCGATGATGAGCGCCCATTTCAGCGCCGAGTGCTCGCGCAGATAGGAGCGCGACCTGCCGCCTGGCAGCTTCTCCTGCCACTGCTCCTCCGGACCCGCCTGGTTCTGCCCTGTCTCTGCCACGTTCTCTGCCACCCTACTTTCCTCCAAGGAACTTCTTCGTCGCATCTTCGGCGATGCCGAGCGAGCGCGCCAACGAGAGCTTGGCGAAATTGTGCGCAAACAACCCTGCTATGAAATTTTCCTCGGCTGTGGCCTGAGCCTGCTGCGCCTGGATCACTTCCACGTTGTTGGTCACCCCGTAGGCGAAGCGGTCCCGCGACTGCTCAACCTGCTGGCGAGCCAGCGCCAGCGCGCTCGTCGCAACCTCTAATTGCCTGGTGGCCGCATTCACATCGAGAAATGCCGTGCGCACTTCGTATTCGACGCGAGAGCGCAGATCTTCCAACTCCGAACGGGCCTGTTGCAGCCGCGCGTCGGCCTGCAACACATCTCCCCGAACTTTGCCGCCCTGAAAAACCGGAACCTCCAAATACCCCGTTGCATTAAACGTGCCGTGTGAATTGCCCGGGCTGATGCCGGTAACCGCGTAATATCCGTTGAAGCCTATCGATGGTAGCCTCTCGCCCTCTGAAGCCCGCTTTAGCAGCTCCGCCGAGCGCACCTGCGATGCAGCGCGCTTGTAATCCGGACGATTGTCATAAGCCCGCTCGAGCGCTTGCGCCAGGGTGATCTCCACCGGAGCGGGAGCGGGCATCTTGTCCGTCAATACAAATACTTGTCCCAGGGGAAGTCCGATCACGCGCGCCAGTGTGAGCAACTGCTTTTCGTAATCGTTCTGCGCCACCACCAATCGCTGCTGCTCCGCTTCCAACTCCACTTGCGCTCGCAGCACGTCGATTCCAGGAGCCATCCCCACTCGCCGCATATCCTTAGCCTGGTCAAAGAGAGCCTGCGCGGTCTGCACCTGTGCCTGCACGCTTTCCACGCGCGCAGCATTGGTCTGCGCCTGTAGATAGGTGGCGCCGACCACGAGTACCACTAGATCACGAGTGCTGCGGTACGAAAGTCCGGCTGCCTTGATATTTTCGCGAGACGCCTTCCAGGTATTGAAATCCTTAAGGTTCAAGCTTTCGTTCAGTGTCGGGCCAACCTGGAACACACTGAACGGACCCAGGATTGGGTTTCCGTTAGGAAAGAAACTTGGCGGGAGACCCTGGGCAGCGAGGTTTGTCTGTGCGGCCGCTTCCTGCAACACCAGGCGGATGGTGGGCAATAAGTGGCTCAACGAAGTTCCCTTTGCGCCCTCGGCAAGCCGGATATTTTGGTTGGCGAGCAGCAAGCCGAGATTGCGCTTCAGCCCGCGATCGATGGCATCCAGCAGCGTAAGTTGGATCGGGTTCGGATCGAGTTTGCCCTCTGGCACGGACCCGAGCAACGGATCGGAAGGGTTCAGGGTTTGCAGGGGACTGCTAACCGTTACCGAAGCTGTTCCTGCCGTTGACGGCAGTCCCTGTTGAGCGCTGCCGACGCTTGCCAGAAAGCAGACGGCCAGCATGGAAACGATAAAGGACACAAAATAGCGCCGGCAAAAACCACCAGTCTTGCACACCATCGCGCTCCCATGAGTTCGCTGGAAAAAGAGCGCCGCAGCTTCGGTGCTTTGCCGTCGCGGCAAACCGCCGGCCGGTGCACGTATGTCCGCGGAGCAAACCTTATTGTACATGCACTTACGGACGGAAGCCGTGGACACAATTCGCGCAAGGTATGCTGGTTCAGCGGCAAAAAAGAAAAACCCGGCGGGCGCGAATCCTTCTCCGTGACTTTCCGCTCTTCTCAAGCAGGAAGGTGCTGCACAGGAGGAAACGTGGAAGCAACCATCGCGGCTGATGCAATCATTACCGCACAAGAACTGAATAGCAAGAGCGTTGGCGCGGGGCCGCAGGTGGTCGATGTCCGCTCCACTTCGGAGTTTGCCGCGGGCCATCTGGCGGGAGCGCTCAATATTCCCCTCGACCAGATTGAATCGCGACTCGCCGATCTGGATTGCCATAGGCCTGTCGTCCTGGTCTGCAAGACCGGCATGCGCTCCACAATTGTCTGCAACTTGCTGAAACAGCTCGGCAGACCGGCCATGGTGCTGGAAGGCGGAACCGCGGCCTGGGAGCAAGCAGGGCTCTCGCTAGTCTCCAGCGTAAAGACGCGTTGGGCCTTGGAGCGGCAGGTTCGCCTCATCGCAGGTTTGCTGGTTGCCGCGGGCTCTCTGCTGGCGCTGCTGGTGGACACTCGATGGGCGTACCTGTCCGGCTTCGTCGGCCTCGGTCTGACCTTCGCGGGACTTACGGACTTCTGCGCCATGGGAATTCTGCTCCAAAAAATGCCGTGGAACCGCGCCGGAAAACCGACTTCCTCGCCCGGCTGTTGCACGTCGTAAACATGGTTTTCCGGCGGACACGCTGTCTTGGCCGTTGGGCTGTACGGCCCAGCGCGGGTGATGCGACAATGCCAGCGTGGACTTCGAAAAGCTTGCGGTCGAGCACAAGGATGCCGTTTATCGGCAGATGATTCGTGCCTGCGGCAACCGGGAAGACGCTGAGGACGTATTGATCGAGGCGCTGCTCAAGGCCTATCACCACCTGGAGCAGTTGCGCGATCCCATGGCCTTCCGCGGCTGGCTGGCACAGATTGGCAAGCGCGTCTGCTGGCAGTTGAAGCAGCGCGAGGCTCTGATGCCGCTGATGCAGCTTTCCGTTCTGGAGGACGAGGGCAGGCAGTTCTCTGGCCCGGAGGATATCGAATCGGCCGTTGCTCTGCGCCAGATGAAGCAGTTGCTGACCGACGCACTGGAGCAATTGCCGCCCGACTATCGCGAGGTCTATCAACTCCGCGATGTCGAGCAGTTGCCCGGCGAGGAAGTGGCGCGCCGGCTTGGCATTTCGCTGCCGGCCTTGAAATCGCGGCTGCACAGGGCTCGGGCGATGGTCCGGCAGTACCTTGACGAAAAGCTAGTGGCCGGTGGAATTAAAGAAGAAGAGGGAACTAAGGCAGAGGGAGAAAAATGATAGAGGTCAATGTAGAACATCTCGGCGCAGTCAAATTCGAAGCCAAAGCCCGCAAGCACACGATTCTGTGCGATCAGCCACCCGAAATCGGCGGCTTGGACGAGGCGATGACCCCACCGGAGCTGCTGTTGGCTTCGCTCGGCACCTGCGCCGGCTACTATGCGGCGCAATACCTGAAGAAATTCAACCTGCCGGTCGAAGCAATTCGTGTGCGGGTGACAGCCGATAAGGAAAAGGCCCCGGCGCGGGTCGACAATTTCCGTATCGAGGTCGAACTGGCGACGGATCTTAGCGCCGAGCATCGGGCGGGAGTCGAGCGAGCGGTCCACCACTGCCTGATTCATAACACCTTGCTGAATCCGCCGAAGATCGCGCTCGAGATCAAAACCATGGCTGTCGCTGCCGGCTGAAAGATTGTCACCGTGGGTGTCATCGTGAGGAGGTTCGCCGCTTTCGCGAGCCGACGTGACGATCTATGCATTTCACCCAAGGTCGCCCAAAGGCCGGAAATACATGGACCCTCACGTCGCGTCCTAGCGGACGCTCCTCAGGGTGACACCCTGAAATATCGCCCGGTGCCCCACGTTCGCCCGCTTTTGGCTAACGTGGGGTAGTTCCGTGACGTAATTGGTTTTACATCAGCAGCAACAGCTTGCCGGTCGTCTTTCGAGACTCCAGATCGCGATGCGCCTGTACTGCCTCCGCCAGCGGGTAACGGTGCTCGATCCGCAGCTTCAGCTTTCCAGCGGCGATCATCCCGAAGACCGCACTGGATCTTTCTTCCAGCTCAGCGCGAAGGGCGGCATAGTGCTGGAGGCTGGGCCGCGCCAGGAAGATCGAGCCCTTCTCCATCAGCACCATGGGGTCGATGGGCGGCACCTGGCCGCTGGCCGCTCCGTAGTTGACCATGTGGCCGCGGGGCCGCAGCAGGTTCAGTCCCTTTGAAAACGTTGCCGCGCCGACCGCGTCGTAGATCACATGCACGCCTTTGTTGTCGGTCAGGCGGCGCGTCTCCGTCTCAAAATCCACCTGCGAGTAAAGAATCACTTCATCGGCGCCTGCCTCGCGCGCCAGAGCCGCCTTCTGCGGGGTGGAGACCGTGCCGATCACGCGTGCGCCCAGGTGATGACACATCTGAACCAACAGCAGGCCGACTCCACCGGCGGCGGCGTGTACCAGCACAGTATCGCCGCGCTTTACCGGATAAGTGCTGTAACAAAGGTATTGTGCTGTCATGCCTTGCAGCATCGCTGCCGCGGCTTGCTCGTCGCTAATGCCCTTGGGAATCTGCACCAGCTTGTCTGCCGGCACCGCCGCAAATTCGGCGTAGCTGCCGTGCACACCACGATAGGCAACGTGATCGCCGGGCTTGATATCCGTGACCTCGGCGCCGACCTCGGTCACCACGCCTGCCCCTTCCTGTCCGATCACCATGGGCAGTTGAGATTTATATCTGCCCTCGCGCACGTAAATATCGACAAAATTCACGCCCGAAGCGGCGATCTTCACCAGTGCTTCGTTGGCTTTGGGCTTGGGCACCGGAATATCGACCAAGGTCATCACTTCCGGGGCGCCGCTTTCTTTGATTTGTATCGCTTTCATAGGTCAACCTTTCCAAACGAGAGGATTATATTGCAAGGTTGCGAACCAGTCATCGCATCGGTTCTTGCGCGGCCAACTCCATGATCGCGGTTGTCGGTCTGGACAGAACAGGATTATCCTTCACACGAACTTGTGCAACCTGCCGGCCTGGCAATCTGCTTCCGGCGTGTCTATTCAAAAGGGAGGGAATAGCGTGAAAACTCTGGTGCCGATGTACAAGCAGCTCGGGGAACAACGATATCGCGAAACTTATGGCCTGTATTTCGAGGACTTCGAAATCGGCGACGTCTTTGAGCACCGTCCGGGAAGAACCCTGACCGAGACCGACAATATCTGGGGCTCCCTGCTGACCATGAACACGCAGCAGCTTCACTTCGACTCCGTTTATGCCTCCAAGACCGAGTGGAAACGATGCCTCGTCGACAGCACCATCACCTTCTCCATTATGACCGGCATGAGTGTCCACAGCGTCAGCGCCAAGGTGGTCGCTAATCTCGGCTGGGATAAAGTGCGCGCCACTTTTCCGGTCTTTGCCGGCGACACCCTCTATGCCGAATCGAAGGTTCTGGCGAAACGCGAATCCCAGAGCCGACCCACCCAGGGCATCCTCACGGTCGAAACACGCGGCTTCAACCAGGATGGCAAACAGGTGATGGTATTCGAACGCACCATGCTGGTCTATAAGCGCGGACATTCTCCCGAAGCGGCAGCTAACTACTGAGCGGGCAGATTGCGATGGGTATATCCCTGCGGGCAACCCAGACAACGATGTCATACTGGGCAAAGAAGATTCTGTACTGTCATGCTGAGGCGCAGCCGAAGCATCCCATGGATGTGTTCCACGAAGCGCCGTGTGGGGTTCTCTGGAAATCCTTCGGCTGCACCTCAGCCCCACGCTGTGCTGGGATGCTTCACTGCGTTCAGCATGACAGCTAAAACGACCGGCGCAACCAGCGGCATGCAGCCGGGTGCCCCATCCTTATCGCGAAGCGATAGGGTGGGGCTTCTTCCCGCAACTCTTACCGCAGGAATTTCAGCGCCAGCGGCAGTTCAAACAGCAGCAATGAGCCCAGGAAGAACATGCCGAAGATAAAGCCCAGCCTCCAGAAGTCCTTGGTCTTGATATACCCGGCCCCGTAATAGATTGGCCCTGGTCCCGTCGCATACGGTGTGATGACTCCCATCAATCCCAGCGTATAGCCAATCACCATCGTCTCCGGCCTCATCGGAAGCCCCGGCAGAGTCATCATCGCGGCCAAAAACACCGGCAGCAGGGCTGTCGTGTGAGCACTGAGGCTCGCGAAGAAGTAGTGCACCAGGAAGAAGATCGCCACCAGCGCGATCATCATCGGCACCATCGCGACCTTTGACAGAACCGCCGCACTCGTCTTGGCAAACCAGGAGAGGAAGCCCACCCGTGCCAAACCGTCGGCCATAGTGACCAGCGTAGCCAGCCACACCAGGTTCGTCCAACCCTGTTTATTGCCTGCAATGTCGTTCCACGTGACGACGCGGGTCAACATCATCAACGCGCAAATCACCAGCGCCGTCATTTCCGGAAGAATCCACTTCGTGGCGCCGATCCAGCAGCTCAGGGCGATCAACGCCAGGATCGCCATCGTCAATTCGCGCCGCGTAATCTTGCCCAACGCGGCCAACTGCGCTCCCGCCCACTTCGGGACCTCTTCGCTAATCTTCAACTCAGGCGGGTACAGAATGTAGGTAAGCAAGGGCACTGCCAGGAACAGGAAAATTCCGACCGGCAGGAAGCCGTAAAACCATGCTGTCCAACTGATGTCTATCTTCGCGATCTTTCGGGCAAGCTCAACCGCCAGAACGTTGGGCGCCAGGGCGGTCAGGAACATTGCGCTTGAGACGCACTGCGAGGCAAACGCGACCCACATTATGTACGAGCCGATTTTGCGCGGGTTCTCGGTGGGAGAGGAGCCGTAAAGCGGTGGAATGTTGTTGACAATCGGAAAGACGCTGCTGGCGCGGGCCGTATTGGAAGAGGTGAACGGGGCCAGCACCAAGTCGGACAAGGCGACAGCGTAGCCAAGCCCCAAAGTCCTTCTGCCAAGCTTATACACCAGAAACAAGGCGATTCTGCGCCCAAGCCCCGTCACTTCGTATCCCAGGGCGAACAGGCTGGCGGCATAGATCAGCCACACCGTACTGTTGGAAAAGCCCGAGAGCGCCCATCTCAATCCATCGCCGGGCGTCTGGCCGACAAACATCATGGCGCCACCGAAAGCGATCCCGACAAATCCCACCACCGGGCCCGGGAAAGGTTCGGTGATCAATGCGGCGATCACGGCGAGAAACAAGGCAAAGTAGTGCCACGCCGCGGGCGTCAGGCCCACAGGCCGCGGTATGAGCAAAACCGTGATCCCCAGCGCCACTGGGACAGCCCACTTAATCCACTTCCTGCCGTCTGAACCATTGGCCGGAGCCTTCGTTTCGAGCACTGTCTTGGTGGAACCCATCGCACGCCTCCGCGTAGGTTGGCTAAGTGCCGATCTAAGAATTGCTGGGCTGCGGTCTACACCGCTCTACCGGCGCACTCAACCAGAACTAATGATTTCCGAGCAGCTTATCTTGATGATCCTTGAAAATCTACTGAAATACGCCCCCGGTTTCCGTGAGCTTCATCACCCCTGCTTTGTACGCCCGTGCTGCGGGTGTCTAATAGACTGGTTCGCCAACCCGGGAATTCAGTTCGGCGGTGATAGCTTTGGAGCCCCGACAGGGAAACTGCTCTACAGTTTAGACTAAAAGGCCGGCCACGAAAGCTTCAGAATGACCTCAAACCGCAGCTATTACCAGCGCATCTCCGACCTCATCGATAAGACCCAGGCCGGGATTCCCGGTAATCGTGACGCCCGCGGCAACCGCAAGGGTTTTAACCTCAAGCGGTTGTTCATGTTTGCGGCCCTTTTCCTCTCTGTACTGATCGCCGTCGCCTACGTTTGCGACTATTGCGCGCTGCGCTACAAAATCGCCCGGAATCGAGCCCCTTACGGGTCCGTCAATGTCCAGCTCTATTACTCCATGCTGCAAAAGAACGGCAAAACCGAGTTCATCCCCGGCGAGACGCAAACCCAGACCTGCGTGCATTCCCTGTTTCCGCACATGGGCTACAGCCCCTGCTGGTACGCCAGTCGCAGGACCGACAAACGTATCGAGATATGATCCGGCAGCCCGCAAGCCAGTGGTGATCGCAGCCTCCTGCGTGTAACATTGCCGTGATGTTGTTGTATCGGCTTGCGCCATAGCGGTTGTCATTGCAGAAGCAGTTTCGCGGCCTGCGGCCGTCGCTTGCCGGCCAATGCCTATGGAGGTTGAATGAGCATCACTATTATCGTCATCGTCATTGCCGTCATCGGGCTGTTTGTCATCTTGTTCAACGGCTTAGCCCAGCTCCGCGTGCGCGCCGATAGCGCATGGTCCGACATTGATATCCAGCTCAAACGGCGGCACGATCTGATTCCGAATCTGGTCGAAACCGTCAAAGGTTACGCTGCCCATGAAAAGGGCACATTCGAGAATGTCGCCAAGTATCGCTCCGCCGCCATGTCGGCCTCCAGTCCGGACGAGCGGGCGCAGGCCGAAGGTGGGCTCACCATGGCGCTGCGCGGGCTGCTGGCGGTTGCCGAAGCGTATCCGCAACTGCGCGCCTCCGAACAGTTCCAGTCGCTGCAAGCCTCATTGGAGCAGCTGGAAGACGCGATTCAGAATTCGCGACGTTATTACAACGCCGTGGTTCGCGACTTCAACACCAAGATCGCGACGTTTCCTTCCAACATCATCGCCGGCATGTTCGGGTTCCATCCGCGCAGCTTCTTTGAACTCACCGAACCGACCGACCGCGATGTGCCTGCCGTGAAGTTCTGAGCGCCGCCTTGGAGCGAGCGGGGGACAGGACGATGAAGCGTTGCACTGGCAGTCAGCTATCCTTGCGCGCAGAGGGCGCCGTTGCCTCGCGCTGGCAGACTTGGGCGGGCGTGCTGTTGATGCTGCTCGCTCTTGTATCTCCGGCCTCCGCATTGCCGGGACCGACCGCGCCCGGCGCCCGGCAAAGACCGCTGGGACGCAGTTGGCGAATTGCCGAATTCCACTCCAATCTCTCGGTCATGCCGGATGGCGCCATGCTGGTGACCGAAGACATTACGGCGGTATTCAACGGCGCCTATTCATGGATCAGCCGTTCGATCCCCATCGAGTACCCCGGGCCGCGCGGCACCAACTACACCCTGTTCTTGAAGATCAACGGCGTTACCGACGAGAATCGAAAGCCCTTGAAGTATGAAACCAACATCAAGGGTGCATATCGATACGTGAAGATCTTTCTCAACAACGCCTCCAACACCGACAAGACCGTTCGCATTGCTTACACCGTCCAGAACGGCGTCCGTTTCTTCGACGATCACGACGAACTCTATTGGAACGTCACCGGCAATGATTGGCCCGTTCCCATCGACAATGCTTCCGCGCTCGCTGTCTTTCCTGATGCTGCCTCCGGTACGCTGCGGGCGCAGGGCTTCACTGGCTCTTACGGTTCCACGGCACGCGACGCGCAAACCGACGTCAATGGCAACCAGATCACGATTGAAACCAATAATCCGCTTCCCATGCGCGGCGGCCTGACCTTGGACGTCTATGTGCCGAAGGGCATTCTGCACCAACCCAGCGCCATCACGCGCGCGCTCTGGTTCGTGCGCAGCAACGCCATCGTTTTGCTGCCCGTGTTTGCCTTCGTCGTGATGTTCACCATGTGGTGGTTCAAGGGACGCGACCCGAAGGCCGGTCTTTCCGTGGCTCCCATGTATGAACCGCCGAAAGGCATGTCGCCGGGCGAAGTAGGATCGCTGGTGGATGATTCCGTCCTCCCGCGCGACATTACCTCGACCCTGGTGGATTTGGCCGTGCGCGGCTATCTCAAGATCGAAGAGACAAGCGACAAGGTGCTCTTCTTCAACAACGTCGATTACGTCTTCCACCTGATGAAGCCCCCTACCAAGTGGAATGATCTGGCTGACCATGAAGTCGAGATCCTGCGCAACATGTTTCCCGAGCCGGGCGCACGCCTGACCACGCTCTCCAGCCTCAAGAATCGTTTCTACATGGCGCTGCCATCGGTGAAGCAGGAAATTCTTGGTGAATTGAAATCCAAGGGCATGTATCGCGTCGATCCGGAGAGCGCCCACGGCTATCGTCTGGTCGGAATCCTGATCATCGCCCTTCCTTTCATCGGACTACAGGCCATGGGGACGGCGCAGTTCTTCCTCTCTCCGCTGGTGGCGATTATCTCGATCGCCCTGTCGCTGCTCATCGTCTTCCTTTTTGGACGGGAAATGACCGCCAAAACCCTCCGCGGTGTTCGCACCGTGGTCGAAATCCGGGGCTTCAAGGAGTTCATGACGCGAGTGGATGCCGATCGCCTCAAGCGCATGCCGCCCGATACATTCGAGAAATTCCTGCCTTATGCCATGGCTCTCGGTGTCGAGAAACACTGGGCGCACGCCTTTGAGGGCCTCATCCATGATCCGCCAAACTGGTATGTGGGTCCGCAGATGGGTCTTTTCAATCCCATCTTCTTTACCCACTCCATGTACACCATGACGAACTCGGCCTACGAGGCTTTTTCGGCTGCTCCCCGCGCCAGCAGCGGCGGCAGCGGCTTCTCCGGAGGCGGTGGATTTGGTGGAGGCGGAGGATTCAGTGGCGGCGGCTTCGGAGGCGGAGGCGGCGACGCCGGTTAGGGACTCCCGCAGCACTCCCCTAGCCGCAAATGAATTCGATGTCTCTGGTGGCCCACATCCGCCATTTTTCGGCGAATGTCGGAGCTTCGGAAGGCTCCTGCTCTAAGGTTTTTGGTTTCCAGCGGCAGAGCAACACATTACAACATAAAGAACTCATCGTTTTGGCGGGATTCACCAGCCCGGAAACTGGGGTTACGGGCAATTCGCCCTTGCCCCATCCTCCAGCTGCTCTCGATTGCCCTGCCCCCCGCAAAACGAACCAACGACAAAACTCATCTAATGAAGTGCACCGTAATCCCGCATGGAAAGCGAGGACATCCATGGCTAATGAACCTGTCCCAAATCTAAACTCAGAAACCTGGTCCGATCCTGATCCTTCATCCACTAACCCGCATACAGCGTCGGCCAGTCGCCTGCCCGGCACGCCGCCACAAGAAGACGAGGCCCGGGGAAGACAGATGGAGCGCGAGCAGCAGATTTACGAAATTGCCGGACAGATCGGCACCATATTAGGCAAGGCAGTCAAGGGTGTGCGCGATATGCCGGACCGTGTACGGAAAGGGCTTCACTTGGTAAAGGGTCAAGCGCGCGAGGGCGCTGAATCGGCAACGGACGCAGCATCGGACTTGGCGCAGTCCATGACCGAGAGAATCTCCGGTCTGCGTCAGGAGGCATCGCAAACTGCGGCCCAGTGGAAACAAAAGGCCGGCCAGCGCGCGGGTGAGATCAACGAATTAGCCGGCGATCAAATTGCCGAGGCCCGGAACCGCGTTGCTCGTGCGACGAGGGAGAATCCCATTCAGATAATTATGGGTCTCGCTGCGGCTTCTTTCATCATCGGATTCGGATTGAGTCTTTGGAGGTCAAACCGTGGCTAACGGAGTCGGACAAAATGGGCGCGCCGTCGCGGAAGTGTTGAATGACTGCAAGGAAGACCTGAAGGATTTCGTCTCCACCAGGCTGCAAATGCTGCGCGGCGAAATGAAGGACAAACTTGCCGGCCTAAAGCGGGGACTACCGGCGCTGTTGATCGGCGCTATCCTGCTCCTCGCAGCCTTTTTCCTGTTCACCTGGGGCTTGGTATCGCTGATTGCAATGGCCATGCTTGGCCAGCCTTACGCATACACAGTGGCGTTCTTTGTGGTCTTTGCCCTGTATGCCCTGGCGGGCGGGGCGACGGCCGCCTATGGGGTGAAAACTTTGACCGCGAAGGGGCTCACGCCCGAACGCACCTTGCGCGTGCTGAAAGAAGACCAAATCTGGCTGCAATCGGAGGCGAGAACACAGCTATGACCAACCCCTTACCCGCCGAAGTGCTGGAACAGCGCGCCGCCGAGCAGCGTCGCCGGCTGCATAATACGGTAACCGAACTGCGTAGCACGGTGCGCGAGCGACTGGACGTGGAGCGGGCCGCCCGTGAGAATTTCTGGCCCGTGGCCTCGGCTGTTTCGCTGGCCATGTTTCTGCTCGGGTACGGCATGGCCAGATTTTTCAGCTCAGATTGACCCCATTTTCGTGTCCAACTAGGTACACTGGCCGATTTTCTTGTGCACACTGGGTACTTCCGGCTATGCTGAGGCGCTTTTGACGTGATATAACGCGGGTTGAGCAATAAACGCCCACATACCAGAGGATATCCGTGACGGACGCAAGGACCGGAACACGATTCCCCGTACATCTTCCGATTAAAGTGCTCGGCCTTTCTGGAGCCAAAGCTTCGCAGGAAGGTACTACTGAGAACATCAGTGGAGCCGGAATCTATATCTGGATCGACCAGGCACTCGAGGTAGATTCCCGCGTCGAGTTTGAAATCACGATTCCGGCACCGGCCATCGCGGCGGAAAAAGATGTGGTTCTTCACTGCATTGGCCGCGTCGTTCGAGCGGATTCCCAATCTTCGGAAAAATCCGGCGTGGCGTGCGTGATCGACGAGTACGATTTCGTCCGCCCGGGAAGCAGGTAGCTGATGCTGAAGATCATCGTCGCCGATAATCAGGCTATCTTCCGCGCTGGAATCGCCAAGGTGCTGGCCGTGGAAGACGATATGCGCGTGGTCGCTCAGGCGCCAACCGTGGAGCAGACTCGCATGGCACTGGAGAAGTTTCGCGCCAATATGCTCGTCTTATCGGCGAATTTTTTGAGCGAAGATTCCGGCATCCGCGCAATTGCCGGCCAGCTCGCCACCAAACTTATCGTTCTCGCCGAAAATGGCGATAATCCCCAGCGTTTCCTGCCTCTTGGCGTGAACGCCGTCCTCTTCCGTTGCGTCACCGGCGAGGTGCTGCTGGACTGTGTGCGGCGCGTTGCCGCCGGGCAGACGTTTGTCCACGACATGAAGCAGCCGGGAGCTGTGGCGGAGGCCGACGATTTCGTGGGCGCCAGAGTGCGCGATCGGCTGACGCCCAAGGAATTGCGTATCGTCGCCTTGATTGTGCAGGGATTCAAGAACAAAGAAATCGCAACTCAGTTGGGCACCACCGAGCAGGTCGTCAAGAATTACCTGCGTAACGTGTACGACAAGATCGGCGTCTCCGACCGGTTGGAATTGGCGTTGTTCACCATTCACCACCGGATTCTGAACGAAGCCGCTGCCGCGACCACTACCGCCATACGTCCCCAATAATTTTCCGGACCGGCATCAAGAAAAAACCCGCCTGGCTAGGCGGGTTTTTTCTTTGGCTTAGAGAATTCTATCCGCCGATACTCTTGTCGCTCGTTTTCAGGAGCTCGTTCACGATTGTGACCAGCTCTTCGGGATTGACCGGCTTCTCCAGGTAGAGGTCCGCGAGCGGTTCGGCTGCCTGAAATGCTTCCGCCACGTAGCCGGAAACCACCACGACCGGCATGGTCGAATGCGACTTGGCTGCTTGCACAACCGCACGTCCGTTACCGTCCCCGAGTCGCCAATCGGTTACAACCGCATCGTAAGTGTTTGCCTGCAGCTTCTCAATAGCTTCGTGTGCAGAGGTCGCTGCTGTAACCACGTGACCGGCAGCTTGCAAAATCGCGCACTTCAGCGTCACAACATGCGGCTCGTCGTCGATGCACAAGATTCTGGCCATGCAAATTATCCTTTTCAGGAAGTCTAAGGTCTTCCACTCTTCCTGCTACAGCACCGCGACAGGCGATCCTAGGTACCAATTACTGATTTTCAGCGTCTTTGCAGTGCTTGTCAAATCAGGGCAAGCCGGGCTTTCCAAAGGCTCGGCCCGTCAACTCAGTTTTTTGCCCACCGATTTCGCCTGCGTAAACAAATACAGATAGTCAGGCCCCCCCGCCTTGGAATCGGTTCCCGACATATTGAACCCGCCGAAGGGGTGGGCTCCCACCATGGCGCCCGTCGACTTGCGATTGATGTAGAGGTTGCCGACATGGAATTCATGCATCACACGCTCGATCTTTTCTTCCGCCGTGCCGTAGTAAGAGCCGGTGAGTCCAAATACTGTGTTGTTGGCGATTTCAAGCCCATGCTCGAAATTCCGGCACTTGATGACCGCCAACACGGGCCCGAAGATTTCCTCCTGGGCAATGGTTCCCATGGGTTCGACATCGGCAATGACGGTCGGCTGAATGAAGTAGCCCTGTGGGCCACTGGTTTCCGCCTGAGCAGCGGGAACTCCGCCGCAGATCAAACGCCCGCCTTCGTCCAGTCCTTTCTGGATGTAGGAGAGGATCGTTTCCATCGCGCCCTTGTTCACCACCGGACCCATGCCTGGATTTGCTTCGGCGTCTCCCACGGTGATCATTTCCACCCGGGCTTTGAGGCGTTCGAGAAACGTTTCATAGACGCGCTCGTCGACGATCGCCCGCGAGCAAGCCGAACATTTCTGGCCTTGGAATCCAAAGGCCGACGCGGCGACGCCCGCCGCCGCTGCGTCCATATCGGCATCGGCATCGACCAATATCGAATCCTTGCCGCCCATCTCCAGGATCGTACGTTTGATCCATATCTGGCCGGGCCGCACTTCAGCCGCCTGCTGGTTGATGTGCAGGCCCACTTCTTTTGAACCCGTAAACGCGATGAACCGCGTTTTAGGGTGTGAGACCAGCGCGTTCCCGAAGCTGCTGCCGCTTCCGGTGCAGAAGTTCACCACCCCGTCCGGCATGCCACACTCTTCCAGAACCTCCATCAGTTTGGCGGCTATGGCAGGCGCGTCGCCGGAAGGCTTCAGCACAACCGTGTTACCGCAGACGACGGCAGCCATGGTCATGCCCGCAGCAATCGCCGACGGGAAGTTCCACGGCGGAATCACCGCGCCCACCCCGAGGGGAATGTACCAGAGATAGTCGCGCTCGCCCGGTAGTTGGATTGGAGGCTCCGACTTCGCCAGTCGCAGCGCCTCGCGTGCATAAAACTCGCAGAAGTCGATGGTTTCACCGACGTCGGCATCGGCCTCGGCCCAGTTCTTGCCCACCTCGAAAACCATCCACGCCGCCCATTCGAATTTGCGCTCGCGGATGGTATTGGCTACCCGCAGCAGCAACTGCGCCCGCTCTTCGACCGGGGTCCTCTTCCAGCTCTCGAAAGCGCGTAAGGCGGCTTCCATCGCGAGCGGAACCTCTTCGGCGCCGGCCTTTTGGAAGACGCCGACCACTTGCGAAGGCCGCGAAGGATTAATCGATTCGAACTTGTTGGCGGCCTTCAGTCTGCGCCCGCCAACAATCAAGTCGTACTCGCGCCCGAGTTGAGTCCTCACA
Organism: uncultured Acidobacteriota bacterium; assembly: GCA_963832365.1. GTDB lineage: Bacteria > Acidobacteriota > Terriglobia > Terriglobales > Acidobacteriaceae > CAWBRT01. The sequence goes on along the minus strand of CAWHUL010000006.1, from coordinate 109,039 downwards.
CGCTCCAGCGCCTGGCGCATCTTGTGCGCGTTTTCCTCACTGCGAAAGTCGAGGAACGGCTCATTCCTGAACGGCCCCGATTCGATGTATGCACGACCCTGCGCCTGCGTAGTAGCCATACGAGAGCTCCCAATCTGAATTACTGATTAACCCAACACGCTCGTCTGCCTCATTCTAATGCCAAACCATGGCACCATGCAGCAGCCATTCGCCCGTTCTAAATCCTCTTGTAGATATTATTTAGCGATCCTGGGCTACCGGTTCGGGTGCTTGGACCGTGGCCTTGCGCTCCAGTTTATCCCAGGCGAAGGCGCCACCTTCGGCGGCTCGCTTCAGGGTTTTGATCAGCACCAGGGAGAATAGCTGGCGATAGGCGAAGCGCTGCAGCCAGACGTGGCCCAGCAACATCCAGTCCGCCCGCCCCTCGCGCCGCTCCAGAGCGAAAGCAATCGTGGAAGCGATGAAGTCGATGACCAGGAAGATGGCGAAGAACACCACCAGTTGCTGGAAACTCGCCGGGTCAGCCGTATCCGGATGGAAATGCTTATCCCACACCAGGTATTTGAGCGCGCCGACGACGAACATGAGGTCGATAAATGGCGAGAACAGCGGCAGCATGATCTGGAACACCACGATGTTGGGAAGGGCCACCCAGCCCAGCGGTCCCTTGCGGACAAATGCCGAGCGATGTTTCCAGGTGGCTTGCAATATCCCGAACGACCAGCGGAAACGCTGCCGCATCAGCGCGCCGGCCGACGACGGAGCCTCGGTAAACGCCAGCGCACGGTCTTCATATTCGACCTTGTATCCGGCTTGCAGCAGCGCCATCGTCAGGTCGGCGTCCTCAGCCACCGTGTCGATGTGATATCCGCCGCACTCCTTCACCGCCAGCGTGCGCCACGCGCCAATGGCGCCCGGAACAACGCTGACCGCCGAGAACGTATTCAGCGCGCGCCGCTCGAAGTTCTGGCTGGTGATGTACTCCAGGGCCTGCCAGCGTGTCCACAGATTGATCTTATTTCCAACCTTGGCATTGCCTGCCAGGGCGCCGAGCCTCGGGTCCATGAAGTGCGCCACCATTCGCCGGATTGCATCCGGAGCGATAATCGTGTCGGCGTCGATCCCTACGAAAACCTCCTCGGTCACGAATTCAAGGCCATGGTTCAGCGCCGCGGCTTTTCCTCCGTTCGCTTGCGTCAAGATGGTCAAGCGGCCCTGCGCGATCTCCTTCCGGAACGTCTCCCGTGCCACTTCTCCGGTGCGGTCTCTGGAACCGTCATCGATCACAATCACTCGCAGATTGGGGTAGTCCGAGTTCAAGACGGCCATGACCGTCCGCTCGATGACCTTCTCTTCGTTGTAGGCAGGGATTAGAACCGCAACCTTCGGTTGGTAGTCAGACACGCCCGCGTGATCAGTCCCGCGCCGCCGGAAGCGGTCGTACATGGCAAGCCCTCCGACCGAGACCAACCGCCCGCTCATGAGCAGGTCACCGACGAAGAAGACCAGCACGATGAAGCTGCTGGCCAGGTCCACCAGCCAGAAACCCGTCGCATCGATGCGCGCCCAGAAACGCTCGTTCGGGGCGATGGGCGGCATGACATCGTTGTAGGTCTTTCCCAGCAGCGTGGCTACCGGTACAATCTGGAACCCCTGCGCGCGCAACTCGCGAATCAACATCGGCAGCGCGGCAACTGTCGGCGCGCGGAATCCGCCGCCGTCGTGCAGCAGGACTACGCCTCCGCCGTGGTGCTTCGCCTGCTCGATCACGCTTTGCACGATCTGCTCGGGAGCGGGGCGGGGATCGTCGCGCCAGTCGTTCGGGTCGATCTTGTCGCCGACGGTGATGTAGCCCATTCCCTGTGCCACTTCCAGCGGACGCACCTCGTCAGCCGTATCCGGCTCCTGGTCGATCGAGTAGGGAGGACGGAACAGGACCGGCTTCACACCCAGTTTGGCTTCGAACAGGCGCTCGGTAAGGTTCAGCTCCACCATCATGTAGCGCTTCGAGATTCCGCTGATGTCCGGGTGCGTGAAGGTGTGATTCCCGACCTCATGTCCTTCGCGGAAAATGCGCTGCAACAAAGCGGAATTCTTTTCCGCCTGCAAGCCAATGATGAAGAATGCCGCCTTCGCGTTCTCCCGTTTCAAAATGTCGAGGATCTTGGGTGTCCACAGCGGATCGGGTCCGTCGTCGAAGGTGAGCGCCACCATATTTTTCTTGGCGCCGAACTGGCCTATGCGGTACGGCATGGGAAGCTTGCTGAAATTCTCGTCGGTGATCATGCCGCTGGACGCATCCACCTCGAGGTCGCGAATTCCTTTGGACGGGAGATTCTGCACTCTAAGGATATCGCCCGCGCCCTCCATATCGACGTCCTGCCCTGGAGGCACATTGCGCAACTTCTGAGGCGCATTCGCTTCAGTCGGCTGATCCCACACCGCCCACAGCGATCGATCCTCCGAGCCCAGCCGCCACAGCGCGAACGTCGAGATGCCCATCGAGCGGGCAGCCCGCATCTGGTTCAGCGCCGTCACCGCATCCAGATACCACACCTCGTGACGGTTCTTCTGTTCGTCCTCGTAGTCAAAGTGCGGATTTAACGCATCGGAGTCGAAATCGATGTTGGATTCCGAATCGCGCGCCTCCAACCATGCTTCCTGCACCGAGACGTCGTGGATCGCGGGCGGCCCCGCCTTCTTGCCCTTCGGCATCATCCAGTCGTGCCCGTAATTGCCGATTGCACAGATGATCTTTTCACGCGGAACCACCTTCAGTACGGTTGCGAGATTCTTAACAAACCAATCTTGGCTGGCGACCGCGCCCGGATCGCCGTTCAGGTAGTGCTGATCGTAGTTCATCAGGATCAGCCCATCGGTGAATTTCGCAACCAGGTGGTAATCGAAATCCTGATTGTCGGCCGGAACGCTTACGAACAGCTTCTGTCCTCTTGAATGCAGATCCTGCGCCAATTCCTCCACCAGGGCGCGGTATCCCGCCTGCGAATCTTCTGGGTATCCTTCGATGTCCAGGGTCACACCGCGGTACGCGTTCGAGGCCAGAAACGCCGCCACTTCCTGCCGGAAGTGCGCTCTCGCCTCGGGATTATCCATCATCTTTCCGGTGTCCGCGCTCCATTTGCCGGCGATCGGGTCAAAGTTGTTGATCAGCGGCAAAACTTCCGTCTGGGCATGTTCCTGCTTCAGGTAGGGCATTACCTTGACATCGACTGGCAGGACACGGCCGCTCTGGATGACGTTGAAAAGCTTGCGAGTCGGGGAAACTCCCTGTAGTCGGCCGTCCGAACTCAGCACGTGCAGCCATTCCGGAAACAGAAGGTCGATCTGGTGGACGTACTCTCGCAGCGAAGAGAAACTTGCGGCATCCCACGTAACGTAAAAAGCGCCGCGAATTCCTTCGTCGGTATTCAGCACCACCTGCGATGCCGGGACACTGGTTATTCGGTGCCTTCCGGTGCGCTTTGCGTGTTTTTTTTCGTTCACTTTCAGCGCATGGTATGACTTCTTCGGCGTCGCCAGCAGCAAAGCCGGAATGTTGGCGTCGCGCACCACCGTGATCAAGAAAAACGCAATGATCAGGGAAAGAATGATCCCGACGACGTCGATGGTGCGCCGAATGCGCCTCCATCGTTTCTTCTGGGGATCATAAAAGACTGGCTTTGCCATGGGAAAACTAGAGCTTCCTTCTATGTTATGGGGCCACCTGGGATGCGTCAACGAAAGTATCACGTCATGACCGCTCCGGCCCGAAGATGGAACATGTATGATTCGGTGTGTGCTCGATTTCGTCCGCAGGAACCTCAAGTTCGTCCTATGGGTATCGGCTGCGGCTCTCTGCTTGCGCCTCCTGCTCGTATATAAATGCGGAATGGTCGCGGGAGACTCGCTGGTTTACAGCGATATTGCGAAGAATCTCCTGAATCACGGCACCTATGCGCTGAGCACCGACCAAGGCCCACATCCTACTCTGGTTCGCCTGCCCGGCTACCCTTTCTTTCTCGCGCTTGTGTTTGCCGTTTTTGGCCAGGACCACTTTCGTGCGGTCATGGTAGTGCAAGCCTTCATCGATATCGCCACTTGCTTAGTGGTTTGCGACATCGCGCGTCGGACTATCTCCGAGACAGCCGCGCGCATAGCGTTTCTGCTCGCCGCCCTCTGTCCTTTTATCGCAAACTATGCCGCCACGCCCCTGACGGAAGTGCCCTCAATTTTCTTTATCGCGCTTTCCATTCGACAGGCGGTTCTTGCTTTCGATGACCCGCGCCCCCGGAGCTGGATTTATTGCGGCTTGCCCATGGCCGCGGCCATTCTGCTGCGCCCCGATAGCGGCCTCATCCTGGGCTCGATCGGCCTCGTCGTCTTGTTTCGCCTCTACCGCAATCCGGCGGAGCGCAAGAAATTGCTCGTCGGCGGACTCTTGATGACGGTGGTTGCGCTTGCGCCCCTGGTGCCCTGGACCATACGAAACTGGCGCGTCATACACGTCTTTCAGCCTCTGGTAACCATGGACGCATCCGATCCTGGGGAGTTTATTGCGAGAGGTTGGGGATCCTGGGTGAGGACCTGGGTGGCGGATTACTCGAACGTCAGCGATATCTGCTTCCCTGTGGATGGCGATCCGATCGATATTCAATTTGTACCGGCACGCGCCTTTGACAGCCCGCAAGAGCGTGAATACGTTGCGCAGCTCTTTGCCGAATACAACCAAACGGTCGAAATCACCCCCGCACTCGATCAAAAGTTTTTTGTGTTAGCGCAACAGAAGATTCGCCGCCATCCCTTTCGCTATTATGTTGGTCTACCGGTGCTGCGGCTCCTGGATATGTGGTTTCGTCCGCGCACTGCAATAACGTCCTACGATGTGCACTGGTGGACGTTCCGCACCGACCCCGGCAATACCGTCGGTTGCCTCCTGAATGCTCTTCTCAATCTGTTGCTGGTGGGCGCCGCAGTGGTGGGCATCTTCCGCGGCGAACCGGTGCGCTACATGGCTCTGCTGCTCGTCTATCCGGCGGTGCGCTCCATCTTCCTGATGACCACGGGAACGGCGGAAGATCGCTACACCTTGGAGTGTTTCCCTTGTGTCTTCCTGTTGGCGTCACGCTGGCTGGCGACTCGGTGGGGGGCCGTTGGAGCCAGGATAGGCTTCCTACATAGGTAACGGAGGCTTGGGATCACTCTCGGCTGACTGAAGCGGCGAATCGCTCATCCGGAACTGCGTGCGCACGTGCTCGGAAATCAGTTCCACGGCGGCACGATTGTCCTCCGGACCAGTTTTGATCAGATACCTCATGGCATCCACGAGCAGGCGCTGCCCTTCAACATACCGGGGATCGGATGTACGGTGGCGACTCAGATGTTCTGCACTGGGACGGGCCGGAATAATTAGGACTTTACCCATGGGACCTCTGAATGAATAAGAATCCGAGGCGCGCCCATATCGTTGCCTCGCCCCGGGCTATTCTATTCCAAGCCGGCAAAAAAGATGGCCCGTAACGTGCCGTTCCAACCTCGCCATACTATATTTAGCCCTGCGGCCTGATCGTTTTCGTCTTGCCGGTGGTCTTCAGCGTGAAGACTCCATCGGGAAGCTTCTGGTTGAGCTTGATGTTCGAGTATTGCGCGAGCCGGTAATTGCCTCCGCCCTGCTCAAAGCGCTGCTGCACCGCAATGCCGCGGGCGGCATCAATCCAGAGCGTAATCAGAGGAAAGTTATTGCGCGCGCTGGCTGTCTTTGGAACCAACTCCAGCTTGTAAGCGGCAACCCCGGCCACCTGCTCGCTGCCGGCGAAGCGAACATCGAAATTCTTCGTCAGGTCGCGCCCCGCGCCGCCGAATCCCAGCACCAGGAACGCCTCAAAATCGGCCTTGTTCTTGCCCACGTTATAGACCGTCACCTGGTCGATCCTGGGCTCGTATACGCGGACCGTACCTGCTTTGAAAAGCACGAACTTCGGGGCAGGCTGCTTGATCTCGGCGGACATCTCCACGTCTTTGCCCGAGCGGCTGAAGTACATCACGCCTTTCTGGTAGTCGTGATTGTCCACCACGCGCTCGTAGTCGTCCCATGCAAAGTCGGTTTCGACCGTCCGCAGGGTTGTCGCCGTGCGGTCCATGAGGCTCAAGACGGTTTGCAGATCGGCGGGCCGATTTGCCTGCGCCGCCGACCATAGGCAGGCGCAAAGGAGAAAAACGAGCAGAGATAAACTTTTCTTCATGGGCGATCTAAGAAAACATCAGAGTCGGAATTGGTAAATGGGGTTGCGCATTGCCCGGGAGCGGGCGGTCATGCTCTGCGTCGCCCAGGCTATCCGCCTAGGCCCCGCCGTACCCACACGTTGTAGGCAATAATTTTGCCCTTGTTGTCCCGAACTGCTTCGTAGCGAACAAACTTGACCTCGCCCGCAATCGGCTCAATCACACCCATGAGGCCATCGCGAATCTCTGCCTCGGTCTCCCCTTGAATGGCGGATGCCTCGATGCGGCACACAAAGCCGTACCTCCCCTCGGGAGTGAAAGTGACGCCGGTCAGATGCGCCGTTCGCTCCATGGGCTTGTCGTTGAAGCCGATGAAGAGCGGCGCCACAAAGATGAATAGCAGGATAACCGTAACCATCACGTCGTAATGGAAACAGCCGCGCGGATAGGTCCACCAGACGTATCCCTTGAGTGTTTTTGCAAGACTATTCATCGATTGTGAGTTTCCCGGCGGGCGCTCTCCGGGGCCAGTTCTCAGTGTAGTTGCAGAGAGTTCGTGACGCAACCTCGTCCGCCGGGCCATCTAAGGGACGGTGCAGCTCCGGCAGAGTGGCCCATTCAAGCCTCCTGTTGGCTTGAGTGGGGCAGTTCTCTCTCCTATAGACAAGAGCCCTACAGTTTCCTCGGCGTAATCCGGTCGGCGCGCATGTAGGGCTGCAACACTTCGGGTATCTTCACGCTGCCGTCTGCCTGCTGATAATTCTCCACGATTGCTACCCACGTGCGGCCCACGGCGAGTCCGCTGCCATTCAGGGTGTGCACGAACTCCGTGCCTTTTTTTCCTTCCGTGCGAAAGCGAATGTTGGCCCGGCGTGCCTGGAAGTTCTCGAAATTCGAACACGACGAGATTTCGCGAAAGACGTGTTGACCCGGCAGCCAGACCTCCAGGTCATAGGTCTTGGCCGCCGAAAAGCCCAGATCGCCGGTGCACAGCAGCACCCGGCGATAGTGCAACCCCAGGCGCTCCAGAATCTGTTCGGCGTCGCGCGTCAGCTTCTCGTGTTCTTCATAGGACTGCTCGGGCCGGGTGAATTTCACCATCTCGACCTTTTGAAACTGGTGCTGGCGAATGATGCCGCGCACGTCCTTGCCGTAGGACCCGGCCTCGCTGCGGAAGCACGGGGTGAAGGCCGTCAGTGAAATCGGCAGCCGCTGCGCCTCGAGTACCTCATCGCGAAAAATGTTCGTGACCGGGACTTCCGCCGTGGGTATCAGCCACAACTCGCGTTCCCGGTGCGCAACCCGGAACAGGTCATCGGCAAACTTCGGCAACTGCCCGGTGCCGAACATCGAGTCGGAGTTGACCAGATACGGCGGCAATACCTCTGTGTAACCGTGCTCGCGGGTGTGCACGTCGAGCATAAAGTTCATCAGCGCGCGTTCCAGCTTCGCGCCCAGGTCCCAATACAGGGCAAAGCGGGCGCCTGTCAGCTTCGCCGCCCGCTCCAGGTCGAGCACGCCCAGAGCCTCGCCGAGCTCCCAATGCGCCTTGGGCTGGAAGTCGAACTTCGGAGGCTCTCCCCAACGCTTGACTTCCTTGTTGTCATCTTCGTTCTTGCCGAGGGGCACGCTCTCGTTCGGCAGGTTCGGCAAGGTCGTCAGAATCGCCCGCAGCCGGGCCTCCGCCTCTTCCACCAGCTTCTCTAGCGGCGGAACCTGCTCGCGCATCTGCCGGGTCTTCTCAATCTGTTCGCTGGCGTCCTGCTTGGCCTTCTTGAGTCGCGCGATCTCTTCCGTGAGGTGATTGCGCTGTTCCTTCAGTCGTTCGACCTGGGTGATCGCCGCACGCCGCTCCTGGTCGATCGCGTGAAAGTCCTTCAACACTTCGTCGGGGTTGATGCCGCGCTCGCGCAGTTTCTGTTCGACGAACGCCAGATGGTCGCGTACAAATGCAAGATCAAGCATAGAGTTCAACAAGGGCCAGCAGGCCAACGACAGTCCCCGGCAGAATGTCTGCCGGAACCGATAACTCTCTAACATACCGGAAACCCGGCTGGAATTCACAGATCGGAAACCAATTGCTGTGGGTCAGTTTCCGAATCGGAGGCGATACACACAGAAGCGGTGCTTTGGGTGCCCCATTCAAGCGACGCTTGGGTGGGGGCTTTCGTCCGTCACGGGTGGCCCAGAGTTGATTCTTTTCCAACTCTGGGCCTCCTGTCGAAAATCAACCGACAATTGCCTTGCGTAGGCTGAACGGTGTTCGCCGCGCGCCGTGAGAAAATAAGGGCCGAGGAAATCATGAATTCCAAGGCACCAGACACGTCAACCCCAGCGGCCTCCGCGCCTTCCAGCTTCTTCGCGGCGCTCGCCGGTGCCTCTGGACATGAGCACCAGCTTTGCCGGCATCACGCTGAAGAATCCGGTCATGGCCGCAGCCGGCACCTTCGGCTACGGCGTTGAACTCGAGGACGTGGTTGCCCTCGACAAGCTCGGTGGTTTCGTCGTGAAGGGCCTTTCGCGTGAGCCCATGCCGGGCAATCCGCCGCCGCGGCTTTGGGAAACCTCGGCCGGAATGCTGAACGCCATCGGGCTGCAGAACATCGGCGCGCGCGCCTTCATCGAAGAGAAGCTTCCGATCCTCCAAAAGATCCCCAACATCGTCGTCATTGCCAATGTCTTCGGCTATTCCGTCAATGACTACGAAGAGACGATTCACATCCTCAACGAGGGAGAGGGAATTGCCGCTTACGAGTTGAACGTCTCCTGCCCGAACGTCACCCGCGGCGGCATCAGCTTCGGACAGGATGCGGCACTGCTGAGAGAGCTGGTCTGGGTGGCGAAACACGCGGCACAGCGCCCGCTCATCGTTAAGCTCTCGCCCAACGTCACCAGCATCCCGGAGATGGCCCGCGCCGCCGAAGAGGGTGGCGCCGATGCTATATCTCTCGTCAACACCTTTACAGCAATGGCCATCGATCCCGCGACTCGACTTCCACGCATCGCCAACATCACCGCCGGACTCTCCGGCCCCGCCATCAAGCCGATCGCGCTGCGCATGGTTTACGAGGCCGCACGCGCCGTCAAGATTCCCGTAATCGGACTGGGAGGCATCAGCACCGCCGAAGACATTGTGGAGTTCCTGCTGGCCGGAGCTGTCGCAATTGGGGTGGGCACGGTGAATTTCTGGGACCCCTGCGCCTGCGAAAAGCTGGTCGACGACCTTGAACGCTGGTGCCTCGAGCATCGCGTCCAAAGCATCCGCGAACTAATCGGCGGCCTGATAGAGCCCTAGCAGGCGCTTATGCTCACGCGGAGCAGGACGCCGCCCTATTCTTATCCAAACTGTCGATATGGCGATTTTGCAACAATTAGCGCGATGCTGCTCTTGGCGATGCTGGAGCACGAGGCTGCTAGAGCCAATCGCCCGTAATTGACATACTTGCAACAAACAGCCCGGCCCACGTGAACAGTTAGGCCAGAGCCATTAAACTTGCGGCGTACCAGCGAAACCCCTTCATGCGCCAAATCCAAAACGCACAGGAGACGAGCGATCCGTATGTCACCACGTCTAGATAAAACCTTGCAACTGGGTCGGCATGATGGGGAATGCCGGGATTTGCTATCGGATTCTCCCACAATGCCCCGATGCCGATGGCAGCAGCAAAGAACAGCAGGTGGGTGAGAACCAACCAGTGGTGTGGCTTCCAAAGCCGCGTTTTGAATGGCCGCTGGTTCAGCCCTGCCGAAAACAGACTGAATGCGGCGATGACAGACGCGGGAAACAGCCCTACTATGAAAAACATCAAGGCCTGTTCAGCCAACCACGGCACACTTCGGAGTTGCCCCATGATTGCTCCCCAGCTTACAACTTAGTGCTTTTATACACCTAGTTGTTGATAACAGGCGTTTGCACCACTTACACGCGCATTCTTTAGAGCCATAACAGCTTGCACTGTCATCCTGAGCGGAGTTCGGCAGTGCCGAACGGAGTCGAAGGACCCCTATTGTCATACCATTCTCGGCTCAGATCCTCCCACCTTGGACTTACAACGCTCGATGAGCAAAATTTTTTTGCGCCGCGACCAGCCCTTCAGTTGCTTTTCCGGATTGATCTTGGTGCGTGGCGGCGATGTACACGTAGAAGCGCCTGTTGGCTACGGCCATAGGGGTCCCTCGACTTCGCTTCGCTCCGCTCGGGATGACAGCAGCGCTCAGAACGACAATTACTGTCCGCCGAGGCGCAGTCGCAGCTCTTCCGGAATGCGTTCGCGCACCTTCTCAGGAAGCTTGTCGTGGACCAGGCGCGCTCCGGTGCGGGCGGCGTCCACCACCACCAGTGGGGCTGGCGTTGAAACGGCTACGATGAGCCAAAGAAGTATGGAGAGCAGGAATCCCGCGCCAGCCGCGAGCTCCAGAATGAATGCGTTTCGCGGGCCAAAGTAGCGGATGACTCCGTAGGCCAGCAGGAAAACCATGGCCGACACGGAGGCCAGCACAATCAAGGCGATGTCGATGGTCCGGTGCAGACGCTGGCGCGAGCGGCAGAATTCGCAGCTCGTCAGATGGGCCTCGTAATCGACGCGCATTTCAGGCGTAATCCCTGAAATGTCATAGCGCCAGCCCGCCAGAATCTTTCCTACCACCGGGTCAATACATTGCATCATCGATTTTGCCTCACCAAGTCAACGCCTGCGTTTGCTCATCGCGTTTACATCACAGCGATACGCTTTGCAATCCATCATCTTGTGAAGCCAGGAGTATCCGGTTCTTCCAGAGATCGCGGCGTCCGTCCAGAGCACGCTCCGCCGCAATCCTGGCCCGTACCGGATCGTTATTATGCTCCGACAAATGAGCCAGGATCAGGAATGCTGCCCCTCCATCATAATCGGTCGTCAAGAATTCCGCGAGTTCCTCGTTGCTCAGGTGCCCGACGCGGCTCATCACCCGCTGCTTGACCGCCCAGGGATACGGTCCATTGCGCAGCATCTCCAGGTCATGGTTGGACTCGATCACCAGTCCGTTGCATCCCCGCAGATGCTCCCGCACGCTTGCCGGCAGATAGCCAAGGTCGGTTGCGTACCCTAACTTGATGCCCTCAGCCGTAAAGGTGAAGCCCACGGGGTCTGCCGCATCGTGCGGAATGGTGAACGGCAGCACTCCTATATCTCCCACTTCGAAGCGCCGCCCGGCCTCGAACAGCTCCAAGTGCTCTGCTTTCACGCGGTTGCCCGCGCTGTCCTTGAATGTCCGCTGCCAGGCGTCGTGTGTGGCGCCAGTCATAAAAACCGGAATCTTCAGCTTTTTGGAGGTTACGTGGAGCCCGCCCACATGGTCCGAGTGTTCGTGCGTGATCAGAATCGCCGTCAGGCTGCGCGGATCAATTCCGCTGGCATGCAGCCGCCGTAACGTCTCCTTGCACGAGAGCCCGCAATCAATCAACAGGCGGGTGCGCGAGGAGCAAATAACCGTGCTGTTGCCCCTGCTGCCGCTGGCCAAAACCGTTACAAATATACCCATCAGCCATCAGCATAGCTTGCACTACCCCATCAACGGGAGTGACATAGAAGTTAACAGGTAAAATGAGTGATGGAATGAAGCGAAAAAGGCTGGGTCTATCCGAGGGATCTTGTGTTTTCTGTTCTTCCGCCTCGGCCCGTGTCGCAAGGCTGGCGCCTATTTGCCGAACATTACGCCAATAAAGCGCCGGCCAAAGTGCCCGCCAAAAGCGCCGGCCATCCCCGGCAACATAATCAGCGCCGAACCGTACAGGCCCGCCCGGCTCAAATCCCTGTAATAGCCCATCAGATTGGCGCCGGTCATCACGGCGGGAACGCAGAGACCAACCAGCAAAACCCATCGCCACGGCCTGGACGGGCGCATGTAGCCCAGGAACATGGTCGAAGCCACCACGCCCAAGGCCGTCAACAGCGGGTCTCGCACGCCAACATGTACCAGGCCGCAGAGTATGCCGAGCGCCACTGCAATGCCGTAGAACACGGCATCGCCGCTTTGGGTTTCCGCAGGGGTTTCCAGCGTCTTTAGGTTGCCATTCATGAGCGTTCGGCAGACCGGCGAACGAACAGGCGTCCGCGGTCCTTCTAACCGTTTAGAAGCATTTGCCGGAAAAAGAAGCAGCCAATTGCCCGAAATATCTTCTCTGCCTTGCCAATTTGGGAAAATTCCGCGCGGCCCGTCCCTGCACCGACGTCGCCATAAATCACGTTGTCATGGCGAGCGAAGGCGAGCCACCTTTTGTTCTAGTCCTCGACGCCAACCCGGGTACTTCTACGCGCCCGGTTGATCGTACCGGTAGAAACCGCGCCCTGACTTGCGGCCAAGCCAGCCGGCGTCCACCATCTTGATCAGCAGCGGGCAAGGCCGGTACTTCGGATCGCCCAAGCCCGCCTGCAAAACCCGCATGATGTCCAGGCAGACATCCAGCCCGATGAAATCGGCCAGCGTCAGCGGTCCCATGGGATGCGCCATCCCCAGTTTGAACACCTCATCGACCGCCTCGGCGGTGGCCACACCTTCCATCACCGCAAAAATTGCCTCGTTGATCAAAGGCATCAGCACGCGGTTGGAAACAAAGCCCGGCGCATCGTTGACCTCCACCGGCGTCTTGCCGAGCTTTTCCGCGAGCGCCTTCACCGTCTGGAATGTCTCGTCCGAAGTCGCCAGCCCGCGGATCACCTCGACCAGTTTCATCATCGGCACGGGGTTGAAAAAGTGCATGCCAACAATCTTGTCGGGCTTCCGGGTGATCCCCGCCAGCTTGGTGATCGAAATTGAAGACGTGTTCGAGGCCAAAATTACTTCGGGGCGGCAAATTGTCTCCAGATCGCGGAAGATTTCCGCCTTGATCTCGAACTTTTCGGTCGCCGCCTCAACCACCAAGTCGCAGCCCGCGAGGTCGCGGCGAGAGATCGAAGGGCGAATCCGCTTCAGTGCCTGTTCGCGCTCCTCGGCCGTAAGCTTCTGCCGCGCGACTTCGCGCTCCATGTTCCTTGCGATGGCCTGCATCCCACGATCCACGAAGCGCTGTTCAATATCGACCAGCACAACCTCGTAGCCCGCCTTCGCAAACACGTGCGCGATGCCGTTGCCCATGGTTCCGGCGCCGATCACGCCAACGGTCTTGATCTCCATATGCTCCCCAGCCAGAAATTCCCGGTCATGCTTTTGCAGCAGCAGACGTCGAAACCAGTTCCCATAAACCTTTAGGCGAATGCTCGGCGGACCGCATGAGCTTTTGCCGTCTCAGTTCGTTTGCCGCCCAGCGCATGTCGTACTGCCATGTGTAGAAAAGTCCGCCCGCCGATTGGAGCTCAGGGTTGTGGTTTTCCCAAATAAACTTAGCGACCTGCACAATGTTTGCTGATCCACCATGAGCTCGAAGTGCATCAAGAACCCATCCGACCAAATCCGCCTTTGTTGTCATGTCGTCTCCAAAAAAGCGAAACGATCTTAACTCAGATCTCCCGCTCTGTCATTCTGAGCGACCGAAAGGAGCGAAGAATCCCTACACAGTCTCGGGAGTGAAGCGCAGCCGACAAATTTCATCAAAAAACCCAGCGAACGGCGCGGAATAGGGCCGCTTTTCAGGGGATGCTTCGCTGCGCTCAGCATGACTTTCTACAAAACATCTTGCCTGGAACGCACAATTGTTCTGTCGCCCCGCACATAAACAAAAGCCCCGGATCGCAGTCCGGGGCTTTGCCATGCTTTTCTGAGATTTCAATTGCGGTTCTACCGTCCGCCCTTCTCGGCCACCTCGATGCGGGTTTCAGCGCGCTTAAGAGCGCCCTGCGCCTCATCGTAGTTGGTGTCAGCGGCCTGGTTACGCAGGATTTCTTCTGCCCGTTGCTTTGCCTGCTGTGCGCGCGCCACGTCGATCTCGTTGGCCCGCTCGCTGCTTTCAGCCAGGATTGTCACCTTGTTCGACAGGACCTCGGCGAATCCCCAAGCCACAGCCAGGCGCGTAGTGACGCCGCCGTTACGGAACGTGATCTCGCCCACCCCCAACTCGGTGATCAGCGGCGCATGACCGGGAAGCACGCCCAGATACCCACTTCGTCCGGGGATCTGCACCTCTTCCACCCTTTCGTGGACGACCAACCGCTCCGGGGTTACGATTTCGAGTTCTAAGGTTTCAGCCATTTCACAGTTCTCAGTTGCCAACCAACCTACGTCGACTCATGCCATTCATCAACCCCAGAGGGAGCGGATGAAATAACCCGCTTTCCGGGGCCCCCCGACAAGCCCGATGTCGGCTTGTTGGGGTTGTTACGCCGTGGTCTTCATCTTTTCGGCGGCTGCCAATACCTCGTCAATCGAGCCCTTCATGTAGAAAGCCTGCTCGGGGACGCTGTCGTGTTTGCCTTCGACGATTTCCTTAAAGCTTCGCACCGTGTCTTCGACCTTCACGTACTTGCCCTGGAAGCCGGTGAACTGTTCGGCGACGTGGAAGGGCTGCGAAAGGAATTTCTGAATCTTACGGGCGCGCGCCACGGCAATCTTCTGCTCTTCGGTCAACTCGTCGATGCCGAGGATGGCGATGATGTCCTGCAAGTCCTTGTAGGTTTGCAGAACGCGCTTCACCTTCTGCGTCACATCGTAGTGTTCCTGCCCCACAATGCGCGGATCGAGAATGCGCGAGGTGGAAGCCAACGGATCGACCGCCGGGTAAATGCCGATCTCGGTCAAGGCGCGGGAAAGCACCGTGGTAGCGTCCAGGTGAGCGAAGGTGGTTGCCGGAGCCGGATCGGTCAAATCGTCGGCGGGCACGTAAATCGCCTGCACCGAGGTGACCGAACCTTTCTTCGTCGAGGTAATGCGTTCCTGCAACTCGCCCATCTCGGTTGACAGGTTCGGCTGGTAGCCCACTGCGGAAGGCATGCGCCCCAGCAGCGTGGAAACTTCCGAACCCGCTTGCGTGAATCGAAAAATGTTGTCGATGAACAGCAGTGTGTCCGCGCCTTCGGCATCGCGGAAGTACTCGGCGACGGTCAGCGCCGTGAGTGCCACGCGCAGACGCGCTCCCGGCGGCTCCGTCATCTGGCCGTAGATCAGCGCAGCCTTCGAGTTGGCCGGATCGCCCGGCTTGATCACGCCGGATTCGCTCATCTCCAGCCACAGATCGTTGCCTTCGCGGGTGCGCTCGCCAACGCCGCCGAACACGGAATAGCCGCCATGCTGCTTGGCAACGTTGTTGATGAGTTCCATGATGACGACCGTCTTGCCCACGCCGGCGCCGCCGAACAGTCCGATTTTGCCGCCTCTAAGAAAGGGCTGAATCAGGTCGATGACCTTGATGCCGGTCTCGAACATCTCGGCGCGCGTCGACTGCTCGTCGAAGGCGGGAGCCGGACGGTGAATTGGCATCCTTTCCGTGTGCTCGATCGGGCCAAGCTTGTCCACCGGGTCGCCGATCACGTTCATCACCCGGCCCAGCGTCCCGCGGCCCACGGGGATCCTGATCGGTCCGCCCGTGTCGATCGCCTTCATGCCGCGCACCATGCCCTCGGTCGGCTGCATGGCCACGCAGCGCACGCGTCCTTCGCCGAGTTGCTGCTCCACTTCCAGAATGACGTCAATCGGCGCGGGCGTGACGAATCCGTCGCTTACCACACGGATCGCGGTGTAGATCAAAGGCAGCTTCGCTTCGGAGAACTGCACGTCGACGGCGGGGCCGGCGATCTGAACGATGTGTCCAATATTTTCAGCCATAAAAAATAGTTTCCAGTTTCAAGTTTCTAGTTTCGAGCGCATCGCACTGCCGTACTCGAAACCGCCAATCTTTCTATTTCTATCGAGTCGTTCGAGCCAAGCATTTGTTACTTGAAACCTGAAACTCGAAACTCGAAACTTCGGTCGTTACAGAGCGGCCGCGCCGCTTACGATTTCGATGATTTCCTTGGTGATCGAAGCCTGCCGCGCCCGGTTCATCGAGAGCGTCAGCGAATCGATCATGTCATCCGCGTTGTTGCTTGCCGAATCCATGGCCGTCATGCGCGCCGCGTGCTCGGCCGCCACAGACTCCATCATGGCGCGATAGACCTGCACGGTCAGGTACTTCGGCAGCAGATCGCGGAAAAGTCTTTCGGGTTTCTGCTCGTAGATGTAGTCCACATCCGCGGTTGCGAACTGTGCCGCGCGACGATCCACTTCAGCCGTATCGTGTGCTTTCAGGCTTACTCCGGCTCTCGTGGCGGCCTCGCCCGCCCGCTCCCGCTCCTCCGCGCTGAGTTCGGTCGCATCGCGGACCGTGAGCTCTCCGATTTCCTCCACCGGAAGCACCTGGTCGATCACCAGCCTTTGCGCAATCACCGATTTGAATTCGTTGAACACCACGTATACCGAATCAATCTCTTCTCGCGTGTAGCGGTCGATCACGTCTACGGCAATCTTTTGCACGTCGCCGAAGCTCAACTGGTTGAGCATCCCTATGTGTTCGCCCGTAATCTGCACCGGCGCCTTGCGCGTTTCATCCGCATTGGCCGCGGGATAGCGACGACGGAAATAATCGCGCCCCTTGCGTCCCACGCACTCGATATCGATATTCTTTCCGGCGTTCGTTTCCAGGAACCGAACTGCCGTTTTGATGATGTTGGAATTGAACGCTCCGGCCAGCCCGCGGTCGCCGGTCACAAGAATCAACAAAAGCGTCTTTTCCTCGCGCTCGGCCAGCAGCGGATGACGCGGTTGTCCGGTATCCGGGTCAACCACGTCGGCGCGTCGCACCAGCGACTTGAGCACATTGGCAAGCATCTGCGCATACGGCCGCGCGGCCAAAGCACGCTCCTGGGCGCGCCGGAGTTTGGCCGCGGAAACCATTTTCATGGCCTTGGTAATCTGCCGCGTGCTCTTCACGCTGCGAATGCGCCGCCGGATGTCGAGAATGTTTGACATAGTTCGTTAAAGGCCTCGAAACGGCTCTACTTGGCCGCGGCTGCGGCTTTCTCGCCCTTTTCGGCGAGGAATCGCTCCTTGGCTTCCTTGATAGTCGCGACCATATCGTTCTTGATCTGGTCATCGAGGGCCTTCTTTTCCTCGATCGTGCGCAGCAGCCCGGGATTGGCGCTATCCACGTGCGCGTAGAGCGCCTTCTCGAACGCCCCGACATCCTCGACCGCCAGGTCATCGAAGAACCCGTTGGTGCCCGCGTAGATAATCATGATCTGCTTGCTGAACGGCAGCGGTTCGAACTGGTCCTGCTTCAGCACCTCCACCAGGCGCGCGCCGCGATTCAACTGCGCTTGGGTCGCTTTGTCCAGATCGCTGCCGAACTGTGAGAAGGCCGCCAGTTCGCGATATTGCGCCAGTTCCAGCTTCAGGCTCGATCCCACCTGCTTCATGGCCTTGATTGCCGCCGAGAACCCTACGCGGCTCACCGAGATGCCGACGTTGACCGCCGGACGCACGCCGGAGTTGAACAGGTCGGACTCCAGGAATATCTGGCCGTCGGTAATGGAAATCACGTTAGTCGGAATGTAGGCCGAAACGTCGCCCGCCTGGGTCTCGATGATCGGCAGCGAGGTGATTGATCCGCCGCCGTTGGCGTTACTCAGCTTGGAAGACCGCTCCAGCAGCCGGCTGTGGAGATAGAAAACATCGCCCGGATAAGCTTCGCGTCCGGGTGGACGGCGCAGCAGGAGCGAAATTTCGCGATAGGCCACGGCGTGCTTGGAAAGATCGTCGTAGATGACCAGCGCATGACGCTTCGTATCGCGGAAGTACTCTGCGATAGCCGTGCCCGAATAGGGCGCGATGTACTGCATTGGCGCCGGATCGCTGGCCGAGGCGACAACCACCACCGTGTAGTCCATGGCGCCGTTGTCTTCCAGCGTCTTCACCACCTGGGCAACCGTCGAGCGCTTCTGCCCGATCGCCACATAAATGCAGATCAGGTCCTTGCCCTTGTTGTTGATGATGGTGTCTAGCGCGATGGCCGTCTTGCCGGTTTGACGGTCGCCGATGAGCAGCTCGCGCTGTCCGCGGCCAATGGGGATCATCGAATCGATGGCCTTCAAACCCGTCGCCATCGGTTCGCGCACCGGCTGACGATCGATCACGCCGGGAGCGATACGTTCCACCGGATTGTATTGGTCCGTCTGGATCGGTCCCTTGTCGTCAATCGGCAGTCCCAGGGCGTCCACCACGCGGCCAATGAGGGCTTCGCCCACCGGAACACTCATGATTCGCCCGGTGCGCTTCACTTCGTCGCCCTCTTTGATCTCCGTGTAATCGCCCAACAGCACCGAACCAACCTGGTCTTCCTCTAGGTTCATGGCGATTCCGGCGATGCCGTGCGGGAACGCAAGCAGCTCGCCGGCCATGACCTTCTCCAGGCCGTGAATGCGGGCGATACCGTCGCCCAATGAGAGCACCGTGCCGACTTCGTCGACCGTGATCTTGGATTCGTAGTTTTCGATCTGCTCGCGAATGAGCTTCGTAATCTCGTCTGCTTTAATCTGAGCCATAAGTAAGTTCTCAGTCGATCCGTCGGGCCCGGCAATCGCGACCCCTCGGGATTAAGCGCTTCTGCTGCGCTGATTCAGTTCCGCTGGAAATAATCGAAGCGACCTGTTATTCGCCGCTCAGTTGCTCCTTCATCTTCTGGAGCTGCCCACGCACCGAGCCGTCATACACGGTGCTTCCCACCCGAATGGCCGCGCCGCCAATCAGTGATGGATCAATCTTGTACCGCGCACTCACCTGCTTGCCGGTCACGCGCGAAACCTCCGCCAACAGCTCCCGGCTCTCCGCTTCCTCCAGCGGACGCGCGCTGGTGATCTCCGCCTCGACGATTCCGAGCCGATGGTTCAACTCCGTCTGGAACTGCCGGGCAATCTGTTCGACCTCGGAAATGCGCCCGTGATCGATCAGCACAGCCAAAAAGTTTCGTACCGGACGCAACATTGCGCTTCGTTCGATGATCGCGTCCAGCAGCTTTCGCTTCTGTTCGGCAGGTATCGCCGGACTCTCCCACACCCTCCGAAGATCGAGGTTGGACCGGTAAAGCTCGACGATCGCGCCAAGCTGTTCCGTCACCTGCTTCGGGTCCAGTTTGCCATCGAGCACGACATCGGCAAAGGCGCGCGCATAGCGGCTTGCAACGGCTGCCATTCTATTTGCCGTCCTTTCCGAGCTGGCTCACAAAATCGCGCACCAGGGCCGCGTCGGTTTGCGTGTCCACCTTGATGTTCTTTTTCGCCAGTTCCACGGCCAACTCCGCGGCATAGGTCCTCAACTCGCGGCGCGCATTCTTGGCGGCAGCGGCAATTTCCGACTCAGCCGTTTCAATCACCCGCCGCGCATCCTCTTCGGCGGCTTTCTTGATGCGTTCTTGCTCGGCCGAAAAATCGGCGTCAGCCGCGGCGCGTATTTCGGCAACCTCGGAATCGAGCTTGCTCAGGCGTCCCTGGATCTGCTCCAGGCGGGCGTTAGCCTCGGCGCTTGCCCGGCGCGCCTCCTCAATGCCCTTCTGAATCGCCGCCGTCCGGGAGCGAAAAGCCTGCGCCAGGTTGGTGCGTGACGCCCAGTAGATGAAACCGGCAACGATCCCAAAATTTATGAAGACAAAAACCCAATAACCGGCCTCGGGGCTGATCCCCACCAGGTGGGATATCCAGACCACCGCCTTCGAGCGCTTGAATTGTTCGTTTTCTTCGCCAGCCGCCTCTTCCGACCGCGAGGCAAGTTCCCGGTCCGCCGCTGTGTCGGGATTGGTAACCTCTGTGCTCTGATGCGGAGCGGCCTTCTCGCCTGCGGGCGTATGCGTCTGCGCCACGCCGCTCACCGTGGTGACGGCCAGCAGCAAGCACAAAAACGATGTTCGTAGCGATATTCCGATCCGGGAACTCATGATTGTCCGCCTGGCGCCGGCGCTCCGGTCCTGCCGGCTGGCTGTAGCACTGCGCGGATAATCTCCGCAGCCAGTCGTTCGGCTTCCGTTTGCAATCCCTGCTTGGCCATTGCAGCGTCTTCCTGAACCTGCTTCTTCGCCTGCTGAATCAAGGCGTCGGCGCGCTTCCGCGCTTCGCCAACGGCTTCGGCGCGCGCGTCCTGCGCCTGCTGCCGGCGCGCTTCCTGCGCCCGGAAGACCGCCAGCTTCGCCTCCCGCAATTTGGCCTCGTATTCAAAAGTCTTCGACTCGGCTGCGGAGATGTCGGCGCGCGCTTTTTCGATTGCGCCTTCTGTCCTGCTCCGGCGCTCGGCCAAAACCTTCTTCAGGGGCTTATAAACCAGCGCGGTATACAGCGCGTACAGCATTAGCAGGAGCAGTATTGTCGGAACTGCTCCGAGCAGTAATTCACCTACTTGTTTAAGGGTGTTTTCCATCCTGAAAGTGAGTGCCTGTCCGGAAAGTGAGGGCTCTTAGAACGATAAAGAATTAACACCTTCAGCATCTCGTGTCAAATTCATGATGGTCCAGTGCATATTGGAGTCAAATTTGATCTCGGGCCTTATCGTATAAAATAAGGTAAAATACCTAGAAAAACTTGGTAAGGTAAAATTTCCCACCGCAAAACCCGTGGGAACACTCAAGTTTCCTTGACATCGCCCCCGCCGGAGTTAGCATGTCTACATCACCTCCGATCCGCTTCCGGATCGAATGGGCCTGAAGACAAGGAATTGTCACCGCTCCTTGTCGGCAGGCCCATTTTAATTTTGCAGTGCGGATTTACGATTTCCGATTGTTTTCACGTGAAGCTCGGGCGTGGCAATCAGCAGAGTCGTATTTAATGCGAATACCCTATTTCAGCACTCCCCATCGCAGGTTCCCAATCTCGTCATCTGAAAACGTCTGGGTGAATTTTCTGGGTGCCCCATTCAAGCGAAGCTTGGGTGGGGCTTTTGTTCGTCAACACGGCGCTGCGCTCGAACGCGAGAGAGTTTTTCGTCACCTACCCCGCCCTAGCTTCGCTAGAACGGGGCACCCGCTTCGGGGTTGTAATGTGGAGAACGATCAAGCCCGTCCGAACAAGACTCCCACCCCTAGTGATCTTCCGCGTGATCAATCTTCCATTTGAAACTTCTTCAGCCGTCTCGCCAGCGACTCTGGGGCGTCCACGTCAAGTTCGACGGCTCCGTCCACATATTGCCGGGAGAGTATGCGGGCTTTTCCTTCGAGCATGGCCAGCACCTTGCCTTCCGACTGCGGCACGCGGATGCGAACTCGACGCACCGGATCGCCTGGCAGGTGTCGGTCGAGCGCCTCCAGCAGACGTTCGAGGTTCATGCCGGTTTTGGCCGACACATGGATTGTGTGCTCGTCGTCCACCAAAGCGTGGCATTGATCGGCGGGCAACAGGTCGATCTTGTTCACCACCAGCAGGCGAGGAGTCTGTTCGCTTTCCAGTTCGCGCAGCACCGCCTCGACCTGCTGCATCTGCTCGGAGGCCGTCGGACTGCTGGCATCGGCCACGTGCAGGATGAGCGCTGCGCGCTGCACCTCTTCCAGCGTCGCGCGGAAAGCGGAGATGAGGGTGTGCGGCAGATTGCGAATGAAGCCCACGGTATCGGACAGCAGCGCCTGGCGCTTCGACGGCAGTGCTATCGAGCGCAGTGTCGGGTCCAGGGTGGCGAACATGCGCGAAGAGGCGAGCACGCCCGCGTTGGTGAGCGCATTGAACAGCGTGGACTTGCCCGCGTTGGTATATCCCACCAGCGCCACCGTCGCCACCGGCACGCTCAGCCGCCTCTGCCGCTGCTGCGAGCGAATGCGCCGCACCTCTTCCAGTTGCTTCTTGACGTGGCGAATGCGACGGTAGATGCGCCGACGGTCGGTTTCAAGTTGGGTTTCACCGGGACCGCGGGTGCCTATCCCGCCGCCGAGTTGCGACATCTCCACGCCTCGTCCGGCGAGCCTCGGCAACAAGTATTCCAGTTGCGCCAGTTCCACCTGCAACTGGCCTTCACGGGTGCGTGCGTGGCTGGCGAAGATGTCCAGAATGAGTTGCGTTCGATCGATCACGCGGCAGTCAAAGGCTCGTTCGAGATTGCGCTGCTGTGAGGGCGTCAGTTCGTGATCGAAGATGATCAGTTCCGCGGAAGCCATCTTGGCCGCCGCCGCAAGCTCTTCCAGTTTGCCGCTGCCGATCAGGGTTGCCGGGTCGGGACGGTCGCGGCGTTGCAGGAATTCGCCGGCGATTTCCGCTCCCGCGCCGATTGCGAGTTCGCGCAGCTCGTGCAGCGATTCCTCTGCCGTGAACGGCACCAGATGCTCGCCGACGTTCTGCTTTGCCTGCAATGCCTGTTTGGCTTGGCGTGCCGTGGGGGGCACGGCCCCGGGCTCGCGGCTGGAGGTTCCTGCCGCATCGTCGGGCGCGGTCGTACGCCCCTTATCGATGCGGCGTGCACGGTGTTCGATGCCGACAAGGAATGCGCGTTCGGGCCCGGGACGCAGGGTCGAACGCGGGTCTCCGGGCCTGGCCGGCCGTCGCAAGGAATTGCTCTGCTCCGAACGGCTGGGAATAGCTATCCCTCCGACGGGGGTGAACCCGGTCCAGCGGGAGCCGTGCTATTGGTAGTTGGGGCCGGTGTTCCAGGCGGCGGAGCCGGGCGGAACTCTCCGCGATCGCTTATATGCGTACCACGAGCCATGACAACGGTCGAAATCGCATGCTTAAAAATTAGCTGCTCCTGGTTGTTGGTTTCCAGCACCACGGAATACTTGTCGAAGGAACGAATCCGCCCGGACAGTTTCACGCCGCTCAACAGGTAGATGGTAATGACAGACTTGTCCTTGCGCGCCGTATTGAGAAACGAGTCCTGTATGTTCTGCGCCGGCTTTGTTTCCATTGATTACTTTCTCCTTTAGAGCCATAAACCGCAAAACAACCAAAGCAAACCAAATCCATCAATCAGACAGCCACTGAAAAAATACAAAATTTCCATCCGGGCCGCTTCACGGACACAACTACGATAAGTCGTCAGCCTTCCAATTTCAACTGGCGCCCGTGTAGTTGCCCGGTTATTTTGCAACTCTCGTTCGCGCGCCGGAGGACCGATGATGCAAGCTCCCGCCCTGGCTTTTCTGGCCATCTCCGCCGAAGCCGTCGCCAAACTCCAAATCGGACTGCGTTTTTTCCACGTTCTGGCCGGAATCCTTTGGGTTGGGCTGCTCTACTTCTTCACCCTAGTCAACCTGCGCTTCATGCGCGAACTGGATGCCGCCACCCGTCTGCGCGTTTACGCCCGGCTCATGCGCCCGGCTCTCTGGTGGTTCCGCTGGGCCTCTGTGGTCACCGTGCTGGTCGGAATCTGGTATTGGATGATCATCATCGGCGAGGACAAGGCGAGCGCCCTTGCCGTCGGCATCGCCCCGCACCCCGGCCGGGCAATCGGCAGCTTCTTCGGCATTTGGACCGTGGTTTCTTTCGTCATGATCGGAGTCTTCATGATGGGCAAACTCAATGGCAAAGGCTCGCTGCTCGCCATTGTCTTTGCCGTGCTCGTGGTGGCCGCCGCCTGGCTCTATCTTTCCCTGAACTCGACCGGATGGGAAAGCAACCGCCAGCTTTGCATAGGGCTCGGCGGCGGACTTGGCTGGGTCATGATGAACAACGTCTGGGGTGTGCTCTGGCGCGCTCAAAAACGCATCCTGCAATGGACGGAGTCAGCTCCCAACCCGGCCGCCCCCACGCCGCCGGAGATCCAGAAACTCATGCTCCTGTCGGCCATCACAGCCCGGACAAACTTCTGGCTCACCTTCCCAATGCTGTTTTTCATGGTCTGCGCCAGCCACTACGTCCTCTTCCTGGCACACTAAGTTTGTTGCCACCGGACGCAGCCGGGTGCCCCATCCTTAGTCGCCGCTTTTGCGACTAGGGTGGGGTTTTTTGCTTTCGGTGGTCTCCCGAAATACCACACGGCGCTGTGACCGCTGCACTTGCCGCGGCTTTGCCGATAGCTCACCGTGGTGCTCATCTGTCAGATCAAAAAAGAGAGAGAGAAATATGACCGAGGATAAGTCGGCTGTCTCCAGAAGAACATTCCTAGGCTCGACGGCGGCGGTGGCTGCAAGTGCCGTAGTGGGAGAGCAGTTGCTGTTCCCAAGAGAGCTACATGCCGTAGGCACTCCCGCGAAATGGGATAAGGAAGCCGATGTCGTCGTCATCGGTACCGGCTATTCCGGTCTTGCTGCCGCCATCGAAGCCTTCGATGCGGGCAGCAGCGTGATTTTGGTGGAGAAGAATCCCTTTGTCGGCGGCAACTCGATGATCGCCAGCGGCGGCTATAACGCGGTGGACCCGGAGCGCCAAGGGAAGCAGGGCATCAAGGACTCCAACGATCTGCATTTCCAGCACACAATGGGCGGCGGTGACTTCCGTGCCGATCCCGAGAAAGTCCGCTTCATGGTGGAAAACGCCCTGAATGGGGTCCACTGGCTGGAAAAGATGGGGGTTCAATTCGATCCGACCGTTTACGCCATCGTCGGCTCTCTTTATCCGCGCAGCCACGATCCGGTCAACAATGGCCGTGGCGCGGCCATTATCAAAGCCTTGAAGGTCCAGGTGGACAAGCGCAAGATCCCTGTGCTCTTCCAACACAAACTCAGCGGAATTGTCCGCGAAAAGCCTTTGACCGGCACCGTTCAGGGCGCGGAAGTCGAGTACCGGGGCAAAAAGTATTACCTCAAGGCAAAGAAAGCCACAGTGCTGGCCACCGGCGGATTCGGCGCGGATGTGCAGATGCGCACCAGGTTTGCCCCGCGTCTCGATGCCGAAGTGCCCACCACCAACGTCCCCAGCGCCACCGGCGAAGCCATTCTGTACGCGCAAGATGAGGGTGCCGACCTGATTGGCATGGATTACATTCAGATCCTCATTGCCTGCAACTACTACACCAAGCAATACGGTTCGATCCTGAATCTCGCCATCGACCACGCCGTGTTTGTGAATACCAAGGGCGAGCGCTTCGTTTCCGAGGATGCCCGCCGGGATGTGATGGCCGATGCCGTCCTGCAGCAGCCCAAGAAGGTGCTCTTCTGGGTCACGGATGACCGCTGCAAAAAGCGCTTCGATGAAAAAACCACGGCCGGCATCCTGAAGGAAGGGCTTTCCTTCCAGTCAGACACGATTGAGGGTTTGGCAAAGATTCTCAAGGAAAAGTTCGACGTGCCTCCCGAGAAGTTCGTCGAATCCATCAAGCGCTACAACGAGTTTGCCACCAAGGGCGATGACAAGGAATTCCACAAAACGCTCACCAATCTCAAACCGATCGAAAAGCCACCGTTCTACGCCAGTCCGACCCAGGCCGGAGTCCATCACACCATGGGTGGAATCAGGACCAAGGGGACGACCGGCCAGGTAATCGACCGGCACAACAAAATCATTCCAAAGCTGTACGCGGCGGGCGAAGTCACTGGTGGAGTCCATGGAACCAATCGCCTTGGCGGCAACGGCACAGCGGATTGCGTCGTCAACGGCAGAGCCTGCGGTAAGAACGCCGCAGCCGAAAAGCCTTGGGCCTGATGTCGCGGGTGCAGGAGACGCAGCGGGTGCCCCATTCTAGTCGCCGCCTTTGCGACTAGGGTGGGGTCTTTGTTTGTGGTGCATAACTTTCATGTTGTTGCAACGGGTGCCCCAGGTTCGCCCGCAGTTGGCTAACCTGGGGTAATTCATTCTCCGCCTGCTAGAATCGATACCTCACCCGGCATTCGCCCACGACGCCAGAACAGGGAGATCAGAACCTTCGTGAACGAGCATTCTTCTCAAGCAGCGGCCACGGACGCCGCCCAGCGGCAGACGGTGCCGCTACTGGATCTCAAGCGGCAGTACGCCACCATTCGCACCGAAGTTCGCGAGGCCATCGACCGAGTCTGCGAGTCGCAAAGCCTGATTCTTGGCGAAGAGGTTGCCGCTCTGGAGCGGGAAATCTCGGCGTTTCTCGGCGTCAATGACACGGTGGCCTGCGCCAGCGGAACCGATGCCCTGTGGTTGGCGATGGCCGCTGCCGGCATTCGTCCCGGCGACCTGGTGCTGACCACGCCGTTCACCTTCTTTGCCTCGGCCAGTTCGATCGTGCGCTGCGGAGCCCGTCCGGTCTTTGCCGACATCGATCCGGAGACGTTCAATCTCGATTTTCGCGCCACGCGCCTGGCCATCGAAAAGCTGCGCCCCACGGCGGTCAAGGCGATCATGCCGGTTCACCTTTTCGGCGAATGCGCCAACATGGACGTTTTCGAGCAGGTGGCTCAGGATTACAAAGTCGCGATCATCGAAGACGCGGCGCAAGCCTTTGGCGCATCGTGGCGCAAGCGCAAGGCAGGGGCCTGGGGCAAGGCGGCGGCGTTCAGCTTCTATCCCACGAAGAACCTCAATGCCTTCGGCGATGCCGGCTGTGTCACCACCAGCGACCCGGAACTGGCCGAGCGAGTCCGTCGCCTGCGCAATCACGGCAGCTCACGCCGCTATTTCCACCAGGAGATGGGCGGCAACAGCCGCATGGACGCCATTCAGGGCGCGGTGCTGCGCATCAAGTTGCGGCACCTCGACGAATGGAACGCGCGCCGGCGCGAGATCGCGGCCCGCTATGACCAGCTCTTTTCCGCCGCTGGGCTGGCGGGTTCGCCGGGATGTCCGGTGCGTCCTCAGACCGTTTATCCCCAGGCGCAACACATCTACCATCAGTACGTGGCGCGCGTGCCGAAGCGCGATGAACTCCGAGCGTTCTTGTCCGCGCGCGGCATCGCCAGCGAAATCTACTATCCGGTCCCGCTGCACCTGCAGGAGGCCTTTGCCTATCTGGAGTATGCCGCAGGCTCTATGCCCGAGGCCGAACGCGCTTGCCGCGAGGTCTTAGCCCTGCCGATCTTCCCCGAACTCCGCCCCGACGAACAGCGACGAGTGGTCGATGCTGTCGCCGACTTCTATTCTTGAGAGTGTCACCCTGAGAGCAACGAAAGGTTCACGAAATTTGCGGGTGCCCCATCCTACGCTGCTGTTGCGTAGGGCGGGGTAGTTCGCCTTGGGCACAAAAGCCCCACCCAACGAAAATCGCGTTGGGTGGGCCACCCGCCAGAAACGCTCGCATTGTTTGCAAGTGTCATCCTGAGCGCAGCGAAGGATCTGCTTTTTCGCGCACCTGAAAACAACAGCAGATTCTTCGCTCCCCTTCGGGCGCTCAGAATGACACCGCTGAACATTGTTGGCCGATCTGGGGCTCACATTTGCGGAGCCGCAGGCACAGCTACTGTGGGGTCCAACGGGGGATTGTCACTCACACTCACGCCACTCTTATGATGCCGTCCACTTGCGGACACTCCGGCTTCAGCTCAACGCCCACCTGCACCGTAGGCTCCGAGCGCCCGGAAAGTTGTTCCGCATAGCGGCGGTAGCGCTCAAAATCGCGCCGTAGCAGCGGCTCGTCGAAGCTTCCCGCACTGGCCAAGGCGGCCATTTTGCACCAGCCAAGCCGGAAGGAGACATAAGTTCTCACGTAGGCCGGCAGACGCCTGCGCGCATCGTCTCCGCTGAGGCTGCGGTACTCCTCCAGAAATTGCTCCGCTTCGCCGCCGCTCAGGTTCCACTCGACGATGGTTCCAGCCAGATCCCACGCGATGTCGCACGGGCCGGGAAAAAAATGGTCATCGCCATGGGATGCGCCGTCAAGTTTGAGAAAGCGGCCATCGGGGAGTTCGAGCCACTCGTGCGGCATCATGCGTGCATCGCAGTAGACCCTGTGTGCGACCTCAACCGGGCCAAATTCCAGTGCATCGCCCAATTCTCCAAATTCCAAGGACCAGTTCCAACGGGCCATTTCGTCGATGGCGGATGGCTGCGAGTCGTCGGCCTTGAACTCCCGCATGCGAAAGACGCAATAGGCTGCTAAATGCCGCAACAGCAAGGGCGAAAGGTCGCGCGCGGTCAGCCGTCGGCCCGGGCTGACCCGGTAGATGCCGAACCCGGATTCATTGCCCAGATACTCTGGTCCCAAACCGGCTGCGCCCAGCGCCGAAGCCCGCTTTCCGATGTCGCCGCCGAAGTGCCCGAAGCCTTCGAACTTGTAAAACAGTTTGCGGTCGGCGGAGAGAAGTTTCGCCATTTCCAATTGCGTCCAGCACGCCGATGGGTCGCTGCGATCGGCCAGAAATTCCTGGTGCCACACACCGCTTCCTATGGCTTTCGCGGCGCCTTCGGGACAATAGGGGTGAGAGGGCATGCAGGTGAAGCGAAATCGGCTCCAGCGCTCGACGGCATTAGGCGAACGCAGTTGCGGGACGTCGGGCTGGCGACTCCCTATCAGAAGAATTTTTTCCGTAGGCACCCCGGCTGAAACAAGCCCTTCGGCGGCCGCCAGAAACGACGAGCCGCTCAGCCCCGGACCCTCGTCGATCACCATGAACTCCGCGCCGCGGCGCGCCCCTATCCACGCCGCCTGCTGCCTGTCCAGTGTGAGCTTGCGGTCATAAGGATGGCCGGTTGGGCGAATGGTGGTGCGGTCGGCGGGGTATCCGCGCTGTTTGAGCGCCGCCATCAGCACGGCGCTCAGGGTGACCCCAATGCTGCGTATTCCGAGTACCGCCACCGGCACATCCGGCGCGAAACCGGCGGACAAGACATCCCGCAGCAGGTCCACGACCTTCAGCGGATGGAGCGCGTAGTAGGCAAAGCCCTCGTGAACGCTGAGGTGCAACTCCGCCGGCGCCCGCGACTCCAGTTGCGCCAACAATTGCCGTGTGCAATCCGCATCTCGGGACGCATCTTCGTCTCGGTCTCGGTCATTTGCACTTGCCGCATGCACCAGCATCCCGGCGACAACATCGCTAACGGTTGCCGCGCACGCCGCCAGTTCCGAGCCCGCATCGGTGAGTGCGCATTCCAGCTCGCCGGCGGCGACCAGCGCATCCAGCAGCCGATCCAGTGAAGGGCGAGGCTCAAACCCAGCCAGAGCTTCGCGCAGCTCAGAGACAAGTCTCTGCCCCGAAACAATTCTCCGCCCGTCCCGGAAGACGTACATGTTCCAACCTGAATTGTCCATAAAAGGGATCAGGCGGCAGCGCGCTTCTTGGTTCCTCGCGGGGAACGCGAGATGTCGCCTTCCTTGTCGATGAAGTACAGAAACTGGTTGTCGCGCTCGACCGCTTTTTCCACAAGGACTTGGGTATCGCCTTGGCCCGACTTGGGCTTTTGGCAGACGCTTCCATTGCCGTCGATAAAGTATAGAAAGCTCTTGTAATCCCTTTGGAGATGCAGCTCTTTCACTTTCTCTGCCATTCCTAAGCCCTCCCGGCTGATTGGATTCCCCCCAGTGCCTGTTGGATGGCCGGAAAGAGGGAGCCTGCTCAGGGCGGGAGCCCTGTCCAGCTCTACCGGGAATGCCGGTGATGGGCCGGCGCGGCTGCCTTCTTCTTGTCTTTATGAATCAGGGCGAGTTTCTGGGATTCCTCTCCGGGCGCAAGCACGCGCCGCACCAGTGGACCGGCAAGCCGGTAGGTGCGATCGGTGGCCTGGCCGTCCTCGTTTTGCAGCTTCACACTGAAGACGGGCTGCGTTCCTTCCTTGTCGAAACTCTGCGTACCCACGCGGATCGGCAAAAATCCCATAATGTTGCGTTCGCGATATGCAGTTTCATAGCGATGCTTTCGCAGGTTCCAGGTGAAGACCCGGAAGGAGTTGAAGTCAAACGGCAGGCCGTCCTTGTTTTCGGTCATGAGCACAAGGTACTGCGCCACGTCCTTGTCGCCGTCGCGCTCTCCGTCGTGCACGCGGTTGAGAACGAAACAGGCTTGGATCCGCTGCCCTTCGGCGTATTGCGCGATCTCCATCGGCACATCGATGTCGATGATTCTGCCCAGCGCCCATCCCACGCGGCCCTGCTTGTCGCGCACCAGCCACCAGTCGTCCATCGGCTTGGCTTCGGCGGGTTTGCCCTCGGCCGGAGCCGTTTTTTGCGGAGCATTGGCCTGGATCACCGGCGGAGGGGCGGCGTTGGCATCCCTCACCGTGGGCGGCTTGGCCACCGGCACAGCCTTGACGGGAACAGCCTGTTTGGAGCCCGGCTTTTGCGGCGGCTCGCGTTTGGGGTGGTTAGACAGGCTGGAGCCCTTCGTTGTGCCCGCCGCCGGCTTCTCCGCCGTGGCCCGCTTCAGAATGTCGACCTTTGCTGCTTCCGGCAGTTGATAGAGCTTTTCCGAGTCGCGTGCCGGAGTCAGGTGCAGGTTCAGTTCCGCTCGGGTTGCGCCTTTTGCCTGGGCCGGAGCTGCGGCATTCTCTTTGGCCATCTTTTCGAAGCCGTCATAAACGTCCTGCCCGGCCAGAAACCGCACCTCGACCCAGCCTTCCTGGTTGCCGGCGGTCCGCACCTTTACAAAGCGCTTCTGATGTTCCAAAATCTCCAGCTTCTGCCCGTTCGTGACGGTTCCAACTTTGTTGTAAATCGCGGACACACGGTCGCGCAGCACAGCCTGCGGAACCGCGACGTAAGCGACTTCGTTCGACCGCAACGGACCCTGCTTGCAGCCCGCTGAAAACCCAAGCGCAAACAGCAACCCGCACAGACACACGACAACGATGTTGGGGAGAACGTTTCTGGACTTCTTAAGCACGTGAAATGATTCCTAAGAAAATTGTAGTGCAGAGCGCCCCAGCGTACCACATCAAAAGCCAGGGGCTTCGCCGGGCGGATAATCGATGCCAGTCCGGGGTCCCAAGAAATCCTCAGGGTGTCATTCTGAGCGGAGCGAAGAATCCCATCACGGCGTGGAGGGAGACGCAACGGAAAGATTTCATCAAAAAGTCCACAGCGGCACGGGGCAGGATATATCCCTGGGATGCTTCGCTTCCGCTCAGCATGACATCTCCTAGACCTTCAAGTTGTCCTCAAGGTGCCCGTGGTGGCCCACATTTGGGGAGCCGCAGGCGGAGCTAATGTGGGGTCGTCAGTATCCCGTTGCCGTCCGCCGGGCACCCCCTAGCGACGCGGTTCGACGCTGGGTTGGGGTCGTTCAACGCTTCCCAACAAACTACCCACTCAAGCCAACCGAAGGCTGAAAGAGCCACCCGCCCTCAAATAGTGTTAATTGTCACTGAACCTGTGACAGTTGTGCCGCCGTTGGTATTCACAGTTGCGGTTATTGTCGTCGACTGCCCAATACCGAGACTGGTGGAGGAGACTAAAAAAGTGATCGTCGCGTTGCCGTTGCCCGTAATGAAGGTCGCGCCCGTGGGGATGCCTGAAAAACTAACGAATTGACTTGGGATAACCTGCCCGCCGCTCGTGGCGACTGTCAGTATCACAGGCACTCCTGTCGTTGTGGTCGCGGGCGACGCAGTAACGGTGAGAGAGCTGCCGATTGTCCCGGTGATGACCTCGATCGGAACCGCCGCGCTGCTCGTTCCATTGCACTTGACCGTCACCGTCGCTGAACCGCCCCCTACCGGCGTGACCAACCCGGAGGAGGAATCGACTGTGAGGATGGAGCCGGTTGTATCAGAGGTCGTCCATGTTTCCGAAGTACAAGTGGAACTGCTGCCGTTGACCAGCGTGGGGCTGGCAGACATTTGCAAAGTCGGCGAAGTCGTATTCGTAGTGCTGAGAACCGCTGTAGTCGGGCTCACCGCAATGCTGGCCACCGAATTCGGCGAGACGAAAAAGTCGTCGCAACCAATCATCAATCCTGCAACAGCAACCAAGCCGATCAGTGTGAGAACCGTCGTGCCCGTTCGAGACATAGCTCCCCCTGAACACACCTTTTCATCTTAGTAGAAACCCAGCCATTCTGGATAGTTCCGAGTGCTATTCCGAAAGTCCCTTGAAGGAGGTGCGCGGGTGCCCATGTTCGCCCGCTTTTGGCTAACGTGGGGTATCTTCCTGAAGTGCAAGAACAAGAATAGGACTGGTGGCCCACATTTGCGGAGCCGCAGGGGGAGCTAATGTGGGGTCGGCGTTGCTCTAGTTGATCTGATCGGGTTTGGCCCGCTTGATGCGCTCGTCGATCGGTTTTCGCCCGGCGAAGCCTTCTTCCAGACCATGCCAGTGAGTGATCGCCGTTTCACCCAGTTTCCAGCACAGAAGAACGATTTCACCGCTTTCCACTTTGCAGGGAAAATCCAGCAACCCCATATCAAGATCCTTCACCTGCACGCCGATCGCGCTGATCTCGGCAATCGAGTCCTTCGCCTTGCGCAGAGCCTTGTCGCGCTCGGCGCCGCGGCGAGCCCATAACTTGACGTCGAGCAGCACACCGCCGTCGAGAAAAATTCGCTCCTGCACGTGCTGCAATTCGGCTTCGATTTCCTCGATCTTCTGCTTCGCTTCGATCGAGGTGCGCAGCAGAGATTCCAGAACCGGCAACATCGCCTGCGCCTCGTTTAATGAAAAAGTGCGCATGTCTCGCATCCACGTTCATTTTACGCGAAATGCTATTGCGGTATGCCTGTCGTGCTGTTTGCACCCGGGCCGCACTGCGCCAGGGGGCGAGCAACCTGCATGCCCATGACGCCATCGCACCCTTCAACAGTCCACCCAAAATCCAACCACCTCTTCACCAATTTGAAAAGGAGGATCTCATGCCATTCGTCAATGTCGGCAAGGAAAACTCCGGCAACATCGATCTCCACTATGAAGACCACGGTACCGGAAGCCCAGTCATCCTGATCCATGGTTATCCGTTCAGCGGCCGCGCCTGGGAGAGACAGGTGCCGGTCTTGCTGAACGCAGGCTATCGCGTCATCGCCTATGATCGCAGAGGATTCGGCCAGTCCAGCCAGCCCACCTCGGGCTACGACTACAACACCTTTGCCGAAGACCTGCAGAAGCTCATCACCAAACTCGACCTGCGGGATATTGCGTATGGTTGGCCATTCGATGGGCGGCGGCGAGATAGCACGCTATCTGGGCAAGTACGGAACCAATAACGTGACCAGGGCCGTCTTCGTTTCCGCGATTCCACCAATGCTGCTCAAAACTGCCGACAACCCCGAGGGTGTGGATGGCAGCGTCTTTGAAGGGATCAAGAAAGCGGTCGTCTCGGACCGGCCGGCATTCCTCGCCGGGTTTTGCGTGCAGTTCTTCAACGTGGACACCTTGGGGGGCAAACTGGTGAGCGATCATGCGGTTCGAGCGAACTGGAATATCGCGGTGTCCGCTTCACCCAAGGCGGTCCTCGATTGCGTCGACACCTGGGGAACGGACTTCCGCAACGATCTCAAACGCATCGACATTCCAACTTTGATGATTCACGGAGATGCCGACCGGATCGTTCCCCTTGCCAACTCCGGCAAGCGCATGCCTGCTCTGATAAAGGGAAGCAAACTCGTGGTGATCGAAGGCGCACCGCACGGCATCGCCTGGACCCACGCGGAGCGGGTCAACCGGGAGCTGATGGATTTTCTCGGCCAGGCCCAGCGAATCACACGCGTCGCCTGACCCGAAGAAAGCCGCGAAAGAAACGACCCCACGTCAGCCCAAAGGACGGGCGGGACGTGGGGCACCCTCAGCGTTCTGACCTATCAGTATTTATTTGGCCGGGTGCCCCAGGTTCCGCGCCGCGCAGTTCGGCGCTAACCTGGGTTGCTCAGTGGATCTCCAACATGCGGTCCAGCGCGACGCGCGCCCAATGCTTCACCTGCGGTTTCACTTTGATCTGGTTGACCACAACTCCGTCAACGAGGCTCTCCAACGCCCAGCACAAGTGCTGCGGTGAGATGCGATACATGGTGGTACACAGGCAACCGGAATCGTCGAGCGTGATGATCGGTTTCTCCGGATACTGTTTCGCCAGCCGGTTGACCAGATGAATCTCGGTACCGATTGCGAAACGGGTTCCGGCGGGCGCGTCCTCCACCAGCTTGCGGAGCTTTTCGGTCGAGCCAACGTCGTCGGCCTTCTGGCAGACATCCCATCGGCACTCGGGATGAACAATCACGCGGATGCCCGGATAGGTGGCCCGCACCCGCTCCACGTGCTCCGGCAAAAAACGCTGATGCACCGAGCAGTGTCCTTTCCAGAGGATGATACGGGCGGCGCGCAGACGCTCCGGGGTCTGTCCGCCCATCGGCATGAACGGGTCCCACACCACCATCTCGTTGAGCGGAATTCCCATCGCGTAGCCGGTGTTCCGTCCCAGATGCTGATCGGGCAGAAAAAACACCTTGGGATTGCGCGCCAGGCCCCAGCGCAGCGCCGAGGCTGCATTCGCCGAGGTGCAGACCGCGCCGCCGCGCTCTCCGCAGAAAGCCTTGATGTCCGCCGCCGAGTTAATGTACGTCATCGGCGACAGTCCTTTGCCCTGCTCGGTGGTGATGCCAAGCGCTACCAACTGCTCCCAGCAGTCTTCCACCTGCGAGATTTCAGCCATGTCGGCCATCGAGCAGCCGGCGTTGAGATCGGGCAGGATCACGGACTGGTCGGGGCGGCAGAGGATGTCGGCGCTTTCGGCCATGAAGTGTACGCCGCAAAACACTATGTAAGCGCCCTTCGCCGCCGCGGCCTGCTGTGAGAGTTTGTAGGAATCACCCTGGAAATCCGCGTAACGGATCACTTCGTCGCGCTGGTAGTGATGTCCTAAGATGACGCACTGCTCTCCCAATGCTTGCCTGGCAGCCGCAATACGGGCGTCCATCGAGTGATCGGGGAGTACAAGATAGTTGTCGAGCGAACAGCTCTGATTCGCAGAAATAGCCGTAGCCACAGTTTTTCTCGCCTTCAGCTCCGCTAGTCGCGGAACGGGGATGTTGAAAGCTTTCCGTTGGCTTCAGCGGATGCACTGCCGCGATGGAAACTGCTTGCCCATCGAAAGCCCCACCCGCGGGGTTGTTGAAGCCAGGGGATAGTTCAGTACTAATGATGCACGAACAGCCCTGCTCGGTGCAACTTTCATCAGCGGGCGATGAAGGCTCAGGTGGCCCACATTTGCCGCAGTTGCTAATGCGGGGTGGAAGCGCCGCGTACGTCTCAGGTGCCCCACGTTCCGCCCCGCTGTTGGGCTAACGTGGGGTCGCGTCAGTGCTGATTGCTCAACCGCCGATGTGCACCATGGTGCGCGAGGGCGGCACAAAATCCGGCTCGCCGATGTGGTGTCGTTCTTCTTTATGGTCGATGGCTTCGATGATGAACTGCGCCAGGCGCTCGTCGCTCGCGCCGCGACGCATCAGCCCGTAAAGATCGTGTTCGATCACCGAGAACAGGCAGGTGCGGATCTTGCCGTCGGAGGTCAGCCTCACCCGCGAACAATGGCCGCAGAACGGCATGGAAACCGGAGCGATGATGCCGACCTCGCCGATGCCGTCGTCGAACACGTAGCGCCGTGCCGTTTCGCTCGCCCCGTGCTCAATCTCGCGCAAGGGCCTGAAACTTGCCATCCGTTCCAGAATCTCCTTCAGCGGAACAACAATCTGGGGCGACCACACCCGATCCTCTTCCAGCGGCATGAATTCGATGAACCGCACCACCACATTTTCTTCCCGGGCAAAGCGGCCGAACTCGGGGATCTGGTCTTCGTTGAAACCGCGCAGCAGCACGCAGTTAATCTTTATCGGACATAGGTTCGCTTCTTTGGCAGCGCGAATACCTGCCAAAACATGCTCAAATCCGTTCGAAACGCGCGTAATTCGGGCGAATCTTTCGGGGTCCACGGCGTCCATGCTGACCGTCACCCGTTTCAGTCCGGCGCGTGCCAGCGGGCCCGCAAGCTTATGCAACAAATGGCCGTTAGTGGTAATCGCCAAGTCCAGTTCGTCGCCCTCGACGGTGCGCAGCCGCGCCAGCTCGGCGATCATCGCGGGCAGCTCGCGGCGTAATAGCGGTTCTCCTCCAGTCAGTCGTATCTTATTGATGCCAAGCGAGATAAAGACGCGCGCCATGCGCAGGTAATCCTCGCTTGGCAACTCGGCAAAGAGCGCGCCATCATTGCCCGTCCGGCAATAAACGCAACGATAGTTGCAGCGATCGGTGACCGAAATCCGCAAGTCCGTGATTCGGCGGCCGTGCTTATCGATCAATAACGTATTGGTGGAAACCTTGTCTGTCATCTCGGCCAAATAGCGTTCTTGCGAGTTCGCCTCTGAACTGCGAATTCGAAATAATTCTTAGCGCTGGGAGACGAGGGCGGGCGGGGATCGAAGGCCGGACGACGGGCCCTGCTTCATCCCGGACAGCGTTCTCTTTCCAAGCGCGGGAGGCGCAACGGTTTCCCGCGGCACCCTTGGTCCGGCTGCAGGTTTCTCCGCCGGACAACCGCCACCTGCTCCGGGCATTCATTCTTGAACCCTTCGGAAGCAGGCGGTCGAAAACACTCAATTTATATGGATGCCCATAGGCGCCATTTAGCGGCTAAAGAAAATAAAGAGCAGTGACCCACTACTCGCGGGACCCACCTGACTCGAAGCCTGTTTTTCCGCAGCCTGCCTGAAGCCTCTCGTATAATCGAGCTATATGGCTTTCCGTCCCGTTGAAGAACAGTTGCTATATCTGCGCAAGGGCGCGGTTGAAATCATCCGTGAAGCCGACCTCCGCGAGCGTCTCGAGGAGTCGTACAAGTCCGGCCGGCCACTGCGCATCAAGCTCGGCATGGACCCCACTGCGCCCGATCTTCACCTCGGGCACACGGTCATCATGCGTAAGCTCAAGCACTTCCAGGACATGGGCCACACCGCTATTTTCCTCATCGGAGACGGCACCGGATTGATTGGCGATCCGACAGGACGCAACGCCACGCGTCCGGCGCTCACCCGCGAGCAGATCAACGCCAACGCCGAGACCTACAAGGCGCAGGTCTTCAAGATCCTCGATCCGGCCAAGACCGAAATCCGCTTCAACAGCGAATGGCTATTTGCGCTTGGCTTCGAAGGTTTTATCCGATTGGCCGCCAAGTTCACCGTTTCGCAGATGCTCGAGCGCGAGGACTTCCACAAGCGCTTTCAGGAAGAAAAGCCTATTTCCGTTCACGAACTGCTGTATCCGCTTACCCAGGGTTACGACTCGGTCGCGCTCAACGCCGATCTCGAACTGGGCGGCACCGATCAGAAGTTTAATCTGCTGGTCGGTCGCGAGCTCCAGCGCCATTACGGACAGCCCTCGCAGATCGTGCTGACCACGCCCCTGCTCGAAGGGCTCGACGGCGTGCAGAAGATGTCCAAGTCTTACGGAAATTACGTGGGCATCACCGAATCGCCCGACGAGATGTTCGGCAAACTGATGTCCATCTCCGACTCTTTGATGTGGCGCTATTACGAACTGCTCACCGACCTGACGATTCCCGAGATAGAAGCGCTTCAAAAGCGCGTGCAAGCTGCGGAACTGCATCCCATGCAGGCAAAGAAGGATCTCGCCAAACTCATCATCACCGACTTTCACTCGGCTGCGAAGGCCGAAGAAGCCTCCGCCAACTGGACACGCCAATTTCAACGCGGCGAAGCGCCGGAGAACATCGAGAGTGTAGCGTTGCGTGCCAGCGAGTGTGGTACTGGCTCCGATGGCGGAGCCTGGTCGATTAAACTCGACAAACTCATGCTCAAGGCCAAGCTGGCCGACTCCGCTTCCGATGCCCAGAGAAAAATCAAAGCTGGTTCAGTACGAATTGATGGCCGGCAGGCCCGCGAACTTTATCTGAATACGACGATTCCCTCGCAATTGGTGATCCGCGTCGGCAGACTCATGAAAAAGGTCGAGCTGAGTTAGGGCGGCCATAGCTACTCTATCGACCTGATTTTCTTTCTTAGTACTTTTGGCATTCTTCACTTAACCCCACTTTCGACGGGCAACTCGCGTGCAGCTCACTCCATCTTCTCCCCAGGATCAACCCTACGGTTGACCCGCGAGGAGATGGTAAGAAGATGAAGAGATGTCTTGACGTGCTGTTGGTTTCCGCTCTGCTGCTTGTTCTTTGGGGCTGTGGGTCCGGATCGTCGAATACCTCGACTGCTGCTGCAACTCCGACCCCCACCCCGACACCAACGCCGACGCCAACCCCGACTCCAACGCCAACGCCGACACCAACTCCAACGCCGACACCAACCCCGCCTCCACCTCCGGGGAACGGCAGTGTTACCCAGTTGAATCACGTCGTCTTTCTGTTGAACGAGAACCGCACCTTCGATACGTATTTCGGAATGCTGAACCCGTATCGGCAGGCCAACGCCTTCGATGTCGGCGACGACGGGGTTACGTATAACGTCGATGGCATCGATGACAAGCTGACTACCTTCACCAACAGTACAACGGCAGGACATTTCATCCGTTCAAATTGACCACTTCCTGCGTCGATGACATGAGCTCCGATTGGCCGGCCAGCTTCGAGGACGTGAGCAATAGCGAATCGATCACCCGCAAAATCACCATGAAGTATTTCGTACAAGAAGCGGCCAATTACGCCAGCGGCTGCGCCGCCGCCGGCTGCGGCAGCGGTTCGCTGACCGATAATTTCCCCAATGATCCGGGCACGCGCGCCATGGGGTTCTACGATCAGGATCTTCTCAACTACTACTACTACATGGCCTCGCAGTTCGCCGTCTCCGACCGCTGGTTCTCCCCGATGGCCAGCAAGAGCACGCCGAACCGCATCGCGACTATCAGCGGTGGAACGACGCAAGGATTGGTGAACGACCCGTTCGCGAGCGATAAGCTTACCGGCTCGCTGGCCATTACTACGATCTTCGAGGAATTGGATAAGGCCAAACCGGCGGTTTCATGGAAGATCTACTACAGCCTCACGCAGAGCGGATGCATACTGCCGAACAGCGGCACCCCCGCGTGTGCTGGCTTCCCGGAGATGGACTTAAACTACTTTACTTACGGGTTTAAGTTCCTCAACAAGTCCAAACCTTGCGGCGGAGTCACGACGCCGACGACCATTGCATCCAAGACGGCAGTCGGCGATCCCAAGAATACCTTCTGCATCGACCCCACTCACATCGCGCCCATCACCCAGTACTTCGTCGACGTGGCCAATGGCACGCTGCCGAACTTTGCCTACATCATTCCGGCCTATGGACACTTTGACGAACACCCCGGCTCAGGCCAATCGATTCTGGCCGGGCAGACGCAAGTGGCGGCGATCGTCAATGCGCTGATGAATAGCCCCTCGTGGAAGGATTCCGTGTTCTTCTTCAGTTACGACGAAGGCGGCGGTCCACTCGATCACGTGCCTCCGGTGCCGAAGCACACCAACGATTTCACCGATGCCGCGCATGGGAATCACCACCGACATCTCTGCCATCGCGGTGAATCCGGATACATTTTTCCCGTGTCCCGAATCGGTTGATCCGGTTACCGGAGTTTCGACAGCAACTCTGCACTGCGACCTTAGGCCCGCTTGGCCCGGCACACATCCCAACGACGCGGCCACCAAGCAGGGCTTTGCCGCGCAGCTTGGTTTCCGGGTGCCGAACCTAATCGTCTCGCCGTTCGCGCGCAAGCACTACGTCGGGCACATTCCGATGGACCACACAGCGGTGCTCAAGTTCGTGGAGAGCCGCTTCATCAGTCCGACGGCGCACTTGACGAACCGCGACGCCGTGCAGCCCGACTTGTTGGATTTCTTCGATTTCACCAATGTACCGTGGGCAACGCCCCCCCTGCACCGCCGACTCCGACTCCCATTGGGGCGACCTGTCACGCCGGGAAACTATAGCGCGGGCTCTTGATGAAGAACTCCGGGGGCGGGCAATCCCGTCCCCGGCACCGCCCTTATCCGAATACCAATTTGAACCCGCTTTAATGCTGCGAGCGCTTGGAGGTACGCGCGGAACTCTGATCCGCACTCTCAAAAATGGCTTGCTGCGCCACGGCCCCGCTGACTGCGGCAGGTGGAGTATGCCCGGCGGTCATCGATTCGCTCTCCAAGTGCATGGTGGTGGCGTTAGCCGGAGCTCCGGAGACACGATCGCCTGCATCAGGCGCCCCACCGTTGAAGGCCGGCGCTGGCGGAAAGGGATGTGCCGTTTGGCCGGTCAGTGCTTGGTTTTGATTGGTGCTGCCGCTCATGCTGTTCATGGCTCTGGTCTGCGCCGTCGCCAAGCCTGTAAGCAGTAAGACCGCCGCCGCATACAACAGGTTCTTCATAAAACCGCTCCTGAGCTCTCACACTCTGCCGGGCGCTGCGCGCTCGCGGTTCAATTCTGACGTGCGTCCGGCTCAATCGAAGAAAGTGTCTGTCTCATTCGAAGCCGCGGCGCTGCCCCAGGTTTTCCCAAGCCAAAATGTCTGGAAAGCACATTGCCGTGCGGCCACTTTGCAGTATGCCGCATGACTTTTAAGTCAACTTGGCCTGCCCGGATAACCCAGTTGTGCCGTGATGCCTCGAGCGGGGGTCAAAATTTTCAGTGATGTCTTATATAATGAGCAGGTTCGCTGCTCTTGGAACCCTGGCGGCCGCAAGATGGGTGCAACGACCCACAGCCACAACCATGGCTTGCTTTGGATTTCGATTGGTTTACCCTGATGCAATTAAGAAATAACGCAGCGGAGGAGCTAGCAAGCGTCTCTCCTGCTCGGTCGGCTGGGTCCGTTTCCCGAAATCATAAGCTTTTCATTCTTCTGATCGTTGCGCTCTGGGCGGTCCTGTACATCCCTGGTATCTTTTCGCCGCCACTGCTCGATGACGCCGATACAGTGCACGCTGAAGCAGCGCGCGAAATGGTAGTGAGCCACGATTGGGTCACCCTGCACGTCAATGGCATCCGCTACCTCGAAAAAGCTCCGCTGATGTATTGGGGAATTGCGCTCAGCTACAAACTTTTCGGCGTTAGCGACTGGAGCACTCGACTGCCGTTGCTGCTGGGCATTCTCTTCTGGCTGCTCACGGTGTATGAACTGGGCCGGTATGCGTACGGGGAGAGGGCGGGAATGTACGCATCCGTAGTGATGGCCACCGCCCTGAGTCCATACCTTTTCACCCGCTTCATGATTCCTGACGCGCTGGTCGGACTTTGGCTTACCCTGAGCGTTTATTTCTTTTTGCGGTCGCTGCAAGAGAAGTCCCCCACCCGCTTCACTTGCTGGGGATTCGCGGTGACCTGCGCCTTGAACGTGTTGACCAAGGGGTTGATTGGCATCGTCTTTCCCTTGGCTACCATCGGCGTCTACTTGGTTCTGACCGGAAACCTGCGCCATCTGCTGCGCTTGAGGCTCTTATCGAGCACGATGGTTTTTCTAGCTTTCGCGGCACCGTGGCACATTCTGGCGGCGCTGAGCAATCCGGATCAGGGCGCAACCCGCGGGTTCTTGTGGTTCTACTTTGTAAATGAGCATTTTCTGCGGTATCTGAACAAGCGCATACCGCCGGGATACGACACGGTACCGCTGCTGATTTTTTGGGGCGTGCTGATTTTTGGTTTGGCGCCCTGGAGTATTTTTCTGCCACAGGCGGTAAGAGAAGTTCCCTGGCGCTGGCGTCAGTTGAGGAACGCACTCGATGGGCAGCAGCGCGCCAATTTGCTGTTTGCGCTCTGGGTTCTGGTGATCATGGCCTTTTTCAGCTTCTCGACCCGCCAGGAGTACTACACGGTTCCCGCTTTGTCGGGCATGGCCCTGCTGGTAGGAAACTGGCTGGCAAAGGAATCCGCGTTGCCCGCCGATTCGCGCGACCACAGAGCAGGGAGGATTATCTCCGCAGGGTTCTTTGCGATTGCCCTCGTCGCTTCGCTTTTGGGCGCGGCGCTGCTCGTGGCGTCGCATCCGCCTCCGCCGGGAACCGAGCTGGCGGAGCTGCTGAAGAAGAATCCCACGGAATACGACCTCTCGCTCGGTCATGTTCTGGATCTCACGCCGCAGGCGCTGGGCGCGTTCCGTATTCCGTTGTTGGGGGCGGTGCTTTCGCTTTCGATCGGTGCGGGTTTGAATTGGTTTCTTCGACTGCGCAGACGCCCCTGGGCGGGCAATACAGCCCTGGTTTTGATGATGATTGCACTGCTTGCCTGCGTACACTCGGCCTTCGTTACCTTTTCGCCAATTCTGTCTTCGCACCAACTCGCGGTGGCAATCGAACGTCATTATCGGCCCGGAGACATCATTGTGGTGGGCGGCGAATACTCCAATGCTTCCAGTCTGAATTTTTACACACGGGCACCGGTGCGGGTGTGGTATGAGCCCAGTGGAGCGCTGTGGTACGGTTCCAAATTCCCGGATGCGCCGCACGTTTTCGAAACCGACTCATCCTTTTCTGCGTTGTGGTCCGGTCCCGAGACAGTGTTTCTGTGGACAAACGATGATCGTCCCAAACAATTGCGCGGCGCTCAGTCCTATCTGCTGGCCCGCAGCGGAGGCAAATCCATTCTGACCAACCGGGCTCTTGGTAACTGACGTGACTGCCGTTCTCCTAGCTCTATTGGCCGGCGCCCTGGTCTACTCGCTGCTGTCGATCGTGGCGGCGTTTCGCTACCTCTCCGTACGGCCGCCCGCGTTACGGGCGCGGGAGCCAATCAGTATTCTCAAACCGCTCTCCGGCCTCGATTTGGGGCTCGAATCCAATCTGCGAACTTTTTTTGAGCAGGACTATCCGGAGTTTGAGATTCTGTTTGCGACGCGAGATCGCGAAGACCCAGCAGTGGCGATTGTCGAGAAACTGCAACGCGAGTACCCACACGTCAAGACACGATTGATTGCGAC
This sequence comes from uncultured Acidobacteriota bacterium, assembly GCA_963832365.1. Lineage (GTDB taxonomy): Bacteria > Acidobacteriota > Terriglobia > Terriglobales > Acidobacteriaceae > CAWBRT01. The sequence continues at coordinate 66,262 of CAWHUL010000006.1, read as the reverse complement.
CGGGCCACCATCATATCCCAATGCGAAAGTCTTCAGCCTTGACCGGATGCTCACGGTCGCGGCAAATGATTTGGTGGTGATGAGCGACAGCGATACCCGGGCCACTCCAAACATGCTCTCCACCGTAGCTGCCGAATTTCAGGACCTGCGTATAGGCATAGCAACCTGTCCATACCGTGCCGTTCCCGGCTGCAGCTTTTGGTCGCGGCTCGAGGCTACCAGCATGAATACCGACTTTCTGGGCGGCATCCTCGTGGCTCGGATGTTGGAAGGCATGCGCTTCGCCGTGGGCCCGACCCTTGTGGCGCGGCGGCGAACACTGCTGGCGATTGGCGGCTTTTGTCGGCTCAAGGACTACCTGGCTGAGGACTTTGTGATGGGGAAGTTCGCTGCCGAAGCCGGACACGGAGTGATCCTTTCCTCCTATGTAATTGAGCACCACATCGGCAGCACCGATCTGCGCCACAATGCGGCGCACCGTTTGCGTTGGGGACGCAGTACGCGGCGCTCTCGACCGCTTGGCTATCTCGGACAGTTGTTCACCATGCCCTTGCCGCTGGCATTGCTGGTCTGCGTGGTGAATCCGGCGTGGTGGCCGGTGCTGCCGCTGACGATCGTAGTGCGTTTCGTGTCGGCGTATGTCGTTTCGGCGCGAATCCTGAGTGCGAAACTTAACTGGTTGTTATTGCCCCTCGAAGACGTAATCGCCTTCGGTTTTTGGATCGCGGGGTTCTTTGGTAACACGATCACCTGGCGCGGACAGCGTTATCGCTTGTATGCGGACGGCCGCTTTGAGCTGCTCACGTCTTCGACGCCGGATGTCTAACTGGCCATATTGTCGCCTCTCCTGTTCACCTCGTCCCTGACTCCGACTCCAGCTTTTCGAGTTTTCCTCCAGAAATGCGAAACCTCTCTCCCCGCCAAACCACGGTATTTCCAGCGAAGCTGGTAATCCAGACCAGCAATGCAATCACGTCTCTCAGGGGCAGCAGCCACAAGTCAAGGTCCGCTGCCTCGTCGTGCAGCACGCTCGTGCACAAGGCTGCGGCGACCGCGAAGCGCAGCAGGGCGGCAGCCGCAAGCAGCCACAGACTCCAGCCCGCCAGTCCCGAACATAGGCAGGCCAGCAGCGCCCACGGCAACACATGCGTAACCCCAAGCCCTATATACCCTCCCAGGCGCCGGTCGCGGATTGTCCGGGCCCAGCGCAACTGGTGTTGGAACATCTCTGCGAAGCCGGCGCGAGGCAGCGCGGTTTCTACTATCAACGGCGCAAGCACCACGTCGAAGCCGGCGCGCGCAATGCGGTTTCCCAGTTCGTAATCATCCGCCAGGTAATCCAGCAGCGGACGCAGCCCACCGATTGCCTCCAGCGCTTCCCGCCGCAACGCCAGGGTCGAACCCAACCCGAAGGTCAGCCGGCCCTCCAGCGCATACGCGCTCAGCACGCCTCCGGAGAAATCGGTTGCGATCGTAAGCGCCTCCAGCCGCGAACTTAGGGTCGCTCCCGAATGGGGGTTATGAGCCGCACGATACAGAGCTGTCACCATCCCCGTGCGGCGGCCCGTAGTGTTCTGTTCCTTGAAGCATGCTGCGATTCGCCGCAAGTAGTCCGGCGGCACCAGGATGTCACTGTCGTTGATGAGCAGCCAATCGTAGCGCGCCTGCGGAAGCAGTTGCACCAGCGTGCTTACCTTGCGATTGGTTCCCGAGCAACTCCGGACACACCACCAGTTGAATCCGCCGCGATGGAAATTCCCGCTGTAGCCGTTCAACCTCCGCCACGGCTGGATCGTTTGCATCGGCCACGCCGAAGATGATTTCGAACTCGGGATAATCCTGAAGGTAATGACTGCGAAATGCCTCATACATTCGCGGATCGGCGCCGCGTAGCGGTTTGAGGATAGAGATGGGGGGGAGCGCCGTGTCCGTGAGAGCGCCGTCCCACTCAAGCACCGTGCCGTAAGACACCGGTTGAGAGTTTGACAAACGCGAAAATTTGACGATTCCGGCGATCACCAGGAACTGATAGCCGAGTCCGCAGATTGCCAGTACGGCAAAAAAATATGACAGGTACAGCCATGAAAAGTACAGATATGAAACGTGCATGTGAGTTATGCAACCAGCTTAGCAGATCGGAGATTGAAGACCGGCATCCCTGTGGCGGCAGTTACTCGTAGCGCAGAGCCTCTATGGGATCGAGGTTGGCGGCCTTCCACGCGGGATAGATCCCGAAAACCAGTCCGATGAAGGTCGACGCGGCGAAGGCGATTATCGACCACGGGATCGACATGGTCGCCGGCAGAGCGGGAAAAACAAAGGGCACAAGACTGCTGATCAATCCGCCCACCAGAATTCCCAGCACCCCTCCAATTGCCGTCAGCGCAACCGCCTCCAATGTGAACTGCACCAGGATGTCGTGTTTGCGCGCCCCGATCGCCTTGCGGATACCGATTTCGCGCGTGCGTTCGGTTACGGAAACCAGCATGATGTTCATCACGCCAACGCCGCCGACGACCAATCCAACGCTGGAAACGGCAAACATGAAGACAAACACCCCGCCGGTGATCTTGTCCCACACTTCCACCAGCGAGTCCTGGCTGAAGACGGCGAAGTTGTCCTCTTTGTCCAGCGCTACCCGCCGCCTGCGGCGCAACAGTTCACGCACCTCATCGACGGCCTTCGGCATATCCGCCTGCGAAGTGGCCTTGATGCTGATCCAGTTGTCCTTCAGCTCCGGATGCAGCTTATGGAAGGTGGTGTAGGGAAAGAAGACAATGTTGTCTTCGGGGTTGGCGCCTCCGCTGAACGCCGCCCGCTTCTTTTCCGCCACGCCGACCACGGTAAATAGTTGTCCTTCGATGTTGAGTTCCTTGCCGACCGGGTCGGCGTCGTCGAACAGCGTCTGTGCAGTGTCGTATCCGAGGACGATGACCGGGCTGTGCTGCTCTTGCTCGGCCGGAATAAACCAGCGCCCGTGCTCCGGTTTGTATTCGAAGACATCGGCGGCCGAGACCGTGTCACCTTCGAGAATCGTGTTCTTTGCCCGCCGCCCTTCGTATTTCACGACGTAGGTTCCGGTCCCGAATTGTCTCAGGAACAAACGGACACCGGAGGAAACCGCCTTCACGTGCGGCAGGCTGCGCATCGCCATGGCATCGTCATACGTCAACTCCTTGCGGTTCAGCATCTCCGCTGTTGGCCGGCCAAGCTGGAACGGTTGCAGATGGTAGGCAAAGATGATGTTGGAGCCCATCTGCTGCACCAGGCCCTGCACATTCGAGTTGAGGCCGCGCACCACGGAAGAGATCGCGATTACCGTCATCACCCCGATCACAATGCCAAGGATGGTCAGTGCCGAACGCATCTTGTTGGTCACCAGGGTGTCCAATGCCATGCGGAAATCTTCGGTAAGAAGGTTCTTGCGAACGTCGCTTGGCATCGCTATAACTCGAATCGCAGCGCCACAATCGGGTCCAGGCTGGCAGCCTTGCGCGCAGGATAAACTCCGAAAAAGATTCCCACGCTCGCTGAAACCAGCAACCCGGCTACCACCGCCCATAGTTTAATTGCCGAAGGCATCCCGATCAGCAGCGTTACGGTTTTTGCCACCGCAACCCCCACGATGACGCCCAGAATGCCGCCCACCAATGCCATCGTGCTCGACTCGATCAGGAACTGCCGCATCACGTCGCCGCGCCGCGCTCCCATGGCCTTGCGGATGCCGATCTCGCGCGTGCGCTCGGTAACCGACACCAGCATGATGTTCATGATCACGATGCCGCCCACCAGCAGCGCAATCGAGGCGATGGCAATCGTGACCACAAAAAACGTGCCGCTTAAGTCGGTCCAAATGGAAAGGAAATTCTGGTTGGTCTCCGCCGCGAAACTATCGGGCTTGCCCGGCGCGTCATGCCGCCGCGCCCGCAGGATGACCCTTGACTGGTCGATCGCCGCATCCAACTCCGGTCCCATGCCGTAAGCCTTCGCCCACACGCGCATGCTGATCCGGCGGCTGCCATACTGCTTCAGCCAACTCGTAATCGGCATCACCACCCAGTTGTCCATGCTCATACCGAGAGTCTTACCCTTTGGCGTAGCGACACCGACCACCTGATAGAGGTGGCCATCCACCCGTATCTCTTTTCCCAGCGGATCAACTCCGCCCATCAGGTTTTCCTTGATATCGTTGCCGATCACGACGACATTGGCTGCGGTGTTCATGTCCGACTCGGTGATCGAGCGGCCGCTGGCGAGGTCAAGATCGTAGATCGGCCCTATCGAAGGGGTCCAGCCCCGCGCCCAGCTATCCGCGCTGCTCTGTTCGTTGTATTTGACGCTGACATTTCCCGCCGCTGTCATGGCGCCCACGAACTTGCAGGCCGAGCAGCCGGCGGCCACCGCTTCGTAATCCTCGAGAGTGATCTCCTTGCGCCGCTGACTTTCCAGGTATTGGTCGGTGTTGGTGATCACGTTCGGCGCCTTCGAGAGAATGAAGACGTCAGCGCCCAGGTTGAAAATCTTCTCGGAAACGTATCCGTTGATGCCGTTGACGAAGGTGACCACGGCAATCACCGCGGCCACGCCAATCACCACTCCAAGCAGCGTCAGCACGGAGCGGAGTTTGTTTGCCCAAAGCGACTGCAGGGCAATCCGGATGGCCTCAACCGTATTCATGGCGGTAACCAGTGGTTGCTTCAAGTGTAGCAGCGTCGGACAAAGCTGGCGCATCCGCGGCCTCGCCCTGAAACAGCCTGCTAGCCTGGATTATTCATGAGTACGGCGAAATATGGGTGGAGCAGGGCTTCAGCCCTGCATCTACGGCCCGCTTGGATAGGCGGCTTTAGCCGCTGAGGTACATACTGTCGGCAGCAGCGGAATCGCCTCAGGGGCTAAAGCCCGCATGGTTGCTGGCTTTTCTGCAGGCCTGAAGGCCTGCTCCACCCGATTCATGAATAATGCCTGCCAGCCGGCCCGCACTTTGCTGGCACTATATAATCAGTGGATAGCGGTCGAATCGGGCGGTCGCTTTCGAGCCGTGGTTTTGAACCACGGACCCCGGGGCTAACACTCCGGTCAGGAAGAGGAAAGTCCGAACTCCGCAGAGCAGTGTGCCGGATAACGTCCGGGCACTTGGAGCCAGCGAGTTCCGGTCTACGGGCCGAGGCTCTCGAACTTCGGGTGACGGAGAGTGCCACAGAAAACATACCGCCGACCGCGTTCCGCAAGGAGCGCGAGGTAAGGGTGAAAAGGTGCGGTAAGAGCGCACCGCCTGGGCAGTAATGTCCAGGGCAGGGAAAACCCCACACGGAGCAAGACCAAATAGGGGGGGAGTCTTGCCGGTCTGGCAAGCACGTACCGGCTCGGTGCGTTACAACTTCCGGGTAGGTCGCTGGAGCCGGGCAGTAATGTCCGGCCAAGAGGAATGATCGCCCTGCCGCTTGCCGGGATCTCCGGCTGGCTGGCAGACAAAATTCGGCTTACAGATTCGACCGCTACTATGCTGGGTCTGTTAACACGGATAGGGCTGCTCGTCCTATCAGGTCGTTAACAGACCCTGTTAGTTGTTGGCGTGTATTATGATCGCTTGACGGATATCCCCCGTAACCAGAGAATCGCATGAGTGATGAACCGAACATTACGGTCGAAGAAGCCAGCGTGTTAGACAGCGGCCGGCTCGACATTCAACAGATCCAAGAGATTCTTCCCCATCGCTATCCCTTTCTGCTGATCGACCGCGTGCTGGAAGTGGATCGCAAGAAGCGCATCGTCGCGCTCAAGAACGTAACTGCCAACGAGCCCTTTTTCACCGGCCACTTTCCTGGGCGGCCGATCATGCCCGGCGTGCTGATCATTGAGGCGATGGCGCAGGCCGGTGCCACGCTGCTGCTGACGGAGGTTCCGGACCGGCATGGCAAGCTGATGGTCTTCACCGGAATCGAGCGCGCCAAGTTCCGCCGTCCGGTGGTATCCGGGGGACCAGTTGCGGCTCGAGGTTGAAGTGGTTGTCTGGCGAACCCACGCGGTCAAGATGTTCGGCCAAGCGAAGGTGGACGGCAAAGCTTGCCTGCGAGGCGATGATCAGTTGCCGTCTGGTCGACATGCCCGGCTCCAAAAATGGGGAGCAGCCAGCCGAATGAAGATTCATCCAAGCGCCGTCATCGATCCCTCGGCAAGAATTCCAGAGTCGTGCAAGATCGGCCCATTTTGCTATGTGGGTGCCGAGGTCGAGCTGGGCGAGCAGTGCGAGCTCATTTCACACGTCGTGCTGCAAGGGCCGTCTCGAATTGGAGCCCGCAACCGGATTTTTCCCTTTGCCAGCGTCGGCATGGGTCCGCAGGACCTGACCTTCAAGGGCGAGCCGACACGCCTCGAGATGGGCGACGATAACCAGGTCCGGGAATTCGCGACCATTCACCGCGGCACCGTCAAAGGCGGAGGCGTGACCAGCATTGGCAGCCACACGCTGATCATGGCTTACGCACACATCGCGCACGATTGTCACATCGGCGACTGGGTCATCATGGCCAACGCCGCAACTCTGGCCGGACACGTGACGGTGGAAGATCACGCCGTGGTCGGGGCTTTGTGCCCGGTGCATCAATTCGTGAAGATCGGCAGGTATTCCTACGTCGGCGGCGGCACCACGATTACGCAGGACGTGCTTCCATTTTCCAAGACCAGCGCGGTGCGCGATGTTCATGCCTACGGAGCGAATTCGGTGGGCTTGCAGCGGCAAGGGTTTTCGCCCGAGCGCGTACGCAAGATCCAGCGCGCGTTTCGCCTGCTGCTGGCCTCCAAGTTGAACACCTCGCAGGCCGTCGAGCGGCTGTGCAGCGAAGGCGACCTGGGCGAAGACGTCGAAGTCCTGATCCAGTTCATCAGGGACTCAGAACGCGGAGTGCTGAAATAGCGAGTTTCTCCCGAACAAATCACGCTTTGCCAAGTCTCTGCCGGTCACGCCGCGTTTGACTCCAGCCCCGCAGTGCGCTAGCCTCAGCCTCTGACCGTGCTAAGACACCTACCGAGTTCCCGTTTCCTTATCGCGCTCATGCTGTTTTCCGCTTGCCTTGCTCCGGCCGAGGGCATGCGTCCGGTGCACGCCCGGCAGGCGATGGTGGCTAGTGTGCATGAGCTGGCATCGCAGACGGGGGTAGACGTGATGCGGGCCGGGGGAAATGCGGTCGACGCCGCGGTGGCTACCGGTTTCGCGCTGGCGGTCGTGCATCCGGCGGCGGGGAACCTGGGCGGCGGCGGCTTTCTGCTGCTGCGGCTGGCGAACGGCGACGTCCACTTCCTCGATTTCCGGGAGAGAGCCCCGGCCAAGGCTTCGGCAGGAATGTATCTGGATGGCAAGGGGAACGTAATTCCGCAGGCGAGCCAGATCGGGTACAAGGCGGTCGCCGTTCCCGGCTCCGTGGCCGGGCTGGTGGAGGCGCAGCGGCGCTGGGGCAAACTCCGGCTGAAGCAGGTGATGGAACCGGCGATCCGGCTGGCGCGCGACGGTTTTGCATTGCGCTACGCGGATGCGCGCTTGCTGCGCGATGAGCAGCTTGCGCAGTTCGCGGAGTCGAAGCGCATCTTCCAGCGCAACGGCAACCACTATGAGCAGGGCGAAATCTTTCGTCAGCCCGAGCTGGCGCGCACCTTGGAACGCATCGCGCAGGACCCGGATGATTTCTACCACGGCGCGATAGCCCGTGAGCTGGCTGCGGCCATCCAGAAGGGCGGAGGTCTGATTTCGACCGATGACCTGGCAAGCTACAAGGTAGTCGAGCGGCGGGCTGTACGCGGAAGCTATCGCGGTTATCAGGTGATCAGCGCGCCGCCGCCATCTTCCGGCGGAGTGGTCCTGCTGGAAGCTCTTAACATACTGGAAGGCTATGACTTGCACGCCCTGGGCAGCAGGTCGGCGAACAGCATTCACCTGACCGTGGAGAGCTTCCGGCGCGCTTTCTTTGACCGTGCCGAGTTCATGAGCGATCCGGATTTCGCGCCGGTTCCAGTAGCGCAGTTGATCGACAAACAGTTTGCCGCCCGCTGGCGGGAGAGCATCGATCCCTCACGGGCGACGCCAAGCGACCGGCTGAAACGGCCAAAGTTCGAAGACCTGGATCAACAGGCATCCATGCGAGCGCCGATGGCCGTGCACGAAGGCGGGAATACGACGCATCTTTCGGTTGTCGACACGGCCGGCAACGCGGTGGCGATCACGACGACCTTGAACGATGTCGTTCGGATCGCGCGTGACCGTGCCCGGTCTCGGGTTTCTGCTGAATGATGAGATGGACGATTTCACAATCAAGCCCGGTGTGGCGAATCTGTATGGACTGATTCAAAGTTCGGCGAACGCCATTGCGCCCAACAAGCGTCCAATTTCCTCGATGGCGCCGACTATCGTGATTAAGGATGACCGGTTGTTTCTGGTGCTGGGCTCACCGGGAGGCGCGACCATTATCAGCACGGTCGCCAACATCATCATGGGCGTGATCGACTTCGGGTTGGACATACAGCAGGCGGTCAATGCGCCGCGCTTCCATCATCAGTGGATGCCGGACGAACTGCGCCTGGAGAAATTCGGATTTTCGCCGGATACGCTACCGTTACTGACGAACGGCGGATATGAATTGAAACAAACCGGGATACTGGGGCGATGCCGAATGCATTGCCGTGGACCCGCGCACCGGCGACCGTTTAGGAGCCAGCGATGGACGCAACGGCGGCCGCGCCATCGGCTTCTAAACCCGTTTCGCGAGATTAAACTGCGCACTGGCGAAGGTGTTCCCATTCGTGGCATTCTGAACTTGGCGGGAAGGAATAGGAAACCATGTTGAGAGCGATGTCGACCTACGTGCACGTCCGTGAGCGGTTGCATCCGGGTTTGCTGGACAATTTCGTCAGGGGCGGCGCGCAGGCCATCGAGGTCTTTGCCGCCAAGTCTCACTTCGACTACACCAGTCCGCAGCATATACGCGAGATCGGGTCGTGGTTCCAGGGCAATAGCACGGTATTCCATTCCATGCACTCGCCTATGTACAGCGATGCGGATTGGGGCCATCGCGTGTCCGCGCTGAACATCGCCAGTCGCGACCGCAAGACCGGCATCGAGGCGATGGACGAAATCAAGCGTGCCATTGAAGTTGCGGAGAAGGTCCCATTCAAGTTTCTGGTGCAGCACATCGGAAACGGGGGCGAGGAGTTCGATGAGCACAAGTTTGACGCTGCCATGACCTCGATCGAGCATCTCAGGGCCTTTGCCAGGCCTCTCGGGGTGCGCATCCTTTTGGAAAACATACCGAATGAACTCTCTACCCCCGCCCGCCTGGCCCAGTTTATCCACGTAACCCACATGCAGGATGTCGGTGTTTGTTTCGACGTTGGGCATGCCCATATGGGGGAGGGCGTGGCGGCCAGCTTCGAGCGATTGAAGCCTTTTATCCGCTCGACGCACGTTCACGACAATTGCGGCGACCGCGACGCGCATCTGTGGCCCGGCAATGGCAAAATCGATTGGAAACAAGCCATGGATTTGCTGCGTCAAGCGCCGCAGCTTCCGCCGCTGCTGTTGGAGGTGGAGGGCGATCCGGACGGCTCGCTCGAATTCGGCGGGAAACTTCCCGGGTTGATGCAGGAAGCCTATCGCAAGCTGGAAGCATTCGAGGACTGACGCGGGAGACCGCTTCCCATCGCTTATAGCGCCAAAGAACAGATGGAGGATTTCGGCTCTGATTACCTTTTTCCTTTGGCAAACAGTTGATGTAGATTGAGCCCTGTGGCCGCCAACTTCCTTGTCTTCTTCGCCTATCTAGCCTACGATTTCAAGGGGGGAGTATTCCATCGCAATTTCCGCGACGATGCCGAGGGTATCCGGCTAGGGAGTCATTCATGTTTGGCAAATTAGGGGTGCCGGAACTTCTTGTTATCTTGTTTATCGCTGTGCTGATTTTCGGGCCCAAGAAGCTTGGGGAACTCGGAAAAGGGCTTGGAGACGGTATTCGCAACTTCAAGTCCGGCATAGGAATGTCGGGAAGCGACTCGGAAGCGAAGGATACAGAAGCTAAGAAAACGGAAGCTAAGAAGTAGCGGGACTTCTCTATGCCGGACATGTTGTTCATTATGCTGTTGGCCGTCCTTCTGTTCGGCCCCAAAAAGCTGCCTGAGATCGCTCGCCATATCGCACGCTTCAAGAACGCCCGGGATAACCTGAAATCCCAATTGGAAACCGAATTTGGCAAGCTGGAAGCAGAGACACGGAACATAAAGCCTTCCGGGACCGAAGACCTGAAGAACGTCTTTTGAACCGCTGACGAACCTGCGGCAACAGTTTGACAACGTCATCACTTCGAGCTTCGAGGTCGAGGACAAACCAAAGCCATTGACTTCGAGCTTCGAGGTCGAGGACAAACCGAAGCCATTGCCGGAAGCCCCACCGGTAGCCGAAAACCCGGCCCCGGCCGAGCTACCCAAGAACGGCATGACGGCCGTTTCGCCGGCGACCTTTCCCGCAGCCCCGAGCGAACCGAGGCCGCGCGAATCCGCAGTTGAAAACCACAAATCGCTCGACATCTAACCCGTTTAGGGGTGAACTTTCCTGCCCCGGTAGTCCTTTGACTCGGTGGCCACACTGGCTTAGACTTGAGCTATCGCCCCGTGCCACTGGAATTTTCCGCCCGCAGACTGACTGGGCGCGTATTGGAGGCTGTATGATTGGCAAGCTCGGTATGCCGGAGCTGCTCGTGATTCTTGGTATCGCCCTGCTGATTTTTGGGCCTGGAAAGCTTTCCGACCTCGGCAAGGGCTTGGGTGAGGGCATTCGCAACTTTAAGTCCGCGATTGGCAGCGGCAAAGAAGGCGAAAGCGTTCCCCCGGCGGAAAAGAAATAACTCTTCGGTAGCTTTCAGCGACTCTGCTTGATTCGTGGGTCACACCCTCAACGGCTTTCGCGCCGTTAAGAAGTTTTGCGCCGCGCGGTCTTCCTGTTCTCGTCAAATCTCAAAAGAAACCTGGCGCGATCAGCTTCAGCTAATCGCCGATCCCGTGTTCACGCAGCATGCGGTACACCAGTGCCACCGGCAGTCCCACGACATTGCAGTAGTCCCCTTTAATCCCGCTGATCCAGCGCGAAGCTCTGCCCTGAATGGCATACGCGCCGGCCTTGTCGAGAGGTTCTCCGGTCGTCACGTAATCGTCGATTTCGCTATCGCTCAGCGGCTCGAAGCGGACCTCCGTGGACTCCAGGCGCAAATCGTTGAATGGGACTCCACTCGAATCGCGCCCGCGCAAGCAAACCCCGGTGATCACCTCGTGCGCCCGGCCCGCGAGCAGGCGTAGCATGCGCTTCGCGTCGGCGGAGTTCACGGGCTTGCCCAGCACATGTTTATCGACCACGACAATCGTATCCGCGCCCAGGACGCAGAGGCCATCGGCTTCCAGTGTGGCCACTGCCGCGGCTTTTTCGCCAGCCAACCGCATCACGAAATGCCGTGGTGCTTCGTTCGTCCGGCGGGTTTCCGCAATCTCTGCCGCATGCACGCGGAATTCGACTCCCGCGCTCCGCAGCAACTCCGTCCTTCTCGGTGACGCCGACGCAAGTATCAGCATGGTTTCGATTCTAATTGCTCGGGCCTGACCAGATCCCCGATGCATCCTGTCAAAAATTGCGCCCGTCCAACCTGAGATGACGATTAAGTCATTGGAGAATCCAAACGGCGCGACCGTTCTCCATGTGGAGGCGCATACCGCCGCGCTGGTCGCCTTCCGCGTCTGGGCGCCCAACGCTGAGGAGATCAGCTTGCGCCTGCTGCCTGCCCACGGGGAGAGCAGAGCGATTGAATTGCGGCGCGGCCTCGACCATGACAACGATACCTGGGAAGCGCTGGCCGAGGCGCAGCCCGGTGACCGTTACTACTATATGGTCGATGGCAGGCAAGTACCCGATCCGGTCTCACGCCTGCTGCCGGAGGGAGTTCACGGTCCGACGGAGATCGTCGATCCGCTGCAATTCCAATGGACCGACTACGAGTGGCGCGGTCTGCCGTTTCCCGACTATGTCCTCTACGAGCTTCACCTTGGCACCTTCACGCCCGAGGGAACTTTCGACGGAGCAATCAGCAGGCTCGACGCCCTCAAGCAGCTGGGCGTGACTGCCGTCGAACTTATGCCGGTGAACGCCTTTCCCGGCCGCCGCAACTGGGGCTACGACGGCGTCGGGCTCTATGCGGTGCAGGCCAGCTACGGCGGGCCGGATGCGTTCCGCCGTTTCGTCGACGAGGCTCATCGCCGCGGCCTCGCCGTCATCCTGGATGTGGTCTACAACCATCTGGGGAACGAAGGAAATTACCTGCGTCTGTTTGGGCCATACTTCACCGCGCGCCACCAGACTCCGTGGGGCGAGGCGGTCAATTATGACGACGAAGGGTGCGAGGGCGTGCGGCGTTTCATCGTCGAAAACGCGCTCTACTGGCTCAACGAATATCATCTGGATGGTCTGCGCCTGGATGCCGTGCAGACCATCCGTGACAATTCCCCGCGGCACATCGTCGCCGAAATTGCCGAGCGGGCCCACGCTCTCGGCACGCGGTTGCAGCGCGCCATCTGCATCATGACGGAAACTGACGAGAACGATGCCCGCTACGTTCTTCCGCCCAGCCGTGGCGGCTATGGCCTGGAGGCAATGTGGAGCGATGATTTCCATCATGCGCTTCACGCCATGTTTACCGGCGAGCGCGCGGGCTACTACCAGGATTTTGGCGCCCCTCGGCAGCTGGCGAAAGTGCTCAACGAGGGCTACGTTTTTCAGGGAGAGTTCTTCCATTTCTGGAACGATATTCGCGGCACCTCTGCCCGGGATGTGCCTCTGCCGGCGAACATCATTTGCATTCAGAACCACGACCAGGTGGGGAATCGCGCCAAAGGCGAACGGCTGACGGAGCTGGTGCCGCGCGGCGTGCGCAAGCTGATGGCCGCAATTCTGCTGCTCGCCCCGCATACACCGCTCATCTTCATGGGACAGGAGTTCGATGAAGCGGCACCGTTCCAGTTCTTCACCGACTTTGCCGATCCGACGATACAAAAGGCGGTTAGCGAGGGACGCCGCAACGAATTCAAGGATTTTGCTTTCGGCGAGGTTCCTGACCCTCAGCACCCGGCCACCTTCGAGCGCTCGCGGTTGAACTGGGCGCAGGCCAGCGAGTCTAACGACATGCTCCGCTGGTACCGCAGCCTGCTGCAACTGCGCCGCAGCCTGTTTCCACCAGTGTCCGGGAACTCGGTCCAGACCTCGGATCGCACCTGCCATGCTCGTCTGTTGCAGGAAGATGCTGTGCTCTACATGCGTGTGCCCCGCGAGAGTTCGCGCCTGCTGCTCACCTGCAACCTCAAGCCTGAGACACCGCTGGAGCAGATGGCAGGCTGGGAGCTGCGCTTATCATCCGACGAAGATGGCTATGCCGTACGCGTCTGGACCAGGTGACAGGTCCTAACGCACCTCGCCGCGGGCTGGGTTGTAGTAGAAGTAGAAACGCAGCGCCAGATAAGGCCCTTGAAACTCCGAGGGGAGCGGCGAAAACGGGTTGGAGGAGGTGATGCCGCCCCAGGCAGCGCGATCCAACGCAATGTCGCCCGATTCCCCAATTAGCCGCATGCCGACTACCTTGCCGTCCGGCAGGATCGAAAACTCAATTGCGACCTTGCCTTTTTTCAGCATCGGCGGACGCGCCTCTTCGGGAATCAGGTTGTACCAGTTCATCCGCACCACGGACACTATTCGGGAAAGGTACGGGCCAAAATCGACGCCCATGGTGTCGCTCAGGACGTCGAGGCCGCTTCCGACCTTGCTTCCACCGCCGTTCGGATAGCCGTAATCGCCTCCGCCACCCCTCGAGAAGCTGGGTCGCGCGCTGTTCTTGGCCGCCTGCTCAATGGCTGAACCAGCAGACAGGCCCGCAAAGGCACGAAGATTCTGCGGCGGCGCGGGCTTGGGTGTGGGCGCGCTCAGCGGCGAAGTATTGCTTGACTGTTGCTGATTGGCCGCTCCACTCGATTGAGCCGTTGCCGGCGGCCCCGATGAGGGCGCGCTTTGCGGCACGGTTGCTCCCGGAGGACCGGGCAGACCCCTGCGCAGCGACTCCAGAGACTGGCGATCCAGGGTGGGCACCTTTGAGTGCGCGATACGGTTCTTGTCCGAAAGGAACTTCGTATCCGGAGCCTTCGCCGATGGCCGTTGCGCATCCTTCGGCAACTCCAGATATGTGAATTCCTTGTCGTGGATCATCTCCTCCGCCGTGCGCAGCTCCACGGGATGCCAGAAATTCGGCAGCAGCTTGGGAGACAGCGCCAGCAGGATGATGCCCAGCAAATGCGCGACAACCGAGATCCAGAAAGCCTCGCGCAACCGTGAACGCGCCAAGTCATCCCGCAACTGAGTGAGCAGAATGGGCGTGAACTCTGCCCCTGGCTGCTCGCCCCGAGAGGACAACTGCGGCTCGACAACCGGCTCGGCCTTCTGCGATGGGAATTCAATTCTCATCATGCGGTCTTAGACCAGATTCGCGAAAGGTACTCCCCGCGACGGAGCGGAGCGCCCGGCTGGTACTGTGTAAACCAATCTTGGAACTCCTCCAGAGCAACGTGGTTGCCCAGCCCGACCAAGGCCTGCGGGCACACGAACTCTTACCAAATTAAACCCGTCAAAGCGCGTGTGGTTGCTGGGAATATTTTCTCACTTCCCGAGCCAAATTCTCGAACACAAACCCCAGGGAAGAAAATGTTTTATCCCCTGGAAATTGCACCGTGGCATCTGTGGTATCGAGCATCACGTCCGGGCGCGCAGTTTCTGTCGATTCAGAGCGGCCGCCTATCGTAAGTTCATCAGTCCGGGCAGACCTACGCGGCGGCTGTGTTCCTCCATCCGGGAGCGAACCTGCAGGGCCAAATCCAACGCCCGCCTGCCGTCTTCCAGGCTCACCACCGGACAGGTCCGTCCGGCCACCGCCTCCAGAAAATTGCTCAGCTCCGCTCTGAGCGGCTCCTCGCTAACCACCTCTGGTTTGGAGGGAATAATTTCCGGCAGCAAGAAGCGGCTGCCGTCTTGGCCTATGCCCGTCGGCTTGACGGTGAGCATGAAGACGTCGCGTCGCGAGTAGTCCAACGAAACGTACTGCTGCGGCTGAAAGAAGCGCAGCTTGCGCACCCGCTCCGTACTGACGCGGCTGGCGGTGAAATTGGCCACGCATCCGGATTCGAATTCCACCCTCACATTTGCGATGTCCACCTTCGGCGTCAGCACCGGCAAGCCCACGGCTCGAATGTCGCGTATCGGCGAGTCCACCAGCGAGAGCACTACGTCCAGGTCGTGGATCATCAAGTCCATCACCACATCCACATCGAGCGAGCGGGGGGTGAACACGCTCAGACGATGCACCTCGAAGAACATAGGCCGGGTGACATGCGGCAGCGCCGCGCGCACCGCCGGGTTGAAGCGCTCCAGGTGTCCAGCCTGCGCAACTCGCCCATGCTTGCGCGCCAACTCGATCAGCGCGTCGGCCTCCGCCAGGTCAACCGCGAGCGGCTTTTCCACCAGCACATCGATGCCGGCCTCAAGCAGCATGCGCGCCACGGCCAGATGCGCGATGGTCGGTACCGCCACGGTCGCCGCATCGATTTTCTCGTTCGCCAGCAGGGCATCGAGATCGGTATAGGCGCGCGCGCCAAACTCGGCGGCAACGGCTTCGGCACGCACTTGATCGCGGTCAACCACCGCCGCCAGTTCGAGTTTGCCTGCCACTCCGGCTTGCTGCTCGTTCGCCAGTTCGCGATAGACGCGTGCATGATTGCGGCCAAACGAACCGACCCCAATGACCGCGATGCGGAGTAGTCTTTCTTGTTCTTTGCTCATAACTCGTCGTTCGACTTCAGCTTCGGTGCGGGGTCTCGTCGACCACGATGGTAATTCCAGCCTCGTCCGCGGCCTTGATCACCGCTTCGCCATCCAGTACCAGGCAGCGGCCGGCATCCAGCGCCAGACAGGTGGCGCCGGCTTGCCGCATCGTCTCAATCGTGTGTAATCCGATGACCGGCACGTCGAAGCGCATGTCCTGATTGGGCTTGGCGACCTTCGCCACGGTAAGCGCACGGCTCAGCATCGCCGACTCGCCATGCAGGCTTTTCATCAACCCTCCGGCCCTCAAAATGGCCGCGTCGGTGCCCTCCATGGCTTCAATGGCGACGCAGGCGGCCTCGGCGATGACCACGGTCTGCCCGATATCGAAGCGCGCCACGTGATGCGCCACGGCGCGTCCATAAGTGATGTTGGTCTGCTCCTGGTCGGTCGGCTGACGGCGAGTGAGCACGCCCGCGCGCGCCAGCAGCGGCTCCAGCAGCGAGGTCGAATTCAGCAGCGTAATTCCTTCTTCCGCCAGAATCTGGGCGACGCCGCCAATCAGTGAATCGGTATTGCGCAACGGCAGAGTGAGCAATAGCTTGGCCAGCTTCCAGTCGGGACGAATGCTGCTGAAGATCTGCTTGTGCTTGACCTGCCCGGCCATGATGGCTTCGGTCACGCCTTCACGCTGGAATGTCTCGATCAGCTTTGAAAGTTCGCCGAGCGACATCCAGTGAACCGAGTTTGCGCCGCGCTGCTCGATCTCCGGAAAAGCTTCTTCCTTGATGGCGGCCACCACCACTTCATAGCCGCGCGAGCGCGCCGCATCCAGCACCAGAAGGGGAAACTTGCCGTTGCCGGCGATCAGTCCAAGACGAGCTTTCATAGGCTTCCATTTTGTAGCATAACAGGCAGGACAACAGGGCAGGAGTGAAAGGTTTCGAGTTCCACAGACAGGCTGGCGGGTCGAAGGTTCCAACCGAGTTCGGGGCCGCCTCTCGTGATAGGTTTGGAAGGAAGATTGGAAATCGTGACCCGTTTTCATCAGAGCGCATCAGGAAAAGGGAACGCGCATCATGAATGAATTGCCGCCGGACATTCTGCATTGCATTGGCAACACCTCTTTATTGGCATTGCGCAACATCGTGCCCGAAAACGGCTCCCGCATCCTGCTGAAACTGGAAAGCGAGAACCCCACGGGCAGCATGAAGGACCGCATGGCGCTGGCCATGATCGAAGCGGCAGAGGCGGACGGACGCCTCACCAAGGATGGCTCTGTCGTCGAATATACCGGCGGCAGCACCGGCGTCTCCCTGTCCCTGATCTGCGCGGTGAAGCGATACCCCCTGCATATAGTGACTTCGGATGCCTTTGCCCGGGAAAAACTCGAACATATGAAAATTCTGGGAGCCAAACTTCAGATCGTGCGCAGCGAGAGCGGGCACATGACGGAGAAGCTAACCCGCGACATGATCGAAGCCGCCCGCATCGTCGCGGAGAAAACTGGAAGCTTCTGGACCGATCAGATGAACAACAGAGACCAACTTGCGGCCTACCACAAAATGGCGGAGGAAATCTGGATTCAGACAGATGGGCGGATCGATGGCTTTGTCCAGAGCGTGGGTACCGCCGGGTCCATTCGGGGTACCGGGGAAGCCTTGCGCCACCACAATGAACAGATCAGAATCGTCGCCGTGGAGCCCTCTGAATCTGCGGTTCTCTCGGGCGGCCAGCCCGGCGCTCATAAAATCGATGGGATCGGAGCGGGCTTTGTAGTGCCGCTCTGGCAGAAGGGCATCGCCGATCGGATTGAGCAGGTTTCTACCGAAGAAGCTGCGGCCATGGCTCTTCGGCTGGCCCGCGAGGAAGGGATTTTTGCAGGGACTTCCACGGGCGGAAATGTCATCGCCGCGTTGCGGTTAGCCGAACAACTGGGAGCTGGCGCGACCCTTGTCACCGTCATGTGCGATACCGGGATGAAATATCTCAGCAAATGATGCGGCGAGGGAATTGATGGAATTACGCAGGCTCGGCCAGTTTGGCACTAGTAGGTTCCAGACCCATCAGGGCCAGATTCATCGTCGAAATCATCGTGCATTGGGTGAGAACCATACGGCCCGTGCTCTCGAACTGGGTACCCGATGTTCTTCGTTGCGTCAATTCTGGAATCAGTAGTGTCAAACTCGTCGTCGCCATACTCCGCTCGTTCCACCTCTCGTGATGGGACACCAGGGTCGGCTGCCGCCCTCTCAAACTCAAGGCCTGAACGACCGTGAGGACAGATGGTGTTGAGCCAACTCTCAGGAATCATGACGAATTCACCTTGAAGAGGAAGCCCCCCGAGAGCTTTCGCTTCTTCCAGTCGGGCGTTCAGACATTCTGTGCAATCATTTTGAACAAGTCTGGCCTTCACCAAGTCCATGGCGACCGCCCCCTTTGGTTCATGCTAGCACCTCCGACAAGCTGACCTGACGTGGGGGCACAACCTACCAAGTTCAAGCTGTCCCACCCCCGCGCCTTTCGCTTGCTGCTTCCCGGCTTGAAGCGTGGTATTCTGCGAGTTCTATTCTTATCATCTCCTCATCAGGGGTTATCCCATGGCAGACGACCGTCCACGCGCAATCGAATTAGCTCTCTCGCAGATCGAAAAGCAGTTCGGCAAAGGCTCGATCATGCGGCTGGGGAACAAGGAAGCCATCATTCCCATCGCGGTCATCCCCACCGGCTCCATCTCCTTCGACGCCGCCCTCGGCATCGGCGGATTCCCGCGCGGACGCGTGGTTGAGGTCTTCGGGCCTGAGTCGTCGGGCAAGACAACGATCGCCCTGCAGGTGATCGCCGAGGCCCATAAGGCGGGCGGAATGGCTGCTTTTATCGATGCCGAGCACGCGCTCGACCCCGCTTACGCCAAGAGGCTCGGTGTCGATATCGATAATCTGCTGGTTTCGCAGCCCGATTACGGCGAGCAGGCGCTGGAGATCGCCGAAGCCCTGGTACGCTCCAATGCTATCGACGTGCTGGTGGTCGACTCCGTGGCCGCACTCGTCCCCAAGGCCGAACTCGAGGGCGAAATGGGCGACAGCCACATGGGACTACAAGCCCGCCTGATGTCTCAGGCCCTCCGCAAGCTCACCGGAATCGTCTCGAAGTCGCGCACGTGCCTGGTTTTCATCAACCAGATCCGCGAAAAGATCGGCGTCATGTTCGGCAATCCCGAGACCACGACCGGCGGACGCGCCCTCAAATTCTATGCCTCCGTGCGTGTCGATATCCGCCGCATAGCCGCCATCAAGGACGGCGACAGCATCATCGGCTCGCGCACCAGGGTCAAGATCGTGAAGAACAAGACCGCCGCGCCCTTCCGCGAAGCCGAGTTCGACATCATGTACGGCGAGGGCATCTCGCGCGAGGGCGACCTGCTCGACATAGCCGTCGTTCAAAACATCGTCGAAAAGTCCGGCGCCTGGTTCAGCTACAAAACCGAACGCATCGGGCAGGGTCGCGAAAATGCCAAACAGTTCCTGAGAGAGAACAAGGACATTACGGCCCGTATCGAAGTCGAGGTGCGTAAAGTGCTTGGACTGCGCGACGCCGTCGTTCCCGAACCGCCGCCTGCCTCGCCCGAGCAGAAAGCTGTGGCTGCCAAGACGGCCTCTGCTCCTGCAAAAAAATAGACAGATAGACACGGGCGGCCAGCTCAAGGCCGCCCGCGTTAACCTCAAAACTGCTCTACCGTGTCGTCGTCACCTCGGATGCCGCATCGCGACCGCATTGGTAGGCCAGCCAGTGCTTCCACAGGATCCGGATGGTGGCCAGCGCGGGGATGGAAAGATAGATTCCGATAACCCCTGCCAACTCGCCCCCCACCAGCACGCCAAAAATTACCGCCAGCGATGATATTTCGACCTTGCCGCCGAGGACGCGCGGAGAAATCACGTAATCCGCACAGAGACGCCAGGCCCCCAGAAAGATGACCACCAGCAGCAGGTGCGGATAGTTCAGGCTGAAGCTGATGCCTAGTATGAGCACCGCTGCCACCAGCGGTCCGACGAGCGGGATGAACTCCAGCAGGCCGCCGATTGCACCCAGCGCAAACGCATACGGAACCCGCAGTGAAACCAACAAAACGGTGTAAGCAGCCCCGGAAATCAGAACCAGTAGCAATTGCGCCCGCACAAACTGCGAAAGCATGGAATCCAGATCCTGCAGGATGCCGTGCAACATTTCGCGCTTTCGCCGGTCGACAATGAGTTCGTCGAACGTCCCCGCCACCAGGCTCCGCAGTTGAGATTTGCGCTTCAAAAAAAACAACGCGAGGATCGGCACCAGTCCGACCCACCCCGCGTTGGAGGCCAGCAGCGCCAGTTTGGAACCCAAAGCCCCAGCGATGGCGATGGCCTGTTCGCGGTGTTCGGCCAGGAATCTCTGGAGTTCGATTTGCGTCTCCTGGCTCCAGCCTCTCTGGGCGCCAAGTTGCCAGGCGATGTTGCCGCTGCTGATTTTCTGGTAGAGATCCGGCAGGATCTGCGTCAACTTGTGGGCTTCGCTTACGATCCGCGATCCGAGCAGGAACCCGGCAACCACCAACAAGGCCACCCACGCCACGTAAACCACGGCGATGGCCCCTCCGCGCGGGGGTATCCACCGCTGGACGTATGAGATCGCCGGCTCCAGCAGGTAGGCAAAAAGCATGGCGAACAGAAAAATAAGCAGCGGTTTGATGGCCAGATACACGAAGCCCAGGATGGCGGCGAACAGCAGGAACGTCAGCAGGACTTGCGTGGTTCGCTTATCGAAGAGGATCATAATTTGGCGTAAGCCTGCCCGGCACGACCGGCGATCCGCCCTCCGGCTATCGTGATAGATGGTTACCGGTGGGTTTAGTGATGGCCTTAACCATCAGTCCAGGCCGCAGCCGTTCAATCACATATCATATGCCTCCAGTGTAGCGCCCCAAGATTTGAGCGGTGGGTCAATTTGGATAATGCTTGGGAAATAGCCCACGTCAGCCCAACATCAGGGCGGGACGTGGTGCACCCGTTCTCGCGAATGAATTTGGTCTGGCCGTTATTCCGTTGCCTGCAATACGAACCGGCGATTAGAATTCCTTCAGCATTTAACCGCTTCGCCTAAGAATGAGGCGCTTTGAGAAAGCAAGCTATCGCCATCTATCCGGGGAGCTTCGATCCTCCGACGAATGGTCATCTGGACTTGATTGAGCGCGGGGCAAAGATTTTTGACGTGCTCGTCGTAGCCCTTCTTCGGAACTCGGCTAAGACTCCGCTATTCTCGGTTGAGGAGAGACTGTCGATGCTGCGCGAGACCACCAGGAAGTGGAGCAACGTTCGCATTGACGCCTTCGAGGGCCTGATGGTTGACTATGCAATCAAGAGCGGAGCGAAGGTCGTCCTGAGAGGGATCCGCGCCGTCAGCGACTATGAATACGAGTTGCAGATGGCTCTGATGAATCGCAAGCTCGATCCGAGGCTGGAGACGATCTTTATGATGCCGGCGCAAGCCTACTCATACTTGAGTTCCGGGCTCGTACGTGAGATCTCGGAGCTCGGCGGCTCGGTTCACGATCTCGTTCCTAAACTGGTGGAGCGGGAGCTTAAACGCAAGCTGCTCGCATCATCCCGAAAATAGAGAATCAGGCAAGAATAATTTTTTTACGGAGGACACCCATGGCTGCAAGTTCTGGAGTAGTAATGCCATTCACTGACCGGATCAACCGGATTAAACCTTCGGCCACTTTGGCCGCCGTTGCCGAAGGCGACAAACTGCGCGCGCAGGGCGTTGACCTGGTTTATTTTGCGGCGGGCGAGCCGCACTTCACCACCCCCCAGCACGTCAAGGATGCAGCGATTGCAGCCATTCAGTCGAATTTCACGAAGTACACCGCCGTTGGCGGAATCGAAGAGCTGCGGGACGCCATCGTAAAGCGCCACGCGGCGGATTTCGGCAGCAATTACAAGCGCGAAGAAGTTGTCGCCTCGGTCGGCGGCAAACATGCCTTGTTTAATATCTTCTCGGTACTCGTCAACCGTGGGGACGAAGTGATCATCCCCGTTCCCTATTGGGTCTCGTTCAAGGACATGGTGGAGTATTGCGGCGGCAAGTGTGTCTTTGTCGAGAGCGAAGAGAAGAACAATTTCGCGATCACGCTGGAAATGATCGAGAAGGCAATTACGCCGCGGACCAAGATCCTGCTGCTGAATTTCCCGAACAATCCCTCCGGCGCGTCTCTCTCGCCCGAGGACATGACGGCCGTGGTGCGCATGGCCGCCAAGCGTGGCATCTGGGTCATGAGCGACGAATGCTACGTTTATCTCGACTATTCAGGACGTCTCTTCTCCGCCGGATCGATTCAGGAAGCGCGCGAGCGCCTCATTGTCGTCGGCTCGCTCTCCAAGACCTATTCCATGACCGGTTGGCGCCTGGGTTATGCCATGGGACCGGCTGCGGTCATCAAGGAAGCCACCAAGCTTCAGAGTCAATCTACCTCGAACCCAACCTCGATTGTGCAGAAGGCCGCCATCGGCGCCTTGAACGGCCCGCAGCAGTGCGTTGCCGACTTCCGCGCCGAATTCAAGCAGTTGCGCGACCGGATCGTGAAGGGCTTGCGGGAGATCCCCGGTATCACCTGTACCATGCCGCAGGGCGCTTTCTACGTCTTTCCGAATTTCAGCGCTTATTTCGGCAAGGGCGGAATGAAGACGCCGGCAGATGTCACCCGGTGTCTGCTGCACGAGGCCCACGTGGTGACGGTGCCCGGCGAGGCGTTTGGCAGCAATCAGCACGTGCGGCTTTCCTATGCCACCTCGGCCGCGGAGATTGACCGCGGGTCTGGAGAGGATGCATAAGTTCTTTAAGTCGCTCTAAGCTGATGAGCAATCGGACCAGGGGCCAACCATGGTTGGCCCTTTTTCCCGGCTTCGGCAACGTTCAGGGCCTTTCAGGTACTCTAAATTGACTGTCCGGTACGGCATTGTGTTCTCCAATGTCTGATCTCTATCCATTTCTCATGATCCCCGAGTTCAGCCCACGTCCGTGGGGAACCCGCGATTTGCGGCCCATCTACACTCGGGTGGTCGGCGAGGAGCCAATTGGCGAGGCTTGGCTCACCGGCGACGAATGCCGCGTGGCGAACGGACCTTTTTCCGGAGCATCTCTCAGTGAGCTGTGCCGGCGGTTTGGCCGGGAACTGGTAGGCGAGGCGGCTCCCCAACCTGATCGTTTTCCGCTGTTGACGAAGTTTCTTTTCCCTCATGACAAGCTGTCGGTACAGGTACATCCCGATGATGAGGGAGCCCGCGAACTGGGGCAGCCTTGTGGCAAGACAGAGTGCTGGTACGTGGCCAAATGCCTGCCGGGAGCCCAAGTCGGACTCGGACTGAAGCCCGGAGTCGGCAAGCCGGAGTTCGAGGCCGCCATCCTCGCCAACGGCGCCGAGAATTTGCTCAATTGGGTCGATCTGGACCCCGGCGATCTGATTTACGTCGATGCCGGAACCGTGCACTCGATTGGTCCCGGTTCGATCCTGATCGAGACGCAACAGAACTCCGACACGACCTTCCGCCTCTATGATTTCGGCCGCGGCAGGGAACTCCACATAGAGCAGGGATTGCGGGCCATGCGGGAATCGACCAACGCGGGCAAGGTTTCGCCGCGGACAGTTGACGGCCATGATCTGATGGTTGCTTCGCCGTGTTTTGTGGTGGAGCGGTTTGCCATCACCAAGCCACTGACCCTCGCTGCCGCGCCCGGACGCACCTCGGCGCAAGTTCTGGTTGCAGTGGAAGGCAGCGCCGTAGTGGAATGGGAGGGCGGCCAGCCGGTCAGCTTCAACCGGGGCGAGGCCGTCGTAATCCCGGCCAGCATGGAGCAAATCGGGCTGCGTCCTCAATGGGCAGTGGAATTCCTCCTCATGCGCGTACCCGGTGAGCCGGTGCCAGCGCCCGTCGTTGAGAAGCTGACGGAAGGCGTACGGACGCCGGAGTGATTTTGATATCCACTGCCACTGGCTGCGACTGTTCGGGGCAGTTTTGGCACAGCAAACGCTTTACAGGGTAACTTGCGTGGCAAAATTCGATAAGCGACACTTCTATCCCGTGGTTCTTGCCGGAGGCCGGGGAACCCGCTTTTGGCCGCTCAGCCGCAAACGGCTCGCCAAGCAACTGCTCCCCTTGAACAGCAGCAAGACCATGATCCAGGAGACAGTTGCGCGCCTGGCGCCGAACAGCCTGCCCGGCAACTTCTGGATCATCAGCAACCAGGATTTGCGTCAGAACATCATTCGCCAACTGCCTGAGTTGCCGCGGCAGCAAGTGATCGCCGAGCCCGTGGGACGCAACACCGCGCCGGCCATTGGACTGGCTGCGTTCTTGCTCCTCAGGACAGACCCGAAAGCCGTCATCGGCATGTTTCCCTCCGATCACGTTACCGGCGACCAGCGCCGCTTCCAGAGCGATTTGGCGGAGGCCGTGGCAATTGCGGCAGCAGGTGAAAACATCGTCGTCATGGGGATCGAACCGGCCCGGCCTGAGACCGGGTACGGGTATATTGAAACCGGCGAAAAGTCGGGCGGCGCTTTGCGTGTGCGGCGCTTCACGGAAAAACCCAAACTCGATCGCGCAATCGAATTTCTGCAGGCTGGAAATTTCTTCTGGAACAGCGGCATGTTCGTATGGTCGGCGGCGACGCTGGCTGCCGCACTGCGCGAGCACCTGCCGAAAACCGCGCCGTTGCTGGAGAAAATTGCCGCTGCCTATGGCACTCGCCGATTTGCCGAGACCTTCCGGCGGCTCTATCCCAAGTGCGAGAACATCAGCGTTGACTACGCCGTGCTGGAGCCGCGCTCGGCCAAGGGTGAGCAGCAGTCGAACATCTTCTGCATTCGCGCCGGCTTCGACTGGAACGATCTGGGCTCATGGTCGGCCCTGCATGAACACCGCATGATGACCGCCAAGAGCGATCGCGAACGCGGCAACCACATGGAATCCCTGCGCTCCTTCATCCTCGATGCGGAAGGCAACTATCTCCACGCGCCCGGCAAGTTTGTGGCCGCCGTTGGCGTCAAAGACCTGGTGGTGGTGGTGACCGATGACGCCGTGCTGGTGACCACTCGCGCGCGCGCGCAGGATGTCGGCAAGATCGTTTCCTTCCTCGACGAAAAGAAACTTACGAAGCTCACATAGGAAACGCCATGGCTTCTGCAATCAAGTTTGGCACCGATGGCTGGCGCGCCATTATCGCCGACGATTTCACCTTTGAAAATGTGCGCCGTGTCTCGCGCGCAATCGCCAACTACATTCAGCGGCATGAAGACCCCGCAAAGGGCGTCCTGCTTGCCTACGACACGCGCTTTGGTTCGCGCCGCTTCGCCGAAATCGCCGCCGAACAACTTGCCGACTCGGGTCTCCATGCGCGCCTGGCGAACGATTACACGCCGACCCCGGCGCTCTCTTACGCGGTCAAGCAGATGGGCGCTGCCGGCGGCGTCATGATCACCTCCAGTCACAATCCGTGGAATTGGAACGGGGTAAAGTTCAAAGCCTCCTATGGCGGCTCGGCCACGCCGGAGATAATGCGGAAGATCGAGAGTTACCTCGACACCCCTGTCACGCGAGCGTCGGGCGGACGGGTGAGCGAGATCGATTTCAAAGCGCCCTATGTCGCAGCCATCGAGAAATTCGCCGATATGGGCCTCATCTCCAAGGCCGGCTTTCGCTTCGCCATCGACGTCATGTATGGCTCCGGGCGGGGGGTGCTGGCGGGCATCTTCCAGAGGGCCGGGGTTCCGCATCTGGAGATTCGCGGCGAGCTGAACCCGCTGTTTCCCGGCATAAACCCGGAGCCGATTCTGCCGCACGTGAAGGCCCTCCAGGAGACCGTGGTGCGCGAAAAGTGCAGCGCCGGCCTCGCGGTCGATGGCGATGCCGACCGCATCGGCGCGGTCGCCGAGGACGGCAGCTTCGTCGATTCTCACAAGTGTTTCGCGGTACTGCTGGAGTGGCTTCTCAAGCGCAAGCAATGGCCCGGGGCCGTCACCCGCGCCTTCAACACCACCGGCATGCTCGACCGCATCGCCCACAAATACAATCGCGAACTGATCGAGCACGGCATAGGCTTCAAGTACGTCTGCGACATCGTGCTCAGCGGTCGCGAAGTCCTGGTCGGCGGCGAAGAGTCGGGCGGCATCGGCATTCCGCGCCATCTTCCCGAGCGCGACGGCATCCTGAATTCACTGCTGCTGGCCAACGTCATGGCCGAGGAAGGCAAATCGCTCGGACAACTGGTGGAGCAACTGCAAAACGAGTATGGCCGGCACTATTTCGGGCGACGCGACCTGCACATTGCCGACGAGTTGAAGCTCTCGGCTCTCAGCCGCGCCGCCGAACGCCCGGCAAAGATCGGCTACAAGGTGCTGCGCGTGGAGGACATGGACGGCTACAAGTTCTTCCTCGACGTTCCCAAGAACGGCAACGGGGCCGAACCATGGGTGCTGCTGCGCGGCTCCGGAACCGAACCGCTGCTGCGTATTTACTGCGAAGCCGCCAGCCCGGAACTAGTCGACGAGATTCTCTCGGCCGCCGAATCATTTGTCTACAGCAAGGCAACTGTGGCGTGAGGAAAGCTAATACTTGGCGCAGCAGAGTAATGGTGCCCCCAACTCGGTGCGACCTCAGCATGACAGCGCGATAACTGCTCATCTGCCTGACACACTACACTAGCTCTAGTATGATCAGTACTTCTCCGGAATCTCATGTGGTCTGCATCTTCATCTTCGGTCGATTCGCCCGACGCGCGGCGCTATAACCGCATCCACCGCCGCTTGAGCGTGGCTGACGCCGGCCTTGGGCTCGGCTTGATGCTGTTGCTGCTGCTGAGCGGATGGAGTCAAATCCTTCGCGACCTGGCGTTCCGCATCGCGCGCGGCGAAAACTACGTTCTCGCGCTCTTCGTCTATCTGCTATTCCTGACGCTGCTGAGCAAGGCGCTCGGCCTGGGCATTGATTCCTACGGCTTCCGGTTGGAGCGCCGGTACCATCTTTCCAATCAGGGCTGGCGCGGCTGGATGTGGGATCAACTAAAAGGATTCCTCGTCGGCTTAGTCATCTCCGGTATCCTGGCGGAGATCTTTTATCTACTGGTTCGCAAATTCCCGCAATCGTGGTGGATCGTCGCTTGGGCCGCGTTCATGGTGCTGTTCGTGCTGTTCGCGCAGATCGCGCCAGTTGTGCTGTTTCCGATTTTCTACAAGTTCCGGCCGCTGGAAAATTCCGAGCTGCGAGACCGGCTGACGCGGATGAGCGAAAGCGCCGGTACGCGGGTCCGCGGCGTCTATGAATGGAATCTCTCGGAAAAGTCCCGCAAGGCAAATGCCGCGCTGACCGGATGGGGAGCGACACGGCGCATCATTCTCTCCGACACCCTGCTTGCCGGCTACACCGACGACGAGATCGAGGCGGTGCTCGCGCATGAGCTCGGACATCACGTGCGACGGCACATCCTGAAGTCGATGATCGTGCAGGCCGTGATCACCTTCGCCGGATTCTGGGCGCTGAAATGGGTGCTGCGCTGGGCGATCATGCGCAAGGAATGGTTCATCTCGCAATACGACTTCGCCAGCCTTCCGTTGATCATTCTGGTGACGACGCTGCTTTCGCTGGCTTTGATGCCGCTGCTCAACGCCTACTCCCGCATGAATGAGCGCGAAGCCGACCGCTACGCATGGCAATCGATCCCCGCCGTAGGTCCGTTCATCAGCGCCATGAACAAACTTGCCGACCAGAATCTCGCCGAGCGCAAGCCCTCGCGGATCGTGGAAATCCTCTTTCACTCGCACCCGCCGATCGCCAAGCGAATTGCCGCAGCCGAAGCATGGACGAAGCCGCAGGACTGAGGTGACTGCGCTGATTGGTGTCATGCTCAACTGCGTGCGAGCAGAATCTGCTCCACCCGTCGCAGGTCTTCCTCGGTGTCCACGCCGATGGTTTCAAACGATGTTTCCGCCACGTGAATGGCCACCCCGTTTTCCAGAAAGCGCAATTGTTCGAGCCGCTCAGTACGCTCCAACTCGGACTCGGGCCACGAACAGAAAAGCTCCAGCGCGCGTTTGCGGTAAGCATAGAGTCCGAGGTGCTTGAAGCAGCGGACTCGCCCGGCGCGGTCGCGGTCGAATGGAATCGTGCTGCGGGAAAAATAGAGCGCGCGGCCGAGGGCATCGCAAACCACTTTGACTGCGTTGGGGTTGGAGAGGTCGGCCTCGGCGCAAGCGATCTTCAAGGTTCCAACCTCGACTCCGGGCTGCTGCATCAGGCGGATCAACGCATCCAGGTGCTCCGGACGCGTGAGCGGCTCATCACCCTGGACATTGATGTAGACATCGGCCTCGACCAAGCCGGCAATCTCCCGTACGCGGTCCGTTCCGCTGCGGTGCCCCTCCGAAGTCATGCGTGCGGGGATGCCGAGTTTTTCGCAGTGCTCGATGACTTCGCGCGCATCGGTGGCAACAATCGTCTGCGAAACCAGCTTACTGGCCGCCACGGCCTCGTAGACGCGGGCAATCATGGTCTTGCCGGCAATTTCGCGCAGCGGCTTGCGGGGCAAGCGAGTCGATGCCAGGCGTGCGGGGATAACAGCTACGAATTTCACGGTCTATCCTCCCTGGTTTGCGAGTTACAGTTTCCGCCTTCGGCTGAGATCGCGCAAGAATCAATCTGGTTACCGCGCGCCGGCATGCGGCAGCCGGGGTGGAAGCCGGGGCCCTCGACACGTGCCGCTTTAGCACGGGTTGGGGTGGAAGCCGGTCAGGATACAATAGATTTCCGTTCTGATAGACGGGGCATCGGCGATGACAATGGCTGAAAACCGAATCAGGAAAGAATTGGTCGAGTTGCTGCGCGGCGGACAGGCGCACGCGACTTTTGAGAATGTGGTGAAGAACTTCCCACCTAAACTCCGCGGAGTGGTTCCCCTGGGGCTGCCTTATTCGGGGTGGCAAATCCTTGAGCACATTCGAATCGCACAGGATGATATCGTGCGCTTCAGCATGAATCATGACGGCAGCTACCACTCGCCAAAATGGCCGGAGGGCTATTGGCCCGCCAACGCCGCGCCCGCCGACACGAATAGCTGGGAGCACTCGGTTCAGTTGGTTCAGGAAGATAGCGACAAGATGATCCGCCTCGTCAACAACCCCGCCAGTGACTTGCTGGCGCCTTTTCCTTGGGGCGAGGGGCAAAATCTGATTCACGAGGTCCTGCTGGTGGCTGATCACACCTCTCACCATCTTGGCGAGTTGATCGTCATCCGCAGGCTGCTGGCGGCCTGGCCGGCTAAATAGCAGTCATTCTGCAAAACAAAAAGCACTCGTCCATCGAGTGCTTCGATCCAACTCTTCACCGCGACATTCACTACGGCAACTGCTTCATTACTTGGCGGGCGCGGCCATCTTCTTCACCATGGCCAGCACCAATTTGCGGTCGCTATCGTTCAGGTTCGAGGAGTAACGCCGGATTTGCGAAAGGAAGCGCACTTCCTCCTCATTCATTTGCGATGCTGCCCGGGCCGCCGTATCCGCCGTGTTGATGGCGAAGAACTGGCCGAGTGGGATGTCCATGGCAGAAGCTATCTTGGCCAACGTATCGAGAGAAGGGATGGTGTGACCGTTTTCCACGCGCGACAGATAGCAGCGCAATAGTCCAGTGCGCTTCTCGATATCTCCCTGCGACATCCCTTTCTGCAATCGGAAACTACGAATGGTTTCGCCAATATTCATTTGCATTAGTTATCTTCTGGCCAAAATAGCAACGCTCAGAGTTAGCTGCATAGTAAAATTCAGCAACGCTGCTTGCAAGGACAATCTTCCCGAAAACAGCGCAAAAGTGCAATCGGGTACATTTTGGGGTTCACCACGGCACCTGCGCACCCAAAATTTGAGATGAATCCCCTAGCAACCTGCGGGAAAACGCGTCGGTGGCTCAGCCCATCAGCATGCCACCGTTCACATTCAGGACATCGCCGGTAATATAGCTGGCCTCCTCGGAAGCCAAAAAGCGGACCGCGTGTGCCACCTCCAGGTCGCGCCCTGGCCGTTGCATCGGGATCATTTTGAGGATGGCTTCGCGCATTTCGGGGGTGATTTCCGCCGTCATAGGGGTTTCAATCCAGCCAGGCGCGACGGCATTGACGGTTATATTTCTCGAAGCGACCTCGCGTGCCACCGACATAGTCAACCCGATCAGGCCTGCTTTTGCCGACGAGTAATTCGCCTGCCCGATCTGGCCCATCCTGCCGAAGATGCTGGTGATATTGATAATGCGCCCCCAGCGCTGCTTGAGCATGGAACCGAGGACGGTCTGGATGAGTAGAAACGGCGCAGTCAGATTGGTGGCCAGCACCACGTCCCAATCGCAGCGTTTCATGCGCATGGATATTTGGTCGCGCGTGATGCCCGCGTTGTTCACCAGTATGTCGACTTTTCCGTGCTCGGCGATAATCTGCTTCACTACCGCCTTGATTTCTTCTTCCGAACTCACATCGAGTTTGTAGACGGCGGCTTTGCCGCCCGCGCCAGTAACCTGCGCGGCCGCCTCCCGGAGGTTATCTTCATTGCGCGCCGCCAGCGCCACGGTTGCTCCAGCCTCGGCGAGGGTCAATGCGCAGGCCCTTCCAATTCCTTGCGAAGCGCCAGTAACCAGGGCGATTCGTCCGTTCAGCGATTGCATAGCCGCTCCTTGGAAACCGCAAACCTGAAATCAGAACGTGAATGGATCAAGAGCATTATACGGGGCAGGAACTTACAACCCAATGAGGATCGTGCGCGAGGCGTCGCCTGAGCGCCAGCTTTAGTTCCTAAGGTAACCAAGAGTAATCACACTATCGATAGTTGCTGGGTCCACATCAGCATGGCATGCTACGCCAGCAGCAAATGCGTTCTGCCGGGTATGTGGTGTCTGCGCTTGCTGGAGGTTGTCACTAAGGTGGCAGCGAATTGGATATTGGCGTCCCGCCACTACGGCGCAGGCCGGGAACCCGGCAAATGGAAGCCGTTGGCAGAGCGAGTTTTTCTCACGGGAACAAGGAATGAGCACAACATCGAACTATCACGGAGACGTCCATTCTTATTCGGCCCCGGCAAAGGATACGCGCCCGGAGCAGGAATCTCGTCGTGTGTTTCGCGTCCCGGTGCGGGTTTGGGGAATGAACGGATCAGGCTCTCCTTTTTCCCAACAGGCTCATACGGTTGAGGTTGGGTTGCTTGGCGCAAGCCTTGAAGGTCTGGCTCATCAGGTGGTTGCCGGAGAAGTTCTAGGCGTGGAATACCGCGAGCACAAGTCCCGCTTCAGAGTCGCGTGGGTGGGGCAGAGCGGCACACCCGATGCCGGCAAAATCGAACTGCGCCCACTGGATAAGGCTGAGGACTTTTGGCGACTTCAGGCCATGGTGACCAAGGAGCAGCGCGAACCTGGCGAACGTCGTACCACACCGCGTTGTGCATGCAAAGGTTCCACGCAAATTCGTCAGGCGCACACGCGTTTTCCGCTGGGCGCGTCCGTAAGCGATATCAGCATGAACGGCTGCTACGTCGAATTGATGACTATCTTCCCGGTTGGGACGAAGGTCGATTTACTGATTCGAGTTGCTGAGGTGTCCATAAATTGCACCGCGCAGGTTAGGACCTCGCATCCGGGTGTAGGCATGGGGATGGCGTTTGTGCAGATGAGCGCGGCAGACCACGACGCGCTCAAGAAGGCGGTCACCCGGCTATCAAGTTCCGGGTGGTAGCCTCCACATTGGATATCACTGCGGATCATCCTGCCAGACTTGAAACCCAGCTATGTTCCGGGGGCATACCTTCCGCGGAGTCGGTCTAAACTGCCTGCCCGGCGCAGAATCCCGACGACCAAGCCCACTGGAAGTTGAAGCCTCCAAGCTGTCCGGTTACATCCACCACCTCACCGATGAAGTACAGACCCGGCACCTTGTGACTTTCCATGGTTTTCGCCGAAAGTTCGGCGGTATCCACCCCTCCGGCAGTGACCTCGGCTTTCTCATAGCCTTCGGTGTCCGAGGGAATAACCTCCCAATGATGAAGGCGGCGCTCCAACTCGGCAAGGGAGCGATTGCTCCAATCATTCGGTGAATTTGCATCCAGCCAGCGATCGGCAAAGCGGGCAGGCAACGCCTGCCGGAGCGCGGTTCGCGCCGAAGCCGTATCGCGGCCTCCGCTTTGCGCCAGCATAGGCGTAATTACTTCCTGGGCCGGCGCCAAGTCGAGTACGACTGCCTCCGGCTTGCACCAGTAAGAGGAGAGTTGAAGGATAGCCGGACCGCTGAGGCCGCGATGGGTGATGAGCATTTTTTCCGCGAAGCGCCGGCGCGCTATGGACGCGGTCACGCCGAGGGAGACTCCAGCAAGATCGCACCAGCGTTGCCGATCCGGTTCGCCAAACAGCAGCGGAACCAGCGCGGGACGACACGGCTGGACGCGCAGCCCGAACTGACGCGCCAGTTCATAGCCGAATGCGGTGGCGCCCAGCTTCGGAATCGAGAGCCCGCCGGTGGCCACCACCAGCGCGGGAGCATGGAACTCATCCGAATCGGTGCGAACGACGAAATGCTCTGGGCGCGAGACCTCGCGGATCTCGCTTCCGGTGACGATACGGACGCCGGCGCGGCGGCACTCTTCCTCAAGCATGGTGAGAATCTGCTGGGCGGAGCCGTCGCAGAAAAGCTGTCCCAAAGTCTTTTCGTGATAGGCGATGGAGTGCTTGTCGACCAGCGCAATGAAATCTTCGGGCGTGTAGCGGGCGAGCGCCGATTTGGCGAAGTGCGGGTTGGCGGAGATGAAGTTCTCCGGCCCGCAATAGACGTTCGTGAAATTGCAACGTCCGCCGCCGGAGATGAGAATTTTTTTGCCGATACGGGGCGCGTGGTCATGCAGGCATACGCGGCGGCCTCGCTTGCCGGCCTCGATGGCACACATCAGTCCGGCGGCGCCTGCACCTAAAACGATGGCATCAAAGGATAGTTTCACGAGAATGCAGACAGTGGGAGGTGTTCAGCTATTGACCGCCGCAACCTACTTCCCTAACATTACAGTTCGACCCATCATATCAATTCAAGTTCTGTATATTTCACGAACGCATTAAGAAGCGAGAAAAGAAATCACTATGAAGCGCACAGCAATGCGGGGAGCAGACGCGCTGCTCGAAGCCATGAAAGTTGCGGGTACACGGACGATCTTCACCCTGTCCGGAAATCACGTCATGTCGGTTTTCGATGCTGCCGTGGATAACAAGGACGAAATCGAACTCATTCACGTTCGCCAAGAGGGCGCGACCGTTCACATGGCCGATGCCTGGGCGCGCATGACCGGCAAAGTCGGCGTCGCAATGGTGACCGGAGGACCCGGACATGCCAATGCGATCAGCGCTTTGTACACCGCCAAATGCGGGGAAATGCCGGTGGTGCTGCTCTCCGGGCACGCGCCGTTGCGCGAGCTTGGGCTGGGTGCATTCCAGGAAATGAAGCAGGCGGAAATGGCCGCGCCGGTGACCAAGGCATCCTGGACAGCACAATCCACGGCCACGTTGCCGAAGGACCTTGCGCGTGCCTTTCGGATTGCGCAATCGGGACGTCCCGGTCCGGTTCATCTGAGCCTGCCGTCAGACGTGCTGGAGGCCGAATTCAGCGGAAGCCGCCCCGAGGCCACGGAGTTCGCGGCGGAGCCGCAGGCGCTAGCGCCGGCAGCGGCGCGGGCGATTGTGCAGGAGATCGCCAGTGCGAAGCGGCCACTGGTGATTGCGCCTCCTTTCCTGGCCACACCCTCGGGACGCAAAGTGGTCGACGGGTTGCGGCAGGCTTTGGGTGTGCCGGTGGTGGTGATGGAGAGTCCGCGCGGCGTCAACGATCCGGGTCTGGGAGCCATCGCCGATATCCTTGCGGAGTGCGATCTGATTGTGTTGCTCGGCAAGGCGCTGGACTTCACTTTGCGCTTCGGCAAAGCGCCGGCCATGGCACCGCAATGCCGATGGATTGCGATCGAGCCGGACGTCGATCTGCTGGCGCGCGTGTCACGGACGCAAAAGGAGCGCTTGATCCTGTCGGCGGTTGCCGACGCCTGCAGCGCGGCGAACGCTTTGATGCAGGCGGCGGCAGAGGGTGGCGCGGGCGATCACAAGCAATGGGCGGCGGAGGTGCAGGCGGCAATCGATTACCGTCCATGGGGATCGGATGCGGCAGCATTTCCGCAGAATGGCGGGATGCAGTCCACGGCGATGTGCCTTGCTCTGCAACCGTTTCTGGACCGCCATGCCGATTCCATATTCGTCTGCGATGGCGGCGAAGTCGGGCAGTGGGCCCAGGCCGTATTGAAAGCGCCGCGGAGGATCATCAACGGCTTTGCCGGAGCCATCGGGTCGGCGATTCCGTTCGCCATCGGAGCCAAGAAAGCATGCCCGAACAGCCCCGTTCTGACCGTTATGGGCGATGGCACATTTGGTTTCCACATGGCGGAGTTCGACACTGCCGTGCGCAATAAGCTGCCGTTCGTGGCGGTTGTCGGCAACGATGCCAGGTGGAACGCCGAGTACCAGATTCAGGTGCGCGATTTCGGTGAGCCGCGGGCGCTGGGCTGCACGCTGGCGCAGGCGACCCGTTACGACCTGGTCGCCAGTGCCTTGGGCGGCCACGGCGAGTTCGTGGTGAAGATCGAGGATTTGTCCGGCGCACTGGAGAGGGCATTCGCCAGCGGCAAACCGGCGTGCGTCAACGTCTTGATCCAGGGAACCCCGGCACCGATCGTGCGGCGGAAGAAGTAAGTTGGGAAGCGCGTTAGTGCGGTTCCAAACTACCCCAGGTTAGCCAAAGGCTGGCGAACCTGGGGCACCCGGCGTGCGGCTATGGCCGAAGCGCAACCCGCCAACCCAGGTTAGGGCCGAACAACCAAAGCAGCCTTTCGCTACAGGCGGCACAGCCAGCCAAGCTACGCGGAATGTCTCAAAAGAGTTTCTTGGCGGCGCGGAACCTGGGGCACCCCGGTTCCGAATCCCACCTGTTGTGATCGCAGTCATACGCTCGATTGACAGCTCCGGGATACACTAGAGCGGTCTCAAAATAGCCAGTGCCAGCAACGTCGGAGCTGAAGCCCGGCTCCTTCGCGGGGCATGCCTTACGCGACAGCACAAGTTGAATAAAAGCGAGGATTGGGCGTTTATGGAAATGATTGACCTGCGAAGCGACACCATCACGAAACCTACCCCCGAAATGCGATTGGCAATGTTCAATGCCGAAGTGGGGGACGACGGCTACGGAGAGGACCCAACGGTGCGCAAGCTCGAGGAACTGGCGGCGCAAATGACCGGCAAGGAAGAAGGCATGTTCGTGGCCAGCGGCACCATGGGAAACCAGGCCGCCATTATGGTGCATACCCGGAAGTGCGACACCGTTATTTGCGAGGCTACGGCGCATATTTACGGCGCAGAAGCAGGCGCGATCTCAGGACTGTCTGGCGCGCAGCCGCTCCCGGTTGCAGCCGTCCACGGCAAACTCACGCCCGAGTTGATTGAGGACTTCATTAAGAGCGACAAGAAGAGGAATGTTTCACGCACGGCGCTGATCGCGGTCGAGAACACTCACAACCGGGCAGGCGGCACGTATTACACGCCGGCGGAGCTGGAGGCGATCAAGCGGCTGGCGAGCAAATACTCTGTGCCGGTCCACATGGACGGAGCGCGCATTTTCAATGCCGCGGTAGCCCAGGGCATCACGGCGGCGACGCTTGCTCAACATGCGGATTCGATGCAGTTTTGCCTAACGAAGGGATTGGCTGCGCCCGTAGGGTCGATGCTGGTTGGAACCCGCGATTTCATTTTCCAGGCGCGCCGTGCGCGGAGCGTACTCGGCGGCTCGATGCGGCAGGCAGGCATTCTGGCCGCGGCCGGCATTGTGGCGCTCACCACGATGGTAGATCGTCTGGCTCGAAGACCATCTGCACGCGCGCATCCTTGGCGAAGCGGTCGCTAATACCAAGGTGAAGATCGATCTATCAAGCGTGCAAACCAACATTGTCATATTCGATGTTTCTCCTCTCGGAATAAAGGCTGCCGAGTTCATCGACGAGCTGAAAGCGAGCAACGTAAAGGCGAGTGAATATGGCAAATACCTGGTGCGCCTGGTTACGCACAAAGATGTCTCGCGCGCCGAGATCGACTATGCCGTGAGCGTGCTCGCGAAACAGTGCAACAGGAAGAAGATCTCGCAGGTGCACGCATAGCAGGGTGAGGGCGACTCATTACTCATTATTCTTCTTACGAGGTATTGCAAATGAAGGTGATGGCATTCAACGGAAGTCCGCGAAAGACATGGAACACGGCAACCCTGCTACAGAAAGCTCTGGAAGGAGCAGCGTCCAAGGGTGCGGAAACGAAACTTGTCCACTTGTATGATCTGAAATATACCGGCTGCAAGAGCTGCTTTGCCTGCAAAACAAGAGGCGGCCCAAGCTATGGCAAGTGCGCGGCACAGGATGACTTGACGCCAATCCTGAAAGAGATCGTAGACGCCGATGCGATTATTCTGGGCTCGCCGATCTACTTTGGGACAGTTTCCGGCGAGATGAAATCGTTCATGGAGCGTCTGCTGTTTCCGTATCTGAAGTATAGCCTTGCGGCGGAGACACTCTTTCCCAGGAAGATAAATACCGGCATCATCTATGCGATGAATGTGACCGAGCAGGTGATGATCGAGCGGGGATACCGGAACCATCTCCTGCTGAATGAAGAATTCTTGCAACGGATGCTCGGCGCCTCAGAGACGCTTTGCTGCTTCGATACCTACCAGTTCGATGACTACTCGAAGCTGGTGGCGGAACGCTACAATGTGGAAGAAAAAGCGGCGAGGCGCAAGCAAGTGTTTCCGCAGGATTGCGAAAAAGCCTTCCAAATGGGCGCGAGGTTCGCCGGCACGGTCGTTGCATAAAGCCAGCGGGTGCAGCCGCTAGAGAACACCACATTAGCGAGGAACGTTATGAAGAAATCGATTAAAGCCCTCCTCATCGGGGATGCCATGATTCTGGGCAGCGAATTCAAACTCGCCGCGGAGAAGTATCTGGGAGACGCACTGGCAGAGACCAAAGTCGGCGATTGGGAAACAAGTTGGCCGAAGCTTCAGGACCGGCGTCTGATCGTGGAAAAGAAGGGACCTGAAGTCGAGGTAGTCGATTCGCTGATCCTTGAGCACGGAAAGGACGTGGAACTGTTGGCCGGGTTGTTTGTTCCCATCTCTTCCAAGGTCTTCGATGCCATGCCCAAGCTGCGCATTGCGGGCGTGTCGCGTGCGGGCGTCGAAAATGTCAATGTTGCCGAAGCCACAAAGCGCGGCATCGTGGTTTTCAATATCGAAGGACGCAACGCCGAAGCGGTCTCTGATTTCGCGGTCGGCATGATGCTTGCGGAGTGCCGCAATATTGCACGGGCGCACTTTGCCATCAAAAGCGGCCAGTGGAGAAAGACGTTTTCGAACTCTGACTGGGTTCCGGAATTGAAGGGCAAGAAGGTCGGCATCATCGGCTTCGGCTATATTGGCCGGCTGGTTGCCCAGAAGCTGTCCGGGTTCGGGGTCATCCGGCTGGTTTACGATCCCTTTGTGAAGCCCGAGGATGTGCGCGCGGCGGGCTGCGTGCCCGTGGACAAAGAGAGCCTGTTTAAGGAAAGCGATTTCGTGACCCTGCATGCTCGCATGAGCGAAGCCACGAAGAACATGGTTGGCGAAAAGGAACTGGCATTGATGAAATCGACCGCTTACGTGGTGAATACCGCGCGGGCCGGGATGATCGACGCCAACGCATTGGCTGCCGCGCTGAAAGAGAAGCGAATCGCCGGCGCGGGGTTGGATGTGTTTCCGGACGAACCGCTCAAGCCGGATAGCCCGTTCCTTATGCTCGACAACGTAACTTTGACGACCCACATCGCCGGCACTACCCGCGAAGCTCTTTCGCGTTCGCCGGAGATTCTGATGGAAGATATCGCCATGCTTCTCACGGGCAAAAAGCCGCGGTTTGTCGTCAACAAGGAAGTGCTGGAGCGGCCCGAATTCAAGACATGGCTGGCAGGTATCCAACAATGATGGTCAACTTTTCCGCAATGCTGAAAGAGGCCCGGCGCGGCAGGTATGCCGTCGGCTCTTTCAATGTCTACAACTACGAAACAATTCGCGGAGTCATCGAGGCGGGACAGGAGCTCGGATATCCCACAATTGTTGCTTTCGGCGAAGCCTACCTGCCGAACATGGGACTTGACGACGTCGTTGGCGTGGTGAACGCCATGGCCCGGAGGGTCGACATCCCGCTGGTTCTGCATCTGGACCATTGCAAATCCTTCGACAATATTGTCAAGGCGATCAGGGCCGGATTCACTTCGGTGATGTTTGACGGGTCGAGCCTGCCGTTTGAAAAGAACATGGAAGCAACCGCCCAGGTGGTTGCCATGGCTCACGCGGCCGGTGTCAGTGTTGAAGCGGAGCTAGGGGCGCTGGCGGGCGGAGAACACTCCAACGAAGAATCAGGCGAAGAGATTTAC
Organism: uncultured Acidobacteriota bacterium; assembly: GCA_963832365.1. Classification (GTDB taxonomy): domain Bacteria; phylum Acidobacteriota; class Terriglobia; order Terriglobales; family Acidobacteriaceae; genus CAWBRT01. Next base: position 27,796 of record CAWHUL010000006.1, on the reverse strand, counting down.
ACCAACCCTGGGCAGGCTGGCCAGTTTGTGGCGCGCACCGGCATCGACGCCCTGGCGGTTTCCATCGGCACGGTTCATGGAATGTATAAAGGCACGCCGAAGATTGATGTGGGAGTGCTGAAGAAGATCGCGGCGGCGGTTGATATTCCGCTGGTACTGCACGGAGGCTCCGGCACGCCGGAGGAGATCGTTCGGGAGTGCATCCGAAATGGCATCGCCAAGATCAACGTCAACACCGAAATCTCCTTCTATACGGTGGAGAAGGTGAAAGCCTTGCTGGAATCGGGAAAGAACTATCACCTGTCGCAGTTGGCGCTGAAGGAAGTCGGATACATCAAGGAAGTGGTGAACAAGTACGCGACCATGTTCCGGTCGGCATGACCAGTTTTGCAAAAGGTAGATCGAACAGGCTGCTGAAGAACTATTCTTTGAGGTGTCATCCTGAGCAGCGCGAAGGATCTGCTGTTTGCGCGCGCTGGAAGCAAAGCATATCCTTCGGACGCGCAAAATCGGCGCGACCTCAGGATGACACGAGTACGGGTTTTTCAGCAGCCTGCTAAGTACATAGCGGATTAGTATGGGGGCCTCGTGAGAAGAACAGACAGACAGATTGAAGATCCATCAGCGATCATGCACATCCTTCAAGAAGCTGATGTATGCCGTATAGCCATGTGCGATGACAATGTGCCCTATATTGTGACCATGAACTTCGGTTTTGGGAAGGATGGATTGTCATCTCTGTACTTTCACAGTGCATACGAAGGCAAGAAGATCAATATCTTAAAGAAGAACAACCATGTCTGTTTTCAGGCCGATATCGGGCACGAGTTTTTCTTGCACAGCGTCTCTTGTGGATGCAGCATGAAGTATCAGAGTGTCGTGGGAATGGGCAGGATGAGTTTTGTGGATGACTTGCCTGAAAAACTTGAAGCACTGCAGGCTATCATGACTCACTATACGAAGAAGCCGGAGCACGTGTTCAAGGCAGAGCTGGTAAAACGCACGATGATTATGAGACTGGACATAGAAGAAATATCCGCGAAAGCACTGGTAAGGCCGGGCCATCAACAGGATGATACCTAATAGACTGACATCTCCTATATTCCGTGCTACTGTACGCACCCGGGAAACTCTATGGAACATATCTTAGTCATTGACGTCGGCACATCCAGCCTGAAAGCGATGCTTTACGATCGGGCCGGCAAGTTACTGAATCGCGCCTCGCAGGAGTATCACTCGGAATTCAGCGGGAACAACTATGTCGAGCAAAGTTCTTTCACCTGGAAGAGCGCACTGCTCGCCAGCCTGAAGCAAACCGGCGAATTTCTGAACGCAAGAGGCATCAGCGTGGAGGCCATCGCGGTTACGTCGCAACGGGCCTCGGTGATCCCCATCGATCGCGATGGAGAGCCCTTGCACAATGCCATCATGTGGCAGGACAAGCGCAGCCGCCCGCAGTGCGCTGAGTTGCTGCGGCAAATGGATTTGCGGGATATGTATCGCCGCACGGGTCTGCGGGTGGACCCATATTTTTCGGTTCCGAAGATGATGTGGCTGCGCGAGGAGCGTCCCGAAATCTATGCCGCGGCCGAGAAGTTGATCGGCGTGCAGGATTACGTCGTCTACCTGCTGACGGGCGCATTCGTTACAGATTGGTCGCAGGCGTGCCGCACGATGCTGATGAATATCAGCAGCTTTTCCTGGGACAAGGATATGTTGAAGATCAGCGGCGTTTCCGCGGCGAAGCTGCCGGAGCTTTGTCCACCCGGTTCTACCGCGGGTTCCCTGGACACAGCAATGGCAAAGGCCACCGGACTGGCGGCGGGGATTCCGGTGATCGTCTGCGGCGGAGATCAGCAGTGTGCGGCGCTGGCTTTGAACATTCTTCGCCCTGGCTATGCCGAGGCCAATACCGGCACAGGATCGTTTGTCATTGCCTACTCGGAGGCTCCGCAGTTCGACGACGAGTGCCGCACTCTCTGCAGCGCGGCAGCCGTACCCGGCAAGTGGATCGCCGAAGCGGGGATCTTCAATACCGGCTCGGTTCATCGCTGGTTCAAGGAGCAGTTCTACCCCGAAGGCGAAGATGTATACGCCCTGATGAACAAAGAAGCCGCCGAATCTCCCGTGGGGGCGAATGGCGTGATGATGCTGTCGCACTTCGAGGGAAGCGCCGCTCCGTATTGGAATCCGCTGGCGAAGGGTGTTTTCTTCAACCTCTCGCTGGGAACGCGGCGCAGCGACATGGTGAGGGCCATTCTCGAAGGTATCGCACTGGAAATCGGTCACAACCTTTCGCTGATCGAAAACCTGGTGAAAAACATTTCGATGGTCAGCGTCGCGGGCGGGCTGGTGGCATTCGATCTTTTCAATCAGATACAGGCGAACGCGTTCAACAAGACAGTGATTCGTTACGACAACAGCGAGGCATCTTCGTTGGGGGCGCTGATGAGCGCATCGGTTACGCTCGGTCTCCAGCGGGATTACGCGGCAGCTTTTCGAGCCGTGTGTTGCAGCGATCCAATCGTGTTTCAACCCGATGAGGTCAACGTTACGAAGTACCGCGCGCTTTTGCAGCGGAAGAATGCGTTGTACCAGGCGCTCAACCAGAACAAGGTGTACGAATCATTCTGCCAGCCGGTGTGACCGGCCGAGCGGCCTCGGTTGTCAGAAATATCTCGGGCTAGCCCGCATTATTCATGAATCGGGTGGAGCAGGCCTTCAGGCCTGCAGAAAAGCCAGCAATCATGCGGGCTTTAGCCCCTGAGGCGATTCCGCCGTTGCCGGCAGTATGTACCTCAGCGGCTAAAGCCGCCAATCCAGGCGGGCCGTAAATGCAGGGCTGAAGCACTGCTCCACTCATAGGTAAACGCCGATGCCGAAGAACACCGTCGCGGCTGATCCCATGCCGACATTGGCTGAAGCGTTGGGGGTTCGACCGACCGGCGGGGCAGGCTGCGAGGTGGTGGCGTTCACCGGCAGCGGCGGCAAGACTACGGCTATGTTTCAGCTGGCCGCCGAGTTGGTTGCACGCGGCGGACGCGTACTGATCACAACCACAACTCACATCTATCCCCCGGACTCAGAACAGTTCCCCGCCACGGTCATTGAAGACTCGCTGGAGGCTCTGGTTCGCGGTGCGCGGAGTGTCCTGGATCGGCACCCCGCAGTGATCTTGGCGCGCGGGTTAGGGGTCGACGGCAAACTCGTGGGCATCGATCCCGGATGGATCGAGCAACTGCCGAAGCAACTCAACGTAACCCATCTGCTGGTTGAAGCCGATGGCTCGCGGGGGCGTCCGTTCAAAGCTCCCGCGGCCCACGAGCCTGTGATACCGTCGTCAGCCAGTCTTGTGGTTGTCGTCGTTGGACTCTCCGTGATCGGCCAGCCGTTGTCAGAGGAGTTCGTTCACCGTCCCGAGCGCGTGGCGGCCCTCGTGGGATGCCAGTTGGGCGACGCGGTCAGCCCGGCGCTGGTTGCCTCCGTGCTGCGACACCCCGAGGGAAGCACGCGGGGAGCGCCGTTCGGGGCCCGAGTGGTGGCGCTGCTCAACCAGGCCGACGACGCAAGTCGCTTCGAGGCGGGTTGCGAGGTCGCCTGCGAGTTGATCGAGCACGGCGCGGAACGGGTCGTCATCGCGGCTTTGCGCGAAGCGATGCCGATTCGAAAAGTCATTATCGGGAAAACCGGCATCTGCGCTTCGGATTCGGCGAGGGTCTCCGCCGTCGTGTTGGCCGCCGGTGAGGGGCGCCGCATGGGGTCTGCACCTGCCGGGGACCCAGCCCTCAAGTTGGCTCTGCGGCTTGGCGGAAAAAGCATCTTGCGCCGTGTGGTGGATACGGCACTAGCGGCACCGGTCGGCGAGGTTGTGGTCGTGCTTGGACACGGCGCGGCGGAATTGGAGCAAGAGCTGCCGCGCGATCCGAGAGTCCACACCGTCTACAATCCGGATTACTCCACAGGTCAAAGTTCGTCGCTCAGGGCAGGGATCAATGCCATCGCTTCCCAGGCGCAGGCGGCGGTGTTTCTGCTCGGCGACCAGCCGTTGGTCAGTTTGCAGGCCATCGAGTCGCTTGTCGGCGAATTCCGCAGAAGCAGAAGTGCAGTCGTGCGGCCGCGGTACCGAGGGACTCCAGGGAATCCAGTGCTTTTCTCGCGGGCGCTGTTCCCGGAGCTGTTGCAGGTCACGGGCGATCAGGGAGGACGGGAGCTGCTAGCTCGCCATCAGGCCGAGGTTGTAATGGTGGACCTGAATCTGGAGTCGCCAGTCGACATTGACACCAGAGAAGAGTACTCCCTGCTCGTAAGAAAGTTTCCCGATCCGGAAAAGCTGTGAGAGAATCCACCACACTGACGTAGAAGAGCCAACGGCCCGTAAGACATCAATACGTCCGTAATTCGAACGCAGCGGAAATGGATTGATCCTTCGCTGCGCTCAGGGATAATACCTGAAAGAGGGCGGAAGCAGCCTTCCAATAATGGCCTATTGGTTTGAGGCACTACAGTATCTCGGTTTCGCAAAGGATTGGGTCCGTGTACGAAGACGCAGTTGTTGTGATTAAAGGTGCTGGAGACTTGGCTAGCGGAGTGATTCTGCGGCTTCATCGCGCAGGGCTCCGGGTGATTGCGACTGAAATAGAGCAGCCGACTACGGTGCGGCGTACGGTAGCTTTTTCCGAGGCGATCTATTGCGGAGAAGTTGAAGTCGAGGGGCAATGGGCGCGCAAGATCGACGATCGCAATGATATTCCGCAAGCGTGGAGCGAGGGCGTGGTGCCTGTGTTAGTCGATCCGTGGGCCGAGATCGTGCCGCGGCTTCGTCCGGCGGTGGTGGTCGACGCCATTATCGCCAAGCGCAACCTTGGGACCCGGATCACGGACGCGCCTGTTGTCATTGGCCTCGGCCCGGGCTTTGAGGTGGGTGTCGATGTTCACGCCGTGGTTGAAACCAACCGAGGCCACCATCTGGGCCGGGCTCTATGGCATGGCTCCGCCGAGCCGGATACGGGAGTGCCCGGCGAAATTGCAGGCCACGGGACGCAACGTCTACTGCGGGCCCCATCCGCGGGATTGTTTCGGGGAGAAAGAGCTATTGGAGATCGGGTTGAGGCCGGCGAGGTGATCGGCTGGGTCGACCAAACTCCGGTAAATGCCGGCATCGCGGGTGTGCTGCGCGGACTGCTGCACGACGGCTTGCGCGTTTCTCAGGGAATGAAGATTGGCGACGTTGATCCGCGGGCCGCTCGCGAACATTGCTTTACCGTCTCGGACAAATCGTTGGCGATCGCGGGAGGAGTACTGGAGGCAGTGCTCTATCTTCTGCGCGGGCAACGCCGAGCGTCCGCCCAGAACGTTTCTGGCGTTCAGGGTGCCTCATCCTGACTAAAATGGAACGCCAGGTGCAAGAAGTCAGAGATTCCTCTTGACAAACGTGTGCATCGACGGCAGTCTGCGAAGGTCATTTGTGGGGCACTAAAAGGGTGATGATGACGGAAGGGGTGAACTATGGAAAAAGAACCGGACGTGTCAACGGCTGATGAGGAGCAGGAATCGGGTAAGCTCCGCGTCTCGCGTCGTGGCTTCCTGAAAGGAATGGGCGTTGGCACCGCGGCGGCGGCAATGGCGACCGCGATGGTGCCCGGACTGGAAGCGGAGACGGCTCCCCTGGTGAAGGGGATTCGAGAGACGACGATCATCACAGAAATTAACGGCAAGAAATACCGTCTGGCAGTCAAGTCGCACTGGACGCTGCTCGACGTGCTGCGACGGGAAATCGGCCTGACCGGTACGAAGAAGACCTGCGACCGCTCCAGTTGCGGGGCTTGCACGGTCATCATGGACGGCAAGGCCATCTTCGCCTGTTCTCTCTTGGCGGTGGAAGCCGACAAGCGCAAGATCACCACGATTGAGGCTTTGTCCGAGGGAGAGACGCTGCATCCGATCCAGGCGGCCTTCATACGCGAGGACGCGTATCAGTGCGGCTTCTGCACGCCAGGTCAGATCATGTCGACGAAAGCGTTGCTCGACTCCAACCCACGGGCGAGCATGGCCGAGATAAAGGAAGCCCTTTCGGGAAACATCTGCCGATGCAGCGCTTACCCCAAGATAACCAAAGCGGTGTTATCCCTGGCGCAGAAAGCATAGGGGGAGGGAAATACTATGAGCTCGGAATTCAGAGTTATCGGAAAGCCCCAACCGAAGTTGGACGGCTTTGAAAAAGTGACCGGGCGGGCGAAGTATGCCTCTGATTTCTCTCTGCCAGGCATGCTCTGCGTGAAGGTCTTGAGAAGCCCACACCCGCATGCGCGGGTCGTCAACATAGATACCTCGAAAGCCATGGCGTTGCCGGGTGTAAAGGCAGTGCTTACCTACAAAGATATAGCGGCAAATCCCCGCTGGAATCCCGTTTACCCGATCCTCACGGACGTCGCCCGCTTCGTTGGGGATGACATTGCATTAATAGCCGCGGTGGATGAGGAGACGGCTCTGGAAGCGCTGGGCTTGGTCAAAGTTGACTATCAGGTGCTTCCCTTCGTGCTGGATCCGGAAGAGGCTCTGAAAGCGAGCGCCCCCAGGTTATTTCCGGAGGGCAACCTGGTCGGAGGCAAGCCGACAGTCGTCAGCAGGGGCGATGTGGCAAAAGGCTTTGCCGAGGCCGACCTTATCTATGAAGCACGTTATCGGACTCCAATCAATCAGCACGCGTGCAACGAGGGCAGGGTTGCGATCGCCCAGTGGGAAGGCGGCAGGTTGACCCTTTGGGACTCCACCCAGGCTCCATTCGAAGTTCAGAAGGCAGTTGCCAAAGCGCTCAAGATTCCGCAGAGCAAGGTGCATGTGATGTGCGAGTTCATGGGCGGCGGATTCGGCGACAAATCCTCACCGGGACGGCAAAGTGTTCAGGCCGCCATAGTCGCCCGAAAGACGGGCCGTCCGGCAAGAATCGAGTTAGATAGAGAAGAATGTTATCTCGAGGGTCTGCATCGCTATGCGGCCATCATGGACCTGAAATACGGCGTGAAGAAGGATGGCACGCTCACTGCGATCGAAGCGAAAGTAGTCGCCGATGGTGGAGCTTACGCTGTGTTCGGGCTCGCTGCACTTGGGGTACTGCAAATTCCGATGGATGTCTACCGTTGCCCGAATATGAAAGGCGTGGGCTATACGGTTAATACGAACAACCCGGCAACCGGCCCCATGCGTTGCGTCGGGCATCCGCAGGGAACGTTCGCCCAGGAAGTCCACATGGACGTCATTGCCCAGAAGCTGGGGATGGACCCGGTGGAACTGCGCTTGAAGAATTACGCGAAGCTGGAAGATGGCAACCAGTTCACGAAGATTCCTTTCACCAGCAATGGCATGGAAGAGTGCATCAAGCGTGGCGCGGAAGCCTTCCAGTGGAAAGCGAAGATGCAGAAGGCGGCTTCGCAGGCAGGCCCGATTAAGAAGGGCTTTGGCGTAGCGGTTCATGCATGCGGTCATGGCGGCATGCCGCCGGGAATGCCGCTGTCGGGCATGGTGCGGATCAATGCCGATGGCACGGCGAATGTGTTTACCGGCGCAACCGAGCTGGGATGCGGGCAGAAGACCACCATGGCGATGATCGCCGCCGAAGAACTCGGGATGTTGTTCAGCAATGTCTACGTCATTACGGCCGACACCGACAAGACGACGGACACAGGTTCCACTTCCGGCAGTCGCCAGACCATCACCGGCGGAACCGGTGTGAAGATGGCGGCGGCGGATGCCAAGAACCAACTGCTTGACGTGGCGGCTGCCGAGTTGAAGGTGGACAAGAAGAACCTTAGCATCCGGGACAGCGTGTTTTATGTGGTGGGCTCCGACAAAGGTATCCCCGTGGACCAGATCGCGGCAAAAATGCCGGGCGGGGTCATCTTCGGCCGCGGCTACATGAAGATTCCTACCGATGTTTTCTTCCACACCTTTGCGGCGCAGTTTGCCGAGGTGGAAGTGGACACCCGCAACGGCCATGTCAAAGTTATCAAGATCGTGGCTGCTCACGATCTCGGCAGGATCATCAATCCACTGTCGGCCGAGAACCAGATAGAGGGCGGCGTGATTCAGGGAATGGCCTTCGGACTTGGCCGAAGACCAGATCTACGACAAGGCCACCGGCATCTGCGTGAACCCGAATCATCTCAATTACAAACTGATGACGATCAAGGATGCACCGGAGATCGTGTCGATCATGGTGGAATCGATCGATAAGTATGGTCCGTTCGGGGCGAAGGGACTTGGTGAACCACCCTATAGCCCACCCGCACCGGCCATTGCGAATGCGATCTACAACGCGATCGGCGTACGTTGCACAGAACTTCCTATTACGAACCGTGCGATCCTCATGGGCCTGAAGGCAGCAAAGGGCTAGGGGGAAGGAGATAAACGATGAAACCTTTCGATTACTATCGAGTCACCACGGTCGGGCAGGCTGTAGCCCTTTTGACGAAGTATCAAGAAAAGGCTGCCATTCTCGCCGGAGGAAGCGACCTGCTGGGCCTGATCAAAGACGGCATTGAAGGCCCGGCACTGAAAACACCAAAACACTTGATCGATATCAAGGGGATCAAGGATCTCTCCTACATCAAAGAGCAGAAGACCGGCTTGAGGATTGGCGCCGGGACCACGCTCAGCGAGATCGTTCACTCCGACCTTATCGAGAACAAGTATCCAATCGTGGCGCAGGCGGCCAAGCAAGTGGCGGTTCCGCAGATCAGGAACGTTGCGACCCTTGGCGGCAACTTGTGCCAGCGGCCACGCTGCTGGTACTTCCGCGGCAAGCTCTTCTCCGACTGCATTCGCAAGGGCGGCACAAGCTGCTACGGCAAGGATAAGGATGGAGACAACCAGTACCATGCCATTATGGGAGGCGACATTTGCGCAATGGCTTACCTCTCTGACATGGCCCCGGCACTGATTGCACTCGACGCCAAGGCCGAAATTGCGGGCCCGAAGGGAACGAAGATCATTCCGCTGGAGAAGTTCTACGTTTCCCCCGAGCAAGAGCTGATGAAGGAGAACGTGCTCTCCGCGCAGGAAATGCTGGTGGCAGTGGAGATTCCGGCTGCGTCCCAGGGCCGGAAGAGCATTTACCTGAAGCTGAAGGAAAGACAGGCCTTCGACTTCGCGGTGGTCAGCGTTGCGGTAAGCCTGACGCTGAAGGGTTCGACGGTTACGGACTCGCGAGTTGTCTTCGCCGGCCTGGCGCCGTTCCCCAGCAGGAGCGTGAAGGCCGAGAGCGCCTTGAAGGGCAAGGAACTCAAGGGTGCTGTCGCCGCAGCTTGCAGCGCGTGTGTGGTAGGTGCCCAGCCGCTGGGCAAGAATGCTTACAAAATAGAAGCGACCAAGGGAGTACTAGAAGAAGCGCTGAACCTGTTAGCCTGACATTCGCCCACGCGCAAGATGGCGCGTGACGGGAACAACCGGCTACCGACAGGTGGTGGTCATGCCCGCTACGCCAAGGCGTTTGGCGGGAATTCTGAATACACGGTTTTCGGGATACAACTTCCGCGGAAGCGGTCTTCGGTCTAAGCGGGTGGCATTTTCGAATGCCACCTTTTCTTTTGAGCGCCCATTATGATCGGTGATGCAATGAAGATTTCGCATGTTCACACGCAAATCGTAAAATCGCTTGCGGGGTTGCCGGAGGTAAGGGCAGCATTCAGCGGGGGCGATGCGTGAGCGAGACGGTGCGGGTCGAACTGGTTCCGCTCGGGGTGTCCCTGGACGTCAAACGTGGCGCGGCTTTAGGCAGCGTTCTGGCGGCGCATGGGTTGGAACTTCCTTGCGGAGGCTCCGAGGTGTGCGGCGGCTGCCGCGTGCGCCTTCTGGAAGGGACACTGGCGGCAACCCCCAAAGACAAGCAGGCGCTCACGGGCGAAGAGATTGCCGCCGGCTGGCGACTGGCATGCCAAGCCCACGCCGAGACCGCGCTCAAGCTATATGTGGAACAGTGGACCGTCCCCATCCTCGGCGACCAAACCCGGTTGCGCGGCTCGGCGCGGAGCGGCCTGGGAATCGCGGTCGATATTGGAACGACTACCCTCGTGGCACAGATGGTCGACCTCGCGACGGGCGATCTGCTTGGAGTTCGAACAGCGCTGAATCCGCAAACGGCGTTCGGAGCCGACATCATGACGAGGTTGCGATTCGCGCTGACCAAGCCGGATTTAACACCGCTGATTCGCGATTCTGTCGGCGATATGGTCAGGCAGCTTGCGGCGGGCCGTGAGAGCGAAGTCGGTGAAGCAGTGCTGGTGGGCAACACGGTGATGCATCATTTGTTCGCCGGCATCGACCTGGAGCCACTTTCGCATGTACCGTTTGAATCCCCGGAATTGGCTGAGCAGCAGTTCACGCCGCAGGAACTGAATTGGAAGCTGCCGCAAAATTGCCGAATTCGTTTTGTCTCCTGCATCGGCGGGTTTGTTGGCTCAGATGTGCTCGCCGGTATTGTTGCCGTGAGCATGAGCACGAGCGCTGCGCTGACGGCATTAATTGATCTTGGGACCAACGGCGAAATTGTCCTAGGGAATCAGGATCGAATCCTGTGCGCTTCTACGGCAGCGGGGCCGGCCTTTGAAGCCGGCTCGATCCGTATGGGAATGCGCGCCGCCACGGGCGCTATCGCTCAGGTATCGAATCGCAACGGCAAACTGGAGTGCACCGTCATTGGCGACGTTGCGCCGCGCGGCATATGCGGCAGCGGGCTTGTGGATGCGGTGGCGGCGGGACTCAATAGCGGTGCGATTCTGCCCAGTGGCCGGTTGGCGAACGGGGCGCGCGAGTTTCCCCTGATGGAACCTGTGATCGTGTCGCAAGCCGACATCCGCGAGCTGCAACTGGCTAAGGGCGCAATCGCCGCTGGAGTTCGCATCCTGCTGGGTCGCTGGGGCGCGACCATGCAGGATGTGCAAACCGTGTACCTGGCGGGGGCCTTTGGAAACTACGTTCGGGTCGAGAGTGCCGCCAGAATTGGCTTGCTGGAGATGGATCGCGAGCGCGTGGTTTCCGCCGGCAATACGGCGCTACGTGGCGCGAAGTTGATGTTGCTTTCCGAAAGCAGTCCAATGCCGGAGATTGAACATGTGAGTCTCGCCGCCGACGCGGGTTTTCAGGACACGTTTGTGGATTGCATGAGCTTTCCGGATGAGGCAAGACCGTAAGAGCGACCGCGCCGAAAAGCTGCCATGTGAGCTTCTTCAATTCACGGTTTCGGCGCTGTAACGGGCGATGAGACCGGTTCGGACGGCATGCCGATACATGCGGGTGAAGAACCAGGAAGCAAGCAGGACGTAGAGTACGGCAAGACCTAAGCCCCACAGCAGCCCACTTCCCGACGCTGTGCCGCCGGAAACGATCGCTCGCATTCCCTCGAATACATAAGAAGGCGGCAAGATGCGCGAGATGAGGCGCATCCACCCGGGGAGCGTGGAGAGCGGATAGAAGACACCGGCAAACGGCGAAAGAAGCGCGGGAATCGGCCATATGAACCACTCCGATGCCGGGCCGAAACGCAGAACCAGGGCGCTGCCCACGATGCCGAAGGCGATTCCGAAGAGAAACAGCACGAGCAGGAACGGCACCAGGATGAGCCCGTAGGCGAAAAAGCGAAGACCAAATAGAGAGGTTGCTAACACCAGCATCACGGCAAGTCCGACCAGGCTGGTCGCTGTGCTCGATAACACCAGACCGCCGACGTACTCCGATATGGAGAGCGGCGTCGCAAAGATGTTCAGAAAATTGCGTGACCAGACATCCTCGAAGAATGTCATCGTCACTCCCTGCATGACTCGCGCAAAGAAGTCCCAGAAGAGAACGGCCCCCAGCAGGGTAGGCACGAAATTAATGCCCGACGAGGTCACTGAATTCAGGTACTTGGTGATGAAACCCCACAAGACCATGTCAATGGCGACCCACACGAACGTCGGCAATACGCGCGAGGGACTCCCACGCATTAAATAAAACTGGCGAAGCAGAATGGCTGTGGTACGGCCAAGAAACATAGCGCTAACCTAATTGCATCTCGAGCTGTCAAACCGACATAAGATACATAGGATCACCTTTGTCGAAACGGGTCCAAATCAAGGGCGAGCGGCTCACGCGCCACGGTGATGAACAACTCCTCGAGGTTTTCCTTGCCGTGCTCCCGCGGCAAGGTCTTGGGGTCTCCCTCCAGAAGAATCTTTCCACGCGAGAGGAAGAGTACGCGATCGCAGACTTCCTCGACTTCGTGCATATTGTGCGATGTCCACAGCACGCCGCACGTGCCCTGCGTCGTGCAATCGCGAATCTTTGCGCGGATTTCGCGAGCGGAAGAAGGGTCCAGCGAGGCGGTCGGCTCGTCGAGAAGAAGCAGTTGCGGGTTGTTCAGCATGGCCTTGGCGAGCGCCGCGCGGGTTTGCTCGCCCGACGAAAGCAGGCCACACTTGACGTTTCGAAACGGTTCCAGATCGAACTGCTTCAGCACGAGCGCAATGCGCTGTGCAGCGTTCTTTACTCCATAGATCAGACCGAAAACGCGCAAATTCTGATATACGGTGAGATTGCCGGGCAGGGGAGCATAGACGGCAGCGAAATTCGTGCGCTCAAGCGCTTGCGAACGATGCGACGCCAAGTCGATGCCTTCGACCCAGACGCTTCCGGCACTTGGTTCCAGAACACCAAGAATCATGTTGATGATGGTGGTCTTGCCCGCTCCGTTTGGACCCAGCAGGCCAACGATTTCTTTTGGCTGCACCTCGAATGAAACAGCGTCTACGGCGACGGTGTCGCCGTAGACCTTGCGGAGCTGTGTTACCGAAAGCGCCTTTCCCTGCGAGGGCGCAGCCGTGGACTGCGACTCAATCACTTCGCCGCCGGAACTGCCGGGAAGTCGGCGCCGAGCGACGTCTTTTCCCAGGCATCGAGGTCGCGGCGCAGAACTTCGAGCTTGCCGCGCGCGCCATCCAGTGCCATGCGCCCCAGCACCAGCCGCAACGGCGGGTTGCTCGATCGCACCACTTCGATCATTGCCTTCGCGCCGCGAACCGGATCCCCAACCTGCTTGCCGCTGCCATCGGAAATTGCCTTGCGGCGCACAGCCGCGGTCTTGGCGTAGTCCTCAATTCCGTCGCCGGTCTGCTTCAGCGAGCGTCCGGCCCAATCTGTGCGGAACGGCCCCGGCTCGACGATCACCACTTTGATTCCGAGCGGCTCGACCTCCTTGGCCAGTGCTTCCGAGAGACCCTCGACCGCAAACTTCGTCGCGTTGTAGTAGCCCACGCCCGGGAAGCCGATGAATCCGCCAATCGAAGAGATATTAAGGATGTGCCCGCGCCGTCGTTTGCGCATGCCCGGCAAAACAGCTCGGGTCACGTCGACGAGACCGAAGAAGTTAGTCTCGAACATGGCACGAACTTCATCATCCTCGCCTTCCTCGACTGCGGCCATGTAGCCGAAGCCGGCATTGTTCACCAGAACATCGATTTTGCCAAAGGCTGCTTCGGCTTTCTTTACGGCTTCGGCGATCTGCGCCGAATCCGTGACATCGAGTTTGAGGGCAAGCCCCCGGCCATCTGTTCCGGCCACGAGATCCTGAATCTTCTTCGGGTCGCGCGCCGTTACCACGGCGCACCAGCCACGTTCGAGCACAAGCTTCGCCAGCTCCCGGCCGAATCCGGTCGAGCAACCAGTGATCAACCAAACGGGAACATCTTGCTGCGGCATTGAATCGTTCTCCTGAGGACAGAAGCAGGTGGAGCTGCTTGTCCTTATGTAAGTGGATTAGCACACAGTCGCTATCTTAATATCCAGGCCCACTAGATGCCCAATAAGTCGATGCAGATTCGCAAAACCTGAACGCGCGTTCCTGCCGCGGGCGCAGCAATTGGAAGCACTGGAGCTATGCGAAGCAGAAGTTGCAGGAAACGCGAAGGCATAAAGTTTCCCCTGCCTTCTTTCGAAGACAGGGGAAAGCAAAGGCTTCGATTATGTTACAGCTGCTCTCCGGTTGCTATTTAGCGAGAGCCGCTTCAGGCGAGGCGGAACACTCCGCGTGGTGTTGCCAGGCTCCTATGTCGGAGAGGTTCCCGGCCGCATCAAAGAGCCACGGCTGCGGTTCGCTGAGCACCGCGATGTCGTGATGCTTCCGAGCTTCCTCCAACATGCATTCGGAAATGTAGATTTCCTCGACATGCAGGGTATTAGCGATGCGAGCCATACGGACTCGACCCATGTCGGAAGCGTTGCAGGTCTTCATCGCCGCCTGGATGGCCAGGCGGTCAGAGTCCATGATCAACCCAATGCGCGCCGACGGCGTCACGGTAGAGGTCAAGACGTTAGCATAGGTGTATTCGAAATCCATCTTGTTGAAGAGCCGCCGAGTCGTAATGTCGGCCATTCCCACGCCGCAGGAGTTTCCGTGGCTGCGGTCTGTAATGTCCAGAACCACCACCCGCATTGCCGTGGGGCCGGGATCGAGGTAAGGAGTCGGAGCACGCCCGGTGATGTACGGATCCATGCCGCCTCCGGAAAACTCTTTACCCAACTGGTCGACAAGCAGAATGTCGAGGGCTTGCAACAGCAGCTTGGGCATGTTGGCCTTTGCTTCGACCAGCAGCTTGCGTTCGGTCTCAATGATCTGCTCGGCGGGAATCACAGCGATTTTCGCTACGCGGTCGTAGGCGTTTTCCACGCTGCCGACGCCAAACAGAATGGGAAGCTTTGCCAATTTGACTTTGGCCATCTCGACGCTGAACTCGGCCATGCGTCCGAAGCCGAGCACATGGGCTGCGTCGGCCCCTTTCTGCTTGCCAAGACCAATGGTAATCATCTTCACCAAGCCGCTCTCGTTGAGGCCGCTGAAAGCGTTGTGGGCCTTGATGCGATTGATCACGATAATTCCATCGGCTTCGTATGCCGGCTTGTCCATGAGTACCGCAAGACCGTTATCCAGAACACCGAGTTCGACCACGTCCATGCAGGAAACAATTGGGCAGCCGGCGCTTTCTTCGGTCACTCCCAGACCGGCCAGCACCTGCTTCTGCCCTTCGGCAGTGGCGCCTCCGTGGCTTCCCATGGCAGGCACGATAAAGGGTTTGGCCCCGAGCCTCTTGAGCTCCTCGATGGTGACTCTTACGATCAGCGCGATCTCCGCCACGCCCCGGCTTCCGACACCTACGGCGATGCTCATGCCTGGCTTGACCCGGCGGGCAATCTCCGGCCGGCGAAGTTCTTCCCGCAAAGCAGCAGCGACGTCATGGACTTCCGGAGCGGCAAACTTCTGCCTCACCCGAACCATCCTCGGCAAAGCGATGTCAGCTAAAAGATCCGTGATAATGCTCATCTTTATGAACCACCTCTCTTGTGACTCTCTTCTGAAATTACGCCGAGAAAGGCAAAATTCCCACTCAAAAAAGCCGATTCGCGGAGTTTCGTTCCGCCGTTGTGATGGAAGAGACGGCAGCGAAGTTGAAGCAGAAGTTGGTGAGAAAGAGGGAAAGTCCGCCGGCCCTGGAATCATCGTTACAGGACCGGCGAGGTATCAGGAGGGAGTAACTTTGTTCTTGCGGGCTGGTGCAACCACCCTTGGACGCGGGAAAAACTATGGCGAAACGCTTCTTCGGCGGTTCAATGCGATAGTGTGCCGTCGACCGAAGCCTGAGTCGCCTGCCGGGTTCGCTGCGTGGTTGTTGTCGATGTATTGGTTCGCGTCACGCCCACATTCAAAGCCCTGTCAAACGTGGCTGGCGCGTCGATTATCGTAATCGTCAAGCCGTTGGTCCCGTTCGCTTCTATGATTCGCGTCTTGCCATCTTCGCCAACGATGAGCACCGACGAAGGCACGACTTGAAGAGAAACCGTTAGCGTTCCCCTGGAGGATTGAGCTGAGGCCGATACGGCGCAAGCGATCAGCACTAGCAAAAAAGCAACCATTCTGAACTGCTTTCCCGGTTTGCTCATTGCATCCTTCCTGGTTCGACGGCTTCGCTCAAACTTGAACATCGAAAGCGGTCCCGACCGACGCCTGCAGAGTTAGCGTCCAAGTTCTGGATCGGAACATGAACTTTAGTAACAATTTCACCCCGGCGAGTGGCACGCAATCGAAGTCCATAGATAAACCCCGGAAAAATACCTTAAATTCCCACAATGGGAATGATGTGTGTTGATCTGGTAGATACACAACCAGTTAACTGTACCGATATGAAAAGCACCACGATAAGAGCGAGTTAAGGCGTCTTTGGGTTGCCGTGAGATTTCTCCGAAGGAACTGCAGTGCCTGTCATGGAAAGGGCCAAGACGGGCGTGGTGCGTCGTCTGGACCGCTGATAGTCATCTGGAACTATTGATAAAAGAGTAAATTTAGAAATTTTTTGTAGGTTACTAAAGTTCGATGCCTTATCGGTGGGACACGTGCCGTCGTAACCTCGGTCCGCTTCAATCTGGCGCGCAGCGTGCTAGTTCCTGAATTCCTCAAAAAGGCGGCGAGAACTGGAGCGCCTCGCTCAAATATCTAACTAAAAAAGAGGCACCCCGTAGGGTGCCTCAAGTTTGTTCGTATGCCGCCGTGGAAAGCGGGTTATTTCTTCTTCAGCACGTCCGGGTTCACGCACGTCTCAGGTGGTTCGCCGTTCAGGACCTTGATGATGTTATTCACCGCAATCCTGCCCATGCCGAGCCGGGTTTCGATGGTCGACGAGCCGATGTGCGGCACGATGACGACATTATCGAGTTCCGCTAGCCCGGGTTCGACCCGAGGTTCATTTTCGAAAACATCGAGACCGGCGCCCCATATCTGTTTTTCCCGCAAAGCCTTGATCAACGCCTTCTCGTCGACCACCGGCCCACGGCAGGCATTGATCAGGACCGCGGTCTTCTTCATCAGCTTGAGTTCCTTCTCGCCGATGTAGTGGTGAGTATCCGGTGTGAGCGGCACGTGCAGGGTAAGGAAGTCCGACTCTTTCAAAAGAGTCTCCTTATCGACGTAGGTGGCGCCGAATTCTTTTTCGAAATCCATGTTGCGGCGGACGTCGGAGTAGATAATTTTCATATCGTACCCCTTAGCCTTGCGCGCAACATTGGATCCGATACGGCCCAGGCCGGCGATCCCCAGCGTTGTTCCGTCCACATCCAGACCGATAAAATCCATCGCCGCCCAACCCTTCCACCTGCCTTGGCGAAGGTATTTGTCGGATTCGACGACTCGCCGGGCAGTGGACAAAAGCAGGGCCCAGGTATGAGTTGCCGTGGCGTTGTCCAGCACGCCCGGTGTATTCGTCAGAATCACGCCACGCTTGGTTGCGGCAGCCAGATCGAAGTTGTTGTAGCCGACCGCGTAGTTGGCGACAATTTTCAACTGCGCTCCGGCGGCGTCCAGCAGATCGCCGTCGACCGTGTCGGTCACCAGCGTCAGCAGGGCGTCGCGGCCTTTGGCCTTGGCTTCGAGCTCTGCTTTGGGCAGAGCTCGATCCTCGTGGTTCACCTCGACATCGAAATGCTTCTTCAACTCGTCGATGTTGGCCGGAGGTATCAGTCTGGTTACGAATACATTGGGCTTCGTCATCTATACCAATTCCATGGTCGGTGTATCCCAGTGTCTATAAGAGGCGTCATCCCGACCGAAGCGAAGCGGAGTGGAGGGATCTTGTGTTTCTGTAGCAAAAAAAACACAGCACGAGATTCCTCGACTCGCGACGCAAGGCGTCACTCGCTCGGAATGACGTTCATCTCCCGGGATACAGCATCTCTGCATCTGCTCTACCTGTTCGATGCCGCCGTTACGATTGCCGTTTTACTTCGGTCTGGGCAAGCTTCTCGTAGAAGCGCACGATGGCGCCGTGGTCGCTATCGCCCAAGCCGTCCACTTTCAGCGCCTGCATGATCTCCATGACGGCGGCCGAGAGCGGCAGGGGAACGCCGACTCCGTGGGCGGTTTCGATAACGTTGGCCATGTCCTTGATGTGCAGGTTGATGCGGAACCCCGGATTGAACTTGCGATCCATCATCAGTGGCGCCTTCGCGTTCAGCACAGTGCTGCCTGCGAGTCCCCCCTTGATCGCTTCGTACACCAGGTTCGGGTCCACGCCGGCCTTGGTAGCCAGTACCATTGCCTCAGAGACCGCCGCAATGTTGATGGCGACGATGATCTGGTTTGCCAGCTTGGTAACATTGCCGGCTCCGAGCGCGCCCGTCAGGACGGCGGACGCCCCCATGCACTTGAACGCGGGAAGCATGGTGTCGAAGTCCGCTTTTTCGCCACCGACCATGATCGACAGTGTTCCGTCAATTGCCTTCGGTTCGCCGCCGCTGACCGGGGCATCGAGCATGCGGATACCTTTCTTCTTCAGTTCCGCACCCACTTCGCGCGCCACCAGCGGAGCGATCGAGCTCATGTCAACCACCAGCGAGCCGGACTTTGCGCCTTCGATGACGCCGTTCTTGCCCAGCACCACTTCCTTCACCTGGGGAGAATTGGGCAGCATGGTGATGATGACATCGGTTTTGGAGGCCACATCGCTGGGCGAGGTGCCGACTTCCGCGCCAGCCTTCTTGACCTCTTCGACGGCTGCCGGAACGATATCGTAAATGACCAGTTTGTAACCGGCCTTAAGAAGATTCTTGCTCATGGGTTTTCCCATGATTCCCAAGCCAACAAATCCAATCTTATTCATTTTTCTTTTTTCCCTACGAAATTCAAAGGTTTGTGGAAGCTAAATCCAGAGTCGTGTCAGAGCAGATCCACGAGCCGCCCCAGCAAACGCCAAAGGTTTGCCGGGGAGCCCGAATATCCAAACTACTTCGGGGCACCTTCCGAGTAAAAGTCTACACTTTCCCGGCTTTCACCAATTCTGCCATAGCTTCCGTGATGGACTGGTCCTCGGCCGAGGTAAGGCCGCTCACACCCACGCCACCCAGAACGTTGCCGGCAGCATCCTTCAGAAGGTTGCCGCCAGGAAGAGCCGTGACCATATCGTCGCCAAAAAAACCGGCTTCGATCTGTTCTTTGTGTAGGCGCGCCAGGAACGCGTCAGTGGATACACCCATTCGGACAGCAGTGTACGCCTTGCGGCGCGAGATTTCGATGCTTCGCACCGGCGCGTTTTTCATGCGGCCGAAAGCGATAAGGAATCCAAATTTGTCGCATACCGAAACGCAAATGGGACGGCCAAAATCCTTGGTCGCCTTCTCCATAGCCTGTGCGAGAATCTTCTGCGCAGATTCCAAACTCACCATTTCCATAGTCAGTTCTTCTTTCTATAGTTGATTGCAGCTCACGCTGCCATTATTGTACGACTTCCCTTCGTACTCTCCAATGAGCTCCGCTTTGGGCGGCATCCGCCGCCTGGCAAGGCCAGCGATAGGGGCGGAAAACGAGGTCCGGGTAGACTGCAACGCGGTGCAAGAGCGGAGTTAGCGCGGAGTTCCGGATAACCAAATGCCCCCTTCCCGCATTCCAATCTAAGACGCGCATTGTGGCCCTGGTATGGGCGTTGAGTGTCAGCAAAGGAAGGGCATCATGCTTTGTGCATCTTGTGGCGCTCAGATCGCCGAAAATGCCGCTTTTTGTCCTACATGCGGAAAAGCAGTGGGACGTACCTCACCAAGTTATGCAGCCGCCCCGGTGCCGCCACAAGCGCAGCCGACAACCGGCGGTGGCCTCTCCGACAACGTAGCCGGCATGCTCGCCTACTTCACCATCATTCCGGCCATTGTGCTGCTTTTGATTGATCCCTATAGCAAGCGGCGCTTCGTCCGCTATCACGCGTTCCAGAGTCTTTTCTTTGCTATCGCGTGCATGGTGGCGTCGTTTGCATTGAGGATTGTTGCCCTCATGCCGGTGGTGAGATGGACGACCCTGATGCTCTGGCCCCTGTTGTGGCTGGCCGAGCTCGCGATATGGGTAATCTGCGTGCTGAAAGCCTACCAGGGACATATGTTCAAACTGCCTTTCATCGGGAACCTCGCCGAGCAGCAGGCATTCACAATGCCGGACGACACGAATCAGGCAAAGGCCGCCTGAACGGTCGCGTGCAGGTTCAAAGGCGAACTCTTTAGAGACGCTAATTGCCCCATTTGCGCAGTGCGAATGGGGCAATTCTATGTCCGATAACGATTTCGTGTCCGATAACGAGCGGTGGTTACTTGGTATAGAACCAAAGTGTCGGTATTTCGTTTCCGCATCCGCTAACCGCGACAGATTCGTGGCACCCGGCGAGAAATTAAGGGACGCTCGTGCAAGCGAAGAAAAAGCCGCGAACATGTAGTCCGCGGCTCGTGGAACGGTTGGCAAAAATTTGTCTATGCGGCTTTATGATCCAGGTTTTTCAGCACCTCGATGGCACGACGCATCTGCTCGTCTTGATGCGGTTTCTTGGGAGTTTCAGCCGGGGGTTCGTCTTGTTGCTCATCGTCGGGCGAGACGAACTCGTCAACCACATCGGCAACCAGGATATTCGGGGTGACGGCGACATCCTGGATCGCCTTGCCGCTGGGCGCGAAGTACTTGGCCACCGACAACAACAGCGCCCCACCATCTTTCAGTTCCAGAACCTTCTGGATCGAGCCGGAGCCGAAGGTCTTATCGCCCAGCACGTCCCCGCGCGCGTTGCCGAGAATGGCTGAGGCTACGACCTCGGCCGGACCAGCGGTGCTGCGGTTCACCATCACGACCAAAGGCAGATCGGTGACATCCTTCGCCGGATCGGCATTGTAGTCCTGCCGGGGGAACGTCTGCCCCTGCACGTAGGCGATCAGTCCGTGGTTAAGGAACAAATTCGCAGTGGCAATTCCCTCCGCCTCGTCACCGTCGCCGCAATTACGCAAATCGAAGAGCAGCTTTTTTGCACCCTGACGCTGCAATTCCTTGATTTTGCTTGCGATCTCCTGGGCGCGTCCCTTGGGGAAGCTGTCCACCGCAATCAGCCCAATGCCATTGTCAAGCATCCTGGCTGTCGCCGCCGGATCCTTCGCCACCTCGCGCGTTATGGTGACCTTCTGCGGCACGGCCCGCCGCGGTCGCACAACCGATACCGAAATGGTGGAACCAGGCTCACCGCCGAGAACACCATGGATCTCAGCCAGCGACATCTCGCGCGTACTCTTGCCCTCGATGCCTTCAATGATGTCACCGTTGGCTATGCCGGCCTTTCCCGCCGGTCCGCCCGGAATGACGGCAATGACGGCTGCGTAGCCGAATCGCTTGGAGACGGCGGCGCCAATGCCGGCCTTCTGCTCGCCCAGGTGCTTGAATTTCTTGTACTCGGCGGGACTGAGATAGCTCGAATTGGCATCGAGCGACTCAAGCAAGCCATGCAAAGCACCGTCGGTGACGATCTGAATGTTGGGCTCTTCAACGTAGTCGGTGCGAATGCGCTGCAAAACTTCGGTGTAGACGTTCAACTGACGATAAGCACCGTCATTCTTGTTGGAGGCCTTGACTCCCAGACTGCCCAGCATGACAAATAACACCAGGAGCGAGGAGACGCTGATCAGGAACCACTTGGAACTCTTGGACATATGTGATTTCCGGCCACCCGGTCACGGCTGGCCCGTGCTTTCGATTATACCTTTGTGTTGGATGGCGCGAGCAGCTCTCCAGCCACATTATTCCGCCAAAGCGGTTCCAAGGTTGATGTACCCCAGTGCTTGCACACCGGGCTGGGGACACCTTCCGCGAATCCGGTCTAACTGATTTAGACGCAGTCCGGCAGAATTAGTTGGACGAGGGTTGCTGATTGTCGAGCTGACCTTCCACCGCGCTGGTCCCGGCCAGGCGCGCGCATTGTTTGACACTCGCAAAGTCAGTCCGTAGAATCAAAATCGTCGGGACTCTCCTGTTCGACACTCCGCATTTGTTTGCCTTGTTGAATACCAAGATGGCGGCGTAGCTCAGTTGGTTAGAGCGACGGTCTCATAATCCGTAGGTCAGTGGTTCGAGTCCACTCGCCGCCACCAATTAAATCAATCAGTTACAGCGTTTAGACCGAACCGACCCAACCCGAGATTCAACCCGAAGCTCACTGAACAGCCTCAGAAGCGGGCCTCAGCTTGATGGCGTCCAAGTATTGCCCCTGCGCTTTCAACTGCTCTGAGTCAACCCCATGGGTATAGATTTCCATGGTGGTCGAAAGCTTTTTGTGGCGCAAAATCGATTGCAACCACTGCCGGACGCACACCCTCGGCAGAGCCGAGGAACGTCGCAAGCGAGTGGCGTAAATTATGCCACGCAAAGCGCCCATGAAAATCAGCAGGAATGACGCCAGCCTTGACGGCTGCCGGACGAAGATAGTCTCTCGAACAAATCGACGCCGACCGAGGGATTTTCCCCTTTTCTTTCGTAGAGGCGAAAATCCAAGCTGAGTCTTTGGAATAAAGGGACTCCCCCCGCCACTCCTGCATAACCTGAGCGAGCGCCGGGTGCATGACGACTTGCGTCATGCTGCCCTTGTTTTTGCCCGGAGTCGCCTTGCCCTTTGACCAGCCACGCCGAATATTGATTTGACCTTTCGTCCAATCAACATCCGACCACTTCAGCCCGAAACATTCTTCAGGTCGGACTCCGGTCGCAGAAATCAGGAGCGCCAGAGTCCATTCCAGCCGAGTCTCAGACTTGTCGAGTTCGGACAGAATGACGATCATCTGTTCGGGGCTCACCACTATTGCCTCGTAATTTGAAGAAGATGATTGGCACCGAGCGAGAATGACTGGATTCGAGAGCTTCCCCTTTCTGTCTACCGAAGCCGGAATCAGTTCATGCCGCTGTGCGTGCTTGAATACTTGCGACATAACAGACTTCAGCTTTTGGACTGTTCCCCAATCCAGTGGCTTCTTATATTTCCCCTGAGGCGTGGAAGCCAACCACTCGAACCACCCTTCGATATCGAGAGACTTGATTTCGAGTGCCCTTTTGTCCCGCCAGCGGGGCAACACCCAATCGTCAAGGATTTGCGTGGTTGCCTTCACCGTTTCTTCAGCCCGTTTACTAACTCCGGACTTCTTTCTCTAATTCATTTTTTCGAAAGTGTTCAGCCAACTCTCCGAAAGTCGGAGTAGCGCCGATTGGCTGGTCCAATAACTTCGGAAAACCTAGTCTCGCCACCTCCTTCCATTGCGCCTTTTCAGATGGGAAGTCCGTCAGCAGACCGACTCGCTTGGAGTTTTCTACTCGGTGACCGTCCGATGGGCGTAATGTCTGGTAGCAAAACAGGACTGTATCCCCTTCAGCGTACCTCTTAATGCGTAACCAACCTTCCCCATTATTCCGCATGCTTTCTTCCTTTTGCGGAACTCCGAGGACTGCCGCTACCCATTGTACTCTGCGGCTGCTTGCGCAATCCGGCAATGTCTTCTGCGACTTCGCTCAGCCGATACTTCCAGACATGGCGCTTCTTTCCGCAAATTGGGTAAGCTCGAATCACAAACCTGCGGGTTAAACGCAACACTTGAGGCCGGGGCATATCTAAGAAGTCGGCGACTACCTCGACATTAACAAATGGTTCAATTGTTTCAAATAATTCAGTCATAAAAGCCTCCGACAACAAAATTTGGTAGCCGCAACGTTCAACTGCTAGTGTTTCCGTAACACTTATGACTACTTACAGTTAATACTGACGTCCTACTTCCTCCGCCTTTTCTTCGTTTTTGTTTCACTCACTTCCCATGCCGTATAGACACAGCGGTCGGTCGAGTCAGCATTGTCGTACACGACGCCATCCTCAACCCCGACAACGTGGTGCGCCTGCCTCAGAATGAAGTTGCCCTTAGGGTATTTGCGGACGAACTCAGCGGCAGTCATACGCTCCTGCCCCGCCTTTGCCGGAAAAGACAACTTGCGCACGACGCCAAGTTCGCCGCTGTCCAGATATAAAATGATATTAAAGCCGTGGCTACGGTACTTTCCCTGCAAGGCGTACAGCGCATCCCACGCAGCGCTATAGCTCAAGCCGGATGCGGTGTGCAGTGCACGCACTTGGCAATCGCCGTTCGTCGCCTTTTGTGCGCCGTCCTTTTCCAGCATCATACTTCACATATGCCATTACTTTCTCCTTTCAATTGCACATACAGGTCTCATGTTGTCAGCCCTCTCTTTTCCCAAAGATCAACTACCTTCACTCCGCTCATGTTTCGCTTCGCTTGTAGCTCGTGAGCGAGTACAGCTACGTACCGCCAATGTCTCTTATGCGTTTTGTCGGGGTTTGACGCCCTGCGCCAACATCAGAGCCTGGAAGTTGCCGTGTTCAATTAGGGCTTGTTCGAGTGCTGACTGTAGGGAACTACTACTCCCCACGCCTGCTGCACTCGGATAATTATTCTGAATCGCTGGCGCAGGGCATTTCCTCATTGGTTGTTCTTGTGTTCGTCTTTTGACGCTGATAGTGTTCTTGTTTTTTCGTAACTTGCGAATTCCAAGTAACCGTTTCAGGTCAGCGAGCGACTGATGCCAAGCTCGTGAGTTGCTCGGAGTGCTGGAGGTCGTGAACACAAGACCAGTCACGAAGTGGTACACCCGATGTTTTCTCTGACGCACCAGCTTTCCCCGTGTTCCTTGATCAGGCGGAGCACGCTTTTTTGTCGAGAATCTGACATTCATCGTTCCTTTCGTCAGGCAACACTCCACCTGTGTGCACGTGAAACCACTTCCCGTGGCCATGTGCCCGGACAACTAAGCTTGTTTCGCGTTCCCTCAGGTTGCTGGTTCGCCCCGGCGCTCTGGCGGCGACGCGAGCCGACTACGATGTAGTCAACGGTGGGATCACTTCGTAGTCCTTTTCTACGACGCCGCGGTCCGGGTTGCCTTTCAAGTGAGACCTACGCCACACCATACCGACCACCTTCCCGAACAGCGGTCTTTCAGGCGTGTAGTGAGCCCAATTGGCGCGAACGTGGTCGTCGTGGAGTTGCGTGCGTGCCGCCCCCGTGCCATGCATAGTGCTGCCGAAACTCTTCAAAAGCCGGGACTTTCAGAATGTGGTACGTATAGGGAGGAGCGAGTCTTTTATTATGAGAAACGACGTTGCTGTCGCGTTGGAACAATTTCTTTCAAATTCTTCCGGTCTCCGACATGGCTCATCGAAAACCACATCGGGTACAGCACTCCGACCAGAAATGAAAGTATTTGTGAATCGCTCACTATCTCCCGCGTGTCTTCGAAATGAAAAGAGCGGCAATTTACGCCGTGACAGAGTGGTGCGCCGTGGTAGTCAATCATCGATCCAAATCCATAACGTGAAGGTTGTGCAATTCCTGGCTGGTCGCACAAAGACCGGAAGACGTCGGCTGTAATTACCCAGCGGGCGGGAGCAAGGAGTCGCTCTTCTTCTGCCATTGCTTCCGTGTCACTCTGCGAATACTCATGGCAGGTGCTAAGCCATTCATCCTTCGACCAACACCGAAACCATGCGCCATTCGTTTTGTCCGCTGTGTCGTACTCCATCCAAAACTGTGGAAATGGAGGACAAATACAGAGCTTGCTTACATCCCAGTCGTCCAATGCTTGCAGGAGGAAATCATGAGTACCGGAAATGTCAAAAACAGGGAGATGTTTCGGTACTGTGAGCAGCTCTGAATTGTCCAGAGTGACAGCAAGATTCATACCTCTCACGATGTCGTACAGTCTCGGCATTCTTTCCTCTCCTTCTCCTGCTTGATTTTGACAACAGCTCGCCTGTTTGCACGCGACATCAGCTTCGCTGGCCACGTGCCCGAGACAACTAAGCTTGTCTTGCGTTCCCTCAGGTTGCTGGTTAACCCCGGCGCTCTGGCGGCGACGTGGGTCATTAGCAGTCTGATCGAACGGGTCGACGTTGCGCCGCTTTGGCTGCACTCAACGTCTGCCAGCGCTCAGTCGGGATACTTGCGGTGGCAGGGAATTATTCCCGCTCGAAAAGTTCTTCCGGAAACACTCCTCCACACACTGCACATGTTTCGGCAAGTCGAAGCAGCTTCGATTCGAGTGGGGAGCCAGAAAATTGGGCACCGTTCACAGCGCAAAGAGCATCTGCGTCGTACTCATCAGCGGATGAGAATGGCTTGCATTCAAGCGATTGAATCAACGCATTTACACTTTGAGGGTGGGCCCCTTCGCTCTGGAGCGCATGGTTGATGGCTTTGACATAATCAGTGCTGGCGTTCAGCCACTTGAACCGTTCGACGGCAACAGCTTCCATCGCACGTTCGCCTTTGGTCATTTTCGGATCCATATCGTTTGGTCCTATTTGTGAGGGATCGGTTCCCCTTTACCCGTTCGCATAACGGGCCGCGGTGCGTTCTTACAGTCTTTGCACATTGTTTATTTGCAATGTGCCGGTTCTCTGAACTGGGTGTGACAATACCGCACAAATCCGCAGTTACTTTCGTGAGTTGCGAGGAGGGTCCAAACCGGAATAAATTGGCGTCGGTGTTGCCAGGCCCGCCGTTCTGCTCCGCTGCTCGCTTGTTGTGGTCTGCATTCACTGTTCAAACACTCCGTACGTTTCCAACTGGGTGTGACAATACCGCACAAATCCGCAGTTACTTTCGTGAGTTGCGAGGAGGGTCCAAACCGGAATAAATTGGCGTCAGTGTTGCCAGGCCCGCCGTTCTGCTCCGCTGCTCGCTTGTTGTGGTTTGCATTCACTGTTCAAACACTCCGTACGTTTCCAACTGGGTGTGACAATACCGCACAAATCCGCAGTTACTTTCGTGAGTTGCGAGGAGGGTCCAAACCGGAATAAATTGGCGTCAGTGTTGCCAGGCCCGCCGTTCTGCTCCGCTGCTCGCTTGTTGTGGTTTGCATTCACTGTTCAAACACTCCGTACGTTTCCAACTGGGTGTGACAATACCGCACAAATCCGCAGTTACTTTCGTGAGTTGCGAGGAGGGTCCAAACCGGAATAAATTGGCGTCGGTGTTGCCAGGCCCGCCGTTCTGCTCCGCTGCTCGCTTGTTGTGGTTTGCATTCACTGTTCAAACACTCCGTACGTTTCCAACTGGGTGTGACAATACCGCACAAATCCGCAGTTACTTTCGTGAGTTGCGAGGAGGGTCCAAACCGGAATAAATTGGCGTCGGTGTTGCCAGGCCCGCCGTTCTGCTCCGCTGCTCGCTTGTTGTGGTTTGCATTCACTGTTCAAACACTCCGTACGTTTCCAACTGGGTGTGACAATACCGCACAAATCCGCAGTTACTTTCGTGAGTTGCGAGGAGGGTCCAAACCGGAATAAATTGGCGTCAGTGTTGCCAGGCCCGCCGTTCTGCTCCGCTGCTCGCTTGTTGTGGTTTGCATTCACTGTTCAAACACTCCGTACGTTTCCAACTGGGTGTGACAATACCGCACAAATCCGCAGTTACTTTCGTGAGTTGCGAGGAGGGTCCAAACCGGAATAAATTGGCGTCGGTGTTGCCAGGCCCGCCGTTCTGCTCCGCTGCTCGCTTGTTGTGGTTTGCATTCACTGTTCAAACACTCCGTACGTTTCCAACTGGGTGTGACAATACCGCACAAATCCGCAGTTACTTTCGTGAGTTGCGAGGAGGGTCCAAACCGGAATAAATTGGCGTCGGTGTTGCCAGGCCCGCCGTTCTGCTCCGCTGCTCGCTTGTTGTGGTTTGCATTCACTGTTCAAACACTCCGTACGTTTCCAACTGGGTGTGACAATACCGCACAAATCCGCAGTTACTTTCGTGAGTTGCGAGGAGGGTCCAAACCGGAATAAATTGGCGTCAGTGTTGCCAGGCCCGCCGTTCTGCTCCGCTGCTCGCTTGTTGTGGTTTGCATTCACTGTTTTTCACACACTCCGCGGAATAGCAACTAAAGGCCTGACGA